>NZ_JAENDK010000008.1:92873-902268 GCF_051172795.1 Formosa sp. S-31
TTCTTAGCTTGTTTTTTATTACCGTTTTAACCCCTGTCCAGGAATATTTATTAACTACGGTCTCATTGTTATACCCATAACCATACCCGTAGTTATAGCCATAACCACGAGAGGATTTTGCCTCACTAATATCATTTACCACGTAGGCCATATTATTCAATTTATTGTGATTATATATTTCTTTGGAAAAACCTAACAATTTTTTCTCCGTATACCCCGCACGAACAACATATATAGAAACATCAGCGTACTGAGAAATCAATAGTGTGTCTGTTACTGGCACTACTGGTGCTGTATCTATAATAATATAATCATACTCTAATTTAGCCTCTTCTATTATTTGTTTCAATTTCCCATTAGACAATAATTCAGCTGGGTTAGGAGGTATCGTCCCGGCAATCAATACATCTAAATGGCTCTTGTTATAAGAACTATCTTGTAAAACAGATTTCCAATTTAACTCACCGTCATACAATACATCCGAAAGCCCTTTATCATGTTTCTTTTGTCCCGTTACTTTAATTTTAGGATTACGCAAATCAGCTCCGATTAAAAGAACTTTTTTACTTATACTTGAATAGGCTAAAGCTAAATTTACCGACACAAAGGTTTTCCCTTCCCCTTTAATAGAAGACGTTACATATATAACTTGTGCCTCCGCTTTATTTTCATTAACTGGCAATATAAAATTTAAGTTTGTACTTAAAATCCTGAAGGATTCGGCTAACATGGTACGATCATGTGGGTTTGAAAATAATTTATCATTTCCAATCATTTTAGGAATTTCTCCTGCTATAGGTATATTTTTAGAAGATTTTACAACATCTGATTTATCATGTACTTTAGTATCTAATTTAAATAGTAAAAATATAATTCCAAAAGGAATAACAAGCGCTCCTAAAATAGATTTTATGTAGATCCCCTTACTATCTGGACTGACAGGTTTTCCCGAGCTAGCCGCATATTCTATCACCTTTATTGAAGGCGCAGTAATAGCCAGATTTATAGCAGCCTGTTCTCGTTTCTGAAGTAATAACAAATATAGGTTTTCTTTTAAGTTTTGCTGTCGTTCAATAGATCTTAAAATCTTTTCTTTTTCCGGCATATTCTTCACCAATCCTATAGCTCCTTCTTCAGCTATTTTAAAACGTGTTAAAGATAGATCTAACTGCTTTTGATAAACTGCCAGCGATTTATATAAATTAGTCCTCAATTCTTCTAATTGTTCATTAAGCGCAATTACTTTAGGGTTATTATCACCTGCACTTGTAATTAAAGCTTCTCGCTCTAAAATCACTTTATTATATTGATCAACTAATCCATTAGCACCAACACTACCCAAACCAATACTTTGCGGCAGTAAAGTTCCTAAATCGTTATCAGATAAAGTATTTATCAATAATTTAGATAAAGCAATTTGATTTTCGACATCCAGTACAGCACTTTCAGTTCCCGTTTTCTTCGACATGCTATAACCTATATCGGAATTAAAAGACACCATATTATTGTGTTGCTGAAATTCTTTCTTATCCACTTCGATAGAGTCTAATTCTTCAGCTAAAAACACAAAACGTTCATCTACAAAATCAATAGTCCGTTGAAATACCAATTGACGATCTTCTACTCCATCTCGATTAAATTGTTCTGCTACCTTATTTAAAATAGCTTCGGAACGCTTTCTATTTTCTCCTACTAGATTAAGTTGTAATATATCGGTAGCTCCAACGCGATTAATACCTATTTGATATGATAACGCCGCTGCAGCAGAAGCTATTGATTGCACGTCTATTCTAAATAAAAAACCTATATAATTTTTAATATTAGGATTTGAAGTAATTAAAAAAGGAAAATCTTTTAAAGGGTTATTTACATTATAGCTATCTGTTATAAATTCGGTATCAAAATCCTCACCTTTTCTTATTTTAAATCCGTGTTCTAATACTTCCACATAAAACCTTCCACCCCTTATTGCTTCATTAGGTAAAACACTTATAAATTTAAAGGGTATTCCCCAGGCCTCCTGCTGTTTGAATTTTCCTTCGAAAAAATATCTGATATGTAAATCTAAACTATCAACAACTTTTTCCAATAGCCGCTTTGATCGAATCACCTCTATTTCGTTATCTAGGTTTTTGGTATCCGAAAACAAACTTCCTCCCTTTCCTGTAGACAATTCCAGACTAGACGATTCATCCAAAATTTTAATTTTGGCAAAAGATCTATAGGTTTCTGGCGTAAATCTTAAATATACAAATGCCAGCAAAGTGCCAATACAAGCAGCCAAGACAAACCACTTCCAAAACTTTAAATATTTTAAAATTTCATCTTTAATATTAACGCCTGTATCCTGAGCCTCTTGCTCTAATTGAACCTGTTGTTGTCCACTCATATATTATCTTTGGATTAATAAAATTAAAGTTATGATAAAGGAAATAGCCCCCATTAAACCTCCAATATTGGAAATATATCCTGCAGATTTCACTTTAGGTCCATTAGGGTTTACCACTATAACATCATTTTGTTTAATATTATAATATGGACTCGTAAACCAATCTGTTTTTGTCATATCAATATGTCCAACGGTTCTCACTCCATTTACTTCACGAATAATCATGATATCATTTCTAACACCTGACATTTGTAAATCTCCGGCTATACCGATGGCCTGAGGTAAAGTCAAAGTTTCTTCATCAAATTCTTTAGTTCCAGGACTTTTCACCTCACCTAAAACTGTAAATTTTGCATTTATAATGCGAACGATTACAGTAGGTTGCTTTAAATGTCCTCCATCTACTAATAAATCGTGAATTAACTCCTGAAGTTCTTTAGTAGTTTTATTACTCACATGTATATCTCCTAAAATAGGGAATGTTATTCTCCCATCTGGTCGTACTAAATACCCTTGTAATTTCATCATCCCGGTATTATTACCTCCTCCACTGGTTCTATTTGATCTATTATAAGGTTCAGCTGCCTCTGCATCTATAGTTTTAACCGTAATATTTAAAATATCATTAACTTGAATTCGTGTCATATTTCGAATAACATCTTCCGGTATATTTTCATAATCCTGAAAATATAAAATTTCCTTTTTTGTTGCACAAGACGTAATTAAAACAAAACTGAATAAGAGTTTGAGAGCAGATTGTATTCGCACAGAAAATAATTTTGGGTTCACTTACAAATATAGATGGATTACCTATATAAACAAATGTTTAGAATTAAATTGGATTGATTTATTTTACCTTAGAATAACTTAAAAGATTAAGTTTTCGTAACAACTTATTTAGTTTAAATCGTCGGTTAAAAACACTGTAATTGATAAAGAATGGTAAAGAAAACATAACAATACCGGTAATTACTACGACTAATAATTGCCAGTTTACCGTTAAGTATTGAGACATTAAGGCAAAAATTAATACTGAAGTCGAAGCTATAGATATTACCAAAGTCACCTGCCAGTGTTTAAGTCCTAATTGCAGCATTTGATGATGGATATGATTTTTATCAGGACTAAACGGATGCTTTTTGTATATAACTACGCGTACATAAAAAATACGTAGGGTATCTAAAAGCGGAAAAAACAAAATAGACAATACTATTACTGGTGCATTATAATGAAACTGCGCTGTCGTTTGCAATTGATTCATATTAATAAATGCAATCGCTTGAAACGCCAACAAAAAGCCAACAACCATGGATCCTGTATCACCCATAAAAATTTTACGAACCTTGGAAAAATTAAAATATAAAAATGAAATTAAGGCCCCTACTAAAGCTAAAGAAATAACTGAAAGTGTCAGGTTCTCCATTTTAAAAAACAAAAAACCAAAAAACATGGAAGAAATTAACCCCACCGAACCGGCTAAACCATCTAAGCCATCAATTAAATTATAAGCATTGATAATTAAGATGAATACAAAAAGTGTAAAAGCTACAGAAATAAAATAAGGTAAATCATGTAACCCTAAAATCCCCGAAAACGTTGTAATTCTGATATCTGTAATTAAAATGACTAAAAGCGATGCAATAATCTGCCCCATCATTTTTTTCTTAGGAGATAAAATTAAGATATCATCTTTAACACCTAGGAAAAACAATATGATTAATGCCCCAACCACAGGCATTAAAATATTTGATTTCAAAAACGCGCCGAACAACGTTAAAACTACCGCTACAGCAAAGAAAATTCCTATTCCACCTAAAGTTGGAACCGTTTTAGAATGCACACTTCGTTTATCAGGAACATCTACCAGTTGTTTGGCATGGGCAATAAAAATAATGGTTGGAAAAGCCAGAAAAGCTGTAATTAATGCCATCAAAAAGGGAAACAACAACAGGGTTTCCGGATTAGAATAGCTTATAAGTTGGTTAATAAAATTCATTAATAGCAGTTTATTACAAAAGTACAACATATAAATTTATGTGCAACACATGAATTTTTAGTTTAATGTTTAGTTAATCTAATATGGAACGAATATAAAATAAAACACTTAGCCATTTTAACTCAATTACTTTTAAGTATAATCGTAAAGCATATATTCTTGAAAACTTCAATCCAATTTAATTATCCAGCTACTTTTTAAACAGCTGTGGAATTTTAGATAAATTTTTTGAACACACTATTAAGGCAGGGTTTCCTATTTTATTTCCTTTAACAGCCATGTAATCTTCACGGGTTTTTAGCCAGATATTTTTTAAACTTCTGTTACTAGCCCCACCAACTCGCATTTTTGTAATAACTTCATTCAAATATTTAAATTTAAGTGCCTTATCACTAAAAATGCGCAGCATCAAATCGTAGTCGGCTGCTATTTTAAAATTTAAATTGAACAGGCCATGTTTACTATATACCGCCTTTTTTAGAAATAAGGTCGGGTGCGCAGGCATCCAACCTTGCTTTAGTAAGACCTGCGAAAAAGGCTTACTCTTCCAGTTCCTTATAATCTTATCTACATTTTGTGCACTCACGTAATGTAAATCCCCATAAACGCCATCCACAGTCTCGTTTTTAAATGCGTTCACAATGTCGCTTATTGTATGACTGCTATTAAAAAAATCATCCGAATGTAAAAATCCGACAACATCCCCAGTTGCCATTTTTATACCTTTATTGAGGGCATCGTAAATACCGCTATCCGGTTCTGAAACCGATACGATATTTTTATTCGCATTCTTAAAGTTATTTACTAACTCTAACGTTTTATCTTTCGAAGCCCCATCCACAATTACATATTCAACATCAGAATAATCTTGTGATAATACAGATTTCATACACTGTTTTATCGTGGCTTCACTATTATATGTAGCAGTAATAATTGATACCTTCATTACCTTATTTTTCTTTTTCTTACAAATTGCGCCGGGTTTCCCTGATAAATTCCAAAGCCATTTAAATCCTTATTCGCAACAGAGTTAACTATTAAAATGGCATGCGACTGGACTTTAACCCCGGGACACACTACTGATTTCGCTCCTATCCAGGCTCCATCTTCAATAGTTATTTTACCGACCATGAGATCGAAAGTTGTTTTTTTGTAATTGTGATTCCCACACAATAACATCGCTTCCTGCGACAGGCATACGTTTTTACCTATAGTTACTTGCGTCAGATTATCTATCCATACTTTTTCTCCTATCCAGGTATAATCCCCGATCTCCAACAACCAGGGATATTTAATATTAACACCAGGTTTAATTACAACGCCTGTGCCCACCTTAGCACCAAAAAGCTTTAACAAACTAATCTTAATTTTAGATACCGGATTTAGTGGATTGATAAAAAACAAAACATTTACAAAATACCAGGCTAACTGTTTTAGTTTACCGCCAGGCTGATACCAAGCATTGTTGTATGTTGATAAATCAGTTTTCATTCTATATTATTATAATTTCCTTTTTATCCTGATATACTATCAGGAAGCTTTTATAGGCTCAGCAACTAACTGTTTTTTATTATATTCAAAATACTTCTTAAGCTTTAAAAAGGATGATTCAAAGAGATAAAAACTAATAACTGAAAGTAAAAATGAGAAACTAATTCCAAAAATGAATCTTAAAAAAACATTTTCTATTTCAAAATAATGTTCACAAAGTTTATAAACTATGGGATGATAAACATATAGACCATAACTAATCTTTCCTGTAAATGAGAAAAACTTAGTCCTTAAAATTTTATTCACAAAATGTTCCTCTTTTAGACATAATAACATTCCAATTAAAGAGAAGTAAATCCCTGATAAAAATAAAAATTTAAATATTTGAATATAAACATCTCCTGTTCCAGTAAAAACAGTCCACATTATTACAGTTGGTACTATTAAACTCATTAATAAAACAGCAAACTTTTTAGCAGTCCTTTTCTTAAAACCTCCTTCTATTTCAATAATTGCTAATAAAGCTCCAATTGCTAATGAATCAAATCTAGTAAATGTAAAATAAAAAACTTGGTAACCTTCAGAGAGCATTAACCATCTTAAAGCTAAGGCTCCTATTATTATTATTAAAATAATTTTAATCAAATTTTTATTTGAAAACAAATAGACTATAAACGGCCAAAACAAATAAAAATGTTCTTCTACAGCTAAAGACCAAAAATGACTAGGACCAATTGCGTCCCAATTAAAGGTTGAAGCAAAGTTTTGCAAATAAGTATAATAATATAACTGTTGATTCAGTTCTGGAATTTTAGTCCCAAAAAGTATTGGTATAATATAATATGATAAGAATAGAAATAAATAATATAGAGGAAATATTCTTAGTGTCCTTCTTAAATAAAAATTTTTAAAAAAACCTTCTGTATTCTTAGTTGCTATTAAAATCCTAGTTATCAAAAATCCAGATAGCACAAAAAATAAAGTGACTCCTGTCTGTCCAAAAACCGAAATTTTAGTCAAAAATCTTAAGAAACCATCTGTTGATTCAATTCGAATGAAGAAATGAAAAAACATAACCATTAAAGCTGCTATGGCTCTTATTCCATCAAGATTATTATAATATTTTAATTTCATGCTTTTTTTATATTTTAAGACAATTCAACTTAGCGTTTTGTTATCTAGACAGATGTAATCATCTTCTTATAATACAAACAGCTATGTCGGGCACATTTGATTTCTTTTTTTTAAAAGTAGTTATAAGGTGTTTTTTTTTACTTTGCTTAACAACATTATCTTGAATATTCATTGCTAACATAATGAAGTAATATTATCAAATAATCAAAACGTTCAAAATTCTAGTTGAGCGTTACTTCCTCACTCTTCGAAAACTTAACAACCGCTTTGGTTAATAAAAATTCCTTACCGTAAATCTCAAATTCCAACTAAAAAGAACTTTTAACTTTCAACTGAATAACCGTTTCACCGAGTCACGGTATCACTATCATTTTAACAAATTATCAAAATAAGCAATGGTCTTAACCAGACCTTCTTCTAAATGTACTTTAGGTTCCCAGCCATTTAATTCTTTTTTAGCCAGATCAATCACCGGTTTTCGCTGCATCGGGTCATCTTTAGGCAAAGGCAAATGGATTAATTTTGACTTTGAATTTGTTAGCTTAAGAATCTTTTCTGCCAGTTCTATCATGGTAAATTCTCCCGGATTTCCAATATTTACAGGTCCCATAAATCCGTCACGGCTATTCATCATGCGTATCGTACCTTCCACTAAATCATCTACATATTGAAACGAACGGGTCTGAGTACCATCACCAAAAATAGTAATATCCTCACCTTTTAATGCCTGAACGATGAAATTAGACACTACACGTCCATCATTCGGGTTCATATTCGGTCCGTACGTATTAAATATTCTAATAATTTTTACATCAACCTGATTCTGAATATGATAATCCATAAATAAGGTCTCTGCACAACGTTTTCCTTCATCATAACACGAACGTAAACCAATTGGATTTACATTCCCCCAATAGGTTTCGGGTTGGGGATGCACGGCAGGATCTCCATAGACTTCACTAGTAGAAGCCTGTAATATTTTAGCTTTTACACGTTTCGCTAACCCCAGCATATTAATAGCTCCCATAACCGATGTTTTAATCGTTTTTATAGGGTTGTACTGGTAATGTACAGGTGATGCCGGGCAAGCCATATTGTAAATTTCATCTACCTCAATCATATAAGGTTCTGTAACATCATGGCGCACCAATTCAAAATAATGATGATCCATTAGGTGTTCAATATTCTTTTTACTTCCCGTAAAATAATTATCTAAACAAATAACTTCATTACCTTCTTTTAATAAACGTTCACACAAATGCGATCCAACAAAACCGGCGCCTCCGGTGATTAAAATGCGTTTCATATATAGCTGATTATATTTTTAATTAATAAACAATTGTCGGTTATCTTCTAATAGTTTTGGATTCTCACAAATCGCTTTTGACAACTCATACGCCTTTTTTGAAAATATATTAAAATCGTTCTGAGACATCGCTGCCAAGGTTTCCACACTTTTCACAAAATTATTATTCTGATCTAAAGCATACTCCCATCCAACACCTTTAGCTTCTAAATGCCTCCAAGGCGTCTGATCAGAAATGAGGGTTAGGCATCCATACTGCCAGGACTCCACAATTACATGACCATAATTTTCATTATGCGTGGGTAAAAATAAACAATGTTGTGAATTTAACACGGTCCCTAAGTTAAAATGAGGCACTGCTCCAAGAATATTTATCTTGATATGATCTGGTAGATTTTGAATTTCAGCTTCACATAAGCTCCAATACTCATCTCCGTCTAGTGGACCAATAATACTAAATTCAATAGTATATTTTGGATTAACCTTAGCTAAACAGTTTAAGGCTTGTAATAAATTTTTCTTGGGATTAATTCGAGACAAAAAAAACAATTTTGCATTATTTTCTTCTTTTAGACGCGGGGTTAGATCTATTGTTTTCTGAGGTAAATTAGAAGCTAACTTAAATCTCACCTCTCTACCAAATATGCGATTAACATCCTCAACTTCCGAACCTGAAGTTACATGCCAAACCACCCTTTTATGAATATTTAATATTTTAAAAACTGCTAAAAACAATTTCTTTTTTGATGCTTTCAACTGTAGTGCACCTACTCCCAACATGCCTCTCGGCGCTAAAATCACTTTAGTTTTTGAGGATAAAGAAACAAACAAAGGCAGCATGGAAAATCGAAATGAAAATAATGAATTAAGATAGACGAAATCGTAGTTCTTCTCTTTTAAAATAGAACTAAATTGTTTAAAATTTTGATGTGTTCCATCCAAATACATGATGTTGTACAGCCCTTTATCGATCCAGGTATTGCAAACGATCCCCGAGTAAGGTTTCGTTTCACCCAAATCGGTATTGGACGTCACTATACTAAATTGGAATTCGTTTCCTAAATTTTCGACCAGATTTTTTATGGATTGTATAGGGCCTCCTGCCTTATACCCTGGTATAAACCAGTCTACGAAAATCAGCACTTCTTTTTTACCCATGCATTACTGTTTTATAAACTGCCTTATAATCATTAACTATTTTATCGAGCTGAAAACGTTTCACATTTTCTAAACCTTTTTCTACTAAGGTCTGTACGGCATACAGATCTGAAATTAAGCTTTGAACTGCCTGAGAAATTTCCGCTTCATTATAGGGATCAACTAATAGCGCTGAATCGCCAGCTACTTCTTTCATTGCTCCAATATTGGAAGTAATAACCGGTCTACCAACCGCCTGAGCTTCTATAATGGGCATACCAAAACCTTCATAAGTAGATGCAAATACTAAGAGGTCGCAATCAACATAAGCTTGTACGATATCCTCGTATGGTATATGGAATCGATTCTCAAATTCAATATTATAGCGTTCCAGTAATGCCATTTGCTCATGGCTAAGTTTACCTATAATAGTAACAGAACAAGGTATATATTCTAGAGCTTTCAAAGTACGTTCCAGATTTTTATTTGGTTTGGTACCTATTAGCAGAATCTTTGGTCTTTCTGCATTAAAAGATTTAGAAACATAGCGTAAACTATAATTCACCGGATTATAGACGACTTCTATTTTTTGCTTCGAAAACGGAATCACTTTAGACAATTCCTCTTTAGAAAATTTCGAGATAACAGTAATTTTATTAACACATAATGCCGGTAACCAAAACCATAACATTTTAATAAGTTGCTGTTTTAACCAGGGGCCTTTTATTATAGATTTTACATCATGAATGGTTAAAACTGTTTTAGAACCTGTTACAAGAGCCATGTAATGCACATCGCCAGTAATATGAGTAATCGTGTTTTTTACAGGTTTAAATGCTTTTAAGTTTTTTAAAAGTGATGATAATCCTGCACCCGCATGCGGGACCTCGACTACAGTTACCGTATTCATTTTAGAAAGCTGTTGTATAACGGTATCATATAATTCCTCAATACTGTTGTATTGTGGGAGTTTTTTTCTAAAAAGAAAATGAAGCTTTAAACTCATACTACTCTAAAAAATCTCAATTCTCTCTTAATAAGAATTATTATAACTAAACTCCAAAAAAATAAAAAATTAATCTGTATGAGTAATTTATAGAGTTCTTAAAAGTCTTTTATCCACAATAGGTAAAGCAAAACTTATAATTAAACTAAATACAATCAAATACATAAATGTATATCCTGAAATTTTAACTATATTTTTACTAAAAATATTGAATAAAAAATACATGGGTATCAAAAAACCGTAGGCCCAGAGAGGGTTATCTATTTTTTTTATAAAGAACTTATACACAAACCCCAATAAATATCCTAATAAATAGATAGGGATATACATATAAACGGGTCCATAATCCGCATAAGCGGAAGCGAAATAACCAGTAGTAATAGACACTCCTGATTCCGCACCCGAAACTTCTTGAATCCCTGTTAATTCTCTAGTTTGTTCAGAATCATCAATTGATTCCTTATTAGGAAAAAGTATCCTAGGCATAAAAATGTGTTCTAAAGCACCTATCCAATATTTACCTCCAGTATGCGGTGCACTTTGAGGTATATTTTTAACTGTCGCAGAAAAATATTCCAGAAAGAAAAACCGCTTAATCATCCCCTCTATACCCTCTGAATAATCTTCTGATGTAACATTTGAAACTAAATCAGTAAATTTATTAAATGCTTCTAGCTTCGACACCCTTACTACTTGGCTATCCCTACCTCCTGAAAGATATTCACGATACTCTTCTTTTACTGCGGTCCAAACAACCCCCAAATTGAATAATAAGATTGCAATAAATACAATTTGCATTATATTCTTAGGATTATCTATTCTCTGATTTGTTATAAAAATAATTGGAAATAAAATTAGGATGTCTTTAAAAGACGAGAAAAACCCCGTAAAACCTAATAAAACCTCAAATAGTATAATAGACAACACCATTTTTTTATACTCATTCTTTACAAATGCTAAATTAACTACCAAAAATAGTAACACCCATTTAAAATATAATAAGGTTGTAAGAGGTGCTGCCAAACCAGGAACTATAGAAGTCAGAATTTTCAAAACTATTCCAGCTCCAAATGAAAAAGCGGAATACATAATTATTGCCTTTTTAGTATCGTATTTTTCTAATAATTCCCTACTTATTGAACTATACTTTATATTTTTGGTTGCGTGCCATGTGCCAATCGAAAAAATAATTATCCCCACTATACTATAATAATACGTCTCATTAATGAAATCTAGAGAATATTCTGGTCGCCACAACAAATCCACCATTTCTGCACTAGATAAAGACAAGTAAATATAACCTGAGGTAACCGCAAACCATTGAAAAAAAACCCCAGCTAATATAACTGGTGGCACACCTTTTTTCCAAAACAATTTAAATATGAATATAAGTGTTAAAAAAGCTGAACTTATTTCTATTAAATAATTCCCAAATGCAGAAATAATAACAAAAACTGCAGAAATTAAATAAACCTGCTTGGGCATACGTCTTGTTTTATCTATTACTAAAAATTTTTTCAGAGGCAAATTTATATAATTCCATATCTAAAGCATTAAGCTCTTTTAATTTATTTATTTCCTTTAAAGACAGATCTTTTTTAGCTATTCTTTTATGTGTTTTAGTTACATTATTGTGAGTTATATCTAATTTTAAATTATAAGTTTTAGACATAAGCTCTAAATCATTAGTATAATTTTCAAATTGCCCTACAAAATCAAATCTTTTAATTAAGTTTTGTTTAGCTTTATTTAATTGAATCTTCGACCCTGCCCTCGACGTCCTCCTGAATAATTGCTCGTAGAAAACACCGGCGCAAAATTTAGTTTGAAGATTTAATGCTCTTGGAACACTCTCATAAAACTCAACTATTGATTTATCGCCTATTTCTTGTTTGTAAGCGGAATATCCTATTTGCTGCTTTTGAAAATAGAAAAAGCTAATTAAATGATCGATTGGTTCCCTAAGAAATGTTATATGTAGCTTTTTTCTATTTCTTATCGGGTTTTTAAAATGACAATAGTTTTCTATACCATAGGGCCAATGTCCTATTATATATCTAAAATCCTTTTTATGATTTATTACTTCTTTAAAACTTCCCGATCGATAAATTAAAGAGGATTCTATATTGTTAACTATAATACTCTCTCTAAGAGATGTTCCTGCACATTTTGGAATATGTGTAAATATTATAGCTGTTTTTTCGTTTAAAAACATAATCAAGTTTATTTTTCAATTTTATTTGGTACAACAAACGCCTTTCTATAATACAACCAATGCAAAAATTTCTTATCCTTTTTAAAAACACTCAAGCCTTTTAAAAAGCTGTACCGAATATAAAACCCAGGTACAGTACTATATTTTTTAATCACCTTTAAAAATGCTTTGGCTTCCTTATAATCTCCAGAGCGTAGTAAATTTAAATATAAACCAAAGTACTGATTATACACACGCCATAACAAACCACGTTCTAAATACTTCTTATTTCCTTTAGGTACCCGCTCCATAAACGTTTTAATGATGTCATCATTTTCCTGAATACGATAGATCCACATTTTCGGGTTTCTACTCAGTTGTCCCGTATGACGTCTTAACTGTATCAAGTGTTTTTGAATAATGCCTGCGGGTAATTGATCTGTTATACGACACCAGAATTCAAAATCACCTGAATATTTTAAATCTTCTCTGAAGTATCCGTATTGTTCAAAAACAGTTTTCCTAATGGACACATTGGCTATATTGCCCGGTACACTTCCTGTAAGAATCGATGTTAAGTCGTGAGTCAACCTACTCATCGTTTCATTTGAACCAATAGGCATTTTTTCTATAAGCTTACCATGTTCATCAATCACTTCTACGCGACAAAAGGCATAGGCAATATTGGGATACTCTTTATGAAACTTCACCGTTTCTGATAAACAATTAGGCATCATTATATCATCTTGAGACCATAAATGAATAATTGTACCTTTTGCTTGTTTAAGTAAAAAATTAAGGTTTCCAAAAAGTCCCAGATTTTTGGGATGATGAAATACTTTTAATCTTGAATCTTGAACTTCACCCAAGTATATCTTGGTAGCTTCATCTGTCGGACAATCATTACCAACTATTACTTCAAAAGAAACATCAGTCTGCTGTAATAACGATTCTAATGATTGTTTCATTAAAGGCATGCCCTTATAAGTTGGCATCACTACCGTAATATCTACACGTTCGTCTTGCATTGCTTAAGATTTCATCTGGTTAACGATAGCGGTAACAATACTATCAAAATTCCATTGCTTTATATAATTTTGAGCATAAATTCCAAGCTCCTTTAATTGAACTTGATTAATTCTTAAAAGCACCTGTTCTAAACTACTACTTTCAATCGCGTCAATAACAAAACCATTTTTACCCTCTTGCACCAAATCTGTGGCACAGCCTACCTTATTACTTACAATAACAGGTCGCTCGCAGGCCATAGCTTCATTTACAGCCAATCCCCAGGTTTCGCCAGGGCCTATAGAAGGCAAACACATAATATCTCCCAAACGATACAGTACTGGCATTTTAGATTGATTTTGAAATGGTAAGAATGTTATATTAGTATCGTCTTTTGCCTGTTGTTGCAAATCAGCTTCTAAAGGCCCATGCCCCACGAAAAGCAATTTCACAGGCTGTTTTCTTATTTTATTTACTTTCTGTACAGCTTTTAATAAAACATTAGGCTGCTTTTTGTTTTCAAACTTCCCTGCAAATAATACCACCAAATCGTCAGCCTCATAACCTAATTCTAAACGCCATTCTGCTGCCTGTGCTTCATATTGCTTCACATCGGAATCAAAAAACCGGTCATTATCGATAGCATGTGGTGCATAAATTAATTGCTTGTCTTTAAGTCCTACAGCTTCAAAATATTTTTTATTTTCAGAACCAACATAGAATGCCTTATCGATATACCTGTAAACATAGGTTAGGTAATATTTTCTAAGTTGTTGTTTAAATCCTGGATAATCATCCAAAAGTGTAGAATCGCCCCGAAACCAGACAGGAATTTTGCCCTTAAAGTGTTTCATCACTTTAAAATGACTTTTCAAATACCAGCCAAAAACCAAAATCGCATCAGGCTGCCATGCATTAAGCTTAGCTATAATTTCCGGACAATCAATCCCATGTTTATGATGTGTTCCTGGATCTTTGGAAACATTCTGCACAAATTCGTAATCGTAACCATCCAGCAAAGGAATATCCCAGGTTATACTCTTTCCAAAAGTTTTATCCTTTACATCCTCTGCTGCCTGAGACCAGGTGTAAAACACCTTTAGATTTATATTTTGACACTCTGCCAACAACTTAAACCAAGGGGCATAATACTGAATAGGATGCGAGACGACTATTCCTAATTTTTTCATTAATCAATTAATTAAAATAATTACACAAAATATTGAGGTAACTATTGTTTTCTTCAAACTTTTTAATTATGAAACACATAAATCTAGTTTCCTATTTAGAATATAAAGTGCTATCATTAGACTTGTTACTTTCCAATTGGAATTTAAAGCGAATATTTTTATAAAATTTTCTTATAATTTTACTGCTAGGCAATTCAATTAACTTATACGATATGTATGAAATTACAGTGACTATTATTGCCGCAAAAAAAACAGAAATCAAAGGGTTAATCCCTATTTCATAACCTTTATTAATTATAACATAACCGATGTTTTGGTGTAATAAGTATAGTGAATAAGAAATTGAACCAATGAAAACTAAAACTTTACTAGACAAAACGGATATTTTACCTTTAATTCCGAAGTAGAATATAATTGTAAATGACAAATACAAAATAAATAGCTTAACTGAATATAAAAGTAATATTACTGATAAAGCTAAAATTAAAGTAGCTATAGTTAATTGATTATACTCCTTATAAAAAATTTTAAATAAACAAATACCAATAGCAAAAAAAGGTAAATGGCTAAATAAAAGAGCATCTCTTAATTGAACAACCAAATTAATATCTGCAAAATAAACAAACACATTCATGAACATTAGCAATATTAAAAACAATTCTATTTTTTTTAAACCATTAAATAAATATGAAATAAACATCCAAAAATAAAATGTCAACTCAACTTTAAGTGTCCAATAAACACCATCAATACTAGACACCTTAAAGTACCCTTGAAGCATACTCATGTTTTTTAAGGCTGTAATCGGCGAAAATTGTCTACCTGGCAACCCAAATAAATATACAACTGAAAATGTACACGCTATTGCCACCCAATAGGGAGGATACAATCTTGAAAACCGGGAAACAACAAAGTCCATTGGTCTTTTTAAATGATTTAATGATAAAAAAATAACAAACCCACTAATCATAAAAAATAATTGCACTCCATGGCTACCAATAGAAAAATTATACTTACCTAATAAACCTTCATGACCATATAGGGTATTATACATACTTGTATAATGGTACAAAACCACAGACACTGCTGCAATTCCTCTAAGCCCATCTAACTCTACTAATCTTTTTCTCTTGATTTGTTGATTCACACTGTAAAATTGAAATAAAAATTTAAATAGTTAATTGAACGAATATTAATATTTAGGTCATTTTTACTTAATCACGACATTCATCACCTCAACCAAAGCTCTTGCCGATTCTTTGGACGAATATTGATCTAATTCACTTAAATCGGGTTGCCAGATTAAACCTTCTTTTTGAAAAGCTTTTAAGGTATCAACCATAGCTTCTGAAACGTTTTCGTTAGTATCACCTTCATGATAAGGCACTAAAAATGCGTCTGCTTTCACATCTTTAAGCACTTGTACGGCTTGACTTTCGCCATGGAGGACCGTAAATAAAGGGCGTTCACTTAATAAACACTGATAGGTTTTAGATGCCGTATAATGCTTTTCGGTACTTCCAAACAACATCACCCTATCAGCTGCACTTAAATAATTTAAAATGTATAAAAACGGTTGACGCTCACGCTGTTCGACAACGATATCTTCTAAACCATAATCTGCGGCATACGCGGTAATAGGTTTTGCTGGATACGGCCCAGTACCTATAAAGAACAAACGTACTGCTGGATCCCAGTTTCCCGCTTGCTTAAGTGTTGCTATCGCTTTAAAAAAGGAATCCATAAACACATGCGAATTGGGTAAAAACGCACCAGCGTAAATCCAGGGTTTGCAATCAGGCATGGCATCCCAAGGCATTTTCAATCCGTCTAATTGTATTTTATGATCGTTAGGATCAAAACCATATGGCATCCCCACATGGGCTGGAGTTGTTTTAAAATTGCGTTCTATAACCGGCCAATAATACGGCGTGGAAACTCCTGTAATAAACGATGCTTTTTTTACAGCATAAGGTTCTAAATTTCGAGCAACCAGCTGACTTAACTTGGCACGTGTATCATTCTGGTTGGTAATATCCCGCACCCAAGGATCGATATAATCTATCCCATACGGAATACCTGTTTTATCATGAATAATACGCCCCAACAGCGCCGTATAAAACGAAGGTATCGGAATCCAGATACAATCTATTTTTCTGGTTTTACACAACTCCAAGGCCTTAGCCTTCAAAAACGGAAAAGCTCGCAAGCCAATATCGCCTATAATACGTGGTTTTGAAACTTTATACGCCTTAGCATAAACAACTTCAATATCCTTCGAAGCCGTTTTAGCAATAACAGGATCTGGTGTTTCTTCGTAATATTGCGAATCGACGGTTAACAATAATGGATGCCACCCAAACGCCTTTAAATAATTACCTATTAACCTTGGTCGTTGGACGCCTGCTAAGTTAGCAGGCACCCAATGCGGATATATGATTAGTACGGTTTTCAATGGATTAAATTTCTAATTAATTTGGATCATGGGGAAATTAAAAACACACTAAATTATCATTTAAAAAAATCATTTTAATAATTATAAAGACTCAGAGTATTTTGAATAGCTATTATTATGTTTCACATTTTCCAAAACAACATTTCTAATTTCGCAGGCTTTACCCTTATCCGAACTTATTTTTAATAGTATGTCTGCAAATTCTTTCACATTTTCTGCTGTAACATGTTCAAGATCTTTAAGTAAATACCCCCTATTTCCTTGAACCGTTGTGACGATAGGCAAACCCAAATTCATACCTTTTGCTAATTTCGTACTTACACCTTTAGAGTAATATAAAACGATATTAAGATATAACATCCAAGAACTTAACTCCGTTTTCATCTCAAGCTCATCCAAATACCCCAAACGATCTATAAACGGATATTTAGATACAACGTTATCAATGCGATTATCACCTAACCCAACTAAAACAAGTTTTAAATTACTAGGAAGCGATCTTGTATTTAATTCTTCACATAAAGTTTCTATGCCGTAAAGGTTTGGTAAATGCGTAAAATCTGCTAAAAAACCAACCCGTCCTTCAATAGGTTTCCAATCTAAGAAATCACTCTCAAAAATTCTTGGCACATAAACAACTTCTTTACTATGCAACCAATACTCTAAATATTTTTCTATTTCTGAAACCACAACTACCTTATCTATAAATTGTTTTCGATACTTGGCTTCTAAAACTAATTGCTTCCCTAATTTATACAAGCTTGAAATTGAAGTATTCCGCTTAGAATTTACGATTTCATGCATATAATCCCCTGACTCATTTCCATGAGACAAAAGAACAGTTGAACATGATGTGGTTATTTGCTTACATAGCTTAGCAAATTCCATAGCCGATGTATGATTTATAAACACCTTTTTTATTCCCTTTTTGGTAATTAAGTCCTCTAAAACTTTGCTGTATTTTTCGACATCGTAATAATCATAAACATCTATGCCTAATTTAAATTTTAACTTTTTAAAAAAAACTGAGGTAAAATCAACCTCTACAAATTCTAAACTATACTTAGTTTCAATAGCTTTAATGAAATCTTGTGTACATAATTTGACCCCCCCATTTTTCGTTTTAGTAGACACATACCTGTAATTAGTAATGAAGATGGCTTTGGGTTTAGTTTTATTTGAATTCATCGATGTTGTTACTAATAATTAATTTATTTTTTAATCATTACATGTCCATAATAAGATAATGCTTTTGCTATTTTCCAACCAAAAACTGTATGTATTAATTCTATAATACGTCCCCCTAAAACTGGTTTATAAGGACTTCCTCCGAAAGATTCAGATTCTAAAAGAGCCCGTTTCGTAATATCCTTAAAATTGGGCCATGCTTCCATAGCTACAAACTTAAATTGTTTTGCCAAAGCACTTTTAGCTGCTTTGGAATCTGTTTTTGACAATAAGTATTTGGCTTTTAAACCAGTCGCTTTTAAATTACTTTCAATGTGTTTCCGTTGCTTCTTTGAGGCTATATTTTGTCCTAATCTATGTTTTCTATAATAGTTTTTTATTTCAGGCACGTATACAATACCCTGGCTATGCAGCCCCATTCTAGCAAAAAACTCCCCGTCCTGATCTTTGGCCAAAGTCTCATCCCAAAGTCCATAAGTTTCTATTAAATGCCTAGGGGTTAACCAAGCACTGGTTTGTACCATATAAAATGTGGTGGCTGGACCACCCCATAACTTAATAAAAAAGGCTTCGGGGTTTTCTGTTGTAATTAAAAAATCAGCATCATGACTTGTTCCTGTTTCTGGAGAATCATAAAAGTGTACCGTATCACATACCGCTAGTTGATTTACTGTATTTTGAAGTACTTGAACCTGTTTTTCAATTTTATCCGGACTTAACAAATCATCAGCATCTAAAAATTGAATATAGTCGCCCGTACTCATCTCAAAGCCATAGTTTCGGGCAGCACAAGCACCTTTGCCTTTATTCTTTACGACTTTAACAATAGACGACGCAAATGTTTTAGCCAATTCAATACTACCATCTTTAGAGTCATCGTCTACAATAATAACTTCAATATTTTCATAAGACTGGTATAATACAGATTCTATAGTTTCGGCTAAAAAGGAAATAGAATTGTATAAGGGGATAATAACTGATACTTTAGGTTGCATAAATTGGTTTTATCAGTTTAGCAGGTATACCTCCATATATCGTTTCTTCTGGCACATTTTTAGTCACAACAGATCCTGCTGCAATTACAGCACGTTTACCAATAGTTATCCCCGGTAAAATCGTTACATTAGAACCAATCCATGCACCATCTTCTATTGTCACGGGATTTGACACTATACCACCTTTCCAAGCAGGTTTGTCTTTTTCTGTATAAACATGATCATGGGTATAAACTGTACAATTTGGGCCCAGAGCAACGTCATTTCCTATTGTAACATCTGCTACCAAATCAATAATAATATAATCACCTATACTAGAGTTATTTCCAATTTTCAATCTACCTTTAAAGCCTGATTCTCTCGATGATATTGAAGCATAAGACTGAATAGTCACATTATCACCAATTACCCAATGGTCATTAACATAAAATTTTGATTTTTCACCAAGTAAAAATTTATCTCCAACGATTATTGAGCAATCACTGGCAACTCTAATTAAACTGTCTCTCTCTATATTGGTCCAATCACCAAAGGATATAGACGCACCTTCACCTGACCCCAGATTGATATATTTTCCAAAAACCGAATAATCTCCAACACTAACTTTCCCTTTTCCTTCTATGATTACAGGAAAATTAATTGAGCATTTTGAATAACCTTTTATTTTTGACAGTCTAAGTAACCAATACAAATTACGTATAAATGTCCTTATATAATGTGATATTATCTTATATAAAATCAACTTAATTTATATTTTAGAATATTAATAAAACTCAAATTTGATACATTCTTCATTTGCAAAGATTTTGCTATAGAATGATGTTTTACTGCTGATAATATAGCACTTGCTTGTTCTTTTTTCACCTTCTTAATCGCATATTTTAAATTTTCAGCTTGTAGCGGACAATTAGAATCTTCTAATAACTCTAAAGCTCGTAATTTATATTTGAAAGGCACATAAGGATCGGTGCGATTATCATTCATCTGCTGGTCATCATGCTCACGATACCAAACCATGCCATGAGGCATTAATACAACAGGATATTGTTGCGATAACAAATGCCACAATTCAAAATCTCCCAAATGTTGTTTTCCTGTAAATTTACCGATTACTTCAAAAGCCTCTCTCTTTATAATCGCTGATAAAGGAGCCTTATAAAAAATTTGTTGCTCTAAATAGTGCCTTTTATATGCTTCCTCAGGGTGTAATTGAAACGGATATATTCGAGCTTTATCTTGAGCTAATGAACATAACCCATAGCCCGCTTCTGGAAACTGCTCCATATAATACACCAATTGCTCTAATCCATATGGATAAATCATATCGTCGGCATCAACATATTTTAAATACTTGCCTTGCGCATAAGAAGCAGCCTGATTTCTGTTAGGATAATCACCTAAGTTTTTTTCGTTAATAAAAACTTTTACCCTTTTATCTTTTTGTTCAAAAGATTGCGCTATAGCAACAGATTTATCCTCAGACCGATCATCTACAATAATCAATTCCCAATGCTGATAGGTAGAATGTATAACAGATTCTATAGCTTCAGCAATATATTTTTCACGATTATACACCGTCATAAGAACGGATACGAGTGGAGTCTTAACCATCTATTTCAAATTTATATCCAACTATCATTAGTATAAAATTTACTAGCAACTGCTTCTGTGCCCTCTTTAATTTTTTGAACCTCATCGTTTGTTAAAACACTCTTCCATGACTTTATATTTTGTAAAGCATTTCTATTGAGATCATTTTTCACTTGTCCCGAAGTACTTCTTTCTATTTGTTGAATAACTTCATTGCTGAAGTTTAAGTCAAGAAATTTAAACATATTTTCAAATTCTAAAAATGGGCTTTTAGACATGGCTTCATGAGTGATAAAATAAAAATTAGAATTATTATTAAGTTTTAACTGATAGGCAAAATCATACATAATATTCCACAACAATATGCCTTGATCTATAAGGGGATAGTTAGTGTTGCTATAATTAATGATCATATCTTTATATTTAGACAAGTGCAATTCCATTAATCGCTCTTGTTCCAACAAATCATTAAAATTAAACTCCCAGCTTTTTCTAATAATACTTGCAATAAATGCCAAGGGATGTCTAATCGAAATTATGACTTTACAATTTAATTCCTTTGCCAAAAATGCCGATGAAAAAAAAGCAATAGGGTCCTTTAATAACGGACGCTTAGCCCTACTTTTTATTTCATTGCAGAATATGGAAATATCCTTACGCCCTCTAATTTTAAAAAGCTCATGAGCAATAGTTAGTGAATTCAATTCATAAAAATTGCGAATAAATGTAAGCACCTCTCTTTTCCTCTTTTCGGAAGTTTGTTCATCAAAATATTCAAACCAATAATTAAATGGTGATACTCTTGTTTTAAGTCCAATTTTCCCCAATGGATTTGCCCAATCCATAATTATATTAAACGGTTCATGAATATATTTAACATCTTTTGATGCTGAAATTGTTTTACCAATCCAGGTAGACCCCGACCTATGTATTCCTGTAACTAAAATAGGCTGTTTCATACACTTTGCTTATCTTTTTGTTGTCCTATAGGTACATTTATTGCTAATTCTTTTAATAAATCCTCAATGGCATTCGACTCTACAGCAGATATCAACTTACGGGTCGCCTTATTCTTATTTGTTAAAATGTTAAAATTATGTCGTATCCACTTGGGGTGACACTTCCATTTAAAATTCCTATATATAATCAGTAAATAATCCTTTAACCCGTATGTCTTATTTTTTAGTAATTTAAAATTATGATAAATAAATGCATGAGCTATTAAAACACGCTTATACGTATATTCGGGGAACTGATAATGATAATGATTTACTCGAGCTGTAGTATCATAAACTATAGTATAGCCTTGTAATAAAACATCTTTTGCCCATAACATATCTTCTCCAAAAACGACGTGTTTAAAAGGTATATCCAATAAAACAGATTTTCGATACATCGCAATTACATCATCCCAAATGCAGGCTTGTCGTTGCTCTTTTGGTGTTAATTGTTCAAATTCCTTATGTGCTTTAAAATGAACAAAACGGGGTTTTGGTTTAGAAAAGGGTCTAAACCATTCATGAGGATTTTTATCAGTGTCATGAGGTACAATTTGTTGACCACATACCCCCGCTACATTACTATCCTTAAAATGAGATAACATCGTTTCTAACAATTTTGGGTCTTCGGTCCACGCATCCTGTACAGTTAAAAGTACAAACTCTCCTTGAGCTCTTTGCACTCCTAAATTTCTGGTAGCTCCATGATTAAAATCAGTTTTACTAATTTCAATTAATATAACGCCGTTTTCTTTTACATATTCTAATGTTCCATCTGTACTTCCACTGTCTATTATTATAACTTCAATTTGATTGTAAATGGTCTGTTGTTTTAGACCATAAAACAACTTCGGTAAAGTGGCCATGCCATCCAATACCGGAATTACTACTGATAATGTTATCAACTTTCCCATTTTAAAGCTGTTCTAATACATTTTGAATACGTTTATCCCAAAGACTCTGACTTAAAAAATGATTTATTTTTTGATGACTTAGTACAAAAGGAGTAGCTACCATCTTTTTAAATTCCTCATAATTGACTGCTGTTGAGACAAGGCTTTGAAAATCCTCATTTAAATAATCATGATACTTATTAATTACAACTGGTATATTTTGCGATAAATAATCATAAAGCTTCATACTGTTTACGTCTAATGCCGGATTTTCATTATATAAACCTATGGCTACATCTGATTGTTTTAATATTGCACTAACTGCTTTGGGCTTTAAAAACCCATGCAGTACTACATTAGAATATGCTTCTAAAGTTTCAGACAACTCTGTTTTATAATTAGCTCCAATAATATTAAACTGCCAATGTGGATGGTCTTGAATTAATTGTATTAACCACTCACTTTTAATCCATTTTGATAAGGTCCCACAATACGTAACTGTGTAGTTAGCACCTTTAATATTTCTGGTTTCAAGATTTATTCTTTCACTAAATACTCCATTCAGCATTAAACACGTGTTATTAAAACCTTGTTTATTATACCATAAAAGCATAGATCTTGAACTACTTAAAATAAGATCACTTTTTTTACCAATTGTAAGTAGTTCGTTTTTTCTATTCAATCTAAATTCAGGACTAATATTGGGGTCTTCAATGATATTATGATCGGTGTCAAAAACAAATTTCCCTTCAAATTTCAAGTAATTCCAATCATAATAGGCTTTTGGCCAATAGCACCAGTTTATCACCTTAGCTTTTTTTAAAAACCTATGTGTTTTTAAATTAATACATTTTAACAAAAACCGGTTTATGGGTCTAAACAACTGCCTTAAGTCCCCTTTTTCTGGTAAAATCGGCGCTATATAATAATTAATATATTTAGACTGTTCTTTATCCCGCTTAAACAATTCTTTTATTACTCTGGTTCGCGTCGTTCTAATACAATTTATTACAACATGTACTTCTTTCATTTGAGTTAAACCATAAAGTACAGCCATATTTCTCCTGTTCAAAGTAAAAGCATTATCAGCTTCAAGAAGTGCTCGGTCAGCACCAAAATAAGCAATTACCAAGACAAGAGTTTTTTTAGTTTAACACCACGTTTCACCATATCTTCCCCTATAAGTGGAAAAAAAAGAGCCTTCCAAGTCTTAGGTAATTTCCAACCAACTACTAAACTTTCTTTAGCAAGCTGATTGGCCAACTTCCAATCTTTGGCTGCTACCGCTACCTTATATAAAAAATTCAAATGATTCCCTGCAAAGACTTTCCCTACTTCTGGTGTTTTAAAAGCTTCTTTCTGTTCTGTCTTATCTGTTAGGGACTCTGTTACACCTTTACCCCTCATAATCGGATCATCTCCTTTTGCCATACGCTCATCCGCATAATCTAAAGCTAATTGCCTATAAAATCCTATACTGGCTTTATGCATTTGAGTGGCCGACCCTGGACTCAATCGTAATTTATAGGGTGCCTTATTTAGAATAGCAAAAGGGTATTTTTCTATAATACGCAACCACAAATCGTTATCCTCACTAGTTAAGAATTCGGTACGATAGCCTTTAAACTCCTCGAATACTTTTGTACGACAGAGTACCGTACCATGCACTACAGGACTAAACGGTTCAAAATGCTTACGGGCTGCAAAAATCAGTTCCTGTCCTTCAAAAATATCGGCTTTGGGTTGAAAATGTACTGGCGACACCTTACTATTTACTGTCATAAAATGACAGCGTGTTGAGACTGCAGCAACTTCAGGATTTTCTTCCAGATAGTTTACCTGCCATTCCAACATCCAGGGCTCTGAGATATCATCGGCATCATGTCTACGCACATATGGGGTTTGAATCATAGACAACCCCTTATTAAGCGACCGGGACACCCCCATATTATCCTGCTTCACAGCAATAATACGTGGGTCACAATAACTATCTATAATGCTTTGCGTCTTATCTGTAGAGCCATCATTAATTATAAGTAATTTGAAATCCTTAAAAGACTGGTTTAAAACAGAATCTATGGCTTCCTTTAAATACTGTTCACCATTGTAAACAGGCATTAAAATAGTTACTTTACTAGATTGTTCCATAACTGAATTAAAGACAATTTTGTCGTTCCTGGAATCCTAGACCATAAATTCAAGGAAAAAGGATTCTTTTTTAAATGTTTCAGTAGAGATTTAAATGCACCTATATGATTTTTCACCCTTGTATATTTGAACATATCATTTTTCCAAGATTTATACCACAAATGAATCGTATATGTGTTTTTAGTTTTATAAGAAATCGGATTTACTTTATATTTATAACTATCAGAGTATGGGAAAGGATAAAAATAGTCTACCGGATAAATTTTAATAGTCTCTATTCCATCATATTGCTTTAATAGTTTTGTAATAATAATAGGTATAGCCTCAACCTCATCTATAGAAATTGTCCTATAATAATCGATTAACATTTTTATAAACTCAGACTCCTTTTTAGCGCCTATTATGGCTCCATTTATCAAAGTTTCTGATTCCTTTCCAAAAAAAACATCATAACACAAGAGGTCTTCAAACCCTTTTACTACCAACATATCAGTATCTAAATATACACCTCCATATTCGTATAACTTTTTTAAACGCACATAATCACTTAAAAAAGCCCATTTTTCTTGTTCAAATGCCTGTTTTGCAAAATTACAATCCAATTCAATATTATCAATATTCCAAAAATGAAATTGAAAATCAATCAATTCCTTCTTCCAAGAATCTAAACATTGATTTACTACTTGTGGAAATTTGTTTGTACCAAACCAAACATAATGCAAGTGTTTAGGTATCATATTGTTTTATCCATTTTATACTTTCTTCTCCAATATTGTTAAAAGCCAAATAAACAAATTGTACAATCGCGGTCGCGATTTAAAACGTTTATCAAGAACTCTTAATTCCTGTAACTCTTCCATGTCCTTTTTTAGAAAAGGAAAATAGGTATTAAAAAAAAGAGCCTTATCTAACTGTATCTGTCTTTCAGCCTTTTCACCATCACTACTTATCCCGGTGGTATCATAATATGCAATCACCACATCTTCATAATATTTATATGAGGCATTAAACTTTGTAAACGCCAACGAAATAAAAGCCCAGTCTGCAATAAGTTTAAAACGTTCATCATAGCCTCCCATTTCATCAAATAATCTTTTTTTAAAAAACACGGCCTGATGACAGAAAAATGAGTGGTATAACTGACTCATACGAACTTCTTCCGGGTGCCCACCAATACGTTCCTTATGTTGGGACTTAAATACGATTTTTCCACATATTATATCAGCATCCGGCTGATGATCACATAAATCTGTAAGGACGTGTTCGTTATAAAAATAATCGCCTGAATTTAAAAAATACAAATAATCTCCAGTGGCCTTTTCAATACCTTTGTTCATGGCATCATAAATGCCTTTATCAGGTTCACTTATCCAATACGTTATATTTGATGTCTGTTTTTCAATAAACGTTTTACTCCCATCTGAAGAGCCCCCATCTATAACTATAAACTCTATTTGCGTATACCTTTGATGAATAACCGAAGGTATTGTTTTTTTTAGACCCTCCAGATTATTATAATTTATCGTAATGATAGAAACTTTCATATAATAATAATAATTACACTTAACTCTAGTATACTACGAGTTTATTTTAAAAAGATTAAATATTAATCGCAACCTCCTATGAATCCTAAAAGGTAACATCCGTTCATACTCCTTCCGTGTTTCCTTTTCTAAAGCAGAGATGATACCTGTAGGTATAAAATCCAAATTTCGCTTTAAACGCTTTATCCTTGGATTATGATCTGTAAAATCTTCTGTTCTCCCTAAACTATAAAACTGCCCTTCATTATCCAAAATAATATTTAATTCCTGTGGTAGCAAATCGTTGGAAAATGTTCGGATAGGTGCTTTACAATCTTTCATAGAAATAAGATAGTCTGCATTTATTTGAGTTAACTCTTTAGTTCCATTAAGATCGAATTCCACATTATATTCTCTCAATTCATCACTTAAATAATGACTATATACCATAGGATGTAGTTCAAAATTGTAATCATAGACTGACTTAGAGTTATCCAAACTTGCAAACTGAAAATTCTTAGTATTATAAGCTAAAGCGGAGTGCGTAAACTTTACTCTTTGTTCAAAGTGTGTTCCAACTTCTCCAAAATTTGTGCTCAATGAAGTATATGGATATACAACAAATAAATTTTCTTTAATGAGATAATGATATAAATATTTCTTCCAAGACGATTCCGGCCAATTCCGCTTTACTATTGTTGGCAGAACACAATTTTCTGTTATATCCAACTCATTTCTTTTATACGACTCCCTGAAACTAATCCATTGATTTTTGGTCCAAAATTGTCCCCAAGAACTAGGCACTTGCATAAAAAAATTATCCGCATTTTGACCTATTGGATTAAAAATTGAAGAACTATATTCGTCGTATCTGTAATTATATAATGAAATTTGTCCAATTCTCGTATCTTTTTGAAAAAATGAATTTGACTCTACGACATATTTATAAAAGTTTGGCGACACAAATAAATCATCTTCAAGCATGATAATTCCATCATAGTCTTTAACCAAATCACCACAAAAAAACACATGTTCACGTAAACCTAAATTTATGTCATGTACTATTACTTTTTTGCGACCGAATCCCCATATAAAATCATCCGCAACTACTCTACAAAAATCTTCACCAGAATAATCACAACTTATAATAAGATCAACATTATTATTTCCCAAAAAATTACTACATGAGATACTATTTAAGAGACGTTTTAATGCTATTGGTCTATTATAAGTAGGTATTATTATTGCTATATTTGAAAAACTCATTTTTGATTAACAATGATATTTTATTGCCATTTATCTAAAATTAATTTAATTTCTTCCTTAGTATAGAAATGATTTACAAACTTGGAACCAGAAATTTTATTAACTGTCGATTCTTCTGGTTTATAAAGTTTCTTAAATTCCTTTTGTATTTTATATGAAGGCTTATCTTCAATTGTATTTTCAATTTCTAAATTAGGAATCTCGCAGCCAATAAATTCTTCTAACGCTTGCTTACCAATTGAATTCAAACTTTCCATTTTAAGGAGAAGAATTTCATATCCATTCGTTTTGCTGATTGAAAATCCTTTTTGTTTATCAAAAGGTAATTCGTAAACATCTACCCCTGTATATTCCTTGAATTCCTTATCAAACCAGTTTAGCGTGTACGAATGACTTTCTTTTGAGTTATAACTATGAATTAGTTCTAGTACATCCACATCATCCAAAGATCTATTCCCAATAAAATCTATCGGATTCTGAAAAATATTTGAAATGTCCCTGCTAAAAGGCTCACGCACCATAGAAATAATTTTTATCCGATGTCTTGGAAATGCTTTAATAGTATTTCGAATCTTTTCAGCTAATCTCTTGTTAGACTGATAATTATATCGATTAGAATCCGTTTCATTGATATATCGATCAGATAAAAAATGAACATGGAATACAATGGCTTTAGGTCCATGTTTTTTTATAGTTTTATAAATAGTACTGCTACCCACCTTACCCATTGTATATACTAGGATAATATCTTTAATGAATAGTCTTCGCTTCACTTTTTTTAATACTTCTATTAGCATTTTTTTTCGGTATTTATAAAAATTATTTTGGTTCTATTAATTATTAAAAAAATTTAATAGCTGTTTTTTTTAATACTTTATTCTATATGCCATATTTTATAAACGATATATTATTTTAGATTTTTATTGGTTAGTTATGACTTCAATAAATAGCCCCCTATCATTAGAAATAATTAATTCAGGTGAATTACTGATAAAATAATAAGACAATTGAAATTTTATGATAATATACAGTGTACTCGATTGTATACAAATAGAATTATAGGAGTCACTGTCACTTTTTCAAAAAGTGTAATTAAAACCATTAATTTATATAATTCTTTATTATATCAGTCCACATGTTATCAACGTTTTCCTTTAGCTTATCAATTATTTCTTTAGACTGGATATGATTACTGTTCTTCCCCTCTAACACAGAAGAAAGTTTAGCAAAAGATTCAGAAAAACTATTAATAGGTAGATAATTATTTTTAACCTGATAATCATTTAGTAACTCTTCATATTTATGGCTCCATCCGGTACAAAATGTAGGTATGCCTTGAGATAATCCGCTTACCACACCATGAAACCTGGAAGACACAAGCAGTTTAAATCTTGAAATAACAGCTTTTACTTCAGCTGCATTTAAATCTGTTAAAGTAATTACTTTTTCCGGTAATTTTGAATTCAGCTTTTTTATTATTTCAAAATCGCCCTTACCTTCATGGTTTAACAAAACTATTTTTTCTCCATTTTCAACCAGCTTGTTGCATAACTTTAATAAAAAATCAAAATAATTGTTAGAAACACTACTATCTGTATGGGTTATCATCTTTTGGTTTGGAATTATGCCAATATACTCGCCCTGAGGTAATAGATTAACTAATGGTACAGACGGTTTGTATAAATTAGTGAAATCTGATGCTAATTTTATTTTAGAACTTACCCCCACTATATCTGTTAAATACTTCAAGGAAGTATTATCTCTGGCATACATTAAATCTGCATATTCATGAATAATCTCTATGCGTTCTCTTGAAAGCTTTTCATTAAACGGACCAAAAGCCTGAGGTAAAAAAACAATTTTTGCTCCCTTAGATTTCAATTTCCTATAATATTCTCGTATTACATCGTTTGTATTTCCTTTTTCAGCATATCTATTTTCCCATAGATCTGAAAACTGAAAACCCCCAGCATCAAGAACCAAATCAATATTAGAGGGTCTTATTAAACCTAAAAAGTGAGTAAAACGATCTGGTATCATTTTATATTTACCACTATCAAGATTTTTTAAAACATAGAACCCCTCTTGTTTAATCTGCTCTAATGAAATTGAAGCTATTCGCTCTCTAATTACAAATTTAGTATTGGGATAAGAATTCTTAATTTTTGCCTTTACAGCAAAAAGCATTAATTCAGCGCCTTTATTTACGAAACCGGCATTATCTATTAGTACATTCATTTAATTTAATTCTTTAAAAATTTCATCAACATTCTTTTTGGCTGAATAAGGAATTGGACTATCATCATTGGCATAGCCTATAGACATTAACATTACCCCTTTTTGGTAATCTTTTAGACCCAAAATTTTCTGAACTTTGTTATCTAACTTTTTTTCATCTGGAAAATTTATCGGACAAGAAGATATTCCCAAGGACTCCAGAGCCAACATCAAAGACATGGCAAATAAACTTCCATCTATATAAATAAGGTGCTTATCCCGTTCTTCTATATAAGAACTTAAATCTCCTACAATAAATAAAAAAGATTTTATAGTACTTGAAAATATGCCAAACCCAAGTTTAAGAGCTTTTAGTTGTTCCAATTTAGCACCTGTTATATACAATACTTCGAAAGGTTGTCTGTTACATGCACTAGGAGATTGTAAAGCTGCTTGAACAGCATCTTTGACTAACTTAACATTTACTTCCTTTTCATTATACCAACGTACTGAATGTCTTTTTTTAAATAAAGCATTCAATTCTGGGAAAGTAACATTAGAAACAGGCAAATCTCTGTAGTGAAATGGAGCATGATTTTTAGTTTCAGTATTTGTTAATGGGTATTCTTCTACGATTAACTTCCATTTAGCGTTCAAACTATCACAAAAATCATCCTTTTCTATCACAGAAAAATAATTATTTAGTACATCAAAACTCCATTTATGAAATGGTGTATTTAAATAGTTACTCTTTAATAAATCCCCGACGCCTTCGATAGTCTCTTCTATATACTCTAAAGCAAATACATTTTTTTTAGCAAGAAAACTTGCTGATATTCCCTTTTCTATGCGATGAATATTTCTTCTCGTTCTTGCATAGATACCAGAAGATGCTTTATTTGATTTGAAATTGTGCTTCCCGCTTAACACCCTAAAATGCTCACTATCAAAACTATCATCTATCAAAGTATAATACACCGTACTTTGTACCGGACTTTTCACCGCCCATTCTAGTAAAGACTCTTTTTTGCTTTTAAATCTTTGCCTTAATCTATAAACTAAAGATGTATAAAATTTTAACAAATACAGATCCGTATTCTTCATTATAATACCTGCCAATTTTGTTCAACAAAAAAGATATTCTCTCTATTATCAGGTAATTTTCCGGTACCATAAAAATCTCCATTTTCCACATTTAGGGTGAGCGCATTTTTAACTCTATCTACTGAAATACCATCTCTATGAAACGACAAATTAATAAAATATGTTCCTTCCTTTAAATTACACTTCGGTATTGAACAAACTATCTTACCTTCCTTTTTGGAACTAAAGGAATCTATACCACCATAAACATTCCCTAAATGAAGTAGCTTTTGATCACTTTGATTATAAACACCTATGAACAGTCTACAATTTGTATTTTCCTCTTTTGCTATATATTCAACGTGAATATCAAATGAATCACCTGAAAACACATTATTATTTTTTACACCTAACGAAGATATATATGCTTTAGATATTTTTATTGGTTTTTCATCTAGAAATTTGTCTTTAGCAACATATTCTATATTATTGGTTTTGCTTATATTGCCTTGTATGTATGTTTCTATTACATTATCTATTGGTCCTGATGTACTTACTGTACCATTTTGTAATAAAACACCACTAGTACAAAGATTCTTTACAGAAGCCATATTATGACTCACAAACAGCACGGTACGTCCTCCACCCTGGCTTACATCTTTCATTTTACCAATGGCCTTTTTCTGGAATTCGGCATCGCCTACAGCTAAAACCTCATCAACAATTAAAATTTCTGGTTCCAAATGTGCCGCTACCGCAAAAGCCAGACGCACATACATCCCAGAAGAGTAACGCTTTACTGGGGTATCGATATACCGTTCGCAACCTGCAAAATCAACAATCTCGTCAAACTTAGATGCGATTTCACGCTTAGTCATTCCCATTATGGCACCATTCAAAAACACATTCTCCCGACCTGTCAATTCCGGATGAAATCCAGTACCAACTTCCAACAGTGAAGCAATACGACCTCTAGCCTTTATACTCCCTGTAGTCGGTGCTGTTACTCGGCTTAACAACTTTAACAGCGTAGATTTACCCGCTCCATTTTTACCAATGATACCAAGGACTTCGCCCTGTTGTACTTCAAAATTAATATCACGTAAAGCCCAGACATACTCTGAATTCCCCTTACTGGTACGATCGTTAGTTTCGCCAATTTTTAAATACGGATTTTCTTTACCTCTAACAGTATGCCACCAACGATTCATATCGCTTGCAAAACTCCCTGTTCCTACAGTTCCCAAACGGTACTGTTTACTTAAATTTTCTATTTTTATTGCAGGTTTCATGCGTTTTTTATCTTTAATTTTATTTACCTAAACGGTGTCCATAAAGTTTTTCTCTACTTTATTAAAAGTAATTACACCTATAAAAATTAACACAATCATTACTATCGTACTATAGGCCAAAGCCACCCAACTAAAATTACCAACTCCTAAAAAAGCATACCGGAAAGTCTCTATTATAGGACTCATAGGATTAGCCATAATTATCATTTTCATTTTTCCTGACACCGAACTGGCCGGATAAATAATAGGCGTGGCATACATTCCTAACTGGATGGCAAAGGCCAAAAGGAAAGTGAAATCGCGATATTTTGTTGTTAAAGAGGTAATAATTAAACCTAAACCTAGAGCTAAACCTGCTGTAATAATTATTAATACAGGTACAAACAACACCATAGCATTAGGACGAATTGGAGCTTCAGTAAAAAAATAAAAGTAGGCAAACACTACTAGGAACAACCCAAACTGTACACCAAATGTTAAAAGTTTTGATACTATTAAACTAATTGGGGTAGCCATTCTTGGAAAATACACCTTGCCAAAAACCCCCTTGTTATTGACAAAAGTAGTAGATGTTCTAGATAAAGCCGTTGAAAAATAATTCCACAGTACAATACCCGAAAGATAAAACAATGCTTTAGGCATCCCATCGGTGCTCATTTTGGCAATACCTCCAAATACCACCATAAACATAATAGTCGTTAAAATAGGTTGTATAAAAAACCAGAGGGGGCCAAAAATAGTTTGCTTATACACCGCTACAAAGTCTCTTCGCACAAACAGAGCTATCAAATCCCTATAACGCCAGACTTCCTTTAAATTTAGATCTAATAATTTCGACTTTGGATAAATTTCAATGGTCCAGTCGTCGTTTTGAATGCTTTTCTGCATAATTCTAATTATAAATAAAATGATTTATACCAATCTACAAAGGCTTTTACACCAGCCTTGACATCTGTTTTAGGTTTGTAATGGTAGTATTTTTCTAAAGCCGAAGTATCGGCATAGGTTTGTTTCACATCACCGGGCTGCATAGGCAGCATCTCTTTAAGAGCAGTCTTATTAAGAGCCTGCTCTACGGCTTCTATATAATCGAGAAGCTGTACCGGTTGGCTATTACCAATATTGTACAACTTATATAAGCCTGTATCATCTGACGGTTCTAAGAGCGTGGCCACAACTCCAGCTACAATATCATCGATATATGTAAAATCTCTAGAGAGATCACCATTATTAAAAACTTTAATAGGTTTGTCGTTTATAATGGCATCTGTAAATAAAAACATGGCCATATCGGGTCTGCCCCAGGGTCCATACACCGTAAAAAAGCGCAAGCCTATCGTTTCAAAACCGTATAGATGACTATACGTATGAGCCATCAGTTCGTTAGCCTTTTTAGTAGCTGCGTATAAACTAATCGGATGATCTACATTGGCTGTTTCTTTAAATGGGATATCATCGCTGTTACCATACACACTGGAACTACTGGCATACACCACACGTTTAATATTATGATGTCGGCAACCTTCCAAAACATTTAAAAACCCAATTAAATTACTATCGGCATAGGCATTGGGGTTTTGTAACGAATAACGCACTCCCGCCTGAGCAGCCAGATTACAAACCGCATCAAATTTAAAATCCTGAAACAGCTGATCCATAGCACCACGATCTTCCAGATTCATCTTTACGAATTGCATTCGATCGCCAAATACTAAACTAAACGTTGTGTTCAATTCCTGTTCTGCTTCGTTTCTGGAAATGCCTAGTTGCTCTAGACGGGCATATTTAATGTCTACATCATAATAATCATTGATATTGTCTATACCAATAACTGTATGTCCCAGTGCCAAAAGTGCTTTCGTCACATGAAATCCAATGAACCCGGCTACTCCGGTAACCAATATGGTTTGCGTTTCTGATATATTATTTTGTGCTTCCATAGTAAATATTGTGTCCTCGGTTAAATATGATATCGTTAACGTACCCGATTACTTCTCGACTCCGCTCGAAGTGACAAACCAATCATTAACTAAATTAGATTGTTTCACTACTCAACCAACTGCTATATCACCAAGTTTTATTGTCCAATTACATATACCTGAAAGCCTATTTGTTCTAAGGCTGCTTTATCTAAAACACTACGTCCGTCAAACACAAAGGCTGGTTTCTGCATGGTATCGTAAATCTTTTGCCAGTCATAAGTTTTAAATTCATCCCATTCGGTTAGTACAGCAATGGCATGAGCCCCTTGTAAAGCCTCATATGGATTCTTAACAACAGTTAAGCCTTGTTCGTTAGCTTCAGAAGAGCGCGTTTGTAAATAATCCAGATCGGCATACATCTGCTGCGCTGTTACTTTAGGGTCATATACTATTACTTTAGCCTGTTCGTCCAATAAAATATCGGCCACATAAATCGCAGCAGATTCACGGGTGTCATTGGTATCCTTTTTAAACGCCCAGCCCAAGAAAGCTATCTTTTTACCTGAAACCGTATTATAAAGGGTTTTCACCATATTCTTAGCAAAACGACGCTTTTGATGGTCATTCATAATAATAACCTGTTCCCAATAATCGGCTACAGCATCTAAACCATACGATTTTGCTATATACACCAGATTTAAAATATCTTTTTGAAAACAAGATCCTCCAAAACCTACAGACGCTTTTAAAAACTTTGGCCCGATACGACTATCCTTTCCTATAGCATTAGCAACTTCGTTTACATCAGCACCTGTAACTTCACATAATTCAGACAAGGCATTAATTGAGGACACACGCTGCGCCAGGAACGCATTTGCTGTTAGCTTCGATAATTCTGAAGACCATAAATTAGTGGTAATAATGTTCTCTGTCGCCACCCAGCTACCATATACATTAACTAAAGCCTCTATGGCTGCTAATCCTTCCGGAGTCTGCTCGCCTCCGATTAACACACGGTCTGGCGCTTGTAAATCTTCTACAGCAGTACCTTCTGCCAGGAACTCTGGATTTGATAATATCTGGAATTTCACGCCATTTCCTGTATTATCCAGAATACTTTTAATAGCCTGAGCTGTACGTACCGGTAAGGTTGACTTTTCTACTATGATTTTATCGGTTTTAGCCACACGTGCAATCTGACGCGCACACAATTCGATATATTTTAAGTCGGCCGCCATACCTTTACCCACACCGTAGGTTTTTGTTGGTGTATTAACCGAAATAAAAATCATTTCAGCGTTATCGATAGCTTCATCTACTGCTGTTGAAAAGAACAGGTTTCTACCACGCGCCTCTCCAACAACCTGATCTAAACCCGGCTCGTAAATTGGTAAATTATCTAAATTCTCATCATTCCAGGCGGCGATACGCTTTTCATTTAAATCAACTACAGTAACGTTTATATCCGGATTCTTTTGAGCGATAACCGCCATAGTTGGTCCGCCAACATAGCCAGCACCGATACAACAAATATTCTTGATGTTCATTATAATTTATTTAGATAATTTAACTTGTTTAATTGTGTTCTGGTTTTCTAAAAACCAGACATATGTTTTTTCTATACCTTCCAGCAGTTCCGTTTTATAAGACCATCCTGCTGATTTTAATTTGGATACATCCATTAATTTACGTGGTGTACCATCTGGCTTTTCCGAATCCCAGATAATGTCACCTTCATGACCCGTAACCCTCTGAATGGTTTCTGCTAATTCCTTAATGGTAACATCGGTTCCTGTACCTACATTATATAAATGTTCCGGAAGCACATTATTTACAGCAAACACTACGGCTTCAGCCATATCATCTACATATAAAAATTCACGCATTGGTGTACCGCTGCCCCATAACGTTACTGGCGCATTTCCATTTTCTTTAGCTTCATGAAACTTACGAATCATTGCAGGAAGCACATGCGAGGTCTGTAAATCAAAGTTATCATGCGTACCATATAAATTAGTAGGCATTAAACTCACAAAATCCTTTTGATATTGTTTTCTAATGGCCTCACAGGCTTTCACGCCCGTAATTTTTGCAATAGCATACCATTCGTTCGTTGGCTCTAAAGCATCTGTCAACAAACAGTCCTCTTTTAACGGTTGTGGAGCAAACTTTGGATATATACAAGAACTTCCTAAAAAGATAAACTTTTGTACCTCCAATTTATGAGCCGCATCTATCAAATTATTTTGAATTTGCAGATTCTCCATTAAAAACTGATACGGATAATCATTATTGGCTAAAATGCCTCCAACACGAGCTGCAGCATCGATAATTACATCCGGTTGTTCGGTTTTAATAAATTCGTAAACCTCATTTTGGTTACGCAAATCTAACTCGGAGCTCGTTCTTCCTATTAGATTAGAAAAACCTTCACTTTCTAAGGCTCTCCAAACTGCAGAACCAACCATACCGCGATGGCCAGCGATATATATTTTTGAATCCTTTTTCATAAAAATGTGACTTTTGATTTCTTTAAATTATTCGAAATAATTTAAAATTTCATAATCTCCATCTTTAAGATACTGATCCTTTTGCATTAGTTTCACGTCACTTTCCATCATATCTTTTACAAGATCCTTCAATTCGTATTCTGGAATCCAACCTAATTTAGTATTAGCCTTAGTTGCATCACCAATTAATAAATCCACCTCTGTAGGTCTGAAATATTTAGGATCTACTGCTAAGACTTGTTTTCCTTCTTCCAACTGAAACTCAGGGTTACTACAAGACACCACATAAGCTTTTTCATTAACACCTTCCCCTTTAAATTCCAAAGTAATACCTACTTCAGCAAATGCCATTTTAACAAACTCTCTTACCGGAGTCGTTTTTCCTGTAGCAATTACCCAGTCTTCAGCTTCTTCGGCCTGAAGAATCATCCACATCATACGTACATAATCCTTGGCATGCCCCCAGTCGCGTTGCGCATCTAAGTTTCCTAAATACAATTTATCCTGTAATCCTAAAGCAATACGAGATACGGCACGCGTAATTTTACGGGTTACAAACGTTTCCCCACGAATTGGAGATTCATGATTGAATAAAATACCATTACACGCATACATACCATAAGCCTCACGGTAGTTTACAGTAATCCAGTACGCATACATTTTAGCAACGGCATACGGGCTACGTGGATAAAACGGGGTTGTTTCTGATTGAGGCACTTCCTGAACTTTACCATATAATTCAGATGTTGATGCCTGATAAATTCTGGTTTTCTTTTCCAGTCCTAATAAACGAACCGCATCTAGAATACGAAGTGTCCCTAATCCATCTGCATTACCCGTATATTCCGGAACTTCAAAAGACACATGTACGTGACTCATTGCAGCCAGGTTATAAATCTCATCTGGTTGAATTTCCTGAATTAATCGAATTAAATTTGTACTATCGGTCATGTCACCATAGTGCAAAAAGAAATTACGTCCGTCAACATGCGGATCTTGATATAAATGATCGATACGATCTGTATTAAACAAAGAAGACCTACGTTTTAAGCCGTGAACCTGATATCCCTTTTTCAATAAAAATTCACTTAAATAGGCTCCATCCTGCCCCGTTACTCCTGTGATTAAAGCTACTTTCTGTTTCATAAGACTGATTATTTTTTTTTAATAGTACAATATACTATATTTTTATTAAGTTTTACTCACGGCTTCGCCGTGGTGCGCCCCATTTCCAGTCGCCCCAACAATTAAAAAAATTAATTAAAATATTCTTTACTGCAATTGCAGTTTTACTACATACCCTAAATCCTTCAACACCACCCAACACTGATTTCCAGATACATACTTCACCGTACCCTGAGCGGCTTCAAAACCTAATTCAGACAGATTTATTTCTGTCCCCGGCTTTAAACTTTCCACTTTTGCACTGTCAAATCCTTTTCCTGTTTCCACCTCGCGAAGCGCATCGACTTCCTCATTTCTCACTACAACCGGCACTCCATTCCAAAACATATAGCGCACTACTCCCGGCACATCAAACACCAGATGACGTTCAGTTTCGCTTACATGCACCAACACCATACTAGGCAACATTGGCACTAATACTTTTTTCTTTCTATCACTCCACTGACGCACTTCCGTTAAAACCGGACAATACGCTTTTACTCCTAAACGCTCCAGTTTTTCGGCAACCTTTTTCTCATTTCTGGATTTTGTATACACCACATGCCATTTACGTTCCATCAGCCCTCCTTTTTACCTTCCACTTCCTTATCGTAAATCACAAAACCATCCGTACGGGTAAAATTGCTGGTCAATGTAAAATTCACTTTACGACCAATTTCCTTTTCTATTTTACTCGCCATCTGGTTAATGTATACCGTATTTAAATCAGCACCTTCTACCACTACATCTATAGTCCCACTATCAATCCCTTCGGCATAATCGCCAATAACAATTACGCGAGCAACATCGCCCATACGGTTCAAAACCGTTTTCACAATAGTATCCAAGCCCACATATTTTCGAACCATATTTTGCAATGGCACAAAAAGCGGGTGCTTCGTATTTGCCTGATATGTTACTTTATTTTGTTCTTTACCCTTACCTAGGTAACCTGCTGAAGATAGTTGATTGAGTTCTTTGCGAACTGCATTAGTAGATTCATTAAACTCCAAAGCCAATCCACGCAGATACCCACTGGTATTTGCATTAAGGAATAACTTAACCAAAATACGGATCCTTGTCTTTGAGGTGATTAAAGATTCTAACATTCGGAGTGATTAATAACGAGTAACAAAACTACTCTTTTTAAATTCCTGACAAAACAAATTCTAAAAAGAATTTCACGAAAACGTTATTGTTAAACTTAAATTAACAGATTCGTAAAATACCCCCTAGAAAAATCAAGGAATTCAAAACTAACAAACTAAAGAAAAACCCCGCTTAAAACTGTATAATCTGTAGACCGAAATCACTCCAAAAAGATATGAATCAATTAGTTAGACTGACAAAAAATATATAACCTGTAAAAAAAGAGTAAAACAACAAAACACAAACGAGTACCAATACTACAGTATTAATACCCTAAAAAATCGAAGTTAAGCATTTGTTTCGCTTTGCTGTATATTTGAGGGAATTGCTGTTTAAACTCCATGGGGCGCTCTATAAAATGCTCCATAACAACAGCTAAAAATTCAAACTGGTTTAAAAACGCATAATCTCTGAAAAAACGGGATTCCAGCAATTCCTTCCGTAAAGACTCATCTTTGGTCAATAAATTAGCGAGTTCCTTAAACGAATCGGCAAAAATGGTAGAACTCACATCGCCTTCCTTCATACTATTTAAATGTATGGCGTGCGTAAATTCGTGAATCCCCAGATTAATATTATCGTTAGTCACCTCCAGCCCAAATTTAAAATCCTCCCAGGAAATGACCAGTGCACGCATTCTCGGATTCATTTCTCCTTTATGATACGCGGCATTTGCCTTGGAATAAAATTTATTCGGGTAAATAAAAATCTTATCTATAAGTCCGATAAAGAAATCTCTAAAACCAAAAGTTAAAATTACCGCATGGGCCGAAATAAGTAATTTCATGTCTTGGGTAACCTCCAAACCTTTACGCCCTATAAACTCTTTATCCTTTATAAAAGACACCACCCGATGATCGAAATACAAACGCTGTTTTGTATTTAAGCCCTTGTAGAAATTAAAGCTTTTATACAATAAATCCTTATCGGCCTGCTCCAGTTTTTTAAGCTTCATATAAAAATGCACATATAAGGGCTTTTTAAATAGAATGACATACACCATTTCCACCATTTTAAAGGAATAGTATATCATTATACAAATAAGCACACATAGAAATATTCCCAAAATCACTTTACTGGGTAGCGTAAATTGCTGTATCCAAGGCACACCTGAAACCATTCAAGAATTAATTTAAGTTAATATAAGTGAGGGAATTGAAACACTAAATTACACATAAACCGCTGAAATACAACACTATTACCCATTTACTAGTTAAAAAGTAAGAAATTTCGCTAAAACACTACTCCCACTCTTACCCCCCTCCGTTAATCTAAGGAAACACACCGTTTAACAAAAAAAATAAAGTTTGTGCGTAATGTAAAACTCACAAACGAAATTTATATATCTTTGTAGCACCTAAACTATCAATTCATTTAAAATCATTAACTTACTCCGTGTAAGTTTGCTATGAATCTTAAAAATTTTAACTATGAAGAAAATTTACTTTTTATTATTAATAGGCTTGGCCTTTACTACTTTGGGGTATGGGCAGACATTCACTATTGCTACCCAAAACTGGGATGGAGCAGGCAACAATTGGCCTAAGCTAGCCACTTCCCCTAGTGAAACTGACCCAAACGACACATCCTCTCAATATTTATGGAGAGAAACTGATCAATTAACTTCGGGCTTAGGATCTATTGGAGGAGCAGGTTCTTCGATAACTGGAAACTTTTTTGGATTAAGAAGCCGTTCTAATACATTTAGCGACTACATGTTATATATGGAACCCATAGATATTTCTGGATATGAAAATATTGAAATAAGTTTTGATTACGAATATATTTCAGCAAATAACACATATACCCCTACAATTTCTTATCAAATTTATGAGTATGACTCAGATGGAAACCCATCTCAGCTAACCGACATCGATATAGTTAGCCAAGGAGCAAACAATAATATAAACGCAAGAACAGTTACGATTCCAATCAATACTTTAAACCCAACCGAGACTACAATTGATTTAAGGATTAATATTAATTTCCATAGAACTCATCAAAATTTTGACGACTTCATAATTGGTCTTGACAATTTTAAAATAATTTCAAACGGCAATTTCAGTGGTTATGTGTTACAGGACGGGACGTGGACCGCACCTCTAAATGCACCCCCAGCCCCCGACTTTTCCACTGGTGGATATAATGCTCTAATCGTCAATGGCACCTACGAAATTTCGACTGATATCGAATTACAAAATATATTTACTGAAGCTGGAGCAGGTATTTCTATTCAATCAACTGGTTCATTAACAGTTAATGACATTAACACTGCTAATAACTTAATTTTAAACTCAACTTCTACAAATTACAGCTCATTAATTGTAAATGGCTCTGTTACTGGCAATGCAAAGTACAGTAGACACGTAAATTCTACTGGTAATGATTTGATTTCATCTCCACTTCCTGGAGAGACCTTTATTGACTTTATCGATACTGACGATAATTTAAGTAACCTAGTCCCTGTTGGTATTAATCAAGTTTTATTTGGTCCATTTGACAAAGACTTTGGAGATTATAGAGATTGGAGTACAGCGGACTTAAACAATGAATTAGAACCTGCGGTTGGATACAGAGCTTCCACATTATCTCAAAATTCTAATTTAGTGTTTTCAGGTAACATTTTAACATCCAGCATATCTAGCTTATTAACATATACAAGTAGATTGGCATCACAATGGAATTTAGTAGGAAATCCTTACACATCATACTTAGACATGAGTAATTTTGTCTCAACAAATATCAGCCTATTCCAAACTGGGAAAGAAGCTGTTTATGGATATGATGGAAATAATGGATGGGTTATCTTTAATCAAAGTACAGACATATTAATGACACCTGGGCAAGGGTTTTATGTAGCAATCCCTTTGGAGAATTCCGGACAATCTTTGATATTTAACCCGAACATGCGTACAATTGGTTCAGATGATGATTTTGTAGCTGGGAGAACCGCTGATATTCACAAAACACATTTTACACTTGCCCTATCAACAGGAGAAACCAAAAGACACACAACTGCTGTTTATTTTAATGATATAGCATCCTTAGGTTTTGATAAAGGTTACGATGCCACCATTTATGGCAATAATTATTCCGGTTTTACTATGTTTACCCAGTTGGTGGAAGATTACTCTAATTTTAAAATTGGTATTCAGACTTTACCAAACAGCAATTTAGGAACTGGTATTGCTATTCCTTTAGGTATTATTGCTCCTAAAGGTGAACAAATTACTTTAGATATTATAGAATCTACGCTTAACGAGGGCGCGACGGTATATCTAGAAGATACTAAAACCAATACCTGGACACTATTATCGGATAAACCTTATACGTTTACTACAGATACGAAATTAAGTGGATTAGGACGTTTTATACTACACACTACAGACCAAAGCAGATTATCTGTAGAAGAAAATATTTTAGAAAGTATTCAAATTTTCACAGGTAGAGAGTCTCTTAGAATTAAAGGCGACTTAGGCAAAAACACAAAGCTAAGTCTTTACGACATTCAAGGTAGACAAATTACCAATACGATCTTAAACAACACAGTAAGAGAATACACATTAAGTACGGTAGGTTATACTAGCGGTGTTTACATTGTTAAAATTGAAAATGAGTTAGGTAACCAAATTTCGAAACGCGTTATTTTAAAATAATATTTTGATTACAAAAAACTTATTTTATATTTACAACTATGAAAAAGGAAAATAAGCATACAGAAATTACTCGTAAAGAGGCCCTGAAAAAAATGGGTAAATACGCTGCTTTTACAGCCATAGGTACGTTTGCAGTATTAAATCCTTTACGTGCGCAGGAAACCAGTTTACCTGTGAATCCGGGAGGAAATACACCTAACGGAAACGCAAACGGTCTTGATAATGGAAACGGAAATGGTAATAACCCAGCAGTAGACAATTCTAATTCCCAAATCGACAAAAATCAGGTTAAGAATAATTTTTAAGTATTAAAATACTTTGAATAGGTCTTTAAAGCCTAAACATACACAATCCGTTAACGATGTAACGATACTTTGGTTTGAAACTTCAAACCGGTATGCCATAATCGCTAACGGATTGTTCTATTACATACAACTCTATTTTACTTCCGATTCCGAAACAGCCTTTATACAGCACTGCATACAGGAATCAAAGCTTCCAACTACACAAGCAACAACCTTACTGAATGATATAAAGGGATTTCTGAAAGATCTTAATCGGCCTTTAAATTCAGAAGAACCATATCCAGAGACTACTTTAACCCAACAGTACTTATTTACTACCTATTATAGATGTCTGGGATTTCAATTTGAAATTAATTTTGAATCCGAATCCTTAAAGGAATATATCCATCCACAGATTGCCCACTTAGAAACTGAAACAAATACAAACGCCGATTTTAGTTTTCAGATCAATACTAAACACAGCACATTACAGCTGTTCAAAAACAAAAATTTTATAAAAGCATTCGAACAACGCTATTACAATAAACTGCAGGGCAAGTTTAACATGGAGCTCCTTTGCTCCCTTTATGAAAACACAGAACATGACTGGATAGGCCTTTTACACGCCTCCACGATTTCCAATGGTCAATCCTCCGTGACTCTTATTGGCACTTCCGGAAGCGGAAAAAGCACGTTGACGAGTTTATTAGCTTTTAATGGCTATGAGCTAATGGCGGACGATACCACACCTATTTTAAGGGAAAATTTACACAGCTATTATTTTCCGGGAGCCATTTCCATTAAACAAGGTGCCTTCGACATTTTAAAACCGTATGCGCCTCAAATAGACACTTTGCCATCTTGTTTTTTAAGATCCTATAAAGGCCCTATAAAATATCTTCCAACTCCGGAACCCACAAAAACCCATTTGCCATGTAATACAGTCGTTTTAGTAAATTATCAAGCCAAAGCAGAAACCAGTCTTGAAGCACTTTCCATAAAAGAAGCTCTGGAAATTCTTATTCCCGATTCCTGGCTTTCACCAAAGCCTGAAAATGCAAAAGCCTTTTTAAACTGGATTAGCACACTTACCTGTTATAAATTAACTTACAGTAACAATACCGAGGCTATTGCTGTTTTTTCTACTATATTTAAAAACGAATAGGATTTTCGTTTATGAATAGCACCGAGCAGACTTTACAGCATTTAGCTAAAATTTTAAATTTTGAAAACAATGCCAAAGCATTACAAAAGGCTATTCAAACTAATGAAATAGACTGGGAAGCAGTTATAGCATTTGGTAGCAACCACTTGGTAATACCAACGCTATACTCCAGATTATGCTCCAAAGGCCTTTTAAAGGATTTACCAGAAGACTTATACCAATATCAGAAATATATTTACGATTTAAACCTGGAACGGAACAAGGCGCTTTTACAAGAAGTCCACATGATAAATAACTGGTTTAATCAGGCAGATATTCCTCACGTCTTTCTAAAAGGAGCCGCAATGATCGCTTCAGACTATTATAATAATATTGGGGAACGCATGTTGGGAGACATCGATGTACTCGTTCCAAAACATCTTTGCCAGAAAGCCTTTGATTTATTACTCAGTAAAGGTTATAACTATGCCAAAACGCCTACCATAAACCCGAAATATTTTGAAGACAAACACCTCTTGCGTTTAGCCTCTGAAGCATTTTTAGGGGCGGTAGAAATCCATTTTAAGTTACTGGACACCGATCAGGATATTTTACAGCCACAGGCCGTCTTGGACGAAAGGATATTGACAAAAAACACGAACATCCCGATACCTTGTACGAAGCATTTACTGATTCATAATGTACTTAATTTTCAAGTTAACGATTTAGGATCGTATTACAATTTTATTGGTCTGAAAAACGTTTACGACACGCTGGTGCTTTTACCTCATGTTTCAGAACCTGAGCATAAATATGCCCTTAGCAACAAACACATTGTAAATAATTTCAATTTAGGACGGCTTTATTTTAATGTGTTTCCAAAACCTAAGACCACTGCTTTGTTAAAATTAAAAGCTAAGGTTTACCGGCTTAAAAACAGGTATCCGAAATTCAGAACGCTGCATTATAAAACATTATCATATCTGCAGTTATCGCAATTATTAAGCCATAGAATCTGGTTTTTTATAAAGAATAAGCATTACCGAACTGATGTGCTTAATGACAGAAAACGAATTCTTAAATTTATTAAATCGAAGTTATAAACTTAAAATTAAATACTTACTGCAACTGTTTTAAGACGTCGTCTTTTTCTATAAACCCCGAATGATTCCAGATAAGTTCTTTGTTTTTATACAACTGAAGCACAGGAAGCGCATCCACCTTTAAGGTTTTACACAGGCTTCGATTCTTATCGGCATCTATACGAACAACCTTTACAGAACCAGACATATCTTCAGTGATTTCCTTTAAATAAGGTTCCATTTTTTTACAGGGCAGACACCATTCTGCATAAAAGTCGACCAATACCTGTTTATCTGAATTCAACATATGCTGAAATTCCGCCATAGTCATCCCCGAATCCACTCCAACAGCTTCTTCCGGCAGGTTTTCACTACGCCATTTTACAATACCACCTTGCATTTCATACACTTTTGAAAATCCTTCGGCTCGCATTTTCTGAGCTGCTTTAGCACTACGGCCACCACTTAAACAGTATACAATTACCGGTTTCGATTTATCTAAAGACGCAATCTGATTCTCAAAATTAACAGCTTTGTAATTGTAATTTTTTGAATTTGCCAAATGTCCGCCAGCATATTCTTCCGGTGTTCTTACATCTATAATTTCCATTTCAGGATGTTTTTTAATAACATCAGCTATAGCGCCCGGAGTCAGCATATCATTTTTATCCTGAGCACAAGCTGAATTACCAATGAGCAAAAAACATAAACAGATGATATATATATAACGTGTTTTCATAATATAAAGTTACTGAAAATATAAAGTGATTATTTTATTTATAATATTTTTAACCAAAGTTAAGACTCAAAAATAAAAAAGCGCAATTAACAGAATGCTATTAATTACGCTTGTGTTGTGACCGCGGAGGGATTCGAACCCCCAACCCTCAGAGCCGAAATCTGATATTCTATCCAGTTGAACTACGCAGCCTTTTATAATATACTTTTTAAAAACTCTCTTCCTACACCAGTTTTTAAAAACTTTTCATAGTTTCTCGCTTCAATTCTACTATTAAAACTTTTTTGAAAAACCAATTCTCACGGCATAAATCCCTTAGTAGATCTATTTTTACCCTGATTATGTTCCTTGATCCTTCTAACTAAATCTTGTGTCATTCCTTTATATAAACGACCATCCTTTGAACTCCTTATGACATAAACAAAATACACTCTATTCGTGTTACTTGCCGAAACCTGCCTGTCGGCAGGCAGGTACGCAGCCAGCTCCTGAAAATATTCAGGATTATATGTTAAGCTAAGTTTTTCTTTACTATGGCAGAAATGGTTTTGCCATCGGCTTTACCAGTAAGCTGTCCACTTACAACGCCCATAACCTTCCCCATATCTTTCATACCTTCAGCTCCAAGATCTTTAATAGCAGCAAGTACAACAACCTCTATTTCTGCTTCAGACAAAGCTTCTGGCAAAAACTGACTTATAACTTCTGCTTCAGCCAATTCCGGATCGGCTAAATCCTGTCTGCCCTGCTCCACATAAATAGCAGCGCTATCCTTGCGTTGTTTTACCAACTTCTGAAGTAATTTAAGCTCCTGCTCTTCTGTTAATTCTGTTGTAGAACCTGTTTCTGTCTGAGCTAATAAGATAGCCGATTTTACTGCACGTAATGCGGTAAGAGCAGCCTGATCTTTAGCTTTCATGGCAGTCTTAAGCGCTGTCATGATATCTTGTTGTAAACTCATAATTTAAATTTGATGCGAATATAAAAAGAAAAACCCGAAAATCTCAAAGAGTTTTCGGGTTTAAAAGCTAAAAACACTTAACTAAATTTGCTATTAATCTAATCAACGTTATCGTGCAAAAACGAATTATTACTTCTTAGCTGAATATCATTATTGTCGTCTACGCCTAAACTGGTTTTAGACATATTATTTTCCGATGAATGCTGAGTTTCATTAAGATTAATTCCCAAACGTTTGTACGCCGGAATTTTCTCGATTTCATCAATTTTAGAATTATTGAATTTATAGTTAAAATCCTTCATCTTACGTCTGCGCTCTTCAGCACGTTCTTTAAGCATATCAGAAATCGGGCTGTTCATAGGATCTACATCTTCTGCCTTCTGCGGTTGCGATGTTAACTCCTTATATTCCTCTTTCTTTACAAAGCTGATATTGTTATTGAATTGACTTAAAGCTCTGTCTTCTACCGGCTTTTGAGCAGGCTTTCTTACTTCTCGAATAGATTCGCTGTGATCGTCTAACACATATCGAATTTCACCTTTATCTGTCGCTTCAGTCACATTAACCAATTCTACATAATCGTTTACCGGTAAATGTTTAATTCGGCTTTCTTCTTCAAGACTATGCTTCACTACCTTATTCTCCTCTTCTTCAACTTCAGGCTTATTGGTTAAAGGTAAATCGAAAGACAAGGTAATCTGTTTTTCTTCTTCGGCATCAAAATTCTGAACCGGTTGTCTGGTTTCAGCTTTTACCTCGGTAAACACAAAATCATTAGCATCAACTTCAGAGATATCTTCATACTGTACCTCTATATTTTTTATCGCATCTGTGGTCTGAATTAAATCAGATGGCGTTACTTCCGGTTTAACAGATACTGGCTTTTTTGGTTCTGCATGAGCTTCAAAAGCATCTAAATCGTTAAGATCTAAGGTGTGTCTTACCACTTTAGGTTCTTCTTTTTTAAGCTCAATATTAGGAGTGATTATTGCAGGCTCCCTTTCTTTTTTTGTTTCCTGTTTTTCTTTATTCTGATCTTCTTCTAATGAATGAATAACGCGCTTTGCTTCGGTATTCGAAATTTCATCCTGCTGATCTAAGTTAAAACCCGTAGCGATGATGGTTACAGCGATTGATTCTTCTAAAGAGTCATCTTCACCAACCCCCATAATAATGTTTGCTCCATGACCAGCTTCACTCTGAATGTGATCGTTAATTTCTCCAATCTCATCAATAGTAATTTCCTGAGCACCCGAAACGATAAGCAACAATACGTTTTTAGCACCCGAAATTTTATTATCGTTAAGCAACGGAGAATCTAAAGCTTTCATAATTGCATCTTTAGCTCTGTTTTGACCAGAAGCTACAGACGATCCCATAATAGCTGAACCACTATTACTTAATACAGTTTTCGCATCACGTAAATCGATGTTTTGCGTGTAGTGATGTGTAATAACTTCGGCTATACCACGAGCAGCTGTAGATAGCACTTCGTCCGCCTTAGAAAAACCGGCTTTAAAGCCTAAATTTCCATACACTTCACGAAGTTTATTATTATTAATAACAATTAAAGAATCAACAACATTTCTTAATTTTTCAATACCTTTTTGAGCTTGTTCGTTACGCATTTTACCTTCAAACTGAAAAGGCATAGTAACAATACCAACGGTTAATACATCTAAATCTTTAGCCATTTTAGCTATTATAGGCGCTGCACCTGTACCGGTACCACCTCCCATACCAGCGGTAATAAAGATCATTTTTGTGTTAGTATCCAACATACGTTTGATGTCTTCGTAGCTTTCTACGGCAGACTGTTCACCAATTTCAGGGTTTGCTCCCGCTCCTAAACCTTCGGTAAGGTCTAAACCTAACTGAATTTTGTTTGGCACACCACTGTTTTGTAAGGCTTGTGCATCTGTATTACAGATTACAAAATCTACACCTTTAATGCCCTGCTGGAACATGTGATTGATAGCATTGCTACCTCCTCCTCCAACACCAATAACCTTAATGACATTGGATTGGTTTTTTGGTAAATCAAATGAGATACTTCCGAATTCTTTGTTGCTGCTCATAAATTCTTATTTACTGGTTTTGTTCTTTACTTTTAAGTATTGATTCTTTTGTTTAAATATTCCTGTTTTTGAATATTAGTGGTCGTTAGTATTATTCTGCGTTATCCAGAAAATCTTTAATTTTATCTGTAAACTTGTCTAAAAAGTTTTTACGTTCTCTTCTTACTGGTGGTATTTCCTGTTTCGGCGCTTCTGTTTCCTCTTGCGCTCCGCCTTCTGCACCTGAAATCTCCTCCGGTTTTGGCTCTTCCTTAATAACAGCTTCTTTGCGCTTACGCTCCTGATGCTTTAATCCGTCTAAAACCAATCCAACACTGGTAGCGTATAACGGACTTGTAATATCTTCGTTACTATCGCCTGCCAGGTGTTCGTTAGGATATCCTATTCTGGTATCCATTCCGGTGATATATTCCACCAATTGTTTTAAATGTTTTAACTGAGCCCCTCCTCCGGTTAATACAATACCCGCAATTAATTTTTTCTTTTGTTCTTCATGCCCGTAATTTTTAATTTCTAAAAATACCTGCTCAATAATTTCTACTACACGAGCGTGAATGATTTTAGATAAATTTTTAAGGGTAATTTCTTTTGGTTCACGACCTCTCAACCCAGGAATAGACACAATTTCGTTATCCTTATTCTCTCCGGGCCAAGCCGATCCAAACTTAATTTTTAATAATTCAGCCTGCTTTTCAATAATAGAACAGCCTTCCTTTATATCTTCGGTAATGACATTTCCTCCGAAAGGTATTACAGCGGTATGTCTGATGATTCCATCTTTAAAAACAGCTAAATCGGTAGTACCACCACCGATATCGATCAAAGCTACTCCGGCTTCTTTTTCTTCCTGACTTAACACCGCATTAGCTGAAGCTAATGGTTCAAGTGTAAGACGCTCCAGTTCCAGATCTGAACTTTTAATACAACGCCCGATATTTCTTATTGAAGACACCTGCCCTACAACCACATGAAAATTAGCTTCCAGTCTGCCACCGTGCATACCAATTGGCTCTTTAATTTCGGACTGTCCGTCTATTTTATATTCCTGTGGTAAAACATGAATAATTTCTTCTCCAGGAAGCATTACCAGCTTGTGCACCTGATTGATTAACTTATCGATATCGCTATCGTCAATTACCGTTTCAGAATTGGGTCTGGTAATGTAATCGCTGTGCTGCAGACTTCTAATATGTTGACCGGCAATACCCACGGTTACGCCTTCTATTTTTGTTCCGGAAGCTGCTTCTGCTTCCTGAACAGCCTGTTGTATAGACTGTATGGTTTGGGTTATATTACTTACCACACCACGATGCACACCCAAACTCTTAGAGCGGCCAATACCCAGTATTTCTAATTTTCCATAATCGTTTTTACGCCCAATCATGGCCACAATTTTCGTGGTTCCAATATCTAATCCAACTGCTATATTATGTTCCATAGTTTAGTTTTTGGTGCACACCACTTGATTGTCGAATTGCAAATTAATAGTACTATAATCATTAAGCGTATGTTCCTTCATAGCCTTTTTGTAAAACACTTTTAGATTATTTATTTTTTTATCTAATTGATTTAATTGTCCTAAATACACGTTAAAACTGTATTGTCTTAATTTTAAAGAAACGGATTGGTCTTTATTTTGATGGATCTCGACCACATGTTTCTTTAAGAATGCATCATTATAAACTTTCTGAGCAATTTTAAAAACGTTACTCAAGTTATTTTTTTCAACATGACCAACAACAAAAGGTACTCGAGCTGTATAATTAGACGATAGCGGCATATAACCTCCTTCATCGTCTAAATAATAAGACGTAGCAGCGCGAACGCGCGCAATAGGTTTTTTCTGTTCAATTTCTGCTTTAAGTAATCCGTCTACACCTACATACACTTCAGCAGTTTTTATCATAGGGTTAGAATTCAGGGCAAACTCCAATCTATTCAAATCTAAAGCTTCTTTCTCCAAGTTTAAAGGGTCTGCTTCATTTTGTATTAACAACTTACTAACAGTTTCATGGGTGATAAACAGATTGTTGTCTCCTAAAAAACTAATTTCCGGCTGCGACACTTTTCGCTGTCCGTTTCTTACCGAAGCAAAAGCAAAAAGAGACAGCACCACCACAAGCAATACTACCAACTTAACAGAACCCCAATGTATTTTAAATGCCATTTAATACCTGTTTTATGCGTTCTACTTCAGTTCCTATATCGCCTGCTCCAAGGGTTATTACCACCTGAGCATCGCTTGTTTTAATCGTATTTACCAGCTCATCCTTTGTAACCAGCTGCTTTTTATCGTTCTCTATTTTATCTAATAGCCAAGCCGATGTTACGCCTTCTATAGGCAATTCTCTTGCAGGATAAATATCCAGTAACACCACTTCATCAAACTGAGACAAGCGTTTTGCAAAATCCTCTGCAAAATCTCTGGTTCTGCTAAATAAATGTGGCTGAAAAACTGCCAGCACTTTTTTACCCGGATACATTTCTCTTACCGCCTGATGCACGGCATGAATTTCTTCCGGATGATGCGCATAATCATCTATAAAAACCAGATTCTCGGTTTTTAAATGATATGTAAACCGTCTTTTAACCCCTTTATAGAATGCTAAAGCTTTGGCGAGCTGCTGGTGAGGGCAACCATACTCGACAGCCATCGCCAAGGCTATTAATGCATTCGACAGATTATGTCTACCAGGCAGGTTAAATTGCAAATCTTTAATTACAGTAGTAGGTGTTTTTAAATCGAACACATAACTACCGTTATGTACACTAATATTTTGAGCCACATAGTCTGAATCGTCTTCCAGACCATAGGTTAATCCTTTAATTGGTAATCCGTTTTTAACAAACAACTTCCCCTTTGGCTTTACTCTGTTAGAGAAATCAACAAACGATTCCTGCAAAGCTTCTGCCTGACCATAAATATCCAGATGATCGGCATCCATAGATGTAATACAGGCCATATCCGGAGATAGCGTTAAAAACGATCTATCAAATTCATCTGCTTCCACAACTGAAACTTCAGTGCCTTTAGAAATGAAGTTGGAATTATAATTCTCGCTAATCCCGCCTAAAAACCCTGTTAACGGCACATTACATTCATATAGCAAATGCGCCAGAATACTGGTTGTTGTGGTTTTACCATGCGTCCCCGCAACAGCAAAACAAAATGTATTTTCTGTAATCAGCCCTAAAACTTCTGATCGTTTTAAAACCGTAAAACTCTTATTGTTTTTAAAATAAACCAGCTCTTTATTATCCTTTGGAATCGCTGGCGTATACACTACCAAAGTTGTATCGTAGTTTAAAAAGCGGTCATCTATATTAGCAACTGAATCGTCAAAATGTACAGCTATACCCAAAACCTCAAGGGCTTCGGTAACCAGCGATGGTGTTTTATCGTAACCAGCAACCTGTTTTCCATTGGCATGAAAATAGCGCGCCAAAGCACTCATGCCTATGCCGCCTATACCAATAAAATACACGTTATGTACACCTTTTAAATCCATTACTTCTGTAACAACTTTTCTACTTCGTCTGCTATATCTTTTGTAGCATTTACCAATGCCAGCTTTTTAATATTCTTTCCTAACTGCTCCTGCTTTTCCTTCGATTCTACCAGCAGTGAAAACTTATTTTCAAAATCTACTTCGAGATCACTTTCTTTTATTAAAACGGCAGCATTTTTCTCAACTATAGCCATCGCGTTTTTAGTCTGATGATCTTCTGCCACATTTGGTGACGGAATAAAAATGACAGGCTTACCTACAATACACAATTCTGAAACAGAACTTGCTCCAGCTCGTGATATGATAATATCTGCCGCCGCATATGCTAAATCCATATCGTTTAAATAGGCATGCACCTGTACGTGCTTCGTATGACTGTAAATTTTATAGGTCTCGTAATACAACTTACCACATTGCCAGATAATCTGAACATTACGCACTTGCAAATAATCCAGTTCCTTTTTCAACAGTTCGTTAATACGTTTCGCTCCTAAACTCCCGCCAATAACTAATAAGGTCTTTTTATCAGGAACCAGATTAAAAAAGGCCTTAGCCTCTTCGCGTTTTGAAGCGATATTCAACAAGCTCTGACGCACCGGATTTCCGGTTTTTATAATTTTACCCGCAGGAAAAAAGCGATCCAACCCATCATAGGCCACACATATTTTCTGCACCTTTTTTCCCAGTAGTTTATTTGTAATTCCTGGAAAAGAATTTTGCTCCTGAATTAACGCTGGTATACGTTTACCTGCAGCCGCCTGTAATATAGGACCACTGGCAAAACCTCCGGTTCCTATAACCACATCCGGTTTAAAACGTTTAACAATTTTTCGGGCATTAAACAAACTATTAATAAGCTTAAAAGGAAACATTAAGTTTTTTAAGGTCAATTCCCGTTGTATTCCAGAAATCCACAAGCCTTCAATATCATACCCCGCCTGAGGCACCTTTTCCATCTCCATTCTATCTTTAGCCCCCACAAAAAGAAATTTAGCATCGGGATACCGTTGCTTCATTTCGTTTGCAATAGCTATAGCCGGGTAAATATGCCCGCCTGTGCCACCTCCTGATAATATGATACGATAGTTTTTACTCATTTTATACTGCCTCCGCCAGAATATCTAACGGATTATCTTCATCTAATTCTTGTTCTTTTACTTCTTCGCTCTTAGTGCTTACACTTAAAATTATACCTATAGCAAAACAGGTCATCCAGATTGAGGTTCCCCCACTACTTATTAAAGGCAGTGTTTGCCCTGTAACCGGAAACAACTCTACCGCTACAGCCATATTAATTAAAGCTTGCACTACAATTGGCAATCCTACACCAAGCACCACCAGCATACCAAAAACAGTCTGTGCCTTTTGTGCCACAATTATTATTCTAAATAATAACCACATATAAATAACCATAAGAATAACACCGCCAATAAGCCCGTATTCTTCAATAATTATGGCATAAATAAAATCTGAAGACGACTGAGGTAAAAAATTCTTTTGAATACTTTTACCCGGGCCCATCCCCTGTATTCCTCCAGAAGCTATTGCTATTTTTGCTTTTTCTATCTGATAATCTTCTTCGGTATCCTCACCGTTGCTAAAATTTTCAATTCGGCTTATCCAGGTATCCACACGGTTTGGCATAAGATCTGGAAATGCCTTTGCTGTCAACACAAACAAAGCAAGACCAAGTACACCGGCACCAACAATCAGCATTAAATATTTTATAGGATAACCTCCTAAAAACACCAAAACCAATACCGTTAAAAAGATAATTGCCGTCGTAGAAAAATTAGCCGGCAAAATTAACATAAGTACAAAGAAAACCGGCATCCAAAGTGGAAAAATTGAGGCCTGAAACGAAATTTTTTTATCGGCCATTTTCGACATGTATTTCGCCACATAAACCATTAAAACCACAGCCGCAAATGTAGAGGTCTGAAAGGACATATTCACCAGCGGAATCTGTATCCATCTGCTGGCATTTGCCCCATCAATTGTGGTTCCCTGAAACATAGTAATTACAAGTAACGCCAGAACCACAGGTATCATAACTATAGACAAACCTCTAAAATATCGGTACGGAATTTTATGCACGCCATACATAATTCCGAAACCGAACACTAAATGCATAAAATGCTTAAGAAAAAACGTAAAAGTAGATGCACTCCCGCCCATATAGGCAAGATTACTAGCCGCACTATATACCGGCAAAAACGAAAATATCGCCAGTAAAGCTGCTATAGCCCAAATAGACCTGTCTCCTTTTAAGTTTCTAAAAAATTCCTGCATTATAAATTTCTAACTGCTTCTTTAAATTGTCTTCCGCGATCTTCGTAATTTTCAAACAAATCAAAACTTGCACAAGCCGGAGATAACAATACATTATCACCCGATTCAGCCAGCTTATAAGCAATCTTTACAGCCTCTGCCATAAACTGCGTTTCTACAATAACATCTACCATATTACTAAAGTGCTGTAACAACTTTTCGTTGTTCACACCCAAACAAATAATAGCTTTTACCTTTTCGTTTACAAACGGAAACAATTCTTCGTAATTATTCCCTTTATCTTCACCACCTACTATCCATATCGTTGGAGCAGTCATACTCTCCAAAGCATAATATGTCGCATTTACATTAGTTGCCTTAGAATCGTTTATATACTGCACTTTATTAATTTTTAAAACATGCTCTAAACGATGTTCCACCCCCTGAAAATTTTCCAGACTCTCTCTTATCGTTTGTTTTCTTATTTTTAATAAGTGCGCCACAGTCGAGGCTGCCATGGCGTTTTTAATGTTATGTTTACCCTCTAAGGCTAAATTTTTTGTAGGCATAGTTATATGATTGTTATCTATAGTTATTTTTATATTTTCATTTTCTAAACACGCTCCGTTTTCAATAGGTTTCACCAATGAGAACGGTAGCAAGGTTGATTTTACCGGATGTATCTCTAACCAGTTCACCAGAACTTCATCATCGGCATCATAAATCAGATAATCATCAGCTGTCTGATTCATTGCTATTCTGAATTTCGCTGCCACATAAGCATCAAAATCGTAATTGTACCGATTTAAATGATCTGGAGTTATATTGGTTATTACAGCAATTTTCGGCTTAAAAGTTTCAATATCATCCAACTGAAAACTACTAATCTCCAACACATAATTCCTGTAATTCTTTTCCAGCAATTGCTTCGCAAAACTATCACCAATATTACCTGCAAGTCCAACCTCCAGCTCCTGTTTTAAAATATGATGCGTTAACGAAGCCGTTGTTGTTTTACCGTTACTCCCTGTGATTCCAACAATAGTTGCATGTGTAAATCGAGAAGCAAACTCAATTTCTGAAATCACGGGAATGCCGGCTGCTATTAATCGTCCAACTAGATTCACGGTGCTCGGAATGCCAGGACTTTTCATTACAATATCTGCATTGAGAATTTTAGCTTCTGTATGCTGCTCTTCCTCCCAATCTATCTTATTATTTAAAAGAACATCTTTGTACTTCTGTTTTATTTTTCCTTTATCGGACACAAAAACATCGTATCCTTTTGCTTTCCCTAAAAGCGCTGTTCCCACACCACTTTCTCCTCCTCCAAGAATAACCAGACGCTTCATACTATCTTATTTTCAGGGTCACTATAGACACTATAGCGAGTATTATTCCTACAATCCAAAAACGGGTTACAATTTTACTTTCATGATAGCCCGATTTCTGATAGTGATGATGTAAAGGCGACATTTTAAAAATGCGCTTACCTTCTCCGAATTTCTTCTTAGTATATTTAAAGTAACTCACCTGTAGCACCACCGATAAATTCTCAGCCAGGAAAATCCCGCACAATACCGGTATTAACCACTCTTTGCGTACAGCTACAGCAATAACAGCTATTATTCCTCCAATAGTTAAACTTCCAGTATCTCCCATAAACACTTGCGCAGGATACGTGTTATACCACAAGAACCCTATTAAGGCTCCAACAAACGCTGTTATATAAATTGTAATTTCTTCTACTCGTGGTATGTACATTATATTCAGGTAATCTGAGAAAATTATATTACCCGATACCCAGGCAAAAATCCCTAGGGTTAATGCTATAATAGCAGATGTACCAGCCGCCAGACCATCTATCCCATCGGTTAAATTCGCCCCGTTAGATACCGCTGTGATTATAAAAATAACAATAGGAATAAAAAGTATCCAGGCATATTTTGCATACCCCGGATTAATCCAGGTAATTAAATCGGCATAATCGAACTCGTTAGACTTAACAAAAGGAATTGTAGTTTTAGTCGATTTTTCTTCAGGCTTAAACTGCCTGGTTTGCCCACTTTCAGTAACTACCACTTCCTGCTGTACCACAGGCATTTTTTCTTTAATGGTAACTTCCGGATGAAAATACAAGGTCGTTCCTACAATGACACCTAAACCTACCTGACCTAAAACCTTAAATTTCCCTTTTAAGCCTTCCTTATCGTTTTTAAATTTTTTAATATAATCGTCTACAAAACCAATAGCCCCCATCCATACCGTTGTAACTATCAGCAAGAGGATATAAACGTTATCCAGTTTTGCAAACAAAAGCACCGGAATAAGTGTTGCCAGAATAATTATAATACCACCCATAGTTGGGGTACCAGCTTTTTCTACCTGCCCCTCCAGGCCTAAATCCCTGATAGTTTCCCCTACCTGCTGTTTTTGCAGAAATCCAATAATACGCTTCCCGTAAATGGTCGAAATAAGTAAAGACAATATAATTGCCATTGCCGCGCGAAAGGTGATAAACCCAAACAGCGAAGCTCCCGGAAATTGATATTGCTTTTCTAAATAATCGAATAAATAGTATAACATATTATTTTTCTAACTGTTTTAAATAGTCTTTTACAATTTTAAAATCATCAAAATCAAAACGCTCTCCTTTAATTTCCTGATAGGTTTCATGCCCTTTTCCAGCGATTAAAATAATATCGTTTGAATTCGCTAACTGACAAGCTGTTTTAATTGCCTGTTTTCTATCTACTATAGACATGGTTTTCTTAAAATGCTGCGGTTCCACACCAGCTTCTATATCTTCTATAATAGCTTCAGGAACTTCACTTCTGGGATTATCGCTGGTAAAAATCACCTTTGTACTTAAAGTCGCAGCGATATTTCCCATTTTAGGACGTTTGGTTTTATCACGATCTCCACCACAGCCTACAACAGTAATTAACTCTTCATTTTTAGTGCGAATACTGTTTATGGTTTCCAATACATTTTTTAAAGCATCCGGAGTATGTGCATAATCCACTATAGCAGTAATTTTAGTCTCAGAAATCAGATACTGGAATCGGCCACTCACACTTTCCAGACTACTAATCAACCTTAAAATCTCTTGTTTTTCTAAACCAAGCAATTCGGCCACACCATAAATAGCCAGTAAATTATAAGCGTTAAAAGCACCGATTAATCGCGTCCAAACCTCACTATCATTCACTTTCAGCAATAAACCTGTAAATTGATTTTCAAGAATCTGCGCTTTATAATCAGCATAGGTTTTCAAGGCATAAGAAAATTGCTTAGCCCTGGTATTTTGTAACATCACAGCCCCATTTTTATCATCTGCATTCACCAAAGCGAAAGCCGTTTTAGGCAAGTGATCAAAGAATGATTTTTTAACGTCACGATATTCGGCGAATGTATTATGATAATCTAAATGATCGTGAGAAAGATTAGTAAACACACCACCTACAAAATGAAGCCCTTCAGTTCTTTTTTGATGAATGCCATGCGAACTCACTTCCATAAAACAATACTCCACACCCGCATCAGCCATTAAACTCAAATACTTATTTATAGCTAGCGAATCCGGCGTGGTATGCGTAGCTTTATACTCGGCATCGTCTACCAGAATTTTTACGGTAGATAACAAACCTACTTTATAGCCCGCTTTTTTAAACAACTGATACAACAACGTAGTAACAGTTGTTTTTCCATTAGTACCAGTAACACCAACCAGCTTTAAATTTTCAGAAGGATTCCCGTAAAAATTTGAAGCCATTATCGCCAGAGCCGTTTTCGTGTCGACCACCTGAACATAAGTTACACCATTGACTTTATTTTTCGGAATGCGCTCACAAACCACAACTAAAGCACCTTGCGCAACTGCCTTATCTATAAATTTATGACCATCTGCAACCGTACCACTGATAGCTACAAAAACATCGTTCAATGCCACAAGACGAGAATCGAACTGAATATGAGCCACCTGCACATTGGTATTCCCAACAACAGCATCTATTGGCACTTTATACAATATGTCTTTTAGTAAACTCACGATACTTCTAAAACAACTTTTTGATTTTTCTTAATTTTTTGCCCCTCAGGAATAGACTGACGTTTTACTTTTCCTAAACCGGAAAACTCCACATTTAAACCTAAATTCTCTAATAAAGCTATAGCGTCCATAGCCGGTAAACCAACTACTTTTGGCATTATGGTTTTATAGGTTTGTGCCGTTTTATAGAAGCCTTCGAACTCCTTATTTATAGCTTCATCTGCTACTTCCAGGCTTTCCACTTCATCTATAATAGGCGTATCTGTAAATATTTTCTGCGCTATACGTTTAAATACCGGTCCGGAAACATCCGCACCATAATAACCTTTTTTTGTACTCGGCTTATGAATAACCACAATACAGGAATACTTTGGGTGATCTGCCGGAAAATACCCCGCAAAAGAAGACACATAACGCGGCGACGATTTCCAGTCTTTCATCCAGTACTCGGTTAGAGCCGTTCCTGTTTTACCCGCCATAGAGAAATACGGATTATATAACGATTTCCCGGTTCCTCTAACCACAACATTTTTCAGTATTTCACGTATTTCTCCCAAAGTTTTGTCTGAACAGATTTTTTCGTTAATCACTGTTTTATCAAACGTTTCGATTTCCTTATTCAACTCTTTAACCTCTCTGATAAATCGAGGCTTCACCATCACACCATCATTTGCAATAGCATTATAAAAAGTCAATGTCTGCAATGGCGTTAATTCCATATTATAACCATAAGCCATAGACGGCAAAGCATTTTTACTCCATTTTGCATGCCCTGGCTCAGGAATAACCGGCTCTCCTTCACCGATAATGGAAATACCAAAAGGTTTAGTCAACCCCCACTCTTTTATATGATTTAAAAACTTGTACGGTTGCTTAGAATACCCGTCATCAATAATTGTTGCCAACCCAATATTTGAGGACACCTCTAAAGTTCTGGCCGCAGAAATTTTACCAAATCCACCATGATGAGAATCTGTTATTGTACGCCCGTAAAACCGTTTTTTTCCGCTTTTTGTATCAATAACCGTGGCTGTGTCCACCACTTTATCTTCTAAAGCTGCCATAAGCGCCATCGTCTTAAACGTAGAGCCCGGCTCATGCGACTCTCCCACCGCATAGTTTAACTTTTCGTAATAATTACCGTTTTTAGTTCTACCTAAATTCGAAATAGCACGAATTTCCCCAGTTTCCACTTCCATCACAATCACACACCCATGATCTGCTTCGTAATACTCCAGTTGCTTCAATAACGCATGATGCGCTATATCCTGAATATTTACATTTATAGTAGTATACACATCATAGCCATCTTTAGGCTCCACCTGGTTGTAATCTGCAATAGGCTTCCATTGCCCCTTACCTATATTTTGCTTTAAACGCTTACCATCTGTACCACGCAAATATTTCACTCCAAAAGCACCATCTATCCCCGGACGCGTAACATTCCCCTGATCATCTATCCGCTCATAACCAATGGTACGCTCCGCAATGCCTCCCATTGGATGCTCTCGCTTAGTATTCTGTTCTACAATTAAACCGCCTTTAAAAGCCCCAAGATTTAACAACGGAAAATTACGAAGACGGATATAATCCGAATACCCTATATTTCGAGCCAGTAAATGATATCTGTTTTTATTAGCTCTGGCCTGACGTAAGGTTTTCTGATAATAAGCAGACGATTTCTTACCGTAAACAGCAAGAGAATCGCAGAGTGGTTTTAAATATTTTTCAAATGTTTTTGAAGTAGGCGTAAGCGCATCAAATCTAATATCGTATTTAGGCACCGAAGTCGCCAGCAAACTCCCTTCCGAATCGTAAACATTTCCACGATTCGCAGGAATCACCACCGTTTTAACAGCTCTTTTTTCTGCCAGCCCTCTGTATTTCTCCCCATGAATAAATTGAATAGAAAACAATTTAAACATAACAGCTATAGCAAAAAGGAACATACATCCCGCTATAAAATACAATCGCCTAATTATGTTCTTCTCGTTAGTTGCCAAGCCAGAACTTACCTTTTAGATTTAACTTTAATTTTTCTTGGCGGAATTTCCGAAGGCTCCAAACCTTTAACCGCCATTTTATTTACTACCGAAGACTCCATTTTAAGCCGCATTAACCTGGACCGCCCATCTACAAAAGCCGACCTAAGCTCCTTAACTTCATTATTGAGTCTTGCTATTTCATGCACTTTCTTGTCCGCACGATGAGAGCTCGCAATCATTACAAATGCCAGAAAAAAACCAAAAATCAGTGCCCTCCAATTCTTATAAGAATTATCGCTTACCAAAAAGGTTCCTTTTAATATGCTATAAAACCGTTTTTTCATAGTTTTTCTGCAATTCGCAATTTCGCACTACGCGCCCTGTTATTAATTTTAATTTCTTCTCTTGTCGGAACTATTAACCCGCCTACTTTTTTTAACGGAACTTCAAAATTCCCAAAGACATCACGCTCAGGCTCCCCTTCAAACATCCCGCTTCTTATAAAGCGTTTCACCAACCTATCTTCTAAAGAGTGATACGAAATAAAACTTAACCGCCCTTTAGGCTTTAATATCTCCGGCGTTTGCAACAGAAACTCCTTCAACACTTCTATCTCCTGATTCACCTCTATTCGTATTGCCTGATAAATCTGAGCCAATATTTTATTTTCCTTTCTTGCAGGCAAAAATCGCTTCAACACTGCTTTCAACTGCTCACTGGTCACTATCGGATCCGGATTTCTACCACTTACAATTTCTCTAGCCATTGCCGGAGCAGACCGTAACTCACCATACTGCCAGAGTACATCTCTAAGCTGAGACTCTTCATACTCATTAACCACATGATACGCAGACAGCTTATTATTCTGATTCATTCGCATATCGAGATCAGACTCAAATCGCGTCGAAAAACCACGCTCTGCAACATCAAACTGATGCGAAGACACTCCAAAATCAGCAAGAACACCATCCACTTCTTTTACTCCATAAAACCTTAAAAACCGTTTTATATATCTAAAATTTTCATGGATCAACTGAAAGCGACTATCATCTATTGCATTTTCCAAGGCATCAGCATCCTGATCAAACGCATACAATCGACCTTTCGGCCCCAGTCGCCTTAAAATCTCCCTGCTGTGTCCGCCACCTCCAAAGGTTACATCCACATACACACCATCCTCTTTTATATTAAGACCATCAACAGTCTCCTTTAGTAAAACCGGGTTATGATATTCCATATTCTTCATCGTCTTGTCCCATAACCTCTTCAGCTAAATCAGCAAAATCATCAGCCGAACCACTTATGCTTTGTTCATATTTATCCTTATCCCAGATTTCAACAATATTAACAGCCGAAGCCACTACTATCTCTTTTGAAATCCCACCAAAAACCGCAAGATCTTTCGGTATCAGCAAACGCCCTGTCCCATCCACTTCAAGCAACTTTACACCCGCAGTAAACTTTCTAATAAAATCGTTGTTCTTTTTCTTGAACCTGTTAAGTTTGTTAATTTTTTGCATTAACACATTCCACTCCTGCATCGGATACAATTCCAGACAGGAATTAAACACAGAACGCTTTAACACAAACCCATCTTCCAAAACATCACTCAACTGCTTTTTCAGCGGACTAGGCAACATAAGACGCCCTTTCGCATCCACTTTGCATTCGTATGTTCCTATTAATGAGTTCAAAACAATTTCTGGGAATTAGATTCTTTGTTTTTCAAATATATTGAAAAATATACCACTTTTTACCACAATATACCACTTTGTTGATAATTTTTCGATAATCAACCTATTAGCATACACACCAACCACCTCAAAGCCCCTTTAGATCCTGATATTAAATCGCTTAAAAGTCCCCTAAGCCATAGTGTTAAAATTGTTGATATCTCTACCTGAAAACATTTTAACGGAATCGCATTAAATTGCCCATTATACAAAGGAAATACCTATATTTGTTTTTTGACGACAATGAATAATTAATGACGCATCGCTTAAAAAAAGAGAACAAATTTAGTTACATAGAAGTAGGAGAAGGTCAACCAATCATCGTACTTCATGGACTAATGGGTGGCTTAAGTAATTTTGACGCAGTTACCGATTTTTTCAGTTCAAGAGGTTATAAAATTCTAATCCCTGAACTCCCAATTTACTCCATGAGTTTATTAAAAACGAACGTAAAAAGTTTCGCTAAATATCTGCATGACTTTATCGCCTTTAAAGGTTTCGAAGAGGTTATTCTTCTTGGAAATTCTCTTGGAGGACATATAGGACTATATCACACTAAACTGTACCCGGAAAAAGTAAAAGCTTTAATTATAACCGGAAGTTCCGGATTATACGAAAGTGCTATGGGCAGCGGATACACTAAAAGAAGTGATTACGAAGTCATAAAAAAGAAAGCTCAGGATGTATTTTACGATCCAGCGGTTGCAACGAAAGACATTGTAGATGAAGTTTACGAAACCGTAAACGACAGAAACAAACTGATAAAAACATTAGCTATTGCAAAAAGTGCCATAAGACACAACATGGCTAAAGATCTCCCCAACATGAATATCCCCACCTGTATTATTTGGGGAAAAAATGATATTGTGACACCACCGGAGGTTGCCGATGAATTTAATCAACTATTACCTGATTCTGATCTGTACTGGATTGACAAATGCGGACATGCAGCCATGATGGAACATCCGGACGAATTCAACACCATTTTAAGCACTTGGTTAACCGAAAGAAAACTATAAAGCATCATGTTAATTAAATCTGCAGAATTCGTAATGAGCAATTCTGATGTCGCAAAATGTCCGAAAGACAGATTGCCGGAATATGCATTTATAGGTCGAAGTAATGTTGGCAAATCATCCCTTATAAACATGCTAACCAACAGAAAAAGTCTGGCCAAAACATCGGGGCGTCCAGGAAAGACACAGCTTATTAATCACTTTTTAATTAATAAAAACTGGTATCTGGTAGATTTACCGGGTTATGGCTATGCGCGTGTATCTAAAAGCACCAAAAAGGTTTTCCAAAAGTTTATTACAGCCTATTTCGCTAAGCGCGAACAATTAATTTCTGCTTTTGTTCTGGTAGATATCAGACACACCCCACAACCTATAGACTTAGAATTTATGCAGTGGCTTGGAGAAAATGGAATTCCTTTCTCCATTATATTCACAAAAGCCGACAAATTAAAACCCAAGGCGATAGAAAACCATATTAACGCTTATAAAGATATTTTAATGGAAACCTGGGAAGACATGCCTAATTACTTTATTACGTCATCCTCTAAAGAAATCGGAAAAGAAGAGCTTTTAAATTATATAGACAATACCAATTCTAATTTAAAGCTGGATTAAGCCTTAACATCCAAAGCATCCCTTAGGGCATTTCCAATTAGCATAAAGGCCATTACAAGACTCATTATACAAAGTCCCGGGATAAGTGCTAAATACGGTTTTCCTAATATTATATAGTTGTAATGATCTTTAATCATAGCACCCCAGCTTGCCATTGGTGGTTGCGCTCCAATTCCTAAAAAACTAAGTCCGCTTTCTATTAATATCGCTGAAGCGAAATTCGCTGCACATATAACAATTACCGGAGCCATTATATTAGGTAAAATATGCTTAAAAATAATCCTGCTATCTGTATAACCTAAAGCTCTGGCAGCCGTAACATACTGCATCTCCTTAGCACTAATAATCTGCCCGCGTACAACACGAGCCACTTCTACCCACATAGTTAAACCTACAGCAATAAATACCTGCCAGAATCCTTTACCCAAAGCCAGAGTTATTGCTATCACCAATAATAACGTTGGAATAGACCAGGTAACATTAATAATCCACATAATCATGGCATCTATTTTTCCCCCATAATATCCGGCAAGACTGCCTAAAAACACCCCTATAATTAAAGAAATAAACACCGCTACAAAACCGATAAAAAAAGAAATTCTGGCTCCAACCAATACACGACTTAACACATCCCTCCCGTATTTATCGGTGCCCAGATAAAAGGTTCGCTCCGCTATTAAGTTTGAAATTTCTTCGGAAGTATAATCAGATAAGCTCAACTCCTTTTCCTCTCCTTTTAAACCATCGGAAGCATACTCAACGTAATGCAACTGATTGTTTTCAATATTATAAGAAGACAATGGTATTTCCGTATCTGTATTTTTTACACCAAAAAATACTTTATCAAAACGAGTTTGGTTATCTTTCTGGTGAGACGGCATACTGAGCATTGCTACTTTAAAGCCCGGCTTTTTAGAATGGATAGCCAAATGCATCTGATTGGCATATTGAGAATCATCAGGAGCAAGAACATAAGCAAAAATTGCCACTAACCCGACAATCAAAACAAAAGCTAAACTAAAAACGCCCCAAAAATCGTGTTTAAATTTTTGGAGCGCTAAGTCTTTTAACGACTGTGTTTTACCCATGCACTATTAATTTTTCATTTCGGCAGATGCCATCTTCTTAATAGCGTAGGTCATTTTTAAATCTTCAAGCACATGTACTGCTTCTTCCATATACACATCCTGAGTTAGACTTTCGTGCCAGCGTGATCTGTTTTCTTTTAACACAGAATCATTTGCAAACAGCTCCTTTTCATAAGGTAACGATTCGTAAGTCAAATCAGATTTATAATCTGAAATTTTATCGAAACGCTTGGCTTCTTCGTTGTTTAACTCTAATTGCGCTTTATATTTTTCATAGTTTAAACTAAAGGTATTTTCATCCATTTTTAGTTTAATCCATTTTGCATTTTCTTCAATTAATTTCAACTGCGGATTATTACTCATACGGTCTTTGCTTTTTTGTACCGTAGATTCATAATCGAAGTAATTCCCCCATTGTGTATAGTCTGCTGCTGCGATTTTATCCCATGGCAACGGATTCTCCTGGTCCTTTTCACCTATATCGATAAAACTATAACGATCCGGCACAGTAACATCACTTTTCACTCCTTCTAACTGCGTAGAACCTCCATTGATTCGGTAAAACTTCTGAGTAGTTAATTTTAAAGCTCCTAAATCGCCACTACTGTTATTACGCACAATTCTGTTTAGATCTAAAACGTTTTGCACGGTACCTTTTCCATAAGTTTGTTTGCTACCTATTATTATAGCACGTTTATAATCCTGCATTGCAGCCGCAAGAATTTCGGATGCAGAGGCCGATAATTCGTTAACCAGAATTACCATAGGACCATCCCATTCGATAGAACGATCGGTATCCCGTAATATTTCTTTTGGCCCTCCTGTAGAACGCACCTGCACTACAGGACCTTCTTCTATAAACAATCCGGCCATATCAACTACAGTTTGCAAAGATCCTCCTCCGTTGTTTCGAAGATCGATTACAAGACCTTCCATACCGGATTCTTTTAACCTGTCTATTTCTCTTTTAATATCGGAAGCTGCATTTCTATTATTGTAGTTTTCGAAGTCCACATAAAACTTAGGCAGATTAATCACGCCATAAGTTGCGCCGTCTTTCTTTACAATAGAAGACTTGGCATAGGTTTCATCTAACTCAATAACATCTCTAACAAGCACTACCTCTTTAAAAGAACCATCTACTTTCTTAATTGTTAAGTTTACTTTGGTTCCCTTTGGGCCTTTTATATATTTAATAGCATCGTCTAAACGCATGCCTACTATATTAACCGCTTCTTTTTCGTCTTCCTGACGCACTTTTACAATAATATCGCCAACTTCAAGCTTTTTACTTCTCCATGCCGGACCTCCTGAAATAAGCTCTACGATTTTAGTATTATCCATTTTCTTTTGAAGCTTGGCTCCGATACCTTCCAGCTTTCCAGACATTTGCTGATCGAAACGATCTTTATCTTCCGGCGCAAAATAAAACGTATGCGGATCGAACTCTTCCACTATTGCGTTTACATACATCGCAAACCAGTCTTTACGCTGTAAATCATCTATATAATCGGTATAGTAGTTATCTATATTCTTTAAAGTAGATGCACGAGCTTCGGCTTCCATTTCAGCATTACTCTTTAACTTATGCTTTGGCTCCTTTTGTTTTTTAAGGTGCTCATCGGTCTGTATATCGTCGTAATTAGTAATAGTCGTAAACTTTAACTGCTTTCTCCAACGGTCTTTTAATTCCTTTTTATTCTTAGCATAAGTCGTTTCCTTATAGTCTGAATTAAATTCTTCGTCAATAGTATAATCAAAAGGTGTTGCTAAAACCTCTTTATACATAGCTTTAGACTCTTCGATACGCTTATTTAACCGTTCGTAAGTTAAATTGAAAAATGATATATCGAATTCTCTTAACTGATCATCTATAACGTCTTTATATTTCTCGAATTCTTTAATATCCGACTCATAAAAATAACGCTTTAACGGATCCAGCGCTTCCAGATAATTAGCATACACTTCTTCAGAGAACGTATCATCGATAGTTTTAGGATCGAAATGAGCCGTTTCCAATACGTGAGTTATAATCTGAATTAATAATTTATCCTTATCGGGGTTGGTAAATGTTTTGGTTGTGAAACTACAGGACGCAAACGCCAAAAGTAGTAATAAGACTAAATATTTATAATTCCTTTTCATAAGCCTATAGAGATGCATAATATATTTTTCACTAAAGTAGAGAAAAAACCATGCCAATAAAAATCAATTGCCCCTATTTTTTTGTTAAACCCTATAAAACGTAGATTTCCTTTAGATTTTATGTATTTTAGCCATGCAATTTTACACTGTAATTATGGCTAAAAAACCTCTTATTTTGGTAATTAACGACGATGGTATTACCGCACCCGGAATCAGAACTTTAATCTCTATTATGAATACTATTGGAGAAGTTGTAGTTGTGGCTCCAGACAGTCCGCAAAGCGCCATGGGACACGCCATTACCGTAAATTCAACATTATATGTTGAAAAAGTGACTATAGACGATGGCCCACAAACGGAATACAGTTGTTCCGGAACCCCTGCCGATTGTGTGAAATTAGGAGTAAAAGAAATATTAAAACGCAAACCAGACCTTTGTGTTTCCGGTATTAACCATGGTTCCAACAGCTCGATTAACGTCATTTATTCGGGTACCATGAGTGCCGCAGTTGAAGCCGGTATGGAAGGCATTCCTGCCATTGGGTTTTCACTATTGGATTACAACTGGAATGCAAATTTCGAACACACGAGAGACTTTATAAAAACCATTACAGAGAACACTTTAAAACAAGGCTTACCCAAAGGCGTCGTTTTAAATGTAAACATTCCTAATGTCTCAAAAAAAGACATAAAAGGTATTCGCATTTGTAGACAGGCCATGGCCAACTGGGAAGAAGAATTCGATAAGCGCAAAAATCCGCAAGGAAAAAATTATTACTGGCTTACCGGAAAATTTGTAAACCCAGACAAAGGAGAGGACACAGACGAATGGGCTTTAGCGAACAACTATATTTCTATTGTACCGGTGCAGTTTGATTTAACAGCCCACGAAACCATAAAACATTTAAACACCTGGAATTTTAATGATTAAAAAAGAAGTATTCATTGGATTTTTTGTTGGTATTATTGCCAATGCCATAGGATTATTTTTAGCAGCCAACTTATTAGGTCGTGGCGACGATGCTATAACCGTAATTAAAGCTGCAGATGCTGAAGGCTTTTTAGGAAAACTAGTTAGCCTGGGGGCCTTATTAAATTTAGTTGCTTTTTTTATCTTTATAAAAAAGAAAGAAGATTACAGAGCTCGCGGTGTACTATTAGCAACTGCCGCTATCGCCTTGTTAACATTTCTATATAAGTTTATATAATGAAATACTACATTATTGCAGGGGAAGCGTCCGGAGACTTACACGGTTCGAACCTCATGAAAGCGTTGCAAAAACAAGATGTTAATGCCGACTTCAGGTTCTGGGGTGGAGATCTTATGCAAAATGTAGGAGGAACATTAGTTAAACACTATAAAGAACGCGCCTTTATGGGATTTGCGGAAGTTATTATGAACCTCTCTAAAATCTTTAAAGACATTGCCTTTTGTAAAACCGATATTAGTGCATACCAACCGGATGTTATTATTTTTATAGATAATTCCGGATTTAACCTGCGTATAGCTAAATGGGCCAAACTAAATAAATTTAGAACCAACTATTACATTTCTCCGCAGGTCTGGGCATCTCGTGCCAAACGCGTTCACGCAATAAAACACGACATCGATAACATGTATGTTATACTTCCTTTTGTGAAGGACTTTTATAAAAAGTTTGATTATGATGTAACATACGTGGGTCACCCGCTTATAGACGCCATTGCCGACAGGCCTCAGATTAGCGAATATGAATTTAGAGCCCAGCACGAACTCAACGAAAAACCTATAATAGCACTTTTACCGGGAAGCAGAAAACAGGAAATTAGTAAAATGCTTACTGTTATGTTAAGTGTGGTTAACGACTATCCGGACTATCAATTTGTAATTGCAGGAGCGCCCAGTCAGGACTACAGTTTTTACGAGCAGTTTATTACCAATCCTAACGTTCATTTTGTAGCCAACAAAACCTACGATTTATTAAGCGTTTCTTTTGCTGCTCTGGTTACCTCTGGAACAGCAACTCTAGAAACTGCCTTATTTAAAATTCCACAGGTAGTATGCTATAAAGGCAACTGGATATCTTATCAGATAGGAAAACGCCTTATTACTCTAAAATACATCTCTCTGGTTAATCTGATTATGGATAAACCTGTGGTAAAAGAACTTATTCAGGACGAGCTAAACACCAGGAATCTCAAACACGAACTGGATATTATTCTGGATGAATACGAGCGCACCAAATTCTTTATTAATTACTACGAGTTAGAAAAAAAACTAGGTGGTAAAGGCGCCAGTCGGAAAGCTGCTGAACATATTTTCAAGTCCCTAAAACAAAATTTTTAACATGCGAAAATCCATTTACCTACTTAGCCTCCTACTAATTATTGCAAGTTGCAAATCAACAAAAGTTAAGAGTCCTTCTCCAACCACCTCTGTTTCGGAAGTGCAGCAGATTGAAGGCGATATTCCCACGGAACCACATGAAACCAATGCTGAACTTGCCCCGGAATCTGAAAATGATCTTGTGATACTCAGTAATGAAATTATAGATTACGCCAAACAGTTTGAAGGTGTGCGCTACAAATATGGAGGCACAACCAAATCGGGTATGGATTGCTCAGGATTAGTTTACGAATGCTTTGGAGCCTATAATATTGCTTTACCCAGAAGTTCGCGAGATATGGCCAGCAAAGGCACTAAAATAGCAATTGAAGATGTACAACCCGGCGACCTGCTCTTTTTCGAAACCAACCCTAAGCGGAAAACCATTAACCATGTCGGCCTGGTTATTTCTGCACGAACAGGAAGTATAGAATTCATTCATTCCACAACCAGCAAAGGCGTGATAACCTCCTCTCTTGCAGAAAAATACTGGTACTATTCTTTTAAAGAAGCGCGCCGTATATTATAAAAATCAGTAACTTACAATAATGAAGGTTCATCGCTTTATTATTGTAAAACTCACCTATTTCCTCATTCTTGGTATTTGCATTGGTTATTACACACAAATACCACTCTTATGGTGCTTTTCATTAAGCTTCATTGCCTTACTTACGCTGTTTATCCTTTACCTGACAGAAAGGAACAACTTCTCAAAAAGCACCTATTTTGGAATTCTAGCATTTTTGCTTACCACATCCATTGGTATAACTGCTCTTAGAATTCACAATCAACGCATATACAAACAGCATTACTCCAATTACAATAATCCCATACAAACTGTCACGTTACAGATTCAAGAAAAGCTGAAACCCAGCCGATATTACAATAGATATGAAGCCAGAGTTCTGGCTTTAAACCATGAAACCTGTTCAGGAAAAATTCTTTTAAATATTAATAAAGATAGCCTAAAAGAATCACCCCATGTTGATGACATCTACATAACCAGCTCAGCACTAAAGCCTATTTCAGAGGCTTTAAACCCTGGCCAGTTTAATTATAAAACCTATTTAGAACGCAAAAACATTTTTGCTCAGATTTCCACATATTCAAATAGTTTATACAAAATCTCCCCTGATAAAACAAGTGTTTACGGAATAGCAGACCGGCTCGTCACTTTCTTAACCTCTCAATTAAAACAAGCGCAATTTGGTCAGGAAGAATTATCAGTGATTACAGCCTTGTTATTGGGACAACGTCAGGATGTTTCGGATGTTTTATACGACAATTATGCCAAAGCAGGTGTAGTACATATTTTGGCGGTTTCCGGGCTTCATGTCGGAATATTACTCTTGCTAATCCATTTCATTTTAAGCCCACTTCACTCTTTAAAATATGGAAAACTACCAAAACTTATTACAACCTTAATTCTGCTTTGGGGCTTTGCTTTTCTAACAGGCTTATCACCTTCGGTTACCCGAGCAACTACAATGTTTAGTCTCATTGCCATCGCTTTAAACTGGAACCGAAAAACCAATATTTACAACACCATTGCAATTTCCGCTTTTATTTTACTACTATCAAACCCGATGTACCTTTTCGATGTTGGTTTCCAATTAAGTTATCTCGCAGTTCTTAGCATTGTAACCATTCAACCGAAACTTTATGCCCTCTGGATTCCTAAATATTCAATTATAAAATTTCTTTGGAGCACACTCACTGTAACGATTGCCGCCCAAATAGGAGTTTTACCTTTAAGCTTGTTTTATTTTCATCAATTTCCCGGTTTATTTTTTATTACAAACTTAATAGTTGTTCCTTTTTTAAGTCTGCTTCTCGGTCTTGGACTACTCGTTTTAATATTAGCAGGGTTTCAAATACTACCTTCAGTTCTGGGGCAGTTATACAACGGTTTAATTAAAAGTTTAAATGTATTTATTAATTGGGCAGCACAACAAAACTATTTTATTTTCGACAATATTTCTATACAATTCAACACCCTAATAGCTATGTACTTTTGTATTAGCTGTATTATCCTTTTCAGTATAAAGCCACGGTTTAAATCGGCTGTATTTCTTCTACTTAGTTTTATTGGTATTCAGACTTCTCTTATCTATAACTCCATTACAAAAGGTAAAACTGAATGGGTCATATTTCACAAAACCAGAAATACCTTAATTACCAAAAATACACACAACACGCTAGAAGTGCATAGTAATATCACTTCTGATTCATTAAAAACAGATTACAATCTTAAAAATTACAGTTTACAAAAAAACTCAAAACAACTGCTTTATTCTAAACTAGCATCAGCCTACAACATCAAGAGCCATACACTTTTTGTTATCGACAGCACCAATATTTACAATGTACAAACTATTACTCCTGAATATATTTTACTTCGGAATTCACCAAAAATCAATTTAAACCGTGTAATTGACAGTCTAAAGCCCAAGCTTATTATTGCCGATGGAAGCAACTATAAATCTTATATAAAGCGCTGGAAAGTAACGTGTGAAATCAAAAAGCTCCCTTTTCACAACACGGGTGAAAAAGGAGCCTTTATCTTCAATTAACACATTAATTTATTCTGAAAATTCTGGAACGAAAGCTTCATAATAAGTATTGAAACTATCCTGAGTTTTCATAGTCTTATAGTCGTCACTGTAAAATAATTTTAAATACAACTCCAATTGCCGTGGTTGCTGATACCCTCTAATTGGTGCAATAAATTGTCCAGCTTCATCAAAAAACACAATGGTTGGGTAGGCAGATACTCCCAATGACCTCGTAAAATTATGAACTCCATTTCTTCTATTTGCATTAGCCGGATTGTAATCGGGATTATTGTAAACTTTATCATTAAAAGTTATTTCCTCGTTCCCTTCTGCATTAAACTTTACCGCGTAATAATGTTCGTTTACATAGTTTACCACATCTTTATTATGAAACGTATTTTTATCAAGCATTTTACAAGGACCACACCAGTTTGTATACACATCCATCATAATTTTTTTTGGATGCTTTTTCTGTAAATCCAATGCTTCGCCTAATGACACCCATTTAATTTCCTGAGCCGTCACAAACGATGAACACAACAGCAGTAAACCAATAATCAGCTTATGTTTCATTTCTAATTTCTTTTAAGTTCTAAATATACAAAATAAAAAAACGCTTCAATAGAAGCGTTTTTTTATTATAGTTTAATACCGTATTATTTAATACCGTGCATTAATTTCTTAACAACTGGAGTTAAAGCCATAACCAGTAAACCAGCAACAATAGGAACAATGGTAAAGATTAAGAAAAATGTAGTCATATCGTAGGCTGCTGTAATCTTATCAATTAAACCTCCCATAGACCCTGCTGCTTTATTTCCAAGTCCGATAGCGATATACCAAAGCCCGAACATTAGCCCGATTTTAGCAGCTGGAACTAATTTACTCACATAAGATAAACCTACGGGAGATAAAGACAATTCTCCTAAGGTATGGAACAGATAGGCCAGTATTAACCAGATTATACTAACAGATGCCGTTTGTGCTCCCTGTGGAATTGTAGATGATCCATACGCCAACACACCAAAACCAACACCTAAAAGCACCAATCCCATCCCGAATTTAACGGTTGCCGGCGGGTTAAATCTGCTCTCCCAGATTTTAGAAACCAGCGGAGCAAAAGCAATGATATAAAATGAGTTTAGAATTCCAAACCATGATGCTGGTATTTCTGTAGATTCATCGGCGTACTGATTTTTAAGCATCCAGATGACGATACACCAGATAATAGTAAAACTTAACCCCAAAGCCAGGTTGGAAAACTTATATTTACTGAACGTGATTTTAAATAACTGAAGCAACACAAAAGTGATAATCATTAAAGGCACTATAGTAATCAGCGTATTGGCTATTCTAAATGCATTTGCAGCGCCGCCCTCCAGCACACGATTGGTATAATCGGATGCAAAAATAGTCATGGAACCTCCTGCCTGCTCGAAAGCTGCCCAGAAGAATATGGTGAAAAACGCCAGTATTCCAACAACAATATAACGATCGCGCTGTACATGAGAAGCCACCTCGGCTGTTTCTTCAACTTTTTCGCTCTGTGTTTCAATATTAACAGGTTCCTCAACATCAGCAGCTATTTCTTTAGGTGATAAACCTATACGCCCGAAAATATTCTGAGCCAGATAAAACTGTACCATCCCCAGGAACATAAAGATTCCTGCAAGTCCGAAACCATAATGCCAGCCTAGTTTTTCGCCTATATAGCCACAAAGAAGTATCCCCAGGAAAGACCCTGCATTTACCCCCATATAGAAAATGGTAAACGCCCCATCTTTTTTATCCTGAGCATTTTTATAAACACCATTGATTATTGATGTAATATTTGGTTTAAACAACCCGTTACCTGCAACCAGTAAAGCAATTCCCAGATATAAACTCCAAGGCGTATCAAAAGCCATCGCAGCATGCCCTAGTGTCATAATCAAGGCACCGATAGCTACAGCTTTTCTATACCCTAATAATTTATCGGCCAGATAGCCTCCCAAAATAGGAGAAAAGTATACTAACATGGTATAGGTTCCGTATAAGCCTAAAGCATCTTCTCGACTCCAGGCCCAACCGCCGTCAACCAAAGCGGAAGTTAAAAACAATACTAAAATGGCACGCATTCCATAATACGAAAAACGCTCCCACATTTCGGTAAAGAATAACACAAATAATCCCGACGGATGTCCCATCAATAATTTGCGATTCATCTCGGAACCTTCAAATCTGTATTTCACAGTACTACTCATATGCAATAATAAATTTTAGTTTTCAGCCAGTTCGTAACCTTCAGTTTCATCTTCAATAGTGCGTTCATTATCTTCGGCTCCATGAGTTAAAACTTCAAGTTTCTTTCTAAACATCATAACCAGAATTCCAAAAACAATACTAAACACAGCAATACCTGTGAAAATAGTATACTCTCCCATACTCTCTGAAGCTTCACCTAATAGTCCGGCCACTTTATTTCCGAAACCAGTCATAGCAAAATAAACCCCCATCATTAAAGACGCGTACTTTACTGGGGCTAATTTTGTAATGTAAGACAAGGCCACTGGTGAAATACATAATTCACCAACGGTATGGAACATATATGCCAACACCAACCAGTACATCGCCGAACCACCATGACCGTCTACTATAGGGCCATTAGCACTATACTGAGCAGCTGCGGCTGTCATAAAGAAAAACCCAGTTCCCATAATTATAAGTCCTACAATCATTTTAAATAATGAAGTAGACACTTTTCCCTGAAGTTTGCGCTTTGCCCAGAATCCGGCTACACCTGTACCTAATAAAATTATAAACATGGCATTTAAAGACTGAAACCAGGATGCCGGTACCTCAAAGCCCATTAACATTCTGTTGGTTTTCTCTGAAGCATAAATGTTCATTAAGCCTCCGGCCTGCTCAAATGCCCCCCAGAACACGATAACTAAAAGGAATGAAATAAATAATACAATTACCCGATCCTTTTCAATTTTAGTTAAAGGCTTATTTAAAGCCTCTTTATCTAAAGCGTTTTCCGATTCGCCAAGGAAGTTACCTACGTGTTTTAAATATCTTTGTCCGGCAACATACTGAATTAAACCTAAAGCCATACCAATACCTGCCAATCCAAATCCGTAGTGCCAGCCGTGAACTTCTCCCACGTATCCAACGATTAAACTGGATAAAAAGGCCCCAACATTAATTCCGATATAAAAAATAGTAAATCCTTTATCTCTTCTAATATCACCTTGCTTATACAAACCACCGACCATAGTAGAAATATTAGGTTTTAGCATTCCCACACCGGCAATAATTAAGGCTAGACCGGTATAAAAGGCCCACATTTCCTCTACTGCCAGAATACCGTGACCGGCAACTAAAAGTATTCCTCCATATAAAACTGATTTTTTCTGCCCTAAGAATTTATCGGCAATCCAACCTCCCGGTATAGACGCCACATAAACCAACATGGTGTACCAGCCATACAATGCCAAAGCTTCTCCGTTTGTCCATCCAAGCCCTGCATTATCACTTTTAGTTTCTGCCACTAAATACAACACTAAAATGGCACGCATTCCGTAATAGGAAAAACGTTCCCACATTTCTGTAAAAAATAATACGTAGAGTCCAATTGGATGTCCGAATAGTTCCTTTTGCTTAGGAATTGAAGCTGAGTTTGACATAAGTATTGTTATTTAATTTTTGTTATAGTTTAATTCGTTTAGAAAAATTATTTAGCATTCGACTCTAATTTATCGCCTAAAGTCTTATCGATAAAATTAGTCATTTTAGTATATAACTGTAATCTGGTATTCCCACCGTAAATCCCGTGATTTTTATCCGGGTAAATCATTAATTCAAACTGTTTATTAGCCTGTACTAAAGCTTCTACCATGCGCATGGTATTCTGTACATGCACATTATCATCGCCAGTTCCATGAATTAATAAAAAGTCACCTTTTAACTGATCTACGTAGTTAATAGGTGAATTATCGTCGTAACCAGATGCATTTTCCTGTGGAGTAGTCATGTAACGTTCGGTATAAATAGAGTCGTAAAATCTCCAGCTCGTAACCGGAGCTACGGCAATCGCCATTTTAAACACATCGTTTCCTTTAAAAATGGCATTACTACTCATGAAACCACCAAAGCTCCATCCCCAGATTCCAATGCGCTCAGCATCGATATAAGATCTGCTACCCAATTGTTTCGCTGCTTCAATCTGATCTTCCAACTCATACTTACCTAACTCCTTTTGCGTAGCCTTCTTAAATGCAGCTCCTTTAAAACCAGTTCCACGTCCATCTACACACGCTACGATATAACCTTTTTCTGCTAGCATTTGGTACCAATAATCGTTAGAATTTAACCAGCTGTTAGATACACTTTGAGATCCCGGCCCTGAATACTGGAACATGAATAACGGATAAGTTTTTGAAGCATCGAAATTCGCCGGCTTAATCATCCACATGTTTAAATCGTTTCCATTAACGCTTATCGTACTAAATTCCTTTGGAGAGATAGCGAAACCAGCCAACTTATCTTTAAGCGCTTTGTTATCTTTAATTCCTTTGATAACCTTACCTGTTTTAGCACTATTTAAAGTATATTCCGGCGGTGTTGAAGCACTTGAGAATGTATTAATGAAATATGTGAAATCTGCACTAAAAGCAGCAGAGTTTGAACCTTCCTTCTCTGTTAAACGGGTCTTCTTTTTTCCGTTTAACCCGATACTGTATACATCGCGATTTACAGAACCGTTTTCTACTGACTGATAAAAGATTTTCTTTGATTTTTTATCGTAACCGTAATAATTGGTTACTTCCCAGTTTCCTTCGGTAATCTGATTAATTAACTTACCGTCTTTTTTATAATGATAAATGTGATTATATCCATCCTTTTCACTGGTCCAGATAAAACTGTTATCGTCTAAAAACGTTAAGTTATCTGTGACATCCACATAAGCAGGATCGGTATCAGATAATACTTTTTTCGAAGTCATATCCTCAGCATTTATCATCCAAAGATCCAGTTCGTTCTGGTGTCTGTTCATGTATTGCGCACTTAAAACATCGGCTTCGTTAGTCCATTCTATTCTTGGAATATAGAAATCTGAATATTGTTTACCTAAAGTTACAGCCTTTGTTACTTTACGTTCTATATCAAAAATATGCAAAGACACTTTTGAGTTTGGTTCTCCTGCCTTTGGATATTTAAACACTTGCTTAGACGGATATAAATTGGTTCCATACACATCCATAGAGAATTCAGGAACTTCAGTTTCATCAAATTTAATGTAGGCTATTTTAGTTCCTGTAGCGTTCCAGTCGAAAGCACGAACAAAAGAGAATTCTTCTTCGTACACCCAGTCTGTAATACCGTTTATTAGTTTATTTTTAACGCCGTCTGAAGTAATCTGACGTGTTTCTCCCGATTTTAAATCTTTAACAAATAAATTATTGTTTAAACCATAAGCCACTTTAGCTCCATCTGGTGAAAAAGTAGGTTCCTGAATTTTATCTTCAGCAACTTTGGTTAGGGTATTGGTAGCAATATCTAATACATAATAGTGTCCTAAAGAAGAACGTCTGTAAATAGACTCAACATTAGTCGCTAACAACACTTTTGCTTCATCTTCACTAAATGTGTAATCAGTAAAATAATCTACTTCCGATAAGTCGCCCGAACTCACAATGGTTTTTACTTTTTCCAGAGTTTTATAATCGTAAATATCAATACTGGTGGTTCTGGCTTGTCTGTTAAAATCTAACACAGAATATTGCTGACCATTGGCCATAGAATGTAAGGACTGCATTCTTTCCGTACGAAAGGTTCCATTGTTCCAGATATCAGCTAAAGAAATTTGTTGTTTTTGGGCAGTAAGTACCCCTGTCATTAAGAAAAATGACAGTAAAAAGTGCGTATAATGCTTCACGTTTAAAAGTTTAATAATTAGTTAAAATTGGGAATTTTAAAAATGTTGTCAAGTTTACTAAAAATTAAGTAAAAAACCGCTACTATTAACAGTTTATATAGATAATACAAGCGTTAAAACCACCATTTTACTGTATTAATAGTATCTTTGTCTTGCTAAATTTAAATTACATGAGCAAAACGATTTCCGGTTTTTCAAAACTTTCAAAATCAAAAAAAATTGACTGGATTGCCAACACTTATTTTTCCAATCAGGAAAATGCGAAGTCCATTATGAAACAGTATTGGAATTCGAACGAAAAGCTACAGCAATTACACGACGAATTTATAGAAAACACCATAACTAATTACTATTTACCCCTTGGTGTTGCTCCCAATTTTTTAATCAACGACAGACTTTACACTATTCCCATGGCTATAGAAGAAAGTTCTGTGGTTGCGGCAGCAAGTAAGGCTGCAAAATTCTGGCTGGAACGTGGCGGTTTTAAAACCGAGGTTATTTCGACTACAAAAATCGGCCAGGTTCATTTTATTTACAAAGGCAAAAAATCGCATCTGGAGACCTTTTTCGATGTTGTAAAACCAGTGTTACTAAAAGAAGTAAAACTCCTTTCTAAAAACATGGAAAAACGCGGCGGAGGGATTCTGGACATCGAACTGAGAGACAAAACAGAAGACATTGCCGATTATTATCAGTTACATGTTTCTTTTGAAACGGCTGATGCTATGGGAGCCAACTTCATTAATTCGTGCTTAGAGTTATTTGCAAAAACCTTTAAGGCTGAAGCAATGAATTTTGAAGGGTTCAACTCCGAAGAAAAGCAGATTCAAATCGTGATGAGTATCCTTTCTAATTATGTACCTGATTGTCTGGTTCGTGCCGAAGTAAGTTGTAAGGTTGAAGATTTAACCGAAAACGAAAACATCTCGGCCGAAGAATTTGCCAATAAATTTGTTCAGGCTGTTAATATAGCTGAAGTTGAGCCATACCGAGCGGTAACCCATAATAAGGGTATTATGAACGGTATTGATGCTGTTGTATTAGCTACGGGAAACGACTTTAGAGCCGTAGAAGCCGGCGTGCATGCTTATGCATCTCGCAAAGGCAAATACAGTAGTTTATCTCACGCAAAAATAGAAAACGGTGTATTTTATTTCTGGACCGAACTGCCTTTAGCTCTAGGGACTGTTGGTGGACTTACGAATTTACATCCACTGGTAAAATTATCGTTAGAAATGCTGCACAAACCTTCTGCTAAAGAATTAATGCAGATTGTTGCCGTTGCAGGCCTCGCACAAAATTTTGCTGCTTTACGTTCGCTAACCACAACGGGCATTCAGCAAGGCCATATGAAAATGCACTTAATGAATATTTTAAATCAGTTTAAAGCCAGCCCTGAAGAGAAAGAAACGCTGGTTAACCACTTTAAAACACATACAGTTTCTCACAGCGCTGTTGTAGAGGCTCTGGAAAAACTACGTCAATAATGACTAAATATTACAGTAACGGCAAGCTTTTAATTACAGCTGAATATCTGGTTTTAGATGGTGCAGAAGCTCTCGCACTACCCACAACTTTAGGTCAATCCTTACAAATTGAATCTAATAAGGAACAAAAAATAAAATGGACAAGTTTAGATTACAAGAATCTACCTTGGCTTGATACAGCTTTTCATTTCGAGAATTCTAATTTAATCTGTGAGGACAAAAATGACCTAACTAAACGTTTAGCTGAAATTCTTAATACCGCTAAAACATTAAATCCGGAGTTTTTAAAAGACAATAAAGGATACGCTATTACAACCAAATTAGGCTTTCCTCAAAACTGGGGATTAGGCACGTCTTCTACCCTTATAAACAATGTTGCTAGTTGGGCCAAAGTAAACCCTTATACGCTTTTAGAACTCACTTTCGGGGGCAGTGGATATGATATTGCCTGCGCGTCGAATAACTCGCCTATTACGTTTAAATTACAAGAAGAAACACCTGCTGTTACTCCCGTAGTATTTAATCCTGATTTTAAAGATCAGCTTTATTTTGTGCATTTAAATGAAAAACAAAATAGCAGAGACGGAATAGCAGCATATCGAAAGAATACCAAAGATAAACGCCATACTATCACTAAGATAAATGAAATAACAGGGAATATAATTTCATGTGATTCTATAGATGATTTTAACTCCTTAATTAATGAACACGAAAATATAATATCTGAAATCATCCAATTAACTCCAGTAAAATCAAGACTGTTTCCTGACTTTCAAGGCAGCATAAAAAGTCTGGGGGCCTGGGGTGGCGATTTTATTCTGGTAAGTGCTAAAAACAACCCCACGCCTTATTTCAAGAACAAAGGCTATAACACCATCCTCCGTTACGACGATATGATACTATAAAAAAAATCCTCATCTATTAGATGAGGATTTTTTTTTATAGTTAATCGGTATTAATTATTGTACCGTTTCTGCTCTGTTATCTTCAATATCAGCAGCATCTTTTAATGCTTCATATAATCTAGAGTTTACAGCTCCAGCCTTTTGTTGGCCAACACGGTTAGCATAAGCCTGGTAGTTATCTAAATCATCGGCTGGAATAACTTTTGTCACTTTAACCATATACACGCCGTTATCACCAACTAATAAAGGTGAAGTCTCTCCTTCTTGTAATCCAAAAGCGGCTCCAACAATTAAAGGCTCTCTTCCTGCACCAGAAATTGTAGGGTTCTTCATATTTACAGCTGATGCTGTTCTAACTGTTTGCTTTTCTGCTGCTGCTAAAGCATCTAAATCTGTAGCATTGATACGTCCTTTAATAATTTCTGCTTTTTTCTCCTTACGGATTTCAGGTACTACAATGGCAGATGCATTTTCAACCGACATTAAACCAGCTTTGTTTTTTGCAGCTAACTGAACGATAGCATAACCTCCAGGAATATTAAAACGCTTTACATCTCCAACATTAGTTTCTTCATTAAAAGTCCAACGTACAATTTGACGCTGATTGCTTAATCCTGGAATATTTTCCTGTAAAATTTCAATACCTTTTACCGGACGAACAGTATAGTTGCTTTCTTTAGAAACGGCTTGGAAATCTTTATCAGCTACTGCGATTTCAAATTTAGAAGCATCTCTAAATACTTTATCAACCGTTGCTTCAGATGGCTCGATTTTTCTTGCTACCGTAGCTATTTTCACTGCTTTCTCTTTAGCTGTCTGATCTAAAATTTCGATAACATGATATCCGAAATCTGTTTTTACTACACCTATATCACCTTTATTGTTTTCAAAAGAAAAATCTCTGAACTCAGGAACCATCGCATTATAAGTATACCAGTCTAAGACTCCTTCTTTTTCATTACTAACACTATCAGCAGATAAATCTAATAAATCAACGAATTTAGATGGGTTAGCTTTTACAACCGCCATAACACTGTCAGCAGTTTTCTTAGCCTCTACCTGTGTTTGTGTTGTTTCGGCAGTTGCTGCACGAGATCCTAGGAAAGGAATTAAAATATGTCTTGATTTTACAGAGTCCGGCATTCTAGTCTCTGCTACTAACTTAGAAAGTTTAAAGTAACCTGCATCTTTATACGGTCCGTAAACGTCACCTACATTTTTATCGAATAAGTTTTCTGCTAACACATTTGGAGCAGCCGACTTAAACATAAAACGATCGTCGTATTTAATATCTGATTTTTCGTTTACAAATGCTGCATTGTCTTTAACATTTGCAAATCCAAGTACTGTATCGTTTGCTTTAGTAAGATCGTTGTAAACCACAGCATCTTTTAACAAGTTAGATAAACCAGCAGAAATTTCCTTTTCATCCTCTAAAGAAGCAACTTCTTTAAACTCTACATAATTGATATCTCTTGACGCTTCAACTGTGAATTCTTTTTTGTGTTCATCGATATAAGATGAAATTTCTGATTTAGATACTGTAATCGTACTGTCTGCGATTGAAGAAAAAGGCACTTGAACATATTTAATATCAACCTTGTTATTTTCTAAATCGTATTCTACTTTACCTTCAGCCAGAGTTCCGGTAACACCAGCTTTAACCATATTTACATACTCCTGTTGCATACCGCTGGTCGCAATAGAGTTTTCGTAATCGATCCATTGCTGATAAGCTTCGGCAGATGTCGCTTTTAAATTAGCAATGTATTCGTTTAATTTATTCTCGTCGAATAAACCGGCTTCATTCTGGAATTCAGGGCTGCTTGCTAAACTTGTTTTTAACAAGTCTCTCATTTGGTCGCGCTCTACACTAAACCCTAATTTTTCAAATTGAGACTCCATTACGGCTTGTCTTACTTCCTGCTCCCAAACACGGTTCATAGCCTGAGTATTGGTTACTCCTTGCCCCATTTGTCTTTGAGCATATTCTACTTTACGTAAAAAATCTTCTCTGGAGATTTCTTTACCGTTTATAGTTGCTACTACATTTTGAGCTTTAGAAGATAAAGCCCCGCTTTTTTGGAATAAACCTGAAAGCACAAAAGAGAATAATGCTAACGCAATAATTAAGATTAAGAAAAGCGAACGTTGTCTAATTTTATTTAAAACTGCCATCTGTCAATTAAGTTTTTATGAAATATCGGTCGCGAAAGTACCAATTTCTATTTAATAAAAAAAGGAGAAAATTGCAATAATTAATTTAATTTCTTGGATTTAAGAAAATTAGTCTGCTTCCACTATTTTCAAGGAAACCAGGTCTATTTTAGTATTGGAAACCTCAAGAATCGTAAACTGAAAATCGTCGATAACCACGAGTTCATCCTTAGTTGGAATCTCTTCTGTATAATTAACAATAAAGCCTCCAAGAGTTTCGTAATTTTCACTTTCTGGGATATCTAATTTATAATTTTCATTCAGATAATCTACTTCCAGTCTTGCCGAAAACGTATAGGTGTTTTCATCGGTCTTTTCCTCAACCAAAACCACTGTATCGTGCTCATCTTCAATTTCTCCAAACAATTCTTCCACAATATCTTCAACGGTCATAATACCTGAAGTCCCACCATATTCATCCAAAACAACAGCAATACTTTTTCGCTTTTTAATCAGCACACTCAACACATCTTTAATTAACATGGTTTCCGGCACGAGTTCTACCGGCATTAAAATGGATTTTATAGTCTTTGGTTTTTTAAATAATTCGAAGGAATGTACATACCCCAGAATATCATCTATAGTATCCTTAAAAACCAGAATTTTAGACAAACCGGTTTCGGTAAACATGACATTCAGATTTTTTGTAGACTCATGAAGCTCTATTGCCTTTATTTCGGTTCTGGGCACCATAACCTCTCGGGCCTTAACCTCGGAAAATTCCAAAGCATTTTGAAAAATCTGTATTTCGGTATCTACCTCATCATGCTCTTCAACTGACTGCATTTGTTCAGAAATGTAATTCCCCAATTCCACCTTCGAAAAGGCCAGTTGCACCTGATCGCCTTCGGTTTTAAAAAACTTCTTTAAAACAAAATCGGAAATCCATAATACAAATTCAGACACCAGAGAAAATAACCAGTAAAATGTATACGCCGGTATAGCCAGAGCTTTTAGAAGTGTATTGGCATAGATTTGAAAAAAAACCTTTGGCAGAAATTCTGCTGTAATTAATATTATTAAAGTAGAAATTATGGTTTGTGTCAATAAACTAAGCTCTACAAAAAGATAATTTACAAGAGTCGACCCCGAAGGCAACATAGACTGAAACCAGGCTACCAAAAGATCACCCATAAAAAAACCATAGATAACCAAAGCAATATTGTTACCGATTAACATTGTCGCAATAAACTTAGACGGTTTGGCCGTTAACTTTGTTAGCACCTTGGCTAAGAATCCTTTTTGCTTTTTCTCAATTTCTATGTGAATTTTATTGGAAGACACATAGGCAATTTCCATGCCCGAGAAAAAAGCAGAAAGAATTAAGGAGGATATGATAATGATGATTTCCTGAGTCATCTATTTTTTAGGATCTCTGTTTTCGAACTTTTTACTAAAGCGCTTTCTAAAGAAAAACATAAAAACGGCTAATCCTGCCAAAGCGAAAGAAATATAAGCTCCGTTTCTGTTTACAGGCCATTTAGTTACTCCGTCATAAATAAACAATACTGCAAATACGACATAAGCGTATTGAAAAATCTTAAACATTTTCATGTGTAAAGGGTAAATTAAATTTTAAAGTAAAGGTAACGAATTATTCTTCAAGTGTAATAATTCCGTTTATTTCTAGCACCTCTGCTTCCTTAAAGTGAATATCAGAATCGAAACCCTTTCCGTTTATAAGGTCACCGCCTGTTCTAAATGTTACTGGTAAGTTTGTAGACAACCACTGCTTGTTCTGGTCGTAATACAATTGCTCTGCAAATAGGGTATCTTTATTATAAGTTGCAAGGATAACATTGCCCTGTAGATCAATAAGACCTGTTTTATCATAAACTATGGCATAATCGGATATTACAGTGCTTTTATTTTTATCGTCGTCGTAGATATACAGATGAATACCCTCATTAAATTCTGAGAAAGAAAAATCCCTGTTGGAATAATCCAGCATTTTAGGACTTATTAAATTGGCTTTTAATCGTCCGGAATCGGTATATTTTAAATTAATATCGAGGGCTTCTCCAATGGGTTCGTTAGCCGAAAGCCCTATTTTATTAACTTCATTTAAACCTTTTCCACACGAAAAAAACATGGTCATAACAAATGCTATGACCATGATATAAACTGTATGTTGTTTTAGTAACATCTTAAATACTAGGAACCGTTACACTAGAACCGATCCAACATCCGATACTAATTTTTGAACCTGCATTACCTTCTGCGAAGATATCAGATTTTTGTGGTGCCTTAGCCTTGTAACTTGCAGCAGATTGTGCAGCATGCGATTTTAAAGTAGGATCTACACGACCAGCTTTAGCAGCTTCGTCGGCAGCTAACCAGAATACGGCACGTTTGTTAAACGCTGAGTCTCCACAGTTGTTAGCACTTGCAGCATACATAGATGCAATTTGTAAGTGCGGACGACCATTAGATGGATTTAATTTTAAAGCCTCTCTATAGTAAGTTCTCGCTTTAGGATAGTTTCCTTTTCCTTTTAATTTATCACCTATTCTGCTGTATAATTTAGCTTTCTTGTAATCGTCTGTTTCTAAGCTTAAAGCCTGCTCATAATACTTAAGGGCCTCGTTAGATTTACCTTCTTTATCTTTTAAGATACCTAAATAGTAAGCTGAATTAGCTGAAGGATTTAAATCGTGATAAGCATTTACTAACTTAAAGAATAACGGATCGCTCGTACATTCTTTCTCAGACATTTTAGCTGCAGCCCTTTGTAACCAAACAGCATCTGTTTTATGAGCTTCGAAATCTTTTGTATATAACGGAATTAAGTTTTCACAATTTGCACGCTCACCTAATTTACTATTGATACTTCCTCCAATTTTATCGTAAGCATCTAAGTAACTAGAGTAATATTTTTTATACTTCTCTTCTTTGCTTGTTAAGGCAGTTCCAGCTTCTTCCTTTTCGATTAACTCGTTTAAATCTTCTGAATAGTTAGCTACTTCTTCGTCTACTTTCTCTACAACGTCGTCGTATTTATTAAATAAATCCTGAGCCGATTTTTGGTCAGCATCGTATAAATCTACCATTAAAGAGAAGTAAGTATATAATCCTTTTGGATTTTTAAAGTTAGCTTTATCCTTAGTGAAGGCTTCATCAAAAGCATTGTAAACTTCTAAATCAGATAATCCTAATTCTTTTCTATAGTCGTACATTAACTGAGCTTTATCAGCCAACACTTCTCCTTGTTTTGCTTTAGCCGGGAAGTTAACCAGTTTTTCATCCCAAAGCTTCATTAAGTCATTAATGTAACCTGCTTGTTCTGCTCCGGTAGAATTATCTATTTTGTGTTTTAATATTTTTTCTCCGTCAATATGGATGGCGTTGTTAAACTTAGGACAGGTTGTTCTCACAAACATCCAAGGCTCATAAGCCGCATCGTAGTTTTTAGCTTTTACGTATTCATGGAATATAGACAACTTTGTTCCACATTCCGCCTCATTTTGGGCAAAGCTATTTAGCCCCAGACATAGCAGTGCTACTAATAAAGTAACTTTCGATTTCATAATTTTTATATTTGCGCAATTGTTAATCATATTTTCTTTTTACAAACCATCTATCGTTTAAAGACAAACTCAGGCTAAAGTTAAAAAAGTTTTCTTGAATAAGCCCTTGGTTAGTTGTTCCTCTTTTTCCGAACTCAAACCCCAGGTTAGCGTTCGAAAACATAGTTCCCAATGGTAAACCTGCTCCAAAAGATATGCCAAACTCTTTAATTGACTCTCCGTTAACAACTAACCCCGTACTTTCCGTTCTAAAACCAGCACGGTAAACTACGTGATTCCAGTACCCGTCAAAGGCATTGTATTTCGGAATATAAAACCCTCCTACAGACAAACCAAACGCATCTTCGTAGGCAATACTGTTACCTTGGTACAACTCATTTTTAAAACTTCCTGTTTGTAAAAACCGGGTTTCAACCCCAACAAACCAGTGTCTTGGCTGCCCAACTCCTGTACCTATAGAAAACTCTGAAGGCACATCTACAGAAGACTCCTTTAAGCCCTGATTTTCTAATGACTCATTACCGTCTATAGTTTCAACAATACCTTCTGCTCCGGTTGACGAACTAATTACTATAGTTGAAAAATAACGTTCATTTTTCGAAGTCAAGGTATTCCCAGGGTTATATGTTACGGAACTCACCCACTCAAAGCGGTCTTTAATCATGGTTTTATAAGTCGCCCCGAAATTAAAACTAACGCCACTTAAATCGGAACGATCATTTTGTCTGGTCTGGTAACGCGTTACATTTCCATCGGTATCGTAACTATATTCCACAATACTGTTTCTAACCGAACCAAAATCGTATCGCGCATCAACCCCCACACTTAATCCTTTCATTACCAAGTATCCTACAGAAAGGAATACTTTATTCAAACCACCTTCTCCTGAAAAACGGTTTTGTATATCGCCGTTTTCAAAATTGGTTTTCAACTTATATCCTACAGAAGTATATGGCATTAAACCTATACCAACACCAAACTTTTGAATTGGAATAGACAGGGCAATATAATCAAATGTAGAAGACGAAGCGTTATCTGATCCTGAATCGCTTTTAAATTTTACATTGGAGTGACTTCCGCCCACAGCGAATTTAACCGGACGGCTTTCTCCGCCGTAATAATTTAAATTTTCTGAAGCGTACGAGGCCGGGTTTCTCAGGTTCACATGAATACTATCTGTATAAACACTTAGTCCACCCATACTTTTATTTTCTACTGTTCCTTTAAACTTAAGGCTACCGATTCCGTAAAATGAATATGGCGATGCGGTTCCGCCATCCTGGGCATAACTATTAATTGCGTATATGGCAATAAAAACTAATACAAGTTTTTTAATCATTCGTGTGAATTAAATTGTAAAATTGAGTTCAATCCTTCTAAAAGAAAATTCGAGTTGGCAAATATGCTACTTTTTAATTGTTTAGACAAGAAATTAGCATCGCCACCTGTTAAAATTATTGTTAAATCTGGAAATTTACTTTGATAATTTGCAACAACTCCCTCGATTTCCTGTACCATGCCATTTACAATTCCGGAGTGAATTGAGCTTACTGTAGAATCTCCAATAAGATTAAGAGGCACTTCTTTTTCTAATAATGGTAGTTTAGCAGTATAATCGTGAAGCGCTTTATATCTCATGGTTATTCCGGGAGAAATAGCCCCACCTAAATAGGCACTGTCTTCAGATATAAAGTCGTAGGTTATACAGGTACCGGCATCCATTACCAAAACATTCCGATTTGGAAACTGGCTAGCTGCAGCACTAACCAACGCAATACGATCAATTCCCAAAGTCTTTGGAGTAGCGTATAGGTTTTTAAATGGTACTGGAGTATCGCGATCCAGAATCAACACTTGAAGTTCTTTTTTAAGGACATTCAGCAGGTCTTCATCCAGATTTACCACCGAAGAAAGGATGCATTTCTCGATTTCCGGATAGCTTTTTATTTTTTTTTTAATTTTTTTAAAAAAATCTTCAAGCAGGCATTTTTCCTTATCTAAAATTATATTCTGTTCAAAAACAGCAAGTTTCACAAACGAATTTCCGACATCTAAAATTAAATTCATGTTCAAAATTTAGAAATGCTAAAGTACAAAAGCATTTTTTATAAAAATTGTTTTGGAGAACAATAAAAAGCTCTTATATTTGCACTCGCAATTACGCACTGGTGCCTTAGCTCAGTTGGTAGAGCAAAGGACTGAAAATCCTTGTGTCCCTGGTTCGATTCCTGGAGGCACCACCAGAAAACCCTGAAAACACACTGTTTTCGGGGTTTTTGCTTTTTATACCTCTCCTGTTTCATTTAGCATTCTATCATTTCAAGTTAGTCTTTTGCGCTTTAGAGTTCATCTAAGTGGTCGGCTTTAATTAGTTTTAAAATTATTTTAAACTACAGAACTCATGGCTATTATAGGCAACATTATAAAAGGCGTAATTCAAATTAAAGACACATTAACTCCGGAACCTGACCCAATAAAGGAACAGGAACAAGTTTTACAGTCTCTGCTGGAAACAGCAAAAGATACTGCCTTTGGCAAACATTACAACTTTGATGCACTTTTAAAAAGCCCAACTCCACAAGAAAATTTTTCTAAAACAGTTCCCTATCACGATTATAATGACATGCAGGAACAATGGTGGCACAGATTATATAATGACGAATCAGATGTAACCTGGCCGGGCAATCCGGATTATTTTGCTCTAAGCTCGGGAACAACCGGAAAAAGCAGCAAACGTATTCCTGTTACTAATGCCATGCTGGACGCTATTAAAAAAGCAGGAATCGCTCAGGTTTTTGCTTTAAGCAATTTTGACCTCCCGGCTGATTTTTTTGAAAAAGAAATCATGATGCTGGGGAGTTCGACCGATCTTACCGAAAAACAGCATCATCTGGAAGGCGAAATTAGCGGCATTAGCGCCAGTAATATTCCCTTCTGGTTCCAGGGCTATTATAAACCTGGTGTTGAAATTGCAAAAATAGACGACTGGGACGAGCGCATACAACATATTGCAGAGCATGCCAAAAACTGGGATATTGGCGCTTTAAGCGGCATACCGTCCTGGCTGGAGCTTATGCTAAAAAAAGTTATTGAATATCATAACGCAGAACACATCCATGACATCTGGCCAAACCTTCAGGTTTACACTTCTGGTGGTGTTGCCTTTAAACCCTACGAAAAAAGTTTCAATGCTTTGCTTGGCAAACCCATAACGGTTATCGACACCTATCTGGCCTCCGAAGGTTTTTTGGCTTTTCAGACAAGACCGGAAACAGCTTCCATGCAATTAATTACCGATAATGGCATTTATTTTGAATTTATCCCTTTTAAACCCGAGTATATAAATGAAGATGGTTCTTTAAAGAAAGAAGCTCCCAGTCTTACTTTGGCCAATGTAAAAGAAGGAACCGATTACGTACTAATTATCAGTACTGTTTCGGGTGCCTGGCGTTATCTTATAGGAGACACCATTCAATTTACAGATGTAGATCGCGCCGAAATAAAAATTACGGGTAGAACCAAATTCTTCTTAAATACTGTTGGCTCTCAGCTTTCAGTAAATAAAATGAATGACGCCATGATGCATCTGGAAGAAAAATTCGGTGTAAAAATCCCTGAATTCACCATTTGTGCAAAACAATTTAAAGATGGATTTTATCACTGCTGGTATCTAGGCACTGAAGACACCCAGCAAGACACAAAAAAAATAATTGAAGCATTAGATACCTTTTTAAAACAAGCCAATAAAAACTATAAAGTAGCCCGGTCTAAAGCTTTAAAAGGTGTTAAAGTAACAATGATTAAACCAGATCTTTTCTACGAATGGAATGCCAAAAACAAAAAGAAAGGCGGACAGGTAAAAATGGAACGCGTTATGAATGAAGAAAAATTTAAAATCTGGGAAGATTTTGTAAGTCACTTTTAATTACTTTCTGACAGATGCAATTCCTGATTCTTTTCCTCCACTAACATCATGATTTCTTCTGGAGATAAATAATATTTCTGAATTCTTCTTTTATAAGATCTCGGAATATCGGCATGATCGAGAATAAAGTTTTTGGTTGCCAAAATATACCGATGCATACCGTTACTAATTGCAAAAGTGTCGGCAGAACGTTCTGCCGCTCTTAAAAAAGCACCAGAAAACAAATACTTTAATCCGAAAACAATCAATCCAAAACTACTTCGGTTTTGGTAATCACAAATGTGCCCTAATTCATGTCCCAGCCAACCAATAATTATATTGGAAGGAATAAATTTTGTAGAAAATTCATGCCCTGTAATCTTTACCTTCTTACTGATGTAAATTACATATCCCCTGTCTTTTTTCTGTCTTAAAACATCAGAAAACACTGGCTGAGCCTGCATGGTAGACTTTCTAATATGCTTTTTAAACCGAACATCGATATTCACATTAGCCAATTGCGGAAAATGAGACAAGGCCGTTTTAGCCTCTTCCAAAACTGATTTAGGCGCCGAATGATGTTCAGAAATATGAATAATACACATAAAATAAAGGTTTCTTTTTTGTTAAACTAGTTTTTTAATAAACAGTTGATTCTATTCTGATTCTCCCTTAACACCAAAATCCAGACTATTAAATCCTTTAGGAAAATCGAGCGTGCGAATTGGAAATGGAATAATAATATTATTCGCATCGAAAGCCTCCTTAATAGCCATTATAGCTTCCGACTTCGCTTTTGCCACCTCCAGTGCAGAAGTTGAATGAATCCAGAATCGGACTTCAAAATTTATAGAACTATCGGCAAACTCTTTATACATAAACAACACATCGCTTTCGCTGGTTACAGCTTCAAAAGTTTGCATAATCGTATCCATAACAAGCTCCTTAACCGCTCTTAAATCAGAATCGTAATGTACCCCACAATTTAAAATCACTCGGGATTGTGCCGTAGTTGAATAATTTTTAATAGGTTGCTCTACCACCATCCTGTTAGGTATATACACTAAATTATTGTCTATCTGTTTTAAAGTTACCGAACGCAAATCTATGTTTACAACTTCACCATCAAAGCCATTACTTTCCACCCAATCTCCAAACTTTACAAAATGCACATACGATAAAATTATGCCCGAATAAAAATTTGCAAGCGCTCCCTGTAATGCCAAACCTACAGCCAGACCAACGACTCCGGCACCTGCCAATATGGTATTTAAAGCCTTACTTAAATTTAAAATACCCAGCACCACAAATAAACCAAACAACACTATAACCGTTGAAGTTAACTTAGCTATTAAGTTTTTCATTGAAGCCTGCAGACTACTTCTGTTTAACACCTGTACCAACAGCTTGGTTATGTATTTTGAAATAAGCAGTACCACTAAAAAAACAAAAACAGCTAAAATTAAATTCGGCAAAGCCACAACCAGACCATCGAACCATGCATCCAGCTTGTCCAGCATTTTATCCCAGGCCTGAGAAAATTTCAAATCCATACTTATCATAATATTAGACGGTTAAATTAGTTTTAATTGACTAATCTTAAAGTTACAAATACTTTAATTGTTAACGCTATCGGAAATCTGTAAACCCATTAAAGAAAAGCTTCTTACTCCATTTTTTATTTAAAAACTAAAAATCAATATATTACCTTGCATAAAATTTCCATGACCAGATGAAATACCAGCTTGCATTAAAATCTTCGCTTTTTCTCTTAGTCTTAAACCTTTCACTCACAACATCATTAGCACAATCCACCGAAAAAAAACGTCCTAAAATAGGGATAGTATTAAGTGGCGGAGGTGCGAAAGGCATGGCTCATATTGGCGTATTAAAAGCGCTTGAGGAAGCAGGCATTTATCCCGACTACGTTACAGGAACCAGCATGGGAAGTATCGTAGGAGGACTTTACTCTATTGGCTGGTCTCCCGACGAAATAAAAAAAATGGCTTTGGGAATAGATTGGGATTTTGTGCTATCTAACAACATTCTTCTTAATAAAGTCGCTTTTGAAGAGAAAGACTTTTACGGCAGATATATGACGGAATTCCGGTTACAAGGCAAAAAAATATACCTGCCAAAAGGAGCAATAGAAGGTCAGGAGCTCACCCTGTTATTAAGCAAACTTACAAGGGAAGCCCATAATATTAAAGATTTTAATCAATTCCCGACACCTTTTGCCTGTATTGCCACGAACATAGAAAATGGAGAACCGGAAATCTTAAATTCAGGCTCCTTACCAGAAGCCTTACGCGCAAGTATGTCCATCCCCTCCATTTTCACTCCAATGGAAATTGGCGATAAATTATATGTAGACGGTGGTTTAACCCGAAATTTTCCAGTCCAGGAAGTGATTGACATGGGAGCAGATATCGTCATTGGTGTATTTGTTAGTTCTGACCTTTACAAAAAAGACAAACTTTCGTCTATGATTGATGTACTTATGCAATCGGCTTTTGTAATGAGCGCTCACGACTCAAACAAACAAAAAGAATTAGTTGATATTTATATTGAACCAGACTTAGAAGGCTATTCTACAGGAAGTTTTAAAGATACACCAGACATCATTGAAATTGGAGAAGAAACCGGAGAAAAATTCCTACCTGCATTTAAAAAGCTTGCAGATTCTTTAAAACCATTTGGCTTACGTAAAAAGCCGGAAATATTAAAAACAAGAGATTCCTATTTTATAACAGAAATTGATGTAGAAGGCAATAAAAACATACCCGTAAGTCTGATATTGGGAAAAATGGAACTAAAACCTAATACAGAAATCAGCATTGAGGAACTGGAACAAAAAATTGTTAGGCTTTACGGTTCGCAATATTTCGATAAAATTGTATACACTATAGAAGACGACAGTAAACTAATCTTAAAAGTTAAGGAGGGACCACATGGCGCTGTAAAAATTGCAGGGCATTACGACTCCGAGAATTATGCCAGCCTACTTTTTAATATGACTTTAAGAAATATGCTGCTGCCTAATTCCAGATTTGTTACAGAATTAAATTTTGCTCAAAACCCGGGAATTCGGGTAAACTATTTAAAATACACAGGACAGAATCAGAACATTGCACTCACTCTATCTACTACTGCATTCAAATCTGAAACACCATCCTATTCAGACATAACTCATGAGGACAAAATTGAAATTCAGAAAACGGGATTACTGGATCAAATAAGTTCGTCCACCTATTTTGGGCTACAAACTACCAATAACACGAATAGTACTACCGGAACAAGAATAGGATATAATTACGAACGCTTTACTCCGACAATTCAAGAAGCCTTTTCCATAGATGACAATCTGGAGTTTTATGTTAATGAAATAAAAAGTAAATCGGTGTATCTTCAGGCATTTTACACAGCGAACACCCTTAACAAATTGTATTTCCCTACTCGAGGCATATTCTTTAATGCCAATTTAAACTATTACCTCTCTTCAAAAACCAGAATTAAATTTTTTTCTTACGATAATGAAGGAGAAACTGCTGATTTTGCAGAAACCATAAATCCGGAACCCATTTGGAAGTTCGAAACTCAATTTGCAAGCGCTATACCTATTACACACAAACTTTCAGCATTAACCAATCTTAGAATTGTAATGAACGATTCAGAATCCGATTTAGAAAACTTCTCTCAAAACACGCTTATCGGAGGGTTTTCACCTTTAGGACTTTATGTACAACCCTTTTGGGGCATTGAATCTAAATACGTTTCGGCAGCCAATTTCATGTATGCATCTGCACAATTGCAATGGAATCCGCTATCGAAAATTTATTTCAACCTAGGCGTGAACTATCTGGATCTGGAACATCCTATGAAATGGATTCATGAAGACATTGTCATCGCCGACGAATCACATAAAAACCAATTTGGCGCCATGCTAACCGGAAGTTACAATTCCTTTATAGGCCCCATTTCTATCGGGATATCTAAAGGACAATACACTTCTGGGGTAAAAGGTTTTATAAGCATTGGCTTCGAACCAAAATATTAAGCTTATTAAGACATTAATTTTCTTACTAAGCCACCTACAGTAAGCCCTTGGACTATTATAGAAAACACAACGATAATATAAGTTATAACGAGAAAAAGTTCGCGATGCATTTCTGTAGTCAGGCTTAATGCCAGCGCTATGGAAATTCCACCTCGAAGACCTCCCCAGGTCATAATTTTATTGGTCTTAGGAATAAAATCCAGTCGTTTTTCAAACATACTAATGGGTCCATGTAACGACACATATCGACTAATTAAAGCTATAGGAATAGCCAGTACTCCGGCAAGAATATAACTCCACTTAAATTCTAAAACCAGCATTTCCATCCCAATTAAAACAAACAGAATCGTATTTAAAAGTATGTCTACCAGCTCCCAGAATTTATCTACATAATTTTCTGTAATTTCGGACATAGCACTTCCTCTTACGGTATCATTTCCTACTACCAAGCCCGCTGTAACCATGGCCAAAGGACCTGAAAGATGTAATTTCTGAGCAATAACTGTACCCGACATTACTGCCGCCAGCGTAATAATTACTTCAATATCATAATCGTCTATAGATTTCATTAACCGGTAAGTACAATAACCAAGTAACAAACCTAGCATTACCCCTCCAAAGACTTCTCTCCCAAAAAGTCCCAACACTTCGCCTACATGAATTGAAGCATTTCCTGTAGTTTTAGCGACTTCGTAAATGGTTAAAAACACAACCACTCCAACCCCGTCATTAAAAAGTGATTCTCCTACAATTTTTGCTTCTAAATCCTTAGGAGCTCCAACTTTTTTCAATATTCCCAAGACAGCAATTGGATCAGTAGGCGAAATAAGCGCCCCGTAAAGCAGGCAATACACAAAAGGAATATGTAGTCCCAACAGCATCAATACCAAAAACATTAATCCACCGATTAAAAATGTAGAAATTAAAGTTCCCAAGGTCGCGAACACCAGAACGGGCCAGCGTTGAATTTTAAGTTGTTCGAAATTGGTATGTAAGGCTCCAGCAAAAAGCATGAAACTTAACATCATATCCAGAAGAACCGTTTCAAAATCGATTTGAGTTATTAACTCCCTTTCTGCAAGCAACAAGGTTTTATCTATACTTGCCAAAGCAAGAACTACTAGAGTAAAAACAAGAGTAATTAGCATTAAGCCAATGGTATTCGGAAATTTTAAAATCCGAACATTTATATACCCGAACACAGCAGCAATAGAAACTAGAATGGTAATAATTACAAAATAATCCACAGGCCAAAAATTAGTTCCTTAAAATTAAACCATAATAGAACACATTAACAAGACCTTAGCAAAAAACATTTTTAAAAACCCCTAAATTAGCCTGATATTCAAAACATAGTTATTTAAAATTTCAATCCATTAAGCAACAAATCGATTTAATCCCTTGAAGAGTTAAATGATATCTATACATTTGAATATAAAATTCAAGTTTTCTTTAATACAACGTACAATTAATCATGATTAAATATATAACCGAAACTACCGAATACTTAAAAAACAAAGGTTTTAACGCTCCGGAAATAGGAATTATTCTAGGCACTGGTCTGGGCAAATTACTGGACGAAGTAAACATTTTACACGAGGTAAGTTACAACCATATACCTTATTTCCCTACAGCTACTGTCGAATTCCATAAAGGGAAATTAATTTATGGTGAACTGGCCGGAAAAAAAGTTATAATTATGCAGGGCCGTTTTCATTTATACGAAGGTTACACCTTACAAGACATTACTTATCCGGTTCGTATTATGGAAAAACTAGGCATCCACACCTTACTGGTATCTAATGCTTCTGGCGCGGTTAACCTCGATTTTAAACCCGGAGAATTAATGCTTATCGACGACCACATTAACCTGCAAGGCAGTTCCCCTTTAGCTTTTAAAGGAGTAGCCCAACTGGGCGAACGATTTGCGGACATGAGTGCCCCTTACGACAAAGCCATTAATGAAAGCTTTAAAGCCATTGCCAAAGCTCATAATATCACTTTACACGAAGGTGTTTATGCCAGTTTAATAGGTCCGCAATTAGAAACACGTGCCGAATACCGCATGCTTAAAATTATTGGGGCCGATGCCGTAGGCATGAGTACGGTACCGGAAATTATTGTAGCAAATCATTTAAAATTAAAAGCTGCTGCCGTATCGGTAATAACAGACCAGGGAGATCCGGATAACTTACACCCGGTAAATATTTCCGAAATTATAGCTATGGCTGAAAAAGCAGAACCTCATATGATTACACTTTTCAAAGAACTTATAAAAACGTTATAGATCACAAATATTTAAGTTAAAAAAGCTGCCTGAATTTCTTTCCTACATAAATTCAGGCTGCTTTTTTTATTTACACATAATTATCAAATTTAAACGTTGAGATTACTTATAAGAAACATGTAACACTTAGCTGGTGTAATCGTTTTATGTTAAAACTTATTAATTTTTACTTAATAAAGTTTTAAAGTAAACGCATCGTATTATGTAAAAATTTACTTTCACGAAAACATCCGCTATGAAACACCACTACACCAGCCTATTCATTCTTATTTTTTTTCCATTAATTATATGCGCCCAAACTGAAATTAGCGCCACGATTATCGATTCCAGTGCTTTAAAACCTATACCTTTTGCTACCATAGCGTTTAATAAAGGTTCTGGAGTTATCAGCAATGAGAACGGACAATTTCAGCTTATTATATCCAGAGATTTAACAGAAAAGGATAGTCTAAATTTTAGTTGTCTGGGATACGATTCTAAACAACTGGCTGCCCTTTCTATTTCAGACAGTCTGGTGTATTTACAACCCAAGGCTATCGAGTTAAATGAAGTCATGTTATTCAATAAAAACTACACTGTAGAAGAAATTATTGAAAAAGCTGAAGCGCAAATTAAAACCAATTATGAAACTGACTACAGTAAAAGCAAATTGTTTTTAAGAGAATCGTATTACACGACAATGATTAAAAAAGAGGTGAAAATAAAAAAATCGACCATTCCGGAATTCAATCAGCAGTTTACAGACAGTCTCTTAAATCATTTTCCCAATCAATCCGATTATTACAACGAAATTCTGGCCGAACACTACAAAAGCAAAACCAATACCGAAGATGATGAAACTGAAGACAAACTAAACATTATTAAAGCCTCTCACTTATACGATAAGGATAGTGAAATTTCATTTAACGCCTGGGAAGATAAATTTAATAATATTATAAAAAAGCGAATTAAACGCGATTCGTATTTCAAAATAAAATCGGGCATCTTTGGCACCAAAGAAGAATTAGACTCTTCATTTTATCAGGATAAAGAAAACAAAAACACAGAAGCCTATATCGAAGAGCAGAAAAAAATAGAAGCCGATAAAAAAAAGAACTTTTTAAAATACAGAAAACAATCAATTAATAATCTGGAACATAATAGTTTTTTTTCGGAAGCATCGGACCTAAACATGCTTTATAAATCCAACAGATATCATTTTAAACTTTTAGACTACTCCTTTTTAAACAACCAATATGTTTACAAAATTGCCTTTGCGCCAAAACGCAGCGAAACATATCAGGGTATTTTATATATCAACACAGAAGATTTTGCTGTAATTCGTTTAGAATACACCAATGTAAAATCCTTAAAATCGATTAAATTTCTGGGCATATCTTTCAACGACTATTTAAAAAAAGGACTTTTAATATATGTAAAAAATGCATCAGGCACTTACAGTCTGCAATATGCAGAATCTGAAAACGCGCAAAAAGCCGGCATAGACAGACCCTTAAAAATTATAGAAAAAAATAAACATGTTAAAGGCAGAAGAAAACAAAACGAAGTCGCTGCCGATATTAATTTTATCATTTCAAACAGCAGTAAAAAGCAAATGGTTGTCTTTGAAAACACAAATATTACACCATCTGAGTTTGAAAATTTTAAAGAGCAGGCGAATCAGAAACCTGTTTACTTACCTGCTTACGACCCCGAATTCTGGAATGGCTACAATATTATAGAACCCAATCAGGCTATAAAAGACTTTAAGAGCCTGGAAGCCGATAACCTATAACTCAATTCAAATAAATAGCAAAACCGTTTTCTACTTCAAATTTTATTGTATTTTTAAACACAGTTAAAGCACTCTTACCACCCAAAGGGTAACATATTGTTATCCTCAGAATACATGCAGACCCAAATAGAGGTAAGACGTTTTAAATTTATTTTACGGCTGGATTTTAATTGATTTTTCGTTTTTGAAGCTACATCCAATAATTACAGGAATGAAAATTATTAGCTTAAAAAACAATGCAATCCACTAATTTTTAACACAATATTTATAAAACCATATTTTTAATACAAAATTTAAATTAAAGTTTTTACAACATATTGCAGTTTTATCGAGGTTGTATTAAAATAACAATACAGAATTGGTCCTCAAAAGTATAAGGTAAGGTAAAAGATAGTATATTTGCCCGCATAAAATCCGAAAACAGGATTTTAAAATTTAGCTTTAAAACATGATCTTAGAAATTTTTATAATTGCCATTTATTCAACTGCTTTAGCATTGATTTTTGTTTATGCTTTGGCGCAATTAAACTTATTGCTAAACTATCTTTCTGCTCAAAAGAAAGACAACCAACTGCCCCCTTTAGATTTTTCTGAACAAGACACAGATGATTTACCTATGGTAACCATCCAACTTCCTGTTTACAACGAAATGTATGTTATGGATCGTTTGCTTGACAATATAGCAACTATAAACTATCCCAAAAACAAGCTTGAAATTCAGGTTTTAGATGATTCTACCGACGAAACAGTTAAAACTACTTGCGACCATGTAAAAAAATTACAGGCAACAGGCTTAGACATAAAACACATCACCAGAACAGACCGTAGCGGATTTAAAGCTGGTGCCTTAAAAGAAGGATTAAAAATTGCTAAAGGAAACTTTATTGCCATTTTTGATGCAGACTTTTTACCTAACCCGGACTGGTTATTAAAGACCTTACCTTATTTTCAGGATGCCGAAATTGGGGTAGTACAAACCCGCTGGGGGCATTTAAACCGCAACTACTCGCTACTTACTAAAATACAGGCTTTTGCTTTAGATGCACATTTTACTCTGGAGCAGGTTGGACGAAACAGCAAAGGACACTTTATTAATTTTAACGGTACGGCCGGGGTTTGGAGAAAGGAATGTATTATTGATGCCGGAAACTGGGAAGGCGATACTTTAACAGAAGATCTGGATCTAAGTTACCGTGCACAGTTAAAAAACTGGAAATTTAAATATCTTGAAGATGTTGAAACACCTGCCGAACTTCCTGTAGTAATAAGTGCTGCGCGTTCTCAGCAGTTCAGATGGAATAAAGGTGGCGCTGAAAACTTTAGAAAAATGCTTTGGCGTGTTTTAAAATCAGACAATATTTCCGGTAAAACAAAGCTTCATGGGGTATTACACCTATTAAACAGCACCATGTTTTTAAACGTATTTATAGTCGCTGTATTAAGTATTCCTATGCTATATATTAAGAACGAATACGCTCATTTAAAGCCTTATTTTTACGTGATGAGCTTCTTTGTGGTAAGTAGTGTAATTTTCTTTATCTGCTACTGGTTTATGTATAAAAACATTTATGGCAGCGGCATTAAAAACTTTATTCGCTACATAGGCATGTTTTTCACCTTCTTTACAGTAGCCATGGGCTTCTCGCTACATAACTCCATTGCGGTTATCGAAGGGCATTTTGGAAAGCGCAGTGAATTTGTGCGCACGCCGAAATTCAACATTAACTCTTTAACAGACAGCTGGAAAGGGAACAAATACCTAAAAAAGAATATTTCCCTAAATGTTATTTTTGAAGGACTGTTAATGCTTTACTTTGGTTTTGGAATGTATAGTGCTTTTATTGTAGGCGATCAGGGCGGTGATTTCGGGCTATTCCCATTCCACTTAATGCTCTTTTTAGGATTTGGCTACGTATTCTTTAAATCTTTAACTTCTAAAGCTTAAAAACAGCTTAATGTTATCAACCTACCATTAAAACATAAAAATAGGAAATCCTGCATTTGCAGGATTTTTTATTTTATATCATGTCCTTAAAAATTAACACACTTAACTTTTAAAAAAGAAATACACTCTTGTACAAGCCTGACTTTAAAGAAGATTTCAAATACTTATACACTCCCGTGAGTGATTTTAGAAACTGAATACTTTTTCCTAAAAAAAGAGTTTGGCGATAAACATATCTACGACCTCTACAAGAATTAAAATAATTATAATCCACTCCAGTTTATTGCTTTCGTTATGATCCATAATATCCTTAAAAAGCTCCAGATTCTCTTTTATTATTTCTATCCTGTCGTGAATTATACGGTAGCGATCTTTTAAATCGAAGGTTTGTTTTAAACCTACATTTAATCGATTTAGCTGTTCATTTTCCCAGGTACTATCAGGGGAATCAAAAATGTATAAATTTTCAGATATCTTATTTTTTATATTCAGGGTCTTTCCAATAAAGCGTTTAAGTTTGTTTCCGGAAATATCTAACTTCCCGTTATTTTCAAGAAATTGGGTATGTTTATGTGTTTCCAGAAGTAGATTTTCACTCAGCTCGGAATACATATCCAAAGCGACCGATTGCGACACATTAAGCATGATTAACCGCACCATTTCCAAATCGAGAGCAGGAAGTATAATACTTTGAAATTCCACTTTTAACAGATTTTCCTGAAGCTCCACAGTAATATCCTCAGAGATACGCTCGGTAATAGGCACCTTGAAAAAAGGCCTTACCATCTGCATATAGAGCTCTATTTCTTCTAGGGTTAGATTAAAGAAACATATAACCCCATATTGAAAAATATAGAGGAATTTGTTGGTCTTGCTTTGATAAAAGAGTTCATCGCTATCGGAAAACAGCAAAGGCAAATTTAATTGAGATTTTACATCTCGAATATTTATGGCACTTGCAACCTGATATGCTACAACATTAAACATGATTACAACATAATTTAAAGCTAAAAAACTATACCATTTTTAACCTTTTAAAAGCAGATTTTAAAAGGATGTGAAGAAGAATATTGGGTAAGCACAAAAAGATTATAATACTTACCCAATATTTTAATGTTTAAGGTTTAGAGACTTAAACGTCCAGGAGTTTTAAATTTTCTATTCTGTAAATCACTATATCGTCATCGGCAGGATCTGCAACTTCGACATAAGTAATTTTAAAGGTCTTATCGATAAAACTTTTATCGTTTTTTAAATCGAATTGTTTTAAAGCGCGAGGATGAATTTCTTCAAAGGCCATATCCTCACCCTTTTCAAACATAAATGTATAATATCCGTTCTTGTAAGATTTAAAAACAGCTTCCATGATAATTCAAACCTATTATTCGTTATCGTCGTCTTCGTCTTCAGCTTTTACTTCGTCGAAATCTACGCTGGAATCATCATCTGGAGACATATCGTCATCATCCTCAATATAGTTTTCCATAGCCTGAGCTAAACGCACACCAACTTTAACTAAGTAAATGGTATCCTCAGTTCTTACTTCTACAGCTTCTACGATTTCATTTTTGGCATTTCTGAAAGAGATGATATCTGTATCATCGTAACCATCAGGAAATTTTTCAACAAGAAGATCTAGGATATCCTCGTTTAATTTTTGGTAGTCAACAATTACTCGTTTCATAATTTTTTATACAGGGGTTACATATCTAATAAATAGGCAAAAATAAGTGGAGCGACTATCGTTGCATCACTTTCTATAATAAATTTAGGGGTATCAATATCCAGTTTTCCCCAGGTTATTTTCTCATTTGGCACTGCTCCGGAATACGATCCGTAACTTGTAGTAGAGTCACTAATCTGACAGAAATAACTCCAGAATGGCGTATCCGTACGTTCCATATCCTGATACAGCATAGGCACAACGCAAATTGGGAAATCTCCGGCTATACCTCCTCCAATCTGGAAGAATCCGATACCATTATCTGAATTATCAGTATACCAATCGGCAAGGAAAGTCATGTATTCAATTCCAGATTTCATAGTACTGGCTTTTAACTCACCCTTAAGCACGTAACTGGCAAAAATATTCCCCATAGTACTATCTTCCCATCCTGGTACAATTATAGGTAAATTCTTTTCTGCTGCAGCATACATCCATGAATCTTTTAAATCAATTTCGTAATACTCTTCCAACACACCAGATAACAGCATTTTATACATAAATTCATGCGGAAAATAACGTTCTCCCTTGTCTTCTGCATCTTTCCAGATTTTATGAATATGTGTTTGTAAACGTCTGAACGCTTCCTCCTCCGGAATACAGGTATCAGTTACACGGTTTAATCCTTTTTCCAATAAATCCCACTCTTCCTGAGGGGTTAAATCTCGATAATTTGGCACGCGCTTATAATGCGAATGCGCCACAAGATTCATAATATCCTCTTCCAGGTTTGCTCCTGTACAAGAGATAATTTGAACTTTATCCTGACGGATCATTTCAGCAAAAATCTTACCCAACTCGGCTGTACTCATGGCACCAGCCAGAGACACTAACATTTTTGCCCCTTTATTCAACTGATCTTCATAACCTTTTGCTGCATCTACTAAGGCTGCAGCGTTAAAATGAAGGTAATATTTTTCTATAAAATTTGAAATCGCTCCTTTAGTATTCATCGTCTTCAGTAAATTTTAATATGTTATTTTTTTGGCCTACTTCATCATAGGTATTATCATAATCGTCGGCCACATTTTCGTTCATAAATTTATAGCTAAGCATTTTATAATACAATTTTGCAGCTAAAAAATCTGGTGCTTTATTTAATTTATTTGGGCACAATTCCACAATATCGAACCCCACTACGTTTTTCTCGGAAAATACTTTCTTCAGGAAGTCCAAAGTTTCGTACCAAAACATACCTCCCGGTTCCGGTGTTCCTGTACTTGGCATAATTGAAGGGTCTAAAGCATCCAAATCGAATGTTATAAAAACTTGATCTGTCATTTGATCTATAACACTATCTGCCCAGAATTCATCATTAACCATCTCATGAGCAAAATACGTCTTATCGAAATCCATAACCGTATTCTCTTTAACATCCATAGAACGAATTCCTACCTGTAGCAAATTAGTTGTCTGGCTGGCTTCGTAAAGCGCACAGGCGTGATTGCAAGTCGACCCCTGATAGGTTTTACGCAAATCGGCATGTGCATCGATATGCAGAACCGTTAGATTATTAAAACACTCATTAAATGCGCGGATAGTCCCTATAGAAATGGAGTGCTCTCCTCCAAAAAGTGTCACAAACTTATTTTTCTTAATGTAGGTCTTGCTTATTTTGTGAACTGCTTCTACCATAGCTTCCGGCGAACTATTTTCCAAAACCGGATCAGCCAGATAAATGCCTTGCTTATAAACTTCTGTTCCGGTTTCTATATCGTAGGTTTCCATGTTTTCGGCAGCATGCAAAAATGCTTCAGGACCTTGATCAGCGCCTTTTTGCCAGGTACTCGTACCATCGTAAGGCACAGGAATCAACACAATTTTAGAAGTCTCTAATTTTGCGTATGCTTCTGGAATTCCGCCAAAGGTTTTACTGCTCATTATAACCTAAAATTTTAAGTAAGTCTTCACTTTTTTGTTGCTCACTAAATACACTTGTAACAAGATTTCCTTCTTCGTCCCTGTCTATTAAAATATGTTTAGGCGTTGGAATTAAACAGTGCTGCAATCCTCCAAATCCACCAATTGTTTCCTGATACGCTCCTGTATTAAAGAACCCTATATACAACGGTTTATCTCTGTTATATTTTGGAAGATAAATGGCGTTCATGTGCTGTTCGCTATTATAATAATCGTCGCTATCGCAGGTAAGACCACCTAACAATACACGCTCGTAAGTATCGTGCCAACGGTTAACCGGAAGCATTACAAATCGCTTATTAATAGCCCAGGTATCTGGTAAAGTCGTTATGAAAGATGAGTTAATCATATTCCATTTCTCACGATCGTTCTGTTGTTTTTGATATAACACTTCGTAAATGGCACCACCACTTTCTCCTACTGTAAAACTTCCGAATTCAGTAAAAATATTAGGCACATCAACGTCCTCTTCTTCACAAACAGTTTTAATCTGATTTAAGATCTCATCGACCATATATTCATAATCAAAATCGAATGCCAGTGAGTTTTTAATAGGGAATCCTCCACCAATATTTAAGCTGTCTAATGACGGACAAATCTTCTTTAATGCCGTATAAACCTTTAAACACTTTAATAATTCGTTCCAGTAATAGGCGTTATCGCGAATACCGGTATTAATAAAAAAGTGAAGCATTTTTAACTGAACCTTTTTATTATCTTTTATTTGTTTATTGTAAAACGGTACTATATTCTTGTAACCTATACCTAAACGCGAGGTATAAAATTCAAATTTTGGCTCTTCTTCCGAAGCAATTCGAATACCCACATTAAACTTACCTTCAATTTCTTCAGATAACAAATCGATTTCCTCGTAGTTATCTATAATCGGGATACAGTTTTTATGCCCGTTATTAATTAATCGTGCAATATTGGTAATGTATTGAGCACGTTTAAAACCGTTACTGATTACATAAGTCTTATCGGTAATTTTACCTTCTTTCTTTAAACTTTCTACAATATCAATATCGAATGCCGAAGACGTTTCTATATGAATGTCGTTCTTCAAAGCTTCGTTTAAAACATGTTTAAAGTGCGAACTTTTTGTACAGTAACAATAGTTGTATTTTCCCTTATAATTATTCTTTTTAATAGCCGAAGCAAACCAGCCTTTGGCTCTATTAATATTATTAGAGATTTGTGGTAAATATGTAAATTTTAATGGCGCACCGTATTCTTCTACCAGAGCCATTAAATCTATATCGTGAAATTGTAAGGTTTTATCCTTAAGTTTAAATTCGTCCTGTGGGAAATAAAAAGATTGATTGATTAAATCAATGTATTTAGTATTCATGATTGAAATTTGAAATAATAGTTAAAAATGAAAAATTAAATTACACCGAGAAATCGGGGTAGCAAAAAATAAAATGTTAACTATTTATCAAATTTGAATTTGACTTTGAGTAGTAGGTATAAAACCAAAAACATGCTGGCTTTTTACTATTGAGAAAGCGGAAGTTAGCTCTAAAATTCGGTTGCTCATCTTATGAGCGGCTTTTGAATTTGACTTCCTAATTTTCAAAAGCCCGAACGTAAAAACACTGTTCATAATGTTCAGCTAAATGCTTGTGCAAATGTGCTATAAAAATTTGAAAAAAAAAGTAATTTTATGTTTTTTTTACAAAACTTTTACTCCTTAATTTACAACATCTTAAGACCGATAATCTCTTTCTCTGTAAGGTGTTTCCAATGTCCTCTCGGGATATCCTTTTTTGTTAGGTGCCCTATACTTACACAGTCTATCTTTTCGATGTCGTATTTTAAATAATCGAAAATTGTACGAATTATTGTATTGCCGGTATTTTTAATTTTTAAACCTATTTCTTTCTTGGAAGCGCCATCAATATAACTTATTTCTTCCACCTCGATAAGTTTACCTTCTATCTTCATTCCTGCCTCAATTTTCTTAAAATCTTCATGTTTTAAGTTCTTATCCAATTCTATATGAAATAAGCGAGGCACTCCGTTTTTAGAATTAGTAAATTTCTTAACCACATCCTCATCGTTGGTAAATAAAATCAAGCCTAAAGAATTACGCCCTAATCGTCCGATAGGTTTTATTCTGGAAGGCGTTGCATTAGCAACAAGATCCATTACCGTTCTTCCCTTACCTTCACTAGTCGTTGTAGCGAATCCTTTTGGTTTATTAAGCAACACATAAGCTTTCTTTTCCGGATTAACGCGTCCGCCATCATATCTCACTTCATCATTAGGCTTCACCTTATAACCCATTTCGGTAACCACTTTTCCGTTTACAGTAACCAGTCCAGTTGCAATATGCACATCGGCTTCCCTTCTGGAACAAATTCCTGAATTTGCCAGATATTTATTTAAACGTACTTCGTCCGGATTGGAAGGCTTGGCAGCCGGCTTAACTTCGCCGGTTTGACCTTGTTTTTTTATAGGAGCATTGCCTCTTGCATAACTTTTACTTCGCGTATTATTTGAACCACGTCCTGAAGTTTTTCCTTTTCTATGACTACCTTGTTGTCTGCTCATGTGAGATAAATTTTGTACAAAGATAAACTATAATTTTTCGATTCTAGAGTTTTAATACACCTTTTAAAAAAGTCGATTTAAAACCACATCAACATCAATCAATAAGACACTAAACACCCCCGAAACAATTATAAATTTTAAAATATTATGAAGAATCAGATACTGCTTTTTTGTTTTAGAACGCCATAATAACCATACAAAAACCGCTAGCAAAACCATGGTAAAATAAAAGAACAAAGTCATATGCCCTACATCATACCTTGTAAGCAGGAAATAAGTTGGCACAAGAGTTAGTAAAGCCAAAACAGTTAACATGATTTTAGAATAATGTTCGCCGTAAACAATAGGAATGGTTTTATAATTCTGAGCCAGATCTCCCGTAATATTTTCCAGATCCTTCGTTAACTCTCTCATAGAAACGATTAATATAAGATACGTGGCATGCACAAAAATAACATGCTCAAAATTCTTATAATAAATAAAAATAGCGAAGAAAGGCACAATAGTAAGGATAGCCGAAATTACGTTTCCTACAAATGGTAATTTCTTAAGCTTATGAGAATACAACCAAATACCAAAAATATACAAAGAGAAAAACACAACGGCTTTAAACGACACATAACTTGCCATTATAACTGCGAGTAAATTCAAGACAAAATAAAACGAGAGTTTAGTATTCTGACTAATTAATCGGTCCAGCATCGACTTTTGCGGACGATTAATTAAGTCCTTTTCCGAATCGTAAAAATTATTGATTATATAACCTCCTGCTATGGTTGCAGAAGAAGCCAGCACCAGCATCAGTAAATTCTCATCAAAAATAACCTGCCTTATGGGTTTATCATGAGCCAGAATATATACCGCAGTAACATATTGTGCCACTACAACCATGAGCACATTATACCCCCGAACTACAGAAAACATACTGAAAAATTTCAACAAAATATGTTTCTGTTTTCTGTTAAACATATAAGATAAGTTATGGTATTTTAAAGAGAAAGTAAGACAAGGTAAGTATTAAAAATTATAAACAACTTCTAATTTATGGCCTTTTAAGGCGCGCTGAGCCTTGGCAAAATCTTCGGCAAAACCAAGAATATAGCCACCGCCCCCAGAACCACAAAGTTTTAAATAATAATCGTTGGTTTCCAGTCCTTTTTTCCAAAGGTCGTGAAATTGCTGTGGAATCATAGGCTTAAAATGATTAAGCACCACCTTCGACAATTGTTTTGTATTTTGGAATAAGGATTTTATATCTCCTTTTAAGAAATCTTCCACACAGGCATCGGTATGTTTAATAAACTGATCTTTTATCATATTTCTAAACCCTTCCTGCTTCATATTTTCCATGAAAATCTGAACCATAGGAGCTGTTTCTCCTACAATACCGCTATCTATTAAAAACACAGCCCCTTTCCCGTCACTTTTTTGCGAAGGAATTCCCGTGGCTTCAATATTATCTTTTGAATTTATTAAAATAGGCAGACTTAAATAACTGTTTAAAGGATCTAAACCAGATGATTTTCCATGAAAGAAAGACTCCATTTCAGAAAATATAGCCTTTAATTTTAATAATTTTTCACGGGTTAAATTTTCAAGAACCGTAATCTTATTTTCTGCATATTTATCGTAAATAGCAGCTACCAAAGCGCCACTACTCCCAACACCATAGCCCTGAGGGATGGAAGAATCGAAATACATGCCTGATTCTATATCGGCATTTAAAGCAACCAAGTCAAAAGCCACTAAATCTTTATCAATATTCGCCAGGTAAGCGGCAAAACCTTTTAAACTTTCATTCGATTTTTTAGTCGCCTCTGTTGGCGTTTTCATCATCTTTAAGGCTCCATTATAGAAGTTATACGGTATAGACAAGCCTTTGCTATCTTTAATGATACCATACTCACCGAAAAGTAAAATTTTTGAATAAAATAAAGGTCCTTTCATGTTTACCCTTTTGATAATTGACACTGCAAAGTTAACAATTATTATTTAGTAGATTTCACATTACTATGCAATTATACTGCCAACTTATGATTACTCTACAATTTATTTAAAAAACTACAAACCAACAACTTAAACAGAAGTAAAATTTATATTAATTTACACTCTGTTAATTCCTGAGCTCCAAAACCAACCTCATCGCATATAAACTGGTCATTCTGACAATATTTTGCTAATTCACTTTTTATAAAATCAAGAACGGCTTCTTGTTCATGTTTCGGATATAACACATGTACATTGGCTCCTGCATCTAAAGTAAACCCAACATGCAGGCCGGTAGTTTTTCTAAACGCCCAGATTTTATTAATTACTTCCAATGTATTGGGTTTCATTAAAATAAAATATGGCATACTAGTCATCATCATGGCATGTAATGTTAATGCTTCACTCTCTACAAGCGCAATAAAGGCATCTAAATCTCCCGATTCCAGCACAGGCTTTAACGCTTCTAAATTGGCATGAGCCTGCTTAAATCGTTCCGCAGCAAACGGATGACCATACATTAAATTATGCCCCACTGTGCTACTAACCTGTTTTTCTCCTTTATCAACCAGTAAAATAGTATCCTGATACCCTTTAAAATGTTCGTGAACAGGAAACGGATACTTCACACCAAATAAATCAGATCCATCCTGTACAGTAGTATTTGCGCCCCATACAATTAAATCCCCTTCCAGACTTCTACAGGCGGAACCTGACCCTAAACGCGCTAAAAAAGACGCCTTTGTATAAAAAAACGCTTCAGAAATTTCTTCTGAAAGCAATTGTTTTTCTATACTCATTAAACACAAGGCCAGAGCACTCATTCCACTTGCCGAAGAAGCAATTCCCGAACTATGAGGAAAGGTATTTGTAGTTTCTATTTTAAAACTATAATTCTTTAAAAACGGTAAATATTCCACCACCCGATTAAAAAAAGTTTCAATTTTTGGTTGAAAATCCGGCTTATGTTCACCATCTAAAAACACTTCAAAATCAAAATCACCGGCAGATACTTTCTTATTAAAAGTTACTGTCGTTATGGTTTTACATTTGCTTAATGTGAAACTAATTGATGGATTCTCCGGAATTTGGTTTTTCTTTTTCCCCCAATATTTCACTAAGGCGATATTACTTGGAGATTCCCAGGACACCCGGCCTTCTGAAACAGTTTTTGAATACGGCTGAGGAATAAATTGTTGTTCGGTCATGACATTATAAATCTGAGCACAAAGATAACAACTTCTGCATGGTTTTGAAATTTCTCGTAGTTGCCGAAACCTTTAATTTTCGTTCGAAAAAATTATTATTGCATTTGGCATTCCCATAACCTTTATCTGAATAAAAATAAACACAAGACTCTGTGATTATAAAAGTTTCATTATCATAAGTTTCGTCAGACACAGTATGGACTCGTTCAGCATCCGGTTTTTCCTGAAGTAAAGTGAAATAACTTTGCGGAACCTGATGCGTCTCTAAAGGATTGTTATTAAAAATATACTCTAATTCTTCCTGAGTCTTTACTAGTACAGAAACCTCAAAACCAAACTGTTTCAATATTCCTTCTTGTATTACTAATTGTAATGTTTCAACTTCCTGATTTAAGGCTTTAAAAACCACATTACCACTTTGGATGTATGTTTTTACATTTTCAAACCCTAAGTTCTGCATAAGCGTTCTTAAATCAGCCATTGGTATTTTCTTCTGGCCCGAGACATTAATACCTCGCAATAATGCAATGTATATTTTCAATATTGACCTGTTATAGATTTCGAAACAATATATCCTCCAGTCCAGGCATTTTGAAAATTAAATCCTCCGGTAACAGCATCTACATTGATAACTTCTCCTGCCAGATATAAATTTTCATGCAATTTACTCTCGAAAGTTTTAAAGTTTATTTCTTTTAAATCGACACCTCCAGCTGTTACAAACTCTTCTTTGAACGTACTTTTTCCTGAAACCTGAAACACAGCCTGAGTAAGCTGTTTAGCCAGAAGGTCCAACTGATTTTTATTGACATCTCCCCAACGCTTACTGTCATGCATATCGGAAGCCAGAACCAGTTGCTGCCAAAGACGCTTGGGCAAATCGAAAAGGGTTGACTTAAATACCGTTTTCTTTGCTGATTCCTGTTTTACTACTTTTAATTGTTCCAGAACATCCTCTAGACTTTGCCTCACAAAATTGACTTCTATACTAAAATTATAATCGCGTTTAGCGAACTCCAGGGCACCAAACGCCGATAATTTTAAAATTGCTGGTGCACTTAACCCCCAGTGGGTAACTAATAAGGGACCTTCAGAAACCAAAGATGAACCTAAAACCTTAACCTCTACATTTTGTGCAACCACACCTGGAATTGCTTTTAACCTGTCATCTTTAATATTAAATGTAAATAATGACGGTACAGGTTCCACTATAGTGTGCCCCAGCTCCTTCAACAAGTTCCACACTTTAGGACTGCTCCCTGTGGCCACCACCACTGTTTGTGCATAATATTCATCGGTATTTGTTTGTACCCGCCATGAAGTATCAGAATTATATATTCCTTTAACGGCCTGACCTGTTAACACCTCAACCTTATGCTTTTTCACTTGGTTTAAAAAACAATCGATTATGGTTTGCGAAGAATCAGATTCCGGAAATATCCGACCGTCTTCTTCTATTTTCAAACTTACACCGCGTTCTTCAAACCAGCCCATAGTATCTCCAGTCATAAACTGATGAAAAGGACCTAATAATTCCTTTGCTCCCCGAGGATAATATTTTACCAATTCCTGAGGAATAAATTCTGCATGCGTCACATTACAACGGCCTCCACCTGAAACTTTAACCTTACCAAGTACATCTTTTCCGCGCTCCAGAATAACCACACGTAATTCTGGATTTTGCTCAGCTATATTTATTGCTGCAAAAAAACCTGCTGCTCCGCCTCCTATTATTATTACATCATATTTTTTCATACTTGATCGGGCACGTCCGAAATTATGGCATCCACCCCATAATCTTTCATGCGTTCTATGGTTTCTTTATCGTTTACAGTCCACACATTAACTTTATACCCTGTACGATGCGCCAAGGCCACATTATCCCGGGTAACAATAGCAAAATTAGGATGAATAGCTTCTGCTTTAATCGTTTCTGCGAATTCCATAGCTTCAGCCATACTCGCCTTGGTGAGCACGCCCAAAGGTATATTTTCATCGCTATGAAATACAGCTTCCAACTCATGATGCTGAAAACTTGAGACTAAAAAATGGGCATACTCCCAGCCTTTATTCGCAATATAATCTTTAATTATTTCACAGGTTTTACCAGCTGTTTGCTTCCCCTTTAATTCTATATTTAGTATACAGTTTCGATCAATAAGATTCAGGACCTCCTCTAAAGTAGGTATTTCAAACTCACCGTTTACCTTTAGAGCTTTTAATTCCTCTAAACTGTATTTTGCCAGCTCGCCTTCTCCATTGGTCATCCTGTCTAAAGTAAAATCATGAAATACAACAAGCTCTCCAGTGGCACAGGCATGAACATCTATCTCTATCCCGTCAACCTTAAAATCTAAGGCCAGCTGTATAGATTCCAATGTATTTTCTGCCAGATATGCTTTAGCTCCCCGATGTCCCACAACTAAACTTCTTATTTTCATCTTTAACGTATTATTTCGCCATAGGTCGCATTAACCCTTCCTGGGCTACACTGGCAATTAATTTCCCGTCTCTGGAAAAAATATTTCCTTTGGCAAAACCGCGTGCATTCGATGCATTTGGAGTTTCTATAGAATATAACATCCAGTCGTCAAAATCGAAATCTCTGAAAAACCACATGGAATGATCCAAACTTGCCATTTGCGTATTTCCAAAATGCGCTTTACTGGCATGAGGCAATAACGCGGCTGCCAGAATATTATAATCGGAAATATAAGTAAGAATCTGTTGTTTTATGGCCAGGGTAGCATCCGTAACTGGTTGCTTTAATTTAAACCAGACATTAGAATAAGGTGGCAAATTCTCCTTTTTCAAAGGATTAACGACCTCTACGGGTTTAAAAGTAATTGGGCGCTCAATTTCCAGAAAGCGCTTGGTTAATTCAGGTAAAACATGCCCGAACTGCTCAAGCATCTCGGTCCAGCTCAATAACTCTTCCGGCTGTTTTAAACTGGTATTCATTTCAATCTGATGATTGTATCCCGATTCTTCTTTATGAAAGGACGCGGCCAGAATAAAAATGGCTTTCCCGTTTTGACTGGCCAGAACCCGACGTGTAGAAAAACTACCTCCATCTCTAACTTCATTCACACTAAATTCTATAGGAACTTTAAGATTTCCAGCCTCTAAAAAATAAGCGTGAAGCGAATGTAGTACACGCTGATTTGTTATGGTTCTGTAGGCAGCATTTACGGCCTGAGCCAGAACCTGCCCTCCAAACACATTCGGACTTCCAATAGTTTTACTCTTACCTTGAAAAGTTGTAGCGTCTATGGGTACTAAATCCAGAAGATTTAATAATTCGTTCGCTGATTTCATATCGTAGTTATTAAGAATTCAAAATTATTAAAATCATTATTAGTAAACGACCTTTTCTCAGGCTTTCGCTATAAGTTCTTATATGTTTTAACACTAAAAAAACGCCAGACCATACAACTTTGTACAGATCTGGCGTTACCAATAAACTACCAACCAATTTACTATCTTTTCTTTTTCATGTTTTTTATACTAAATCATTTTTTCAACTATTCAGAGCATAGCAAAAAAATACATCTGATTAGATTCGTTTTAATTTTCGGCAAAATCTAATGGAATACTGGTTACTTAAGTTATTTTTAAACGGTTGCCGTTGTTTTGCCGTTAGTTCTAAAATGGCGATTTTTAGTTTTTAAAACCTCTAACTTTTTCTCAAGAGCCTCTATTAAATCATCAGATTTATGACTTGTATCTGTTACAATAGATTCAATCTGATCTTCTAAAGTTCCTTTTTTAACGTTCATTTTCTTTGCTATAGCATCTATGATATCCGATGCCTGATCAGCAAACTTGTTTTTAGTGCTTTCAGCTTCTTTAAGAATGGTTTTACGAGTCTTACTTCCTTTTTCCGGTGCTAATAAAATACCCATTGCAGCTCCCAAAGCTGTTCCTGCTACTACGCCTAAAAATGTATTTCTCATAATATTTTGTTTTTATTGATTAAACTTATAGTACAAATTTAGTCGAGTTACAGCCGGATAGTTAACGCTAAACATTTAAAAATTAACGTAATTAAAATTCAATCTAATTTAGCGCCATTTTAAAGCACTACGTTCGTCCCAATACTTCTGAGATAGCACAGTTAATTGCTGCAAACGATGCACTTCCTGAGTAGACAATTGAAATGAAAGCGCTTTTAAATTATCCTGAAGCTGTCCAGACGTTAAAGCGCCGCTTAAAACAATATCCGGTCCCAGACTATCTATGATAAACCGAATAGCTACAGCATCTACTCCCACATTATATTTTTTAGCCAACCCCCTCAAAGTCTGATATGCTTCTCCATAATGCGGAAATGTTTTATTTTCGAAAACTCTGCCGTTGGCCATGGCTTCCTTAATAATAACAGTGAATCCAAAAGACAACAACGTTTTTAATTTGGAGAAAGCAGCTTGTTCAAAAACATTATAGGTTACTTGAAAACTATCAAATAACAATAAATTTTCTATTTTAATGGAAAGCGCCTTTTCTATTATTTCTACCTGATTTGCTCCACTGGTTGTTACTCCTATTTTTAAACCGGTTTCTGTTTTTATTTTGTGAAGTTGATGTAAAACATCCTCATTTTCAAAAATGCCACTTTCTAAAGTTGCAGAATGTACCTGATAAATTTGTAATGCCGGAAGTAAGGCTTTAGATACCTTCCATTGCTCTAACAATTTAGGAAGACTATGTTCTTTGATTTCGTGTTTGCCTTCATATCCCAGAGTCCAGTTAGCCATATAAGTATAGCCCCATTTTGTACTTAAAAGCACATCCAAAGGCTTTCTGCTTTTATACCATTCGATTAAAAAGGTTTCCCCTTTTCCGTAAGACGGTGCCGTATCGAACACGCGAACACCCTGAGCATAAGCCTCATCCAGAACCTGCATGGCATTAGCCTTGAATACAGTTTCTGACTGTTCAATTTCTTCAGTTTTTATATTGATATATTCCGGTCTTCCAATAGCGGCAAGCCCTAGACCTATCTGGGTATGTTTACTCATCTTCAATTATATTTTAATCGAAGTTACTAAACAAAAAATTGAATTTAAAAGTATGTAAAAATGATTTTATTAAGAACTGCAGGATAACATTGAACAGCCCACTTTATGACGTGCCCATTCCGGACGTCTCGCAAACCATTTTTCAAATTCAGGTTGCTCGGCATATGGCTGCTTTAACAATTGATACAATTCATCTATTAAACTGTAATCACCCTGGTCTGCCTGATCGATAGCCATTTGAGCCATATAATTTCGAAGTACATATTTCGGGTTTACCTGATTCATGACTTTGGAACGTGCTACATCAGAATTAGACTCCTTCTGCAGGCGTTTTGCATAGTTTTGAAACCACGCACTCCATTTATCTGCGATATCCGGAACTAATTCTTCCGGAGCATAAAAAGCATCTTGTATAATTTTTAAGCCACTCTCAGGGTCATGCATTTTAAAATCAGATAATTTCCTAAAGAAAATAGTCATATCGGTTTCAATAAGCAACAGATTATCTTCCAGATTCTGAATCAATTTTAAATCGGAGTCATCCTGTTCTACCAATCCTAATTTAGATCGCATCATTTCCAGAGATTGCTTCTCAAAATTAATTTTATAATCTTCCAGAACATCCTGTAGTCCTTCTGCCTCCTCTATTAAGGGATATAAAGCATTTGCTAATTGATATAAATTCCAAAGCCCGATATTTGGCTGATTCCCGTAACGGTATCTTTTATGCTGACTATCGGTTGTATTCGGCGTCCACCCATAATCGAAACCTTCCAGCCAGCCATAAGGCCCATAGTCTATGGTTAAACCTAAAACAGACATGTTATCGGTGTTCATTACACCGTGTACAAAACCAACGCGCTGCCAATCAATAATCATCTTTAGAGTTCGCTCGGACACAGCTTTAAAAAATGCTAAATATGTATCTTTTGAAGGCGCCCCTAAATCAGTAAAAAAATGTTTTATAGTATAATCTACCAGCGTTTTTAAAGTTTCTGTTTCTCCTCTGGCGGCAAATATTTCAAAGTTTCCGAATCGCAGAAAACTTGGTGCTACCCGACATACCACAGCGCCTTTTTCGTGAGCTGCATTACCGTTATACAACATATCCCGTAGTACCTGATCTCCTGTTAAAGCCAGTGATAGCGCTCGTGTAGTTGGAACTCCTAAATGATACATGGCTTCACTGCACAAATATTCCCGAATGGACGAACGCAGAACCGCCAGTCCGTCTGCAGTACGCGAATACGGCGTTTCTCCAGCACCCTTAAGCTGCAGTGCCCAATGTTTTTGATTATAATCTATTTCGGTTAGGTTAATGGCACGACCATCGCCCAGCTGCCCGGCCCAGTTTCCAAACTGATGCCCACCATAACACATAGCATACGGTCTGGTACCGGCAAGCACTTTATTTCCGGTAAACACATTTAAAAAGTCATCGGTTTGACTTTCCACTTCAGAAATCCCTAAGGCCTCCAGCATCGCATCTGACACGTGAAGCAATTCAGGCTTACGCGTCGTTTTAGGGGTAACATATGAAAAACAAGCCTTATGTACCTGTCGTCTGGTATTTTCATTAACCTGATCGGCAGGAAGTTCCTCTGTAAACGAATTACTAATATGTGCCTTAAAAGTTTCCAATTATAATTACGTTTTTAATTTATCGGCATGCATTTTCCTAAGTTTACTGATTTTAGGGCTAATAACCACGCTGCAATACCCTTGGTCCGGATTATTTTTATAATAGTCCTGATGGTAGTCTTCAGCTTCAAAAAAAGGACCTAAAGGACTTACCTCCGTTACGATTTTATCATCAAAATACTTCTGTGCATTTTCTATTACCTGTTCTGCTATAACTTTCTGTGCCTCGCTGTGATAGTAAATTACCGATCTATATTGGGAGCCTTGATCGGCTCCCTGTCGGTTTAAGGTAGTAGGATCATGACTGGTAAAGAAAATAATTAAAATTTCCTCGAATGAAATCACGCTAGCGTCAAAAGTAACCTGAACCACCTCGGCATGACCGGTTAATCCAGAACATACCTCTCTATAGGTTGGCGTTCCGGGAACCGTTCCTCCGGAATATCCTGAAACCACTTGCTCAACACCTTTTATCTGCTGGAATACCGCTTCCACGCACCAAAAGCAACCACCTCCCAGTGTTGCTACTTCCCATTGTTTATTCATTAGTATCCTCCTCTAAAATTATAGATTCCGAATTAACACAATACCGCAATCCGCTAGGTTCTGGTCCGTCTGGAAACACATGCCCCAAATGTGCATCGCAGGTATTACACATGATTTCTACGCGTATCATGCCGTAACTGGAATCCTTTTCGTATTTCACAGCGTTTTCTTTTATGGGCTGTGTAAAACTAGGCCACCCCGAACTGGAATTAAATTTAATCGAAGAATCAAACAGCGGATTATTACAACATACACAATTGTATTTTCCTGCATCGAAAGCTGAACATAAGGCACCAGAATGTGGCGCTTCAGTTCCCTTTTGCCTTGTAATTCTATATTGTTCCGGCGTTAATACATCTCGCCATTCGGCATTAGTCTTTTCTACTCTAATATCGGGTTCCGGATTTCCATTAACCGCGAAATCTATAATATGTTTCCATGTAAGCATACGCAAATTAATAACAATTATATGGATTAGAGTTAGTCGAAATACCATTAAAAAACTAACTCAAACAGACACAACACCTTATTTACGTAGAAGTATTTTGTACTCCCATGGTTTGAATTCAACCTTATCTGTTGGCACCACAAATTCTGTACCCGACATATAATCCAGATATGGCTTGTTAATCATTTCAAAACGTTGAGGTTGATCTGAAAAATTCCCTACAAAAGTCACGCTGTTTTTTCCTTTACTTCTGGTTAATAAGATAACATTCGGATTTCCGGTGTCAAAACTTAAAGATGATGCTTTATCCTTACCTCCATTTAAAGCGGGATTAGTTGCTTTTAACTGCCCTAGTTTTTCCAATACAGGCCACATTTTTCCCGGAGTTCTGCCAATGGAATCTTTCTCAAAAAACTTTAAACGATGATCCAGATCGTATTCCTGCCCCGAATAAATTAATGGCATTCCCGGAACAATATAACTGTACGCCAGCATCAATTCAGACGCATCTCCCATACGTTCGGTAACCGTTCCGTTCCATGAATTTTCGTCGTGATTAGTAACAAAATTCATAAAAATATCGTCAGCCTCATAATCGGCAAACAACTTGGTCTCATAACTTTCCCAATCGGTTATTTTCTTTTTACCCTGGGCAATATCATTCATCAAGGCATGGCCTTTCCAGGCATACACCATATCGAATAAATTATCTTTTAACAATTCTGGTTCTTCGGCTTCGGCGAGCATAAACAAGAGCTTTTCCTTACGTAGTTCAGGGATTGCTGTTTCCCAGAAATCAACCGGGACAGACCCCGCAACATCGCACCTAAACCCGTCTACACCTTCTTCCGTTACCCAGTATTTCATATCAGCAATCATCGCTTTACGCATGTCGGGGTTGTCGTAATTTAAGTCGGCTACATCTGCCCAACCCGCCAGGCTACCATCATTATTTAAAGCCTCTGAAATTTCTCCATCCTTATTCTTATTATAATATTCCGGATGTTCTGTAATCCACTTATGATCCCAGCCCGTATGATTAGGCACCCAATCCAGAATAACATACATGTTGTTATTGTGAGCCGTGGTGACCAGATTTTTAAAATCCTGCAGCGTTCCAAATTCCGGATTTATTCCAGTATAATCAGAAACGGCATAATAACTCCCCAGCATTTTTGCGCGTTCTTCAGGATCTTCAATTTCACTGGCAAACTGGCCCCCTGTGGCTTTTCTTTTCGTTTCAGAAATCGGAAAAACCGGCATCAACCAGATAATTTTTACACCCAGGGCTTTTAATTTTGGAATATCTGCAGTAAACGCATTAAATGTACCTTCTGAAGAATACTGCCGAATGTTAGCCTCATAAATTACGGCATTTTCCATCATGGCATCCGATACCGGAGCGATTTCGTTAGTCGACGCTACAACATAAGGCATATCATCATCGACTTTGATACCAGTCGTATCAACTTCGATTCCTGAAGCTCCAACAGGAGCTTCTTCAGGATGGATACCATCTAATTCGGGGGTAGTGTTTCGAGTTTCATTTTTACAAGCAGCTAATACCAGCATAACACCTGCTAACACATAAATTCTTTTCATTTTGGGTGATTTTAAATTAATAACTCTGTAAAATTCAAAGCAATAGCACCCTAAATTTATGCATTTTTAACGAGCTAATTCTAAAAGCACCGTATCGAATTCTGAATTTATACTAAGCTTTCCATTCTCAACAACAGAGGACTGTCCGGAGTAAGCATCGCGAACCGTATCACCTTCAGAGAAAATACTGGTAACAGGAATATCTTTAACTCCTGGCTTAAGGTCTAAAGCGATAACAACAGCATCTTTAAATGGTCCTTGCTCGTAAGTTCTAGCAAACACATATGGCATTCCGGAAAGCATTTTATGTTTACCTGCTCCAACAGCCGGATGCGCCGCTCTAAATTTTCCCAATTTTTGCCAACGGGTTAAAACCTCCTGAGTGTTTGAATCAGATTCTATGGCTTCCCAATTCATAAAAGAACGCAAATTAGCATCTCCAACCGCATCTTTAACCTCCAGGATTCTTGCCGATTCGTCTCCGTAATAAATTTGAGCAGCTCCGGGAGACAACAGTAAAAACTCTGCTGTTTCCTTAGTTTTTTCTCGTTTAGGATCAAATGGCTGACCATCGTCATGAGAGCTCAAATAATTCAAAACACTATAACCGTTTAAATTACCATGAAGCAAAGAATCGTACTTTTTAAACAAGCTTTCTTTATTTAACTGCAAGGCATCCCATTTAAATTCGAAATTGATTAAACTATGAAAAGCTTTATCGAAATAGTCTACTTTTTTATCACCAAAATCAAAAGCATGTCCTGCACTAATACCATAATTGTACACTTCTCCAACCAGATAGAACGGATTATTATCTAAAACCTTATCGGGATTATTTAATTTAAAATTTGAAAAAGCATCATCGCATACCACTTTGAATTCCTGCCACACATAAGGTTCTGTGTGTTTAACGGTATCTACACGATAACCATCTATACCGAATTCGGTGATGTAATCAGACAACCATTTCATGATATAAAACCGAGGCGCTCTGGGGTAGCCGGTTTTCTCGAAAAACGTATTTAAAGATGATATTTCCTTATCGTATCTCCCTTCCTTTTTCCACTTTTCAATAAGCTGAGGAGGCAACTCTACATTTTCGCTATTCTCTGTTTTTACATCCGGTAAATTCTCTACCAGTGTACAGGTTACCGTATTATCAAAATTCGTGTAGTCGCAGGCAGGTCCTGTTCGCACCCAGTCATCAGGCCATACAGAATCTTTATCGGTTACTGGCCCTGTATGATTTATTACAGCATCCAATACAATACGAATACCTTTGCTATGCGCAACTTCTACCAGTCGATGCAAATCTGCCTTCGTCCCATAGTTAGGGTCTAGATTCGTCCAGTCCTTTGTCCAGTAGCCATGAAAACCATAAGTCACCCCCGTGCCTTCGTCTGTCCCTCCATGGATCTGCTCGACAATTGGGGTCATCCAAATGGCATTAACTCCTAAATCGGTGAAATACCCTTCTTCTATTTTCTGAATAACGCCTTTAATATCTCCGCCTTCAAACCCGCGTAACACTCCTGTGCTTTGATCCCGACCAAAATTAACATCGTTTAGAGGGTCCCCGTTATTAAACCTGTCGGTTAATAAAAAATAAATGGTAGCTGCACCCCAGACAAAAGGTGCTTTAACTTCGTGCGCAGGGGCTTCAACAACACCTTGTTTTGAATTATTTTGACATCCTAAAAGCATAATTCCTAAAATTAAAACGGAGATAACTGTTTGCTTCATATTACTGTAATTTAAAAATAAAAGACTCCAATGGTTTTACTGCTATTTTCGCCATTGCACCATGTTCTGAAACCTCCAATTTGGTAGTGTAGTTATTGTATAACAAATCGCGAAGCTCATATTCTCCTTGCTTTAAGCCCCAGGCTTCTACAATATGAGGTGGTAATTTAAATACAAATTCTGTACCGTAGTGGGCGTCGAAATTATTAACTATCAGAAGTTTTTCGTTATCACTCCAGCGCACAAAAGAAAATTGTTTAAGGCCGTAATGCTCGGTATGATCTGTGTTATAAGAATGCGTCTCTGCGTAATGCCCCATAAGCGCTTCACTGGAAATGGTTATATTTAACAGGCGTTTATAAAAATCGCGAAGTTTTAATTCTTGTTCTGAAGACTGACCGCCATCAAACTGTTTATTATTTACCCAGCGTCGTAAAGTTGGCACACTACCGTAATCGAATATTGAAGTTCTCGAAGGATCGCCAAACCCTAGATCTTCTGCTCCGGGTTCACCCAGTTCCTGCCCAAAATAAATTAAAGTTGGCGATGTACTAATTGTTGCAGACACCACCATTCCCGGTTTAGCTGTACTTGGATGCCCTACAAATTCAGGACTTGAGATACGCTGTTCATCATGGTTTTCCAGAAAATGCAACATATGGTGTTCGATATCGCTTAATTCATTTTGAATCGGCACGATATAATCGGTTTTTCCATAGCCTTGCATAATATGCTTCAAGGTATCATAGAGCTGTACTTTATCGTACAAATAATCCATTTTTCCTTTTTTAATATAATCGCGATACAAACCGGGATTATACACTTCAGCCAGTAAAAAGGCTTTCGGATTTTTCATTTTGATAGCCGAATTCATATAACTCCAGAATTCTACAGGTACCATTTCGGCCATATCATAACGAAAGCCATCAACATCCTTATCTAGCCAGTACATTGCAATATCTTTAAACTTTTTCCAGGAATCGGGAACTGTTTTATCACTCCAAAACTCGTAGTGAGCTTTATAATCGGCATTATCGTAACCTTCCGGCAGACGATCAAAATCGTACTGTCCATCGGGAGACACACCGTAATTAATTTTAACAGTCTCATACCAATCGTTAGCATCAGGCTGAGATAAACGCGACCCATTTCCGGTCCACTTTGCCGGATTTTCTTCAAACTTCCCATCGGCCAAAGCATTTTTATCTCCTCCTAAAGGCTGATATCCATCACGCCATTCGGGTAATTTAAACGCTTCCCCCGGATTGTAATAGAAATTATTATTTACATTATAGGTTACCGATTTATCGTCATCTTCTCCAAAACTGGAAACACCTTCCGGATTCGTAATACTATGGTAGTTTCTGGCCACATGATTAGGCACTATATCTATAATAACTTTTAAACCTGCATCGTGAGTACGTGCAATTAAAGCCTCAAATTCCTCCAGTCGTTTCGATACGTCCTCTGCCAGATCAGGATTTACATTGTAATAATCCTTTACAGCATAAGGCGAACCTGCACGCCCTTTAACCACATCCGGATCGTCATTAGATATTCCAAATTCAGTATAATCTGTAATCACATCATGATGCGGCACACCCGTATACCAAATGTGAGTAACACCTAAATCTCTTATTTCCTGTAATGCTTTTCGTGTAAAATCATTAAATTTTCCGACCCCGTTTTCTTCTATGGTGCCCCAGGGCTTGTTCGTTTCGTTCGTATTCCCAAAAAGGCGAGTAAACACCTGGTAAACAACTTCTTTTTTTCGCAATGTATCTATTACTTCTGTAGTGTCTGAATTCATAGATTCTGATTTTTTAGGTTCTTTTTCACAACTTAAAAATACAAATAATATAAGCGACACAGATAGGATATGACCTTTAAACATACTCAGTTTTACTATTTTCAGTTATTATTAAGGTTTAAGCAGAAAACGCAATGGAACATCCAGACGTTTTTGCCAGGACAACTCCGAATGATCTGCTCCTTCATACTTTAAATTTTTAAAATTTGAATCATGATACCCCGCCTTTAAGAACAGTTGATTTACGGAATTCTCGAACGCAGGATAATATTTATCCAAGGTTTCTGTTCCAAAATCAAAATACAACTTATGGGTTTCAGGCACTGGCATATGAGCATTTATATACTCAAAAAATGCCTTTGGGAATCCGAGAGACTTTTCCGGATCGCCTCCCGGCCAGTGTGTCGAAATACAGGCTGCTCCGCCAAAAATTTCCGGATATTCGCAAATAGCGTACCAGGACATTAATCCGCCCATACTCGAACCAGCTACAAAAGTATTTTCCCGATCTGGAAGTGTGGAATACACTTTATCGACAAATGGCTTTATTTCTTTTACCAGATATTTTAAATAATTGTCTCCGTTAAACACTATATCCGGATTATCTGCTCTAGCATACGACCAGAATTTAGTTTTTTCTGAAGCATTTAAATAATCAATCGCTTTTTCCGGAAACAAATCGGCATAACGCGAACCCGAAATATTATGAATGGCAACAACAATAAAATCTTTTACTTTTCCTGTTTTCATTAATTGTGATGACACCTCATCGACCATCCACTCCTGATGATTCCAGGTTACTGTAGTATCAAACAACATTTGTCCGTCGTGCATATAGAGTACGGCATACTTTTTAGTCCTGGAATACCCCTCGGGCAACCAGACATCTACCGTTCTTGGCGTAATATATTCTGAAGGAAATTTAGAAACTCTAAACAGTTTTCCTGATGAAATTTGAGCATATGGCAATTCAAGTGCTTCAATGTTCTGAGCTTTTGAGTTTAAACTAAAAAGCACAAATAAAACCAGTAGCCATAAGCCTTTCATATCCTATTTTTTAGTTGTTAACAGCACCGGACCTTTAGCTTCTAACTTTAAGGTCTTAGTCCAGTGCAACGTTTTTCCTGAAATAATATCTTTTAAGGTTTTCCCGTCTAACCCCAGTTCGCTGTAATGCTCTAAATCCAGAGTCACCGATTCCGAATTTTTATTCAAAATGAACACTACAGTTTCATCACCTGCTATTCGCGCCAGCACATATACCCCATCTTCCGGAGCAAAATGCAAGGTTTTTCCGTTTTTAATCGCCTCGCTTTGTTTCCTGTAGTTCAATATCGTTTTTACAAAGCGCTGCATTCCTGCCTGATCTTCCGTAAGTCCATCTCCCGAAAACGCATCGACGGCATCCCCATTCCAACCTCCGGGAAAATCGGTTCTTATAAGACCATGATCGTGAGGTTTAGCAGTGTTCTGCATTAAAATTTCGGTACCGTAATACATTTGAGGAATCCGCGGCATAACAAAAATATAGCCCAGCGCCATTTTAGTATTTATTACGTTCTCCTTTAACTGAGTAAACACACGATCCATATCGTGATTATCTGGAAAAATCAAAATATCCTCCGGTTTAGTATATACAAAATCATTAGCAAGTCCTTCGTACATTTTAACCAAACCTGTACCCCAGGTTTCTTCTTCGTTTAAGGCATTTACTATGGCTTCCTGCATTGGGAAATCCATAGTCGATTTTAAATGCGATTCGTACCCATCCTTATTAGGCGTTCCGGTTTGCCAGTAACGCACCAATAATGGATTTACACTCCATTCTTCGCCAACAATACTAAAATTAGGATACTCGTTCATGATAGCTCCGGCCCAATCACTCATAAATGCCTTATCGGGGTACGGATAAGTATCCTGACGAATACCTCCCAGATTTAAGGTTTCTATCCACCAGATATTATTTTGAATGATGTATTTGGCCATAAAGGGATTTCTTTGATTCAAATCCGGCATAGCGGGAACAAACCACCCTTCGCTCATCTCTTTCTTATCTATTTTCGAAGCATACAAATCCTGATTGGCAGTCCTCCTGTGATTGGAGTTTTTAAGACTTCCATTTGTCTTATAAGCCTCTTGCTGATTGACCCAATCCTCGAATGGTAAATCTTTCATCCACCAGTGTTCGCTTCCGCAATGATTGGCAACCATATCCATAATCAGTTTCAGGCCTCGTTCGTACATTTCGTGAGATAATTCCTGATATTCTTCTAAAGTTCCGAAACGCGGATCGACCTGATAAAAATCGGTCATGGCATAACCGTGATAGGAAGATTCCGGCATATCGTTAGTCAACACTGGCGTTGGCCAGATTGCGGTAAATCCAAGGTCATGAATATAGTCCAGATGATTTATTATTCCGCGAATATCTCCACCATGTCTTCCATAATCGTTACTACGGTCCAGCACTTTTTCATTCATATTTACATCCACATCGTTAGATGGATTACCATTAGCAAAACGATCTGGAGTAATCAGATAAATAGCGTCGGAACTATTAAAACCGACATAATCTTTCGAAGCTTTTTCTCGAGATTTTAACTGATATGCATATACCTGATTTTTTCCTTTTTTAGATTTAAAAACAATATCAAAAGTTCCGGACTTAGCACTACTAGCTATTTTTAAATCGATAAATAAGTAGTTTTTACTTTTTGCCTGGTGCACTTTTGTAATACTAACTCCAGGGTAATTTATTTCGGGACTGGTCTCACCAATCTCTGGCCCATTGACCAGTATCTGTAATTCACTGGTTTTGAATCCCACCCACCAGTTTGGTGGTTCGACATGGTTAATCTGTGCATGCATAGCCAGATTGAACAACAAAAAAAGGACTAAAAAACCTGTTTGTTTTAATTTTAATGATACTTCAATATTTAAACTCATAACCTTTTTTTTTCCAGATTTAATTTGTTGTTTTACTTAATAACAGATATATAAATTCTATAAGAATTACCAAAAAAAATTTACTTCACTTCCATTATACTTATAGCATATCCTCCTCCTGGCGCAGACAGTTGTGAGATTTTGGTTTTATTTGTCACCTTCTTTTTAGTAATAGTATAGGCCTGCGGATTCGTTTTATAATGAGCATTTTTAGCATCGGCATAAATTATTGCTTCGTATGTTTTTCCTTTATCCAGAAAGTCTAAAGTTATTTTAGAAGTCCTTGGATCAACACCATTAACATTACCAACAAACCAGTTATCACTACCCTTTTCCTTACGAGCCACAGTAATATAGCGTCCCGGTTCAGCTTCAAGATAAACACTTTCATCCCAGTCCATTGCAACATCTTTTATAAACTGAAAAGCATCCATAAACTGATTGTAATGTTCCGGCAAATCGGCAGCCATTTGTAAGGGGCTGTACATGGTAACATATAAAGCCAGCTGATTGGCAATGGTGCTATTTACATGCGAATTATTATTTGGGTTTAACTTAGCAATATCCATCTCAAAAATACCCGGCGTATAATCCATTGGACCTCCAATTAATCGCGTAAACGGTAACAAGGTAACATGGTTAGGTTTAGATCCACCAAAGGCCTGAAACTCTGTTCCCCTTGCCGATTCATTTCCTATTAAATTAGGCCAGGTTCTGCAAATTCCAGTTGGACGAACAGCCTCGTGTGCATTAACCATAATTTTATAATCAGCCGCCTTCTCTATGGCATATTGAAAATGATTAATGGTCCATTGCCCGTAGTGATGCTCTCCTCGTGGTAAAATATCGCCAACATAGCCACTTTTTACTGCCGGATAATCGTATTTATTCATAAACTGATAAGCAGTATCCAAATGACGCTCATAGTTTCTAACTGAACTTGAGGTTTCGTGATGCATTACCATCTTCACACCTTTAGCTTTAGCATAATCGTGAATAGCTTCGACATCAAAATCGGGATAAGGTGTCACAAAATCGAACACATAATCTTTAGACTGCCCGAACCAGTCTTCCCAGCCTTCATTCCAGCCTTCTACAAGCACACCATCAAAACCATGTTTCGCTGCAAAATCTATATACGATTTTACATGAGGTGTATTGGCAGCATGTGTGCCATTAGGCGTAGCCTTGTCATAATCGGTTTCTCCTAATTTTACCGAAGGAAAATCGTTAGTGTAAGACCAGGAACTTTTTCCGGTAATCATTTCCCACCAGACACCAATATATTTCATTGGTTTTATCCAGGACGTATCTTCTATAGCGCATGGTTCATTTAAGTTTAAAGTCATTTTAGAGGCCAGAATGTCGCGGGCATCGTCGCTAACCATAACCGTACGCCAAGGACTTGTACATGGCGCCTGCAGATACCCTTTATCACCCTGTGCATCTGGCGTTAACCAGGATTCGAAAGTTAAAGTACTTTCGTTTAGGTTAAGATTCATTAAAGCATAATCGATTAAGGCTGCTTCATGAATATTAATATATAATCCGTCATCAGATTTCATCATTAATGCCGTTTGGACACCTGTTTTAGAAAACTGTTCCTGAGACGCATTATCGGTTAAAGCAGCATCAAACTTACTGCCTATTTCAGAAAGTTTAGATTCGGTATAATCGTATTCCTGAGAATCGTAATCTCCCGGAATCCAGAATGCCGTATGATTGCCAGCCATAGCAAATTGCGTATGCTCTTCTTTAATGGTGAAGTACACTAAGTTGTTTTGCATGGGAAATTCGTAGCGAAACCCTAAGCCTTCGTCAAACATACGAAATCGTATGACCATCACCCTTTCGGTTTCCTTTTGCGTAAGCGTTACTGCCAGCTCGTTATAATGGTTACGAATGGATTTTTCCTCGCCCCAAACCGGTGTCCAGCTTTCATCGAAGACTCCATTTTCTGTTTTTGAAACTGTAAAATCATCCATCAACGATTTGTCATCATTCTTCAGCTCCAGCCCTAAAGTACTGGTCTTTATTACCTGCTTATTCTTATACGTTAACTGATATGTTGGTGTACCGTTTGCATTTAATTCGAAATGCATATTTAAATCTCCATCCGGTGATTTCAGGTCCTGTGCATGAACCAGAATAATAGCTGAAAGAAAACATGTTAAGGTTAATATTACAGATCTCATAATGTATATATTTATACGTTTTACAGTAAATTTTTAATTGTTTTAAACCACCGCCGGTTTTCCTGTTTCCAGAGTTACTTTAGTGCCATTACAAACAATTTCCAGAGCGTCTCCGCTTTCTAAAGAAAAGGTCGTACCGGTTTGAGCAACGTTTATTTTTAGAATGTGATTTCTGAAATTCACTTTAAACGAGTACCCTTCCCACTGTTGTGGTATTTTAGGCTCAAAAGACAAGGTGTTTTCTATAACACGCATACCACCAAACCCTTCAACAATACTCATCCAGGTTCCTGCCATAGATGTAATATGAAGTCCCTCTTCAACTTCCTTATTATAATCGTCCAGATCTAATCTTGAAGTTCTTAAATAGAAGGTATAAGCCTGATCCATTCGATTTAATTTCGCTGCCTGAATACTGTGTACACAGGGCGATAACGAACTTTCATGAACCGTAAACGGCTCGTAAAAATCGAAATGACGTTCTAATTCCTCTGTAGTAAAATGATCTTCGAAAAAATAAAACCCTTGAAGTGTATCGGCTTGTTTTATATATGGTGAACGCAAAATGCGATCCCAAGACCATTTTTGATTGATAGGACGCTGCGATTTATCAAGATCGGCAACAGTAATTAATTCTTTATCCAGGAAGCCATCCTGCTGTAAGTATACATTGTGCGCTTCCGAAAATGGCAAATACATGTTTTCAGCAACGGCTTTCCATTGTCTTAATTCGTCTTCGCTAAGATTAACTTTATCGTGTATTCTGTCGAAATCTTCCGGATGATCTTTAGCGACTATTTTTATATTTTCTATAGCATAATCAATACACCATTTTGCAATATAGTTGGTATAGAAATTATTGTTAACATTATTTTCGTATTCATTTGGACCTGTTACCCCAAGAATAACATATTTATTTTTATCGGTAGAAAATGTAGCGCGTTGCTGCCAGAAGCGGGCAATACCAATTAACACTTCCAAGCCCTTTTCCGGAATATAACTATAATCGTTGGTGTAACGATAATAATTAAATATTGCAAAGGCAATTGCCCCGTTTCTATGAATTTCTTCGAAAGTAATTTCCCATTCGTTATGGCATTCTTCCCCGTTCATAGTTACCATAGGGTACAAGGCAGCACCGTTTTTAAACCCTAATTTTTCGGCATTTTCTATGGCGCGATCTAAATGATGGTAACGATACTCCAGCAGGTTTCTTGCCACCTTCTGATCTTTCGTTGCCATGTAAAACGGTATACAGTAAGCCTCCGTATCCCAATAGGTACTTCCTCCGTATTTTTCACCCGTAAAGCCTTTAGGTCCTATATTTAATCTGGCATCTTTACCTAAATAGGTGTGATTTAACTGCATGATATTAAAGCGAATCCCTTGCTGAGCTTTTACATCGCCGGCAATGGTAATATCGGCCATATCCCAGATTTTAGCCCAGGCTTCTTTTTGCTGATTTAATAATGCAGTATACCCGGCGGTTAAAGCTTTAGACAACACACTTTTTGCAGAAGCCACCAAATGAGTTTTATCGTGATTTCTATCTACCACATACCCACCGAATTTCTGTATCGAAAATGTTTCGTTCGCCTTTACATTAGCAGTGTACTCGTAAGCTATGCGCACATTAGTATGTGCCACCTTAGGTTCTTGCTCTAACGTCTTTCCTCCTAATAAGCACACCGATTCCATAAAGGTACAGGTGTGAAACTGTGTTTTCATGGTATGCGCTTCTATAAACGCCTGACTGCCATTTTGCGTAATAGCAGTTGTTTCCCAGAATTTATCATCCCAGTTTGTATCTTCATTAGTGATACCCGAATCCAGATACGGTTCAAAGGTAATTTCAGCATCCGTATTTAAAGGTGTAATATTATATTCTATAGCCCCGACTTCATCTAAATCCAGACTTAAAAATCGTTTGGTTTCTACTTTCACCTCTACATCATTAGGCATAGTAGCTGTAAAGGAACGCGACAACCATCCCTCTTTCATGTTTAGCTCTCGCCTGAAATCGGCCACCACTTTACACCTGAATAAATCTAAAGTATTACCATTTACAAAAACATTAATTCCAATCCAACTTGGTGCATTTAGTACTTTTGCAAAATACTCCGGATAACCGTTTTTCCACCAGCCCACACGGGTTTTATCCGGATAATACACCCCCGCGATATAACTTCCCTGAAACGTAGGTCCGGAATAATGCTCTTCAAAATTAGCACGTTGCCCCATAGCCCCGTTACCAATACTAAATAAACTCTCTGACGATTTAACGCGTTCTACATCAAATCCTTCTTCAATAATCGACCAATTGTCTGGTTTAATATAATCTTGATTCATTTTATTTTAGAGATGAAAGAATAAAGTTTTAAATCTGTGAAACCGATACTTGTTACTTTATTCTGGGTTTTAAATTCTACTTGTTAATTAATTCTGTTATAAATGCTTCTGAAATCTCGCTGAAGTCCTTAAAAATATAATCGGCTTCATGTAACACATCTTTACTACCAATACCAATGGAAATCATATTTGCCAGATTCGCGGCCTCTACTCCTGCGACAGAATCCTCGAAAACGATACAATCTTCAGGTTTACAGTTAACCGCTTTGGCGGCGATTAAAAACACTTCGGGATTGGGTTTGGCTTTACTAACATCATTCCCGTCGACAATAGCATCGAACTTCGGTAAAAGCTGTACTTTTTCTAAAATTCGCCTGGCATTCTTACTGGCCGACCCCAACGAAATCCCCTGGTCCTTGGCCTTAAGAAAATCCAGTACCCGAGGCACATCGACTAAAATTTCAGAATCGTCCATCTTATCTATATAACTCAGATACTCTGTATTTTTAAGCGTCATTAATTCCTGAAACTTATCTTCAGAAACCGAAGTATTTCCCCAGGCTAATATCTTTTTTAACGAATCTACACGACTTACTCCTTTAAGTTGTTCGTTTTGTTCTTCGGTAAAATCGAAACCTAAACTTTTTGCAAGATTTTTCCATGCCAAAAAGTGATACTTAGCAGTATCTACAATAACACCGTCTAAATCAAAAATAAATCCTTTTTTATGCATTTTTTGTTTCTATTATTTCATCTACATCTTTTACTCGTCTTACCAAGAGGGCAGCTATTAAAAAGCTAACACCACTGGTTACCAATGCCAACATGGCATTTTCATTGTAAAAATACTTTACTATAGGTCCGCCAATAAAGGCATTAATAATTTGAGGTATTACTATAAAGAAATTAAAAATCCCCATGTACACGCCCATTTTTCTGGCAGGAATGGAACCCGCTAAAATTGCGTATGGCATAGCAAGAATACTAGCCCAGGCAACTCCAATGGCTACCATTGAAAGAATTAACCAATACTGGTCTGGCGAAAAATACATAGAAATTAAACCTATACCACCTATTACCAAAGCAATGGTATGCGTTAATTTTCTACCGATTTTAGCCGCAATTACAGGCAAAAAGAATGCAAATATTGCAGACACCAGATTATACACTCCAAATAACACACCTACCCAGTCGCCTGCATTCTGATACGTTTCGCTATGGGTATCGTTTACAGGCAATCCGTAAATATGATGAGCTATGGCAGGTGTAGAAAACACCCACATTCCAAAAAGTCCAAACCAGGAAAAAAACTGTACCCAGGCCAATTGGCGCATGGTTATGGGCATTTTGGCAAAATCTGTAAAAATATCTAACAGGCTGGATTTTTCATCATCCGGAATATCGTCCGGATCTGCCATTTGAGCCAGTTCTTCGGGTGAATATTCAGTAGTTCTAAACACCGTAATTAAAACACTTACAACCAGAATTACAGCTCCGATAATAAACGACAACAATAAATTTGAAGGCACTCCGCCTGAGGCTCCGGAATTAGACACTCCGAAAAAATTAGTAAGCATATAAGGCAGCCAGGACCCCACTACAGCTCCAACACCAATTAATACCGTTTGTATACTAAAACCTAACGTACGCTGGTCTGTTCTTAAATTATCGGCAACCAATGCTCTGAAAGGTTCCATCGCCACATTAAAAGAGGCATCCATAATCATTAACATTCCAGCTCCAACCCAGATGGCTGGCATAAAGGCTGTAAACATATCGGCATTAGGCATTAAAACCAGACCTAGTGCAGATAGCAAGGCCCCAACCAGGAAATAAGGTCGGCGTCTTCCTAATTTAGTCCAGGTTTTATCACTGTAATGACCAATTATGGGTTGAACAATTAGCCCGGTTACCGGAGCAACAATCCAAAACCATGACAAATGATGAACATCTGCTCCAAAAATCTGTAAAATTCTACTGGCATTGGCATTTTGAAGGGCGAAACCCATTTGAATTCCGAGAAAACCAAAACTCATGTTCCAGATTTCCCAAAAGCCTAAAACTCGCTTTTTCATCTATAGTATTATTTAATTGATACTATTGATAAGCGGAAAATACTTATCAAAACTTATTGGTGAGAAGTAAAAATATAAGTCTTGATTATGGCCCAAATATACAAAAAGTTTTTATTGAGCGCTATATTTTTTTATTTAGTTGATTCCCTTTCAACCAATTCTGTCTCTATAACTACCGTCCGTACAGGATCTTGAACCGATTCACTTTCTATTTTTTCGATGAGTAAATCGGCTGCGACTTCCCCTATTTTCATACCGTGCTGCGACACTGTCGTCAAACTTGGAGAAGCGTGTTTAGATAAAACACCGTCTGTAAACCCTACGACCTGAAGATCTTCAGGGATGCTTTTTCCCAATTTTTTTGCCACCTTCATTACCGTTACGGCATACAACTCATTTACTGCAAAAACGCCATCTATATCAGGATTCATTAACAGCAGTGTTTTAACCTCTTCTTCCAGCACCTCAATATAATCCTCGGAAGCCAGCTTATCGTCTACCTTTAAAATAAGATTCGTTTCGGTTATAATTTCATGACTATTTAAAGCCTCGATATAGCCTTGAGTTCGCAATCTACCTACACTTACATAATCTTTCGTTGTAATTATCGCAATGTGTTTACAGCCGGTTTCTATAAGTTTATTAACCGCTTTTTTAGCCCCTTCCAGATCATCTACAATAACTTTATCGCAGCGAATATCACTAACCACACGATCAAACATCACGATAGGCATTCCCTGGTTAATGGTTTCATTAAAATGATGATAATCCTGTTGCAGCATGGTTTCCTTGGAAATTGAAAGTATAAAACCATCTATACTCCCACTGGCAAGCATCTCCATATTAATCACCTCCTTATCAAAAGACTCATTAGACACTCCTATAATTACATTATAACCTTTTCTGTTTGCTACATTTTCGATGCCCTGTATCACCTTTGCGAAGAAATGATGCACCACTTCCGGAATCAGCACTCCTATGGTTTTTGTTTTACGATTTTTTAAACTCAGCGCTATGTTATTAGGCTTGTAGTTATAGAATTTAGCAAAGGCCTGTATTTTCTCTTTGGTTTCCTCTCCAATTTCTTTACTATTCCTTAAAGCTTTAGAAACTGTTCCTATAGACACATCCAGTTCTTTGGCGATTTGCTTTAACGTAATTTTTCTTTTCATAGGTAGAATTTTCGTAAGGTAAAGGTATCGTATTATTAAATATTTACCAATTTTAACAAATTCTTATTTTAAACACAAAATATCCCGAAATCACACTAAAGTTACTAACACGCAAACGTTATCGTTAAGAATTTCGTAAATTGAAAACCAATTTTAACATAGTTTTTACATAATTTTAACCTCGAGAAGTAAAAATATATTCAAACAAACTAATACCTATTTAACTTAATTACATTGTATGAAAACAATATTACATAGTATATTACTAACACTGTTTTTTGCTCCGGCATTAGTGCTGGCACAGACTACAGTTACTGGAACAGTTTCTGAAGACGGCACCAGTTTACCCATACCCGGTGTAAATATTATTGTTAAAGGAACAACAACAGGAACAGCTACAGATTTCGATGGAAACTACAGCCTCTCGGTAAATAACGGTGATGTTTTAGTATTTTCTTTTGTAGGTTATACTACTCAGGAAATTACTTATACCGGACAATCGACGTTAAACGTTATGCTGGCTGAAGACACGGCACTCTTAGACGAAGTGGTTGTAATTGGTTATGGTGCGGTTAAAAAAGAAGATTTAACCGGAGCCGCCGATTTAGTAACCGACAAAGACTTTAACCAGGGACCTTTGGTAAACGCACCTCAGTTAATTTCGGGTAAAGTTGCCGGTGTATCGGTTACCTCATCTTCCGGAGCTCCGGGTGACGGGCAGGAAATAAGAATTAGAGGTAACAGTTCCCTTTCGTTAAACAACAACCCTTTAATTGTATTGGACGGTATTCCGTTAGATCAGGGCGGCGTTGGCGGATCTCGTAACCCGTTAAACATGGTTAACCCTAACGATATTGAGAGTATGACCGTATTAAAAGATGCATCTGCAACTTCTATTTACGGATCTCGTGCGGCAAACGGAGTAATTCTTGTTACCACAAAAAAAGGTAAAGACCGTGATTTTAAATTCAACTTTAACACGTTAACTTCTGTAGGAACACCTATTTCTAAAGTAGATGTATTAAATGCCGACGAATTCAGACAAATTGTAACGACACATCCACAGGCAAACGAAACCACTTTAGGACTTTTACAGGATTACGACACCGACTGGCAAGACGAAATTTACGGAAATGCCTACGGACAAGACCACTCCTTTAGTGCTTTAGGTGCCGCTTTTGGCGTACCAATGCGTGCTTCTGTGTCGTATACCGATTACGGCGGAATTTTAAAACGCGATAATTACAAAAGAACTACTGCTGCGTTAAGTTTAACACCTAAGTTATTCGACGATCATTTAAAAGTGGAATTAAACGCCAGAGGGAATTACACCGAAAACTTCTTCGCTAACCGCGATGCTATTGGATCGGCTAATACCTATGCCCCAACACAACCGGTTTACGATAGTAGTTTACCTTACGGAGGCTACTCCTCATGGATAGATCCTGCTACAGGTTTAGAACCTAGTTTAGCAAACACCAACCCAGTTGCTTTACTTAATTTAAGAGATGACGAATCGGAAGTAAGACGCTTTATAGGAAACGTAAAATTTGATTATCAGTTACATTTTTTTGAAGATCTTGTTGCCACAGTTAATGTTGGTATAGACAAATCTAACAGTCATGGCCGTACAATCACGTCCGATTTAATGCCTAGCACAGACCCAACATGGAATGGATCGCGATACACTTACAGAAATGAATCAACTAACAAGTTATTCGATGCGTATTTAACATATAACAAGTCGGTAAACGACCTTCACAACATCACTGCTGTAGCAGGTTACTCATACCAGTCGTTTGAATACGATAACTACAACTACGATAGCGAATTAGAAGAACAGGACAACGTTTACGAATTTATAGACAAATCCAAGAATGTTTTACTATCCTATTTCGGACGTTTTAATTACGATTACGACAGCCGTTATTTGGTAACTGCAACTTTAAGAGCCGATGCCTCTTCAAAATTGAATCCGGATAACCGTTGGGGAATCTTCCCATCGGTGGCCTTAGCATGGAACATTCATAACGAAACGTTCTTAAAAGATTCTGGTTTAAACGAATTAAAATTAAGAGTAGGTTATGGTGAAGTTGGTAACGTAAACGGATTGGGTGATTACTTATTCCTAACACGATACACCGGTAGTCAATCCGATGCCAATTATCAGTTTGGAAACAGCTTCTACCAGACGTACAGACCAGATCCTGTTAACCCGGATTTACGCTGGGAAATCGGGAACACCTTTAACGTAGGTATCGATTACAGCATTTTGGACAGACGTGTTTCCGGATCTCTTAACGGATATATAAAACAAACTAAAGATCTTATTGCTTTCGCTTCAATAGACCCATTCACAAACTTCGGTAGTAGAATAGACAAAAACATTGGAGACATGGAAAACAAGGGTATTGAATTTGCCTTAAATATAATTCCGGTAAGAACAGAAGATTTCGAATGGTCTATTAGTTACAACGTTGCTGTAAACGATAATAAAATCACTCACTTACCTTTTGACCAGGTAACTGGTGGTATTAGCGGTGGTGTTGGTAACAACATCCAATTACACACCGAAGGTGAAGCACCTTACAGTTTCTTTGTATTCGAACAGGTATACGACACCAATGGCAAACCTATTGAAGGTGCTTTTGTAGACCAGAACGGAGACAATGTTATTAACGACGACGATAAGATTTTACATCACAATCCTTACGCCGATGTTTTAATGGGACTAAATACCAACTTAAATTATAAGAAATGGGATTTAGCGGTAATTTCAAGAGCAAGTATTGGAAACTACGCCTATAACAACGTAGCCTCTGGAAACTCGTATTTAAACGGAGTCATTCCAACCACCAACAATTTCCTTTGGAACATTCACTCTGACTACTTGGATACAGGTTTTCAATACCAGACAGACAATAACTTTTTAAGTAGCCACTTCATAGAAGATGCTTCATTCTTTAAGATTGATAACATTACTTTAGGTTACACTTTAGATAATGCCATAAAAGACACCACCTTCAGAATTTACGGTTCGGTACAAAACGTACTAACCATTACTGACTACAATGGTTTAGACCCGGAAATAAACGGTGGTATAGATAACAGTTTTTATCCTAGACCAACTACTTACGTATTAGGACTTAATGTTAGCTTTTAAATAATTGACACATGAAAAATATAATAAATAAAATATTTCCTATAGTAGCGATCTCCTTAACTCTGGTGGCTTGTCACAGCGATTTGGACCAGTACCCTATAGATCCGGATAGTTTTACAGAACAAGACGTTTTTGCTAATGTAGACGAAGCTAAAGGTGCCTTAGCAAAATTATATGCCAGTTTAGCTTTAACCGGACAAGAAGGTGGAGACAGCGGCTCTGCAGATATCTCAGACATCAATCAGGGATTTTCGCAATTTACGCGTATGCTATTTAACCTTAACGAATTAACAACAGACCACGCCGTTGTAGGCTGGGGAGACTCTGGTTTACCAGACTTGCACGGCATGTACTGGGGATCAAGTAATGCATTCTCCGGAGCCATGTACTTACGTTTAGCTCAACAGGTATCGTTTTGTAATTCGTTTATCGCTAATGCCGCAAATTTAAATAGCGATGAAGCTAATCAATTTATAGCTGAGGCAAGATTCTTAAGAGCCTTTGCTTATATGAACCTTATCGATTTATTCGAAAATGTACCTTTAGTAACACAAATCACAACCGAATTACCTTCACAGGCACCAAGATCTGAAGTATTCAATTTTATCGAATCGGAACTTTTAGATATTCAGGACGACTTATTAGGTAGCCAGGCTAACGAATACGGACGTGTAGATCGCGTTGCTGCCTGGGCTTTATTATCTAAATTATACTTAAACGCTGAGGTGTGGACAGGAACAGGTCGCTATGCAGATTGTATTAATTTCTCTAACCAGGTAATCAACTCTTCATATGCTTTAAACATGAATGATGCCAATGGTAATGGTACGGCTTACGACGAATTATTCCTTGCCGATAACGACACTAACGGTGCTCAGAATGAATTTATTTTCCCGATTCTTTTCGACGGTAGACAATCTACTACTTACGGAGGATCAACCTTCCTTATTCACGCTGCTGTTGGGGGCACTATGGATCCGACCGACTTTGGTGTAAACGGTGGCTGGGGTGGTAACCGCACGACTAAAAGTCTAGTTGAAAAATTTGCAACTAACGACCGTCGCGGTATGTTCTACACAGACGGCCAGTCTTTGGAAATAACAGAAATCCCTCAATTCAGCAATGGTTATGCCATTACTAAATTTAAAAACGTTGACTCTAACGGCGAAATTGGAAACGATACGAGAGGTGAATTTACCGATACTGATTTAGCGATAATTCGTCTTCCTGAAATTTACTTAAACTATGCAGAAGCAACCTTGAGAGGTGGCGGCGGAGATTTAGGGACAGCTGTTACGTTAATTAATCGTTTAAGAGAACGCGCCTATGGAAATACCTCTGGGAATATTAACACCGGAAATATGACTCTTCAGTTTGTATTAGACGAACGTTCCAGAGAATTATATTGGGAAGGACAAAGACGTACCGACTTAATTCGTTACGATTTATTTACTACAGGAACTTATGTTTGGCCTTTTAAAGCCAACCAACCAGATGGAGCTGCGACAGACAGTTTCAGAAACATCTTCCCTATTCCAAATAATACAGTACTAACTAACCCTAACTTGGTGCAAAACCCAGGATACTAATATTAAAACATATAATATGAAAAATATAGTTTCAAAATTATTAAGTATAATGTTAGTAACACTGGCATTATATAGCTGCAGCTCGGACGATACAGTGCCGGTATTAAACGATACTGCCAGCACTGAACTTACCGCTTCTTCAAGTAATATTGTACTACTTAAAGAAAATGAAGGTACCGACGCTCTAACTTTAACCTGGACAGAACCAGATTACGGTTATAGTGCAACTCCAAGCTACGAAATCCTTTTTGATGTGGCCGGTAATAATTTTCAAAATGCAGTTACTAAAGATGCAGGAGACGAATTCCTTTATTCTGTAACTACTGAAGAATTAAATACTATTTTACAAACTTTAGAAATAGAACCTGAAATAGAAACTGCTATAGAAGTTAAAGTTGAAGCCATAGTAGGCACCTACACAGTAGCAGCCACTTCTAATATTAGCACCATTAACATTACTGGATATCCAAACATTTTAGACCTATCTTCAGACTGGGGTCTTGTTGGTAGCGCAACTACCAATGGATGGGACGGCCCAGATATGCCGTTCTACAAAACAGACGAAAATAATGTTTTTGTAGCTTATGCAACTTTGGCTGATGGAGAAATTAAAATAAGACAAAACAACAGCTGGGATGTAAATTACGGAGACGATGGCGCAGATGGCACTTTAGAAGCTGGCGGAGCCAATATTGCCGTTAGCGCAGGTACTTATAAAGTAACATTCAACGCCGAAGCACTAACCTACTCAATAGAAACGTATACCTGGGGACTTGTTGGAGATGCTACCACAAACGGGTGGGACGGTCCAGACATGCCTCTAACTTACGATCAGTACACAGACCAATGGCGAGCCATAGTGACTTTAAGCAGCGGAAAAATTAAATTCCGATTAAACAATGACTGGGGGCTTAATTATGGAGATACTGGAGTTGACGGCATATTAGATAATGGAGGCGATGATATCGCTGTAGATGCAGGAAATTACCTGGTTACTATGAATCTAAACGACCTTACCTACTCTCTGGAAGCTATAGACAAATTATGGGGTCTTGTGGGAGATGCTACAGCAAACGGTTGGGATGGCCCGGACACGGTAATGAACATCGATTACTCTAAAGAAGATGTATGGTACCTTAACGGCGTAACCTTAACTACAGGAGGATTAAAATTCAGAGCGAATAACGACTGGACGTATAATTACGGAGATACCGGAAACGATGGTATTCTGGACGATGGCGGTGACAACATTGCCATAACTGCAGGAACTTACAACATCGTTCTAGACTTATCCGACCCTTCTAAACCAACGTATTCTATAACAAATTAAATTATGAAAGAAGGGCTGTAATCTAACCATTACAGCCCTTTTTGTATTCATTTCAATCCATAGCACTATGAAAAAAATTTTACTCTTTCTATTACCACTAATAACCCTAAATAGCCTTGCTCAGGTTTCTATAGAACCCGAAACCTTTACCTCCGAAGAATCCATAACCATTACTGTTGACATAAACAGCACGGCTACCAACTGCAATTCCATTTCCAATCCTTCTAAAGTGTACATGCATTCTGGCATTGGCGACGACTCGAATGCCTGGGGATATAATGTCGTAGGGAACTGGGGACAAGACGATGGTGTCGGGGCAATGACCAGTAATGGAGACGGCACCTGGAGTATCACTATAACCCCTAAAACCTATTATAATTTAAGCGATGCACAGGCAACATCTGCAACAAAAATGGGCATGGTATTCCGAAATGCTGCAGGAAATCAGGAATTAAAAGCAACAGGGTGCAGCGATTTCTTTATCAACGTCGGGAAATTTCAGGTAACGCTGAGTGCTCCCGGAGAAAACAGCACCACCATTTTAACGTCTGGTGGCAGTCTTCAAATTTCTGCCTCAAATACCAGCGGTACAGCCAACTATACCTTAACTGCAAATGGCACGGAAATAAACTCAAAAACCGGAATAAGCAATTACGCATTTACCCATAGTAACTTGACCGAAAATCAGCAATATACCCTAACGGTTTCTCAAGGAGACAATACAATTACAAAATCTTTTGCTGCACTCGTAAATCCGGAAACGATTTCACAATCTATGCCTTCTGGTTTAGAAAACGGCATAAATTACAACCCTTCGCAACCGACAACTGCTACTTTGGTTTTGGACGCACCTTATAAGGATTTTGTTTATGTGGCCGGGAGTTTTAACAACTGGTCCCCAACTGCTTCGTATGCCATGAAAAAAGATCCGGATTCAGGTAAATTCTGGTTAGAACTTACGGGGCTGACACCTCAGAACATAGAAACGTATCAGTATTGGGTAGTTGATGAAACTCCAATAGCAAATTCACCTGTTTTAGTAAAAACAGCCGATCCGTTTTCAACTTTAGTGCTATCACCTTTTGATGATCCTTATATCCCTGAAAACAGCTATCCCAATTTACCAGCTTATCCAGAGGGACAGGAACGCGAAGTAACAGTACTCCAAACAGAACAAACAGTCTACAACTGGCAGGTAAACGAATTTGAAAAACCTAAAAAAGAAGATCTGATTATTTATGAAGTCCTGATTCGTGATTTTGATGCCAACAGAAATTTTCAGGATGTAATAGACAAAATAGATTATTTCAAAAATTTAAATGTTAACGCCATCGAATTAATGCCTGTTATGGAATTTGAAGGCAACGAAAGCTGGGGCTACAATACAGCCTTCCATATGGCTTTAGATAAATTTTATGGCACCGAAAACAAACTAAAGGAACTTGTTGATGTGTGTCACCAAAACGGCATTGCTGTTATTCTCGATCTTGCACTAAACCATGCCTATGGCAGAAACCCAATGGTACGCATGTGGATGAACGATGCCGATAATGATGGCTGGGGAGACCCAAGTAGTGAAAATCCATATTTTAACCAAACAGCCAAACACAGTTATAGCGTCGGGATGGATTTTAACCACCAGCAATCCAGAACCCAGTATTATACAGAACGTGTTATACAACATTGGATTTCTGAATTTAAAATTGATGGATTCCGCTGGGACTTAACCAAAGGTTTTACTCAAAACTGTACCGCCGGCGACGACTCCTGTACCAATGCCTACCAGCAGGATCGTGTAGATATTTTAAAACAATACGCCGATTATTCCTGGAATCTGGACGCCACACATTATGTTATTTTTGAACATTTAGGGCAAGACAACGAAGAGCAACAATGGGCTAATTATAAAACCAGTGAAGGTAAAGGCATTATGATGTGGGGAAAAATGACAGATCCTTACAACCAGTTAACTATGGGATATTCCGATAATTCCAACATAAACAGAATGGGCTATAAATCTCACGGGTTCGATTCGAAACGTTTAGTCGGTTATGCCGAAAGCCACGACGAGGAACGCTTAATGTTTAAAAACCTGCAATACGGTGCATCGTCTACAAATTATAACGTGAAAGATTTAAACACTGCATTACAGCGCATGGAAGCATTAGGGGCAGTAAGTTTAACCATTCCCGGACCAAAAATGATCTGGCATTTTGGAGATTTAGGCATGGAGAACTCTATTAATATGTGTACCGATGGTTCGTACTCGCCTGACGTTGATTGTAAACTGGCTACAAAACCACAACCGCAATGGACTAACAACTGGTTAACTACAGAAAGCAGAAGAGCCATTTACGATACCTGGTCCAGATTAAATGCTTTAAAAATTAACGAAGCCGTTTTTGAAGGCGATTACACCATTACTTCTGGCAGCTTAACACCACGAATTTATATTTTCGACAATAGTATTCCTGAAACCCAACTTAATCAGGTTATTATTGTTGCTAATTTTAATACGACGACAAGTACAGTAAATCCGGAATTTCCAACCAGCGGAACCTGGTACGATTTAATGGATGACACTGGAAACACCACCATTCAGGCTACCGAAACGCTGACTCTGGCACCTGGTACTTTTAAAATATACGGGAACCAGATAGCAAAATCACTGGGGGTTTCTGAAACCGAATTAAGAGAAAACTTACAGTTAATTCCTAATCCGGCGCATACCTCCTTTACAATAAACAAGGAGATCTCAAGCGTAAAGATTTACGACATTACAGGTAAACTAATGCAAGTATTTAAAGGCCAGTTTAAAGCAGGGCAATATTTCGATATTTCAAATCTGCCTTCAAGTTTATATCTTGTAGCTATAACGAACAATACGGGGATAACCCAAACCATTAAATTAGTTAAAAACTAATTTCACATTTATAACTTATTTTTTTAAAGCTTCAGAATTCCCTCTGAAGCTTTTTTTATATAACTAAAAGAGATAAAAAAGTGAGTCTAAAAAGAAATACTCACTACCCTATTTTTTAATTTACAGATTAAAAAATCAAAATCGAAGCACGCCTAAAACAATAAATTTTATCAAAAAAACGTTTGAACTGCATTTTTATTGAAAATAATTCAAAATTATACTAAATCATACCTTTTTTTTTAATAACTTCATAATAGAATTCAAATTAAAGGTTTAAAATATCACTTAATTTTTAATACAAAAAACCCTAAAAATTAATATCTTAGGTAAACCGAATATTTAATCAATTTAGAAAAATAACCCATTATGAAAACAAACAAAAATGTATTATGTCTTATACTGTTATTTACAAGCCTTTTTTCATATGCACAAGGCACAGCTTACGATTTAAAAGACATTGTAGACATGAGAGGAAGCTCTTCTGAAAGAGTATTGGAAGACCGTGGTTACCACTTAGAAAAAGTAGACAAATCTTCTGCCGGTATTTATCAACAATGGTGGAATAGCAGAAAAGATCAGTGCGTTACAGTAAGACTGGAAGACGGCAAGGTACGTTCTGTTGTTAAAGCACCGGATTTAGATTGTGGCAAAGGCAGCTCAAGTTCACACTCTTCTTCCCGTTATGACGATGATTTAGATTTATCAGACTTCAGAGGCATGTCTGAAGTCAGAGCCTCTACTAAATTACAAGACAAAGGATACAGAGTTAAAAAACAATATGGATCTTCCTTAATATCTACATACTGGTATAAAGAAAGAAATGACAAATGCCTTTTAATGTTGATTAAAAATGACGAAGTATCCTCACTAACAAAAGTATCGTCCAAATTATGCGATGGAGATTCAAACTATATTAGTCACAGTAGCGGAAATAGAAGTCACTCAAATCGCGGAGTAACACTTTATAAAAAGTGCGATTTTCTAGGTGATAGCAAGACTTTAGAAGTTGGCAGATATAACGACAACGAACTTGGTATTGGAAATGATAAATTATCTTCAATAGAAGTTCCAAGAGGTTACAAAATAACATTGTATAAACAAGCTAATTTCGAAGGAACAAGCAGAACTTATTACGAAGATGAAAGATGCTTAGATAAGGATGAATTTAATAATAATGTATCTAGTGTTAAAGTCTCCAGAGATTAAACCTAAAATTCAAAAAAACAAGATGTTAAAACGGTTGAACGAATAAGTCCAACCGTTTTTTATGCTTAAAAAATATTCTCCATTAACCATTATATAATTTGCAAATATTTATACTGCCTTAATCTACTACAATTAGTACAATTCAAAAAAACCGTAAATTGCATATAAAACCAGTAAAATGAAGAAACTAGCCTTACTATTAACACTACTGTTCTGCTTTTCCTGCAGCACCTCCGATGACAATGACACTGAAACCTCCCAGTCCTTTAATCCGCCAGAATGGATTCAGGGTGAATGGGAATTACCCGAAACCGATCTTACAGGCTTAAAATTCACCAACGATAATTTCTGTACTATCATTAACGGTACCGAAGCCTGCTTTAAATCAGTTGTAGATGCCTCGGAAGGTGTCATTACTGTAAATGAAAGCATATCGACTACCGAATATAAAGTCACTATAGATTACGTTACCGAAGAAAAAACCTTTCACTACAAAAAGAAATCGGACACCGAAATCGCTATGATGATTCTAAATCTGGAAACAGCCATTTATGTAAAAAAGTAAAAAACCGATAATTTACACCTGAAATATGGACAGCCTTTTTCAAATATTTAAGGTAGACACAGCCGAAGCTGAAAACATTTTAAATGCCCCTAACGAACCGCATAAACATGACTACGAAGAGCTCATGATTGGTGCAAAAGGTGCCATTGAGCATTTTATAGATTTCAACTCTGTAACCACTTTAGCTCCTTTTATAAGTTTCGTAACCAAAGGCAAGGTACACAGAGTATTTCCTAAAGTAAACAATAAGGAATGTGACATCTGGGTTTTACGCTTTAAAAGTGAATTTATTCCCGAAACCACATTTCAGCTCTATTCCCTTTACCATAATCAGGCTAATTTAAAACTTCAGGAAGGACGATGCTTTCAGCGCTTAATAACCTTATGCGAACTGATTTTTGATGAACAACAGCAGAAAACACCTAACTACGCCATAATTAAACAACTGTTAAGTTCATTATTTACTATGATTGAAGGTGAACGCGTAAAATTATACTCCAGTCAAGACGACAACAACCTGCATAAAACCCAACACATTTCCTTTAAAAACTTCCTGTCTATACTTGAAGAAAACTACCACAGACCTTTGGGTGTAGAATTTTATGCTGAAAAACTCTTTATGTCCTCCAGAAACCTTAACTTAATATGCCAGAACATTTTAGAACAAAGTGTTTCCGAAATTATAGAAACGCGAAAGCTTACTGAGGCAAAAAACCTGTTAATCAGTACGAATAAAACCATTTCAGAAATTGCCTACGAGTTGGGCTATAATGAAAACTCTTATTTTTCTAATGTGTTTAAAAAAAAGGCGGGACAATCGCCTTCAGAGTTCAGAGAAGACATGAAAAACCTGCTCATTTCCTAAATCTACAACTCTATTACCGAATAGTATAAGGGTTCTTCTGTGTAATGCTCGCATCTTTGCAGTGTAACTATTTAATAACTTAAAAAACAAAATATTATGAGTACTACAACATGGATTATAGACCCGGCACACAGCGAAATTACATTTAAAGTAAAACATTTAATGATTTCCAGCGTAAAAGGAGAATTCAGAACATTTACAGGAGAAATACACGGAGTAGACTTTACCACAGCAACAGTTTCTGCTAATGTAGAAGCCGACTCTGTTTTTACTAATAATTCCGACAGAGACACTCATTTAAAAAGTGCCGATTTTTTTGATACCGAAACCTATAAAGACATTAGTTTTAAAAGCACTGGTCTGACTAAAAAAGGGGACGACGAGTACACCTTATCTGGCTTACTAACTATAAAAGAAACCACTAAAGCCATAGATCTGGCTCTGGAATACGGCGGACAAATGAAAGACCCTTATGGGAATTTAAAAGCCGGTTTTTCAATTTCTGGTAAATTAAACAGAAAAGACTGGGGCTTAAACTGGAATGCTGCTTTAGAAGCCGGAGGCGTAATGGTTAGCGACGAAGTAAAAATTGCAGGTGAATTACAATTTGTTAAACAGACCTCATAATCTGTTTACAATATTATGAAAAGAACTGATTTCTTAAAGGCTTTAGCCGTTTTACCAACATTACATTCCCCTATGACATTACAAGCTTTACACAATATGTCTTCCAGCCTGAAAAACACCAGCAAAATGCCTGTGTTATTCCTGGGTCACGGAAGTCCGATGAATGCCATTGAAGATAATGAATTTGTGTCCTCCTTTAAAAAACTGGGAACCGAACTGGAACGTCCTAAAGCCATTCTTTGTATCTCTGCCCACTGGGAAACCAATGGTACTTATGTCACGGCCATGAGCCACCCAAAAACCATTCATGATTTTGGAGGATTTCCGCAGGCCTTGTTCGACGTGGAATATCCTGCACCCGGCAGTCCGGAACTGGCATTGGAGACAAAAGAACTCATAAGTACTACGGAAGTAGGATTAGATCATAAATGGGGGCTGGACCACGGGTCTTGGAGTGTCATTAAACACCTATATCCAAAAGCAGATATTCCCGTAATACAAATGAGCATAGACTATTCTAAACCTGCACTATACCATTACGATTTAGCAAAACAACTGGCACAGTTAAGACATAAAGGCGTACTTATTGTAGGAAGTGGAAACATTATTCACAACTTAAGACTGGTAGCCTGGAATAAATTAAATGCGCCTTATGCTTTTGACTGGGCACTGGAAGCTCGTGAAAAAATTAATCAGAGTATTTTAAACCACGATCATAAAACCCTTATCAATTACGAAGCTCAGGGGCATGCATTTAAATTATCCATTCCTACACCAGAACATTATTACCCCTTACTTTACGCCTTAGCTTTACAGGATGACAAGGACGACATCAGTTTATTTAACGATCAACCTGTAGGAGGATCATTAAGTATGACTTCGGTAAAAATATCAGCATTAAGCTAATGCAACACAAAAACACTTTAATCACCTAAAAACAAAAATTATGAAACAAGTTTTATTACTAGCGTGTATTGCCCTAAGTACTATGGCATTTACAAATCTTAAGGATTCCTGGACCAACGACGATCCACATACGCATTTAGGTTTTACCGTTACGCATTTGGGTATAAATGATGTTAGTGGAACCTTTAATGATGTAGACATAACACTGGAAGCCAGTAAAGCAGACTTTAGTGATGCTTCTTTTACTTTAGTAGCCAAAACAGCATCTATAGATACCGAAGTGGATGCCAGAAACACACATTTAAAAAGTGCCGATTTCCTTAATGTTGAAACTTATCCAACATTGAATTTTAAGAGCAATAAAATGACTAAAATAAAAGGAGATTTCTATAAATTAACGGGCAATCTCACAATGCATGGTGTAACCAAACCTGTCACCCTGGAATTAAAATTCAGAGGCACAACTGTTAACCCTATGAACCAGAAAGAAACATCAGGTTTTCAGGTTACCGGAACACTTAAAAGATCAGATTTTGGTATAGGTCCAAAATTCACTGAGGCTATTATCAGCGACGTTGTTCGCCTGAAAGCAGATGCTGAATTTGTAAAGTAAACCGAGATAAAATCCAACACAAAGACAGGATACTTATATTCCTGTCTTTTTTATTTTCAAGAAAACGGAATAAATATGACATATCTAACAGAAATCTCACCAGCCAAAAACAAAATATAATAAATTTTAAAGCCCTGTTAAACTTTTAGATAATAACTATATTTACCCTATTCCATTAGGGTATGAAAAGCACTATAGTAAAGATAAAGAACAGCGCCTTTAGCCAATACATAGAAAAACATCAAAAATATGCACCGATATTCTTTTTCATCGGTGGATTTATTTTTGACACGCTGACTTTAGGACGCATAGACAGAACTTACGATTTAACAGTACTTTGCCTGCATATGACCGCGCTTAGCATTACGTTGTATTTATACAATCTGGCGGATGATGGCAAATGGAAAAACACCTTTATTCATCAGTTTGAATCCTATTTCCCTCTTGCTATTCAATTTTTCTTCGGAGGCTTATCAAGCGCCTATGTTATTTACTTTTCAAGAAGTGTATCGCTGTCCAAAACAGCCGCGTTTTTTATAATACTGGTCGGCTTATTTTTAGCAAATGAATTCCTGAAAAAACGGATTTCAAACAAGTACCTGCAATTCAGTATCTATTTTTTCATCAATTTCACCTTTTTTGTGTTTATGATTCCTGTCTTCACAAAACTGATGAGCACTAAAATTTTCATAATTTCCGGACTGGTAAGTTTATGCTGTACTCTTAGTCTAATTTTTATCATTTATGCACGAAGTCCCAGTACCAGATTAGAAATACATTTAGGAAGATTAATAAGTTTAATTCTTAGTATCTACGCCTTTATTAATATCTTTTACTATTTCAATCTTATCCCTCCGGTTCCTCTGGCACTTCAAACCGGTTTGGTCGCACATAAAGTTGTCAAAACAAATAACGACTATTACGTGACATACGAACGTGATGATTCATTTTTATTCTGGAGAGATCACAGGACAGAATTTATCTACCTGCCTAATGAACCTGTATACGTTTACGCCTCCATATTTGCCCCTACGGCCTTAGAAAAAGGGGTTATGCACCGCTGGGAGTGGTATAATACCAAAACCAATACCTGGGAAGTTAAAGACACCATTCCTTATGCCATAACCGGTGGCCGAAATGAAGGCTATCGCGGTTACACATACAAAAACAACATGCTCCCGGGAAAATGGCGCGTAGAAGTACTTACTGAAGAAGAATTATTACTTGGTGTTATCGATTTTGAAATTATTCAAGACCCAAATCTTAAACCGAAACGATTAACCGAGAAGATTTTTTAGTTGCCAGTATTCATAAATATTATCCTTTTTTTTTATTTGATACCCTAAAAAGAATTGGTAATTTAACTGTGTTTTTTAAGTGGCAGAATTTTAAAAATTCAACAATAACACAATGAATACGCCCAACAACACAAGCATCTCTAAGGCAACCGATTGCCTTTTAAAAGTAGGTGCTCTCCTTATGGGAGCCGGCGCCAGCACCAATCGCATTAAATTAACTTTAGACCGATATGCTGAGGCTTTGGGTTACGAATGCGAGCTTCTGGTAACGCATCGCACCGTTTTTATTCTAGTCAGAGACCTCGAACACCAAACACAGTTAAATTCATTTACTAAAACCCCTCCACATGGTGCCAATTTCTATCTAGTTTCCGGGATTAGTAAATTAGGCTGGAGACTAACTCAAGAACAGCTTAGCATAGAAGACATTAACACGAAACTGGAAACTCTGCAACACAAACCACGTTATACTCTATTTACTACAATAACTTTAGTAAGTCTTGCCGATGCTGCCTTTTGCCGATTATTCGGCGCAGAATATTTCGATATGCTAATAGCCTTTGTAGCTACAGCTCTTGCCTTTTTAGTAAAACATTATGCTACCAGCTTAAGGTTTAATCCATACCTAACTGTTTCCTTTGCCTCGTTTACCGCCTGCTTAATTACTGGGGCGGCCATACATTTTGGCATTGGCACACATCCCGAACTTGCTTTTAACACCGCTGTATTATTTTTAATTCCGGGAATTCCTTTAATAAACTCTTTTACAGACCTGATAGAAGGTTTTACTTCCAACGGTATTGTAAGAGGTACTCATGCCATGCTTATTGCATTTTCTATTGCCCTGGGCATGATTGCAACCATGTATCTTTATAATTTTTAATTATGGATGTATTATACTATTTAGAAATGGCCTTATGGCTGGCAGTGGCTGCCATAGGATTTGGTATTTTATTTAATGTGCCAAAACGAACAATTGCTACCATTGCATTGCTGGCTGCCATTGGCGGTTCCTGCAAACTCATTCTGATGCATTTTGGCGTTCACATTGTATTTGCATCTTTAGTGGGTGCGAGTATTATTGGTTTCTTGAGTATTCAGGCAGCACACGGTAAGCATGCACCTCCTCTTGTGTTCTCAATTCCCGCTGTAATTCCTATGGTTCCAGGTGCCTTTGCATACCGTTCCATGCTTGGATTTATACGACTAACCGGAGACATTAACTCCACTACTTACGAGGTTGCTCTTGATGAAACCATTAATAACGGACTTAAAGCCGCATTTATAGTACTTGCCTTAACCGCTGGTGTTTCACTTCCGATGTTAATAACCAGAAAAAATTCTGCAAAACACTTAAAATACACAAAACCTTAACTACAAGCTAGTTGCCACATAATTCATGAAATTATTAATCCCTTTACGGAATACCGTAAAATTCAACTAAATAAAACCTATAATATTGCAGTGTCCGGATGACATACGGGAGAATGCATCTGAACAAACATTGATGTTGATTAATGTTAACAGAACAACCTACCTACACTGTTCTGTAATCTTATTTTGGGCCTCGATTTAAGATAAAAACCTTGCAGCTTGCTGCGAGGTTTTTTTGTATTGAACTTAACAGCATAAAAAAAGAGGACCTTAAGTCCTCTTTAAATTATTATATCATTAAATGATTAAGCTTTCAAATCGAAGCGATCTAAATTCATCACTTTAGTCCAGGCCGCCACGAAATCTTCGACAAACTTCGCTTTAGAATCCTCGCAAGCATAGACTTCTGCTAACGCTCTTAATTCCGAATTTGAACCAAAAATAAGATCAGCTCTGGAAGCCGTCCATTTTAAGGCTCCTGTATTTCGACATTTTCCTTCGAACAACTCATCATTAGACCCTGATATTTTATTCCAAACGGTATCCATGGTCAATAAATTCACAAAGAAATCATTGCTTAAAGTCCCCGGTTTATCTGTAAACACGCCTTGACTAGAGCCATCCCAATTAGTATTAAGAACTCTTAGGCCTCCTACCAGAACCGTTAGCTCAGGAGCTGTTAAAGTTAATAACTGCGCCTTATCTACTAATAAAGCTTCTGTTGAAATATCGAATGCTGTATGTCTGTAATTTCTAAATCCGTCAGCATATGGTTCCAGATACTCAAAAGCCTCCACATCTGTTTGCTCCTGCGATGCATCCATTCTACCCGGTGTAAACGGTACTGCTACACTATATCCACCTTTTTCTGCAGCTAATTCCACCGCAGCACCACCTGCCAATACAATTAAATCGGCTAACGATATTTTCTTATTGCCTGCATTAAATTCACTTTGAATACCTTCTAATACACCTAATACTTTTTGTAGTTGCGCCGGATTATTCACTTTCCAGTCCTTTTGAGGTGCCAAACGGATACGAGCGCCATTAGCTCCTCCACGTTTATCTGAACCTCTGAATGTTGAAGCTGAAGCCCAGGCCGTAGACACCAACTCCGAAATACTTAGTCCGGAATCTAAAATCTTTCCTTTTAGCATAGCAACATCTTCCGCAGTTACCAGTTCGTGATCTACTGCCGGAATCGGGTCCTGCCATAACAATTCTTCTTGTGGAACTTCAGGCCCTAGATATCGGGATATTGGTCCCATATCACGATGTGTTAACTTATACCAGGCTCGTGCAAAGGCATCGGCAAACGCATCCGGATTTTCATAAAATCGTCTGGATATTTTTTCATACTCCGGATCGAAACGCAAAGACAAATCTGTCGTTAACATTGTTGGCATGATTTTTTTAGTAGCATCAAAAGCATCAGGAACGCATGGCTCTACATCTTTCGCTACCCATTGTTTTGCTCCCGCCGGACTTTTGGTTAGTTCCCATTCGTAACCAAATAAATTTTCAAAGAAATAGTTACTCCATTGTGTTGGAGTTTGCGACCAGGTCACTTCCGGTCCACCGGTAATGGCATGAGTTCCAACTCCTGTCTTAAAACTGTTTTTCCAGCCAAACCCCTGCTCTTCTATTGGAGCTGCTTCCGGTTCCGGCCCAACATATTCTCCCGGATCGGCTGCCCCGTGAGTTTTCCCAAAGCTATGCCCCCCTGCAATTAAAGCCACGGTTTCCTCATCGTTCATGGCCATACGCTTAAAGGTTTCTCTAATATCTTTTGCGGCAGAAATCGGATCACCATTTCCGTCCGGCCCTTCAGGATCTACATAAATCAATCCCATAACTACTGCCGCCAACGGATCTTCCAGATCGCGTTCTCCCGAATAACGTTTATCCTCTAACCAGCTTGTTTCCGACCCCCAGTATACATCTTCTTCAGGTTCCCAGACATCCTCTCGACCACCTGCAAAACCAAAGGTTTTAAAACCCATCGATTCTAAAGCCACATTCCCTGAAAGCACAAATAAATCGGCCCAAGAAATCTTATTACCATATTTTTGTTTTATCGGCCATAACAAACGTCTTGCTTTATCCAGACTGGCATTATCAGGCCAGCTGTTTAAAGGGGCATAACGCTGTTGTCCTGCACCGGCTCCCCCTCTACCATCTCCTATTCTATACGTTCCTGCACTATGCCAGGCCAGTCGAATAAACAATCCGCCATAATGCCCGAAATCTGCCGGCCACCAATCCTGTGAATCTGTCATTAAATCATTTAAATCCTTTTTTAATGCTTCATAATCTAAAGACTTAAAAGCTTCCGCATAATTAAAATCTTTCCCCATCGGATTCGACAATTCCGAGTTTTGCCTCAGTATATTAACCTTTAAACGATTGGGCCACCAATCCTGATTACGAGTACCTCCTCCTGCGGCTTGTTTAGGTGCGCCACCCGAAAAAGGGCATTTGCTTTGTCCGTTAGTCTTCTGTGCATCTGAATGATTTAGATTTTCCATGGATATTTGATTTTAATTTGTAATAAAGTTAACTGATTTTAAACAACATAAGCTTACTTTTTAATTCATATTGTTTATTCAGAAATAATGAAAAATTATAGGTTTAAGTTCATATTCAGGATCGCTAGCTGTATAAATTTAACATTTTTATCCCAATTTATATGCCACAATAATTCAGTTAACAAAACATTAATAATCCTGTTTATTACAGTTTTAAAAGTCTGTGAAAATGAGGCTGAAACTGGAGTTTTATTTTTGAATCACTAACACGCATTGAAACAGCTTGGTACGACAAAAATAAAGGGTCTGCATATGCAGACCCTTTCACTAAGATTTATTTTTATTTAAAATTAGTAAGTAATTAATTTAACAGATTTTTGACCTTCTGCAGACTTCACCGTAGCAATATAAACTCCAGTTCTGAATTCAAAATTCATATCTCTGGAAACTTCCATTGTTTTTACCAATTGCCCTGTAATACTGTAGATATTTAGATTATATTTTAGGCTAGCATACTAGATAAGCGAGACTTTACATCTAACAGCAACCTACCCTAAGCCCAGATCTTATACTTTTAAGCATAAAAAAAGCCGACTTAAATAAGTCGGCTTTTCCCTTGTTGTGCGGGCGGAGAGACTCGAACTCTCACACCTTGCGGCACTAGATCCTAAGTCTAGCGTGTCTACCAATTCCACCACGCCCGCGATAGGGTGTGCAAATATATAAATTAGTTTTAATATTCAAACACTAGTTCAAAAAAAATTAATCATCTTTTGTATTTTTGTTGAAAATTCAATCTTTCCTCATGAAAAACATCACAAGTTATATCGAAGAAAACAAAGATAAATTTCTAAATGAACTCATAGAGCTTCTTAAAATTCCTTCCATTAGCGCAGACTCTGCCTATAAAAAGGATGTTTTACTTACAGCCGACATGGTTAAAACCCGATTGGAAGAAGCGGGCTGCGATAGTGTTGAAATTTGCGAAACCGATGGTAACCCTATAGTTTATGGCGAAAAAATAATTGACAAGGCCTTACCTACAGTTCTGGTTTACGGTCATTACGATGTACAACCAGCAGACCCTATGGAACTTTGGGATTCACCACCTTTCGAACCGGTTATTAAAACTACCGAGCTACACCCTGAAGGTGCTATTTTTGCCAGAGGTGCCTGCGACGACAAAGGACAAATGTACATGCACGTTAAGGCTCTGGAGTATATGACCTCGACAAACCAACTTCCTTGTAACGTAAAGTTTATGATAGAAGGCGAAGAAGAAGTTGGAAGTATAAACCTTGCCTCCTTTGTTAAAAACAACCACGAGAAATTAAAAAATGACATCATTTTAATTTCAGATACAGGAATGATCGCCAAAGATGTTCCTTCTATAACCACAGGATTAAGAGGTCTTAGTTATGTAGAAGTCGAAGTTTCCGGACCAAACCGCGATTTACACTCCGGACTTTATGGCGGAGCAGTAGCGAACCCTATTAATGTTTTAAGTAAAATGATTGCTTCGCTGCACGACGAAAACAACCATATTACCATTCCTGGCTTTTACGATAAGGTAGAGGAGCTTTCTAAAGAAGAACGTGCAGAAATGGCTAAAGCACCTTTTAACCTGGAGGCATACAAAAAATCATTAAATATAAAGAATGTTTACGGCGAAAACGGATACACCACTAATGAGCGCAATTCAATCCGTCCGACTTTAGACGTAAACGGAATCTGGGGAGGTTACATTGGAGAAGGCGCAAAAACCGTAATTGCCAGTAAAGCCTTTGCTAAGATTTCTATGCGTCTGGTACCAAATCAGGACTGGAAAGAGATTACCGAATTATTCCAGAACCATTTTGAAAGTATCGCCCCGGAAGCTGTTACCGTAAAAGTAAAACCGCATCACGGTGGGCAAGGTTATGTTACCCCTATAGACAATATTGGATATCAGGCGGCTGCAATGGCCTATGAAGATACTTTCGGAAAAGCTCCTATACCACAACGTGGTGGCGGCAGTATTCCTATTGTTGCTCTTTTTGAAGAGGAATTACAAAGTAAAACCATTTTAATGGGCTTTGGTCTGGATAGTGATGCCATTCACTCACCAAACGAACATTACGGTATCTGGAATTACCTAAAAGGTATTGAAACCATACCAATGTTTTACAAACATTTTTCAGAATTATCTAAATAAGAATTTAGGTGTTTCCCCTTTTGGTCTTCACAGATCTAAAAGGGGCTGCGCCTTATAGTAAAATCTTTTGCTTTTCTCAAAAGGATTGTCTCTTTAGTCCCCAACACGAAGTCAATAAAAAGCCATGAAAAACCAGCATTTCAACCATTTATTACAACTTACTTTAGCCACATTTTTTGTAAGTACTTCGGGCGCTTTGGGTAGATATATTGATTTACCAACACCTGTAGTTATCTGGTGGCGTTCATTCTTAGGAGCCATATTCCTGTTCGGATTCTGCTACTACAAAAAATACAATCTGAAAGTAAAATCTAAAAAAGATGCAATTACTATAATTTCCAGCGCCGTACCATTTGGCGCGCACTGGATTACCTATTTTTATGCGCTTAAATTATCGAATGTCGCCATAGGCATGCTCTCCCTGTTTACTTTTCCCATATTTACAGCCTTACTAGAGCCTCTGTTTATTAAAACAAAATTCGACCCGATGTACATCCTTTTGGGGTTTATGGTATTAACAGGCATTTATATTCTGGCTCCTGAATTCGATCTGGAAAGCACGCATACACAAGGCATACTATTCGGATTTGTTTCGGCACTATGTTACGCGCTCAGAAATATTCTTTCTAAAAAACTTACAGCTCATTACAATGGTACAACGGTAATGTTTTATCAAATAACACTATTATCCGTTTTTCTGGCCCCCGCTTTAATCCTTTTAGACACTTCAGCAATACGCACAGAATATCCATACGTTATTATCCTGGCTTTAGTCACCACGGCTATCGGACACACTATGCTTGTAAACAGCCTAAAACACTTCTCTGTAAGTACAACCAGTATTATTAACAGCACGCAACCCATTTTCGGAATCATCATTGCTTATTTCTTTCTAAATGAAGTACCGGCCTTAAACACTTTTATTGGAGGCGGTTTAATTCTTGCTACTGTTCTTATTGAAAGTTTCAGATCAAAAAGCGTATAGTTAACCCCTGTTTACTCTTTTACTACTTTAAAGACACCGCTTTTAGATTTCGATTTCAATTGTAAAAAATACATACCAGACTGCAGATTTGACAATGGTAATTCCGTTTTCTTTTCTTCAGCTACCCCAGTTAACACAACTTTACCAGAACAATCGTATAGAATAAAACTTGCATTTTTACAAACTGTACACTCCAATGTTAAAGTTTCCTGTATTGGATTAGGATACAGATACAATTCATTTTCATCAAATTGAGTTACCCCCAGAGAAGTAATCTCATAGCAATCACTATACTCTACACAGGAACCAGATGTTATTTCTACTTTATAACTCCCGTTTACCGTTGGCAAAAATATTCTGGATTGAGCACCATCTACTACAGTATTGGTTTCGCAGTTATACCATTGATACGTTGCCTCTTCCTGAATTGCCGTTAAACTGTTCCCCGTAAGCGTTACCGCATTAGAAACAGACTGTAATCCAGCTTTAGTAGCTATATAAGCCAAAGACAATTTGGTAATTTCATGAAAATACTGTTGATTAAACAAAGACACCCGATCACGCTCGGAATGGTATTCCGGATGCTCATCTTCTTCAGACCAGGCCTCTCCAACCAAAACAGCCGGATACCCCTGATTCCAAAAACTGGAATGATCGCTCAATTCTGTTCCCGGAATTACAGTATTAGCATTCAACTTAAAGGAATAAGAATTTAAAACGGTCATTATATCATTCCGCATACCTTGTGACCCCTCATCAGCTTGCCTGACATCAATATCAAAACTCTGATCTTTATCTCCATCATAGGCTATCATATCCAGGTTATAAACACCTAAAATATCGGTATTTGCTACTTTAGCTTGTTTAGCATAGTATTTAGACCCCACCAGACCAATCTCTTCTTCATCCCAGAATGCATACACGATAGTATTATCTGTACACTGGCTACTCAACACACGGGCCACTTCCAGAACGGCAGCTACTCCACTCGCATTATCATCGGCACAATAATTCGTAACAGCATCGTAATGCGCACAAATTAAATAGATCTTTTCCGGGTTGGTTTTTCCAAACTGTGTTGCAATAATATTTCGTCGACCAGCCACATCGTCTATTAATTGTGTTTCCACCGTTAGGTTTGGTCTTTTTTTAAGTGTTTCCACCAGATAATCTGCAGCCAAATCGTTTTTACTAAACACCCTGTTTAAAATGGTTACCTGATTACCTGCTACCGAGACAGGATGTTCTCCTGAAAATATTCGTGTTGTAAACATTAAAGAATCTAAACTTACAGTGTTTATTAAATCGGTAACAGACTGACTAAAACTTACAGACACCATTAAAAGCCCCATTAGAAGACTTAATTGTAATTTCTTTTTCATGCTTTTTTTACTCGAAAATCAAGATTTAAATACTCCGAAACTCAGGTCGAAGATTCCTATTCAAATATAAGTTATAAAACGGGTTTCAGCGGAGAATAAGTAAGATTATTCCAACATAGACCCTAAAACAAAAACACCTTTAAAACACTGTATAACAATTATTTTAAATAAAAATCTGTAACATTTTACAAAAAATTGCGTTCTAATAAGACTCATCAATCAAATCAATCATTATGTTAAAAACATTCTTCATTCTTTGCTCCGGAGCCGATCAGACCATTTTGAACAGTTGCAGCAATGGCGAACAAAACAAATATGCCGGAATTGGAGCTACAGTATTTTTCACTGCATTAATGGCAAGCATAGCAGCCGGATTTGCTCTTCATACTGTATTTAGCACATTATACATTGCAATAATTTTCGCTATAATCTGGGGGCTTCTAATATTTAATTTAGATCGTTTTATAGTTTCCACCTTAAAAAAAAGAAATAGTTTTTTAGACGAGTTTCTTCAAGTTATTCCCAGACTTGTTTTAGCCTTTATTATTGCTGTCGTAATATCGAAACCTTTAGAACTTAAGATATTTGAAAAGGAAATTAATCAGGTGCTGTTAGAGCAAAAAAACGACTTAACTCTGGTAAACCAAAACCAGATAGCAACACAATTTAATCCCGAAATTGAATCCTTACAAAACAAAATTTCGGACTTAAAAACAGAAATAAGCAATAAAGAAGCCGACGTTGAATCGTTATACAATACTTACATTTCTGAAGCCGAAGGCACTGCTGGCACAAAAAAACTGGGTAAAGGCCCCGTGTATAAAGAAAAAAGAGAAAAACACGATGCCGCCTTACGGGATCTTACAAACCTTAAAACTTTAAACAACACTAAAATTACTGACCTGGAACACCAAATAAGCCAGTTAAAAACTTCGTATCAAAATCAGGTTAACAACTCGCAACCTATAATAGATAACTTTGGCGGCCTAATGGCTCGGGTAAATGCCTTGAATACCCTCCCTTGGTTACCTTCTTTTTTTATATTTCTTTTATTCCTATGCATCGAAACAGCACCTATTTTTTCCAAATTATTATCTCCAAAAGGAGAATACGATTTTAAGCTGGAAGACGAGGAAACTGCTATACAAGCCTGGGTATCGCAACAGGTAAACCAGCGTCAGCTAATTGTAGACACCGATGCTACTGTTAACAACAAAGTTTATAACGACATTAGTGAAGAAGACGAATTATACCAATATAAAAAGAAAAAAGCTCGTGAATTGATGCAAATTCAGGCAGATGCCTTTTACCAAAAACAAAAGCGATTTTTGTAACAAAAAAGGCCTTCTTTATAAGAAGGCCTAAATATTTTCTTTTACTTAAAAACTACGTTTTCTTTACATATTTGGTTATTATAACAATTTGCTGACCATCTACTTTACCCTCAATATATTCAGCATTTTCATGATCTAAGCGAATGTTTCTAACGGCTGTTCCCTGTTTGGCGACCATACTGGAACCTTTTACTTTTAGATCTTTAATCAGCACTACATTATCTCCGGTTTCTAAAACGACACCATTAGAATCGCGATGAATAATTTTTGCACTTTCATCCTGATCCTCACCTGTAGCTCGCGCTAAAGCCAGGGCTTCATCGTCTAAATACATCATATCCAATAAATCCTGCGGCCAACCTTCCTTTCTTAATCGCTGCAGCATACGCCAGGCCATAATCTGCACCGCTACATACTCGCTCCACATACTGTCGTTTAAACATCTCCAGTGATTTGTATCCATGTTATCCGGATTTTCAATCTGATCTAAACAGGTTTTACAAACCAGAACACTATTATCTACATTCTCATTTAAAGATGGAGGAATTAAATATTGCTTCAACTGTTCTTTGCTTCCACATAACTCGCAACTTGAATTACTGCGTTCCTGTAAGGTTTGTAATACACTCATGGTTTTTGATTTTTAGTATCACAAAAATACACCGAAATACCAAGGCCTACAAGCCTGGCTTAAGTTTAAGGGTATAAAAATTAAACCCTAAAAAAAATGGCATTAAAGTCACACCTTTAACGCCATTTTTCTTTCACTTTTTAAACTATCAGCTTTCCTTAGAAATCCCAAACGGATCTTCTATACGATAAGCCGGTTCTGTAAACCATTTCGGGCCGTTTTCTGTCATGTAAATATGATCTTCCAAACGAATTCCAAAGGCATTAGGTACTACTAGCATTGGTTCGTTACTAAAGCACATTCCTGGCTCTAAAACAGTTTCATCTGTTCGCACTAAATAGGGCCATTCATGAATATCCAACCCAATACCATGCCCTGTTCTGTGCGGTAAACCCGGTAATTTATAATCCGGTCCCAAACCATTTTTTTCTAAAACTTCACGTACAGCCACATCTATACTACCACAGGTTTCTCCTAATTGAGCCGCCTGAAACGCAGCAAACTGAGCTTCGCGTTCTAAATTCCATATGCGACGCTGCTCATCTGTTATATCTCCAAAAACATAAGTTCGTGTTATATCTGAAATGTAATCGTGTAACATACAGCCCGTATCTACCAGTACGACATCATTTTCTTCCAAAGGTTTTGGCTGTTTTACTCCATGAGGAAAAGACGTATCCACGCCAAATAACACGATACAAAAATATGAACCTGTAGGTATTCCATAGCGCTTATGCGCTTCATGAATAAAATCGACTACAGTCTGCGCCGCTATTCCAGGCTTTAAAATTCGGGCTACAGCTTTATGCACTTCCATAGTAATATCCATAGCAGCCTGCATAATGGCAATCTCCGCTTTAGATTTTACCATACGACAACCAGCTGTAATTGGTTTCGCATTTACTAACTGATATGTAGACTGAATGTTTAAAATACCATCAACGATAAAAAACGGTGTTGCTTCGTCTACAGCAATCTTACCATTAGTAATACCATGTTGTTTTAACACCGTAACAAGTAACTCAAACGGACTCTCATGTTCTTCCCAGCCATGAACCGGACCTTCATACTCCATAAAATCCAGAATGGTACCTTCTTCAAACTGAGGCGCTATGTAATGTACCGAACCATCAGGCAACACCAAGGCTCCAACCATACGTTCGCTGGAATGCCATCTGGTACCTGTAAAATAATACAGGTTAGTCCCTGCATGTAAATACAGTGCCGAAACACCTTCTTGTTTCATAAATTGCAATGCCCGCTGAATACGTTCCGGAAAAACTTCTCCGGATACCGGAGACACCAAATGCGCTTTGGGTTGTATTGCCGCCAGTTCTGCTTCTATTGTAGAGCCTCCTATTCCTAATGTCATCATACTAATCCTGATTTTGCATTAAAGCTTCAATGTCTTCAATTTCAATTGGCATATCCGCGGTTAAATTTCTATTCCCATTTTCGGTAAGCACATAATCGTTTTCTAAACGGCATCCAATCCCCTCTTCCGGAATATAAATACCAGGCTCACAAGTTAACACCATACCAACTTCAAACGGTCTGGAATACAAGCCCACATCATGAACATCTAAACCTATATGATGTGCCGAACCATGCATGTAATACTTTTTATACAATGGCTTTTTTGGATTTTGTTTTGCTACATCTACCTCCTTTAACAACCCTAATTTAATAAGTTCAGCTTCTACCAGATCTCCCATTTGCTTTTCATAATCTGCAGATAATACGCCTGGTTTTAATAATTTACTCCCTTCTTTTAAACAATGTAATACCGAAGCATACACCGCTTTCTGGCGCTCTGAAAATTTACCATTCACGGGAAAACAACGCGTAGTATCACTGTTATAATTAGCGTAACACACCCCAAAATCCATAAGAACCATATCGCCATCCTTACAAATCGCATCGTTGGCATTATAATGCAAGGCACAGGCATTCTTACCAGAAGCTACTATAGGCTTAAACGCATGACGCGTAGCACCTGACTTGGTTAAATTATATACCAGTTCGGCTTCCAGTTCATATTCTTTTAGCCCTGGTTTTGCAGTTTTTAATACACGCTTAAAACTCTCCACGCTAATATCTGCTGCCTGTTGCATTAAATCGAGTTCGATTTGGGATTTTACCGGACGTAAATCCCGGGTAATTTTGGCTACACGGTGTAAATCGTGCAAAGGATATTTTTCTTTCACCCACAAAATCATACGATCCTGTTGGGTTTGCTGACTGTGAGTTAGGCGCTTAATATGTTCGTTGTGCCCCAGATAAATACCATCGGCTTCAAATGCCACTAACTGTAATATTTTCTCAAAATCCTGCACCCATTCTACACGTTCTATACCCGAAATATCAGTAGCCTGTTCTTTCGTTAATTTTTCACCATCCCAGATTTTAATATGTTCTGATGTTTCTTTAACAAAAAGAATTGCTCTGTTTTCAGGTTTAACAGCCTGAGGATACAGCACAAGTATAGTATCTTCCTGATCAATTCCGGAAAGATAAAACAGATCGTTATTCTGGGTAAAGCCCATCATATCGTCTGCATTATTATGTTTAATATCGTTTGATGTTAAAATGGCCAAAGTATTCTTTTCCATTTGTTCGGCAAAACGACTTCTGTTTGCTATAAAAAGCGAATTTGAAATTTGTTTATATCGCATGTTAAAATGTTCGATCCGGATGAAATGCATCCAGATTTAAAGTTGTTTTTTTCTCTGAAATTAATTCTGAAACCAGCTTTCCTGTCGCCGGCCCCAGGCTCCAGCCCATCATAGCATGTCCCGTAGCAATAGTTAAATTATTACAAACCTTAGACTTACCTATATATGGCAAACCATCGGGTGTACACGGACGCAAACCACAGTCGGCAGCAGCCATTTCTTTAGCATCAATTTCAATGCCATTATAATACGAGGCAGCCGCATTGGCAATAGCCTGTACCCGTTTCGGATTAATTTCATGATTAATACCTCCCAGCTCCATAGTTCCAGCAAATCGTGTAAACCCTTGCATTGGTGTAACTGCCACCTTGGCTTCAACCAAAATAGCAGGCATAGTAATTCCTGTAGGACGTTCTACGTTTATACGATACCCCTTTCCAGCCTGTACTGGAATTTTAAGTCCGAGTTTTTTAGTTAACAACGGACTCCAGGAGCCTGCAGCCAATACGACCTCATCGGCTTGTAATTCGCGTTTATCTGTTTTCACCGTAGAAATTCTTTTATTTTCCAAGCCAATATCCTGAACTGTTTCATTGGTGTAAAATGTAACACCATTCTGCTTTAAATAATTCAGCATAGCCGGCATAAACTCGCCCGGGGTCATATGCGCATCACTTTCATAATATACTGCACCTGCAATATTAACATCAACATTGGGTTCGTATTGCTTAACTTCCTGCTTTGTTAAATGACTTACGGTTAAACCTTCCTGAATTCCGCGAAGTCCAACCTCCCACTCTTCCTCTCCTGCTTTTTCGGTTTTATAAAACATGAGCAGGCCTTTATGGTCGTAATGAAAATTGAATTCGGAAGACGATTTAATCGATTCATATAAATCGCGCCCCAGCAAATTAATATCCTTTATTACAGGAATTGCCTTTTCTACTTTAGCTGCGGTTGCCGATTTATTAAAGGCCCAGGTCCATTGTAAAAAATCCTTATCAAGCCTCGGTTTCACATAAAACGGACTCGTCGAATTAAACATCCACTTTAAACCTTTTGAAATCATGCCCGGAGCAGCCAAGGGAATAAAATGACTTGGCGTGATATACCCCGCATTAACAAAGGATGCACCGCTACTAATATCCGATTTATCGATTACCGTAACCTGATGTCCTTCTTTAAGCAAATAATAGGCTGTACTCAATCCTATTATGCCTCCACCAATAACAATACAATTTTTCAACAGCTTTTAATTTTGAAATTAGATAACCTGAAATCCGTGTGCATACGGATCGTCCTCATCGTCTATAATAATAGTATTATATCCATATACTTTTGCCCAGCCCTGAATACTAGGGACTATGGCGGTTTTCCCATCTAAGGTAGTCTCTTCTACAATACGACCAATAAATTTACTTCCGATAAAACTTTCGTGAATAAACTCCTCTCCTGGCTTTAATAATCCCTTGGCATGTAACTGCGCCATTCTGGCCGAAGTTCCTGTACCGCAAGGCGAACGATCTATCGCCTTATCGCCATAAAACACTGCATTTCTACCGGACGACGTTGGGTCGATAGGGTTTCCTGTCCATAGCATATGCGACACATCCCTGATCGTATCGTTTTCAGGATGAATAAACATATCCGGATATTTATCGTTGATACGTTTTCTCACTTCCTGTGAATACTGAATAATTTTACTGGCTGAAAACGCATGTACCCCTTCAAAATTATCCTGAGGATCTACAATGGCATAATAATTACCTCCATAAGCCACATCAAAAGTCAACTCACCTAATTCCGGGCAATCTATAGTTAACCCTTCGGCAGCAAGATAACTTTTCACATTTGTTAAACGTACCCAATCTACCTTTTTACCGGTTTGCTGATATTCAATTTTAACCAGACCAGCAGGAGCTTCCATTAAGACCTTCCCCGGCACTTTTGGCGTAATTAAACCTTCTTCTATTGCTATGGTAATTGTACCTATAGTACCATGACCACACATGGGCAGACATCCCGAAGTTTCAATAAATAAAATTGAAAAATCATTAGCTGGATCATGAGGGGGGAATAATACACTCCCGCTCATCATGTCATGTCCTCGAGGTTCGAACATTAAGCCTTTACGAATCCAATCGTATTCTTTAAGGAAATGCTGACGCTTTTCACTCATAGTATTCCCAATTAAATTGGGACCTCCACCTGCCACGACACGCACCGGATTCCCGCAAGTATGCGCATCGACACAAAAAAAGGTTTTTCTCGCCATATATTAAATTTTATCTCGTGTTTCAACCCCGTTAACCAAACGTAGCACCCCTAACGGATTTGCATCCTGAAGTGCTTCCGGCAATAAATTTTCCGGCCAGTCCTGATAACTAAACGGACGAACCCAACGCTTAATAGACTGCGTCCCTACAGCTGTAAATCGGCTATCTGTAGATGCAGGATAAGGCCCGCCATGCACCATTGCCGGACACACTTCTACTCCTGTTGGAACACCGTTAAATATAATCCGTCCTACACGATTCTGAACAGCATTTACAATTTCAGGACAAGTTTCAGCTTCACCCTCGGCAGCTAATAAAGTACCTGTTAACTGCCCTTCCAGTTTATAAATTATATGTTCCAGCTCCTCCAGACTTTCGCATTGCACAACCATAGAAAACGGCCCGAATAATTCCTGATGTAACGTTGTGTTCTCTAAAAATGTAGCACCATCTACAGTAATCACCGTTTGTTGTGCATAATTTGGTTTTACATCACCCTCATAGTTTGCAACAACAGTAATAGCTTCCTGTTGTAAAGCACGATCTTTATTTTTATCGTACGCTCCTTTAATATTTGGGTGCAACATACAAGACGGAGCAATTTCTACTATTTCCTTTGCCAGAACATCTACAAACTGAGTTAAGGCGTCGCTTTTTACACCAAATAACAACCCCGGGTTTGTACAAAATTGACCTGTTCCTAAAGTTATAGAACTCGCATAGGTTTTCGCCCAGGCTTCACTTTTTTCTTCTAAAGCTTTAGGAAGCATGACAACAGGATTTACACTTCCCATTTCGGCGAATACAGGAATTGGTTCTTCGCGTTGCCCAGCTAAATCGTACAACGCTCGCCCGCCTCGAATACTTCCTGTAAACCCTACTGCTTTAACTCCGGGATGACTTACAAGTTGCTGACCGACTTCTATACCACTACTGTTTATATTAGAAAACACACCATCTGGCATATTTGTCTTTTTAGCTGCTTTAATGACTGCTGATGCAATAAGCTCTCCTGTTCCGGCATGCATAGGATGCGATTTTACAATTACCGGACAACCTGCTGCTAATGCTGCTGCTGTATCCCCTCCTGCCGTTGAATATGCTAACGGAAAATTACTCGCACCAAATACAACTACCGGTCCTAAACCTATATTCATTTTTCTTAAATCCGGTTTTGGCATAGGTTCTCTTGCTGGCTGCGCAGTATCTATCGTAGCTTCTACCCAGGAGCCTTCTGTAACCAGATTTGCAAAAGCTCTTAACTGACCTACTGTTCTTCCACGCTCTCCCATAGCTCTGCCTTCCGGAAGACCAGATTCTTTGCAATACGTTTCTACTAAAGTTTCCAGAGCCATAATCTCGTCTGCAATGGCATTTAAAAATGCTGCTTTATCCGTACCAGACGTTTTTGAGAACGTTTTAAACGCCTCTGTAGCCAGAGCAACAGCCTGATTTATTTCTTCGGAAGTCGCTTCGGTAAATACGTCCTCGTTTTCGACATTGGTTTGCGGATTAAAGGTTTTGTATGTTTTTGTCCCGTTTGCGGATGGCGTAAAGCCAATAAAATTTTTTCCTGTAATCATTTTTTGATTCTGTTTTTAAAACAATCTATAGCATTCAATGGCAGCTTATTTAAGATTGTTTTCTAATTTAAATGTCATGTTCCTAAAAACACGTGTTATCTAACCTTTTCAAATGCGCAGGTTATAACGAAGAAGTCATTGCCGCTAAAAATAGCATGACAATGACTTGAAATTGAATTCATGTACCGGTTTTACCGATCATGTTTTCACATATGAGAAGGAACAATTTTACACTATTGTTTTATTAATAATAAGCATTACTACAGTAAGCCTAGTTTCCTTTAATTACACTAAAGCATTTAAATTTTTATAGTCCGGTAATGTCGGACGCGTCTTTAATGCAGTCTCAATAATATTTAAAACATGCTCGCGCTCTGCACCTGCCAATGGCAAACGTGGAGCACGCACATTTTCTGTACCAATACCTGTAGCAACTTCTGCCAATTTAATATTTTGTACCAGTTTCGGGCTAATATCCAGTTCTAATAATGGCATAAACCAACGATAAATTTCTAAGGCTTCCTGAATACGCCCTGCTTTTTGAAGTTCGTAAATCGCAACTGTTTCTTTAGGGAAAGCACATACCAAACCTGCTACCCAACCTTCGGCTCCTAATAACAAACTTTCTAAAGCCAAAGTATCGACCCCGGTCATTATTTTTAAACGATCTCCAAATCGATTTTTTATTCTGGTGATATTTGTAGTATCTCGTGTTGACTCTTTTACAGCCTGAATATTTTCGCATTCCAACATTTCGGCAAACATATCCTGAGTCACCTCAATTTTATAATCTACAGGGTTATTATAAACCATAATTGGCAAAGACGTACTTTTAGCCACAGCCTTATAATAAGCCACGGTTTCTACATCGCAGGCTTTGTAACGCATAGGAGGTAACATCATTAATCCGGACGCACCATCTTCTTCTGCTTTTTGAGCCGCTAAAATTGCACCTTTTGTACTTTGCTCGGCTACGTTAATAAATACAGGCACTTGCCCCTTTACGATATCTACAGTTGTAGTTGTTAAAGCTCGTTTTTCTTCATCAATTAAAGTACTTGCCTCTCCCAGCGTTCCTCCAAGTACGATACCATGAACTCCTGCCTCCAGCTGAGCCTTAATATTAACTTCGAACATTTTAAAATCAAGTTCGTCATTATCTGTAAATTTAGTTGTAACTGCAGGCATAATGCCCTTCCATTGAATACTCATATCACTTTTATTTTTGTTCCTGTAAAAGTATATTATAAATCGAATGAGAGATTATTGGTTTTTATCCATAATTGATACTATATTGTCCAACAAACAAAAAACTGATTAAAAATCGAATATTATAAGCAAAAACCAGTCATAAACACGTCCTTATGAAAGTTTTACCTTTTAAAATACCAAAACCAGAGCAGGATAGCCTTGTATTTCAGGAAGATTTAGATTTGCTGTTTTACGACAAACTACACCAGCATGAAGAAATACAGCTCAGTTTAATTGTTTCCGGCGAAGGCTCTCTTATTGTTGGAGATACCGTTAACAACTACAAAGCCGGCGATATTTTAGTTATTGGAAGCAATGTACCCCACGTTTTTAAAAGCGATGCCCAGCATGAAACACCATCGCACATGCTCACTTTGTTTTTCACTAAATCCTCATTTGGCTCGCATTTTTTTGAACTGGAAGAATTAAGTGAACTTGAACTCTTTTTTAACCGGGCATCTCATGGCTTTAAAGTCACCTCTCATAAAGAATCTATGACTGAGGCGTTTTTAAACCTGCATAAAGCCAGTAAACTGGAACGCTTTATTACCTTATTACAACTATTACGAACCACTACACTAGCGAGCTACACGAGCTTATCTTCCTTTATATATGAAAAAAAATACACCGACAATGAAGGAAAACGCATGCGAGATGTTTTTGAATACACCATGACGCATTTTGAGGAAGACATTTCTCTGGAGACTATTGCCGAAGTTGCCGTTATGACGAAAAATGCATTTTGCAAATACTTTAAAAAACGTACCAACAAAACTTATTTTCAGTTTTTAAATGAATTACGTATTGAACATGCCTGTAAGTTAATTTCCAAATCGAACGACCTTTCCATATCGGAAATTGCTTACCAGTCTGGTTTTAAAAATATTTCCAATTTTAACAGACAGTTTAAAACTGTAAAGGGTCTAAGTCCAAGTCAGTTTAAGAAAACCGGGTAATTATTTGGAAAACTCTGGCACAACAACATATAATTTATCTCCATGTTGTCCAGAAAAAAAGGCACGGTATTCATCCTGAATTCTATTGCGTTCAGCTTCATCGGGCCAGGCCTGAGAAATTAATTCATCATTCCGTAGTAACATTCTCTCGTAATCACTAAAAGAACGGATGTAAAACGCCTCTACAAATTCTGTGTTATCAGATCCCCAGGCGTGCACATTGCCATAATACCCTTTTATAAATTCATTTTTATTGAATACATTTTCCAGAAATAACTTTTGATACTGCTGAAAGGATTCGTCTGGCCCATTGCCGCTTTTAGAAAAATGCCAGGTTCTTAAATACATAAACATTTCTCTGTTTACAGTTGCATATTCCGACACCGGTTTTATCTGCGGTAAAGTGCGATAAATTTCATCGGCATGATAGGCTGTATAATATTTAGAAATATTCCCTAAAACTTCCTTTCGCTTTTGCTCCAAAGGCCAGGCTTCCTCTTCAAGTTCCTTATTTCTATCATTAGCTTTATTAATATCCTCCCAGGAATCGTAAGAATTAATTAAAACCAGCTCGCTGCTGTCATCGGAAAACCGATGTATATAAAAGGTAGAGGATCTTAAAAATTCATTTTTACTGGTCACATTATCAAAATATTCCTTTTCTACCCTTTTCCAACCATCTATATCCAGTTTTCCATTTTCAAAATCCCAATGAAGATAGGTTACGGTTACAAATTTCGGGGCTCCCTTTTTGGCAATCTGCCCGGAGAGTAAAAAAGAAGATCCAATACAAATAATAGTAAGTAGACGTTTTAGCATTTTCATAGTGCACAGAATTAAAATTAAAAAGCAGGATTTCGTTCAATTTAAATGGCAGTAACCCTATTAAATTGTATTAATTTCAGTTCTATGAGGGAAGTCAATTACACTTCTAATGTAGATAAATTTTATCAGAATTAGTAACTGATTAACATATACTTATCATTTATTCAATGATTCCCGTAGTTTTACGGGGAGACTGTTAAACACCAACTGATAGGAATTATCTATCATTTTTAAAACCAGATCTAAATTTAAATCCCCCTGATTTAAATTCACGGTATTCCAATGCGTCTTATTCATATGGTAACCGGGTTTAATACTGGCGTAATCCGCTCTTAGATTTTCTGCCTCTACGGGATCACATTTTAAATTAACAGCCGGCTTGCCTTCTTCCCAACTTTTTAAAGAGGTAAGCAAAAACATTTTACCGAGAACCTTAAATACCAAGGTATCATTATCAAAAGGAAAATGTTCGGTTACACCTTTCTTCTGTTCACAATACTCGTACAATTGTTCAATATTTATCATGACTTAGACCGTTTACCTATTTTTCCTAAATGTGTATGATAGAAACTTTCGTTATATTTTAAACCATAGCCCAGCATACGATCGAAAGCAGCATGCCCAAACATAACAAGTCCTAATAATTGCAGCCATTCCAAATTATAAATTTCACCGAATATAAAAGCCATAACGGCAATTCCTTTATGATGTAACACATTATAACACCAGGCACCTACTTTATTATTAATAACATACCCTACAAAACCCATATCGGGAATCAAAAACAGCACTGTAAACCACCACCAGGCAAAATCTAATCTAGAAAATAAAAACACAGATAATAACAACATTCCAAATTCTTCAAGTTTTAAAAGTGTTTTCATACCGTTACGCTTTTGATTACTCCTCAATTGGCTCGTATAAAACTGGTTTACTCGGGACTGCATCATTCTCGAAAGACACAATTTGCAGATTCAGAATATAAGTACCATCCTTAACTGCATTGGGCACATAAATCAACTCTGTAATAGTCGCATTAAGCCTTAACTTTCCTTTGGTATTCCAGAAGGCATTATGTGCAAGTAATTCTCCATTATCCTTTTCTTTATCAACACTTGGCAAATCTATTAATAAATGTTCTACTCCCTTTTCCTTCAAATATTCTGCTGCATCTTCCAGAAGGTATGGCGGATTAGTGTGAGAATACTGCTTATTTAATTTCTCCAAAGTATTCGGAATGGTACGAATAACTACCGCCTTTCTTTTTTTATTTCCCAGAGCAAACTGCAATTGCTTTTTAGAAATAACAAAATCGTCTTCCTGTTTTTCCATAGCTACAGTAATGACTTCTGCTAAAAAGAAAAACCGTGTTAAATGCTTATTTATGGAATAAAAATCCTCTGTAATATGCCCCACACATTCAGTATGCGTACCATGAGCATGAGGATTAAACATAATATTATTAAAATTAACACTGGAACCTTCGCTTACTTTCGCCACCCATTTCCCCTGCTTTACCGGTTCTATTTTTGGAGCTTCTAGATACCAGGCATTTACATTATCCTTTGATGCTCTTAATGGCATGGAAATATCTAAAGGCTGATTTAAATCGATTTTATATCTTTTTGAATTAGTTTGAATTGTTGCAATCATGAAACGAAGGATTTATAACATAAACAGATGAGATGCAATGCCATCGCTTAAAAATTTACCTTTAGTGGTAACTTTTATGTTTTCATCTTCAATATACAATAATTCCTGCTGAAAATATTTATCAGACTGTTCTAAAATATAGTTTTTATATGCCATTCCAAATTCCGATGCTATCGTGTTTAACGACACACCCCAAACGGTACGCAAGCCTGTCATAACATATTCGTTATATCTGTCCTGAAGTGTTAACACTTCCTCTTCTTTTGGTAAAACACCAGCCTGTATCGACTTAATATACCTGGCATTATTTGCTATATTCCAACTTCTTGCTGTCCCATTATACGAATGCGCCGACGGCCCAATACCTATATATTTTTTCCCTTGCCAGTAGGCCGAATTATTCTTACTAAAATACCCCGATTTACCAAAATTGGACAATTCGTAATGTATAAATTCCGCATTCTGCAAAATATCTATCAGCATATGAAATTGCTCCTGAGCCATGGCCTCGTCTACATCTTCAATTTTACCTTTTCTGATAAAATTTTCAAGAGCTGTTTTAGGCTCGACTGTTAGTGCATAACTGGAAATATGCGGAATATTAAAATCAAGAACCGTTTGTATATTGGATTTCCATTGCTCGTGCGTTGCTCCCGGAATCCCATAAATTAAGTCGACAGAAATATTATCGAAATACTGCGTTGCAATTTTCAAACAGGTTTTGGCCTCCTCGGCATTATGAGCCCGATTCATCAACTTTAAATCAGCTTCAAAAAAAGACTGAATCCCTATACTTAAACGGTTTACCGGACTTTTTAAAAGCGAAATTATTTTCTCTTCAGACAAGTCATCTGGATTTGCTTCCAGCGTAATTTCAGGGTTTTCAGTCACTTTATAGTACCTGTAAACTGCCGCGATAATGGCATTTATTTCTTCTAAAGTCAATAAACTAGGGGTCCCGCCTCCAAAATAAATAGTGTTTACTATTTCATTTTCAAATTCCTCTTGCCGGATTTCCAGCTCAGAAATTAAAGCTTCTATTAGTTCTTCCTTCTTTTTTAAACTTGTCGAAAAATGAAAGTCGCAATAATAGCATGCCTGCTTACAAAACGGGATATGAATATAAATACCAGACATGATACTTGAAATTATTTACTAAACAACAATAACTAAACCGTGTTATTTCTTAACTCTGGCCTCATTTTGCTTTACGAAACTCGCCCAGCCCGAGTAACTTTTCCCAACCTCAACACGGCCCTCATTATAAAAATGACAAACAGCTGCCGCAAGTCCATCGGTGGCATCTAAATTTTTAGGTAAACTTTTTAATTTAAGAAGACTCTGCAACATTTTAGCGACCTGCTCTTTACTGGCATTACCATTGCCCGTAATAGCCATCTTAATCTTTTTAGGCGAATACTCTGTTATAGGCACTTCTCGGGACAATCCTGCCGCCATAGCAACCCCCTGAGCCCGGCCTAATTTTAGCATACTCTGAACATTTTTGCCAAAAAAAGGTGCTTCAATAGCTATTTCATCAGGATGATGTGTTTCTATGAGTTCTATGGTACGCTCGAAAATGAGTTTAAGTTTTAAATAATGATCGTCGTATTTTTTCAGATCCAATTCATTTAACTGCAAGAAAGACATGCTTTTTCCAACAACTTTTATTAACCCGAACCCCATAATCGTAGTCCCGGGGTCAATACCCAAAATAATACGTTCCTTAACCATTAATTACAAAAATAACAACCGCTCAAAGATAAGGAAACCCCAACAGTAAATGTAAAGATGCTGCCATTAAAAGCGCCCAAACCGGTTTCCGGAGCAGTATAGTCGTCGGGATTTGAGAATCCGTAAACAAAAGCCAGATCGGCAAATACTTTAGCATTTCTGCTTAACTCATAAAGTACTTCGGTACCAATCATTGCATTAAGATAGTTCTGATCGTTTCCTTTTAAAGTTCCTAAAGGTTTTGCCTTAGTATAGCCAGGTCCGGCATGCGCCACAAAAGAGACCTCTTCTGGGAACAGATTTATCAAGTATGAATAATCGTAAGCGACCTGTGCATTAATTCGTGTGTAATTTATTTTAAAATCGGGCACATCTTTAGCATTGGCCAGCCTATTGAACCCAAGATCCAATTTTGCTCCCCACCGGTTAGTGAACATATATTGCGCTCCGACATTGATAGTCGGAAAATTTATAGCATGAGCCTGAATATCTGTTAGCAAATTAGCATCCGGCTGAGGAAATCCATTTTCAAACGCATGATTAAGTCCAAAAGCCAGCTGAAATCGTAAAGCATCTTCCTCCTTTTGCGCTGATACCGTTTGAACACAAATTAATAACAGTAAAACTAAAACACATTTATAGTATTGAATATTAAAATCTGGAGCCATCGTATTATTTAATAAAAAGGGTTATTTTGCAGCATGCACACTAAGGTACTTTCTTACAAATCTAATCAATTCTTAATTTTGATGCTTAAGATAAGTATTATTAGTTGTAGTTTTTATGTTATTTATTCTAACCTAAAACAAAATCCTGCATTACATTTTAAACAGACATTAACAATACTGTTTCCTAACTCCTTTACAACGTTTATATGGCTCGCTTTAATATGTCTCTTTTCTGTATTTAACTGGGGTCTTGAAATTTTCAAATGGAAAACACTGGCAAAAACCATTAAGGCAACATCTTTTACCACTGCGGCAAAAGAAGTTCTTAGTTCGCATACCACAGCACTTTTTACTCCAAACAGAATTGGAGAATACGGAGCTAAAGCCTTATTTTATTTCTCCAAAGAAAGAGCCAAGATTATGACTTTAAATGCCATTGGTAACTTAAACCAAATGGCCGTGACTATTTGTTTTGGTAGTATTGGACTACTCTATTTCATCTCTCAATTCCCCATAGAACTGAACTTCATTTCTTCCCCCACGAACCTCTTTTTCATAGGAATTCTAGGTGTTGGATTCTTTTTTTTAATGTTTAAGTATCCGCAATTTTATAAAGGATTTACTGTAAAACTAAAAACACATCTAAACAGTCTTTCAAGTAACTTATTATTAAAAATATTTGGAATTTCTGCTTTGCGTTATTTCGTATTCTCTACTCAGTTTTACCTTGTATTACAATGGTTTCAAGTCGAGATAAGTTATATTCATTATATAACGACTATTTCCAGCATGTATCTTCTAGCGTCTATTTTACCGGGGCTTTTAATTTTTGATGTTGTTTTAAAAGGTGGTATTGCCGTATATTTATTCTCCTTTTATCATGTTAGCGACGCCACAATTTTAAGCACTACATTTATATTATGGATTTTCAATACGGTATTTCCCTGTCTTATCGGGGCTGTTTTTGTGCTTAACTACAAACTACCAGAAACTACTTAATATTATGGAAACAGGGAGTTATTTGATTATAACAGCATACTCCTGCCTAATAGGCGGGCTGTTTTACGGATGTTTCAAAATTCCGAAATTTCAGTCCACTTCCTCTCCGCCTAAATCAAAATTTTCTATTGTAATACCATTTAGAAACGAGGCCTTACATCTCCCGGATTTACTGGATTCCATACAGCGTTTAAAATATCCGGAAAGCCACTTTGAAATCCTGTTAATTAATGATGACTCTTCCGATAACTCTGAAACCATAATACATCAATTCATTGCAAAATATGGAAACTCAAACGTCAGGTTGCTTCAAAATGAACGTTACTCTAATTCGCCAAAAAAAGACGCGATTCAAACAGCTATTAGCATTGCACAATACGATTGGATTTTAACTACAGATGCCGATTGTATTGTACCCGAATTATGGCTACAGACTTTAAATGATTTTATAGCAATATGCAACCCGAACATGATAGTTGGCCCGGTAACCTACATTTCAAAAAACGGTTTCCTGAATCAATTTCAGTGGTTTGACATGATGAGTTTGCAAGGAGCTACGCTTGGGGGTTTTGGCATTAAACAGCCTTTTTTATGCAATGGTGCTAATTTAGCGTATAAAAAAGAGGTCTTTCTACAAGTCGACGGCTTTAAACACAACAATAATATAGCTAGTGGGGACGATATTTTCCTACTCGAAAAAACACTGCAACGTTACCCGGATTCGGTATTCTATTTAAAATCTTCTGAAGCCATTGTAAAAACATACGCACAGCCTAGTCTGTCAGCTTTATTAAATCAGAGAAAGCGCTGGGCGGCCAAAACCAATGCCTACCAAAACCCGTTTAGTAAATTTGTTGGATTACTTGTAATTAGTACCAACATGTTATTAATAAGTTTAATGCTGTTAATATTTTTCGATACGATTCCAGTTACTTTAGGCTTAAAATGTTTCGTCGTAAAAGCAACTGTAGACTTTCTTTTAATTTACAAAAGCGCTTCATTTTTCAAACAAAAATCGCGTTTAAACACCTACCTTTTCGCCGCACTGGTTTACCCTGTTTTTTGTTGCTGGGTGGCCTGTGCTTCCATGATGACTAACTACACCTGGAAAGGCAGAACTTTTGCGAAATAGAGCTTAGTTCACTTTAATTATTATAGGAAGTGTAAATTCGGAATTCACCTTTTGCCCGCGTTTAATTGCTGGTTCTATAACAGGTAAACTGTCTAAACTGGCATAAACCAAATCTTTAATGTTAGGAATCTCTGCCTGAGTAATCGAATCGGCTTTAAATTGAAGCACGCTAAGAATTCCGGCGTCAGAAATTTTAAATTGAATAAGCAAGGTATCCAGGACATCGTGATTTACAATAATGCGTTCATCCTGCAGATACGTTAATATCGCTGAAGATAAGGTCTGCTCGAAACACTGTTTACGATCCTGCTGGGTTTTCGTTCCTTCGCAGGACAAAAAGGTTGGATATTCATCAACTTCATCCCATTTAAACGATTGCAGCTCTTCCTGCAAAATGGTTTCTGAAGATATTTTTTTCACCTTTAAATCGTCGCAGGCGCTAACAACTATTAAAATAAGAATAAGAAATAACTGCCTCATAGTCTAAGATGAAAATCGAAAATACAACATTTTTAGTACTTAACATATTTCCGAATATTTTTCTTGATTGAAATCGGTTAAAATCGTTTTTTTCAGGTAATAGATAACTGAAAACACAAAAGCCGAAGTATAAACTTCGGCTTTTGTCACTTTTTGTTAACAGGCCTATTCGGCAACCTGAAATACTATAGGTAATGCATATGGCACAGTAACCACTTTTCCTTTTTGTTGTCCTGGTTCCATTTTAGGTAACATACTTATTACACGAATAGCTTCTGCTTCTAAGGCCTTATGCTCTGCCTTAGCAGTAACACCTACAATTTCTCCTTTACTATTAATTTTAAAAAGAACATTTATACGCTGACGGCCTTTTATGCCTAATTCGGAAGCCAAACCTGTATTAAAATTCTGTCCGATAAAACGCGATATATTGTCTGACATACATTTCTTTTGCTCTGCCTGGGGCACGCCTTCACACCCCGGATAAACCGGAATTTTTTCTACAACTCCAAAAGGCACTTCAACATCTGAAACTACATCTTGTAAATCTGGATTATCAAACCCATTTGGAGTCACTAAAACCATAAGCGATCTTAAGGCTGCATCTTCTTCATCTGACACATAGCCCTTAGCTGCTATAGACTCCTTCAAAATTTCTATATTTTGAAGCACGTCAGATCGATCTTCCTGAACTGCTACTCCTCCAGCCGTTGTATCACTATCTTTATCGCAAGACGTGTAAAATAACATTCCCAATACTACAGGAATAACTAAAACATACTTAAAAGCATAAACTTGTTTTGATTTTGTTTTTGTTAACATAATGATTCGTTTTTTGATTAATGATTGTTTAAAAAATGGATTGATGAATGAAATATGATTGACATCGAAAACCTGACTTAACAGATTTTGATAATATGACGCTTTATCCTGTTGTTTGATAACGGTTGCATCGGCAATAAATTCGTGAAGCGCTACCGCTCTGTTTTGATACAAATACACTAAAGGATTATACCAAAACACAATACGAAGCATCTCGAAAAACAACAAATCTAAGCTGTGTTTATGTTTTATATGCACACACTCATGCATTAAAATAGTTTGATATTGATTAGCAGTAATCTGATCGCCCAGAAACACATAATTAAAAAATGAATATGCTGCCGTGCTTTGTTTCATAGTAATAATTGTATACCCGTTTACACGATGTTTTTCCGATTGAACTATAGCTCTTATTAACTTAAATAGTTTCAATAAAAACAAAACAGCCGCAACGCTTATACCGGCATACACTATAAATTCCCAGGTCCAGAATGTAGTTTCGGACGAAATAAAAACCGCTGGCAAGAATTCGGTTTTCAACTGTACTTGCTCCGGATGAATAATTACCTCGGGAAGCTTTACTACATACTGTTTAGGCACAATTTCCTTAAATGCCTCTATCTGTATTAAAGGTAAAATAAGAGAAGCTAAGGGTGTTACTAACAAATAAAACCGATTCCAGTTAAAAAAGGTTTCTCGTTTTAAAAAGACATCGTAAACCAGTAGAAAAAACAGCTGAAACACCACCGTTTGTAAAATATAATGTACCATGGCTAATCGTTTTTTTGAATATCTTTAAGCACAGCTTCCATATCTTTTAAACTGATATCATTTTCCTTAACAAAAAACGACACTAAACTCTTAAAAGAGCCTTGAAAATAATTATTCACCAAGGCGTTTAACGATTGATTACTGTAGTCCTGCTTCGTTACTTTAGGAAAATAAACATGGCCTTTACCTTGCTTTTCATAATCTACAAATCCTTTACTTTCTAAAATTCTAACTATGGTCGACACAGTATTATAGGCGGGTTTCGGCTCCGGTAATTCTTCTATAATATGTTTTACATTAGCCTGCTCCAATTTCCAAAGCACCTGCATAATTTCTTCTTCTGCTTTAGTTAACGCTTTCATTCAACTAAGTTTTTAGTTTAACAATATATCAAATATAACTAAACTTTTAGTTCAAACTAATTTTTTAGTTAAAAAATAAAAACTTATTTGTGTAACTTCGTGAAAACAACTTAAAAAAACCATGGATATCGCCTTACTTCTACTCGGATTTGTATTTATGCTTATTGGCATTTTAGGAAGCGTTTTACCTGTTTTACCCGGCCCCCCAATTAGCTGGCTTGGCTTACTACTCTTATATTTTACGAAAGCCGTCCCAAACGACTGGTGGTTTTTAGGCATTACCTTTTGCATAGCACTTGGCGTTTTTATCCTCGATTATGCTATTCCTGCCATGGGGACCAAACGTTTTGGCGGCAGTAAAGCCGGAGTTATTGGCACAACTACAGGTTTAATTATATCCATTCTGTTCCCCCTTCTTGGTTTTTTCGGCATTATAATCTGGCCGTTTGTTGGCGCATTTATAGGAGAATTAATAAACAAAACCCATCATAAAGCTGCGGCAAAAGCAGCATTCGGTTCGTTTTTAGGCTTTATAACCGGCACCTTCTTAAAATTTATTATAACCGTAATTTATTTAGGATTATTTGTAAGAATATTCTGGAAGTTTAAAAACGGATTCAGCGTCTTTTAAAATTACAAAACCTCATAACGGGAGTTATGAGGTTTTAAATTGTAAGTTGCTATTATCAACAATTAATTCCGAGGGATAATGGATTAATATTTTAAAATAATGTCGTTGATACTGTTTCAAAGATAAGTTGCCTAAACCACTTTTTGCTGCGGGAAAACCGTAAATTTTAAGTTTTTTAAACTTTTTTTGAATTTTAATATTAATCCCCCCCTATAGTTTAGATAAACCCCAGTGTTCTGGCCTCATGAAGCAAGGTTTCATCCTGTCCGTCATCAACTGCAAACAAGACTTTTAACTGCTTTTTTCGCTTTTCTACAGCACTTAAAGATAAATCCACATGCTCTGCTAAATTTTTGGTCTTTATACCCTGGGATAACAGATATAATATTTTTCGGTTTTTATCGTCTAAATAAATATCACTAACTACGGTCTGCTTTAAATAACTGCTCACCGTACCACTATAAAACGGCGGATTGTTAAGAACGGCCTGAAAGGCACTGGCTAATTCACTTGAGGTTAAATCGCTTTTAATTAAAAATCCTTCCGGTTTAATCTGCTCCACTATATTATGTATTCTGTAGGTTTCATTAAACATAGTAAGAATAACAATTTTGGCATCTGGCAATATTTTACGGGCGTGCATCGCAAGATCCTCTCCACTATTAAATTTACCGTCGCCAGATGGTGGCATTTTAATATCTATAAACAAAACATTGTACGGATCGTTAGCCGAAAGACTGGACTCCATTGCCGCTATGGACTGATCGCAATTATTTGCAGTGTCAATTTTAAGTTCCTGCTCGGGCTTTTTAGTAGATAACAAAGTATTCTGATAACCTTCAATAATCATAGGATGATCGTCGGTCATTAAAATTTTAATTCGTTTTGTCATGTGTAAGGCTTTTAGTTAAGTATTGGGGTATTAATTATTAGGGTTGTTCCGGATTGCTTTTCTGATTCTACTTTTAAATCGCCATTAATTTCCTGAACTCTGGATTTCATATTCTTAAGGCCAATGCCTTTTTTCGATTTTGCTATGTCAAAACCTAAACCATTATCGGAGATTTTCAGGCAAATATTTTCGTCTTCAATATAAAATTTTATATCCACATGAGTGGCTTGCGCATGCTTAAATACGTTTTGAAGTGCCTCCTGGATAATGCGATAGAAATGAATTTTTGTTTTATTGGAAATTTCATCCCAGTTAATATTATCGTCATATTTTAAATCGCTTGTAATATTATAAGCTGCAGACTGCTTTTCGATTAAGGTTCTTACAATATCAATATATCCAGAATTTGAAATAAAATCGATATTTAGATCATGAGACACTTTTCGAATATCCTGTTCGATTAATTTCAGTTCGTCCAGATAAGCACTTCGTGTTTTAATAGCTTCATCTGATGTGCTAAAGTTAAGACTATCCAGACTCAACCGCGTACCAAACAATCGACTTAAAATGCCATCGTGTAACTCTTCGGAAATACGTCTTTTTTCCAGAGTTCTGGCTTCATCTATTTTGTCCTGTTGCGAAAGCATTAAATTATAAATCTCCTCGTTTGCTTGTTGTTGCTGTTGTTTAAATTGTAGTGACTTATTTTTGTTACGCTGACTTACAATTACCCACAATAAAAATATAGTAACCAGTAATCCGGCAGACAAAATCATAAATACAGAGCGCTCCTTAGAAATCTTTTTATTTTTTAATTCGATTTCTTTGGTCTCATAACGAATTCTGGCAAACTTATTTCTTACTGCCCGTTCACTCTTTTGAAGACTATCGTTTAAATGGATATAATCCTTATAAAAATTAACTGCAACACTATCACTTTCAATTTTAGACAATAATAAAAGTGATTTTAACAAGTCGTCGTTGTGATACTGTTCTGAAATATCCTTTGCGCGATAGGCGTAATATTTTGCAGAATCTTTCTGTTGCTTGTCATTATAGAATTCGGCCAAATGCTGATTAATAATAATCGAGTTATAAGAAGCTCCTATACTGTCACAGACTTTTAAAGCGCGTAAATACAATTTAGGAAGCTGATCTTCCTGACCTTCAAGATATAAGGCATTTGCATAATTATCGAGCACTAAGGCATAAAATGAAGGCTCTTCTTTTAACAAGTTTTTATTACTTAAAATATTCTGGTAATAACTTAAAGCTATTTTATACTCACCAGAGTTTTTATAGGCCGAACCAAGATTGTTTATCGAATTATTAATTGTTTTAACATTGCTTCCCTTTAAAGTTCTTTTAATTGAAAGAGATTTTTCGTGATAATTTACAGCATCTCCATATTCTTCCAATTGATCAAAAATAAGCCCCAAGTTATTATAAAAATAAGCCTTTTTCCTTAAAACGTTATCATTTGATTGTAGTGAATCCAATAGCTTAATACCCGCTATGGAAGACACTTCACTTCCTATAAAATCCTTTTCATTTTTTTGAATTATAGCAATATTCAATAAAGTAACAGCCGTATTAAAATTATCCTGTAAAGCTCTGTAAATTTTTTCTGCTTTATGATAGTAATGGTAAGAGCTATCAGAAGATCTGTAGTAATAAAAATTAGCTATATCACTGTAAACGTCGGCTAAAGAAATAGAATCGTTAATTTGTTCTGCAAATAGTAAATTCTTTTTATTTGTTTCCAAAAACAATTCGTTTAACCCCCTTTCCTCAAAAAGCTTAGCTAAACTTATGTTACTTTTAAGATATAAGGAATCTACTTTTTTTTGCTGTGACAATTGGCTTGCCTGCTTAGCAAATAAAAACCTACTATCATAATCGTAGACCTCATTGTTAGCCGATTTATGAAGTAGGTTTTCTATGCTATCTATATATTTATTCTGAGAAATTACCTTAGTTATATTTACACTAAGACAAATCAAAAAACAAATAATAAGTTTAAGATTCACATTCAAGATTTAAAACATATCAGTCTTCTCAAATGTATTTATAATTTTTAATATATTATAATTAGTTGTTACTAATAAGCGAATGATTAATTTTATCTTTCATCTACAACTCCACCGGTATCATAAGATGCCTCAATACCATCCTGACCTAATAATACATCATCATCTTCTAAATCCTCTTTTACACAAGATGTTAATGAAGCAAATAATAAAGCAGCGAATAAAGTAATTTTAAAAGTTTTCATAAGGAGTATTTTTTAGTTTACAAATTAATTTTTGGATTATTAAAATTTCAAAAACTAAAAACAAGTGTAAATCAAAACACGGAAATAGCACTATGCTTTTAGTGCACTAAAAAATATTGAGGAGGGAAGTGGTAAAAAATGAACCTTAATGAATTAATATCTCTAAAAATCGCTTTCGACTAAAGACAAGGCTAATATATGTTAATATTATTATAAAATCCAAATTTTTAAACGACAAAAAACCTTATTAATCGACGAAATACACAAAACATTAACATTTAACACAAATTAATCAGTAATTTCAATCCATTTCAGCCTTTTAAACAAAAAAATACAGACTGGTTATTATGCTTAACTAATAAAATATCAGGCTAAAATTCAATATTTATTCCTAGTGAAGCAGGTTTCAACCCTCAAAACAAACACACTAAAAGACAAGAAAGTAATCTAAAAAAGTCGTAACTTTAAGTTCGTGATTTTACTTTTTGCAGTTCATATAACCCGCAACATTTAGCGAATTATAGAAGATTACAATCTTAATCAAATTGAAAAACACATCTTAACGGTTAACCTTTAAGCTATGACCATTTTAAATCCTTACCTTACATTTTTAGGCAATTGCGAAGCCGCCTTTACATTTTACAAAACAATTTTTGGAGGAGAATTTACCTATCTGGGACGATTTGGAGACATGCCTCCTCAGGAAGGTGTCACCATTTCTGAAGCCGACAAAAATAAGATCATGCATATTAGTTTACCTATTAACGACACCACTACCCTTATGGGAAGTGATACCGGTGGCGATTGGGGTGCAAAAATTGTAACAGGAAACAATATTAGTCTCGCTTTAGGTGTAAACTCTAAAAGTGAGGCCGACCGACTTTTTAAAGCCCTTTCCGATGGTGGGGTGGTAACCATGCCTATGGAAGATACATTCTGGGGCGATTATTTTGGCATGTGTACCGATCAGTTTAATATTAACTGGATGATCAGCTATAACAACAACACGCCCTGAATTTAAAACCATGTTAGAACAATTAAAAACATTTTCAGATAACAGTCTGGCTATTGAAGTCATTGATGGTTTTTCTGAAACTGACGAGTCACTGTGCCAGAAATGGTTTAATGAAAAAACAGATCAAGGGCATTCTCACGTGAATATGTTAATAAAACTGGACGAAATAAAACTTTCCAAAAGTAGTACTAAAGCATTTTTTGAGGATACTGTTTTCACTTTACGCCATTTAAAAAGCATGGGGAATCTCGCTATCGTAGGGCATTCCAACATACTAAAAGCATTAGTCCCCATTGACAATTTCTTTTTTACACGAATGAGTAACGGATTTGAAGAACGATATTTCGATAAATCACAATTAAACAAAGCATTACAATTTATAACCGAATCCAATTAAATTAAAAAAATCACTAACTGTTAAATTCAAAATCAACAACAACAAAACAACCATTCAAACGTTTTCTCCGTAAATAGATAAGAACTAAACTCTTAGAGTTTCAGAAATTGACATTCAGCACATATTTTGTGTTAAAGTATTTATTTTGTAATTGAAAAAAAATTAATATTGCACTCGTATTAAATGAGTTAGAGGCCCTATGAAAAAAGAAAGTACAGCAAAATTCTCAGTAAAATATAAAATATTAGCAGTTGTTTTACTCCTAATTACATCTTCCATTTTAGGAACAAAAACCTTAGCAAAATACAAAGTAAACCCTGGAAACACTTCAAAGAAACTGGTTTACAATCCAGCTAATAATTACGGGAATTTACCTTTTTCTTTACCGGAAGAAGAATTCCAACCTTTAACCGCATTTAAAAACACGCAATTTACAACAGAACTTACTCAGGAGATTTACAAAAATCCGACGTGGAAAAATCTCATCAAAAATAAAAAAATGGCCATCGGCGTAATTGATTTAAACGAACCGGATCAGCCCCGATTTGCAGATATTAACGGTGATGAAATGATGTATGCAGCCAGTTTACCTAAAATTGCAGTATTACTGGCAGCCGAAGACGCTATCGACAAAGGAGAGTTAATCGTTACACCTGAAGTTAAAAGCGATATGCGCTTAATGATTAGTAAATCAAACAATCAGGCAACTACTCGAATGATAGATCGCGTTGGCTTTCAAAAAATCGAAAACGTTGTAACAGCCCCTGAATACAAACTTTACGACGAAGAACACGGGGGTGGTTTATGGGTAGGCAAGCGTTATGCGGCTTCCGGCCCTACCAACAGAGAGCCAATAAAAAACTTAAGCCATGCGGCTACCGCAGATCAGGTATGTCGTTTTTACTACCTTATGCTACATGGAAAACTGGTAAACCCGGAGCGCTCTAAACACATGCTTGATATGATGGAAAACCCGGAATTACACCACAAATTTGTGAACACTCTAGACCGTATTGCACCAAATGCCAGGATATTCAGAAAATCTGGAAGCTGGCGCAACTGGCATGCTGATTCTGTTTTAGTATGGGACGAAGGCAGAAAATATATTTTGGTTGCTTTAATAGAAAATGAAAATGGAGAGCAAATAATTCGTAATTTGGTTGAGCCAATAGAAAAGGCTATTAACAATAAACCAAATGCCGCGATTACCCAAAGTTAAATCCTACCTATTAGACGTTTTTGACATTAATGAAGATGAGTTGCAGAAAACCCTCTTACTGCAACTCAATATATTTTTACTTATCACTACACTTTTAGTAGTAAAACCAACTATTAATTCACTTTTTTTATCCGAATTAACAGCAAAGGCTCTGCCTCTGGCATATATTTTTACGGCTATTTCAGCAGTTATAGGTTCCTACTTTTACGATAAATTACTGGAACGTTTTCCTCTTAACACAGTTATAGAACTCACTTTAATTGGTTGTTTGTTTTTTTTAATTGTCTTTGGCTTAGCGTTCAGACTTCATATTAAATTAGGCTATTTATTATACATCCCGTACATCTGGGTAGCCATTTACGGTCTTTTAACCACCTCGCAATTCTGGATTCTAGCCAATCTGGTATACAATATTCGTGAAGCTAAAAGGGTATTTGGTTTTATTGGTGCCGGAGCCATTGCAGGAGGTATTTTTGGAGGTTACCTCACCTCATTACTGACTAACTTTATCAGCTCTGAAAGCTTACTATTTGTCGCTGCCGGTTTACTTTTTTGTTGCCTACCTATTACCAGATACATCTGGGTAAAAAACGTTATTAAAACAAATGTGGCGCATGTAGCACTGAAAACTGACCATAACGGAGAATCGCCTTTAAAGCTTATAAAACAATCCAAACTCTTGTCTAGAATGGCAGTAGTTATTGGTATTAGTGTGATTGTTGCCAAGTTAGTCGACTACCAATACAGCCATTTTGCTTCTGAAATAATTCTTAATCAGGAAGAATTAACCTCTTTCTTCGGATTCTGGTTTTCTACTTTAAGTGTTGTTTCTCTTGTCATTCAACTGTTTTTAACCAAACGTATTGTTGGAACTTTTGGTGTTGGAAAATCATTATTATGGCTTCCTGCTGGTATATTAATTGGCTCGGTAATTCTCCTGTTTGTGCCCGAATTAGGCGTGATTGTATTCATAAAAATTATAGACGGTAGCCTTAAGCAATCTGTAAACAAATCGGCTACAGAGTTATTATCCATTCCTATTCCTATCGACGTCAAGAAAAAAACAAAAACATTTATAGATGTAGTAATAGACAGTATAGCAACCGGATTGGCAGGTTTTATATTAATATTCCTTATCAACGGACTTAAAATCCATTCTATTTATGTGAGTTTGATTACCATTTTACTCATTATCGTCTGGATTGTTCTCATATTCAAACTGCGTTTTTCTTACATAAACGCCTTTAAAAACCTATTAGACCCGCCTCACCTAAATATAGATAAAGAAAAACAAAAAAAGGAAGAACGTCCGGTACGCTCTATCATCAGCAGTATTATAGAGGTATTCGATCATGGTTCTGAAAATCAGATTCTGCATATGCTTCATCGTACTCAGGAAACTCCTGATGAACGTTTATTCAGTTCCATAAAATCACTTTTAAAACATCCGTCTGTTAAGGTAAAAGCACTGGCTATTGAAAATTTATATTATTTAAAAACCGAGGACCTCTCCGACCAGATTGAACCTTTAATTTACAACCCGGATCAGGAATTAACTACCAGTGCCTTTCGCTATCTTATTCATAAACGTAAACGAAACACTTTAAACCTGTTCGAATCGTATTTAAAAAGTAAGGACGAGTCTATTAAAAATGCGACGCTTATAGGCATGTCTTTAGAGTTAAGACACAATCCTAAACTTCAGCAACGCTTTAACTTCGACAAATGGCTCCAAAAAGCCATAGACGAATGGAGTACTTCTGAAGACGCTGATTACAAAAACACTAAGATCAAGGTAATTTTAGAGGCCATAGGAAATATCCATGCCAAATCGTTCTATTACATCATTAAAAATCAGTTATTAACTAACGACACTGACATTGTTAAAGTTGCTATAGAAAATGCCACCAAAACAAAATCGACCGAATTTATAGACCCTATAGTGTCCTGGCTTTCTAAAAAAGAAACCAGAAAAACAGCCATTGACAGCCTGAATCAGTTTGGAGAACCTATTATAGACGAGCTTGTATCTAAAACTATAGATGAATATTACAATCTGGACGATGCCCATGTTATCCCGGTTGTTATAGAAACCTTTTCCTCTCAAAAAGCCATAAACGCTTTATTAAAGCTTATTGATACGACAGAACATTCTGTAACTATTGAAGCCATAGACGCATTAAAACGCTTAAAATGGAGGTACCCTGCCCTAAAAATCAGAGACCGTTTTCTTGTAGACAAAATATTAGACGAATGCCAGATTTATCAAAGTATGCTTTCGTCTATCCATTCGCAGATTATCATCAATTTTAAAGAACATGCAGAGCATAAAAACAACGAGAAAGAAGATGCTGCCAGACATGGTTTAATGCATATTTTAGAACATCGTTTAGACCGCCAGCTTCATCGCATCTTTAAATTTCTGGGCATTAAATATCCGCCAAACGATATCGATCCTATTCTGGATATTATCATTAATGGTGAAGAGGAACAGCGTATAAACGCTATCGAATTTTTAGATAACATATTAGAATACCATCTGAAACGCGAACTGATTCCAATTGCAGAATCGGCACTGTTTCACGATGAAATTTCAGAAGAAATTATTAAAAAATTGAATCTAAAAGTTTACAGCGAAGCCGAATGTTACCGTATATTATTACAACGGCACGATTTAAAAATAAAACATGCCGTATTGTATTTAATCGAACAAACCAAAAACAAAACCTTTATCCCTTTGGTTGAAATGGTTTTAAATGATCACAGTGAGACTGTAAGAAATCAGGCGCAACAAACGCTTGATGTTTTAAAAGGCTAAGGGTTAGTCCCGCTCCTCAATTATGTCGTCTATTCTGGAAGCCAGAACTAAATGGTCGTATGCTGAATTTTTGTGCAATACATTAGACATTAAACACACAGCGTAACGCACACCGTCAGGATGTTCCACTATGGCAACCGAATTCATATAGTTATAGACATTGCCCTTATACTTTCCGCAAGGCCCTTTATCTTTTGCACAGGAATATAAACTTCCCGATTTAAAATAAACAGCCGCACTATCCAGTTTTTTAGCGGCAGCATAACGTATACGACGATCGGTCATATACAGGATACGCTTCATTTCCAGACTGGATTTATAATCTATTAACTCGCCTTTTTCCAGAGCCATTACAAATTTCATTAAACCTATAGGCGTCCCCGTACTACCTCCACGGCCCGGAATATAAGCTCCGGCACCTGAGGTAAAAAATTTACCTAAACGCCACTCATCTTCGGTAATCCCCAATTCTCTTAGGGGTTCATTTACCAGATTTATGGCCATTTCAGACAATTCGCTCTTTGGTGTATTTTTAAAATAAGCCTCTCCTTCTTCGAAAGTTAAATCCGGATAGTGTCCCTGAAATACATGCATTAACACAGCTTCCCGCCAAACCACGCTGGCAGCGCCATTATTACTAACAGACACCATATGGTCCAGCCATTCGTATAAAGAAAACACATCGGAAGCCTGAACAGTACGCTTAACTAATTTTCCTGTTTCCAGATCGTAAACCGGAATGGTGTGATGATCGTGTAAAGCCCAGCTTCCTGCCTTGATCTGCTTTGTTTTTAACAAATCCCGACGTTGTTCGAAATCACCTTCCGGAAAAATCTGACACAATTGATTAAAAAATGCCGTTAACACCACAAGTTTCCCAACACTCCCCGGCTGGTATTGTGCCGACTCTCTGTGCTGCGCATATCGAATAGGACGACCTTCGGTCATATCAATAATACCTATGGAATAATTTTTATCTAAGCCTCGAAATAAACGATCTACCTTTTGCTGTAAGGTATCGTTAACCTCTGGAAGTTCCGGAATTTCGGCCTTCCGATTTACCAGGTTTAACTGAATAGAATCTAAGGGTCTGAAAGCACCCGGTGGAATTCTTGTACTTTTAATCTCGCCGCTTTTAACACGCTCCAAATACACTAACCGCTTAATTCCTGTTAAATTATAGCCGTCTATAGGATAAAAATGATTTGCTGTAAATCCGAATGAAGCCAGTAAAACGGCCAATATCAATATTTTTTTCATGGTTAAGTGTTTATAGTGAGGCTGAATTTGAAATCGTTTTATTTAAATCGACCTCAGGTGTGATAGATTCCAGATAGGCCGAACTTCTGGCGTTCTTGTTTTCTACAAAAGGCCGCACCTGAAACAGCCAGATTTTATTGTCTTTGAAACCAAGCTCCACATCATACGGACCGTGAATTCCCTTCTCACTCATATTTTTCACCAACTCCTTACTAAATGCATTAATCTCATTGATATGGTCATGACTAACAATAGGATTTTCGAAAGTGGTCGTATTTCGTTGTGTCCCCCCAGTTTCCGGTAAAGACAAATACGAAGGTTCGCGCGATGGTGAAATCAACTCATAAGTTCCGTCATTACTAATCTCATACGTTTCCGCCGCCTGTCCGTCTACAGCGCCTCCAACCCCGCGACTAAAGGCCACAGTAATAGCATCGGTACGTCCGGAACTCACGCCCTTAGTAATCATTACACCTGAAAAATCGTTATCAACTCCGGGAATAACGACTATAGACGGATATACATTCTCCGGATTTGTTAGATACTTTTGGCGCCATTTAAAACTGCGCTCAGTATAAGGCGATGCCCAAACCGTTTTAATGCCTTCGATAATTTTATTACGGTCTAACACATTAAACAGTGTAAGGTTCAAGCCGGCTCCTGTAAAGCTTTTCAAATCTTCCATATTGGTATCACTTCTTAAAAACACCGGAGTTCCGCCCAATTCTGTACCCAATACCGATTTAAATGTACCTTCCAGATCTGCTATAAATCCATCTAAAAGCGGCATATCTATAATGAGCTGTCTTAATTTAGCTAATTCGGTTAACTGATAGGCTTCAACGTCTTTAGATGATTTTCCTTCCGATTGCATTTTTCTGGCTGTATCGAAAATGCTATTTAAATACGCCCAGTAGGTAATATCCTGATTCGGAATCGTCTGTTTCATATGATTGAGGAAAATCCCGAATGGAATGACAAAACCTTCTACTACATGATCGGGGAAATTCGATTTTAACTCTCCCAGATTTGCCGCTTTAGGCCCGCAATAAATACCCGATGATTCGGCATTTACTTCCCGAAGATTTAAAATTGTAGTACGATCCAGTTTAATTTTCTCCACCGGCACTGTAATCATATCTTTATTCTGAACTGTTTTAGAAAATAAGGCATTCTCATCGGCTGTCATTTCCTGTTCCGATTTCATAATTACAGTCCCTTTATTAGACACGGCGTAAAAAACCGTTTGCCCATTGTATTTTTTAAACTCTGATACATTAGCAGAAGATATCGCCGCGTTAGGAATTCCTAGGTTACGAGCTAATAACTGCACATGCGACACCAGATTTCCTTCAGAAACGGTTAAAATTCCGGCAATAGGCTTTAAGTCGGAAGGAGGCCTTCCGAAAATATAAATATTATTAGGATCCACTTCCAGATTTTCACCAGAACCTTCAACAACCACTAATTTCCCCTTGGCATACCCCGGATTTAATCCATGAATATGACTCTGATTCGTCAGATTTAAAACCCGATTATTCAATGCTGATTCCGAGGTAATAAAAGCACCTAATTTCCCTATGCAATTCCCTAAAGCAAGTGCTACGGAACCGCGTATTCTATCGTCTAAAAACCCGTGAACCAAAGGCTCAAATTCTTCGTAGACTTCTACAACATCTCCAAATACAGCACTGTTTTTTCCTGTACCCCATTCCAGTTGTTTTCTGGCGGCTTCAAGCACTTCATTTAAAGATTCCAAAGACATCATTTCTGCATCTTGAACAACAAGGTCTCCTTTTATATCATTCCACTCCCAGATTTCGGTATATCCGGAAGCAGCAGAGGCTGTACTTAAATAACATATTTTATTTAGTAAGTCTTTTAAATTATCTTCCGGATACTCATTAATCTGCTTCGTAATTAAGAGTTCCAATTTTAAAGACAGATCCAATAATGCCAATCGTCCTTTTGGAGATTTTTCTTCCAAAATATGTGTTCTTATGTACCACATGGTTTCGGCAGCACCTTCTATTTTGGTTGCTATGTTTTCGTTTTTATAAACATTAATAGTCCCAACCAATTTATCTTTAATATCGGTATTGCTTATCGCAGGCAGAAATTCATTAAGACTCTCTATACGCACAGGCTCAAAATAATCGTTCATAGTGAGCATAAGTTCATCTAATTGCTTATTTAGTTCCGGTGTTAACTTAGCAGCCTGTTCAATTTTAAACGCATTTACTTTTGCGATATCGGATTTCTCTGGCTGACCGTGAATTTTAATTCGCAAATTCATGAACGGTTCATACTCTTCGGCCAGCACTTTAGACTGACTTCGCATTAACTGCGCCACATTACTATCGCCGGAATGCGGAATATCCTTTACCGCCTGACGTACCAGATAAAAATGCTTAACCAAATAGGCGTCATTTTTTAATAACCAGGTAAAAAAATCCTTTCCCCAGGCCTGTTCATCCTCCGCCTGAATGGCACCGCGATAAAACTGAGCCCGATGATTAATCCAGCCGTCATCTACCGATTTCAAGTACTTCTCTACGATATACTGTTTAAGTCGGGAAAAATTACGTTCCTCATCCAAAAAGTCTTCCTGAGGAGTAGAGGCAAGAATCTGACCAAAAAACACATGATTATTATCGCCTAAACGAATAACCTCATCCTTGTATCGGGCATGTTGCACACCTCCATCTTCACAAGGTTCCTTAGGCATATTTATTGTTCCATCGTCACAAAACCATCTGATATCGCGATAAGGACCTCTTACATCCTTTTTATATTTCTCAATTAAACCGGTTATGATTTCATTTGTAAATTCCGCTTCAGATTGTTGTGCGTAACCAAAATAACTCAATAATAGTCCGACAGATAAATAAAGGGCTTTTTTCATTTTAAAACTTATTGATTAGCAGCATTAAATATATAATATCTATAAGATAAACCAATGTAAATCTGAAAAAAGTAGATTAAATAAGAATTAACAAATTAAAGCACATAATTTTCTGATAATTAATCCATAAACACCTTTTATTATCTTATTTTTGAATAGCTTACAGCTACAAGAACCACCGGCTATTAAATTAAATCTAACACCAGCGGCATTTCATGAGGAGGAGCTTTAAATATCTTGTATTTCTCTTGTATGTTTTAGGAAGTCAGTTAACACTGGGACAAGTCAATGAAAAAGTTCTGGGTTCATGGCTTACTTATGCCTTTAATGCCGATTTAAACAATAGCAATTGGGGATTTCAGGGTGATTTTCAATTGAGAAACTGGAAATTAGCCACAGATCTGGAACAATTATTATTACGAAGCGGCGTGCATTACACGCCTACCAATACGCGTTTAAAATTTACACTGGGTTATGCTTATGTAAAATCCAGTTATTACGGTTCCAGCAAAACTCAAAACCAGGAAAACCGAATTTATCAGGAAATAAGATATCCTCATAAGGTCGGGGACCGCTATTATTTAAGTCACCGCTTCCGGTTCGAACAACGATTTATAGAACGTCAGGATTTCCGAACCCGGTTCAGATACGCTTTTGGTATCGACATTCCTTTAAACAAAACGTTGTTAACCTCTAAAACCTGGTTTGCAACCGCCTACGACGAAGTTTTTATAAATGGCCAACGGGATATTGGGAATGACACAGAAGTTGACTTATTAGACAGAAATCGTGTTTTTCTAGGCCTGGGTTACACCATTACCACGCAAATAAGAACTACTTTTGGCTTTTTAAGACAAAACACACAACACTGGAGTAAAAATCAGATTGTTTTAAGTTTTATTCAAAGTTTTTAAAGTTAAAATTACATCCCTTGCATTATACTTATTTACAAGTTATGTTGTATTTTCACTTTGAATTAAACAAAACATTTCCAACGAATAAGACCTAAATAAGTGTACTTATTTTAAACAAATCCCAAATCTATAGACGATTGCAGGACGACAAAAAAATCAATAAAAAAAACAATAGAAAACTTAAGATTCTAAAAATCTTAAGAACCATTTGCATTGTCCTTATTGTACTGTTTTTAATTATTGTCTTAATTATTAGAAGTCCCTGGGGCCAAAATAAAATTGTGGGTTATGTAACATCCTTTATCTCTGAAAAAACGCATACCAAAGTTGAAATCAACCGATTATTTTTAACCTTTTCGGGCGACTTAAAAGTAGATGGAGTTTATTTGGAGGACCAAAAAGGAGACACTTTAATATATTCAAAATCGCTGGAAGCAAACGCTCCGCTTTGGCCCATTATTAGAGGAAAAGGTGTAGGTGTGGAATCTTTGGAATGGGAAGGACTTCGGGCCAATATCTTTAGAACCGATTCCATAAGCGGATATAACTTTCAGTTTTTAATTGATGCATTCGTTTCAGAAGAACCTGAGCAACCTCAGCAGCCTGAACCCGATAGCGCTCCAATGGATATTATTGTTGAAAACATTCATTTAAACGATTTTAAAATTGTTTTTAATGATGCGGTTTTAGGTATAGACAGTCGTTTTAATTTAGGTGATCTAACGTTGGATATGGACACGTTCGATTTGGAAAATATGACTTTTAGAGTTTCCGAAGCTGCTATAAAAGACACAGACATAAACTACATACAAAGTCCTGTTTCTGAAAGTAAAGATACAACGACTACACCCCTCCCCTTCCTGGCAATAGATAACTTTAAACTTAAAAATGTAAAAGCAAACTATCTGTCTGTAGCTGATAGTTTAGAACTAAAAGCAGACATTAACACTTTCCAAACCCGGATACCTGAAATAGATCTTACTAACAACCACTATAAAGTGGAAGAACTTGAATTAACAGGCTCCAGCATCGTATTAAATACCAAGAGCACTAACGAGCCGGAAACAGAAACAGAAACAGAAACAGAAAACACAACACCTGCCGATTCAGGTTTTGAATGGCCAGAAATAACATTAGAGATAGCCGACATAAATTTTGAAAACAACGCTATTGGGTATTTTGTAAATGACGAAAAACCAGAGTTCAATACATTCAATGCAAACGCCATCCAAATTGATCATTTAACTCTTAACGGCGAACAGATTTATTTAAAAAATAAAACCGCAGGCTTAACTCTTAACCAGTTTCAATTTAAAGAAGCATCAGGTATTCAATTAAACAAAGCAAATTTTACGCTAAAAGTTACAGACAACAATCTCAATCTGGAAGACATATTTTTATCGTTAAACAATAATACCCTTTCCGGCGAAAGTAAAATAACATACGCTTCATTGTCTGACTTAACAACTACTCCGGAACAATCAAAAATAGCATTAAATTTAAACAACTTACAGCTCGATTTAAACGATTTATTTCGCTTTCAGCCCGAGCTAAAAACCAATCCCTATTTAGACAGTTTAAGTCAGAAGCCCGTAACCGGACATTTACATGCTTCGGGCGACTTAACCAATATCCAGTTAACAAACACCGGTTTAAACTGGGGTAAAACCACTCAGATTTCAGCCAACGGAGCCATACAAAATGTTACAGACACAGAGCAACTGGAATTACATATTAATCCGTTTTCGGCAGAAATGCTTAAAGATGATTTACTAAAATTTGCCAACGAGCAAGACCTTGGAATACAACTTCCGGATTTTATTAAACTAAACGGTACTCTGGATGGCACCTTAACAAACATTAAAACCAACGCCAGACTCGAAACCTCACAGGGCCTTGTTTCCTTAGAAGGGTATTACAACAGCTCTAAAGGCATGGCCTTCGACACCGAAATAAAAATTGACGAATATAAACTAAATGAATTGCTTCAAAACGACCAACTAGGCCCATTAAGTCTCTCGTTAAAAGCGAGCGGAAAAGGGACTTCTATTAACGATTTGGATGCTGTATTAGATGCGAAAATTTCGAGTTTCAAACTTCAAAATTATCAGATTACAGACTTACCAATTACCGGGGAACTTAATAATGGTTCCGGAGATATCTCCTCTTCCTATAAAGACGACAATATTAATTTAGAATTAAAGAGCCATCTGGTTTTAGATTCTATAGCGCCGGAGGTTATTGTAGATCTAAATCTTATAGGTATTAACCTCCAGGCTTTAGGTCTTATGCAACGCGATGTGCGCGCCGGTTTAAAATTACACGCCGATTTTAAAGGAAATGGCGATAATTTTGATTTGCAAAGCAATATAGACGACGGTGTGTTTGTATACAATAAAAAAACCTTCCTGCTTGGAGATCTGGTAGCAAACGCTCATGTTGAACCAGATACAACTTACGTCTTTGTCAATAACAAATTATTGAATCTAGAACTGGAATCGAACACGAATCCGCAGACGTTTAGTACCGCATTACAAAACCATCTTAAAAGTTATTTTTATAAAGATTCAACCTTTACAGACAGTACACAAAATGTAAAACCAGTTAATATTAAAGTTAAAGGTAAGCTGAGTCAGAGTGCACTTTTAAACGATGTATTCGTTCTAAATTTAAAAGATATAGACACTATAGATCTCAATCTGGATTTTATTCAGGATAAAAAAATTCTAAACGCCAACATCACAGCGCCTCACATAAATTACAGCGACAACGAACTGGACAGCCTGGCTTTAAGCATAGCCACGAATCCTGACAAATTCGATTTCAATTTAGGCTTTAAAGCCTTTAACTCCGGTCCTATTTCCATTAAACGCACCGCAATTACTGGAAATAAATCGGGCAAAGACATAGATCTTGGTTTTACCGCTTTTGACGACGACGACCTTTTAATGCAACTAAGAGCTACACTTTCCGCCCAAAAAGACAGCCTGAAATTAATAATGAATCCGGATTCTCTAATTATCAATAAAGAAGTATGGACTATCCCGGAAAGCAATCAAATGGTTTACACCCCAAAGGCTCTACATTTTAAAGACTTTAAAATTTCAAAAAATGAACAGGCTCTGGAACTTACCAATGCGTCTAAAACAAATAATGCTCAGGAAGAACTCACCATCAGGTACACTAGTTTCGGATTAAAAGAATTACTATCCTACTTCAATCCTGATAAAGAATTGGCTCAGGGCCAGCTAAATGGTCATTTCACTATCCATAATCCCTTTGAAGACCAGGGCTACGTGGCCGATCTGGAAATAAATCAGTTTAAAATTCTGAATGCCGATCTAGGCACACTTAGTCTCATCGGAAACTCAGGTAATAATAAAACCTACGACTTTAATATAAAGACTAAAGGCGGCGATGTCGATATTGATATTACCGGAGATTATGTTGCCTCTAAAGACAACCCGAATATAACTGTCGACATGGCTATTAACGACATAAAAATGGAGGCTGTAGAAGGACTTTCACTGGGAGAGCTCAGCAATTCCTCAGGTAGCCTGAGTGGTCATTTCAGTCTAAGTGGATCAACATCTGCCCCACAGTACAACGGAAATTTAGATTTTAACACTGCTAATTTTACCGTAACCAAACTGAACACCAATTTCGTTCTGGAAAACGAAACAATAAACATTGACAACCAAGGCATTTCAATGTCCGACTTCACCATTCTGGATAACAACAACAGCGCTTTGGTTTTTAATGGATACATTGGAACTGAAGATTTTAGCAACCCTACATTTAATTTAGACATAAGCGCCAAAGACTTTCAGGTATTAAATGCAACTCCGGAAGAAAACGACATGCTTTACGGTATTCTGTCTTTTAACACCGAAGGCACTATTACAGGAGATTTAAATGTTCCTGTAGTGAATTTAAATGCATCGGTAAACCCGGAATCGAATGTTACTTATGTGATGCCTTCCTCGGCAGTTAATATTGAAGAACGCGATGGCGTGGTAATCTTTGTAAATAGAAACAACCCCGATGCCATTCTAACCCGAGAAGTAGAAGAAGCCAGTACGGTTACCGGATTTGATGTAAAAGCTAACTTTGCCATACCGAAAGAAGCAGTTATGACGCTGGTGTTAGACGAAAATACCGGAGACAACTTTCAAACATCCGGAGATGGCGAATTTGTATTTACTATGGACACCAATGGCCGTATGAATCTTTCCGGAGTGTATACGGTAGATAGCGGACATTATGAAATGAGCTTATACCAACTAGTAAACCGCAAATTCGAACTGGTTCCCGGAAGTCGTGTATCCTGGTCGGGCAATCCGCTGGATGCGAATTTAAGTGTAAAAGCACTTTACGATATTAAAACGTCTTCTTCCCCATTAATGGCATCCCAAATTTCAGGATCCGATCCTGCGGTAAAAAACAAATACAAGCAAGTCCTGCCTTTTCAGGTGTATTTGAATATCGATGGAGAATTAATGCATCCTAAAATTTCATTTAAACTGGATATGCCCGAAGACGAACAAGGCGCTATTGGCGGACAGGTTTACGGCCGCGTGCAACAGGTAAACCAGCAGGAAGGCGAACTTAACAGGCAGGTTTTTTCCTTATTGGTTATGAGTCGATTTTATCCGGAATCCGGTAGTGATGGTAGCGATGGCGGATTTGCTTCTATTGCCAGAGATAATTTAAACGATGCACTTTCCGATCAGCTTAATATGTTTTCGGATAAATTACTTGGCAATACAGGGTTGGAATTAGATTTTGGTTTGAACAGTTTTACTGACTATCAGGGCAGCTCTCCCGAACAACGCACCCAACTGGATGTCGCGGCTCAAAAGAAATTATTTAACGATAGGGTTATTGTACGTGTAGGGAGCGCGGTAGATATTGAAGGCAGCGATCCTACCGGGGAAGAAGCACCGCTGATTGGAGATGTTAGTCTGGAATATCTGATTACACCTTCCGGAAAATACAGACTTAAAGCTTTTCAGAAAAATGAATTCGAATCGGTTATCGACGGACAAACCATAGTGAGTGGTCTGGCGTTGATATTTACTCAGGAATTTAACGAATTTCAGGAGTTATGGGCAGCCATGTTTCATTCCGACAAGGAACGCGAAGCACAAAAAGCAGAGAACGAAAAGAACAAAAAGGCTAAAGACGAATAAATGAGCGCCAACTTAAATACACGAAATACCACAGTCTTTAAGCTTCTGTTTCATTCAAACAGAATAATATACCTGGCTGTATTTATTTTATTCCTGTTACAATCCTGCAGTATTACCAAATACATTCCTGAAGACGAACTGCTTTACACCGGAGGCGATGTAAATATTGTGACAGATTCTGTAATTGAAAACCAAAGTCAACTGCAATCTGAACTGGAAAAAGTTTTAAGACCAGAACCCAATTCAAAAGTTCTAGGGCAATACTTCGGTCTGTATTATTACTACAAAACACAAAAAGAAAATCCCGGATTTTTAAACCGCTGGTTATACAAAAAGATTGGAGAAGAACCGGTTTACAAATCAGATGTTAAAACTTACGATGTTGAAGACATTCTGGTAAACAGACTGGAAAATCACGGGTTCTTTTACAGTACAGCATCGTCGACTATTGAAGACAATGACGAAAAGAAAACCGCAAAAGCTCTTTACGATGTTTCCATAAAACAACCGTATAAGCTGGCCACATATCAGCTAGACACATTGCAGGAACCAATTTTTAGTGCCATTCAAAAAAGCATAACTAAAACTGAATTCGAACCAGATTTACGATTTGATTTGGAATATCTAAAAAAAGAACGCCTGCGCATAGACAACGATCTAAAGAATGTGGGATATTACAATTTTAATCCAGATTTCCTGATTTTCGAAGCCGATACCACCCGTTATAAAGACAGAAAATTCGATTTGTATTTAAGATTAAAACAGGCGATTCCTAAAAAATCCGTCGTCCCATATAAAGTGAGTAAAATTAATGTTTATACGAATTATGACATTAAAAACGACTCCATACCTAAAGACACTATTCGATTTAACAATAAAAATTTCATCGAAACCGAATCCTTTTTTAAACCCAAAAACCTGGATCCGTTTATCACACTTAAAGAAGGAGATTATTACAACCCGAAAGAATCCAGAAATACCGCCAGAAGACTTTCAACTATAGGAACCTATAAGTATATCAATATACAATACGAAGAAAAAGACAGCCTTCTAACTGATAGCACTGGTATTTTACATGCCAATATATTTTTATCGCCATTAAACAAGCGTGCTATAAAAGCCGAATTGCAGGCCGTAACAAAATCAAACAGTTTTGCCGGCCCGGCTTTAGAGCTGACTTACAGCGACAGAAACCTTTTTAGAGGCGGCGAAATTTTTAACCTGAGCACCAATGTAGGTTACGAATTTCAGGTGGGAACTAAAAGCTCAGAAAAGCCTGCCAGCAACATTGCATTAGGGCTAAAAGCCGAATTACTATTTCCTAAAGTACTTTTTCCTGTGACTATTAGCAATAGCTTTTTTAAATATTCTATTCCGAAAACTAAAACCAGTTTAAGCATTGATTATTTAAGCCGTACAGATTTATATACACTACTGTCGGGAACAGCCGAATTTGGATATTTATGGAATGAAAACCGCTTTACTACACATCAATTTACTCCTATTTCCATTAATTATAACAACCTGATGGAAACCACACCTGAATTCGACCAGATTCTAATAGACAACCCGTATCTGGAAGAAAGTTTCGAACAGCAGTTTATAGCCGGATTAAACTATGCCTTTACGTATAACGAAATGGTAGATGTAAATAAAAAACATCAGATTTACGTCAATACAACTTTAGACTTAGCCGGTAATCTGGTAAGTTTATTTGGTAAGGATCAAGGTGAAAACCCCAAAACATTTTTAGGACTGGAATATGCCCAGTATGTAAAAGTTGATGTCGATTTCCGCTACCACTTTAACTTTAAGAAAGACCAGAAAATAGCAACCCGCCTGTTTGCTGGATATGGCATGCCCTACGGAAATTCCGAATTAATGCCCTATATAAAACAATATTCTGCCGGAGGACCTAACAGTGTGCGAGCCTTTAGAATCCGCTCGCTAGGCCCCGGAACTTATTACGACGAAACCAGTAGTGATAATTATTATGTAGATCAGACCGGAAATATCAGGCTTGAAGCCAACTTAGAATACCGGTTCCCACTGATTTCGTACTTAAAAGGCGCCTTGTTTGTAGATGCAGGTAACGTATGGAACTCTAAAGAAAATGAAGCTCAGCCGGGAAGTAAATTTTCCTCAGACTTTATGTCGGAACTGGGAATTGGAGTTGGTGCCGGTTTACGTGTAGATGTGCAGGGCTTTGTAATACGATTTGATTTTGCCGCTCCGGTGCACGATCCGGCACTCGATGAGAAGCAATTTAATTTTCAGTACAAAGAAACCGTATTTAATTTTGCTATCGGATATCCGTTTTAAGCACTTTTATTTCATAATAATGCTGAGTAAAACCAAAACCAGCATATCCTTAGAGGCATTTTCCTTTAAAAATGCATAAGCTCGTTTCATTTGAGTTTTCACCGTATTTATAGACACGCCTTTTGCCTCTGCTATCTGCGCATAAGACAAACCTTCTACTGTGTAAGCTAGAAAAATATTTCGGCGGGCTTCGGGAAGTTGCTGCAACAACTGGTTTAAAGTTAACTGCCGTCTTTTAGTATTATCCTTTTCATCAAAATCGACATGTTCTACCCTATCGGTATGTTTATGATCTTCTAATGAAATATTTTTTTTGATTTTATTTTGATGCTGTAAACTTAAATTTCGAACGGCTTTATAAGCATACCCCTGAAAGGTTGTGGAAATTACAGTCCGGTCTCTGTTTTGCCATAATTGGGTAAAAAATTCCTGGACAACATCTTTGGCAATATCCTGATCTTTAGTAATTTGAAACGCAGTTAAACACAAAAACGAATAGTTTTCGCGAAACATGGTTTCAAAAGTATTCAAGTCTATTCCAGGCATAAATTACGATATCATAGTCTCAAAAATAGACATTCGTTTGCAAAATGCAATTTTCGTTACACAAAAAAAATTTAACCTTTTTGTCACCCTATTTTAATTTTTCTTTAACATTAAATAAAAAACATCAACCAAATGAAATCTATAGACAAAATAAAACATGTTTTAACTACACTTTCCGGTAGTAACGACTATAGCATTTTAGATCGACTAGACCTAACCACTCCAGAACGCGAATTAATTAATAACATTATAGCAGACGATTTAGTTGAAGAAGCCTTAGAACTTTTAAACGCAACCAACACTTCTGCCGATTTCCTTAAATTAAAATCCGATTTAAATATACAAGACAAAACACCTAAACTATGGCAAAGTTATGTTAAATACGCAGCCATACTGGTTGTTGCCTTAACGGTTAGCTTTTTTGGTTTAAAACCACTGCTTTTTAAATCGGAAACTTTAAACATCAAATCGGAAGCTATTACATTGGAGCTTGAAGATGGCAGCATTAAAGAAATTCATTTAAATGAAACACTTCAAGTTACAGACAGCACCGGTACTCTTGTAGCCAGTCAGAACTCCGATCATATTACATATCTAAACCATGAGGACAACAAATTAAGCTATAACACCTTAAACGTCCCACATGGTAAAACATTTCAACTGGTTTTATCGGACGGAACACAAGTACATTTAAACTCCGGAACCTCAATTAAATTCCCCGTTCACTTCATAAATAAAGGCAACAGAGAAGTCTTTCTTAATGGCGAAGCCTATTTTGATGTAAGTAAAGATAAACTTCATCCCTTTATAGTAAACACCAGTACCAGTACCGTGGAAGTTTTAGGAACCGAATTTAATATTATGAATTACGATAACGAAACCAACACCAATGTGGTACTGGTAGAAGGTAGTGTAGAATTCACCGCAACACAGTCTAACAAAGCCGTGAAATTAACACCTGGCATGATGGCTTCGGTTAACAAAAACGAGCCTAATGCCGACATTGCTCTTAGCAAAGTTAACCCACTAATGCATACAGCCTGGATAAATGGTCGCCTAATATATCGTGATCTAGCCTTTAATGAAGTTATTAAAAAATTAGAACGCAAGTATAACGTATCGATAGAGAATAACAATAGTGAATTAGGAAAACAAACCTTTAGCGGGAATTTAGGAAACGAAACTATTTACGAAGTGTTAACCTATTTTAAAGAGATTTACGGTATTAAATACGAAATTAAAGACAACACCATTTACATTAACTAATCAAAAAAAACCAATATCTAAAAAAACATTGCCTATGAGATAAATCCTTACAACACACAACTTAAAGAAGAAAAAACAAAAACCGGAATGTACTGGTCCTACATCCCGGAGCATTGTTAAATGATTAAATAATAACCATTAAATTAGTATGATATAAAAGTATGAAAAATAAGTTTAATAATTATTTACGAATAATTACTTTCCCCAAACTCGATTTAAAAATGAAGCTTTTCTATGTTTTTCTATTCAGTGCCATATTCGGGCTAAAAGCCAACGATAATTACGCACAAAAAACAAAGCTAACCTTAGAGTTTAAAAACGCTACCATTAGCACTATTATCGATGAGATTGAATTGACGTCTGAGTTTAAATTCTTCTACAAATCGGATGAAATAGATTTAAACCGAAAAATTAACTTAAAAGCGAATCAGGAAAAAATTGACAACATTTTAAACAAAATGTTCATCAATACCAATGTACAGTACAACGTACACGATTCACAAATTGTTCTTAAATCGGCAGAAATACCTTTAAAAGAAAACAAACAATCTTCAGTTAATCCCCAAAATTTCATAAAAGTATCAGGAACTGTTTTAGACGAATCCGGTATGCCTTTACCAGGGGTAACAATTACTACCGGAGATGCCATTTATGGTGCTACCAGTGATATTGATGGGGTTTTCGATATTAATGTTCCTAAAACAACTACTGAAATCATCTTCAGTTATATGGGATTTCATACCGAAAAAATTATACTAGCCAACTATTCCGATTTACGTAATCTTAGCATTACTTTAAAAGAAGAAGTTAACAGTCTTGAAGAAGTAGTTGTAACAGGGTATCAGACTTTAGACAAGGAGCGCGTTACAGGTTCATTCTCTCAGGTTACAGAGGCTCAAATTCAAATGCGCCCGGCGTCTTTAAACATTTTAGAGCGTATAGAAGGTACAGTTGCCGGTTTAAGTATAAATCAGGCCGGAGAAGTAACGGTACGTGGCGGCAGCTCTATCAACCTTAATAACCAACCTCTAATTGTTGTAGACGGCTTTCCTATTCAAGACAATTCGCTGAGCTCTATTAACCCGGAAGACGTTGAATCTATAAACGTATTAAAAGATGCTTCTGCAGCTTCTATCTGGGGGGTTCGTGCCAGTAATGGTGTAATCGTTATTACTACTAAAAAAGGGAAAACAGATCAAAAACTATCCGTCAACGCTTCTGCTTTTACTACCATTACTAACAAAATTGATTACGACGATATGGGCTTACTTAACTCAAGTGATCAGATTGATATAGAATTGGAAATGTACGACAAGAACTGGGTAAACGAAAGTACTTTTAATACCTACCTAAACAATTCTAATGCATTCACTTTAGTTAACGAAGCTTTAGTATATAAATTAGGTATGGCACCTGACGGCGATGTATGGACACAATCGCAATTCGACAACTACATCAATTCCCTACGTCAACGCAGTGCAAGTAACGACTGGGAAAAATACTTATTAAGAAATGCTACGTCTACTACCTATAATGTATCCTTAGCTACCGGAAGTAAAAACAACTCAACTTATGCCTCTTTAGTGTATAACGAAAACAGAGATGCTGCTATTGGCAATGCCGATAACCGTTTAATTTTCACTATCAACGATACGTATCGTTTTAACGACAAAATTCAATTTAACGCAGCTTTAATTGCCACATTAACACATGCAACAAATAACGGTGTAGACTTCCGCTCAATGAAAAATGATGATGCCTACAATGCCTTAGTAGACGAAAATGGAAACACTATCCAATACTCTCCATATTACCACAAATGGGCCACTCAGGAACGTACAGATCTAACAGGAGTTTCAGAATTCTACAACGAATTAGATCAAATTCGTGCGAACGACAACAACCGTGAAAACGTAAATATCCGCTCAAGATTTGGCTTAAAAGCCGAACTAATTGACGGCCTGGAATTCAACTCCAATTTCCAATACGAAAAAGGATATACGCAGGTAGATGAATATCAGTCGATGGACCATTATGAACAACGCAGCCGGATTAGTAAACTGTATGTAGACGGTGTATTTCAGTTGCCTGTAGGCACGCGATACGAGTATACTAGAACCGGTTTCGATGCCTGGTATTTTAGAAATACCTTAAACTTCGATAAACAATATGGCAAACATGGAATCACACTTTTTGCCGGTGCTGATATTACCAGAAGAACCACAGATGGTGTAAAAGACCGTAAATATGGGTACGACAAACAATTAACCACATATGTACCTGTAGATGAAGTTGCTTTAGCCGGACGTGAATACAGAGACTGGAGAGGTTTTAGATACTATGAAGGTGTTGCATTTACTAACGGAAAATCAGATAACCGTGAGATGTCCTGGTATGCTAACGGCGCCTACGAATTCGACAATAAATATGTGGTAAATGGTAGTTTCCGTATCGACCAAAAAAACCTTTTTGGTAGCGACCCGAAATACCGATACAAACCTTTATGGTCTGCCGGGGTAGCCTGGAATATAGATAAAGAAGACTTTTTAACAGCAAGCTGGATAGACCGCTTAAGACTAAGAGCTACTATAGGGGTAAACGGAAATGCCAGCGAAAGTTCTTCACCTTACGCTAAAGCAAGACCATACAACTATGCTTACGGACTTAATTATGATTATTTAGACATTACTAGCCCTCCGAACCCGCAATTACGCTGGGAACAAACTTATGTAACGAATTTAGGTCTGGATTTTGGGTTATTTCAGAATCGTCTGGGAGGAACTATTGAATACTACATGAAAAACAGTACCGACCTTTTAGGGAACCGTGCTTTAGATCCTACTAACGGTTTTTCAAGTGCACAGATTAACTATGCTTCTATGACAAATAATGGTGTGGAGTTAACACTGCATTCCGATATCATCAGAGGGAAAGATTTTAACTGGGGCATAAGTGCCAATATTAGTTACAACAAGAATGAGGTAACTGCTTTAGAAATCGCTGAACAAGATACCCGAGATATTGTACGTAATGGTAAATACGAAATAGGAAAGCCATTATATAACGTTTGGAGTTATAACTATGCTGGTTTAGATAACGCGGGTAATGTTTTATTATACAATACAGACGGTACCACAAAACGCTGGGACGACGGTATCGAATCAGAGGACGAATTAATAAAACAAGGCGTATTAATAGCCCCTTGGTACGGTGGTTTATCAAATACCTTCAGATTTAAAGGCTTCGACCTTACAGCTAATTTGGTTTACAAGTTTGGTAATGTATTTAACCACAACTACGGCAGAAGTTACGATGCCAGAAACAGCCGCATGTTTAGCGTATGGAAAAACCGCTGGATGCAGCCTGGGGATGAGGAAAACACAAGAATTCCAAAATTATCTTATAACGGTGAAAACCCTTATAACGGAGAAAATGAAAGCAGAACAGGTGCTGGCGATGTGTACTGGCAATACTCTCAGGACAACATCCTTCCTGGTGGATACATAAGAGTAAGAGATTTAATTCTTGGATATACCATACCACAAGCGGTTACCGATAAAACCTTCTTTAGCAACTTAAGATTTACATTCCAAGCTACAAATCCATTTTTATGGACAGAAAATAAACGTGACTTAGATCCTGAAGCGATGATTCAAGGAATTACATCAAACGTTGAGTATGAGGACATATCTTATTATACGAACTTAAAATCCTTTACTCTAGGGTTTAGAGCTACATTTTAACACTTAAGAATTATGAAATACAAAATTTTAATATATACCCTTTTTGTAGGCATACTAAGCGCTTGTAATCCAGATGAGTTTTTAGATGTTTACCCTACAGGATCCACCATTCCTACAACTGTAGAAGATTTTGATAAATTACTGGAAAACCCGGATGTTGCAGCAGATGAAACTGCAAGAAACTTAACCTTTATGGATCCGGACGTGTCCTTACCTAATGCTTTTTATGACGGATATAATTCCGTTATACAGTTTCAATATGTTTGGGATGCACAACCGTATAATGACGTTTCTTATACCGATAGCGACTGGAATGACCGCTATAGTAAGATTATGACTTTCAACACCATTTTACAGGATGTAGATGGCGCTGATTTAGGTAACCGCTTAGAAACCGACAGAGCTCGAGTTAAAGGAGAAGCTTTAGCTCAACGTGCGTATGAGCTGTTTTCTCTGGTAACAGAATACGGTGCAGCCTACAGCGCAAACAATACAGATGCTCCGGGAATCCCTATGCCTTTAGAAGTAGACCTTACGGCTCAATTATCCAGAAAAAGTGTAGGTGAAGTGTATGCACAAATCGAAAAAGATCTGGATGCTGCGGAAAACTTATTACAGAATAACAACCCAATTAATACCGGTGCAAATTTTAGACCGGGTATGGCTTCCATTTATGGACTTCAAGCTCTGGTCGCTTTAACAAAAGGTGATTTCGGTAAAGCCAACACCTATGCCGATCGCGCTTTAAACCTGTATCATTTCCTTTACGATTACACTGGTATTACAAATAATACGGAAGGAAATGCCTGGAGTGGTTTACCTATAACGAATTTAGATTACTCCACAACTACAGAAAATGTAGTCTGGAATCGTGAACACCGCGACGATTACCAAGTCATCAATGTATTTTACGGCGAACCCTTATTACAATTATTCGATCAGGAAAATGATCAGCGTTTTATTTTATTCCACAGTACAGAATCGTATACGGGTGTATCGGTTAGTCCTAGTATCGTATATGCAAGCTACAGACGTACGGTTCAAGCAGGATTAACAACCCCTGATTTATATTTAATAAGTGCAGAAGCTAAAGTACGTACCGGAGACCGTGCGGGCGCTTTAAGTCGTTTAAATACACTTTTAGAAAATAGAATCTTAAACTTTACACCATATACCGCTGATTCATTTAGTGATGATGCAGCTGTTCTGGAATTAGTAAAAGCAGAAAGACGTAAGGAGTTCATGGCATCGGGAAAAAACTTCCTGGATCAGAAACGCTATGTAGCTTACGGAGATAATGTACCAACTTTCGAAAGAAACGTAAACGGTAACATCTTTACCTTAGAACCTGATCAGGAAAGCTATATGGTTCCTATTTCATTAAACATCCAGTCCTTAAACCCAAACTTAAATTAAAACCAGATACACTATGAAAACTTTATATTATATCCATAGAATTTTAATCGCATGTGTTCTGGCTTTGGTAGTACAATCCTGTGATGAAAACGACTTTGACGACCCTATTCCTAACGGAGAAACTGCCGATAAAATGTCATGGCAGGCCACTACAATATTAAAAGTAAGCACAGATTCAGACAGCAATGCCTTTGTCTGGCAAAAAAACCTGGTTACTCTGGAAGAATCCTGGCAAAACAACGAGGTGGTATTACACCTGGATTTAAACACTAATTTACCAGTGAACCAAATCGATAAAATTCAGTTTTATATTAATGCCGAAGAAAAAGATGGCTATAATGCTGCAGCACCATACGATAAAGCCAACTTTTTACTGGAAACTATAGATAGTTTTAATGAAGAACTAAGCTTCGATTTACATTTATCGGCCTCGAAAGTATACGACTTATTCAAAAACAAATATGAATTCGACCGCCAGACCAGTCTGGTGCGCGAAGGTGATATTTTTGAAATTAAATGGGCTATTTTCGCTAAAGACGGCACTGTTTTAGACACCAGAAATTCAACAGAAATCAATAAGCGTTTCGGATTTCAATCTAAAATAGTAGATGTTATTCCACCAGTTTGGGTAGGCGATTTTAGTTATGAAATTCTTACAGCTACTGCCAATGCACAATATTACGGCTATGTTAAACCTGGAGACTCCGGTACCATTTCTATTACAGAATCTAATACATCGGGTGTATACAATGTACAGGATTTAAGTTTCTTCTTTTACGGAGCAGCCTACAGCCCTGGAGAATTAACTTACGATTTTACAACCGGTGAAATTTCCACAAAAGATGTAGGTAGCTATCGCTATGCCGCTAAATGGGAAATCACTAAAGTAGATGGGCCGTCTATAGAAATTTTATGGTCTTATTATTACTCATCAGGTTATGACATTTACATGACAGTAAAATTAACCCGTAACGATGGTGATAACTGGCCTACAAACCTACATACAAATTAGTAATTTGAATTAGTAGTCATGTATTTTAATTGTTAAGGAGTGAGGCTTTCGCCTCACTCCTTGTTTTCCCATTTCATTATGTTAAAACAACCTTAATAATTCTACCACAATAATGGCTTCAAATTTTACAACATAAACAATACTGCAATGCAACTTATTAAAACTTCTATTACAACTATTAAGCTATTAGTTCTAACGCTTTTCCTGTTCTCGGGAAAGACACTAAAAGCCCAAAATAATTCCAAACTTTTAGACTCCACTATTACAACTGGAGTCCTTAAAAACGGAATGACCTATTACATTAAGCACAACGTAGAACCTAAAGACCGTGTGTCTTTCTATTTTGCACAAAATGTAGGTTCTGTGCTTGAAAATGAAAAGCAAAGAGGTCTGGCCCACTTTTTAGAGCATATGGCTTTTAATGGTACAGAACATTTTAAAGATAAAGGCATGTTAGATTACCTTAAAAAAAATGGTATCGCTTTCGGATCTGAAATTAACGCCTCAACCGGTTTCGACCGTACGATTTACAACATAAACCACGTACCTACAAGCAATGAAAAGCTTTTGGATTCTGTGCTTTTAATTTTGCATGACTGGTCGGGTTCTCTATTATTAAAAGACGAAGAAATAGATAAAGAACGCGGTGTGGTTAACGAAGAATGGCGTATGCGAAACACCCCTGCCCAACGTGCGGGTTTAAAGGTTTTTAAAGAAGGTGTAGTAAAAGGCTCAATCTACGAAAACCGCATGCCAATAGGTTTAATGAGCGTGATTAACAATTTTAAATATCAGGAACTAAGAGACTATTACAAAAAATGGTATCGTCCGGATTTACAATCGGTAATTGTTGTAGGCGACATAGCCCCAACTGAAATGGAACAAAAAATAATAAACACCTTTTCTTCCATTCCAATGCCTGAACATCCCGCTAAGCGTCCTGTCTTTGAAGTCCCTTTAAACGACGACTTAATTTATATTCAGTCAGTAGATAAAGAACTAACGCGAGGTACAATTCATTACCTTATAAAATTCAAAAAGGAAGATAACAATCCTGTCACTTTTATAGACGACAAATTAATATCAGGATTGGCTTTAAGTATTTATAACAGTCGTATAAGAGAGTTGTTGACAGCCGAAAACAGCCCGGCTCACTCTATAACATTAAGCTACGAAAACCATGTACGTCCTTTAGATGCGCTAACCTTGACTATTAAACCTAAAAAAGATAAAGCAGAAGCTGCCTTTGAATTTGCCCTTACCGAACTTGCTCGCTATGCGAAATACGGTCCCTTAGATACCGAACTGGAGCGTTCAAAAAAATCTAAGATCAGTAGTTATGCTATGACCTTAAGTAACCTAAACAAAGTGAGCAGCAATGCTTATGCTAAAAGAATCTACGAATATAAGTTAGAAGGCACTCCGTTTCCTAATTACGAATGGTATGGCACACAAGTGGTACAGTCCTTACCCAAGTACACGAAGGAAGATGTTTTAAACTATCTCAGCAAAAAATTTAAATACCAAAACTGTTTATTTGGTTTAACAGGAGCAACCAACACCTATTATACCACAGAAGACTCTGTAAAATCCATTATAAAAAAAGTACAAAATGCGTCTCTTGAACCGTATAAAGAAATAGAAAATAACGATCCTTTAGTTACTGATGACTTAACAGGGTCTGAAGTTGCAAATACGTTTGAAGTTCCTGGTTTAAACGCCAAAGGGTATCAATTAGAAAATGGTGCAAGAATTATTTTGTATCCAACAGATAATGCCAACGAAAACATCAGATTTAAAATATACAGTAAAGGAGGCAAATCTTTAGTTAATGCAGATTTATTACCTGATGCATCTATGGTGACTCAAATGGCGTATCAATCAGGACTTGGCGAATTTGACTCCAATGCACTAAACAAAAAACTAGCTGGTACGAACCAAAGATTTTACTACCTGTTTAATGAAACCGAAGAAGGCTTTTATGGCCGTACTGCAAAAAGAGATTTCGAAACTTTGATGAAACGTGTATACCTTGCATTTGTACACCCGCGTTTTGATGAATCTGAATTTGAAAGTAGTATAAAAAGCTGGAGACAAAACAATGCCAACAAATACAACAATAAACACACCCGATACAATGAAGCCATGTCTCTGGCAAATACAAACAACAGCGAAAGAACCATTATTTACAACGACTCAATTATAAAAAACATCACTTTACATAATATAAAGCAAATATATAAAGAGCGTTTTAGTAATGTTGGAGATTTTACCTTTGTTTTCGTAGGCGATATTGATACTGAAACCATGCTTGAACACTTAAAAACATATATTGGCAGTATTCCTTCAACCGGAAAACAAGAAACCTATAGAGATCATAATTTAATTCCTGCCGAAGGAAAAACTCAGGTGCATATTCAGGAAAAATTAGAAACACCGCAAACCTCGGTTAAAATTCTTTTTGAAGACTACGTAGATATCGATGTTCGCAAAGAACTTATTTTAAACATTGCAGGCCAATTATTAAGTTCCAGATATCTCGAAGAAATCCGTGAAAACGAAGGTGGCAGTTATAGTGTAGGGGCCTGGGGCTATGCAAGACATACGCCTAAGGAGAAATACATTTTTCAGGTAAAATTCAACTGTAACCCGGACATGACAGACAAACTGGTCGACATCGTTTACAACGAATTTAAAACTCTGGAAACTACAGTTAATGAAAACACCCTAATTGAAGCCAAAAAGTCTCTGATAAAAAAACGCATGGAGTCCGAAAATGATAATTCCTTTTGGCTAAATCAAATTGTGGAACAAGATACTTACGGTCTGGATATTGTATCCAAAAAAGACTATATCGACCTTGTAAATTCTATTTCTGCAGATGATATAAAAGCACTGATGAAAGATGTAAATAAAAATGCCCGTGTCATTCAGGCAATATTAGAACCAGATACTATAGACACTAATCAGTCCATAAATAAAATGGAAGAAATCAAACAATAACGCTTTTGACACCCCTATTTTTTTTCAAAGCAGTACAGTATGTAATAGTGTACTGCTTTTTTATTCTAAAATACTTTCGCTCGGCTATTTAAAGTAAATAATAGTTAATATCTTTGGGAAACAGGCCTTTTCAACATTAAAATTCCTGTTTTAAAAGCAGCAACACTATGGAAAATTTAAGTCAGTATATCGATCACACGATTTTAAAAGCCACAGCTACACCAAATGACATCGTTAAACTTTGCGACGAAGCTAAAACTTACAATTTCGCCTCGGTTTGTGTCAACAGTTGTTATGCTCCTTTAGCGAAATCAGAATTAAAAGACAGCACAGTAAAAGTCTGCTGTGTCGTTGGCTTTCCTTTAGGCGCCATGAGTACTATTGGTAAGGTTGAAGAAACAAAACAGGCTGTAAAAGACGGTGCAGAAGAGATTGATATGGTATTAAATGTTGGTCTGTTAAAAAGTCAAGATTTTGAAACCGTTAAAAATGATATTAAAGCAGTAAAAGCCTGTTTACCCGACTTAATTTTAAAAGTAATTTTAGAAACCTGTTATCTTGAAGATGCTGAAATTATAAAAGCCAGTGAACTGGCGATAGAAGCTGGCGCCGATTTTATAAAAACGTCAACTGGGTTTGGGACTGCAGGTGCCACACTACACGATGTAAACCTTATGCTTAATACCGCAAATGGTCGCGCCAAGGTAAAAGCTTCCGGTGGCGTAAAAGATTACAAAACGGCCATGGAATATATTAATAAAGGTGTTGCCCGTATAGGTACGTCTTCTGGAATTGCTATTGTAACAGGAGATTCTATATCAACCGAAAATTATTAACTTATGAGTGTACATATAGAAGCCAAAAAAGGAGAAATTGCCGAAACTATTTTATTACCAGGAGATCCGTTACGTGCCAAATGGATAGCCGAAACTTTTTTCGAGAATCCAAAGTGTTTTAATAAAGTAAGAGGCATGCTGGGTTACACAGGCACCTACAAAGGAAAACCTATTTCTGTAATGGGTACAGGTATGGGCATTCCTTCCATTTCTATTTACACCCACGAACTCATTAAAGATTACGGTGTAAAAAATTTAATTCGGGTAGGAAGTGCAGGATCTTACCAGCCACATATAAACCTGCGAGATATCGTAATTGCCATGTCGGCTTCTTCCAATTCCGGAGTTAACAGTTTACGCTTTAAAGGCGCCAATTTTGCTCCTACAGCAGATTTTGAACTGTTTCAACACGCCATAGATGTAGCCAAATCTAAAAACATCCCGGTAAAAGCAGGAAATATTTTTTCTTCAGACGAATTTTATACCGACGACGCTAAAGAATATAAAAAGTGGAGCAAATTTAATGTGCTTTGCGTAGAAATGGAAACCGCTGGCTTATATACTATAGCCGCCCAGCATCAGGTTAGTGCCCTAAGTATTTTAACTATTTCCGACTCTCTTGTCACCGGAGAAAGCACGTCGAGTGAAGCACGCGAGAAATCATTTAAAGATATGATTGAAATTGCAGTAGAATTAGCTTAATTCCAAGTAAAACCTAATACTTTGTCCTGCATATTTCTGCACCATGATATTTATGGCTTCTGAACTGAGTTGTAATATTCTGGGATACCCTCCAGTAGTCTGGCAATCACGCATCAAGACAATTAACTGTCCGGAAGGTGTTAACTGAACCGTTCCAGGAAGTACTGCCGAGGTTAACACAGAAGGCAAGTCATTTTCCAAAATTTCATTTAAACGATAGCCCATTCTGTTACTGTCTTTAGAGATGGAAAACGATTTGGACAAAAGCTGTTCTTGCTGTCTGGAAGACAACATATCGAACTCAGGACCTTTAAACACATTAATTCCAGATGTATCAAATAAGTCTTCTTTTACCTTAAGGGCAGCATAGTTAAAAGGGTGTTTCATTTCAGCATCAGGTATATTTAAGGTATCTCCTTTTCGCAACACAACCTGTTCTGTAATTCTACTATACATACTACGGCTATTTAAAACGACTTCTGAATTAAAACCGCCTTTAACCGCCAAATAACAGCGAAAACCCTTGTTCAAACTTCCAAAACTCAAAACGTCATCTGATTTGACTGCTATCGCCTTATTCTGTTTAACAATTTTACCGTTTATAGTGGGTCCCATATCTGCCCCCGAAATACAAATTAAAGTATCTTTTAAAAACTGTAGTGTTGCTCCAGTCATAGTCATTTCCAGTACAGCGTCCTGTTTTGAATTCCCCAGCAAACCATTAGCAATTCCCGCCGACTGACGGTCCATTACTCCGGAATAAGGCACACCAAATTCCTGAAATCCAAACCGACCCAGATCCTGAATTGTGGAATAAAACCCCGGAGTAATAACTTTAATCATGATATATTTCGTTTTCCGGCTGATAGACACCCTGTGCAACCAAAAGCTGAATATCGTTATATTCTGATTGGCTTACCGATTTAAACTTAATTTTATCTCCAGATTTTGCGAAACAAGGTTCTGCCCTGGTTTTATCGAAAAACGACACGGGAGAATTCCCTATAATATTCCAGCCTCCCGGACTTGCCATAGGGTAAATACCAGTTTGACTTCCTCCTATAGCAACGGCTCCCGTTTCAATTTTTAGTCGGGGCATATGCTTTCTCGGCACATGCAAACGCTCGTCCAGACCTCCCAAATAAAGAAACCCAGGCAAGAACCCAATAAAATAAACAGTGTATAAAGCAGCCGTATGCCGTGAAATAATCTCGGATACAGGAAGCTGTTTTAACACAGATATCTCCTTTAAATCGACACCAAAATGTTCATCATAACATACCGGAATGGTCCAGATTTTCGAAACTGATTTACGAACCTGGTAATCCTTAAGATACAGATCTTTTAGTTTTTCTGAAAGAACCGTTTGCGTCACTTGCAACGGATTAAAAATCACCAAAATTGAATTGTAGGCCAGGCGAAGTTCTAAAATACCTTCTATCTTTTCCTGCGCAATAACACTTTTAAATCGGACTATATCCTCTAATACAGCTTCTGAAATTACTGCGGGCCACTCTACTAAAACAGCCTGATCTCCAAAATTTTTGTATGTAAGACTGAAGCTCATACCACTAACATATTACAATGTCATTTTGCTCTAAAAATGACCTCAAATCTTTAATTAATTGCGCCGCATTTTCAGTATCGCCATGAATGCAAAAGGTTTCAGCCACTATTGGCAAATCATGATTATTTAAAGTTTTTACTGTCTTATTCTGCACCATCTGCAACACATGTTCGGCCATCTCGCCGGCGTTATGAATCATGGCTTTAGGATGCGACCTCGAAACCAAAGACCCGTCATCATTATAATTTCTGTCGGCAAACCCCTCATAAACCAAAGGAATTCCATGTTGGATAGCCAGTTTTGCCATTACGGATTGAAAAGGCACATATAATTTAACTTCAGCATCCAGAGTTTTAAATACCTCAACGATAACTTCGGCAAACGCCAAATCTTTAGCCGCAAGGTTGTAAAGCGCGCCATGTGGTTTTACATGATGCAATTTTAAGTGTTCATGATTTAATATAGCCAGGAGATTTTCAATCTGAGATTTTAAAGATGTTATTAAATCTGTTTTAGACAGCTCCATCGCTTGTCTTCCAAAATTTAGTTTATCCGGGAATGACGGATGCGCACCAATTTTAACACGATGAGCTTTAGCCAAAGCTACAACTTGTGTCATAGTAACTTCATCTCCCGCGTGGCCACCACAGGCAATATTACAAGACGAAATAAAAGGCATAATCTCGGCTTCATTTCCAACACCCTCACCTACATCTACATTGATATCAACAACTAATTGCTCCACTAAATCCAGTTTAATTTTAAAACATTATTTAAAGTTACTAAAGACAACAAAATACTACCAACTAAAATTATAATGGCAATAGTATTTTGTAAAAGGTTGTTTTTAAATCGGCCCATTACCGAAGGTTTATTGACAACCCATACTAAAAACCCTGCGATAAGGGGTAACAAAATCCCATTTGCTATTTGCGCAAATTTTATAATTTCTATCGGTTTTATCCCCAGGGAGGAAAATACCACGCCCATAAGCAAAACCAGCATCCAGACCGCTCTGAACTTTTTCGATTTTAAATCTGAAGGCCACCCCAGACATCCGGTTGCCACATAGGCCGCAGCCAAAGGTGCTGTTATGGCACTGGTTATACCTGCTGCGAACAAACCTATAGCTAAAAAATAAGTCGCAAACTTACCAAATAAAGGTTCCAGCCCCAGCGCTAAATCTGAAGCGTTCGTTATTTGATCTGCTTTAATGGCACTTGCCGAAATAATAATACACATAGATACCAGACCTCCCAGAATTACAGCCAAAATAGTATCTTTTCGCACATAATGTAAATCCTCCAGACGGTGCCACTTTTCTTTAACCAGCGATGCATGTAAAAATAAATTATAAGGGACTACTGTGGTACCAATTAAAGCCATAATAGTTAAAATACTTTGTTCCGGATATTCTGGCATCACAATACTTTTTACTATTGCTAATACATCTGGTTTGGTAATTACTGCCGTAATCAAAAACGCCAAACTCATTAACGTAACCAAAGCTACCAGTGCTTTTTCTATAATTTTATAATTCCCAATATATAATAAAACGAAGGCCAACACTCCAATAAGAACATTAAACAACTGAATATGTAATCCTGAAATCTGCAGTGCAGGGTTATGCAGTATGGTTTCCAGCCCCAATACGCCTCCCGAAATATTTCCTGCCTCGTAGGCTGCGTTCCCTAAAACTATAGCTGACAATATTAAAATTACCGATACATATTTTACTACTGGTGTTTTAAGTTCTGAGCGTATAATTTCACTCAAGCCTTTTTGAGAAATTAACCCCAGACGAGCAGACATACCTTGCAACACTATGGTAGCAATTATAGAAAGCACCATAGCCCACAATAAAGAAAAACCAAAATTTGCTCCGGCTAAAGTACAAACGGTAACGGTTCCCGGCCCTATAAATGCCGCAGCTACTAAAGGTCCGGGACCAACATTTTCAATAAATTTTTTAATCATATGTCCCCGAATTTAAACTATTCGGAGTTAATATAAAACGTGGTTGTACAATTAATACCAAAAAGAAGAAATAAGTATAATAAAAACACTTAAACAGGTTTGTCCTGGATAGCAGCTGCTGCGCCTACTATACCTGCATAATTACCTAAATGCGCCGGAACTACAGGCGTATCAATTTTTATATATGCTTTAAACTTATCAAAATCATCTGCTGTACCACCTCCCAGAATTATAAGATCCGGACACACTAAGAGTTCCACCAATTCCAAAAACACATTAAATCGCTTACCCCATTTTTTATAACTCAGGTTATGACGCTCCTTGATTGAAGCTGCGGCCCAGGCTTCAATTTTTTTATGTTTTTTATAAGGAATTTGTCCTAACTCAAAACTAGGAATAAGCTCGCCATTAAAAAAAGCGCCGCTACCCAGACCGGTCCCAATAGTAATCATAACAACCAAACCTTCCTCCCCTTTTCCTATACCGTATTTCATTACAGCATAACCCGCTGCATCGGCATCGTTAATAACATGTACCGGAAGCCCGCAGGCTTCAGAAAACAAAACCTCTACGTTTCGGTTTTTCCAGCTCTTATCAAGATTTCCAACCGTTTTACAAACACCGTGTTTAACTAAAGCAGGAAAACCAGCACCGACGGGACCTTTATAATTAAAATGGTCTACAATAGCTTTGAAAACCTGAGCCATTGCCTCGGGTTTACGAGAAGCCGGGGTAGGTATTCTAAAGCGCTCAGTTAATAATTCTCCTGTTACTGAATTTACAATTGCTCCTTTCATACCGGAACCACCGATGTCAATTCCTAAAACTTCCATGTATTTTTATTGCTATGATTGACTATAAAAATAAAAAAGTTAAAAGGATTTACTGTGTACCGAATACAAATATTACAGAAAAACTAACAATAAGTGGTTTACATCTTATTAGCTTTAAACTGATTCACTCTGAATACAATGAAGTCTGCTTTATTTTGAAAAGGAGAAGTATAAAAACAAAAAAGCCCCATGACTATGGAGCTTTTGTTTTATTGCGGTCTGGACGGGATTCGAACCCGCGACCCCCTGCGTGACAGGCAGATATTCTAACCAGCTGAACTACCAGACCGTTGCATTATTGCGAGTGCAAATATACACCCCTTTTTGGATTCTAATACTATAATTTGAAATATTTTTTCACTTTTTTTTATTCCCCTAAAACCGAGCAACTAACTTCAGTTAAAATCCATTTCAAAATAAAAAAGCATCCCAATTTTCAAAGATTGAAAAAAGGAAAGCCTTTCATTGGTTTAACAACTTAAACCGTAGACAAGCACAAGGCTTATCTAAACAACACAACTAAAATTATATGCAAAAAAAAGCTCCAAGTTGATGGAGCTTTTTGCAATGTTGCGGTCTGGACGGGATTCGAACCCGCGACCCCCTGCGTGACAGGCAGATATTCTAACCAGCTGAACTACCAGACCGTTGCGTTATTGCGAGTGCAAATATACACCCCTTTTTGAATTACACAAAATATTTTTTCAGAAAATTAAAAAAAGTTTTAACTACAAAAACTTCGTCCGCTCTACCATAAAGGTAGTCAATATATTATCAAAATTCTGTCTAATATCGGCTTCCACATATTTTATCTGATATTGCCCGCATTTTAGCCTTAGCGCTTTAAAATAATCTGTTACCGCTGCTTCGTAATTCTCCTTAATATTATCAGCATACACGTTTAAAAACGTCCCTGTTTCTACATCGACAAAACGTTTTGGCTGATTATCGAAATTAAATTTCAATTCTGTTTCTTTATCAAACACATGAAACAAAACGACATCGTGCTTGTTATACTTTAAATGTCTTAAAGCTTCGAATAAAGCGTCCTCACTTGCAGAGTCCTGAAACATATCGGTAAATAGAAATATTAAAGAGCGTCTGTGTAGTTTTTCGGCAATATGATGCAAATAGGTATAAGTGTCTGTTGATTTTTCTTTAGGCGTTACTCTCACCATCTGCTCCAATTCGTGTAGCAGCATATGATGGTGTCTGTCGCTACCTTTCTCTGGTGCATAATATTCGTAAGTATCACTGTAAATACTCAAGCCTACAGCATCCCGCTGACGTTTTAAAATTTGCATTACAGCTGCCGAAGCCAGAGCCGAAAAAGCAATTTTATTCAACTTATTTACAGAAAATGAATCGTATGCCGGATAATGCATTGAACTGCTATTATCGATAATTAAATGACATCTTAAGTTTGTTTCTTCGTCGTACCTCTTAGTATATAACTTATCTGTCTTTGCATACAGTTTCCAGTCTATATGTTTAGTACTTTCTCCCTGATTATAAATTTTATGCTCAGCAAATTCAGCTGAAAACCCATGAAACGGACTTTTATGCATCCCGGCAATAAACCCCTCAACCACTTGTTTGGCCAGAAGTTCCAGATTTACAAATCCGCCCGTATGATGCAATTCTTCCCTTAATTTCATTTGCTTTCTGTATTAAATACCTTTTGTGCTCTAAAAACATCATCAGCGGCCTGTAATACTTTCATTTTTAAAACCGGGCTGTAATCCGGATGACTTTCTAAAAATGTATTTACTATATCTTTTGCAGCTGCTGAATTATACATTCCTATAGTATTGTACACCCAGCCTATCGGGAAAAATATATCTCCGGTAAGCTGTACCTCTTCAAGCAAATCTAAACTTTCCTTTAAATACTTTACAGATGCTTCCTGTCGTAACGGATGATTTAAATTATATAAACCGGAAAGCACCCAGGACTCTTTCTCTCTATTCTTTTCGTCTTTTAACCCATTAAAATAAGCATCTCTATCTTCAACCGAAGCAGATAATGATGGTAACAAATACTGGAAACGCTTTAAACGATCCGGATTCGTGATTTTTGTCTGAGCTATCTCCAAAATCTCTTTAGCGTTCTTATGGTTATATAAGACCAGATTTCTTGCTATTCCTGTATAATCATTTTCGTTAAGTTTTAGATTTGGTATTTCTACATCTTTATTCCAGATACGATATAAAAATGCTTTTCCTGATTCATTATATGCGATTCCGGAATACAAACCAAATATCGTTTTTTTAACGTCTTCTGTGGTCTCACTTAAAAGCTTCTTACGTAATTTCATCTCTAAAACATCTATCTGCTTCCCACGTTCCTCTGTGGTTAAATACGTCCAGAATACACTTCGAAGTTCCCCCGAAACCAACTTCACTATAGCATCACTTTGTTCCTTAAGCACGGTATTCGTATACAACTTTAAAGCATCTACCGGAGCTATATTCCCGCTTAACACATTTTCGTATACATTTATATAAGCGTAACCTCTGGCCACCTCATCTTTAATATTTAAAATAACATTTAAATCGTCAACTCTCGGAAACACACCATAACCAAAACCATTATAATTGTAAATAAATGCCTTTGGTTTAGGCAGACCGACCAACTGACTTACAACATTTTGTTTTCCTTCTACCGAAACATTAACAACTTTAATAGCATCTGCGTAGACTAAACCTATTTCGAAAGTTTGCGGCCAGAATTTATCGCTGCCATCTTCTGCGTGTTGTGAAATGATAAATTCGGAAATTAACTGTTTATCATCGTATTTTATTTCATCTGTAAATATGGCCCGTCCCGATTTATTAACCCAGGTTTCGCTCCAGGTTTTTAAATCCAAATCTGTTTTTGCATCCAGAATACTTATTAAGTCGTTCCAGTCTGCATTGCCATTAGCGAATGTTTTTATATAAGTCTGCATTCCTGATTTAAAGGTCTCCTCTCCTAACAAAGATTCCAGCTGACGCATCATAATAGGCGCCTTATGATAAATAATATCGCCGTAAAGTGTACCGGCATCCTTAAGATTATTTAGTTGCTGACGAATGGGGTTACTTCCTTTTGTTCGATCTACACTGTAAGCACTGGAATAATGCTCCAACAAAAACTGCATTTTATGATTTACACCAGGAAAACTAGGATTTGCAATTTTATCGGCCATAAAATTGGCGAACACTTCTTTTAGCCAGACGTCGTCAAACCATTTCATGGTAACCAGATCGCCAAACCACATGTGTGCTGTTTCGTGAGCTATTAATTTTCCGCGTCTTAAACGCTCATTTTCTGTAGAAGTATCATCTAAAAACACACTGGCCTCACGATACTGAATAGCTCCTACATGTTCCATCCCGCCATATTGGAATCCTGGTATAGCCGCAAAATCCAGTTTTTTAAACGGAAAATCGTATCCTGTATAATTTTCTAAAAACGTAATAGCCTCGCGATGTAATCTGAAAATTTCAGGTACACTGGCCTGAATTTTCTTCTCATCGGTTTCCCTGTACAGAAGTCGCATTTTAAATCCATCTGCTTCGTCTTCCACAACATTAAATTCTCCAGCTACAAAAGAAAATAAATACGTGCTCATTTTATCCGAAGTATCAAAGCTGTAAACCGAAAAGTCACCGTCAGTTTCAATGGTTTTTAAAGGTCCTCCTGCCAGCACTTTCCAGTTTTTTGGTGCCGATACTTTTAAATTATATTCAGCCTTCAGATCCGGTTGATCGAAGCATGGGAATAAGGTACTGGCACGATCTGGAACGAGCAACGTGTACAGGTAATCTTCGTTCCTATTTAACGACAATTCACCGGCAATAAAAGCAATACTAATTGTATTTTTTCCCAGACTTAAATATTTTTCATCAATAAGTATATGTCCGTTTTCATGCACAATATTTATTGGTTCTTCATTAACCTCTACTTTTAAAATACTAGAGCTTTTTTCTTTAAAATCTAAAACCAACGGCGATTCTAAATTCTGAAGATGACATAAAATGGTTTCAAAAGCAGGAATACTATCACTTTTTGCTTTAGGGATATCAAATTTTAAATCGTAAGTAATATCAGAAATTTGTTTTCCCCTTGTACCTGCCAATTGCTCCGAGACACCATGTTCCAACTTAAAACTAGAATTATTTTTTTCAGATTGTCCGCAGGACCAAAGCATTATGCTACAAAGCAAAAAGAATATGTTTTTCATTAGAATTTAAATATTATAAGGGTCTAAAAATAGAAAAGGTTTGACAGTACGCCAAACCTTTTTCTATATGTTCTATGTGTAAAATGTTTATTACAATAGAGAGTCTATTGCATCTGTATAAGCCTTTTTAGGCGCTACACCAACCTGACGTCCAACAACTTCTCCGTTTTGGAACACTAATACTGTTGGAATGTTACGAACACCGTATTTAGAAGCAAAATCCTGATTTGCATCAACATCTACTTTACCCACTACAGCTTTACCTTCGTATTCTGTACTAATTTCATCAATGATTGGTCCAACCATACGACAAGGTCCACACCAAGCCGCCCAGAAATCTACTACTACAGGCTTTTCACTTTTTAAAACAGTTTCCTCGAAATTTGCGTCTGTTATTTCTAATGCCATTATATATAATTTTAAAAGTTGTTTTTATATGTAGACAAAATTAGTCAAAAATTCTGCCAAAACTTACAAGCTGACGATTTGTTTTATTTATTGACAAATTGTCTGAACTGATAGTCAATTTATTAAAGTTGCTAATTTAATTTATAATACATGTGTTGCTCGTCCAGCGCTTTTAATAACTCCTGCGAAATCGTAATTTTTTGCCGCCTGCTAAGCATTGGTAATTTCACCTGATCTTCGTTATCGTAGACTACAAAACTCAAGGTTTTGGTCCCGGAATGACTATGTAAAATAGACTTTAAAGCCAATACTTTCTGCTCGGTTAATTCACTAAGATTAAGCTGAATTGATAATTTTCTCGCATAAGCCTCCATAACATCGTGAAGCAATTGAAAACTATTAAACTGAATTCTAGGCTCACTCTTCTTTCCTGTATCCTTATTTACCCAGCCTTCACGAATAAAGGTTTTTACGTACACAAAACTATTTACAACAAAAAAGTGTCTGAATTTTAAATAATCTTCACCAAAAATTCTAAACTCATAACTATCGTTATAATCTTCTATGGTAAATAATGCCCAGCCTTTACCCTGTTTGCTCACACGATGCTGTACATCGGTTACAACACCTCCAAAAGTAAGCTCTGCATTTAAACAAGCTTCCAGATTATTAAACATGGATAAATTAGCATTACAGAAGTTGGTCATCTCCACTTTAAAGTCATCCAGCGGATGCCCTGAAATATAAATCCCAACCACTTCGCGCTCTTTAGCCAGCTTTTCCATGGTTCCCCATTCTTCTGCCGGCGGCACTGAAGGTTCTTCAATCTGTACATTACTGGCATCCCCGAATAAGCTTACCTGAGCTGAGTTTTCGTTTTCCTGATGCTTATTTCCGTATTTAACCGCCTTTTCTAAAAAGGTAATTCCATCGCCTTCATCTAAAAAGTACTGCGCACGATGCGTATCTGAAAAACAATCGAAACCTCCTGCCAGAGCCAGATTCTCGAATGCTTTTTTATTGGCAGCACGAAGGTCGATACGTTTTGCCAAATCGAATATCGACTTATACGGACCGTCTTTTCTTCTGTTCTCCACTATCGTTTTAACAGCGCCATGACCAACACCTTTAATTGCTCCCATTCCAAAACGCACTGCATAATCGTCGTTTACGGAAAACTTATAAAACGATTCGTTTACATCGGGACCAAGCACACTTAACTTCATACGCTTACACTCCTCCATAAAGAATGTTACCTGCTTGATATCATTCATATTATTAGAAAGTACCGCAGCCATATACTCAGCCGGATAATGTGCTTTTAAATAGGCTGTTTGATAAGCAATCCAGGCATAACAGGTAGAGTGCGATTTGTTGAAGGCATAACTAGCAAACGCCTCCCAGTCTTTCCAGACTTTTTCCAGAACCTTGGCATCATGACCGTTTGCACTGGCCTGCTCAATAAACTTCGGTTTCATTTTATCCAGTACGGCAATCTGCTTTTTACCCATCGCCTTACGTAAAACGTCGGCTTCACCTTTAGTAAAGTCTGCCAGTTTTTGGGACAAAAGCATTACCTGCTCCTGATATACCGTAATACCATAAGTTTCCTTAAGGTACTCTTCCATGGCTGGTAAATCGTACTCAATTTCCTCGTCACCATGCTTACGTCGCACGAAACTAGGAATATATTCCATTGGCCCCGGACGATATAAGGCGTTCATTGCAATAAGATCTTCAAACACCGTAGGCTTTAAATCGCGAAGGTGCTTTTGCATCCCGGGAGATTCGTACTGGAACACCCCTACTGTTTCTCCGCGCTGGAATAAGGCATAGGTTTCTTCATCATCCAAAGGAAAGGTTTCCGGATCCAAAGTAATATTGTGCTTAGCCTTAACAATCTTTACTGTATCTTTAATAAGGGTTAATGTTTTTAACCCCAGGAAGTCCATTTTTAACAGTCCGGCAGATTCCACAACGGAGTTATCAAACTGCGTTACATATAAATCGGAATCTTTAGCCACCGAAACAGGAACGAACTTCGTAATATCATCTGGTGTAATAATAACCCCGCAGGCATGAATTCCGGTATTTCGAACCGAACCTTCTAAAACGCGTGCCAGATTTACGGTTTCCGATTCCAGCCCTTTACCTTCTGCTATACCAAAAAGCTCCTGTACTTTTTCAATTTCTTCTGCTCTGAATTTACTTTTTAATCCCTTTTCGTCTAAACCAAAAATCTTATTCAGTTTAGTCATGTTTGGAATTAATTTCGCAATTCTATCGGCATCAAATAATGGCAAATCCAATACTCGAGCTGTATCACGAATAGACGATTTCGCCGCCATGGTACCATAGGTAATAATCTGGGCTACCTGATTGGCACCGTATTTTTCGATTACATAATCCATAACCCGACTTCGACCTTCATCATCGAAGTCAATATCGATATCGGGCATACTTACACGATCCGGGTTAAGAAAACGCTCAAAAAGCAGATCGTACTTCATCGGATCGATATTGGTAATCCACAAGCAGTAAGCTACTACCGATCCTGCTGCCGATCCACGCCCCGGCCCTACCGATACGTCCATATTCCTGGCCTCGCGAATAAAGTCTTCCACAATAAGGAAGTATCCGGGATACCCTGTATTTTCAATTACGCTTAACTCGAAATCTAAGCGCTCTATAACTTCTTCGGATAACGGATCTCCATAGCGCTTTTTAGCACCTTCGTACGTTAAGTGTCTCAAAAACGCATTTTCTCCACGTTTTCCACCATCAACTAAATCCTCTTCATGTCGAAATTGCTCGGGAATATCGAAAGCAGGTAATAATACATCACGCGCTAACTGATACGGTTCTACCTTATCTATTATCTCCTGAATATTAACAATAGCCTCTGGAATATCTTTAAACAAGCCTTTCATCTCATCGGAAGACTTAAAGTAATACTCCTGATTAGGCATACCGTAACGATACCCGCGACCACGACCAATAGGTGTTGCCTGTTTCTCACCATCTTTTACACATAGCAAAATATCGTGTGCATTGGCATCTTCTTTAGTCTGATAATAGGTATTATTTGTCGCTATAATTTTAATATCATGCTTCTGAGCAAGAGCAATCAACGTTGGGTTAACCCGATTTTCATCTTCCTGATTATGTCTCATAAGCTCGACATACAAGTCATCCCCAAATTGTTCTTTCCACCAGAGTAAGGCTTCTTCTGCCTGATTCTCTCCTACATTAAGCACCTTACTCGGCACCTCTCCGTACAAGTTTCCGGTAAGAACAATTAAATCTTCCTTATACTGCTCAATTAATTTTCTATCGATTCGGGGCACATAATAAAACCCGTTTACGAAAGCATGAGACGATAATTTTGCCAGGTTATGATAGCCGTTTTTATTCTTGGCCATAAGCACAATCTGGTATCCATTATCCTTTCTAGTTTTATCTAAATGGTCCTCACAGACAAAAAACTCACAACCTATTATTGGTTTAATTTCTTTATCTGGAATATTTTGTCCTGTTTCTTCGGCAGCCTTAAGTTTTGCCTGAACGCCACTATTATGTTTATTAACGGCGTTAACAAAGTGAAACGCCCCCATCATATTGGCATGATCTGTAAGCGCTACGGCTGGCATATTGTGTTTTGCTGCAGCATCCACCAAATCGACCACACTCATAGTCGATTGTAAAACCGAAAACTGGGAATGATTATGAAGATGTGCAAAACTTACATCTGCTAAATCGGAAATATTCTGTTTAATTTCTGCCGCAGAAAGATCGGTAGACTGTGCTTTTTGCAGACGCTCAGCTATTTTAGCACTAGCTTGTTGTAGATTAATATGCTTTAATCCTATAAGCTGTATTTCCTGAGGATTAGCCTCGCTGAAATTCTTAAAATAATCTGGTTCTACATCTAACTGCTCTACAGTATATTGCTCGCGTCTTATTAACTCGAAAAAACAACGCGTAGTAGCTTCCACATCGGCAGTCGCATTATGCGCTTCAGCGAACGGCTGACTGAACAGAAATTCATGTAATTCCGTTAAGGTTGGCAACTTAAATTTACCGCCTCGACCTCCTGGAATCTGACATAATTGCGCCGTATCTTCGGTACAGGTATCTAAAACGGGTAATTCCTGTAATACATTAGCAAGGCCTTCTCTATGGAATTCAGCTCCCATAATATTTACATCGAAGCCAACATTTTGCCCTACGATAAACTTGGTTTTACTTAAGGCTATATTGAATTTCTCTAAAACTTCCTGCAAGGTAATCCCTTGCTCATCGGCCAGCTCTGTTGAAATACCATGAATTTTTTCAGCATCATACGGAATATTAAATCCGTCTGGCTTCACCAAATAGTCCTGATGCTCGATACAGCGCCCCATTTCATCATGCAATTGCCAGGCAATTTGTATACATCTTGGCCAGTTATCGGAATCGCTAATGGGTGCATCCCACCGCTTTGGTAAACCTGTAGTTTCGGTATCGAAAATTAAATACATAAAATCTGTTCTGCTAAAAAATAGGGAGGCTAAAATTAAGAATAATTATGGGTTTCTGCCGCATACTTTTACCTTTTTATAATTTAATTTAACCTTTCCTCTCTGACCTTAATTTAGTAGTTTTACTTTTAACCAAACATTTATTTCTAACTTACTTAAAAATAATTAACAATAGAAATACATTTTACTACATCCCTTATTACTATTTATCAATATTCATTACATTTAGAGCCGCTAAAAACGTATTCCTAACACCCCTTTTACTTTTGAAAAGCATTAAAATCATTTCCATTTTTATTATTTTTATTTACTCTTTAAACGTGTTCTCGCAAAAAGAATCTGCATTCTGGTTTTTTGGGGACCATGCCGGATTAAATTTTAATACAGAACCACCTACTCCTTTAACAAATGGTCAACTTAACACAAAAGAAGGATGCTCTGCTATCTCAGATGCTAATGGAAATCTATTATTTTATTCCGATGGTGTTAGGGTTTGGGACAGAAGGCATCAATTAATGCCTAATGGAAATGATTTATTAGGTCATATATCAAGTACCGAATCTGCCATTATAATACCAAGTGGCACGAATAGAAATATTTACTACATTTTTACTATTGATGTACCTAGCGAGGAAGCTAAACCATCTGAAACCCCATATTATGGTATTAATTATTCTAAGGTTGACATGAGTTTAAACAATGGTTATGGTGACATTGATGTTAACACAAAAAATATACACCTTGTTACCTATGAAGATAGCGATTCCATTCAGAAAAAATTTAAATCTTCTGAAAAGATTACAGCTGTAACAAATGCCAGTGGAGATGGAATTTGGGTTATAACCCAATTTGTAAATAAATTTTATGCCTTTTTAGTTGACTATAGTGGAGTTAATTTAACCCCAGTTATTTCTACCGTTCCGCAAACAGTACATCCTCGGCTATTCGATTTTGGTCCTAATCCTGGCACAAACCCAACTGCTATTGGATATATTAAAGTTTCTCCCAATGGTAAAAATATTGCTATAGCTCACAGTTCAACATCCTTGGGTAGCATAAGAAGTGGAACAAAAAAATCTGGAAAAGTATTGCTATATAATTTCAACAACGCTAATGGAAAAGTTTCAAACGAGAAACTATTACTAGATGGAGAATACCCTTATGGAGTAGAATTTTCCCCTAACTCTAAAGTATTATATATAACTTCTGCTATTTACGAAGTAGAAAATGACAGGGATATATTCAAAAAAGGATTACTTTATCAATACAATTTAGGAAGTTCAGACATTAAGAATTCTCAAACAACTATTAATTCATCTAATTTATCATCTGGCGCCTTACAATTAGCCATTAACGGTAAGATTTACAGAACGGGTTACGATAATAACATCAGCATTTCTAATCTATCTGTTATTAAAAGCCCTAATGAAATAGGTCCCGCATGCAATTACTCACATAAATCTGTATCCCTAAACAACAAAAACACTTATATTGGGTTACCACCTTTTGTCCAATCTATTTTTCTTTACACATTTGATTACAAATACACGTGTTTAGGTGATTTTACCGAATTTACAATCACTTCTGAAGACCCTTACGATTCTGCCATATGGGATTTCGGAGACGGGAGCACATCAACCAATACACCAACAACAACTCACCAATATACATCACCCGGAACTTATACTGTTAAATTAACTATGTCTATTAGCGGTATTTCTTATACCCCACTAATTAAACAAGTTACCATTTCCGACATTCCAGATGTTATTACAGGAACCTATAATTTAGAAACTTGTGACGCTTACGACGATGACCCCTCTGATGGTATAGCCTCATTTAATCTAAACGAGGCAACACCTAACCTCTTAACAAACACCTCTAATTTTTTAAATGCTAATTTTTATCATTCTGTCACAGAAGCCGAAAATGACACATTAAATATCAACTATTTAAACCCCATTTATAAAAACACCTCCCCAAACGAAATTGTAGTAGCTAAAGTTTCAGGAATAAACCAAGATTGTTATGCTTTAGTTCCCATAAAATTAACAGCAACCCCATCCACTAATCTAGACCGTTATACCTTAGAGGGCTGCGATATTGACCGCAATGGAGAAAGTAATTTCGATTTAAGTCTGATTAAAACGACTATTTTAAATGATTTAGGGGACCCTAATATATCAATATCTTTACACAATTCTCTTACTGATGCCGCTGTTGGATCTAATCCCCTGCCCGACTTTTATTCTACATCAGACAGTTCTATTTTTATACGAGCGCGAAAAAACAATCAATGCTTTGGGAGTGGTGTAATTGATTTAGTTTCCAAATCTTTTCCTGCAATTTCCGATCATGATATTACAATTTGCAAATCGGAATTCCCTGTAGCTATTGATTCCGGAATATCGTCTACACTATCTTCCCTCTATAACTATTCATGGAATACGTCTGACACTACGAATACAATAATGGTAACTCAGCCCGGTGTATACAACGTTACTATAACAGACCCTACCATTAATTGCAGTATCGAGGTTAAAGTCACTGTAAATGAAATTCAATTTCCCGAAATTGCAAATATTCTAATTAATGGTTCAAACATGGAAGTTAAAATGAACCACAACCCAGAGCACTATGAATTTTCAATTTCCGATTTATACTATAGTTTTTCAGGAAATCCTTACTTCACAAACCTTCCTCCAGGCAAACACACTTTACAAGTTAAAGATATACGCAACTGTAATATCATTTCTCAAGACTTTTCCATATTAAGTTTTCCAAAATATTTCACACCCAACAACGACGGTTATCATGATTACTGGAACGTACTTGGATTAGAATCTGTCACAAGCGACATTTCTACTACTACCATTATTTTCAACAGATTTGGTAAAATAATAAAACAATTCAAGCCTTTTGAATCTAATGGATGGGATGGCACTTTTAATGGAGAACAATTACCCGCAGATGATTATTGGTACTACATTAAAATTCCTAACGGAAAGGAATACAAAGGGCATTTCACTTTAAAACGTTAACCTTATTCATCTATCAGAGTAGAAACCTCATAGAATACGCCTTGGCTAAAATTCACGGCTTGTTCTCCTAAATTATCATAAGCTCTAAACCAGAACGAGCCACTCACATAACCCTGTAAACTATTAATTTCGTCGATTACAATTTCCCCTTCGGCAGGATATATTAAACTTTCATTTTCCTCGGTTTCAGGATCATCAACCGGGTTAAATGCTGTGGAATATTCGGTTTCTCCATCATTAAAATACGCTACAGTTGTACTTTCGACTCCTAAAGGATATACCCCTTCGTAAGGCACAAGGATTTTCAAAGTAATAGTTTCATTCTCTAAATACCCTTTAATGGTTAAAATATTAGTTCCTGTTATAGCTTCTCTGGATTCAGATTTCCACAACACGTCATCTTTTCGCGCCTCCAGAGCCGGATTATTAAACTCTAATTGATCGCCACAACCCACAAAAAAAACCACAACTAAAAAAAGGGATAACTTTAGCTTCATAACTCTAAATTTCAAACATATAACTAACTTCAAAAATATAACAAATTGATTACAACATTTCACCTAAATTAATACATTGAAAATTAAAATTTTATAGTATCTTTGCAGCCTCATTAATAACAGAGGTCGAGAACCTCATTAATTAATTATTATGCCTGTAAAAATTAGATTACAAAGACACGGTAAAAAAGGAAAACCTTTTTACTGGATTGTTGCTGCTGATGCAAGAGCAAAAAGAGATGGTAAATACTTAGAAAAATTAGGTATCTACAATCCAAACACTAACCCTGCAACTATCGACTTAAACGTTGATGGCGCTGTTACATGGTTACAAAATGGAGCACAACCAACAGATACTGCGAAAGCGATTTTATCTTACAAAGGTGCTTTATTAAAAAACCACTTAGCCGGAGGTGTTAAAAAAGGTGCTTTAACTGAAGAACAAGCAGAAGAAAAATTCAACGCTTGGGTAGAAGAAAAAGCAAACAAAGTTGCATCTAAAACAGATGGTTTAGCAAAAGCACAAGCTGATGCTAAAGCTAAAGCTCTAGAAGCTGAAAAAGCTGTAAACGATGCAAGAGCTGCTGCTGCCGCTGAGGCTGAAGCAGAGGCTAAAGCTGCTGAAGAAGCTGCAAACGCAGAAGCTACAGCAGAAGAAACTTCTAACGAAGAAGAATAAAAATTTATTTTTTTATACTTTTAAACCTGACACTTGTTGTCAGGTTTTTTTATTTAAAATATCATGAAAAAAGACGACTGTTTCTTTCTTGGAAAGATTATTAAAAAATATAGTTTTAAAGGCGAACTCTTAGTAAAACTGGATACCGACGAACCTGAATTATTTGAAGATTTAGACTCTGTATTTGTAGATTTAAGAAATAACTTAGTGCCGTTTTTTATCGAATCGTCACAACTACACAAATCGGAATTATTACGCATTAAATTTGAAGATGTAGATTCTGAAGCTGATGCTGAAGCCTTATTAAAATCAGATCTGTATTTGCCATTAGAATTCCTTCCAAAATTAGAAGGCAATAAATTCTATTTTCATGAAATTATAGGGTTCACTGTAGAAGACCTTAATTACGGTACTGTGGGTATTGTAAAATCCGTTAACGATTCCACGGCTCAGGCTCTTTTTGAAATCGACAGAGACGGTATAGAAATATTAATCCCGATGAATGACGAATTTATTTCTAAGGTAGACAAACCCAATAAGACCATTTATGTTGAAACCCCTGAAGGGTTAATAGATTTATATTTATAATTAAATTACAACTGATCAAATTCCAAAAATCAACAAAAAATGTCTAATCAAAAAGTATACGATTTAGAGCAAAGAACATATTTATTTGCTAAAAATTGTAGACTCGTTGTTCATAGTCTAAACAAAACAATCTCAAACTCAGAAGACGGAAAACAGCTTATCAGATCATCAGGGTCCATTGCTGCAAATTATATTGAAGCGAATGAAAAGCTGGGTGAAAAGGATTTTTTATTCAGACTTAAAATTGCTCGAAAAGAGGCTAAAGAATCTATACTGTGGTTAAAACTTTTGAAAGATTTTAATTCTCATTCAGAAACCGATCTAAACACACTTTTAAACGAGGCAGACGAATTAAAAAAAATACTTTCTGCCATTATTAATAAATCCTAATCCTTTTGGAGTTTGGAATTTAAATTTTGAAATTTATTTTGAAACCATTCCAGTTTAAACAATTTACTGTAAATCAGGACCGCTGCGCCATGAAAATTGGAACCGATGCCGTGCTTCTAGGCGCCTGGAGTAAAATAAACCAGCAACCATTTTCTATTCTTGACATCGGAGCCGGTACTGGTGTTATAGCCTTAATGCTGGCCCAACGTAGCCACGCAGAATTAATAGATGCCATTGAAATCGATGACGAGGCTTACGAACAGTGTGTAGATAATTTTGAAAATTCGCCATGGGGAGACCGCTTGTTCTGTTACCATGCTTCTTTAGAAGAGTTTGTGGAAGAAATCGAAGACAAATACGACCTTATCGTTTCTAATCCCCCGTTTTATTCTGAAGATTATAAAACAGGAAGCACTCAGCGCGATTTAGCCCGATTTTCAGACGCCTTACCGTTTGATCATTTAATTAAAAGCGCATCACAATTATTGGCAGAAGATGGAAAACTCTGTCTCATCATTCCATTTAAAGAAGAAGAACAGGTAAAGCAGTTAGCTAATAATGCCGGACTATTTGCCAACGAAATACTTCATATAAAAGGAAATCCTGAAACTGAAATTAAAAGAAGTTTAATAGCATTTTCATTTCAAAATACAGCAGTAAACACCTCTGAACTTATTATTGAAAACGGACGCCATAATTACACTCCCGATTACATCAATCTTACAAAAGATTTCTATATAAAAATGTAAGCTTTAAAACTGTATTCGTTAAATTTGAGAGATTAAATTGAAGATTTCACAATAAACCTCAACTTTTAATTTCACTATGTAATGAAACCAGATCTATTTCAAGCTCCAGATTACTACAATTTAGACGATCTTTTATCCGAAGAACACAAACTGGTTAGAGATGCAGCACGAGAATGGGTTAAACGTGCCATTTCTCCTATTATAGAAGACTATGCCCAAAAGGCAGAATTTCCATCCCAAATTATTAGCGGACTAGCAGAAATTGGAGCGTTTGGACCTTATATTCCCGAAGAATATGGTGGAGCAGGACTAGATCAGATTTCCTACGGACTAATTATGCAGGAGATAGAACGAGGCGATTCAGGAGTGCGCAGTACCGCATCTGTACAATCCTCTCTGGTTATGTATCCAATCTGGAAATACGGCAATGAAGTCCAACGCCAAAAATACCTTCCAAAATTAGCCAGTGGGGAATGGATGGGTTGCTTCGGGCTTACTGAACCTGACCACGGATCAAACCCGGGAGGCATGGCAACCAACTTTAAAGATATAGGTGACCATTATCTTTTAAACGGGTCAAAAATGTGGATTTCTAATGCGCCTTTTGCACAGGTAGCCGTAGTATGGGCCAAAAACGAAGAAGGCCGAATTCACGGATTACTGGTAGAACGCGGCATGGAAGGTTTTTCAACCCCTGAAACTCATAATAAATGGTCACTTAGAGCATCGGCTACAGGTGAGCTTATTTTTGATAACGTTAAAGTCCCAAAAGAAAATCTGCTACCTAATAAATCCGGATTAGGAGCTCCATTAGGTTGCCTTGACTCTGCCCGTTACGGTATCGCCTGGGGAGCTATTGGTGCGGCCATGGATTGTTACGATACCGCTTTACGCTATAGTAAAGAACGTATGCAGTTTGGCAAACCCATTGGGCAATTTCAATTACAGCAAAAGAAACTGGCCGAAATGATTACAGAAATAACCAAAGCCCAGCTATTAACCTGGCGACTTGGTGTGTTACGGAATGAAAACAGAGCCACTTCTGCACAAATTTCTATGGCTAAACGTAATAATGTAGATATGGCTATAAATATTGCCCGCGAAGCCAGACAAATTCTTGGAGGCATGGGCATTACTGGCGAATACAGTATTATGCGGCACAGTATGAATCTGGAAAGTGTTATTACTTACGAAGGCACACACGACATCCATTTATTAATTACCGGACTAGACATTACCGGACTTAATGCTTTTAAATAATTTTTGAAGTGCATAATAAACTTCGCACCTTTAAAGGTCTTTCTATTTGACTTTTAAAGGTGTTTTTTTTATGTACATTTATACTATGTTTGTATCACGAAAAAGACTGGATAAAGCTTACAAAACTGCCAAGCGCATTTCGTTTGACAGCACATCAAAATTTATATTCTTCAGCGATTGTCACCGTGGCGACAATAGTTTTGCCGATGATTTTGCTAACAACAGAAACCTATATTACCACGCCCTGAAATATTACTGCAAGCACGATTTTCACTATTGCGAATTGGGAGATGGCAACGAATTATGGGAAAACCTGACTTTTAAAACTGTTTTTGAAGCCCATAAAAATGTTTATCTGCTAATAAAACAATTTCACGACAAACAAAAATTAGATCTTATCTGGGGGAATCACGATATGGTTTGCAGAAATCCTGGTTATGTTAAGCGTAATTTTTATACCTATTTTGAACCTACTACAGGATTAAACAATCCTTTATTTCCGGATATAAAATTTCATGAAGGCATTGTACTTCAAAATAAAGATACGGCTCAGGAAATTTTCTTAACTCACGGACATCAGGCAGATTCCTGGAATTATACGTTTTGGAAACTCAGCCGATTTATGGTTAGAATTCTCTGGAAACCATTAAATGTTATGGGCATTTCAGATCCCACGAGTCCAGCCAAGAATTATACGGAAACGATCAGAATTGAACGCAGAATTAAAACCTGGATTAAGGAAAACAACAACCTTATTACCATTGTTGGTCACACCCATCGTCCCAGATTTCCGGAACCCGGACACGTCGCTTTTTTTAACGATGGTAGTTGTGTACACCCGCACACCATTACAGGGCTAGAAATTGAAAACGGGCAAATATCTTTAATAAAATGGGATACAGCCACCACTGACGATGGCTATATCCGTATTGTTAGGTCGGTTTTAGAAGGACCGAAAAACCTTGAAGATTATAAAACCGATTAACTTTCTGGAGCAAGTTCTATTTCCAGCCCTTCAAGTTCAGGAGTAATAGCTATCTGACACCCAAGACGGCTGTTCTCTTTCACATAAAATGCCTCAGCTAACATAGCATCCTCGTCATCCTGCATTTCCGGTAATTCATGATCGGATAAAATATAACACTGACAAGATGCACACATAGCCATACCACCACAAACGCCTATAGTTCCCTCCGGAGCTAACTCGTAAGAGCGTACAACTTCCATTAAATTCATTGCCATATCGGTTGGCGCTACAATGTCGTGAGCAACACCTTCTCTATCTATTATTTTTATATTAACATCCTGTTCCATGTTGGTTTATTCTATTGATTTAATAACTGCTTTTGGTGATTCTTTTCGTGTGCCATCAAAACCATCGATACCACTTACGGTAGTATATTTAAGCACATATTTTTTTCCCGGATTGATAATCTGATACGCCGCCTGACACATTAAGGTTGCTTCATGAAAACCACATAAAATCAACTTTAATTTCCCCGGATATGTATTTACATCTCCTATAGCGAATACCCCAGGAATATTGGTTTGATAATCCAGTGCATTATTCACTTTAATAGCATTTTTTTCTATTTCAAGCCCCCAGTTTCCAATAGGCCCCAATTTTGGAGATAACCCAAATAAAGGAATAAAGTGATCTGTTTCTATTACAAATTCCTTTTCTATGTGATTGGATTGCGCTACAACCACACCTTCTACTTTATGATCTCCAACGATATTAATAACTTCTGCCGGAGTCACTAAATTAATCTTGCCTTTGGATTTTAATTCCTGCACTTTTTCAACAGAATCCAAGGCGCCACGGAATTCATTTCTTCTGTGAATTAAAGTCACTTCTGAAGCAACATCTGCAAGAAAAATACTCCAGTCTAAAGCCGAATCTCCTCCACCAGAAATTACAACACGCTTATCGCGATACATTTCTGGATCTTTTATAAAGTATTCTACCCCTTTATCTTCAAACGAGGAAATATTACTGATTAATGGTTTTCTAGGCTCAAAGCTGCCCAGCCCTCCTGCAATTGCAACTACAGGAGCATGATGTTTAGTCCCTTTATTAGTTGTAACTATAAAAGTACCATCTTCCTGTTTCTCCAAAGTTTCTGCACGTTCTCCTAAAGTAAATCCAGGTTCGAACTGCTTACACTGCTCCATTAAATTTTTAGTCAGATCGCCGGCTAAAACTTCCGGAAAACCCGGAATATCGTAAATGGGTTTCTTTGGATATATTTCTGAACACTGTCCCCCAATTTGAGGCAGTGCATCTATTAAGTGACATTTTAATTTTAAAAGTCCAGCTTCAAATACAGTAAATAAGCCTGTTGGACCTGCTCCTATAATCAGGATATCTGTTTTAATCATGTATACGTTAACTTTTAAGAAGTAAAGAAACTTCTTATTCTACATTAATAACTTGCTCTATTTGCGGAGCATATTTTTTAATGGTCATTTCTACCCCCGACTTTAACGTCATTTGATTTACGCTACAACCAACACATGCACCTTCTAACTGCACACGTACTAATTTATCATCTTCTATAGAAATAAGAGAAATATTACCACCATCGCTTTCTAAAAAAGGACGTATTTCTTCTAAGGCTTTCTCTACATTTAATTTTAATTCTTCACTAGTCATAACTATAGTATTGAGGCTTTATTGCAACTGAACTAATGCAACCTTAAGCTATTTTTTAACGGCTGAACACCCAGCCATGGTTGTAATTTTAATGGCTTCGGTTGGTGGTAAATTGTCATTTCTTCTAACAACTTCTGTAACCACAGCCTGTGTAAGGGTTTCAAATGATTTTTCCAGAGGCGTTGCTGTTTGTAATGCTGCAGGTCTTCCTACATCACCAGCTTCTCTGATGCTTTGTACTATAGGCAATTCTCCTAAGAACGGCACATCTAAATCTTCTGCTAAATTTTTAGCACCTTCTCTACCAAAAATATAATATTTATTGTCAGGCAATTCATCAGGAGTAAAATACGCCATGTTTTCTATTAAACCTAATACCGGTACATTAATGCTGTCCTGTTGAAACATAGCGACACCTTTTTTAGCATCGGCTAAAGCGACATTTTGCGGTGTACTAACCACCACTGCTCCTGTTATAGGTAAAGACTGCATTATGCTTAAATGAATATCTCCTGTTCCGGGAGGCAAATCGATTAATAAGAAATCCAGTTCTCCCCAATGGGCATCAAAAATCATCTGATTTAAAGCCTTGGCAGCCATTGGTCCTCTCCAGACCACAGCTTGATCAGGTTTCGTAAAAAACCCGATAGAAAGTACTTTTACGCCATAATTTTCAACAGGTTTCATTTTAGATTTCCCATCAACATTTACAGCTAAGGGTCTTTCATTCTCTACATCGAACATAATTGGCACAGATGGACCATAAATATCGGCGTCTAAAACACCAACTTTAAATCCCATTTTAGCCAGAGTAACCGCAAGATTCGAAGTTACTGTAGATTTCCCTACCCCTCCTTTACCAGAAGCGACGGCAATAATATTCTGTATGCCCGGAATTGGCTTTCCTTTTATTTCATTCTTTGGTGTTACCGGAGCATCAACCTTTACATTAACTTTTATTTTAGCCTTAGCATAGACTAAATCGTGAATGGTTTTTAATATATCGACCTCGGTCTTCTTTTTTGCCTGTAAACTAGGATTAGCAATGGTAATATCTACCACCACTTCATCACCAAACACAACTACATTTTTAACTGCACCACTCTCAACCATATTTTGTCCTTCACCAGGAACGGAAATTGTTTGCAATGCCTTTAAAACATCTTCTTTTTGTATCTTCATTATCTTTTCATGATTTATGACGAGCTCTGGCAATACCAAAATAAGGCTTTAAAAATAAGCCTCTTATAAGGTCGTCAAAAATTTATTATTTAGATTAATTCTAATACGCAAATATAGTGTGAATAGTTTAGAAATTGAAGCACTAATATTGAAATGATGCTCCCTGAGCAAGGGAACACAGATAATCTGGAAGAATTTAAATTATCTTTAACACTAAAGCGCTTCTGAAGGGTTCCAGAACACCTCTGAAAACTTCTGAACCTGATTATTTTCGACCGCTACTCCTTCACTTTCCAAAAGCTGCTGCATCAGGTTTGTACCATCAAAATGAAATTTCCCGGTAAGCAAGCCATTTCTGTTTACAACGCGATGGGCTGGTATATCCTCCATATTATGAGAAGCATTCATAGCATACCCTACAATGCGAGCACTTCTAGGAGCTCCTAAAGCCTTTGCTATCGCACCGTAGCTGGTTACCCTGCCATAAGGGATCTGCCTTACCAAAGCATACACTTTATCGAAAAACTGCAGGGTCTCAGGCTTCATTACATTTCTTTTATAACATGAATTAAAGTTACAAATGCCACTATAGCCGTAATGGAACCGATAATCCGATTCATATTTTTCTGAGATGTAAATGTTTTCCCCTGAATCTTATCAAAAAAGAACATATACACATAAAGCATAACAAAAGAACCTGTTGCAGAACCAAATACATAAGCAATAATATCTGACTGCTCGAAAGTTAACCAGCCAAAAGACGCCAGAGTTACACTCATATACGCCTGAAACGGAATCGGGAACATATTAAGTGCCGACATGAGCATACCCTGAAAAAAGCGACTCTTTTTGCTTCGAACTTCCGGAGCTTTTCTATTGGTGACGTCTCCATCGCCCTTCGCGACAAAAAAGAAATAAATTGAAATAAGAATAAAAATAACCAAAGCAACACGCTGCAATACATCTACCACATCGGGATGTTTGGTTAAATATCGGGCAAAAATTACCGCGATAAATGTTTGAATTAAAACAACCACACAGGCCCCTATAGAAAATACGATACCTCGGGTATGCCCTTCTTTCAGGCTAATTTTTGCGGCAGTCATATTTAACAACCCGGGAGGGATTACCCCCACAAGAGCAATTATTAAACCTAAAAAAAAGACCAGCGTAATCCCCAAACTTATTTTATTTTAAAACGAATAAAGGTTATCGCTTTACCTATTTCAAGATACTGAGACTCGTAAAATGTCTGTATTTCGGTAACTTCTTCAGGGCTACCTTCCTGCTTGTACACGTTATGGTTAGCATACAACACCTCATGCCCCTCGCCATGCAGTAAGCCTAAGGTATAACCATGCATAAATTCACTATCGGTTTTTAGATTTACAACGCCGTCCGGTTTCAACACATTTTTATAACGCTTTAAAAACTCAGTATTAGTCATTCTGTGTTTTGTTCGCTTGTATTTAATCTGAGGATCCGGAAAAGTAATCCAGATTTCGTCGACTTCGCCTTTGGCAAAAGCGTATTCTATTAATTCAATTTGGGTACGTAAAAAAGCAACATTAGAAATTCCTTCTTCTACAGCAGTTTTAGCACCGCGCCAGAATCTGGCACCTTTAATATCAATCCCTATAAAATTTTTGTCAGGAAACTTTTTAGCCAATCCTACAGAATATTCACCTTTACCACATCCCAGTTCCAATACCAGCGGATTGTTATTTTTAAACACTTTTTCGTTCCAATGGCCTTTTAAATCATAGGTTTCATTTACCAGATTATCTCTGCTTGGCTGAAACACATTTCCAAAAGATTCGTTTTCTCTAAATCGCTTAAGTTTATTTTTGCTTCCCACACTATTGAATTTACACTTAAAATGACTGCAAAAATACGGCACACCAAGGCTACTTTACAATTATTTTGCCTTTTGTTTTAAAAATTAATGATTTAAAGTTCATTTTATAATGTTTAATTTAAACAGGAATAAATCTTAATTAGGATATTTATTCTTTAATTGATAGATATTAAATGAATAAAAGAATTCTTGTTGCGCCTTTAAACTGGGGACTTGGTCATGCCACCAGATGCATTCCTATAATCAACCACTTACTTTTAAATAATTATACACCTGTAATTGCCAGCGATGGTGTTGCCCTGGCACTTTTACAAAAAGAATTCCCTAATGTGGAATCCACTGAACTTCCATCTTACAATATTAAGTACGCTAAAAAAGGCCAGTATTTTAAACTAAAACTATTAAAGGACTCTCCTAAACTGGTAAACGCCATTAAAGCAGAAAAAAAAGCAACTAAACGCATTATAGAATCTCATAACATTGACGGAATCATTTCAGATAACCGCTTAGGTGTTCACAGCAAAAAAATCCCCTCGGTATTTATTACACATCAACTGCAGGTTTTAAGTGGTTCGACTACCTGGTTGAGCACAAAAATGCATCAACGTATCATTAAAAAATTTAATGAATGCTGGGTACCCGATGTTGCCGATGAACCAAACTTAAGTGGAAAACTGGGACATATAAAAGATATTGAAATCCCTATAAAACATATCGGTGCTTTAAGTCGATTCAATGCAAATAAAACCGAAAGCAAATACGACATTATGATTCTGCTTTCCGGACCAGAACCTCAGCGCACACTTTTAGAAGTTAAACTGATGCAGGCTTTTAAAACAGACAACAGGAGTATTTTATTTGTAAAAGGCATTATTGAAACCGAACAAACCGTTACACGACAAAATGGTATGACCATATATAATTTTATGACCGGACAGGAATTAGAAGCTGCTATAAATGCCAGTGAGCTCGTTCTTTCGCGTTCCGGATATACTACAGTAATGGATTTATCTATTTTAGGTAAGAAAGCATTTTTCATCCCTACTCCAGGCCAGTTTGAGCAGGAATATTTAGCAGAACGGCTACAGGATTTAAAGCTGATACCGTTCTGTAAACAAAATGATTTTAAATTGGAAATGCTAAACCGTGTTTCAGAATTTGAAGGTTTACACGGCTTTAAAAACGAGACAGATTTTAAGACCTTATTTCACCTTTTCTAAAGTGAAGGAAAATTCACTACCGACACCAAAATCACTTTCAACATATATTTTCTCGTCATGCGCCTCGATAATATGCTTTACGATGGAAAGTCCTAACCCGGAGCCTCCTTCTTTACGGGACCCACTTTTATCTACACGATAAAAACGCTCGAATAATCTAGGAATGTGACTTTCCTGAATACCTTCCCCGTTATCTGTAACCCGAACAATTACCTTATTTTTTATAAGATTTTCTATACTAACCTCGGTCGTTCCTTTGTCATGACCGTATTTAATGGAATTTACTACCAGATTATTTAACACCTGCTGGATACGTTCTTTATCAGCTCTAACCAGTATAGGTTCGTTATAATCGCGATCGAAAGTTAAGGTGATGCGTTTTTTAGCAGCTTTCATTTCGAACATTTCAAATACACTCGAAATTAGCTCTACGATATCAAACTCTTCATATTGTAAACTCAAATCACCAACCTCTAACTTGGTAATCATATCCAGATCATTCACAATATAAATCAAACGCTCTACCCCTTTACTTGCCCGATCCAGATATTTCTCTCGTATATTCTTATCATTTATCGCTCCATCCAATAAGGTTAAAATATACCCCTGAACAGTAAATAGCGGCGTTTTTAATTCGTGAGATACATTACCCAAAAACTCCTTTCGGTATTCTTCTCTCACCTTTAAAGACTCAATCTCAATCTTCTTCCCTCTGGCGTACTTATCAATTTCTTCAGTAAGGGTAGCCATATCTGTAGTAATCTGCTTTTTACGCAAACTGGTAGATTCCAGTAAAGTTAAATCATCGTAAATCTGTTTAACCCTGCGATAGATAAAGCGCTCTACCCGATATTGAATAATCCCGAACGAAACACTGTAACAAACAGCAGCAAACAGCAATAAAGGAATTAATTTAATAGTGTAGAATACAAATAAAAAAACACTCAAAAAGAGCGTTAATATTAACGTAATATACAGTGAGGTCCTTAAGGCAAACTTGTATGTTTTTTTTACTTTTTCCGGCATTAATCTACAAACTTATACCCCACTCCTTTTACGGTTTTAAAACAATCGTCTCCAATTTTTTCGCGTAATTTTCTTATATGCACATCTATTGTACGACCACCAACTACAACCTCGTTACCCCAGACTTTGTCGAGAATTTCTTCGCGCTTAAATACCTTACCAGGCTTAGAAGCCAGTAATGACAATAATTCAAATTCCTTTCTTGGCAATACAATTTCCTCGTCTTTTAAGATGATTTTATATTCATCTCTGTTTATGGTTAAAGACCCAATTTCTACTACAGACTCGTTAGAAACTTCTTCCTTAACACGACGCAACAAAGCCTTTACTTTACTTACCAGAACTTTTGGCTTAATTGGTTTAGTAATATAATCGTCGGCACCAGCATCAAATCCGGCCACCTGAGAATAGTCTTCTCCTCTGGCTGTTAAAAAGGTAATAATAGTATCTTTTAATTCAGGAATATTACGGATTTGTTCACAAGCTTCGATACCATCCATTTCCGGCATCATTACATCCAGAATAATTAATTGCGGGTGTTCTTTTCTGGCTTTTTTCACAGCTTCAATTCCATTTTCAGCAGTTATAACATCGTAACCTTCAGCACTTAAATTATAACCTACAATTTCTAAAATATCCGGTTCATCATCAACCAACAAAATTTTAATATCTTTTTTTCCCATTTTAAAATTTAAGAATTTATATTCCGACGCCAAATATAAAATTAATAACAATCAGTTATTAAAAACAAATTATTAATAACAATAACGTAACCTGAATCTTACACTAAGATAATTTAAATCGAGGAAAAGATCTATTTATCAAAAATTGGAATAGATTTTGAACAGAAATTACTACCTTTAAACCAATATTACCGTATATGAAAAAAAACTACTTACTTACTTTTATTAGTTTTTCTTTGTTTTTTATCTTGACTTGCACGACTCAGGCGCAAAGTCTTGACAAAAATTTAAACCCGTCTCAGGAAGAACTTTATATTTACCCAAATCCGGTAAGTAATGGAAAAATATATATTGTTACCAAGCTCAATTTAACAAAAGAAATTGAGATTTTTAATGTTCTTGGCAAGTCTATTTACAGAACCACTTTATTTGGTAAAGAACTAAATGTATCTAAACTTACTTCTGGCATATATATTATTAAAATCAAAGAAGACAATTTTTCCTATACTCGTAAACTGGTAGTACAATAACGCAATTTTTATTAAGTTATTGTAAACAAAAACAATCGAACTTCACGTAGCGTTTTTAAATCCTATATTTGTTTTAATTAATCAATAAAAAAACAAATATGAAAAAACTTTACGCTACACTTTTATTTGGATTAACAGTTAATTTTACTTGGGCACAATCGCCGCTTATTACTACTATTGTAGATGGTGATTGTACCGGAGGAAGCCCTAAATTCGTTGAAATATACGCCAAAGGGCAGGTCGACTTCGCAAAATACGCCCTGGAAAAACAATCAAACGACAATACTGAATGGAGTAATTTACAGGACCTTTCTGCTTTAGGCGAATTAACAGACACATTTGCATATATTGTAAAAGAATCTGATGTTGATCTTTTTAAAGCTGAATTTCCATCGGCTGCATCGGCCACAATTTTAACCAGTTCAGTAGTCGATAATAACGGAGACGACCGTATAAGACTTATCGAATCCGCATCAGGCACTGTAATAGACCAATACGGAGAAACCGACAAAGACGGAACCGGGGAGACCTGGGAATACACCGATTCTTATGCCAAACGAAACAGTGGAACAACTGCAAACGGCGGAACTTTCACGACAGAAGACTGGACTATTGGAGCTGCTAAAGCATTAGACGGAAAAGGACTTTGCCAAAGCAGCGACAGCTTTGAAACCGTCATGTCTGGAATAGGAGATTACAATGCAACTTTAAACCTTAACGATTTAAACTCCGGAAACTTCAGTATATACCCGAATCCGGTAACTAATGGACGGGTTCGTATCTCCAGTAAAAATAACGGAGCATTAAACATTCATATCTACGATATTCTTGGTAAGCAGGTTTTACAAAAGACATTACAAAAACAGGAATTAAATGTTTCTAATCTGAAAAGCGGATTGTATGTTATTAAAATCACACAAAACAATTTCAGTTCCACAAAAAAACTGATAATAAAATAATAAGATCTTAGTAATTTTAAAACGCTGCCATGAGGTGGCGTTTTTTTATTTTATTTACTTTTGCTACCTATTTTTAAATGAAATTATGATTGATACTCAAGCCATTTTCAACATTAAAACCGAAACTGATTTTAATACACAGGCCTTAAAAGTATTTCAATTTCAATTTAAACACAATCGGGTTTACCGTTCTTTCTGCGATTTACTGTATAAACACCCAGGCGATATTTCACATTATAAAGACATTCCGTTTTTACCAATAGAATTTTTCAAATCCAGGGAAATATTAAGTTCAGACGATAAAATTCAGCAAATATTTTCCAGTAGTGGAACTACCGGAAGCATTACCAGCAAGCATTATGTAACCGATATCTCGGTTTACGAATCCAGTTTCAGAACAGGTTTCGAACTGGCCTATGGTAATATTAAAAACTATGTTGTTTTAGCCTTATTACCCTCGTATCTGGAGCGTGATGGCTCCTCTTTAATTTACATGGTAAATGATATGATTGCGGAATCGAACCAGCCAGAAAGCGGATTCTACTTAAACAACCTTTCCGAATTAACGCATACGTTAACTCAGCTGGATAAAGCCGATAAAAAAATTCTTTTAATTGGAGTTTCCTTCGCACTATTAGATTTGGTTGAGCAGCATAAATTTCAACTCAAAAACACCATAGTTATGGAGACCGGCGGTATGAAAGGCCGTCGTAAAGAATTAATCCGTGAAGAATTGCATTCTATTCTTAAAAAAGGCTTTGGTGTTAAGCAGATTCACAGCGAATATGGCATGACTGAATTATTAAGTCAGGGCTATTCTAAAGGCAATGGCATTTTTGATTGCCCGCCATGGATGAAAATTTTAACACGCGACCCGGAAGATGCACTCACCATACAAAACACCGGAAAAACAGGTGGGATAAATGTTATCGATCTTGCCAATATTAACTCCTGTGCTTTTATAGCCACTCAGGACTTAGGCAGAGTTAAACAAGACCACACTTTTGAGATTATAGGACGATTCGATAATTCTGATATTCGTGGCTGTAATCTTATGGCTTTATAACGTATTTACAGACATAAAACTTTAACAAAACCTTGACAAAAAGAACTGAAAGATAAGCGCTTATATAGCGACTATTTTGATACTTCCAATCTTTGAAGTTTCATCAAAGAAAGGTTAGTTTTTAATGGTTAGTTGGTTTTTGAAGCCGGGCTATGCACATACCCCGGCTTCATTATTTTTATACAAACTTAATAATATAGGTGTTTTTCTTTCCTTTATTAAGTATTACATAGGTATTGTTAATTAAATCGGTTGCCGTTAACTTATAATCCTCTTTGACCTTTTCCTTATTAACAGCCACTGCGTTTTCTTTTAATGCGCGTCTGGCTTCACTGTTTGACCCTAAGAATTGTGTTTCTGCAGCCAGAGCAGCAATCATATCTACGCCTTCTGCTAAATTCGACTTTGACAACTCAGCCATAGGCACTCCTTCGAAAACATCTAAAAATGTTTTTTCATCTAATGAATTAATATCTGTTTTAAAAGATTTTGAAAATAAAATATTCGATGCTCTTTCTGCATTTTCAAATTCAGCTTTAGAATGCACAAAAGTTGTAACCTCTTCTGCCAGTTTCTTCTGCAACAATCTTAAATGCGGCATTTCTTTATGCTCTGCTATTAAAGTGTCTATCGTTTCCTTATCTAAAAATGTAAAGATTTTAATATACTTTTCTGCATCTTCGTCTGTAGTATTAAGCCAGAATTGATAAAATTTGTAAACCGAAGTTTTATCGGCATCTAACCACACATTACCGCCTTCACTCTTCCCGAACTTAGACCCATCAGCCTTTGTAATTAACGGGCAGGTCATGGCGTATGCTTTGGCTTCTTCTCCAACATTCATACGTCTTACCAATTCGGTACCGGTAGTTATATTTCCCCACTGGTCGCTTCCTCCCATTTGAAGTAAGCAATTGTAGTTTTTATATAAATGATAAAAATCGTACCCTTGAATTAACTGATATGTAAACTCTGTAAAAGACATTCCTACTCCCGAATCTCCGGACAATCTTTTCTTTACAGAATCTTTAGCCATCATATAATTTACCGTAATACGTTTACCAACATCTCTGGCAAATTCTATAAAAGAAAAATCTTTCATCCAGTCGTAGTTATTTACTAAAACAGGAGCGTTTTTTTCTGAAGAATCAAAATTTAAAAATCGGGATAATACACCTTTAATTCCGGCAACATTCTTAGCCAGCGTAGCCTCGTCTAACAAGTTTCGCTCGTCACTTTTCCCGGAAGGATCTCCAATCATTCCAGTTGCACCTCCTACAAGAGCAATTGGTTTATGCCCGGTTTTTTCAAGATGAACCAATAATATAATAGGTACTAAACTTCCAATATGTAAAGAATCTGAAGTGGGATCGAACCCAATATAGGCCGTTGTCATTTCTTTATTTAATTGCTCTTCTGTTCCTGGCATTATATCGTGAACCAAGCCACGCCACGTTAATTCTTCAACTAAATTTTTAGTCATTATTCCTATAATTTTAATAATCTCGTGCAAAGATAAAAAGTATCGTATAATTCCCCCTATATTAAATAATTCTTTACTTTAGTTTTATGATTTTAGTTACAGGAGGCACAGGACTTGTAGGGTCGCATTTACTATATAAACTCGTAAGCCAGAACGAAACGGTAAAAGCCATTTACCGAACAGAAGATAAATTTGATATTGTAAAACGCGTGTTTTCGTACTATACAAGTAACTCGGATTATCTATTCAGTAAAATCATTTGGATGAAAGCCGATCTTTTAGATATTCCTGAGCTAACACTTGCCTTTAAAAATGTTACAAAAGTATATCACTGTGCAGCATTTGTCTCCTTCGAACCCGACAAATACACTTTATTAAGACGCACAAATATAGAAGGCACAGCTAATATTGTAAATCTGGCTTTAGCTAATAATATAGAAAAGTTATGTTATGTAAGTTCTATAGCTACATTAGGAGAGAGCTTAAACAATACTCTGATTACCGAAACCACATACTGGAATCCCGAAGCGGACAACAACATTTATGCCATTACAAAATACGGTGCCGAAATGGAAGTCTGGCGCGGTACTCAGGAGGGGCTTAATGCTGTAATTGTAAACCCTGGAGTTATATTAGGTGGAGGCATCTGGAATCACGGCTCAGGAACTTTCTTTACACAGGTACAGAAAAAACTTTCCTATTATACAAATGGAGTTACAGGATTTGTGGATGTGGATGATGTAACTGAAATTATGATTAAACTTATGGAAAGTGACATCAGTAAAGAAAGTTTCATTTTGGTTTCAGAGAACATAAGCTATAAGGCACTGTTAAGTACTATTGCGGAACAATTAAACGTAAAACCGCCTCACAAAGAAGTTTCAACACTTATGGCAAATTTAGGATGGCGACTGGATTGGCTAAACCATAAATTAACAGGCAAGCGCCGTCGATTAAGTAAACAATTAGCGAGTACCATTAACAATACATCGTATTACAGTAACACTAAAATTTCCGAACTGCTGGATTTTAAATGGACTACTGTAGAGAAAAGTATTGCCAAAACCGCAGAACAATTTAAAAAGGACAATTTGTAAAAAAAAAAAAAATAGAGGTTAGCTCTGCAATTGAGATTTTAACGTTCCAAAGTTTAATCCTAGTTACTTCTTTTGCTTCAAACTATCGGCATGAACCTTTGGGGCTACTTTTCCTTCGGAAGATTTAGGCGTTTTCATTTTTTCAGCTTTCGCTATAGAATCTTTCTTACGCTTGGCTTCAAAAACCTCATCCTGTTCAGTCTTTAAACGATCTTTCATAGCTTTAAGACTATCGTTCACAATCAAATAAATATCCTCATATTCCTGAATATGATGAGCATAATAATTATTACTCGCCGCAAACTGCAGACTGTCTATACCATACTTTTTATACACAAAATCTTCCGGCATAATACCTTTATCTTCTAAAGCTACTCTATTTACGCCTTTGGCCGCGGTTAAAATGGACATATCCAGAATAATATTAACCATTTTGTCCTTAGGTATCAGGTTTTGTGGTTTTTCCGGCCTGTTCTCTTTCTTGCAGGACACAAATAGAGAAAAGACCAGAATAAAAACTACTAACTTTTTCATCTGTTAAAAGTTAAGCGTTTAGCTGCTTTAATATCATTAAATTTAAAGTTTTGATATATCAGCTCTCCATTTAAAATGGTATGTGTTATACGCGATTTAAAGGTTGTTCCTTCAAATGGCGACCACTTACATTTATATAAAATATTCTCCTTTTTAACAGTCCAAGGGTTATTTAGGTCTACCAATACAAGATCGGCATAATGCCCTACTTTTATAAAACCACGCTTCTCAACTTCAAACAAGATTGCTGGATTATGACACATTTTTTCCACCACTTTTTCAATAGAAATTACACCTCTGTGATACATCTCTAACATGGCAGGTAAAGCGTGTTGCACTAAAGGTCCTCCAGAAGGCGCCTTGGTATACACATTTTGTTTTTCCTCTAAGGTATGTGGTGCATGGTCTGTAGCAATTACATCTATTCGATCATCCAATAAAGCTTCCCAAAGTTCTTCTCTATCTTTCTCCGTTTTTACAGCAGGATTCCATTTTATTAAAGTTCCTTTCTTTTTATAATCTTCATTATTAAACCAAAGGTGGTGTACGCAAACTTCGGCAGTTATTTTTTTATCTTTTAACGGTTTTTTATTCGAAAACAATTTAGTTTCCTTTCCTGTAGACAAATGAAAAACGTGTAATCGTGCACCGGTTTTCTTAGCTAAAGCGATGGCTCGCGATGAAGACAGATAACAGGCTTCCTCACTACGAATGTCCGGATGATGCTCGATAGGGATATCTTCTCCAAATTTTTCGGTATAGATTTCCATATTGCGTTTTATAGTATCTTCATCCTCGCAGTGAACTGCGATTAACATTTTTACTTTAGAAAATATTTCCTCCAGTACTTTTGGATTATCCACCAGCATATTACCTGTAGAAGACCCCAGGAACAATTTCAAGGCAGCAACATTTTTAGTATCCACCTTTAAAATTTCTTCTAAATTATCGTTAGTCCCGCCAAACATAAACGAATAGTTGGCATAAGAGGTCTTGGATGCAATATCAAATTTCTCTTCCAGCTTCTCGATAGTAGTGGCCTGCGGATTGGTATTTGGCATTTCTATAAAAGAAGTAATTCCTCCAGCTATAGCAGCTCTAGACTCTGTTTCGATGTTGGCCTTATGCGTTAGCCCAGGTTCTCTAAAGTGAACCTGATCATCTATAGCGCCCGGCAATACATATTTACCTTCGGCATCGATTACTTTCACATCGGAAGATTTTGCACTTATAGATTCGCTTATTTCTTTAATAAATTCTCCTTCTATTAAAATATCTCCTTCAAAAATTTCGCCTTCGTTTACAATTTTAGCGTTCTTTATCAGTACTTGTTTTGCTTGCATAATATGCCTTACTTTTTAAATATACTTTTCAATTTCATAGAAATAACTCCAAAAATGGCTTCGGAAATTATCCCCGAACTCATTTTAGATTCTCCTTTGGTTCTGTCGGTAAAAATTACCGGAACCTCTTTTATTTTAAATGCTTTTAAATAGGCTTTAAATTTCATTTCAATCTGAAATGCATAGCCTACAAATCGTATTCTTTCAAGATCTATAGTCTCCAAAACCCTGCGTTTATAACAAACAAAACCAGCTGTAGTATCGTCTATTTCCATTCCGGTTATAAACCTTACATATTTAGATGCCATATACGACAAAAGCACCCGGCTCATTGGCCAGTTAATAACATTAACACCAGTAACATATCTCGACCCAATCGATAAATCTGCCCCGTCAACAGCACAGGCATTATATAGTCTTACTAAATCTTCGGGGTTATGAGAAAAGTCTGCATCCATCTCAAAAATATACTGATAAGCCCTTTTCAAGCTCCACTTAAACCCATGAATATAAGCCGTACCCAACCCCGATTTATCTTTGCGAACTTCTAAATGCAACCGTTCAGGAAATTCCTTTTGAAGTTCCTTTACTTTTAACGCGGTTAAATCTGGTGAATTATCATCAACCACCAAAACATCGAAGGGTTTGGTCTGCGAAAACACAGCTCGAATTATGGCCTCAATATTATCTATTTCATTATATGTGGGGATAATAACTATTGAGTCTCTCACTTATTTACTATTAATTCTACAAATGTACATTTTACTCTAGTTTTTTTTCAAATATTACACATTAATTTAAGTGGGTTGTTATTATTTTAAATAATTTTGAGCCATGCTAAGAGACACTGCTTCTAACGAAATATTTACCATTTTAATTATGTGTGGCCTTCTGGCTATAAGTCTGGCTAAAGTAGCCTATACCAATAGGTTTAACGATTTTTCTGCCATTTTATTAAATTCAAAGTACTTGAATATCTACTCAAAGGATCAGAAATTTCTAGACTGGTTTGACGCTTTAATGTTTATTAACTTTATAATATCCACAGCCATTTTTATCTGTATTTGTTATAATGCTTTATTTAGCAATTTGCAATTAGATATTAATGTCATGTTCAAAATTGTATTTAGCATAGGCATATTCCTACTTGTAAAAGTACTTTTTGAACGACTTCTAGCCAGCATTTTTAACATAGACGAAGTGATGGACAACTACCTGTTCCAAAAGACAAGCTATAAAAATTTTTTTGGAATGTTGCTCATTCCGGTTAACGCCATTTTAATCTACAGCATAACCCCTTCCAAAACAATAATTTATATTACACTCAGTCTGCTAATTTTTCTAACAATAGCGGGCTTAAGCAGCTCACTAAAACGCTATAGAAGTTTAATAAAATCGAACCTTTTCTATTTTATTTTATATCTTTGCACTCTTGAAATCGCACCCTATATTATTTTGTACAAGTTCGTTACAATGTACTAGGGTCTAAAAACCTAAACTGCTTATGAAAGTGAAAACCATTTTAGTCTCTCAGCCAGAACCTAAAATTGAAAATTCCCCTTATTTTGATCTTCAAGAAAAGCAAAAAGTAAAAATTGATTTCAGACCTTTTATTCACGTAGAGGGTGTTCCAGCCAAAGAAATTAGACAGCAGAAAGTAGACTTAAACAACTATACTGCCATAATTTTAACCAGCCGAAACGCAGTAGATCATTTTTTTAGAGTTGCTGAAGAAATGCGCTTTAAAGTGCCAGACACCCTGAAATACTTCTGCCAGTCCGAAGCAGTTGCCTATTACCTGCAAAAATATGTGGTTTACAGAAAACGTAAAATTTATGTAGGAAAGCGCACTTTTGCTGAATTATCGCCTTTAATTAAAAAGTACAAAGACGAGAAGTTTTTACTTCCAACTACAGATAAATTAAAGCCTGAAGTTCCAGAAACCTTAAACGCTTTAAACATTAGCTGGAAAGAAGCTATTTTTTACAGAACAGTAATCAGCGATTTATCTGATCTTGAAAATGTTACTTACGACATTTTAGTATTTTTTAGTCCTTCAGGAATCGAATCTTTATTTCACAATTTCCCTGACTTTAAACAAAACAACACGCGCATTGCTGTTTTTGGAAACACTACAATTAAAGCAGTAGAAGAAAAAGGATTACGTGTAGATATTGCAGCTCCAACTCCGGAGACACCATCCATGACTATGGCCTTAGAAAAATACATTGAAAAAGTTAACAAGGGCAAATAAACTTTACTCTGTTTAACTAAAAAATATTAAAAAAGCGATTCAAATTTGAATCGCTTTTTTTTTGGTTTATATTATTGGTTGACTGCTTAGATTATTAGAAGGCATAACGCTGTGGTCCGCCTCGTCTTATTTCTTCACTACAGTAACTCTCAAACTTCTTAAAGTTTTCTCTAAACGCATTTGTTAGCTTAAAAGCTGTTGTGTAATACGCTTCATCGTCATTCCAGGTGGCTCTCGGACTTAAAACCTCGGTTGGTACTCCCGGGCAACTTCTTGGCTGCGCTACACCAAAAACAGAATGGATATGGTAATCGTCGTAATTATACAATCCTAAATCGCCATTAAGCACAGCATTAATCATAGCGCGGGTATATTTTAATTCCATACGCTTCCCAACACCGTAAGGTCCTCCGGTCCAACCGGTATTAACTAACCATACATTAACCCCTGCTTCTTTCATTTTTTTACTTAACATTTCTGCATATTTAGCAGGATGTAAGGGCATAAAAGGCGCTCCAAAACAGGCCGAAAACGATGGCTGAGGCTCAACAACTCCCGCTTCTGTTCCGGCAACTTTTGCAGTGTACCCCGAAATAAAATGGTAAGCCGCCTGAGCTGGTGTTAACTTTGAAATTGGAGGAATAACCCCAAAAGCATCTGCTGTTAAGAAAAATATATTCTTTGGATTTTTACCTATTGAAGGCTCCTGAATATTATCTATGTGATTTATAGGATAACTAACACGCGTATTTTGAGTGATAGACGTATCTTTAAAATTAACATGCCCTTGTTCGTCTAAAATAACATTTTCAAGGATAGCCCCTTTTTTAATAGCATTAAAAATATCCGGTTCATTTTCTTCCGACAGGTTGATTACCTTGGCATAACATCCGCCTTCAAAATTAAACACTGTATTTTCATTGGTCCAGCCATGCTCATCGTCACCGATTAATTTACGGTTTGGATCGGCCGACAATGTTGTTTTCCCTGTTCCTGATAAGCCAAAGAAAATGGCTGTATCTCCCTGTTCACCAACATTGGCACTACAGTGCATTGGCAGGGTATTTTTAAATACTGGCAAAATAAAATTAAGTGCAGAAAATATACCTTTTTTAATTTCACCTGTATAGCCGGTTCCTCCAATTAAAGCTATTTTTCTGGTAAAGTCCAGAATAGCAAAATTATGCTGACGCGTTCCATCCACTTCCGGATCGGCCATGAAGCCTGGTGCATTTACGATTACCCATTCCGGATCGAAATTTTCCAACTCCGTTTCGGTTGGTCTTAAAAACATGTTATACGCAAACATATTACTCCACGGATATTCATTAATCACACGAATATTTAACTTGTAATTTTCGTCTGCACAGGCATAACTGTCACGTACAAAGACTTCCTTATTCGACAAATAAGCTGTAACCTTATTATATAAAGCTTCAAACTTATCCGAGTCGAAAGGGATATTAATATCTCCCCACCAAACACGATCCTGAGTAATGGCATCTTTAACAATGAATCGATCTTTAGGAGAGCGTCCTGTAAATTCTCCTGTGTTAATAGCAAGTGCACCAGAAGATGCTTCCTTACCCTGTCCCTTGTTAATGGTTAAATCGTGTAATTTTTCTGGAGATAACTGATACTTAACTTTAGATTCTTTAATTCCGTATTGCTCTAACGAAATCGTTTTCGTAATTTGGGTGTTATTGACCATATTTAATGTGTTGTTTGTTGCAACAAAATTAAACATTATTTAAATACAAACATCTAATTTTTCATATTATCAGTTTTAATCTTTAAAAATGATAATATCGCAAAAATCCATCCACAAATCAACAACAGCCCACCTATAGGAGTTACAAAGCCAATAGTCTTAAAATCGAAACCGGATAAATTATTAGTCGCCAGCCCATATATAGAGCCTGAAAACAAAATAACACCGCTTAAAACCAAATAAAATATAATGGATTTGTTTTTTGAACTTATAAAAGACGTTCCTCCAACAAACAACAAAAAAAGCGCATGATACATTTGATAGCGCACTCCCGTCTCAAAAGTTTGCAGTCCTTCTGCAGACACTAATGGCTTTAAACCATGAGCAGCAAAAGCACCAATTGCCACACTTAAAAGTCCCAAAATTCCCCCTGTTAGTAAAATTTTCTTATTCATTTAATTTTTATAAGTTTAGAAGAAGAACACCTTCATTTTAGTATTTTTATATATGCGTGCCATTTAATACAGCGTTACAAAATTAGTTAACTCCCTACATTATGCGAAACATTTTAGTCATTGGTTCCGGTAAATCTACATCTTATTTATTTCAATATTTAGTTGATAAGTCTAAAGCTGAACACTTGAAAATTACCGTTGCCGATATTCAACTGGATTTAGCAAAAAAACTGCTTCAAAACCACCCGGAAGTCAACTTAATAACACTGGATATTTTCGACCAGAGTCATCGCCGAAGGCTAATACAAGCGAGCGACATTGTAATTTCCATGTTACCGGCCCGTTTCCATATTGAAATAGCAAAGGATTGTATTTTACTAAACAAACACCTTGTAACCGCATCTTATGTAAGTCCTGAAATGGAAGCCTTACAGCAGGATGTAAAACAAAAAGGATTGATTTTTATGAATGAAATTGGTGTAGATCCGGGAATAGACCATATGAGTGCGATGCAGGTTATAAATCGGATTAGAGATAAAGGCGGAAAAATGATTCTTTTCGAATCATTTACTGGTGGTTTGGTGGCTCCCGAAAGTGACACCAACTTATGGAATTATAAATTCACGTGGAATCCCAGAAATGTAGTTGTTGCCGGCCAGGGAGGTGCTGCAAAATTTATTCAGGAAAACACTTTTAAATACATTCCTTACCACCGCCTTTTCAGACGTACTGAGTTTCTCGAAGTAGAAGGTTACGGCCGATTTGAAGTGTATGCCAACAGAGATTCTCTAAAATATCAAAGCGCCTATGGTCTGGATAACATTAGCACCCTGTACCGAGGCACTATGCGCAGAGTAGGTTTCAGCCGGGCCTGGAACATGTTTGTCCAGCTGGGTATGACGGATGACAGTTATACTATTGAAGACAGTGAACAGATGAGCTATCGCGATTTTGTTAATGCCTTTTTACCTTACAGCCCTTCGGACTCGGTTGAACTTAAATTCAGACATCAATTAAAAATAGATCAGGACGATATCGTCTGGGATAAGCTGTTAGAACTCGATTTATTTAATGCAGACAAGAAAATCCCGTTAAAACAAGCCACTCCCGCCGAAATCTTACAATACATATTATCGAAAAGCTGGACTTTAAAACCCGAAGACAAAGACATGATTGTAATGTACCACAAATTCGGATATGAACTAGAAGGGAAAAAACATCAGATAGACGCTACCATGGTCACACTTGGCAATGACCAAACCTATACTGCCATGGCAAAAACCGTAGGACTACCTGTAGCCATGGCCACTTTGGCCATTTTGAATAAAAGTATAACAACTCCGGGAGTTCAAATACCGATCACGAAAGAAGTTTACACGCCCATTTTAAAAGAGCTGGAACAATATAATATCAGGTTTCAGGAAAAAGAAGTACCGTATCTGGGTTACAATCCTTTAAATATATAATCCAATCTGTTACAATTAAAAGCTTTTTATTTAATTTTATGTTTCAATCATAAATAATATCACCATGAAAGTCACAAATCAGAATATTGAAATTGATGGTATCGACAAAGAGATTCTTCGTGCCTTAATGGAAGATGCCAGAACCCCCATTCTGGAAATCGCCAGAGGTGTAGGCATATCGGGAGCCGCCATACACCAGCGCCTTCGTAAACTTGAAAAATCCGGATTAATTTCCGGATCTAAATTCACCATTAACCCTAAAATATTAGGCTATACTACTATGGCATTTATCGGCATCTACTTAGATAAAGCCATGAGCAACCCGGAAGCTGTAAAACAATTAAAGAAAATTCCTGAAGTTTTAGAGTGCCATTACACTACCGGAAACTGGAGTATTTTTATAAAGATATTATGTCGGGATAACGAACATTTAATGCATTTATTAAATAAAGAAATCCAATCCATAGAAGGCGTGTCCAGAACAGAAACTTTTATTTCCTTAGACCAGCAAATTGACCGACAGATACCTATTTAAAAGAAAAAGCCTCGGAAAACCCAAAGCTTTTAAATGTATTTAATTGTATTTTCTTTTAGTCTCTCGACATAAATATCTGTAACACATACCAGAACAGTAACATTAAGGAAGCAAACAAACCAATCGCCGCAGGTACATATTGATCTTCGGAATAGGTATTAACCAAATTAGAGGTCTGGTATAAAATTGAGCCTCCGGCCAAAACACACATACCTACAGAAAACCATAATCCAAGATCGAAACCAAATAACATACCAGCAACAATTAAGCCCATCGCAATAAAGAAACCAATGGTTAAAGCCGATCTTAAAAAAGAAAAATCTGTTTTTGTAAAAAACACAACTGCTGATAATCCAGTAAACAGTCCTAAAGTTACAATAGCCGCCTGATTTATTAAATCAAAACCTTCCGTATAGTAAATCGCGATATACAGCAAAGGCACGAAAATGAAAGCTTCCGCCAGAATATAAATGCCATACGATGTATATTGAAGCATTTTATCTTCGGCATTTAAAGCCATACGCTCGGCATAATTGGTCATAAACATAAAAGCACCAAGTAATAATAACCATTTATAACCTTGGGTTAAAGACAAAGCAAAGTTTACAATCGCTTCACTTTGTAACATCAAGTATTCAAAAATGATAAATACTAAAACACCACCGGCCACGTGGGCATAGGTCTTTTTGTAAAACGCCAGACGCTCGGCATCTGTTAGCGCGTTAAGTAACACTTTAGATTGGGGTAAATTTTCCATTAAAATAAATTTTGGTTAGCATTTAAAACTAAATATTTTAAACGAAAAAAGGTCGGATTTCTAAAGAAATTCGACCTTCTGCACAGTAAATTATATCTTTTAATTTCTATTTCCAAGTATTTGCATCGCCCAATATAACAATGAAGCCAATGCACCAATAGCTGCAACAAGGTAAGTTCTTGCCGCCCATTTTAAAGCATCTTCTGCTCCGGCATATTCATTTGGAGCTAACATATTTTTGTTTTTCAACCAGGCTAAAGCTCTGTTACTGGCATCGTATTCTACAGGTAATGTAATAAAACTAAACACAGTAGCAACGCCCATCATTAAAAGTCCGACAACCGAAACCCAGAAGCCTAAACCTGCTCCGGATGCAGCTCCCAGAACTAAACCACCAATAACCAACCACTGCGACATTTTAGACGATACACTTACAACCGGCACTAATTGCGAACGCAACGTTAACCAGCTATACGCCTGTGCATGCTGTACGGCATGGCCACATTCATGAGCCGCTACTGCTGCTGCCGAAGCATTGCGCTGTGAATATACAGGTTCACTTAAATTAACGGTTTTATTGCGCGGATCGTAATGATCGGACAAATGACCAGGGGTAGATATTACTCTTACATCGGTAATACCGTTATCCGCCAACATTTTTTCTGCAATTTCCTTCCCGCTCATTCCATTTCTTAAATGGACTTTCGAATAGGTCTTAAACTTACTTTTAAGCTGATTACTAACAATCCAGCTTACTAAAGCTATTGCTCCAATTAATATATAATATGAAAACATAATTTTATTCTTTATTATAAATATAAAACATATATAACAAAAAATAAGCCAAAGTAAGTTTAAGAAATTATGTCAGTTCGCGAGTTGAATTTACGGTCCAGTCGAAAGCATCGGCTATTTCCTTATACACGATTTCACCATTCACAATATTAACTCCTCGATTTAAAGTTAAATCGCTCTGACAGGCTTCTTTCCAGCCCAGTTCTGCAAGTTTTATCACATAAGGCAAAGTTACATTGGTAAGCGCTATTGTAGAAGTATAAGGTACGGCGCCAGGCATATTGGCCACACAATAATGTACAATATTATCTATAATATAGGTTGGATGCTCGTGTGTTGTGGCTTTAGTAGTCTCCATACACCCGCCCTGATCTACGGCAACATCTACCAATACTGTTCCGGGACGCATATCCTTTAACATATCCTTGGTGATTAACTTAGGTGCTTTCCCGCCTTTTATTAAAACACCACCAACAATAAGATCGTGCGTTTTTATATGTTTCCTGATATTGTATTCACTCGAAAATTCAGTAACAACATGATTTGGCATAACATCATTTACATAGCGCAGCCGTTTCATGTTCACATCCATAATGGTAACATGAGCTCCAAGTCCCGCTGCCATTTTCGCCGCCTGAATTCCGACAACTCCAGCTCCTAAAATAAGCACTTTCCCTGGAGACACTCCAGGTACGCCACCCAATAGCACGCCACGCCCTTTAATAGGCTTCTCTAAATATTTAGCGCCCTGCTGAATTGCCATGCGTCCAGCCACTTCAGACATTGGGGTTAACAGTGGCAAAGTGCCGTCCTCATCCTCCACGGTCTCGTAAGCAATACAGACAGCCTTACTGTCCAGCATGGCATCTGTTAACGTTTTACTGGAAGCAAAATGAAAATAGGTAAACAGAATCTGATTTGGTTTAATCAGTTTATATTCTTCCGCTATAGGCTCTTTAACCTTAACTATCATATCGCTGGCAGCATAAACTTCAGGCATCGTTTCTAAAATTACAGCCCCTACTTCTTCATAATCCTTATCGGGAAATCCACTGCCTTCGCCGGCAAGAGTCTGCACATAAACGGTATGATTGCGTTTGGTAAGTTCGAAAACTCCTGCAGGTGTCATCCCTACTCGGCTTTCGTTGTTCTTAATTTCTTTGGGTACACCTATTTTCATAACTGGAGATTTTAATACTTAAATTTGATTAAATATTTTCAGACCTCCAAATTTCACATTATTGAATATCAAATTATTACCAATAAAAAAATCACCTCCAATATTTTGAAGGTGATTCTATTTATTCAACAAATTTATCTGTCATTTATTCCGAAAACCGAAATAAACCTCTTCAAAATCTATCCTACGATATTTATAATTTTACCTGGCACAACTATTACTTTCTTAGGCGTACGTCCCTGTAATTGCTCCTGAGTTTTTTCGTGTGCCATGACTATCTTTTCAATCTCATCTTTACCAAGATCTAAAGCCAACTCCAGTTTAAATCGCATTTTTCCGTTGAAAGACACCGGATACACTTTAGAACTCTCGACTAAATGGCTCCCATCAAACTTTGGAAATGCCGCTTCCGAAATAGATTCAGCGTTTCCTAATTGCTGCCACAATTCCTCCGCAATATGCGGTGCATAAGGCGACAACAATATTAAGAATGGCTCCAACACCGCTTTGCTTACACATTTTTGCGCAGTAAACTCGTTAACCGCAATCATAAACGTTGACACCGACGTGTTAAACGAGAAATTCTCGATATCTTCTTCTACCTTTTTAATGGTTTTATGAAGTGTTTTTAGATTCTCTTTCGTCGGCTCGGCATCAGTTACATTAACACCATTTTCACTTATATATAATTTCCATAATTTTTTAAGGAAACCGTGCACACCTGTAATACCGGCCGTATTCCATGGTTTAGCCTGCTCTAACGGGCCTAAGAACATTTCATATAAACGTAAACTATCGGCTCCATATTCTTCGCAAATCTGATCCGGATTTACCACGTTGTACTTAGACTTCGACATTTTTTCAACCTCGCGACCTACTTTATAAACACCATCCTCTAATACAAATTCAGCATCTTTAAACTCTTCTCTCCAGTTTTTAAACGCTTCAACATCCAGTTCATCAGATGCATTTACGAAAGACACATCGGCGTGAATTGGTTGTACTTTTTTATCTCCAATAAGCCCTTTAGATAAGAACCTCTTGGTTCCTTCTTCTCTATACACAAACGCACTCGTTCCCAAAATCATTCCCTGGTTAATCAGCTTTTTAAAAGGCTCTTCTATACTTACAAAACCACGATCTTTTAAGAACTTCACCCAGAAACGAGAATACAACAAATGTCCCGTAGCATGCTCGCTACCACCAATATATAGATCTACACTCTCCCAATACTTTAAAGCCTCCTCACTAGCAAACGCTTCGCCGCGTTTTGCTGTTTCCTCCATATAACGGAAGAAATACCAGGAACTTCCAGCCCAACCCGGCATAGTGTTTAACTCTAAAGGAAAAACAGTTATATTATTTATGTTGTCGTTACTTACAACCGTATTAGTTTCTGTACACCAGGCCCAGACATCAGCGCGACCTAACGGCGGCTCTCCGGTTTCGGTTGGTAAATATTTTTCTACTTCAGGCAGACGAATTGGCAAATGTTCAGTAGCAATCATCTGTGGTTTACCATTCACGTAATACACAGGGAATGGCTCACCCCAATAACGCTGGCGACTAAACACAGCATCGCGCAGACGGTAATTGGTTTTCCCCTCACCTTGACCTAAAGCCTCTAATTTGGCAATAACCGTTTTAGTAGCGTCTTTATAATTTAATCCGTTTAAGAAATCACTGTTAGCAATTACGGTATTCTCCTTATCTGCATAAGCAGCTTCCGAAATATCTACACCTTCAAAAATATTCGGGATGTCTATATTAAAGTGTTTTGCAAAATCGTAATCGCGCTGATCGCCACAAGGCACCGCCATAACAGCTCCTGTCCCATAGCTTGCCAAAACATAATCTCCAATCCAGATTTGGACAGGCTGCTTAGTAAACGGATGCTCGGCATAAGCCCCGGTAAAAACACCGGAAATGGTTTTTACATCGGCCATACGCTCGCGTTCGCTGCGCTTTGCCGTTTTTTCTATATAAGCATCTACTTCGGCCTTTTGTGCATCCGTAACAATTTTAGACACTAGCTCGTGTTCCGGAGCCAAAGTCATAAAACTTACTCCAAAAATCGTATCAGGGCGCGTAGTAAATACTTCTATAACTTCGTTATGATCTTTCACATTAAAAGTTACAGAAGCCCCAACCGATTTCCCTATCCAGTTACGCTGACTTTCCTTCAACGAATCAGTCCAGTCTATACTGTCTAAGCCCTGCAATAAACGCTCGGCATAGGCAGAAATTCGCATACTCCACTGGGTCATTTTCTTACGCACTACAGGATGGCCTCCACGTTCTGAAACCCCGTTTACTATTTCATCGTTCGCCAGAACCGTTCCTAATTCCGGACACCAGTTTACTTCGGTTTCTGCCAGATATGTTAAACGGTATTGCAATAAAATATCCTGTTGAGCTTCCGAAGAAAATCCGTTCCAAGCTTCAGCTGTAAATACCTCAACAGCATCGTCGCACACCGCATTTACGTTTGCATTTCCTTCTGTTTCAAAAATTTTGATTAATTCTGAAATGTCTTCAGCCTTATGTGTATTGTTATTAAACCATGAATTAAATAACTGAATAAAAATCCACTGCGTCCATTTGTAATACTCCGGATTTGAAGTTCGTACTTCGCGAGACCAGTCGAAAGAAAACCCAATTTTATCCAACTGTCTTCTGTAAGTCGCAATATTAGTCTCCGTTGTAATCGCGGGATGCTGCCCTGTTTGAATAGCGTATTGCTCGGCCGGTAACCCAAAGCTATCATAGCCCTGCGGGTGTAACACATTAAATCCTTTATGGCGCTTGTATCGCGCATAAATATCCGAAGCAATATACCCCAGCGGATGCCCTACATGCAACCCTGCTCCGGACGGATAAGGGAACATATCTAGGACGTAATATTTTGGTTTTTCAGATTGATTTTTGGCTTGAAAGGTTTTATTTTCGGCCCAGTATTGTTGCCATTTGGCCTCTATGTCGTTGAAATTATATTTCATGGTTTTGTATTCGGCTTAATAAAGGCGCAAATTTAAGCTTATTATAACAATGTTGAAAGTTTAAACGTTGTTATCCTTAAGGAAATAGATTTCTTTTATATTTTTACAGACAAATTCAACCCTCATATGAGCTCATCGTTCGAAAAGTATCAAAAACGCCGATTAATATCTTCTTATTTTTCTGTGGTATTGAGTATTGCTTTAGTCTTATTTTTACTTGGCCTTTTAGGTATGCTGGTGTTAAACACTAAAAAGGTAGCCGACCACTTTAAAGAACAGGTCGTTCTTACCATTTACCTTAAGGATACTGCCAAAGAGGTTGAAATTAAACAGCTGGAAAAAAGCCTTACCATGGCTTCGTATGTCAAGTCTACAGAATACGTTTCTAAAGAACAAGCCGCCGAATTTATGAAGGCCGAAAACGGAGAAGACTTCATGAATTTTTTGGGCTACAATCCGCTACAAAACTCAATAGACGTTCATGTAAAAGCAGACTTTGTAACTTCGGAACATCTAAAAACCATTTCCGACGACGCCTTGACTAAGACCTTTGTAGACGAAGTCCGTTACGATAACGATCTGGTTAACTTAATGAACGACAACGTTAAACGTATTAGCTTCTGGATTTTAATTATCAGTTGCATTTTTACTGTTATTGCCGTATTACTAATAAACAGTTCTATAAGACTTTCTGTTTACTCCAAGCGTTTTACCATAAAAACCATGCAAATGGTAGGCGCTACTAAACATTTTATTAGAAAACCTTTTGTTTGGAAAAGTGTAAAATTAGGCATTATAGGTGCTATTCTTGCCCTTGCCGGTATGGCCGTGGTTTTCTTTTATTTAAACAAAACCTTCCCAGATTTACAGTTGTTAAACAATCCTGTTTTAATAGGCGGTTTGTTTTTAACCATTTTTATCCTGGGTATATTAATCACCTGGATTAGCACTTTTATAGCAACACAGCGTTTTTTAAATCTGAAAACCGATCAATTGTATTATTAAACCTTTTATGAAAATAAAACTGTTTTGCTTTTTATGTCTTACTCTTAGCATTTTAAGCTGTGGTAACGACAAGAAGAATTTACCTGAAAATTTCGATTTCGGTCAAACCGAAAACAACGTTTATTCCAATCCATATTTCGGACTTTCTATTAAATATCCCGAAAACTGGACGCCGCAATCCAAACGCAATATAAAAGCCATAACTGCTTCGGGAGAGCAGATACTAATTGAAGATAATAAGCCAATGGCGTCTGACATTAAGGCTGCTCAAATTAACACAGCGTACTTGTTCAGCTTATTTAATCAGCCGCTCGAAAAAGCGAGCAGCTACAATGCATCTTTAAATGTTGTGGCCGAAAACATTACAGCCATGCCTCATATAAAACGCGGCCGAGATTATTTATTGCATTCGAAAAACCTGTTGCTTCAGTCCAGAGTTCCGTATAAATTTGACAGTAATCTGGACACCAAAGAAATAGACGGCTATACGTTTGATATAATGAGATCGACTGCCGATTTTGGTCCGTACAGAGTAAAACAGGAATTTTTCTGTATTATTCGTTATGGCTTTAGCCTTTCTTTTGTACTATCGTATACCAACGACGTTGAAAAACAGGAGCTTTACAACGCTATCAACACCATAACATTAGATTAAATTTAAGAGGCAAAACCTCTTCCTTTTAAATAAATCCTTTAATTTGCAGTACTTTCGGGCAATTGCTATAAAAACACTACCATGGGAGAACAAAAACAAAACGGCCTAAACAAAGGCGAATTTATCTTCGGAAAGAAAAATTATAAATTTATGTTTATCGGTCTGGCGTTTATCGCTATCGGGTTTATTTTAATGTCCGGCGGTGGTAGCGACGACCCTAATGTTTTTAATCCTGATATTTTTAGTTTCAGAAGAATACGTTTAGCCCCAACTCTGGTATTAATCGGATTCGGTATTCAAATCTATGCGATACTCCTAAATCCGAATAAAAAATAATGGATACATTAGATGCTATTATCCTAGGAATCATTCAAGGGTTAACTGAATTTTTACCTGTATCGTCAAGCGGTCATTTAGAACTGGGAAAAGCAATTCTAGGTGACCATTCGGTACCTGAAGAAAGCTTGCTCTTTACCGTGGTTTTACATTTTGCCACAGCATTGAGTACCATGGTCATTTTCAGAAAAGACATTATAGACATTATAAAAGGAGCTCTAAAATTTAAATGGAATGACGATTTACAGTTTGTAGCTAAAATCGTTCTATCTATGATTCCGGCAGTCCTTATAGGATTATTTTTCGAAGAACAGTTAGAATCGCTTTTTGATGGCAATATTTTACTGGTAGGCTTTATGCTGATTATAACTGCTTTACTACTATTTCTTGCAGATAAGGCTAAAAACACAGGTAAACCTGTATCTTTTGCTAATGCCTTTGTTATTGGCGTTTCGCAGGCTATTGCCATGCTTCCTGGAATTTCGAGATCAGGAGCTACTATTTCTACATCGGTACTTTTAGGCAACGACAAAACTAAAGCAGCTCGTTTTTCGTTTTTAATGGTTGTTCCTCTTATTTTTGGTAAAATAGCCAAAGATATTTTAGGAGGAGAACTGACTTTGGAAAGCACTAATTTTACTGCACTTTCTGCAGGATTTATTGCTGCTTTCGTTTGTGGCTTATTTGCCTGTACCTGGATGATTGCATTGGTTAAAAAAAGCAAACTTTCTTATTTTGCCTTGTATTGCGCCATTGTTGGGCTAATAGCTATACTTTTTTCATTATTCAACTAGAACGGGAACACTCGGAGAACAGATTATTTTATTTTAAATGTCCAGATATACCTAAGGGTATTACATTTTATCATCATTAAAAAACACATGAATACAGTAGAGGATTTTTTAAACGGACAAGTTATTTTAATAGATAAACCATTACACTGGACCTCTTTTCAGGCAGTAAATAAATTGCGTTGGGAAATTCGTCAGGCTTTTAACATAAAGAAAATAAAAGTAGGTCACGCCGGCACTTTAGATCCTTTAGCTACAGGCTTACTGGTTATCTGCACTGGTAAAATGACTAAACAGATAGACACCTTTCAAGGGCAGATTAAAGAATACACCGGAACCATCGTTTTAGGAAGTACAACACCCTCTTACGACCTGGAAACCGAAATTAACGCAACCTTCCCGACAGACCATATAACAACCGATTTAATACACGAAACTACAAAACAGTTTATAGGAGATATAGAACAGTATCCTCCAGTATTTTCAGCCATTAAAAAAGATGGCAAACGTTTATACGAATTTGCCAGAGCCGGAGAAGCCGTTGAAGTTAAACCCAGAACGATAAACATAGCTGAATTTGAAATTAAAAAGATAGCAGGCAACACGGTAGACTTTAGAGTAGTTTGCAGCAAAGGCACGTATATCAGGTCTTTAGCACATGATTTTGGAAAGGCATTACATTCGGGAGGGCACTTATCAGTTTTAAGACGTACTCGTATTGGCGATTTTAATGTTGAGCATGCTTTAAGTCCGGAAGACTTTATCAAAACATTAAAAAACGACTAAACAATTAGATTTTACGTATATTAGATTGTAATTATCCCAAAATCTACAGGTTTTTGAAGTTTATAGATCAACATAAAGCAGCACTAATTACAGGCTTAATCGCAGGCACTGTACTACTTACTGTGTTTAATATGCACTTAACACAACGCGATAAACAAATTTCAGAAACCTATTACGAACTCGAACCTGAAACCCCAAAAACCGAAGAACAGAAACTTCAGGAACTCGCAGAAGCAGAACAACAGACAAAAGCTGAAACCAACAAAGCGTTTAATGAAAGCCAAAGCAATAAACATTTTGCTCAGGCATATAAACCTATAGCTCCGCCTAAGGAATTTGAAAGTTCTAAACGCACGCTTACAGAAGAAGTAAACGAATTAACCGAAGCTTCTGAAAGTCAACAAACCCCGGAAACCGACTCTGGTTTAGACTCAGATGAGTTATCCTCGTTTAATAATGTAAATAGTATTTTAAAGGCCAGAACGCCTAAGAAAAAAAACTCTAATGCTTCTAATGGTAATAATTCCAGCGACAAAATTGCTATGAATTCTGGTGTGAATAAAAACAGTAGCATGCACTATTCTCTGGTAGATCGTACACATAGACATTTACCAACGCCTATTTATTTATGTGAGGCCAGCGGTAAAATAGTGATTAATATTACGGTAAATGCTACCGGCGATGTTACCGATACTTATGTTAACGGCGCTTCTACATCTGATAACGAATGCCTAGTTGAGAGCGCTTTGGAATATGCTAAACAAGCGAAGTTTAATTCAAATCCGGCAAAACCCTCTCAAATAGGTTCGATTACATTTTATTTTGAAGGCAAAAATTAAGCCTGTAATAATTTTACTAAGTCGGCAATAGTACTCTGTCCTTTATCCAGATTATACCAGGTTTGTAACTGCTCCTTAAATTCTGGAGTTAAAGCCCCGTGTTCGGCTTTATAACTTGCCACCATTTGCGTTGCAACTTCCGGTCTTGGTCCAAAAGTATTTACAACGTCTCCACTAGCATTATCTATCATAATCAGCTTTGGAATAGATTTCCCACCATTGGTAAGAAATTCATTCATTAAAGCATCGTTTTCGTCTCTAAGTACAATTCTTAAAGTAATATTATCGTTTAATTCGGCTACTTTATTAATTACAGGGATAATATGTGCTGCATCGCCACACCAGCTCTCTGCAAGTACCAACCAGGTAATATCTCCATTAAAATTTTTAACAATGTCCTGGTCTTCTTCCGAAACCTTTAGGGTTTTATCCCAACGCTTCATACGGCTTTCGTTTAACTTGGTAAAATTAATCATAGCTTCGGTCTGCTCGTTTCCGGTAGTCCCACCACTAATTGATAACTCCTTTACTAATTCACGAAATGCAGGATAAGACATCGCATTATCTAAACCATTCTGAATAATATCATTCTTAACTGTGTTGTTTAATACTTCCATAAAACTCTTATTTTTTGACAGGACAAAAGTAAAGGTAATACGGTATATTTAAGGTAACAGTTGTTACATATAAGCGATAAAATTAATACCTTTAAATATGGAAAAACACAAATGCGGCTGGTGCCTTGGCGACGATTTATATGAAGCCTATCATGACCGGGAATGGGGCGTACCGGTAAAGGACGATGCTACCCTTTTTGAATTTCTAATACTTGAAACCTTTCAGGCCGGACTAAGCTGGATTACAATTTTAAGAAAGCGGGAAAATTTCAGAAAAGCTTTCGATAATTTCGATTTTAAAGTAATCGCCGAATACCCGCAATCCAAATTAGACGCCCTTGCTGAAGATCCCGGCATTATAAGAAATAAATTAAAAATTAAAGCCACGGTTAGTAATGCTAAGGCCTTTATCAAGATTCAGGAAGAATTTGGAAGTTTCAGTAATTATATCTGGGCTTTTGTAGATGGCAAGCCAATTAAAAACGCGATAACGCATTACAAAAACGCACCGGCTAATACGCCTTTGAGCGATAGTATAAGTAAGGATTTAAAAAAGCGCGGGTTTAAATTTGTAGGTTCTACCGTAATTTACGCTCATATGCAGGCCACAGGTATGGTAAACGACCATGAGGTTAACTGTTTCAGGTATCAGGAAGTTTAAACGGCTACAAATACCTTAAAAAATGTTCTCGGGGAATTTCTATCGCACCCAGACTTTCAAGGTGACCGGTATATACCTGACAGTCGATAAGTTTGTAATCAGAATTCTCTACAAATGTTATAAATGCAGCTTTACTGGCATTACTTACTTTGCTAAACATACTTTCGCCGCAAAACACACCATTACCCAAATCCACGCCATACAATCCACCAACTAAAACATCATTTTGCCAGACTTCTACCGATTTGGCAAAACCCATATTATGAAGTTCTGTATAGGCCTTTGTCATTTCGTTAGTTATCCAGGTCCCCGCCTGACCATTACGTTTAATTTCTGAACAGGCTTTTATTACTCCCGAAAAATCTGCATTTACGGTAACCGTTAAATCACAGTTTCGCAGAAATTGTTTCATACTTTTTGAAACTTTTAAATCGGCCGGATACAACACAAACCTTGGATCGGGCGACCACCATAAAATAGTATTATCATCTTCAAACCAGGGAAAAATGCCGCGCTTGTAAGCATAAAGCAAACGCTCTACAGACAAATCCCCTCCTATGGCAAGCAAACCTTCTCGGGTCGCTTCGCGGATGTCTGGAAATTCTATTTTATCTTTTAAAAACTTCATTACTCAAATTTAATAAAAGAATCTCTAAAAAGAACAAACCCCAATATCAAAAGATATTGAGGTTCGTCACACTTTGAATTAGTCATAATTTACCTTCGACTAGAAAGGTAAGTCGTCGTGATCGTCTTCATTTAAGCTAGAAGCCGGCTCAAAAGCGTCTGTTGGAGGTACTGGCGGCATACCCGCAGAACCACCATCTTGAACAGCTTCGATTCTCCAGCCTTGAATAGAGTTGAAATACTTAGTTTCTCCCTGAGGATTAACCCACTCTCTTCCTCTTAAATTAATACTCACTTTTACGTTTTGCCCTACGCTATAACTGTTTAATAAATCTGTTTTATCTTGAACAAATTCTACTAATATATGTTGAGGATACTGCTCTTCTGTTGTTACAACAATTTCTCTTTTTCTAAACCCATTGCTTCCAAAAGACTGGGTCTCTCCTACCATTTTAATTTTTCCTTGTACTTCCATTTATCTAATTTACTTTTATAATTCAATTTAATTTTAAGACAACAACACTTTCCATGCACTGTCTACATCGCCATAGCTTAAAAAGCTTTGCGCCAATATGTGTTTTGCTCTTAAAGTATTCACAGCTTTAAAGCTTGGGTATCGTTCTGCTCTATCCTTTAAAAATGCTTTAACCTCATCTTCTGTAGGTAAACTTTCTACATTAGCCAGCATACCTAAGTCGTTACCCGTTAAAATCATACTGTTTTTTATCTCTTCCGGCAAGGCATCTACGCCTATACCTAAAGTTGATAACGGTTTCGGAATTTGAAAAAACCCCATTTTAGCACGACTGTAATAACTTCCTCCTGCTCGGGCCACCACATCCAGTTTTTCCTGATTAATAGTGTTATCCTCATTCAGTATCTCTGAAGCCATGTGTAATTTAACCACTTCGCAAATCACTAAACTTCCTGCTCCGCCCTGATCTCCCAATTCGATGACCTGATTCACCTTACATTCCAACTGCACCGGTGATTCGCCCACACGAAACGGTTTAACCAAATCCGATTTCAACATCGTTAAACCTGCCTTCTCAAATTCGTTTACACCTTTCGGGTACTCCGTGCTCGACAAAGACATCTGTTGTACTAAGTCGTAATTTACAATATTAATTACAACTTCCTTGGTTGCTTTAACATTTACTAAGGTGTCCTTAACCGTGTTGTTTGAAACGCGTCTGGCCGGCGAAAATACTAAAATTGGTGGATTTGCACTAAATACATTAAAAAAACTAAAGGGAGACAGGTTGGGCTGTCCTGATTCATCCACCGTACTAGCAAACGCTATGGGGCGCGGCGCAACAGCGCTTAGTAAATACCCATGTAATTTAGCAGTTGAAAGTTCCTTCGGTTGGAATGAAATCATATTACTTAATCGTATTTCAGCAAATGTAAACAATCTAGGCAGGAACAAAAAATGATTTGAACAGATGATATCACAATATTATTAACAGATTTACATTATATTACCACAAAAAATAAATTAAATGCTTTTTACGAAACATAAGAGCCTTATCCGTTGGATAATTATCGGTATTTCATTTGTAATCATCAGCTTAATTTTATGGAACACCTTTATGTTTTTTCAAAGCTTTAAGGCCGAAGAACGCATTAAAATGCAAATTTGGTCGGCAGCACAACGCGATCTTATAAAAAGCACCAACTTAGAGGGAGATATTGGGGAATTACCACTTCAGATTTTACAAAGTAACACCACCACGCCTATGATTATGGTGGACCTCAACGGTAATATAGAACACAATAATCTTGATGAAAAAAAAGCTAAAAACACCGCCTACGTAAAAGATTTAATTCTTGAATTTGAAAAGGAAAACCAGCCTATAGAAATTATCTACGACGGCCAGGTACTCGATACGTTGTATTACGGCAATTCACCATTGCTTAACAAGTTAAAATATTACCCCATTGCCTTTTTACTTATCATAGTTCTATTTGCCGGACTGGTTTATGTGTTTTACCGCAGCACTAAAATTGCAACTCAGAATAAATTATGGTCGGGTATGGCAAAGGAAACAGCACATCAAATAGGCACTCCCCTTTCGTCTCTAATAGGTTGGACCGAAATTCTGAAAACCGAAGCAGTAAACCCCGACTATATAAAAGAAATTGAAAAAGACATCGCGAGACTGGAAACCATAACAGAACGCTTTAGTAAAATAGGATCTGTTCCTACATTACAAGAAACCGATATAGTAAAAGCAACTGTGGAGTCTTATGATTATTTAAAATCCAGATCTTCAAAATTAATCGACTTTAGTATAGATATACCAGACTACGATATTCCCGTGCAATTAAACCCGCAACTGTATAGCTGGACTATAGAAAATTTAGTTAAAAACGCCATTGATGCCATGAAAGGCAAAGGTCAACTTTCAGTAAAAATAACGCCTCACGATCAGGATGTTAGAATTCTTGTGTCTGACACAGGAAAAGGACTTTATAAGAATCAATACACACGAATATTCGAACCCGGATTTACGACTAAAAAAAGAGGTTGGGGTCTGGGCTTATCCTTAGCGAAACGTATTATTGAAGATTTTCACGACGGAAAAATAAAAGTGTTACATTCTGAAATTGGCAAAGGCACTACAATGCAAATTACTCTAAAGCGCTAAGAAAATTAAAGCTGCGCTTTAATGGCATCTGCCACCTCCTGAAATTGAGCGTCTGAAAGATTAGTTTTATGTAAAAAACGTGCATCTTCCATAGTATGCAACGGAATTAAATGTACGTGAGCATGTGGCACTTCCAAACCTATTACAGTCATACCAACACGCTTACACGGGATAGCTTTTTCAATGGCATGAGCGACTTGCTTAGAAAACGCCATTAAGCCCAAATACAGGGCATCGTCTAAATCGAAAATTTTATCAACTTCCTTTTTTGGTATACAAAGTGTATGCCCCTTAGCATTCGGATTAATATCTAAAAAAGCCAAAAAATCTTCGGTTTCTGCTACTTTGTAGGCTGGAATATCGCCTGATATAATTTTACTAAAAATGGAAGCCATAATCTTGAAAGTTTTAAATAGTAAAGATAAAAAAGATTCCTATGTAATTTTTAACAAACCAAAGCTTAATTTGGGTTAAAACCACATAGGAATAGCTTATATAAAATATTGCCTTATCGGCTTATTTCTACAATATCAAATTTAATAACGCCATTAGGCACCTGAATTTCTGCAACATCGCCTACCGACTTACCTAAAAGGCCTTTTCCGATAGGTGAATTCACAGAAATTTTTCCCGACTTTAAATCGGCTTCACCATCTGCAACCAATGTGTAATTCATTTCCATCCCATTGGTCTGGTTTTTAATTTTCACTTTAGATAATACCAGTATTTTTGAGGTATCTAACTGCGACTCGTCTATTACCCGTGCTCCCGCTAAAATTTCTTCCAGTTTAGAAATTTTCATCTCCAACATTCCCTGAGCTTCTTTAGCTGCATCGTACTCGGCATTCTCACTTAAATCCCCTTTATCTCTAGCCTCTGCAATAGCTTGTGAAGCTCGCGGACGCTCTATATCTTTTAATTGTCTTAATTCGTCTCTTAATTTTTTTAACCCTTCTGCAGTGTAATATGATACTTTGCTCATAACTTCATCGTTTTAATTTAAAAAAATATGTTTCATAAACCTTAGCTTATAAAACACAAAAAATCTCGGCTGCCGAGATTGTAACACAAATATACAAAATAAATAAAGCAATCTACTTTTTGTTGTAAATTGCATCGCTAAATTATTACTATGAGAAAGATTTTAATACTTGCCCTTGGCCTCCTATTGTTTACGAATTGCAGCTCTTCAGACGATGTTCAAAACAATCCCAATTTACCAGATTACTCATTTAACACAGGTACATTAATTAACACCAGTTTACCTCAATATAGCCAACTTAAGTTTCCTGGAAATTTTATTACTCTGAGTAATCCGTATGGCATAAATGGCCTTGTTTTATATTATTTAGGCGGTAATAACTATACTGCTTTTGAACTTAGTGACCCGAACCATGTTTTAACCGACTGCTCCCTTTTAACAGTAAACGGCATAATAGCGTCCTGCAATTGCGACGACGGAAACGCTTATAACATAGTAAACGGCTACCCGGAAGATGGCACCAACGGAGGTTACGCTTTAAAACCCTATTTTGTAGAAGTAAGCGGCTCTGTAATTCGAGTATATAACAATTAAAAAAAGCGACCAGTTGGTCGCTTTTTTTATAGTTTAAAATTTTATCGTTGCTCCTACTAAAAAGTTTCTTGTAGCCTGCGGATAATACCCTACTCCTTCAATTGTGGTAACTGCATCTGGATTACTCCAGGTATCGTCATAAGTATAGTAATACCCATTCGACACATATTTTTCACCAAAAATATTGTTTACCAAACCTGTTAGGGTAATCGACTTAAAAATACGGTCCATTTTAATTTCGTACACGATATTAAAATCGTTTACGAAATAACTGTCTAATTTAGATAGTTTAGAATCTGTATTTCCCATATACTGCTCTCCAACATATTTACTTAGCAAAGACAGCTGTAAAGCTTTAAAAGGCTGACAAACCAAAGCATTTCCAGCTACAACATCGGGAGAAAATGAAATGTTGGTCTTTCCAAAATTCTGTAATTCACCATCGAACGCCACAATAGCTTCCTTGTTTTTATTTGTACTTAATGTAATTGTCGGCTGGATTGAAAACGTCTTAGACAGCGCAATAGCGGCTTCGATTTCCAATCCTAAACGATAGCTTTCACCACTATTAGTACGTATTGGATTTCCGACATCATCAATATTACCAGACAATACCAACTGCTCGTTATATTGCATATAGTAAACATTGGCATTTAAACGATACGTTTTATTTTCGTGTCTCCATCCCAATTCAAAATCGTTTAACTGTTCCGGTTTAATATCCGGATTACTTTGAAAATCGTCTCTGTTAGGTTCTCTGTTCGCACGGGCATAAGAAAAATACATGTTATTGTTGGCGTTTACTTTATAAGTAACCCCCGCCTTAGGATTGAAAAACGTATAATTTTCGTCTATTTCCAAAGGCACTCTATCTGAATTTATTCCTGTAGTTTTATAATCGACGAAGCGCAATTGCACATCTCCAAACAGACTCCAGTTAGCATTTAATTTATAGGTAGCTTTACTAAATACACTAAAATCCTTTTTCTTACCATTACCTTCGAAATAGCGATCTCTTATTTCGCTGTCACTCGCATATTGTGCCCAGATAATTTCTCCAAAATGGTCTCCATCGTAAAAACTGTAAGATGTTCCCAAAATAGCATTTAGATGTTCATCCTTATAATTAACATTGGCGTTTACAACATAAAAATCGTTGTCCAGCCATCTGCGACGAATTAAGTCTGTTTCAGAAACCGATTCCGCACCTATAGCCACATCTTCCAGGCCATAATCGGCAAACGATTCATCTTCTTTATATTGTTCAAAATAGCCGCGTCCGTAAGTATAGTTTAATCCTACATTTGTAGACCAGTTATTGTTGTAGCGCTCGTTCCAGTGTAATTGATAATGATCCTGCGTATAGTTATCCACTTCATTATCATAAAACTGAACATTTCCATCGGCATCGATATAAATTCCTGCCGAATTAAAAGTTCTATCATTATCCAAAGTTTCTTTATCTATACCATTCCAGGCTTGATAAGTTACTTCGTGACCACCAAAGGTAATCGCCTTTATCAAGGTATTGTCATCTACATAAGACGCCTGAAGGAAATACGACTTTAAGTCGGTTGAGGCGCGATCGATATATCCATCTGACTTAATCGCAGACAAACGTCCGGCAATTTCGATATGATCGTTAATTGTACCTGTACTGAATTTAACGTTATGCTTTCTACTGTTAAAGCTTCCGAAACTATTTGAAATTTCACCAAAAGCCTCTTTCGACACAGCATCAGTAAGCACATTTATACTCGCTCCAAAAGCCCCTGATCCATTCGTGGAAGTTCCGATACCACGTTGCAACTGAAGACTCTCTACAGAACTGGCGATATCACCAAGATTTACCCAGAACGTCCCAAGAGATTCCGCATCGTTATAAGGAATTCCGTTGATTGTAATATTTGTAGATTGAGCACTAACACCACGAACACGAATACCGGTATACCCTATACCCGCACCGGCATCGGAAGTTGTAACTACAGAAGGCAAATAATTTAACAAAACAGGAATATCCTGTCCAAGATTTCGCTTTTGAAGCTCTTCATTATCAATGTTAGAGTGCGTTATGGGAGACGTCGCATTTACACGAACCGCATTAACCAAAACCTCGTCTAAAGTTTCTGTAGCCACCACACTGGAATCCTGTTGCTTTTCGTTCTGACCTAAAACCTGAAATGTAAAGCCTAAACAACACATTAAAATGTAAATATTTTTCATTCGAAAACCTATTAATCGAATAAAAAGAGGCCCTTATTCTTTTTTATAAAATTGATTATTTCCTAAGTCACCTTAGTTTCCACAAAACAACCTGTTTAAACGGGTTGTTTAATTTCCTAAACAGCATTACCTGTTCTAGGTTCAATGGGTATGATCTCAGCCGCTATTTGGCACCCCTTTTTTGAGAACGCTGCAAAGGTAGCAACATTTATCGATTCTTTGATAATTTTACACAATAATCGAAACTTTAATTCCTCAAGAGCCTCAGCTAAAGCAAATTACTTTAAATCTTAATCTAAATTGGGTTTTCGTCTGAATACCTTTTTTTCGGAAAGTATGCGTTTACTTTTCAGCCTTTTCTTAATCACCGATTTTGGAATTTTAGTAGCCACTCTTCGTTTCGGCACTTTAAGTCCTTCTTCGAGAATTGAAAAAAAACGACTTATAACAAGCGCTTTGTTTTTATGCTGACTCCTGCTTTCGCCGCACTGCAGCAATAGCATTCCATCTGTAGTTAATCTGGATTTCAGCTTATGTATAAGTCGTTCTTTTTGTATTGCATTTAGCACCGCTGAACCCGAAATATTAAAACTTAACTCAACTTTAGAAGCCACCTTGTTAACGTGTTGCCCACCTGCTCCTGAACTTCTAACAGCCTTAAATTGTATTTCGGAAATTAAACGGTCTTTATTCACTATACTAAATCTGATGTGCCGGTTTTAATAAATCGGTCACAGTTTTAACAGGGTTAAAGGTTTTAAGCGGCACTTCTACAAACACGGTATTCCAGTTTGCCATAGAACCATTCCATAAGCCCGGTAATTCCAGCGCCAGAAGTTCTTTTCCTGCCTTAGTCTTTTGCGTAATAAACCCCGTATTTGGATCTACATACTCTAATAAATCGAAAGCTTCTCCTTTATAATTTTTCGTACCACAAACCAGATCTACCGGATTAAAATGCGTTGCATTATTTAAAATATCCTTCTGCGCTTTATTTGCTTTATCTATTTGAGCAGATTCTACTATTTGAAGCGATTCGTTCCCTTTATGATTTAAAACCCAAAACGGACCTCCTCCCGGTTCGCCTTCGTTTTTAACCATACCACAAACACGAATCGGGCGGTTTAATTTTTCCTGTAAATATTCAATTTGATATTTTAAAGAGTATTTCTCGAACTCTTCCGAGATATCTACATTTAATTTTCTGTGTAAAAATTCTGCGATTTCTATAAGTTCATTTTCACTTAAATCGCCTTCTTCCAAAGCAGTTAAATATTTAAATGCTAACTCCTGACGTTCTAATAAAACACCCGCCAGCATTTTTTTATATTCAACAATACTGGTTTTAAGTCCGGAAACCACCACGTTATCTATATTCTGAATAAAAATAACATCGGCATGAATATCGTTTAAATTCTCTATAAGTGCCCCGTGCCCAGAAGGTCTGAACAACAGGCTACCATCGTCTTCTCTAAACGGTTCGTACTCCGGCGTAAGTGCAATAGTATCTGTAGATTGTTTTTGATACGAAAATGAAATATTAAACGCTGTTTTTGTCGCTGCTTCCACCAACTCTTCAATACGCGTAAATTCGGCATCGAACTTATGATTGTGCGCTTCGGATATAGTAAAATGCAGATTTGCCGTTTTATTGGTCGAAGCATACAAAGCAGACTCGAATAAATGCTCCTCGAAGGCCGTGGTTATACGCTCGTTGTATTTATGAAATGGCAACAACCCTTTTGGATAAGAACCATAATCTAAATGCTTTTCATCTAACATAGTTTTCACAAAAAGCCATTTTTGCTTATCACCATCGTATTCGTTATAATCGGGATATGATTTATGAATTTCTTCCATAACCAAATCATAAAACGGCAGTTTATCCATACCTACCAAAAACAGAGACAAGTCTAAATCCTTATGCTTATTTATGTAGGAATTAAGAGACTCATCGCTATCCGGATTATGATTAGACACGTAATTAAACAAGGTTTTAAACATACGTGTAGCCGCTCCTGATGCAGGAACAAATTTCACAACATCTAAGTCGTTACGCTTAGAATCGTATAATTTTGCATAGCTTTTTCTGTCTTCATCTGTTAATTGTAATATTCCGTGATTCACAACCGCAGCCGAAGCCAATTTCACGAATGGAATACCATTTTTAAACTGACTTATCTGACGATCTATTTTTTTCAGGGTTAGCCCCTTGTTATCAATTTGTTTTAAATCCTGTTCTGAAAAATTCATGATTAATTTTTTAATATTTTATCTATATGTTTTACCGCAAGATTAAATCGCTCTTCGAAGCTTCCTTCCAGTAAAACATAGGGTTTATTATATTCGATTAAAGCCATTTTAAAAACTTTAAACATACTTTCTCGTTCGTTTGGTTTATCTCTTACTTCATCTGCTTCCCAAGGCACGTCAATATAAGTTAAAAAATACAAATCGTAAGTATTCTTTATCGCGTAGCTTGTTAAATCTTCATTATAAAACCCATCGTAATACGCTTCTGCATAAACTTTTGTTTCCAGCAGATTTGTGTCGCATATCAATAATTTTTCGCCCTTAGCTGCCAATTCATTCTCCAATTCCATTTGCCCTCTCGCAATGGGCATAACATCTACTTCGGTTAAAACCTCCTGCAGCTCTTTTTTCATTAAGGCATATGCTCTTGAATATTCAGGCACAAAACCAGTCTTGTAATACGCCGCCAAGGCCTTAGCCAAAACAGTTTTTCCTGTTGACTCCGGCCCAAACAGTACTATTTTTACACTGTCTGATTCGATTTGCCCAAGCTCTTTTTCCATGCGAAATATCCTGAAATTGCTATAAATGTAAATCCTAAATACTGTAGACTTGTAAAGGTAAATCCTTTATAAAAATACAGCGGAACGGAAATTATATCTCCCAGAATCCACAACGTCCAGTTTTCTAATTTACGTTTTGCCATGTACCACATCGCCACAAAAAACAACGCCGTTGTAAGCATGTCGACATAAGCTATTTTACTTGTTAATTTATCGAACACCGTATACACCCCGAACACAAAAACTATAGTCGCTATAAAAATAACAGCTCCTATTAACTTTTCTTTTTTTGTGGTTCTGGTTATAGGCGTTAAATGGGTACTATCCACTTTACGTGTCCAGACATACCAACCGTAAATACTCATTATAAAATAATAAGCATTTATCATCATATCCCCCAGAAGCCCCCATTTAAGAAGTAAATACACAAAAATTAATGTACTTATCATACCTGTGGGAAAAACCAGAATATTATTTTTCTTGGAATACCATACCGACAGAAACCCAAATATTACCGCTACAATTTCCAGAATAATATCTAAGGTCTGATAGTCGGCATATTGGCCAAAAAGAAAATTAAAAATCTGGCTCATATGTACTTCTATCACTTTTTACAAGCTTCATATTTACTAAAACATGATCTAGTTGCTTAAAAGTAGCTTGAATTAATGCTGTAAGAAAAGGCATAACTTCAGCATACTCACCATATACCTGAGTACTTAACGGATTTTCCAAAACCGTAAATTCAGAAGCTCTTAATTCTTTAATGAATTCTTTGATAGGCGTTTCGAAATCGTCCTGAAGTGGTGTTAAGGTTAATTCCACTGAAATTTTCATATACACTTTATTGAAATGATTAGTTGACGGACACAGCCAAGGACTGTACCATCTTCAAAAATACTAAGGATTTTAATTTATTAGTGCTATTCCTATATATTTTTAAACTTACCAGCGTTTAAGTTCGTGTAAAAAATCCTCGTTTTCTTCTAATGCGGTACCTATAACCACCATATTAGCTCCCGCTCTGAAGGCATCGTCTAACTGAATTTTATTTTTTATTCCGCCACCAACGATTAACGGAATAGTCAACTCGTGTTTTACAGCACTAATAATTTCATGAGGAACAGGTTGCGACGCGCCACTCCCTGCCTCCAGATACATTAATCGCATTCCTAAAAGTTCACCCGCCAACGCAGTATTAACAATGGTATCTACCTTATCTTTTGCCATTGGTGGCGTATCGGTTATTTTCTGAACTGACGTTTTAATCCCGTTTTCTATTAATAAATACCCTGTTGGAATTACTTCCAATTCGGTCTCTTTTAACCTTGGTATTGCTTCCACGTGTTTTCCTATTAAATAATCAGGATTTCTACCTGACATTAAGGATAAAAACAACATGGCATTTGCCGCATCGGTTATCTGAGACACATCTCCCGGAAACAAAATTACAGGAAGTTTAGAGTGCGCTTTAATTTCTAACACCAGCGGCTCGGTAACATCTTCGGCCACATTACTCCCTCCTACAAAAATGTAATTAGCCACAGATCTATTTACCTTTTTTATAAAAGGCTTCACGTTTTCCAGTGACATTTTATCGGGATCTATTAAAACAGCTAACTGCCTTTTATTAATAAAAATATTATGAAGTATATTGTTTAATACATTTTTCATTGAGCCATAGTGTAAACACAAGTAAAATCTTCCAATTCAAAATAATGAATATCGAAGCGACACTTGCTAGTTTTATAATCAATCCAAGCGACTGTGTTTAACTCATTCAAATTAAAAGGAAGAACCAGTATATGGTCGTGAAAACTTAAACCGGGTGTAGCGTATAATTTATACAACGCTTCTTTAGCCCCCCAGATTACCGTAAGTTTTTTAACAGCTTCTGCTTCGTTCACCTTTAAATATTCAAACTCATAATCCACAAACTTATGAGCAATCACAGCAATTTTTTCTCGTTGTTTTTCTATATCTATACCGACTTTATGATCACTGATAATTACAGCCGAAAAAATAAAAGAATGTGTAATGGAAATATGTTTACCATCTTTTAAATGAGGTTTCCCGTTTTCGTCGTAAAACAAATCAAAATCGGTATATCCAAACGAAGCCAGCAAATGTCTTACACTTAAAAATCCGCGCTGATGCAATTCACTTTTCATGCCTAAAACCCGACTCAGACTTTCCGGCTTTAGTTTAACCTCCTGAAACAAATCGTCATACGATTCGGTTATCTTCCAAACTTTAACAACAGTTCCTAAATTTGGAGTAATGGTTTTATAAAGAGGCATTTAGTTTTTTGAAAGTTATTGGTTATCTTTGCACTCGTTTTAAGCAAAAACATTTAGGCTTAACAAGAAATACAATTTTTTTAAAGCGAATTTAACTAAATTAAGTTCTATTATCAAAGTTGTTAAGCCATAAACATTAAGAAAATAACAAAACATGAATACAAAAACCGTTGGTTACTTACCACATAAAGTAAAAGATCTGTCACTTGCAGACTGGGGTAGAAAAGAAATTGAACTGGCCGAAGCAGAAATGCCAGGCTTAATGAGTCTTCGTGAAGAATATAAAGAGAGTCAGCCGTTAAAAGGTGCTCGAATTGCAGGTTGTTTACATATGACGATTCAAACTGCCGTTCTTATAGAAACATTACAGGCTTTAGGCGCAGAAGTAACCTGGAGTTCTTGTAATATCTTCTCAACTCAGGATCAGGCTGCCGCTGCAATTGCTGCTGCAGGTACTGCTGTGTACGCTTGGAAAGACATGACAGAAGAAGAATTTGACTGGTGTATTGAGCAAACTTTATTCTTTGGTGAAGACCGCAAACCATTAAATATGATATTAGACGATGGTGGCGATTTAACCAATATGGTTTTTGACCGTTACCCGGAATTAATTAAAGGCATAAATGGTTTAAGTGAAGAAACCACTACCGGAGTTCACCGTTTATACGAGCGTATGCAAAAAGGCACACTTCCAATGCCGGCAATAAACGTAAACGATTCTGTTACCAAATCTAAATTCGACAATAAATACGGATGTCGTGAAAGTGCTGTAGACGCTATTCGTCGTGCAACAGATGTTATGTTAGCAGGAAAACGCGTTGTAGTTTGTGGTTATGGCGATGTTGGTAAAGGTACTGCTGCTTCATTTAGAGGCGCCGGCAGTATTGTAACTGTAACTGAAATTGACCCAATATGTGCATTACAGGCTGCTATGGATGGTTTTGAAGTTAAAAAACTTGAAACTGTAATCAGCAAAGCAGACATCGTAATTACAACAACAGGAAACAAAGATATTGTTCGCGGTGAACACTTCGAAGCTATGAAAGACAAAACCATAGTGTGTAATATTGGACACTTCGACAATGAAATTGATATGGCCTGGTTAAACAAAAACTACGGAGCTACTAAGAATGTTATCAAACCTCAGGTTGATAAATATACCATTAACGGTAAGGACGTTATTATTCTTGCTCAGGGACGTTTAGTTAACTTAGGTTGTGCTACCGGCCACCCAAGTTTTGTAATGAGTAACTCATTTACGAACCAGACATTAGCTCAAATTGAATTATGGACCAATAAAGACGCTTACGAAAATAAAGTTTATATGTTACCGAAACATCTTGATGAAAAAGTAGCCAAACTTCACTTAGAAAAAATTGGAGTAGAACTTACTGAATTAAAACAAGATCAGGCAGAATATATTGGTGTTACGGTTGAAGGCCCATTCAAACCAGAATACTACAGATACTAAGAAGCTACTGAGAACAATCTCCATATAACCGAAAAATCCCGAGTAATTTACTCGGGATTTTTTTATGTATTTCTTTAAAATCTGACATTAAATAACCAGAAACAAACAGAAACACAAAAAGTCCTCACACAATTATGTAAGGACTTTTAAATGTCTTAAGAAGCGTATCTTAAGCCTCGAAAGGTACTATAGAAACGTAAGACTTATTGTCTTTCTTCTTTGTAAATTTAACAACACCATCAACTTTAGCATGTAATGTATGGTCTTTACCAGAATATACATTTTCACCTGGGTGGTGTGTATTACCTCTTTGTCTAACGATGATGTTTCCTGCGATTGCAGCCTGACCACCAAAAATCTTAACACCTAAGCGTTTCGATTCTGACTCTCTACCGTTTTTCGAACTTCCGACTCCTTTTTTATGTGCCATTTTATTTCGATTTTATTTTGTTATTAACTTAAAGCTTCGATTAATTCAGCTTTCTTCATAGAAGAATATCCTGAAATATCTTTTGCTTTCGCCATTTCTCTTAATTCAGCAACAGTTAAAGCATTTAAATCTTGAGTCGCTTCAGCTTTAGGCGCTTCTGCTTTTTTCTCAGTTTTAGTTGCTTTCTTTGCTCCAGAAGCAGCAATACTTTCAATTACGATTTCAGTAAGAGCCTGACGGTGTCCGTTTTTAACACGGTAACCTTTACGTCTCTTTTTCTTGAAAACAATAACTTTATCACCTTTAAGGTGCTTTAAGACTTTTGCACTAACCTGTGCTCCGTCTATAGCTGGGGCGCCTACAGTTACATTGTCACCATCACCTATAAGTAATACATTATCAAATGATACTGCATCACCTTCTTCAGATGCTAAACGGTGAACAAAAACTTTTTGGTCTTTTTCAACTTTAAATTGTTGCCCTGCTATCTCTACAATTGCGTACATAGCGTAACGTTTTATTTAATTAATTTATTCAAAAATGAGTGCAAATATACACCTAATTAATTAAACTACAAACGTTTTATGTGTTTTGAAGTATTTTTGTGCTTTTTTTAAAATATTGCATGTTGGCAAGGGTAATTACTACAGACGATGAGAAGCCCTCCAGTATTAAAATAAATATTAAAATCCCTCCACCCTGATTCACATTATGAAACCAGTCTCGCAGCAACATATCTTTAAATCCCGGATCTAAATGAAACAGGTAAATAGCCATAAAAAATGAGAACAATAAAGTGGAGAAAAAACCTGTAATTAACCCTACTTTAAACCCGTTTACATAAGTAAACTCATCATAAAACTCTTCTTTATAATCTCTAATGGCTGAAAAAATCCCGAATGTTACTACAATACCATTCAACACCCTAAACCACGGATTAGTATGAAAATCTATAGTCCTTAAGGCTAAAAAATAAATAATTAATGCTATAGTTGTGTAGATACCATACCTAACAGCAACTTTTACCGAACTCTTCATTTGTGGTATGTTTTTATAATTCCTTCTTTTAAATTTCGGAAAAAAATACCACTTTAAACAATTAAACCTAAGATATTTACAATATCACAACAAAACTTAACACCTTTTAACACCGCGAATCTAAAATCCCTTAAAAAATTCTATTTAGAGCGCTTATTTGCCAGAAACACACCAAATATTATAATTAATGAAGCGCCAGCCTGTAACCAGCTAAACGATTCCCCGTCTAAAGCACCCCAGATTAAAGCCACAACAGGTATTACATAAGTAACCGAAGATGCAAACACCGGTGTCGACAATTGAATTAATTTATTAAACAGCACTTTTGCCAGAGCTGTTCCAAAAAACGACAAAATAAAAATATATCCCAAAGCAGGCCCAACTGAATCTTTTAACAAAACCTCGCGTTTAAAAAAGCCAGACCAAACCAGAACCAGCAAAGCAGGTAATACGATTACAGCAAAATTACCGGTGGCAATGGTCAACGGTTTTAAATGCTGCAAATACCGCTTAATGATATTCACATTAAATGCATACATAACCGTTGCCAAAACAATAAATCCTGCATATAAATAATTCTGTTTCGGGTTCAAATCTGCGCCCTCAAGCACCAACAACGCTGTTCCCAATAATCCCACAATAACACCCAGATATTGTCTTTTAGTCGATTTTATACTAAACACCGACGCTCCTACAACTATGGTCTGCAACGGCACTAAAGAATTTAAAATTGAAGCAATAGCACTGTCAATTTCAGTTTCTGCAACAGCAAACAAAAAAGCAGGTAACAAAGACCCGAAAATTCCAGACAAAGCCACCCATTTCCAGGCCCTTTTATCTATGCTTTTTAAGCTATTAAAACCTGCTAAAAATAAAATTAAAGCAGTAAATACACTTCTAAGCGCACCCAATTGAAATGGAGACACGCCCAAGAGTGCTTTTTTCATTAATATAAAAGAACTCCCCCATATTAAAGATAACACTAATAAATACCCCCATTTTAAAGTATTAGATTTCATCGCAACATCTTATAAATAAGCTGCAAAAATGATACAAATAGACTTAAAATGATAATTATTACTATTTTTGTTTAAACTCTTTTTTTAAACTTATGAAAAACTTAAAACTATTTTTCGCGATTACGCTTCTAGCCACTTTAGCATTTTCCTGCAAAAACGAATCTACTCCAGAAATAAAAACCGTTGAAGTAAACCAGGAGGCTAAAGAAAAAACCTTAGATCCTAATGCTACTTATGCCAAAGCCGAATTCACTATAGAAGGCATGACATGTGCAATTGGGTGCGCAAAGACTATTGAAAAGAAATTATCGAATACAGAAGGTATAAAATCCGCAACTGTAGACTTCGACAAGCGTTTGGCTATGGTTGAATACGACGAAGCTAAAGTAAACACTACCACACTAGAAGAAACTGTAGCTAAAGCAGGTGATATGTATAGTGTTAAGGACATGAAAACCGTTAATTCGTTTTCCAACACAAAAGCCTGTGCAGAAGATTGTAAAATGCCGTGTTGCGCAGAGAAAACTGAAACTGAAAAAGCAGCATGCAAAGCTGACTGCAAAATGCCGTGTTGCGCAGAGAAAGTATAAATGGAATTATTACAAGAATTCAACCTACAAAAAAGCACCTTTTAAAGGTGCTTTTTTGTATTTTATAATTGCCTCTGGAACTATTTCCAGTTTACTGTTTCCATAATATGCCTGATATCTTTTTCCAGATATTTTGCTGCCGGTAAAATGGAATCGTAATTAGGTTTGGTGTAAAAATAAAGGGAACCTGTTAGAAAATGCTGTATACTATCGGTAACATAAAACTGCGATTGCGACGCCGCATTACCTCCTACTTCATAAAACATTCCGTATACCTTACGCTCATCATTTAAATACACCTGTTCAGAAATTTCATCAGCTTTTATAGTATGTTTTTGAGTAAAATTCTGAGCGTCCTGAATAAATTTCATCAAACGCGCTTTATCTCCTCCAATACTTTTATAGGTTAAATAAATTGTCCCCTTTAAATTGGGATATTCGATATTCACCCCATAATTCTGTTCACCCGGCATTTGCCTAACACCTAAATGTTTGGCAAAATCGTTCTTTTCAAAACTAAACGGCAAATCTTCATTCACAGATTTATATTTTGCTTCCGGATAGCTCAATCTTAAAAATGCACTCGGTTTAGGCGTAATATCCTCTTTACAGGATACAACAATATTTAAAGCAATTAAAACCAATAAAAATTGTAAAGACTTAATCATATTTAGTTAATGGTAACTTTTACACGTTTTATGCGCTTTTTATCTAAAGCTTCTATAGTAAAAACGAAATTTTGAAAATTTATTTTAGCATTAAGTTTCGGAAAACTTCCTGAATGCTCCAGTACAAATCCAGCGATAGTTTCTGCTTCCCCTTTTTTCTGCTCGAATGCAGTATCATCCTCCAGTTTAATAATCTTATAAAAGTCTTTTAAAGGTGTTTTACCTTCAAACACAAAATTGCGATCATCAAGTTTTGAATAGACTAAATCCTCATCATCAAATTCATCACTGATATCTCCAACAATCTCTTCTATAATATCCTCCAGAGAAATTAATCCGGAAGTCCCTCCATATTCATCCACAACCACTGCCAGATGCACTTTTTTCTCCTGAAATTCCGCCATTAAATCGTCCAGTTTCTTGTTTTCAGGAACGAAAAAAGGTTCTCGCAATAAAGACTTCCAATCGAATTGCTTTCTATCAATAAAAGGCAATAAATCTTTAACGTAAAGTATACCTTTAATTTTATCGATATTTTCTTCGTAAACCGGAATCCTGGAATAACCATTAGACACAATTTCGGGAATAATTTCGTGATATTTTAAATCGATGTTCAAAGCAAAAATATCAATGCGCGGACGCATAACCTGCTTGGTATCTGTATTTCCAAACGACACAATACCCTGCAGTATTTTTTGCTCTTCTTTAGTCGTATCGTGCTCGCTTGTTAATTCTAATGCCTGCGACAACTGATCGACACTTAAATTAGATTTTTGTTTCCCTAACTTCTCATGAATAGCAACTGTAATACTACGCATAGGTAAACTTAATGGCGAAAATATTACATCTAAGACCTGAAGCGGAACAGCCATAAACCTGGCAAATTTCATACTGTTACGATTGGCGTAAATTTTAGGCAAAATCTCTCCAAATAACAAAATAAGAAAGGTTACCAGAACAACCTCTATTACAAACCTCAAAACTTCTGAAGTCATTCCGGAAAACAGAAAATCGCTTAAATACGCAAACAGTATTACTATTGCAATGTTTATAAAATTATTTGCAACCAATATAGTTGCCAGTAATTTTTTAGGTCGTTCTAAGAGCTTGGCAATAATCTGTATTGATTTTTCATCGTTTTGCAACCCTTCTTCTATATCTGGCCGGGTAAGAGAAAACAAAGCAACTTCGGCTCCGGAAATCAGAGCAGAGCAGGTTAACAAAACACATAATAATATAAAGCCTATAATAACAGAAATATTAAGGGCGGATAGCAGGCTTATAAAACTCGAGGGATCAGGATCCAAATTTCAAAACATTGGTTAAACAATTAAAACGGCAAATCATCATCGACATCGGTTATGTCTATTTTAACTTCCGGTTTACTTACAGTAGGTTTAGCAGGTTGCTGCGGCTTATTTTGCGCTGCAGCTTCACTTTCTTTTTTAGTGGTTAAAAAGGTAAAGTCTGTACATTGAATTTCGGTAGAGTAACGTTCCTGTCCGTTGTCGTCTGTCCATTTTCTGGTTTTAAGACGCCCTTCAACATAAATTTTATCTCCTTTACTTAAATACTTTTCGCAGATTTCGGCTCCTTTATTACGCACTACTATATTATGCCATTCTGTATTGGTAATTCGCTCGTTAGTTTGCTTACTCATATAGGTTTCGTTTGTCGCTAAAGGAAATCTCCCTACGCAACCACCACCTTCAAAATAGTGCATTTTAACATCGTCTCCCAAATGCCCGATAAGCATTACTTTATTTAACGTTCCTGACATAAATCTTATTTATACAAAGGCACAAAATTACGCTTTGCAATTCAACTTTTTTAAAATTAATAAAAAAATTATGAGATATAAACTTCTGAAGTTAAAAATTGAATTCCTCTATAAAATTACCAATTAAAACAGGAACAGGATATGTTTCAATTTCAGACACGGGAACAGGTGCATTAAACCCGTTACCTACCTCAATAATCCAAAATTGTGTATACAAATGCTGATGTGATAGTTTATGCACTATTTCTTCCTTATTATATAAGGACAACTCGAAAGCACATTCACCAAAAATCTTTTGTTTCTCGAGTTCAAGTTTAAGTTCTTCATGATCCAAAGCCTTAGCCGACTCTATTAAAGGAAACTGATACAAATTCTGCCAGATGCCTTTCCCTTGTCTTTGCTCCAGTACCGTAGTTGCCTCCGGAGTTATAATTACAAGAAAATTAAAATACTTCTTTTTAACCTTGGCGCCTTTCAATTTTACCGGTAAATCACTTATCCTTCCTTTATTATATGCCATACAACTTTCCTCTAACGGACACACAGTACAGTCCGGGCCTTTAGGCTTGCACTGTACAGCACCAAACTCCATGATAGCCTGATTAAAGGTTGCCGGATCTTTTTTATCTATCAGTTCCTGAGCCAGCAATTTAAATTCTTTTGCTCCTTTAGTTGTATTAATAGGTGTATCAATTCCAAAATAACGGGACAACACACGGTACACATTCCCGTCTACTACGGCACAAACCTCATTATAACAAATAGACGCTATAGCACTGGCAGTATAATCTCCCACACCTTTTAATTTTAAAAGGCCGTTAAAATCTTTCGGAAACTCACCTTGTAATTCTGTAGCCACATATTTCGCGGCAGCATGTAAATTTCTTGCACGCGAGTAATACCCCAAACCCTGCCAGAGTTTTAATACCTCTTCTTCATTTGCATCTGCCAGATCGAACACCGTAGGAAATGCACTAACAAAAGCTTCATAATATGGTAACCCCTGCTTAATCTGGGTTTGCTGCAAAATAATTTCGGACAACCAAATATTATATGGATTAGTTGTCTCTCTCCAAGGAAGTTGACGCTTATTTACTGAATACCAATGTGTTAATATTTTACTAAAAGACATGCTTTAAAATTAGGCCCCGCAAAAATAATCGTTTATAATCTTAAATTTTAATGATTTAGGTTTGAAATATTGAATATTAAATGCCTATATTTGCATCCCTTTATAATTAATAGATAACTTTAATACATATAAATAATGACTAAGGCTGATTTAGTAGCGAAAATTTCTGAGAAATTAGGAATTGAAAAAGGTGATGTTCAGGCAACTGTAGAAACGTTCATGGAAGAAGTTAAGACATCATTAGAAGCTGGTGATAACGTATATTTAAGAGGTTTTGGTAGTTTTATCATTAAAACTCGTGCAGAAAAAACGGGTAGAAATATTTCTAAGAACACAACTATTAAAATCCCTGCACACAACATTCCTGCATTTAAACCTGCAAAAATATTTGTAGAAGGTGTAAAAACCAATGTAGATGTTAAAGAATAACAAAAAACTAATATTAATCTAAAAAAGACAGATCTTATGCCAAGTGGTAAGAAACGTAAAAGACACAAGGTAGCAACGCATAAGCGTAAAAAACGCAGACGCGCTAATCGTCACAAAAAGAAAAAATAATCCCGAAAAGTAGTTTTATAACTACTTTTTTGGTTTTTAATTACAAATGTTCTTTGACATGAGTTTCCCGGCGTAATACCTTGCGCAAAAAACAGGAAACTCCACAGATTAAATCCTGTGAAAAATAATGTATAATCCATCTGTACATTACAGTTATAGTTTTAAAGGTTTAGGAATTCTTACATTTTGTTTGACTTAAATCTTTAAAACTTAGACTTTAAAGTATGGATAAAAATTAACGCAATGGATAAAGAATTGATCATTAGATCTAGTCCGCAACATGTTGATTTTGCCTTATTAAAAGATGGAAAACTTATTGAATTACATAAAGACGAAGGAGGTAATAACTTCTCTGTTGGCGACGTGTTTATCGCCAAAATAAGAAAAGTTGTACCCGGGTTAAATGCTGCATTTGTTAATGTAGGATACGACAAGGATGCCTTTTTACATTATCATGATTTAGGTCCTAAACTTCCTTCCCTTTTAAAATTCACAAAACGTGTAAGCACAGGTAAACTAAACGATTTCTCTTTAAAGAATTTCCCTTTTGAGAAGGAAATTGACAAGGACGGAAGCATCGTAGATGCTTTAAAATCCAATCAATCGTTACTCGTACAAATCGTAAAAGAACCTATCTCTACCAAAGGCCCGAGAATAAGCTCAGAGCTTTCTATTGCCGGTAGATATATTGTTCTGGTTCCTTTTTCCGACCGCATTTCTATTTCTCAAAAAATAGAAGACAAAGAAGAAAAAGACCGATTAAAACGACTGGTAAAAAGCATTACGCCTCCCGGTTTTGGTATTATTGTACGTACAGTAGCAGAAGGCAAAAAAGTTGCCGAATTAGATAAAGACTTACAAAATTTGTTAAGTCGTTGGACAGCAATGTGCAAGAAACTAAACAAAGCACATCACCCAAGCAAGGTGCTAGGAGAATTAAACAAAGCCTCGTCTATTTTACGAGACATTTTTAACGACACCTTTACCAGTATTCAGGTTGATGACGAAGAACTTTATCTTCAAATTAAAGATTATGTGCAACTCATTGCACCTAAAAAAGAATCAATAGTTAAATTGTATCAGTCGAATATTCCTATTTTTGAAAAATTTGGAGTAGAAAGACAAATTAAAACCTCCTTTGGCAAAACTGTCTCTATGGCAAAAGGCGCTTATCTGGTAGTAGAACATACAGAAGCCCTTCACGTTATAGATGTAAACAGTGGAAATCGTTCCAATAAAGCCAACTCTCAAGAGGATACAGCATTAGAAGTAAACATGATAGCCGCCCAGGAAATAGCGCGACAATTGCGATTACGCGATATGGGAGGTATTATAGTTGTCGATTTTATAGACATGACTAATGCCGAAAACAGAAAAACGCTATATAATTTCCTTCGTGATGAAATGAAGGATGACCGAGCGAAACATAAAATATTACCTCCAAGTAAATTTGGATTGATACAAATTACAAGACAGCGTGTTCGCCAGGAAATGAACATAAAAACCCGTGAGGAAAATCCTAACGGTGTTCAGGGCGAAGAAGTTGAAGCACCAATTGTTTTAATTGAAAAAATAACGCACGAACTTGAACAACTATTTAAGAAAGACTATAAAAAGGTGGTTTTAAACACACACCCATTTATAGCGGCCTTTTTAACTAAAGGCTTTCCATCAATTCGTTCAAAATGGTTTTTTGAACATAAAAAATGGGTTAAAATATTACCCAGAGATGCTTACACTTATTTAGAATATCACTTTTTTGATAAAGATGGTAATCAAATCAACTAATAAAAAAGCCTTACTTAAATTTTAAGTAAGGCTTTTTTTATGCTTTTAAAATTAGAAATTTTAAGTTGCCGGATTCGGAATTTCGGTATGCACTTCCTGAATTGCTTTTAAAACCTCTTCGCTTAATTTTACATCTATACTGTCTATATTTTCTTTTAACTGCGTTAAGTTTGTAGCACCAATAATATTGCTTGTCACAAAAGGCTGCTCTGTAACAAACGCCAGTGCCATCTGAGCCAGACTTAAATTAAAATCCTCTGCCACTTTTAAATACTTCTCTGTGGCTTTGGTACAGTTTTCACTGCTGTATCTTGCAAACCTGGGAAACAGTTTTAATCTGGAATTTTCTGCAGCAGTTCCCTTTACATATTTTCCTGACAATACACCAAACGCCATAGGAGAATAGGCCAGCAAACCAATATTTTCGCGTAAGGAAATCTCAGCCAGATCCCCTTCAAATACCCTATTCAATAAAGAATATGCATTTTGAATCGTTACCATTCTTGGTTTATTGTTAAATTTTGCCTCTTCCAGATAACGCATGGTACCCCAGGCCTTTTCGTTAGACAAGCCAATTTGTCTAATCTTACCGGCCTTGATTGCCTTTTCCAGCACATTTAAAACTTCGCCGAAATTATCCTTCCAGACATCTTCAGGATTGTCTTTATAATCACGAATTCCAAACGTATTGGTTTTACGTTCCGGCCAGTGCAACTGATACAGATCTATATAATCGGTCTGTAAACGCTTTAAACTGGCATCTATAGCTTCTTCCAAACCTTCATGAAAAGGTTTCGTTCTTATATGAGCCGTATAATCTCCCGGTCCCGCAATTTTAGACGCTAAAACAATCTGATTTCGCTTCCCGGATTTTTTAAACCAATTTCCAATTATTCGCTCTGTTTCGGCATAGGTTTTCTGTTCTGCAGGAACAGGATATAATTCCGCTGTATCGAAAAAATTTATTCCCCGCTCCACAGCATAATCCATCTGCTCAAATCCTTCGTCCTGAGTATTCTGATTTCCCCAGGTCATAGTTCCCAGACACAGCTTACTTACTTTTATATCTGTATGTGGTATAGTCGTATATTTCATTTTAAAAATTTGTTTTTAAGATTGCCCCTGCATTATTTGTATAGCCATCATTAATCGCTTACTTTCTTTGGTTTTACCTTGTTCCTTATAAATTAAGGCCAGTAAATAATTGTAATCCGGATTATTAGGTTCAAGTTCTAATGCCTGACGAATATAGTTTTCTGCTTGTTTTATGTTTTTATTCTGAAAATAATAGGTCGCCAAATTATACTTCGACCTGGAGTCTTCAGGATCTAACTTAACGGCCATCTTTAAATCGGAAACCGCAGCCTCATTTGCTTTTAATTCAAATTGCAATAACGCTCTAAGATAATAAGGTCTAGCTGAATTTGGCTCTTTCTTAATCCAGGTATTTAAAGTCTGTTTCGCGTTATCATTTTCTCCTACCAAACTATATGTAGTCGCCAGATTGGAATATACCGGCATAAGCAAACTATCCTTCTTTAAAGCTTCTTTGTAGTGCTTAATAGCGGTATGATAGTCCTGATTCTGTAAATAATAATCTCCCAATTGCAAACGTCCGGTTGAAAAATCGGCATTAGTAAACAACATGGTTTCCAATTCCTGACGTGCATTATTTAAATTAGCCTGATTTACGTCTTTTAACAAACTAGGATCAACGCCGTTTAATAATTGTACAGCTCCAATTCTAACTAATTTTGTTGTATCATTTAAATGTTCGGAAGCTATGGCAATACGATCCAGCGGACTCATAGCTCTAAATTTCTGTAACGTGTTATAACGCACTAACGGAGACGGATCCTTAAGCCCTTTTAATAGTACTTCAACCTGTTTTGAATTAGACACCCTTAAATTGTTTATTACTGTAGAACGGGCAATAGCTGGATAATCTAAATTAGTAATATAGGCATCTAAGCGTTCGCGGTCTGCTTTTGTAATTTTTGGCAAATTACTTACCAGTAATCCATCCGAAAAATGATCGGCTCTGTCCGCGCCATACCATGTTATAATTTGTTTAGCCGCCCATTTATCAGATTTATCCTCGTGGCAGCCCGTACAGGCATTTGGCGTACCATAAGCAACACTCTGATCTGGTCTGGGAACCCTAAAACTATGATCCCTTCTAAAATCGTTACCCATATAAGTAGCTCCCGTCATATGGCAATTAATGCACTGAGCGCCTTCTGTTCCCGGTGTATGAAAGTGATGCTCTACTGTATCGTATTTTGGCACATGACATTGCATACACAAGCTATTATCGTCTGCTTTACGCTTTAAAGAATGTGCATCGTGACAGTCAGTACAGGTTACGCCTGAATGATACATTTTACTCTGAAGAAAAGAACCGTAAACATAGTCTTCTTCGTCTATTTGTCCATCTCCATGGTAATAATCACTGGAAATATTCTGAAGCAAATACTGATCCTCAAAAAGTTTACCAGGCTCCAGATTTGGCGTTAGTTTTGCCCGGCGTGCATGGCAAGGTGCACACATATTCATTTGACTGAACTGTCCCTTTCCTGAAATTAAGTAGGTGTTAGCAACCGGAATATTTTCCTGATGACGCTCAGCCCAGTATACATGGCGCTCTGCGGGACCATGACAACTTTCGCAACTCACATTAATTACCGAATAAGAGGTAGCGAAAGCGTCGGCGTCGGCATCGTAATTTTTCTTTAGATTAGTGGAGTGACATTCGGCACACATCGTATTCCAGTTTTGTGCACTTTCTGTCCAGTGCAGCCAGTCATGCGGACTTATTGTATCATCACCATACTGATGAAACCATCGCTTTTTCTCAGTATCCCAGGTTACCCGTAATACCTGCTTTCTGCCTTTTTCGAAATCTACCAGATACTGTTGCAATGGCTGAACTCCAAAAGTGTAATCTATTTTATAATCGGTTTCGCTACCATCAATTTCCTTAATATGCACGTTAAAGTCTCCATTAACTCTCGTGAATTCATAAGAAACACCATCTAAAATGGTTTTTACATTATTAAAATCACCTAAAACTGTAGAATCATTAGCGACCTGCATAGCCAGATCATGATCAGAACCTTTCCAGGTATCGTAAACACCCTTATGGCATTCTATACATTTGGAATCGCCAACATATCCATCTTCATGCTGTAATTCTATATCGGCAACGGCTACATAATCTGATTGTTTTGTTTTAGAATTACAGGCCGACAATAATGCAAAACAAAAAACCCAAAAATAATTTCTCATAGTGGTTTTTAATGGTAGATAACTTAATCCTCTAAGTTAAAACTATTTTTTGTTCGCTCTAAAAAGAAACCCTAAAAATTCTGTGGATAATAAATTAAAATCCAAAGATTTTCAGGGTTAAATCAATCTATGTAAAAACGATTTACATTTCGTTTAACAGCTTGGTAATTTCATCTAGTTTAGGTGTTAGAATTACCTCGATTCTTCGGTTCTTAGCACGGCCTTCTGTTGTTTCGTTTGAAGCCACAGGCGCAAATTCACCACGACCTGCCGCAGTTAAATTTTCAGGATTAATCCCTGGGTTTTCCCTTAAAATAGATACAATTGCAGTAGCTCTTTTAGTTGATAAATCCCAGTTTCCTGCTAATTGTCCGTTACCCTGATAAGGCACATTATCTGTATGCCCTTCAATAAGCACTGCAATTTCAGGATTTTCTGCCAGTACATTTCCTAGTTGCTGTACAGCTTTACGACCTTCCGTTCCCACAGACCAGCTACCTGAACTAAACAACAATTTATTTTCCATAGAAATATAAACTTTACCATTACGTTCTTCCACTGTCAAACCTTTACCTTCAAAATCTGTCAAGGCTCTGGAAATTGCATCTTTTAAAGCATGCATGGTTGCATCTTTCTGCGCAATCACTCGTTCCAGTTCGGCCACCCGTTTTGAACGTGCTTCCAGTTCGTTTTTCAACTGTTGTAATCTGGAATTTTCTGCTGCCAATGCCTGCTCTTTAGCTTCCAGTTGCGCCAGCAACTCTCTGTTTTGCTGTACATTTTTAGCTATAGCTGCCGAACTGTTTTTCTCTAAGGCGTCGTAAGACTGCTTTAAATTATCATAGTTGGTTTTTAAAGCATTGTATTCATTCTGAATTTTATCTCTCTCACTTAATGTCTGGTCATAATTTTTCTGCAGAGCATTCAAATCGGTTTCCAATTGCGTTTTACCAGCCTGTAAGGCTTCATTTTCGTCCTGTAAAGACTTATTTGTTTTCTTCAAAGCTTCATGTCTAGCCTCCAGATCTTTGTAAATCTTAGGAGACACACAGGAGCTTAAACTCGCTACGACTAAAGCACTTGCTAAAACTAATTGTTTCATTTAAGTAGGTTTAATTTAAGGTTAGACTATATTATGAAATTTCTACAAGTATTGGGCAGTGATCACTGTGCTTTGCTTCCGGCAAAATTACAGCGCGCTCTAAACGATCTTCCAACGGTGCCGTAGCCATACAATAATCTATTCGCCAGCCTTTATTATTAGCCCTGGCATTGGCTCTGTAACTCCACCATGAATATTCCTGTTTTTCCGGATGAAGATATCGGAAAGAATCTATAAAACCGCTGTCTATAAAATTACCCAGCCACTCACGTTCTTCCGGTAAAAAACCAGAAACACCTTTCATTTTAGGGTTATGAATATCGATTTCTTCATGACAAATATTATAATCCCCGCAAACAATTAAATTAGGATGCGATTCGCGCAACTCGTTTAAATATTCATGAATCATATTCATATACTCAAACTTATGGGCCAGTCTGTCATCGTTAGTTCCAGAAGGTAAATACATACTCATTACAGAAACTCCATCGAAATCTGCACGTATGTTTCGTCCCTCGTAATCCATAGACTCGATACCTGTACCGTACTCTACATGGTTGGGTTTTATTTTACTTAAAATCGCAACTCCGCTATACCCTTTTTTCTGAGCACTAAACCAGTAATTATAAACATAACCGGCCGCCTCGAACACCTCTAAATCCAACTGCTCTTTTTGCGCCTTTGTTTCCTGTAAACAAATCACATCTGGATTTGCACTTTGTAACCATTCTATAAAGCCTTTTTTTATGGCGGCCCTAATACCATTTACATTGTACGAAATTATTTTCATGCCTATAGTTATATTGTGTTCTTGCAATTTCTCCTAAACGGAGTAAACACATCTTATTTTAAGAATTTCAGCTAAAATAAATAATAGCTTACTTTTACGCCATTAATTTAAAACCCTTTTAACAATCACAATCACAATCACAATCGGAATCTGAAATCGGAAATCTGATTTACAAAATCACTTAAGCTACTACCACACAAATGCATGAACATTTTATTCTTACTTTGTGCTTAAAATATTTTAAACGATTTACAGTTTAAATATCGCATGAAATTACTAACCACCCTTTTCATTTTTTGTTTTAGCATACATGTTTTTGCTCAGGATATTAGTTCCAATTACAAAACAAAACAAGTGGCGGTTAAAGATACTGTTAAAATAGACAGTGTAAGTATTAACCCGTATTGGTTTCAGGTAAAAACCCTTAGCAACCAAGCTGTAGATTCTAGTTTTTACACGATAGATTTTCCTAAAGCTCTGCTTGTATTCAAAAAAGTTCCGGCGACAGACTCTATAAAAATATCCTATTTAAAATTTCCTGAGTTTTTAACCCGCACCTATAAACAGTTAGATGAAAATATTATTTTAACCGATACCGACAATCAGCAGAAATTATACAAACTCAGTCAGCCATCAGCAAAAAGCAATTTTACGCCTTTCGATGGTTTGACTACTTCAGGAAGTATTTCACGTGGGGTGACAGTTGGAAATAATCAAAACTCGGTTTTAAACAGCGAGCTGGATCTTCAGATTTCAGGCAAACTCAACGACAAAATAACCCTGAGAGCATCTATTCAGGATGCAAATATTCCGTTACAGGAAAGCGGATATTCACAGCGTCTGGATGAGTTTGACCAGGTTTTTATTGAAATTTTCAGCGATACCTGGAACATCCGGGCCGGAGATATCGATCTTGAGAACACACAGAGCTATTTTGCAAATTTCAGTAAACGCGTTCAGGGACTTATGGTAAAAGCGAATTTCGACCATGAACATGGAAAAACCGAAGCTTTTGCTGCCGGTGCTCTGGTACGCGGACAATTCACCCGAAGTCAGTTTACAGCCCAGGAAGGCAACCAGGGCCCTTATAAACTTAAAGGACCAAACAACGAACTTTTTGTGCTTATCGTCTCCGGAAGCGAAACGGTTTATGTAAACGGTATAGCTCTGGAACGTGGAGAAAATAAAGATTATATTATAGATTATAATGCCGGCGAGCTTATTTTCAACTCGACATTTCCCATAACTTCAGAAATGCGTATTACAGTCGATTTTCAATTTAGCGAACGCAATTACTCTCGTTTAATCGGTTATGGCGGCGGTCGTTACCAAAGCGAAAAATTTACTTTAGGGGCTTCGGTTTACACCGAAAACGATTCTAAAAATAATCCCATTCAACAAAATCTATCGGCCGAACACGTCGATATTTTAGCCAGTGCCGGCGACGATAAAACTAAAATGACGGCACCTTCTGCCAGTTCGGAAAGTTATAACGACAACAGAATTTTATACAAAAAAGAACTCATAAATAACGAAGAGATTTTTGTATTTTCCAACAACCCGGAGGACGAGCTTTACAGTGTAAAATTCACTTTAGTAGGCGAAAATCAAGGTCATTACATTCTTAGCTCTATAAACGCCATTAACAAAATTTACGAATACGTTGCTCCTCTTAACGGAATTCCACAAGGGAATTACGCCCCTGTAACACAACTTATCGCGCCAACAAAACTACAAATTGCCGTACTTAACGGAACCTACCAGCCTTCAGAAAAAACAAGTGTTTATTTTGAAGGTGCCGGAAGCAAAAAAGACCTTAACCTCTTTTCTAATCTGGACGACAATGACAATGATGGCTTCGCAGGAAAATTAAAAATCGCCCAGAACATTATAAAACAAGACAGTCTCTGGACACTGGATGTCTTTGCTGATTTCGATTATATTGAACAAAACTTCAACACCATTGAACGGTTATACAATGCCGAATTTACACGAGACTGGAATTTAGACACTCCTTCCGGAAATCAGAAACTGTTAATTACAGGACTGCAACTTCAGTTACCAGAGAAAGTCTATTTTAATTATCAGTTCGAACATTTAAACTACAGCAACACTTTTAACGGAAAGCGTCATGTTGCTCGCGGCACACTGCGTTTTAAACGTCTTAACTTTTACACAAACACCAGTATATTAAATTCTAATTCATCACAATCAAACTCTACATTTTTAAGAACTTCCAACACTGCAACTTATACTTTTGGAAAAACCTGGATTGGCGCCAGACTTAATATAGAAGACAATAAAGACCAGAATATCATCACTGACGAATTAAACACTAATTCTCAAAAATTTATCGCCTACGATATCTTTACAGGTATTGGAGACAGCACCAAGGTATTCGCCAAGATAGGCTACAAACAACGTGTTAACGACAGTATTCGGAGTAATAAAGTACAACATGTAAACACTTCTAACACCTATTATTTAGACTCCCGATTAATACAAAACAACACGACTAATCTATCGCTTTATCTCAATTACCGTCAATTAAATAATGTAGATGCAGACGACGAAAACTCTTTAAATTCCAGACTCATTTACAATCAAAGTTTCTTTAAACAGTTGCTACTATGGAATACCATTTTCGAGACCAACTCAGGCACTTTACCTATGCAGGATTTTACTTATGTAGAAGTAGAACCGGGTCAGGGTGCCTACACCTGGATAGATTATAACGACAACGGCATACAGGAACTGGAAGAGTTTGAACTGGCTCAATTTCAAGATCAGGGTAAATACATTAGGGTGCTTTTACCCAATCAAATTTATATAAAAACCCACCAAAACCGTTTTAGCCAGACCTTAACCATAAATCCGTTGCAATGGTCGGCATCATCGTCCGTACTTAAAAAATTCTGGTCTCATTTTTACAATCAGACCGCATTTTTAATCGACCGAAAAAACAGACGGGAAGGCGATAATTTTCAAATTAATCCTTTTAAAAACGATACAGAAAATCAGCTTGGATTACAGCTAAACATAAGAAACGTACTATTCTTTAACCGAGGCAAACAACATTATACCACATCGTACACCTTTTTACAAAACAAGGCCCGGAATGTGCTTACCGTAGGGTTTATTGAGAATAATTTAAATAGCCATCAGCTAAACTTCAATCATAAATTTGCAACCAGCTGGCTCGTAACTTTACAGGGTAATTTAAATACTACCGAAAGTGTGAGCGAAAATTATGTGAGCAAAAATTATAATATAGATGAAATTGAATATCACCCAAAACTCAGCTATTTACTCAGCGAGAATATGCGCTTTGATGTGTTCTATCAGTTTTCCGAAAAAGAAAATACCATTGGGGCCTCCGAAACCTTAAATCAACAGAAATATGGGTTGGCTTTCTCTGTTGCCAACCTCCAAAAATCAGCGATTAGCGGGGAACTTAATTTGTATAACAACAAATTTTCCGGGAATGCCAACACACCAGTAGCGTATCAGATGCTTGAAGGTTTACAACCCGGAAAAAACTACACCTGGAACCTTTTGGTTCAGAAAAAAATCACAAAATTCTTAGATTTAAACTTAAGTTATTTTGGCAGAAAAACCGAAACCAGTAAAAGTATACATACGGGGAATGTACAGTTAAAAGCGTATTTTTAATCAGTAAAAAAATAAATACAAACTTTGACTTTCTGTAATATTCTCAAAAAAAAAAAAAAAGAGTCCAAATACCTACATATTTGGACTCAAGTGTATAGTAGACTTGAAAACTGTGTAACAACCATAACATAATTTTATTTTAAATTAAAATGATTGCTTACCTACACTTTTCTATCTCAAATTTATCCATTCTTTCTGACATTTAATTACGGGAAAACCATACTTTTAAAAGAATTAGACGAAATGCACGTTTCTTTAACACTATATTCAATTTCGCTACCGAATTCTAAAAATAACAACGAATAAATAGCTAAAAACACAACTAAAACTTAAAACCTAAACACACAACCAATAAGATTCACCCATTACAACTCTCTATTAATTAAACCATTATCATCATATTTCTAAACCGGAATTGCAACTTTTGTTTCCTTTATTATTTATAAAAAACCTTACATTTGTGATGCATGCAAAAGTCATTAGCCATAATATTCGCATTTTTTATCCTGTTTCAGAGTCTTAGCTTTGAAGTGAGTGATGTGGCTAATCTTGACATTTTAATTGAGCACGCACAATTTCATAAAAAACAATACGGCGACAGCTTTTTCCAGTTTATGGCAGAGCATTACGGCAATGCGAAAGAAAAGCATCAGGGCGATCATAAACACGACAATCTACCCTTTAAGCACGACCATCAAATGTGCTCGCATTACAATTCTGTATTCACCTTTATACATTCAGAAATTGACATAAAACGAGTAGAGTTTGTAGATATACCACGTAATTTCCTGTACCGGGAATCGCATTCCATTTTTGAAAAATTCCCTTTATTACAACCTCCCAAACACGCATAATTCTTTTTAAAAAGTATTAACGCCTCCATACATCTCAAATGTTAAAAGGCGATATTATTTAATTGCTATTAAAAGAATTATGTTAGAACACATTATTAAATTCAGCTTAAAAAACAAGCTTATAATCCTGTTGTTTACAGCAGGTATCTTTGGTTTCGGGCTTTACTCCCTGACAGAAATTCCCATTGGAGCGGTACCCGATATTACTAATAATCAGGTTCAGGTTATTACCACCTCCCGTAACCTGTCTACACAAGATGTAGAACAATTTATAACCTATCCGGTAGAACTGGAAATGGCCAATTTACCCGGTGTAAAAGAAATTAGATCGGTTTCAAAATTCGGACTTTCAGTGGTAACCGTGGTTTTTGAAGACGACCTGGGCACGTATTTGCCCAGACAATTGCTTGCCGAAAAAATAAAGTCGGCCAGTGAAAAAATACCCGAAGGCTTTGGTGCTCCCGAAATGGGACCTATAACTACGGGGCTGGGAGAAATTTACCAGTACACGCTGGATGTAAAACCCGGTTTTGAAGAGCGATATTCCATAACTGACCTCCGTACAATTCAGGACTGGATTGTAAAGCGTCAGCTTTCGGGCATCCCCGGAGTTGTAGAAATAAATACCTGGGGTGGCTACTTAAAACAGTACGAGGTAAGTATAAATCCTCTAAAATTAACGGCAATGAATATAACCGTTTCCGAAATATTTGAGGCACTGCAAAAAAACAACAGTGTTGCCGGTGGCGGTTATATAGAAAAATCTAATCAGGCTTATTTTATTCGCGGTGAAGGGCTTGCCAAATCGATAAAGGACATCGAAAATATTGTGGTTAAAAATAACGGCACACCAATTTACATTAAAGATGTGGCCCAAGTGGGCTATGGAAATGCTGTTCGTTTTGGAGCCATTACAGGAAATGGCCAGGGCGAAAAGGTTCTGGGCCAGATTATGATGTTAAAAAATGGTAACTCTAAAAAAGTAATCGACGCCGTTAAAAACCGAATTGCCGAAATTGAAACTGCTCTACCTGAAGGCGTTTACATTAATGGCTTTTTGGAACGCAGCGAACTGATAGACAAAACCACTTTTACCGTAACAGAAAACCTGGTTCTGGGATCCTTAATTGTGATTTTTGTCGTTGTGCTATTACTGGGTAATTTAAGGTCTGGACTGGTTGTAGCCTCGGTTATTCCGCTAAGTTTATTGTTTGCTATCTCCTTAATGAATCAGTTTGGGGTAGATGCCAACTTAATGAGTTTAGGAGCTATAGACTTTGGTATTATAATCGACGGGGCTGTTATTATTGTTGAGTTTATTGCGTTTCAGATTTCTCAGGGCGCAGATAAAATAAAAGGACTCCCTAAAGCAGATAAACAATTAGCAATAGATACAATTACCCGAAAAAGCGCCACAAAAATGATGAATTCCGCCATATTTGGTCAGCTTATCATACTTATCGTTTTTATTCCTATTCTAACCCTTAGTGGTGTTGAAGGTAAAATGTTTAAACCGATGGCACTCACTTTTAGTTTCGCACTTATAGGTGCCATGATTTTGTGTTTAACCTACGTTCCTGTGATTTCTTCTTTAGCATTAAAACCTGCCAAAGAACAAAAGAACACGCTTTCAAACAAACTATTGCATATTATAAATAAACAATACCAACCGGTAATTCACTGGTCACTTCACCATAAAAAACTGGTTTTAGGTATTTCAGGCTGTTTGTTACTAGGGAGCATCTGGCTTTTCAGCACTATGGGTGGGGAATTTGTTCCGACTTTAGACGAAGGCGATTTTGTGATACAACCCGTGCTAAAAACAGGAACTTCACTGGATCAGACCATAGCTATTACAACCAAAATAGAAAAGATCCTGCTCGACAATTTCCCCGAAGTAGATCAGGTAGTCAGTCGTATAGGTGCAGCCGAAGTCCCAACCGACCCCATGTCTATGGAACAAAGTGATGTAATTATCAAATTAAAACCCAAAGACGAATGGGTATCTGCAGAAACTAAAGACGAACTTGCTAATAAATTTAAAACTGCTCTGGAAGTTATTCCGGGAATGGATGTAGAATTTACTCAACCTATAGAAATGCGTTTTAACGAACTGATAACCGGCGTTCGGGCAGATGTTGCCATCAAGGTTTTTGGAGAAGACCTGGATGTTCTTTCTCAAAAAGCGAACGAAATAAAAGGCCTTATTACTAATGTAGATGGCGCCTCGGATATTATTGTGGAAAAAGTAGCCGGTTTACCGCAAATGAGCGTAAACTACAAGCGTGATAAAATAGCCAGATACGGATTAAACATTTCCGATTTAAACGATATGATAACCATGGGCTTTGCAGGAAAAACAGCCGGAAATATCTTTGAAGGCGAAAAACGATTCGACCTTGTAATGCGACTCGACAAACAATACAGACAGGATATTAACAACCTGAAAAATCTGTATGTAGACAGCCCTTCCGGAATTAAAATTCCGCTAAACGAGCTGGCAGATATAAGCTATACCACAGGTCCGGCTCAAATTTCCAGAGACGATACTAAAAGACGTATAGTTGTAGGTATTAACGTTAGAGACCGTGATTTACAGTCTGTGGTAAACGATGTACAACAGATATTAGACAAAAACCTGAAACTCCCAGCCGGCTACACCATAACCTATGGCGGTCAGTTTGAAAATTTACAACAAGCCAAAGACCGTCTTTTAATTGCTGTCCCGCTGGCTCTCATCCTTATTTTTATTATGCTGTATTTTGCATTTAACTCCATTAAAGATGCTTTAATAATCTATTCAGCCATTCCGCTTTCGGCCGTTGGAGGCATTTTATTGCTTTGGCTTCGCGGCTTACCATTTAGTATTTCGGCAGGCGTAGGATTTATTGCTTTGTTTGGTATTGCCGTGCTTAACGGCATCGTGCTTATAGAACATTTTAAAGCCCTTAAAAAAACTAGAGAATTTTCATCTATAGAAGCTTTAATAATTACCGGAACCACCGAGCGTTTACGACCGGTTTTATTAACAGCATCGGCGGCGGCACTAGGCTTTCTTCCTATGGCGGTGTCTACTAATGCCGGCGCTGAAGTACAGCGGCCACTGGCCACTGTTGTTATTGGTGGTTTAATATCAGCAACCTTTCTAACTCTGGTGGTTCTACCCGTACTTTACTCCTCGTTAGAAGGCAAACTTAAAATGCCTTTAAAAAAGAAACATATAACGGTGATTATTCTGTTACTTTTTGGACTAAAAATACAAGCGCAGCAACGTCCTTTACACATAGAAGATGCTGTACAGCTGGCCATAGAACATAACAACAATTTAAAAGCTTATAAAGCGCAGTCCGAAGCATCGGAAGCACTTATTGGTTCGGCCTTTAATTTCGATAAAACCAGTATTTATTATCATTACGACGAGAACAATCTGGCTGTAAATAACGAACCTTTAAAAGTCTGGGGAATTTCTCAGGACTTTAAATTTCCAACAGTCTATTTTGCCGATAAAAAAGTCAACCAAGCCTATTTTAACAAGCAACAGGCTGAACTAGACATAAAAACCCTACAGTTAAAAAAAGACGTATATACCGCATTTTATCAGCTTAAATATGCCAGAAGAAAAGCAGAGACCTATAGATTTCTTGACAGTCTGTATCAGAACTTTTCCAAATCGGCACAACGCCGATTCGAACTTGGGGAAACCAATTATTTAGAATCGATAACGGCTCAATCTAAACAAAAACAAATAGAAACTGATTACAATCAAGCCTTACAGGAAGTCATTAAATCTAAAACAGGATTAAAAAGAATAATTCAAGCAGATAGTTTAGAAATCGAAATAGACGATCTGCCTTTAGAACAACTGGAACTAACCGCTTTAAATTTAGATGCTAATCCCGGCCTGCACTATTACGAAACGTCCAAATTATATATAGAAGCTATGGAGTCCAGAACAAAGCAGGAGTTATTACCAGACCTAAGCGCGCAGTACTTCCAGGGCACCAATCGCCATCTGGACGGTAATTTAATAGGCTATCAGTTCGGACTTAAAATCCCGGTATTGTTCTCCGGTCAGGCTTCCAGAATTAAAGCCTCTAAAATTGCCGCGGATCGTGTAGATTTTGAAAAACAAAACTACGAGCAGCTATTACAAAGTAAACAGCAGGAACTACTGGCCGCTTTAAAACAATACGAGGCCTCCATTACCTATTACAATACGCAAGGCGAGCAGCTTTCTGAAGCCATACTAAAAACAGCCTCACAATCTTTTAAAGCCGGAGAGATAGACTTTTTTCAATACATACAGAGTATAGAAACCGCTAAAGCCGTAGAACTGGATTATCTGAAAAACCTGAATCTGTATAACCAAACCGTAATTCAACTTAATTTTTTAATTCTATAATCATGAAATCAGTATATATATTCACCCTTGCTTTGTTACTCATTTCCTGTAACACTAAAACCACGGAAACGAAAACCGAACCCGCTCCGACAGAAAACGGTATTGAAATTTCTAATGCCCAGTTTAAAGAAACCGAGATGGCATTGGGGCAGGTCTCTGAAATGCCCTTTAACGAAACAGTTCTTGTAAACGGAATGATTGATGTACCGCCGCATAACCGGTCTAACATTACCACTTTTTTTGGAGGTTATGTAACCAAAACACCTTTACTGGTAGGAGATGTTGTAAAAAAAGGACAATTACTGGTTACTCTGGAAAATACCGAATATGTAGAAATACAACAACAATATCTGGAAACTGCTGAACAACTGGCCTATTTAAAAAGCGAATACGACAGACAGAAAACGTTACACGACGAAAATATTACATCACAAAAGAATTTTCTGCAAGCAGAAAGTAACTATAAAAGTAATCTGGCCCATTATAACGGATTAAAAAAGAAGCTGGAAATGATGAACCTCAACCCGAAAACGGTAGAACAAGGGCATATCTCCAAATCTATTAACCTTTATGCTCCTATTTCGGGTAGTGTTACCAAAGTAAACATTAGCAATGGAAACTATGTTTCGCCTGCAGACATTGTTATGGAGATTGTAGACACAGATCACATTCACCTGGAATTGACTGTTTTTGAAAAAGACATTTTAAAGATTAAAAAAGGGCAGCACATCGTATTTAAAATTCCCGAAGCCTCGGATGACACTTATACTGCAGAAGTGCATCTTGTAGGCACAACTATAGACGAAAATACAAGACGTGTAAAAGTACATGCCCATTTAAATGAAGCCGAAGCTAATTTTATTGTCGGCATGTTTGTAGAAGCCAGTATTTTAACCGATGACAAAAAAGCCATGGGACTACCTAAAGAAGCTGTAATTAGTACAGAAACAGACAGCTATGTTCTGGTACTGAAAAACAAAACAGAAACCGAATATCGCTTTAAAAAGGTAGCTGTAAAATTGGGCGAGTCTAACGAAAACTTTGTAGAAATTAGTAATCCAGCCCCATTAAAAAACAAGGATATTTTAATACAAGGAACAGCATTACTTGGTAATGATGGTGGTTCTGAGCACAACCATTAAAAACAACAACGCCCGGAAATATTCCGGGCGTTGTTTATACTATATGAATGTCAATTACATTTTCATTAACCAGTTGCGCATATCTACCTCGTCTTTTATAATCTGGCGTAGCTCATCTATCTTAACGCGTTTTTGCTCCATAGTATCACGATGACGGATAGTAACAGTATTATCCTCTAAAGTATCGTGATCTATTGTAATACAAAACGGTGTACCGTTTGCATCCTGACGACGGTAACGACGCCCTACAGCATCTTTCTCGTCGTAAACCACATTAAAGTCCCATTTTAAATCGTCTACAATTTTACGCGCTATCTCTGGTAAATCATCCTTTTTTACCAATGGTAAAATGGCAGCTTTTACAGGTGCTAAAACTGCTGGTAATTTTAATACGGTTCTTGTAGTATTGTTTTCCAGTTCTTCTTCTACTAACGAGTTAGAGAAAACCGCTAAGAACATACGATCTAAACCAATAGAAGTTTCAACCACGTAAGGCACATAGCTTTTGTTTTCTTCAGGATCGAAATACTGTAATTTTTTACCAGAGTATTCTTCGTGCTGACTTAAATCGAAATTAGTACGAGAATGTATACCTTCCAGTTCTTTAAATCCGAATGGGAATTTAAACTCGATATCGGCAGCTGCATCGGCATAGTGCGCTAATTTTTCATGATCGTGGAAACGGTAATTTTCCTCGCCCATACCTAGAGATAAATGCCATTTCATACGCGTTTCTTTCCAGGCTTCGTACCACTCCTGTTGTGTTCCTGGCTTTACAAAGAATTGCATCTCCATTTGCTCGAACTCGCGCTGACGGAAAATAAACTGACGCGCCACAATCTCGTTACGGAACGCTTTTCCGGTCTGTGCAATTCCAAAAGGAATCTTCATACGTCCAGTTTTCTGAACGTTTAAGAAGTTTACAAAAATACCCTGCGCTGTTTCCGGACGTAGGTATAAATCCATCGCTGTATCTGCAGAAGCTCCTAATTTAGTACCAAACATTAAGTTAAACTGCTTAACATCGGTCCAGTTTTTAGATCCTGTTAACGGATCTGCAATTTCCAACTCATCTATTAAAGCTTTTACATCTGCTAAATCTTCTGCTTCTAAAGATTTACCTAAACGCGATAAAATAGCATCAATTTTTTCCTGATACCCTAACACTCTTGCATTAGTCGATACAAATTCAGCTTTATTAAACGCCTCACCAAATCGCTTTGCTGCTTTAGCAACTTCTTTATCTATTTTTGCTTCTATTTTTGCACAATAGTCCTCTATTAAAACATCGGCTCTATAGCGCTTTTTAGAATCTTTATTATCTATTAATGGATCGTTAAAGGCATCGACATGGCCGGAAGCTTTCCAAGTGGTTGGATGCATAAAAATTGCAGCATCTATACCTACAATATTTTCGTGCATTTGTACCATGGCTTTCCACCAATAGTCACGTATATTTTTCTTTAACTCCACACCGTTTTGTGCGTAATCGTAAACCGCACTTAAACCGTCGTAAATTTCACTGCTTTGAAACACATAACCGTATTCCTTTGCATGCGAAATTACCTTCTTAAATTGATCGTCTTGATTTGCCATGCTGCAAAAATATAAAACGCCGGAAAACTACGAGTATCTTTTATTTAAAGTATTGTAAAATTTTGTAATTTAATGCTTTTGGCCTTCCATGTTAAAAGCTCTATTACATATATTTTTTCCTGAAGTCTGTAGTTGTTGCGACACACTTCTGAACGATGGCGAACATGTAATTTGTACAAGCTGCAGACATAATTTACCTGTTACGCAATTTCACTTAACCAACGATCAGACGGCACAAAAAGTATTTTATGGTCGTGTTAAACTGGAACAAGCGACTGCCTTACTGCGGTTTGAAAAGAAAAATATTACTCAAAAACTTATGCATCAGCTTAAATACAAAAATCAGGAAGCTATAGGCACTGTTTTAGGCGACTGGCTGGGGCACGATTTAAAAAAAATTGAAGCTTACAATAGCATAGACATGGTGATTCCGGTACCTTTACATAAATCTAAATTAAAAAAGCGAGGCTATAATCAGGCCGCTGATTTTGGCAGACGATTAGCAGCATCTCTAAATGCAGAATATATAGACGACGTTTTAATTAAAATCACAAACACCCGGTCTCAGGTTACTAAAAACCGCTTGTCGCGATGGACCAGTAAAGACACTGTTTTCAGTATTAAAAACGAAAATAAAATAAACAATAAGCACATCTTACTGGTAGACGATATTATAACCACAGGAGCAACGCTGGAAGCCTGTGCCCAGTTACTCCAAAGTCAACCTAACGTTAAAATAAGTATTGCAGCCATGGCAATTGCTTAAACTGTTTTTTACATACTGCCAAATAAGTTGTTTCTTTGTGCAAATTCTAGATGAATAATGAATAATACACTTTCTAATTTCTTATTTATTATTGCCTGTTGTTTGCTTATTGCAAATTGTGCCAACCGCGGAACGCCTTCTGGTGGAGAAAAAGATATAGAACCACCTGTTTTAGTGCGATCTGAACCTAAAAACTTTACGACCAATTTTAACGCACAGGAGATTAAAATCTATTTTAACGAATACATTAAAATAAAAGATTTAAATAAGCAGCTTATTATATCTCCGCCAATGAATACGCAACCGGAGATTACTCCTTTGGGAAGCGCCAGCAAATACATTAGAATTAGAATTTACGACACTTTAGCACCAAACACAACTTACGCTTTTAACTTTGGAAACAGTATTGTCGACAATAATGAGGGGAACCCTTTTCCTTATTTTAAATATGTGTTTTCTACCGGAGATTACATCGACTCCTTAAAGGTTACAGGCGCAATAGTGGACGCTGTAAATAAAAAGCCTGAAAACTTTGTATCCGTAGCGCTTTATGAAGTAGATTCAACCTTTTCCGATTCCATTATTTATAAGCAAAAACCCAAATACGTTACGAATACGCTGGACAGTTTAACCACCTTCTCTATTGAAAATATTAAAGCAGGAAAATATCTGCTAGTTGCCCTAAAAGAAGGCAATCAGGATTTTAAATTCCAACAGAAGTCTGACAAAATAGGATATCACAACACGCTGATAGAAGTCCCTACAGATTCGACGTACCTGATTAAATTATTTAAGGAAGATCTAGACTTTAAAGCTTTTAAGCCCAGATTAATCTCACAAGGAAAAATTGCATTTGGTTATCAGGGCGATTATAAAGATATGGCCATAAATCTGTTAACGGAAACACCTTCAGATTATGAACATATCATTACCAAAGATGAAAAATCGGATTCTCTTTTGTATTGGTATAAACCTAAACTGGAAATTGATTCTTTAAGTTTTAAAGTAAGCTACAAACAAAAAGTACAAGACACATTTCACCTAAAAATAACAGATAAATATCAGGATAGTTTAGCCTTAAAGGCAGTACCTTCTGGGCAGATAAATTTTAACGAAGATTTCTATCTTAGCTCGCCTACACCATTTCAAACTATTAATACCAGTTTAATTTCTATTATCGACAAAGACTCCGTTGCAGTGCCGTATACCACAAAACTAGACACGCTAAACAATAAATACTTTATAGATTTTGAAAAAGGCGAAAGTAACCGATACAACATACAATTGTTACCAGAAGCCGTAACTGATTTTTTTGGTTATAAGAACGACACCCTTCAGGTTAATTTACAAACCCGGGGCTACGACGATTACGGTAACGCCCGAATTGTTTTACAAAATGCCTCTTATCCGGTAATCGTACAATTAACCAATGAGAAAGGAGATGTTAAGGCTGAAAAATACAGTACCCAACCCGAACCTTTAGATTTTACTTATTTAAGTAATGGCAACTATTTACTACGCGTTATTTTTGACGCCAACGGCAATAAAAAATACGACACTGGTAGTTATTTAAAGAAACAGCAACCGGAACGTATAAGTTATTATCCTAAACCTGTAGAAGTACGTGTAGGCTGGGATGTAGTTGAAGAATTTATTCTAAAAGAGTAAACGCATCTCTATCGTTTAAAAACTTAAACTTCGCTCTGGCATCCTGAAGCTGTTGCTTGTGCAAGGAAACAATTCTAATCCCCTTTTCTCCGGGTAAAAAACCAGTTAATGGTTCGCCTAGCGGACTGTAGGCTGCAGAATGCCCCGTATATTCATGGCCTTTGCTGTCCTGCCCTACCCGATTAACCCCAACGCAATAGCTCATGTTTTCTATGGCACGAGCCTGCAATAAGGTGTCCCAGGCATTAATTCGGGGTTTCGGCCAGTTTGCTACGTACAATAACACATCGTAATCTTCCTGATATCTTGCCCAGACCGGGAACCTTAAATCGTAACAAATAAGCGGACAAATATTCCAGCCTTTATACGATATAATTGCTCTGGATCTACCCGAGGTATAAACACGATCTTCTCCCGCCAGCGTAAACGTATGTCGTTTATCATAATAGCTAACATGACCATCTGGTGTTACAAAAACCAGTCGATTATACAAATTGCCTTCCTCTGATATTATCAAACTCCCGGCAATTGCACTGCCCTTTTCTCCGGCCAGAGATTTCATCCACTGTATTGTGGTACCCTCCATAAATTCAGCATAAGGTTCGGCCTGCATAGTAAACCCGGTGGTAAACATTTCGGGTAATACAATAAGATCAGACGTTTCAGAAATCTCACGTATTTGCGCCTCTAAATTCAACCGGTTTGCTTTAGGATCTTCCCAGATTAAATCGGTTTGTAGTAATGCTATTTTTAAAAATTCACTCATTAAAATATAAGAAATTTCTTTGTTTTTTTCTTATCCTTTTGGTCTGGAGATTGCTTTTCAGCCTTTTTAACAGCTTTCTTTTCTTCCTTTAAAAGTTTCTCTTCTTCACGCGCTTGCTTTCTTCGCATTTTCTGAGTCTTACGGTAAGACTCGGCCTGCGCTTCATGAGCTTCTTTAATTTCCTTCTGAGCATCCAGCGTTAGACTTTCGGTCACATCGTAATTTCCTATCCAGATAGATTCCCCTTTTACATGATAGCTTTTGCCCTCGTAAACAATTTCCTGAGCATTCACTTCAAAAAGAGCCGAACTAAACAATAATATAATTAATAGCGATAATGGTTTCATGAGCCAGCTTTTTATCTCGAAAGTATCTAAAATACACCTAATTACCTTAAAAAACAGTTTTAAATTTCAATTTTTAGATAAAATGAATAGTTTACATATGCATTTTTACACCTGAAAAACAAGCTATATTTCCGCTTTTCACCCGCTAAAAAACGAGAATAAAACCTACCTTTTTTATCTTTGCACCAATTAAAAACAAACTCATGAAATTATTTAAAATTTTAGTTTTATTCATTACACTTCAAGTTAGTGCCCAGCAGGGTGGAATGTGGATTCCTTCGCTACTTAAAGGAATGAACGAAAACGACATGCAGGCTCTTGGAAGCAAACTAACAGCCAAAGATATTTACGATGTAAACCACTCCAGTTTAAAAGATGCAATCGCGCATTTTAACGGCGGGTGTACCAGCGAAGTAATCTCTAAACAAGGTTTAATTTTAACGAACCACCACTGTGGGTACGGACAAATTCAATCGCACTCTTCTTTAGAGCACGATTATTTAAAAGAAGGATTCTGGGCCAAAAGTTTAGCCGATGAACTACCTAACGAAGGCCTTTATGTTGAATTTATAGTGCGTATTGAAGATGTTACCGATCGCGTTTTAGAAGGAGTAACTGCCGATATGACTGAGAAAGAGAAACAAGCCAAAACAGATGGTAACAGTAACCGCATACAGGCAGCCACGAAAAAAGAAGCCTGGCAGGACACTAAAATAAAATCGTTTTTTAAAGGCAATCAGTACTTTTTATTCGTAACCGAGCGCTTTACAGATGTACGTCTGGTTGGAGCTCCTCCAACAAGTATTGGTAAATTCGGATCAGACACAGACAACTGGGTGTGGCCAAGACATACGGGAGATTTTTCTATTTTCAGAATTTACGCCGACAAAAACAATCGCCCGGCAGCCTACTCTAAAGACAATGTTCCGTACAAACCAAAACACTTTTTACCAGTATCGTTAGATGGTATCAGCGAAGGTGATTTTACTTTGGTTTTCGGATTCCCAGGAACAACGCAGGAATACCTTCCGGCTGTAGCCATTAAAGAAATTACCGAGGAATTAAACCCAAGTAATATAGCCATTCGCGAAGCGGCATTAAAAGTAATCGATGCGAATATGAAAGCCAGCGACGAAATCAGAATTCAATACGCCTCTAAACAGGCCCGAATTGCAAATGCCTGGAAAAAATGGATTGGTGAGAACTTAGGAATCAAGAAAAGTAATGCCATAGCCAAAAGACAGGCACTGGAAGCTGAATTTACCGAAGCTGTAAAACAGAAGAAATTAGAAAATCAGTATGGCAATTTATTGTCTGAACTTGAAGCGCGTTATGATGAGTTTGGTGCTATAGACGTAAAACGCAGCAATTTTGTTGAAATCTTTGTAAGAACTAACGAATTGATGCAAATGATGTTCAGACTTTCGCAAATGGAAGCTGCTGCTGCCAAGGGTGAAGACACTTTTAACAAAGCCAGAACTGCTGTACAAAGCAGAATTAAAGGAACCTTAAAAGATTTTAATACCGAAGTAGACCGTGGTATCTACGAAGCGATAATGCCTTTCTACACTACAAATATAGATCCTTCTATATACGATAAAACAGCATTTACAAATGTAGATAACGCTATGAAAGTATTAGAGGGTAGTTCTGCAGAAGTTATAGAGAAGCTACATCAGGATGCAGCCTATGCATACGCCAAACCGTTTATAGACGACTTTTACACGAATGTAGAACCGGAATTCCAGGAAAAAAACACAGCCATAAACGCTTTAGAAACCCAATATATGAAAGCCTTAATGGAAGTTTTACCTAACGAACGTTATTACCCGGACGCCAACAGCACGCTTCGTGTAACCTATGGTCAGGTGCGCGGATACGGACCCAGAGATGCCGTTTACTACGAGCCTGTTACGTATCTGGACGGTGTTATGGAAAAATATGTCCCTGGAGATTACGAATTTGATGTACCTCAAAAACTGCAGGAATTATATGCAGCTAAGGATTACGGACGCTATGCCGACGCCAATGGCAAACTTCCGGTATGTTTCTTAGGAACCAATCATACTACCGGTGGTAACTCAGGTAGCCCGGCGATAGATGCCCACGGAAACTTAATTGGATTAAACTTCGACCGTGTTTGGGAAGGTACGATGAGCGACATGAATTATGACCCTGAAATTTGTAGAAACATCATGGTCGATGTGCGTTACGTGCTTTTTATCATTGATAAATATGCCGGGGCAGAACGTTTAATTAAAGAAATGAAACTGGTTCATCCTAAAAAATAAATTAAAAGTTATATCTTTCAGCAATCACCAAATAAATTACCCCAAATGGAAGTATTATTAATATTATTAGGACTAATTGCAGGAACCTCGGTTGTAGAGGGTTCTAAAGCGAACAAACACGAGTACACCGTAACACCGTTACACACAGAAAACAATGTGACGACGTATGCTATGACACCGGTTAAATCGGGAACGCACAGAACCATTACATCTCAGGAGACTTTACCAGACACACTTACGTATCGCGATTTTAAAACTTTAAAGTCCTCAGATAAAGTTAATGTGTTAAAAAAGAAAGATCTTAAAGACTTAAAATTACAAACAAAATAAAAACTTAAAAGAGGTTGTCTGAAATATAAAGACAACCTCTTTTTTTTTTTTACAGCTTCAAGCCCACCAAAAGGTAAAATGTAATATTTAAGTAACATTACAATGTTTACTTTTGGTCATGATTACATTTAAACTTAGCCGGCCTTCCTTTAGGATTAAACACCATCCATCGTATTTTAATTTACTTTTAATTGCTTTATCATTCGGGTTTCCTGTATATCTGAACGCCCAGCAAAACCCTTATCATTTAAAAAGAATTGACTCTGTATTTACCGAATTAAAAAACCGGTTAAACAAGGCTGAAACGAAAAGTAACAAACTCGATCTTGTAAATTCACATATACAACTGGCCCATTTTTATGAAACTTTGGGTATTGATAACGAAGCCATTAAACACTACCATGATGCTTTAGAATATCATCCTGAAAAGGACACCACTTCTGTTTTTATTAGTAATAAAATTGGCGCTATACATCTCGACTTAAAACAATACGAAAACGCCTTACACTATGTAAACCGAAGCTTAAATATTGCTGAACAGATACACTTTAAAAAAGGAAAAGCACAGTGCTACGCCCTTTTAGGAAGCATAGCCGAAAAAGAATCGGATTACACCCAAGCATTACAATATCAAAACCAGAGTTTAAACTTATTTAAAATACTTATAGACAGTACCGGTCTGGCTACAACCTATGAAAATATAGGAAGTATTTACGAAGATTTAAAACAATACGAACAGGCTTTAAACTATTTTACAAAAGCCAACGCGTTCGCAAAACACAGTCCTTCAGACCTCAGACTAAACATCCTGAACAATCAGGGAGATGCTTACAGGAAAATGGGACAATTTAACAAAGCGCTCCCATATACCCAATTGGCCTATTCTGGGTCCAAAATCACAAAAAACATCCATCAGGAAGCCTCGGCTTTAAAGGATTTAGCACTTAATTACGCAGGATTGGGAGATTTTAAAACAGCCTTCGATTACATGAAAGCCCATTTAAGTTTAAATTCCAACGAGATAGAACAGCAAAACGCAGAACTGGTAAGTACCTTACAGATTTTATACGAAGTTGAAGAACGAGAAGCTCAGATGCAGCTCCTTAACAAACAAAATCAACTAAACACAATCAAGCAAAACATCATTTTACTTTCCGGATCTTTCCTGATTCTCCTGCTAGTAACCTGTATTTTATACTTAAGAAAACGCAAAAGGCAGGAATCTAAAATTCAACATTACAAAAACGAATTATTACAGGCCAACCTGGAAAAAAAGACTCAGGAAGAAGTAGCCTTGCAACGCGAAATTGATATTAAAATCTCTGCGCTTACCAACTACAGTTTGCACCTGGCCCATAAAAACAAAATGATTTCAGACATATCGCGTACCCTTACAAATTTAAAAGACCGGAATCCGATTATGATAAAATCACAAATGGAAACACTGGTTAAAGAGATCGATTCCGATTTATCTCAGGAAGAAGAGTGGACAGAATTCATCAGTTTTTTCGAACAAATTCACCCAAATTTCTTTCACGGCTTAAAACACAGTGTTACGGGCAACCTGTCACCTTCCGAATTGCGTTTATGCATGCTGTTACGTCTGAATTTATCTTCTAAGGAAATCGCCTCCATACTTCGTATAACACCTGACAGCGTGCGTATTGCACGATATCGTCTAAGAAAAAAACTTCCGGTAAACGAAAAAGAAGACCTTCAAGTATTCTTACTCAATCTGTAAGCCATTATTTCCTGAATATTATCGCCATGTAAACCCAGTGTTAATGTAGCCTGCTAATATAGCCTGAATCGGCTGCTTTATTACGTTTTCATAACTCTAGCTTTAGACAAAAAAAGCGCCCTCCGTATAAATTTGCTTCAAAATAAATTTAACAAACAATTATGAAAAACTGGATTACTTTAATGCTGCTATTTGTTACCTCGTTTGGTGCTTTTGCACAGACCGGGCAAGTACAAGGTATCATTACAGATCAAAACAACATTACCGTTCCTGGAGCTTCTATATTAATAGAAGAACTTACCAAAGGAGCTGTTTCCGACTTTAATGGAAAATTTACACTTGTAAATGTAGAACCTGGCACTTATAATTTAAACATTATGTATTTAGGCTATGCTAAATACAGCCAGGAAATTACCGTAAATGCAGGGCAAACTACAAATCTGCAGATTAAATTAACTGAAGAAACCACCGAACTGGATGAAGTACAGGTTGTGCATTTTGGTTTTGGTAGCCAGGCTCGAGCCTTAAACACACAAAAAAACAAACAAAACATTACCAATATTGTTTCTACAGATCAGATTGGTAAATTTCCGGATGCCAATATTGGAGATGCTGTAAAACGTATTCCAGGTATTACCATGCAGGTAGACCAAGGAGAAGCGCGTAATATTATTGTTCGTGGTTTAGCACCGCAATTAAACTCTGTAACCCTTAACGGTAGCCGAATTCCATCTGCAGAAGGCGATAACAGAAACGTGCAAATGGACCTTATTCCTTCGGACATGATTCAGACTGTTGAAGTGAATAAAGCAGTAACTCCGGATATGGATGCCGACGCGATTGGAGGGTCTGTTAACTTAATTACAAGAACATCGCCTCAAGGCTTCAGATTGGCTGCCACAGGTGGTTCTGGTATTAACTTAATTAACGACAAACGTATTTTAAATGGATCGTTTTTAGTAGGAGATCGTAGTAAAAACAACAAATTTGGCTGGGTAGTTTCAGCATCTTACAACGATACGCAATTTGGTTCTGATGACGTTGAGGCCGAATGGGAGGACGAATTCGAATACAACACCGGAGTTCAGGACAGCGAAGGAGACGACATTATGCAGGAAGTAGATGTTAACCCTTATGCCAAAGTTTCAGAAATAAGAGAATACCAAGTACAACGTGTACGTCGCAGTTTCTCTGCCAATTTCGATTACAAACTTAACAATAACAATACTCTATATTTCAAATCGATTTACAACTGGAGAGACGATCGTGAAAACAGATTCCGTTTGGAGCAGGAAATTCTGGATGGTGAAGACATCGAATTCGGAGATTTCACAGTAGATACCAACGGAAACCTAACAGGATTCCCTGTAGAGGCAAAACGCCAGACTAAAGGAGGTATCGATAACAGCCGATCTAAAAATGCACGTCTGGAAGATCAGCGTATGCAAAACTACAGTATTGGTGGAGAGCATTTAGTAAACAATTTACAGGTAGACTGGATGACTTCGTACTCTAAAGCTTCAGAAGAGCGTTTAAACGAGCGCTATTTAGAATACGAAAGCGAATATGGCGTAACATTTAATAACAATGCAAAAAAGCCTAACTTCCTACCTGTAAGCGCTGCAGATGCCGATTACAGCATCTTCGAACTTGACGAACTAACCGAAGAAAATCAATATACAGACGAAGAAGACTTTAACGCCATGGTTAATTTCGAACTTCCGCTTCACATTTTCGATAAAGAAAACGGGATCTTAAAGTTTGGTGCTAAAACCCGATTAAAAACCAAAACAAGAGACAACGACTTTATGGAATACAGCCCAGAAAACGACGATTTAGAGTTCTTGGGTAACATACCAACTAAAAACTACACGCAGTCGGACTATGCTGCCGGTTCTCAATATCAGGCAGGTTATTTTGCAACTCCAAATTATTTAGGAAATCTTGATTTATATGATTCTTCTTTATTTGAAGGTGAAGACCTTCCGGAAGAATATGCTACAGCGAACTTTAATGTGAAAGAAAACGTATATGCTGGTTATGTCATGACGGAACAAAATCTGGCTAAAAACTTCAGCTTCCTTTTAGGTGTGCGTTTAGAGCATACTGTTGCCGAAGCGACGGGTAACGAAATAGTTTTTAACGAAGACGGTGATTATGTAGACACGACTCCTGTAAACAGTAAAAACTCGTACACTAACATTTTACCTAGTGTGCATTTAAAATATGATGTAACAAACAACACTGTTTTACGTTTTGCCTGGACCAATACTCTTGCGAGACCAAATTATGTAGACTTGGTTCCTTACAGAGAAATAAACAATGAAGACGAAGAAATCCTTTTAGGAAATCCGGATTTAGACCCTACAACATCTATGAACCTGGACCTTATGGCTGAGCACTATTTCCAGTCTGTAGGTTTAGTTTCAGGAGGTGTATTCTACAAAAACATTAACGACTTTATCTACACGTTCCAATATGAAGACGAAGACGGATACGAAGTTTACCAGCCTTTTAATGGAGACAAAGCCTCTGTTTACGGATTTGAAGCTGCTTTCCAGCGTCAGTTGGACTTCCTGCCAGGTTTCCTTAAAAACTTCAACATTTACTTAAATTACACCTATCTTAAATCGGATGCATCCGGGATAAGAAATGAGGATGGTGAAGAGCGTGAAGATCTTGATTTACCAAACACAGCGCCTAACATGTTTAACGGATCCTTAGGTTATGCTAACAAGTACTTCAGCTTAAGACTTTCTGCAAACTACTCAGATGCCTATATCGATGAAATCGGAGGTCGCGCTTTCGAAGACCGTTATTACGACGAGCAGTTCTTCTTAGACTTTAACGCCAGAGCTAACATTACCAAGCAACTTAGTTTGTATGTAGACGTTAATAACATTACAAACCAACCATTACGCTACTATCAGGGTGTGAGCGACAGAACCATGCAAATGGAATATTACAAAACCCGCATTAGCTTTGGATTAAAATATGATTTATTTAAAAAGTAAAAAATGAACAAATATATATTAGGACTTGTACTTGCAGCCTCCTTAAGCGCCTGCAAAAGCCGTTTACCAGAAATAAAACCAACTTTAGTAAGTCAGAAAACACCACACGACACAGACGATCCTGCGATCTGGGTTAACAAACAAAACCCGGAACAAAGCATTGTTTTCGGAACCGACAAAAACGAACCAAACGGTGGTGTTTATGCCTTCGATTTAGACGGAAACATCATCCATGAAAAAAGTTTAACCGGTGTATACTATCCGAACAATGTAGATATAGAATATGGTTTTGCTCTGAATGACTCCACTACAGTTGACATTATGATGTTTACCGAGCGTGAAAAACATCAGATGAGATTATACAGTGTACCAGATATGAAACCTCTGGACAATGGCGGATTCCCTGTTTTTGCAGATGAAACCGATATAGAACTTAAACGTCCCATGGGCATTAGCATTTACAAAAATGCTGAAACCCAAAAGACCTATGCTATTGTAAGTCGTAAAACCGGACCTACTGAAGGGTATTTATACCAGTACGAATTACAGGCTGGTGCTAACGGTATTACAGCTGCATTTGTTAGAAAATTTGGTGTATTCAGCGGACAAAAAGAAATTGAAGCCATTGTTGTAGACGATGCCTTAGGCTATGTATATTACTCTGACGAAGGTGTTGGCATAAGAAAATTCCATGCCGATCCGGCAAAAGGTAACGCGCAGATTTCCTTGTTTGGCGGAGAGCATTTTAAAGCAGATATAGAAGGTATTACAATTGCAACCTACCCAAATGGAGAAGGTTTTTTAATTGTATCTAACCAGCAGGATCACAGTTTTAATATTTTTAATCGTGACGATAATAGTTTTATAAAAGCAATAAACCTGGGCACCAAAGAAACCGATGGTTGCGATGTTACAACCGAAGCTTTGGGCGCTAAATATCCTAACGGTTTATTTGTAGCGATGAACGACGAAAAAAACTTCTTTTTCCATAGTTTAGATTCGCTTAAATTAAAATAACCACCTTGCCCCAAATCTTAAAAAGCCCTTTTCTGAAATAGAAAAGGGCTTTTTTTTTTATATTTTAAATAGCTTTTTAAAACGTAACGTTTAACAATTCGCCACTTAATTGTAACACATACAACTCTGCCAATTTCGCCTGGTATTTGGCATTATTTCTACTGAATTCTGCCGTTAACAAATTTAATTGTGCCTGTCTGAATTCTATAGACGTTACCTGACCCAGTTTATACTTTTCCTGAGTCCGGTTAAAATTATTTTTAGCCGTTAAAATATTGTGCTCCTGAACTCTAAAAACCGCCAGTTTATTTTGATAATCTCCCCAGGCATTTTCAAAATCACGTTTTATAGTAAGTAATAAAGACTCTTTTTCCAATTGTCTGTTTTCGAGGTCTATTTTAGCATTTTTTACTCGGGTAATGGTACTTCCGCCATCAAATAAATCCCAACTTAAATTTACACCTCCAGAAATTCCCGTATTAGTAGATAAGGCCACGAACGAGGCCGCATTATTATTATTCTTATTCCACCCATAGGTCCCCACAAGTCCAATAGTTGGCAAATACCCGGATCTGTTAGATTTTATGGTAAATTCATTAATAATAATATTCTTATCGACCTTTAAAAGTGCTACGTTGTTGGCCATCATTTTATTATATAAGTCTGTTTTATCTAAATCCAGAATAAAATTCACCAGCGTATCTACTTTAAAATCCGGAGCAAAATCATCGCCTAAAACGACCTTTAAATCACGCTTGGTATTGTAGAGATTCTGTCTGGAATTCATTAAACTAATACTATCGTTATTTTTATCTACCTCGGCATTTAACACATCTAATTTTGTACTTTGTCCATACTCAAATTGATATTCCGCACGTAAAATACGGTCGTTGGAAATAGCTAAAGACTCCTCTAACGACTTTACATTTTCCGATAACTGCGCTACACTATAGTAAACTGAAAACAACTGAATCATGGTGTTCTCTATAGTTTCTCTGGCTTCCAGCTCCGATAAATTATATAATTCCTTTAACTGTTTATAGTTGTAATAACGCCCTAAACCATCAAAAATGGTATAATTCAGGTTTACTGAAGCATTGTATCTGGAGCTCTCTGCTCCGTTTAAAACTGTAACATCGCCGTTAGAGAATTCTGCTTCTGTATTATCAAGATTATAAGTAGCCCCTGCATTTCCTGATACGGTTGGCAGATATCCCGAGTTCAGTACATCTTTGTTATTATCTGCTATTCTGTTGTCGTTATTCGCCATTTTAATACCGTAATTATTATCTAAAGCAATTTCCACTGCTTTTGGTACGGTTAACAAATCCTGCGAAAACCCTCTTGTAACAACAAGAGACAAGATTACGAATAAGCTATATTTAATGTGCATGTTCCTCATTTTGTTCTTTAATCGCGCGTTCCACTTCCTCTTTAGTAACATTGTTACCTGTAGCCAGCCACTTTGTTTTCTGTTTTACGGTGTTGCTTAAGGATAAAAATAAAGGCAACACTAAAAGCGTTAAAATTGTAGCATAAGCTATTCCGAAAGAAATGGAAATAGCCATAGGTTTTAAAAATTGTGCCTGACGGCTTTTTTCCAGCAGTAATGGCGCCAATCCGGCAATGGTAGTTACCGATGTTAAGAATATTGCTCTAAATCTGGATTTACCAGCTTCTTTTAAAGCATCCTCCAGCTTTAAGCCTGCTTTTAAATTGGAATTAAATTTCCCTATTAACACCAGACCATCATTAACCATAATTCCAATCAAAGCTATAATCCCTAATAAAGAGAGTACGTTTACAGGGAAGCCTAATAACCAGTGTCCCCAAGCCACAGCCGTTAAACTAAATGGTATAAGAAGGATTAATAACAAAGGCTGACTCAAGCTTCTGAAAGTAAAAGCAATGGTAATGTAAATTAACAGGATAACCACCAGACCTGTACTTTTTAAGGAACGGTTTAGTTTTGTTGCTTCTCTGTTCTGTCCTTCATAAGATGCCGATATGGTAGGATATTTAGATTTTAAAACAGGTATAATATCTTTCTTTATATCATCCAGAATATCTGTTGCACTGGTACTCGGATCCTTTAAGTCGGCTGAGACTTCTATTTCTCTTCGCCCTTCCAGATGATTTATAGCCACATCGCCTCGTGCTATCGAATACGTAGCGATATCTTTTAAAGATACGCGTTCACCCGATGGCGTTACGATTCGCATATCGTCTAAATCGTTTATAGAGGTTCGGTTTTCTTTATCGTATCTTACCCAGACTTTAATTTCGTCCTGACCACGTTGAAAACGCTGTGCCTGAACGCCGAAAAAACCACCTCTGATCTGACGCATCACAGCGCTTAAATCTAAACCAAGTAAATAGGCACTTTCCTTAAGTTTTAACCTGATTTCTTTAATTCCTGCAGGATCATTATCTGCTACATCTTTAAGTAAAGGATTAGATTCCAAAACTTTCTTCAATTCGACCTTAGCCGCTTTTAACTCTTCAATATTATTACTCAATAAGGAAACAGCCACGGGACTACCACCAAAATTTCCTCCGGACCCAAAAATTAAGCGTTCTGTGCCAATTACTGGACCTACAAGCTCACGAACCCGATTAGCAACCAAAGACGCATTAATTTCATCTGGGCGCTCTTCTCCCGGTAACATATTAATATCTAATCTTGCACTGGATGCACTATTAATATGTTTAATGGTATTCTCGAAAAGCACCTTATCTGTACCGTTTAAGTATTTATCGGTTAGCTCCTTGTTAGCGATATAGGCCTTTTCTTCTATTAAGGAAATAATAGAATCTGTTACACGCACATTTGTACCGTTTGGCATATCCAATTCTATAGAAACACGATCGCTTGCTACATTGGGAAAAATAGTAACCCCTATTATTCCACCGCCAATAGACCCCACGGTTAAAATTAATATTGCAATAAAAATTCCAAGAGATAAGATTTTAAACTCGAATATAAAGTCTAATACAGGAGCATAAAATTTATCGCGAAAAAATGTCATGATACGATCTCCATAAACATTTATACTGCGCATTTTAGCAAAAAACTGTTTTGCTTTAGATTTAGGCTGTCCACTATCTGCCTTAGGTTTTTGTAATGCTTTTGAATGCGCCAGATGCGCAGGCAGTATAACCAGCGCTTCAATTAACGAGACTACTAATGTTAGGATAACAATAATGGAAACTTCGCTAAAGAACTCACCTATTCTACTTTCCAGAAACAAAAAGGTAGAAAAAGCCAGAACAGTCGTGATAATTGCTGAAACCACAGGAGGAATCATTTCCATTACACCTTCTGTTGCAGCTTCTATAGGATCTTTACCATCTTCAAAATGTTGATAGATATTTTCTGCTATTACAATACCATCATCTACCAGAATACCAATCACGATAATCATCCCAAATAATGATAGGATGTTAATAGTTACACCAAATTGTGACGCAAAAATAAACATCCCTAAAAAGGATATTGGCAACCCGAAGGCAACCCAGAATGCCAGTCTTGTGTTTAAGAACAATGCCAGGAACATTAATACCAGCAACATTCCAACTATGGCATTTTCTACCAACAATTGGGTACGTTGATTTAATGTAACGGATAAGTCCCTTACAATATTCAGTTTTACATTATTATGCGTTTGATTATAGTGCTCTATATAAGACTTTACAGCATCGGCAGATGAAATTAAATCTTCACTATCGGTACTGGTTACACTTACGTTTACCGATAAATTACCATTGAAATATGTGGCATTTGGAATTTCAGAAAAACGATCTCTTAAAATGGCAACATCCTTTAACCGGACAGTTTTACCATCTGAGAATGCTCTAACAACAACATTAGAAAGTTCATCTGAATAATAAGATCGGTTATTAGCACGTATTAAAAACTCTTCGTCATCGGTTTTAATATTACCACCGGTAACTAAGATATTGGAGTTTCTTATCGCATCTGCAACTTCTGTAAATGTAATATTATAGGCTAAAAGACTATTTTCGTTTACAGCGATTTCGATTTCCTCTTCAGGGTAACCTGTAACCTCTACCTGCGAGATACCTTCAATCCCTCTTAAATCGTTTTCTACCTGGCGCCCTAACTGCTTAAGTGTGGCCAGAGGCACATTCTTTCCGCTTATAGCAAAGGATATGGTTTCTCGAACGTTTTCATTTTTTGCAACTACCAAAGGCTCCATTCCAGTTGGAAAGGTAGGTACGCGGTCTACAGCATTTTTAACATCTAAAAGCATAAAATCGATATTCTCGCCTTTATTAATCTCTACTGTAATTGTGCCGCTATTCTCTCTTGAAGTAGATGTTACACGATCTACACCCTGCAACCCTTTTAAATTATCTTCAATTTGAAGTACAATACCTTCTTCAATCTCCTGAGGAGATGCTCCCGGATAATTAATTTGAATCGTAATTATTTTAGATTCTACTATTGGAAAAAACGAGGACTTTAAAGACATTAGTCCCAAAATTCCAAATACCGTAAAGGCTAAAATAAATACGGTTACAGCAACATGATGCTTTATAAAGTAGGAAACTATTTTTCTCATGCTAGTTATGTTGCTTTGGGGTACGGTCTTGAAAAACTTTTACTAACATACCGGCAAAAGCACCCGGTACCGGACGTGAAATTATAACACTGCCATCTGGCACATTTTTTAAAACGACCTTAGTATCGCTAAAGTGAATTGGTTTTACGGGAATAACATCTAAAAGGCTATCTCTTACCACGAAAATCTGATTGTCATCTAACAGTAAATTTCTATCAATTTCGATGGCATTTTCTTCATTTCGTGCATTTAAACGCGCTTCCAGATACATACCTTCTTTTAAATTTTCGTGCTTTACTTCGATAAAAACTGTAATAGTCTGGGTGGTTGCGTCTACACTCCCGTTTATCCTGGATACTACTCCGGTGTAAGTTTCGGTGCCTTCTAAATTATTTAGTTCAACCGATTCATTTACTTGCAGTAAATTGGAAAAGGATTTGCTTACAGCTACTTCTATTTCGTAAACCGAAGGATCTATAAATTCTCCCAGCTTTTGCCCACTTCTTACTAGTGTCCCTTCGGTAACCAAAGCTTCGGTAAGAATCCCTTTAAAAGGTGTTCTTATGGTGTATTTGGATAAGCGTTGTTCCAGATTTTTAACATTATAATAGCTAGATACAATATTTCTACCCGTTATAAAATAGTTTTCCTTTTCTGAAGTCATTTCAGGAAGTGTTGGTGTCGCCTTATTTAAATCGAAACTATTAAGGTAAGCCTGCCATTTAGGGAATACTTCAGGAAAATCAAGCCTTAAGTCGGCCATAATAGCAGCAATAGCATTGTATAAATTACTTTTAGCAGACTGTACACTGGCATAATACTCTGAATCGTTAATACGAATTAAAGTCTCTCCCTGGTTATAAGGCTGTCCCGCCTTAAATAATTTTGTACCCGGAATAAAAATACCTTGTACTTCGGCAAATAACTCAAACCTCCGTTTTGCCATTAAATTGCCATTAGCAGGTATTACAATAGGTATTTTTTTATTGCTGATGGTATCTGCAAAGACCGTCTTAACTACTTTAGGAGGAACTGGTTTTACCTTGTTTTTATTTTCAATAAGGGTTTTAGCAAAAAAAATGGAGGCTATAATAAATACTATGCCCAGAATAGAAAGTATAAGTTTTCGCATGCTGCTATTTTGATAAAAATATTAGACGCCAAAACTATCCCTTAGTTTAGTTTAAAACTGTTAAATAAAACTTAAAATACTTTTAAACACTAGTTTAATTCCATTTTAAATTATTTCCATTTTCTTCAACAGAAAACTGGCATTCATATTCTGGCAAATCCCAGATTTAAAAGTATAATCAAAATACAATTCATCATTCACTATTTCTGCATCGAAATAGTAGTTTTCAACCTCAGATAATTCATCCGAAATTTCACATAAACTTAAATCGTGAGTCGCGATAATTCCGGTAGCATTGGACGCCACAAGTTTCTCTACAAACTTACGGGAACCTATTGCTTTATCTGTGCTGTTTGTTCCTTTTAAAATTTCATCCAGCACAATAAAATAACGCTCGGTTTGTATCGCATCTACAATATGCTTTAGTCGGGTTAATTCCGAAAAGAAATACGAACTGTCATCGGTTAATGAATCATTCGTACGCATACTTGTGATAAGCTTCATAGGGTAATATTTACTCGACTTCGCACAAACCGGAAGTCCGACATTAGCCATGACCATATGCAAAGAAACCGTACGCAAAAAAGTACTTTTACCGGCCATATTGGCTCCAGTTATAATAAAAAACTGCTCCGGTTTTATACTGAAATTATTATCAATACGCTTTTCAGTTTTCAGTAAAGGATGTCCAAGTTGTTTTACTTCCATTACAGTTCCGGTATTGATTATTTCAGGATAAACATATTCAGGATGATTAAAAGCATAATTCCCTAACGCATTATAAGCATCGAAAAAAGAAATCACCTCAAACCAGTCGGTAGTTTTTAAGGCGTGTTTTTTAATCCATTGTTCAATAGCATAAGTGTTTTTAATATCCAGCAAAAACAAACCGTTTCCAAAAACGGCTGAAATAAGATTATTTCGGTTATCCAATCTATCCAGCAATCGGGATAATTGTGAGAAAACAACTGAAGCCTTCTCTCCTTCATCCATAATTAACCTTTGCTTTTCTACGAGCAGCGGTGCCTCAAATTGTTCCTTCTCGATTAAATCCAATAATACGCCGTACTGCTTAAACGTCTCCTTTAACTTATCTGTTTGAGTAGCAATAAGGTTGATAGTTTTTAAATGAAGGCCCGTTAAAACAAGTCCAACCAAAAGCCACAAACCAAGATAATTTGGCGACAGGATATTTATAAAAACCAAAGCACCCAACAACACAGAAATAACAGCAAAAATAGCAGGTAAAATTTTATAATACCCTGGTAATTTAACCTGATAACCAGAAAGCCAAGCATTAATGGTTTTTGCAGGAGTTTCCACCTGAATTAAACTGGATACACCACCATAATGCTGCCTCCAAACCGCTTTATCTGCAAGTTCCTGAATTGCCTGTTGTCTTAAATTAATATGCTCTATATTATTAGCTTTAAGAGCGTCGGCCAGCTTCTGTTTCCCTTCTCTTATAAACGTTCTGTTGATACACTGAAAAAAAGATCCGCGACCAAACAAATCAATATCCAGACTATAGGCATGAGCGGGCTCCTGAAATTCTATCCCTGTATCTCGGTCTAAAAATCCGTTAGTTATAATTTTTATTTCTTCTGCATTTAAATCAGCTATAGCTTTTTCTAAATTCCGTTTGTGCTTAAGATTGGTATATTTCACCAATAAAAAAAGAAAACACCCCAAACCAACCAAACCTGTTAGGATAGCAACATTCCAGTTGGGCAGACTTAAATACACTCCAAAACACAATGCAAGGAACACCAACAACCTTAAAACACTTAAGCCTTTTAGTTGCTTATTTAAAGCCTTTTCCTGAGCCTCATGTAACTCAAGCTGATTCTGATAAAACGATAACGGTTCCTTCATCCTTTTCTTTTTTATAGCAATTAAAACTAAACAAAAAATCCTAAGCAGTAGTGCTTAGGATTTTAATATCAATTCCGGTTTAAAGCTTATCCTTTTAAACTGGCTTTTAAGAATTCTCTGTTCATACGAGCAATGTTCTCTAAAGAAATCCCTTTAGGACACTCAATTTCACAAGCTCCTGTATTTGTACAGTTTCCAAAACCTTCAAGATCCATTTGCTTAACCATGTTTAATACACGGTCTGTAGCTTCTACCTGTCCTTGTGGTAATAAAGCATACTGAGACACTTTTGCTCCAACAAATAACATAGCTGAAGAGTTTTTACAAGTGGCTACACAAGCACCACAACCAATACAGGTTGCAGCATCCATAGCCTCATCTGCTGCATGCTTGGAAATTGGAATAGCATTGGCATCCTGCGTATTACCAGAGGTATTTACAGAAATATATCCTCCTGCCTGCTGAATACGCTCAAACGCCATTCTGTCTACAATTAAATCTTTAATTACTGGGAAGGCAGCCGCTCTCCAAGGCTCTATAGTAATGGTATCTCCATCCTTAAACATACGCATGTGTAACTGACATGTTGTTACTCCACGATCCGGACCATGAGCCTCTCCGTTAATATAAAGCGAACACATACCGCAAATACCTTCACGACAGTCATGATCGAAGGCTACTGGCTCTTCTCCGGTATTTACTAGTTGTTCGTTCAAAACATCCATCATTTCAAGAAAAGACATATGTTCTGAAATATCAGTAACTTTATAATCGACCATTTGACCCTTTGCATTTGAGTCTTTCTGTCTCCAAATTTTAAGTGTTAAATTCATAATGTCTGTCTTATTTGTATGAACGTTGTTTTAGTTCAATGTCTTTAAATTCTAATTCTTCTTTGTGTAATACAGATGCGCTAGGCTCTCCTTTATATTCCCAGGCAGCTACATAAGCATAATCTGTATCGTTACGTTTTGCTTCACCTTTTTGCTCTCCGTCTAACTCCACAGATTCTTCGCGGAAGTGACCTCCACAAGACTCGTTTCTGTTAAGCGCATCCATAGCAAATAACTCTCCCAATTCAAGGAAATCGGCTACACGGCCTGCTTTTTCAAGTTCCGGGTTCATTTCGTTAGCATTTCCAGGCACTTTTACTTCTTTCCAGAAATCTTCACGAATCTGTTTAATTTCAGCCATAGCTTCTTTTAAACCTTGTTCGTTACGTGCCATTCCTACTTTATCCCACATTACTTTTCCTAGTTTTTTATGGAAGTAGTCTACAGATTTTGTTCCCTTATTATTTACAAAGAAATCTATACGATCTTTAACCGCTTTTTCAGCTTCGTCGAATTCTTTGGAATCTGTTGGGATTTTTCCGGTACGGATATCATGAGATAAATAATCTCCGATAGTGTAAGGCAATACAAAATAACCATCGGCAAGACCTTGCATTAAGGCCGAAGCACCAAGTCTGTTCGCTCCGTGATCAGAGAAGTTTGCTTCTCCAATACAGTAGCAACCAGGAATCGTAGTCATTAAGTTATAATCTACCCAAACACCACCCATCGTGTAGTGTGTTGCAGGATAAATCATCATAGGTGTTTTATATGGATCCTCGTCTACAATCTTTTCGTACATCTGGAATAAGTTACCGTATTTTGCTTCTACGATAGCTTTTCCTAATTCGTATATTTTTGCTGCTGTTGGATTTGAAATATTGTGAATTTTAGCCTGCTCTTTTCCATAACGTTCTATAGCCGAAGCAAAATCCAGATACACCGCTTCACCAGTTGCATTTACACCGTAACCAGCATCACAACGTTCTTTAGCGGCACGAGATGCTACATCTCGAGGTACCAGGTTTCCGAAAGCAGGGTATCGACGCTCTAAGTAATAGTCTCTGTCTTCTTCAGCTAAATCGGTAGGTTTTTTACGTCCTTCGCGAATCGCCATAACATCGTCCATGTTTTTAGGCACCCAGATACGTCCGTCATTACGTAAAGATTCGGACATCAACGTTAATTTCGATTGATAATCTCCTGAACGCGGAATACAGGTTGGGTGAATTTGTGTAAAACAAGGGTTAGCGAAATATGCTCCTTTTTTATGAATCTTCCATGCCGCAGTAGCATTAGATCCCATTGCGTTTGTTGACAAGAAGTATACGTTACCATAACCACCGGTTGCAATTACAACAGCATGCGCAGAATGACGCTCAATTTCTCCTGTAATTAAGTTTCTTGCAATAATACCTCTGGCTTTACCATCAACAATAACAACATCTAACATTTCGTGTCTGTTAAACATTTCAATCTTACCACGAGCAATCTGTCTGTTCATCGCAGAATAAGCTCCTAATAATAACTGCTGTCCGGTTTGCCCTTTAGCGTAGAACGTTCTCGATACTAATACCCCACCAAACGAACGGTTATCTAATAACCCACCGTAATCTCTTGCAAAAGGAACTCCCTGTGCCACACACTGGTCGATGATATTAGCCGATACCTCAGCCAAACGATATACGTTAGCCTCGCGAGAACGGTAATCACCTCCTTTTACAGTATCATAAAATAATCTATATGTTGAATCGCCATCTCCCTGGTAGTTCTTGGCAGCATTTATCCCCCCTTGTGCAGCAATAGAGTGCGCACGACGTGGTGAATCCTGATAAGCAAATGCTTTTACATTATATCCTAATTCGGCTAATGTTGCAGCTGCAGAACCTCCTGCTAATCCTGTCCCCACAATAATAACATCGATGTGTCGCTTATTGGCCGGGTTAACCAGGTTAATTTTATTTTTATAATCTGTCCATTTATCTTTAATTGGACCTTTTGGTACTTTTGAATCTAAAGCCATTTGTATTTAAGATTAATGGTTAAAGTGATGATATAAAGCGATGATGATAAATCCTAATGGAATAATAACAGAATACGCTTTACCAATTTGTTGCATAGTTTTTTTACGTCCGGCAGTAGCTCCCATAGACTGGAACGCCGAAGTAAAACCGTGTGCTAAATGAAAACCTAAAAGCACGAATGCAATAACATAGGCACCAACACGTAATGGACTGTGGAATTTTTCTACCAGCTCATGGTAGTATCTAAAACCACCATCATGCAAACCAGACATATCCCCCAGCACATATTTAGTATTTAATTCTGGAATCCAGAAATCAATAAAGTGAAGCAGAATAAAAGCAAGAATAACAAGTCCGCTAAGAATCATGTTTCTGCTCATCCAGGTTGAATTAGCTGCTCCGTTGTTTTGGGCGTATTTAACGCCAATAGCCTTTTTGTTTTTTAATTCTAATACAAACCCCATTACAAAGTGAAATACAACACCGAAAATTAATACCGGCTGTAAGGCCAATTGCACTAAAGGATTTGTTCCCATAAAATGAGATAATTCATTGAATAAATCAGCACTAAAAAGTGATGTAATATTTACCGCTAAATGAATTATTAAGAAAAACATTAGGAAGAAGGCCGAAAGTGCCATTGCCACTTTTCTTCCTATCGAAGATTTAAGAAATCCGCTCATTTTTTTGAAGTTAATTATGTTCACACAAATTTAAACTACTGTGTTATTATACCCAAAAAGTTGGGTCTGAATATTCCTATTTATAACCATTTTAAAGAAGCCATTAAATTACTCGTTTTAAAACACTTAAACCTCAAGTTTTTCATTTAAATTGATTCTTACAAAAAAAACTACAATTTAGGGTCCGCATTACACTCCGTTTCCCGTCCTGTTTTAACAGATTCACAAATCAATACGTAGATAAATACTTAAAAAATACGTAATTCACTAAAGACAAGCATTTCAACTTCTACATTACCATTTTATAAGGTTTAACATCTTTTTAAGGTTTAAGGTTTAAGCATTCCTTTATATATATGTAATTTTGAAAAAATTTGTAAAATAAATTTCCATTTCAATGAAATATCATCCTATAAACAACGAATTATTTATTAGCAACCGCGCTAATTTTACAGCCCAGATGAAACCTAAAAGTCTGGCCGTTTTTAATTCGAACGACATCTACCCAATTGGAGCCGACAGCACCATGCCGTTTCAACAAGATCGCAATATTTTTTATCTAAGTGGCGTAGATCAGGAAAGCAGTATTCTGGTTTTATTTCCGGACTGTCCTAACCCAAAACACAGAGAGATTCTGTTCTTAACAGAAACCAACGAACATATAGCAGTTTGGGAAGGTGCTAAATTAGACAAAGACAAAGCTATTAAAACGTCCGGTATTAAAACAGTGTACTGGCTACAGGATTTTGAAAGGGTTTTTAAAGAAATTATGACACAGTGCGACACCGTATATATTAATACCAACGAACACTACAGAGCAAATGTTGAAACTGAAACACGCGAAGACCGCTTCAACAAATGGTTGAGAGAAAAATATCCGGCACACAGTGTAGCAAAAAGCAACCCGATTTTACAACGCCTGCGTTCCGTAAAACACGAAATAGAACTGGACCTTATTCAGAAAGCCTGTAATATTACCGAAAAAGGATTCAGAAGAATCTTAAATTTCGTTAAACCAGGTGTTATGGAATATAACATCGAGGCCGAATTTATGCACGAATTCCTTAACAACCGCTCTAAAGGTTTTGCATACACCCCCATTGTAGCTTCAGGAAATAATGCCAACGTTTTACATTATATTGAAAACAATCAGGAGTGTAAAGCCGGCGATCTTATTTTACTGGATATCGGAGCAGAATATGCGAATTACGCTTCCGACATGTCCAGAACCATTCCTGTTTCCGGAAAATTTTCAGACAGACAAAAGCAAGTGTATAATGCCATAAATCGAGTTAAAAACGAGGCTACAAAAATGCTAATTCCCGGCACAATCTGGGCAGACTACCACGTAGAAGTAGGCAAAATTATGACTTCGGAATTACTAGGTCTTGGCTTACTGGATAAAGCCGATGTACAAAACGAAAATCCAGACTGGCCTGCTTACAAAAAATATTTCATGCATGGCACCTCTCATAATATGGGACTAGACACTCATGATTATGGCATTCTAACAGAACCAATGCAAGCCAATATGGTATTTACAGTGGAACCTGGAATTTACATTCTGGAAGAAGGTTTCGGTATCCGACTTGAAGACGATGTGGTGATCCAGGAACAGGGCGAACCATTTAACTTAATGCGCAACATCCCGATTGAAGCCGACGAAATTGAAGATTTAATGAACGCATAAGACTTAAAATAAACTCAATACTTAAAAACTCAGAATAATTTTTTGTTCTGAGTTTTTTATTATTATTAAATTCGACAACTTCAACCTATTAATCAATTTTAATGAAAAACCTACTTTTTACGCTAGCCTTTTGCGGGCTTTCACTATTTAATTACGCCCAATCCTCAATTGTAGAAAAATCTATTTTTAATATACAAACTGGTTTTTTAGGTATTTACTTTAACAACGAATCACGTCTTGCAAACTCAATTGCATTAAGAAGTGAGATAGGACTGGACACAGGCATTTGGGGTAATGACATCAACAACATAGATAGCTTTTTACTAACGCCTGTAATTACATTAGAACCACGCTGGTATTACAACCTTAATAAACGGGTTCAAAAAAAGAAAAAGACCACAAAAAACACCGGAAATTTTGTATCTATAAAAACAAGTTATCACCCGGACTGGTTTACCATTTCCAGTGAAAATAATATTAATTTTACTCCAGACATTTCAATTATTCCCACTTGGGGTATTCGAAGACATATAGGCTCACATTTTAATTTCGAAACAGGAATAGGAATTGGATACCTTCATTATTTTTTCAAAGAGCAATACTTTTATTTTGAAGATGAAGACCAGGTTGCTTTAAACCTGCATTTAAGAATTGGCTATTCCTTTTAATACCTTCAGTCTAAATTCAACATAAAAAAAAGCGACACCATTTCCAGTGCCGCTTTTCTATATAACTAATTCAGATTTAAAACATTTGTTATGCTAAAGACATTTCAAAAATGTAACGATGTAATTTTTGTAAGGTCTCTACTTTATCGCTGGTATTAATTAGCAACGAAATATTATTATTACTTCCACCGTAAGAAATCATTCTGATGTTTACATCCTGTAAAATCTGGAATAATTTATGTGTATCCGGATGATTTGCAATATTGTTACCTACCACACACACAATCGTTCTGTGTGTATCCACCTCAACTGTAGAAAATTCCTCCAACTCCATAACTATATCTTTTAAATATGTGTCGTCGTCTATGGTTAAGGACACAGCAATCTCAGACGTTGTAATCATATCGATAGATGTGTGGTATTTTTCAAAAATTTCGAATACCTTTTTCAGGAATCCGTGTGCCTGAAGCATTCGGGCCGATTTTATTTTAATAGCTGTTATACCATCAATAGCTGCAATTGCTTTAATTCCTTCCCCTTCAGCTTTATCATCTATTAAAGTCCCAAACGCCTTTGGCTCCATAGTATTTTTAATACGCACAGGAATTTCCAGATCGCGAACCGGCATTACCGTTTGCGGATGCAAAATTTTAGCACCGAAATACGCCAGCTCTGCTGCTTCATCAAAAGATAAATGCGAAATAGCATCGGTATTATGTACAAATCGCGGATCGTTATTATGGAACCCATCGATATCGGTCCAGATCTGCACCTCTTCCGCCTTTACGGCCGCACCAATTATACTGGCTGTATAATCACTACCGCCACGCTCTAAATTTGAAGTGTTACCGTCTGCATCCAGACAAATAAATCCTTGAGTTATAAAAATTTCAGCATCCTTATCTTCCGCCAAAATTCTATTCAGATTTTGCTTAATATAAAAAGCATCCGGTTCGTTATTTCTATCGGTACGCATAAAATCTAAAGCCGAAATAAGCCTTGCCTTTTTCCCGTCCTGTTGTAAAAAACGGCTAAACATAAAAGTAGACAACAACTCTCCTTTAGATACTATAATATTGTATAATAACTGAGAATGTGGTTTCGAAGCACAGGCTTTTAGCTCAGCGAATACTTCCTCGATATAAGATAAAGACGCATTAACATACTCCTGATTGCTAAACAAATCGTTAGCAACTTCAATATACTTCTGGTGTAATTGCTCTACCAATTGCAAAGCTGCTTCCGTCTTTCCGTCTTTAATTGTATTTGAAATCTCTACCAGCGCATTTGTAGTTCCGGACATAGCTGACAATACCACAACTTTTCTTCCTCCTTCGGAAACAATCGTTTTTACGTTGGTCATATTTTTTACAGACCCTACAGATGTTCCTCCAAATTTTAATACAAGCATAATATTTAATTTTTAAGCCCACAAAATTAAGAAGCTTTAAAGGAAGAAAAATAAAATTGAAAAAAATATGCTAAATTTGCACAAATTGTTAAATAATTAACAAATGAAAACCATAGCATCCTGCGTCGAAGAAATTTTACTATCGCAACCTTTTCTGGAAGAAGCCATTTCCCGGAATATTGTAAACTATTCCGCTCTGGCTTCGGAACTCGTTACACCTATCAGCGAAATGCTACGTAAACCCGTAAAATCCGGTGCTATCATGATGGCTTTACGCCGCTATTCTCCCCCACCTGATTTAGGGAATTCGGTGCGGCTAAAAAAAGTTTTAAATAGTCTTGGTGATATTACAGTACGATCGAATCTTTCTAATTATACTTTTAAAAATTCCACTACACTTTACACCAGTCACGCAAAAGTCATTAAAAAATTAGGCGACAACCCCAATACGTTTTATGCGTTTACCCGCGGTATCCACGAAAGCACTATTGTTATTTCGAGTTCAGAACAGGAACATATAGAACGCTATTTTTCCGGAGAGGTTCAAATTGGAGTACAAAACGATTTATCGGCAATAAGTATTAGCCTTCCGGAAGACAACACTAAAATAGCTGGTTTGTATTATCAGATATTTAAACGTTTAGCCTGGGAAGGTATAACCTTGTACGAAGTAGTTTCCACCACCAACGAATTCACTGTACTAGTAGAAGACCAGTATGTTAACAAAGCTTTTTCGGCAATAAAACGATTACACAGTTAAACTACAGGTTATAAATTATAAAATTAAATTCAGACCTTTTATTTTTGCACTATAATTAGAGATTATGTTTTTAGAACACAAGGGCACATCTATATATTATACCGATTCTGGAAAAGGAACTGCTATTATCCTGCTCCATGGCTTTTTAGAAAACAGCAGCATGTGGAGTAAAATAGCTTCCGAATTATCGAAAAAACACCGTGTAATCTGCATAGATTTATTAGGGCACGGCAAAACCGGCTGCATTGGCTACATCCACACTATGGAAATGATGGCAGATGCCGTTCAAACCGTAATTTCTCATTTAAAAATAAGACGCTATTATATTGTAGGGCATTCCATGGGTGGCTATGTATCTTTAGTGCTGGCAGAACGACTACCGGATAATATTAAAGGACTTGTACTAATGAATTCTACCACGAAACCCGATTCCCCGGAACGGATTGAAATTAGAACAAGAGGCATAGAAGTAGCCAAAACCAACTACAAAGCCATGGTAGAAATGTCTATTGCTAATTTATTTAAACCCGAAAACGTAAAGAAATTCGCTAAAGACATTAAAACATTAAAGAAAGAAGCACTAAAAACGCCGCTTCAAGGTTATATCGCAGCACAGGAAGGCATGAAAACCAGACAAGACCTGGAAGTCTTACTTCATTTTTCACCTTACAAAAAAATGATAATTATTGGAAAAGCAGATCCTGTTTTAAACTATAATGCAATACTTCAGCAAATAGAAAACACCGAAGTAAAATTAGTAGAATACCCTGACGGACACATGAGTTATATTGAAAATGAAAGCGAAGTCTTACAAGAACTAATGCATTTCATCGAATAATTCATGTTTTTCATCGATTAATAAGATTTTTTTCTATAAGTTTAAAAAACCAAATCAACCAACTTATGAAAAATCTACATCAAAAAACAGCTGCATTACCAAGAATTTACTGCAATATTTTTGGACACAATTACCAGGTTACAAAACAGGTTACTTATTTTGTTAAAGAGTACAAATGCAAACACTGCAACAGAGAACTTACCACAAACAGTAATGGCAACCTTATAGAATTAACGCCAAAATTCCGAGAAATAAACTCGATTTTAGAGCGTATACACTCCTCTAAGATTGCCAGACTTAAAGACCGGTCGTTCTCCAACCCGTCGTATATTTAAAAATATTATTCGGAATCGTTATTTAAAGCATTCCACCCCTGCGCTTTCAACGGAATTTTAGTTTCCGCACGCGTAACCAGATGCATGCCCGCACTTTCCTCGGTCATATACCCTATAACCGTTAAATTAGGATTGGCTTTAATTTTAGGATAATCCTCCTGAGAAATAGTAAACAAAAGTTCGTAATCCTCTCCACCACTTAAAGCCACTGTTGTTCCATCGATATCAAACTCTTCGCAGGTACTGATAAATTGCGGATCCAGAGGTATTTTATTTTCATACAAATCACACCCTACTTTACTTTGCTTACAGATATGAATAATTTCGGAAGACAAACCATCACTAATATCTATCATTGCCGTTGGTTTTACATCCAAATCCTTTAGCAATTTCACAATATCTTTTCGCGCTTCAGGCTTTAACTGACGCTCTATAATATAGGTATACGGATCTAAATCCGGCTGATTTTCAGGATTTACCTTAAACACTTCCTTCTCGCGCTCTAAAACCTGAAGCCCCATATAAGCGCCACCCAAATCACCGGTAACCACCAACAAATCATTAGGTTTCGCCCCGTTTCTATACACCACATCTTCCTCATTTACTACACCCATAGCTGTTACAGAAATAAGCAATCCTTTAGTGGATGATGTTGTATCTCCTCCTATAACATCTACATTATACAATTTTGCAGCCGCTTCAATACCAGAATACAATTCTTCTACAGCCTCCAAAGGAAAACGATTAGACAACGCTATAGACACCGTTATCTGAGTCGCCTCGGCATTCATAGCATAAACATCAGACAGGTTTACTATAACTGCTTTATACCCCAGATGTTTTAAAGGCATATATGCCAGATCAAAATGCACACCTTCTACCAACAAGTCGGTAGTAACAACAACCTGTTTATCTTTAAAATCCAAAACCGCAGCATCATCTCCTATACCTTTAATAGTTGACGATTGTTTAATATCAAAATGTTTGGTTAAATGCTCTATTAAACCAAATTCTCCTAACTGACCCAAGTCTGTACGTTGTTGATTTTTATCTTCTATCATACTGCAAAAATAACAAGCTTATTTCTAAAAAACGACTTCATCACAATAAGAAGCGTTAAAATGTACCATTTCACAAGCTTTACCCAACATAAAACACTGATTTTATTAATATTCTATTATTTTTGTTTCAAGTGCTTACAGAGACCTAAGCCTGAAAAACCAAATTGTATCCTGACATTATATTAACCGAATTATGACAATAAAACGCCCTCATCCTTTTCGCTATTTCTATCTGGCAATTTTAGCGTTCAACTTAATAGCTATTCAGGCCTGTAGCTCTGACAACAACTCAGACACAGATGAAACTGAAACTCCTTTAATTCCTCTAGCCGAATGCGTCGATGGTTTTGCCGATGAATACCCTTGTAAAGATTACGATTTAATGGGATTTATTGATATTGAAACTTTAGGCGGCATTAATGCCGAAGGTAACGATTGCTGGGGATGGACAGACCCTGAAACCGGAAATGAATACGCCATTATAGGACACACTACAGGAGCCTCTTTTATAGACATTACAGACCCTACCAATCCAATAAATTTAGGAATTCTGCCATCAGCAACCAGTCCTGACATCTGGCGCGACATCAAAACCTATAACAACTATGCCTTTATCGTCAGTGAAGCCGATAATCACGGCATGCAGGTATTCGACCTTACCAGACTAAGAAATACAAATGAAGCCCCTAAAACCTTTACTGCAGACGCCAATTATAATGAGTTTGGCAGCGCCCATAATATTGTAATTAACGAAGATACTGGCTACGCCTATATTGTAGGCTCAGACACCTTTAGCGGCGGACCTCACATCATAAATATTGCCAATCCTACAACTCCGGTTTTTGTTGGCGGCTATCGCGATTCAGGATATTCTCATGATGCACAAGTGGTTATTTACAATGGCCCGGACAACGATTACACCGGAAGAGAACTCTATTTTGGAAGTGATGAAAATAAAATCTCCATTCTGGATGTATCAGACAAAAACAACATCACCCCTATTTCTGAAATCAGCTATACAAATGTAGGCTACACCCACCAGGGCTGGCTAACGGAAGATATGACATACTTTATTGCAGGTGATGAAACGGACGAATACAGGTACGGAAACAAAACAAGAACTTTGATTTTTGATTTTACCGACTTAGACAATCCCGAATTACACACCGAATATTACGGTGCAACAAATGCCATAGACCATAATGGTTATGTAAAGGATAATTCATATTATCAGGCCAATTACTCTGGCGGCATGCATGTTATAAATTTAACAGATATAGCCAGCAAAACGATAAGCGAAACAGGATATTTCGACACTTTTCCAGAAAACAACAACACCGTCTTTAATGGTGCCTGGAGCGTGTATCCGTATTTTGAAAGTGGCTCCATTATTATCAGCGATATAGATCGTGGACTGTTTATAGTACGAAAATCAATTTAAGCCGCAACTCGAATGTCCCTATTTAAAGTCAATATTATATATTTCGTTTTATGTCTGTTCCTGAGCTGCAGTTCCAATAACGACAACTCTGAAGACCAGACAGAAAAAGACCTTTGGCTTTTTGAGGCAAAAACACTCGGCGGCTCAAAAAATGACAGCGGAAAAGCTGTCGTTTCTACTTCAGATGGAGGTTATATAATTTCCGGATATACCCAAAGTAATGACGGAGATATATCAACTAAAACCGATGACAGTTTCGATGTCTGGGTTTTAAAATTTAATGCTAACGATAAATTAGAATGGTCTAAAACATACGGTGGTACAGGAGACGATCGTGCAGAAGACATTATTCAAAACAACGACGGAAGTTTTTCGGTACTTGGCTATAGCCAAAGTCAGGATGGTGACCTTACGGAAAATGCAGGATTAAAAGATTTCTGGATATTAAATATCGACGCTAAAGGCGAACTCATCTGGCAAAAATCTATCGGATATCCCGGTAACGACTATGGCATTGCCCTCACTGCCACTTCCGACCAGGGACTTCTGCTTACAGGCGTAATTGATGTTACCGCCTCAGGTGGAGCAGGAAATACTAAAACCAACCGGCATGCCGGAGGAGACTACTGGGCTATAAAACTGAATAGTCAAGGCGATATATTATGGCGGCACTACTTTGGAGGCACCTACACCGATACGCCGTATGATGTTATTGAAACACCTGACCATAATTTTATAATCGCCGGATCTTCAGACAGCTTCGACGTGGATATTTCGAACAATCACGGCTCTTACGATTTCTGGGTAGTGAAAATTTCAAATTCCGGAGAACTACTTTGGGAAAAGAATTTCGGAGGCTCACAAATCGACGAAGCCTATTCCTTAACAAGCACCAGCGATGGTAGTATTTATATAGCAGGAGATTCCTGGAGCGAAGATCAGGATATAAGCACGCCTAAAGGCGCGTCGGACATCTGGCTTCTAAAAATAAGTTCAGACGGCGTATTACTCTGGGAGAAATCGTTTGGAGGCAGCCAGTTTGATGCCGCAAGACATATTTTCACAACCCAAGATCAGGGACTTTTAATTACTGGAAGTTCCAGAAGTTCAGATGGAGATTTAACTATAAATCATGGTCAAAACGATGTTTGCATTTTAAAACTCGATGCCTCAGGAAACCTAAAAACACTAAATACCACGGGAGGATCGGGTGTCGATTTCGCTTATAGCATAACACAATTAAACAACGGAAAAATCGTTTGTATTGGAGACAGTACCAGTGCAGATATCGATATTCCAGAAAATAAAGGATACTCAGATTTACTCATTTTAACGCATTAAATTATGAAACACATTATAGCCCTACTTAGCCTTGTTCTTGCATTAACTTCATGCTCTGAAGATCAGGACGACAATTTAATCGCATCCAATTACGCCGCTGTCAGCCTAACTTTCACTCACACTTGGAACGGAGAAACAGTGACCAACGACGATTTTAATGACATTAAATTCACAAATGCGAATGGCGAAGAATTAAGTATTTCGAAATTAAAATACCTTATCTCTAATGTTAGCTTTTCTAATGAAACAGGAGAAACCCTAACTTTCGACGCCTACAATCTTGTAGACGTTACGAACGGCACAAATTTAGAATTTTGCATTTCCGATTCTATTCCCATCGGCAATTATAACAACATCAGTTTTACATTCGGGTTTAATGATGAAGATAATATTGACGGCTTATACACCGATTTAAATGCAGCCTCATGGAACGTCCCTGCCATGCTGGGCGGTGGTTATCATTTTATGCAACTGGAAGGTAATTTTATTACACCTTCTAAAGATGAAGCCATCACACCCGAAGAAATAAGCTACCAATACCACACTATTAGAGCTGCAGACACATCTGTATCTCCCGTTGTTCCGGAAGACACTTCCATTATGGTAAACCTTGGATCTAAAACCATTAGAAATAATACATCGATACAAATAAAAATGGATATTTCGGAATGGTTTAAAAACCCGAATCAATGGGACTTACAGGAATTACACTCCGATTTAATGTCGAACTACGACGCCCAGATTATGATGTATCAAAACGGACAAAACGTCTTTAGTCTGGCCGATTAATGAAATGGTTTGTTAAGCTTTTTATCCTTACTATTTTAACCGCATGTTCTGAGAATGAAGATGCCGAAAGCACTTACATTCCTACTCCAAAACCTCTGGAAATTCCGGAATTATTTAAAACGAAACTTGTTGCCCCCATTGTACCAACCAACAACCCCCAAACCGTTGAAGGCATTGCATTGGGAAAAAAATTGTTTTTCGACACTCAACTATCTGGCAACAACACCCAGTCCTGCGCCAGCTGCCACAACCCGGAATCCGCCTTCAGCGACGATACGACATTAAGCGAAGGCATCGATGGAATTTCAGGAACAAGAAACGCTATGCCACTATTTAATCTGGCCTGGAATTACAACGAAACCTTTTTTTGGGACGGTCGCTCATTTAGCCTGGAAGCACAGGCATTAATTCCGGTAGAAGATCCTGTAGAAATGCATAATTCCTGGGATAACGTTGTTAAAACCCTACAATCGGATACTGAATATCCCGAATTATTTGAACAGGCCTTTTCTTCACCAGAGATCACAAAAGAGCGCATCACAATGGCCATAGCGCAGTTCGAACGCACTTTAATTTCGGCAGACGCTCCATTCGACAAATATCTTCTTGGTAAAGCCGAATTAAGCACCGAAGCCTTAAATGGCTTTAACATTTTTATGGATGAAACCAAAGGCGACTGTTTTCATTGTCACGGCAGCGATAACAACCCATTGTGGACAGATAACGACTTTCACAATAACGGTCTCGATTCTCAAATTACCGATATAGGTTTAGCAGAAAAAACAGGCGATCCTGCTGATAACGGAAAATTCAAAACCCCATCTTTGCGCAATCTAAAATTCACAGCGCCTTACATGCACGACGGTCGTTTTAACACTTTAGACGAGGTTATAAATCATTATAGCGAAGGCTTAAAACAGTCGTCTACAATAGACCCCTTAATGAAACGTGTTGCCGAAGGCGGAGTACACTTAACTCCTCAGGAAAAATCAGATTTAAAAGCCTTTCTGCTAGCACTTTCAGATGAAAACTTCGTGAACAAGGCTGGCTTTAAAACGCCATAATTAAAATCAATAATACCATATACCAATATAATGTAAGGTTATGTGGTAAAACACTACTTAAATTGTATATTTGCAGTCTATTTAGACGTAATCTATTTAATTTATGATTAAAGTATCTGACACAGCTAAAAAGAAGGTCATCGAGCTAATGACTGATGATGGCTATAATGCGAACACCGATTACATACGTGTAGGCGTAAAAAGTGGTGGATGCTCTGGCTTGTCTTACGATTTAAAATTTGACAAAGAGCAACACGACGGCGATAAAGTCTTTGAAGATAATGGCGTAAAAATTATTGTCGACAAAAAAAGCTTCCTATACCTAATTGGAACAACTTTAGAATATTCCGGAGGCCTAAATGGTACAGGATTTGTATTCAACAACCCAAATGCCAACAGAACCTGTGGCTGCGGTGAGAGTTTCTCACTATAAAATTGATTAATTAAGAACTACAACTGAAAGACAAAAATATGTCAAAGTATACAGAGGACGACTTAAGGGAAGAGTTAAAAACCAAAGAATATGAATACGGTTTTTATACCGATATAGAATCTGAAACCTTTCCCGTAGGTTTAAATGAAGATATTGTACGCGCTATTTCTCTTAAAAAAGAAGAGCCGCAATGGATGACCGAATGGCGCTTAGAAGCCTTTCGTAGCTGGAAAGAAATGATTGAGCCGGAATGGGCCAACGTACATTACGAAAAACCAGACTTCCAGGCCATTTCTTATTATTCGGCACCAAACAGCAAACCTAAATACGATAGTTTAGATGAAGTTGACCCGGAATTACTGAAAACATTCGAAAAACTGGGCATCTCTTTAGACGAACAAAAGAAACTTGCCGGGGTGGCCATGGATGTGGTTGTAGACTCGGTTTCGGTAGCTACTACTTTCAAGAAAACTTTGGCTGAGAAAGGGATTATTTTCTGTTCTATTAGTGAAGCTATTAAAGAGCATCCTGAATTAGTTAAAAAATATATAGGTACAGTAGTACCACAAAAAGACAACTTTTATGCAGCCTTAAACAGTGCTGTATTTAGTGACGGTTCTTTCTGCTACATTCCTAAAGGCGTACGTTGCCCGATGGAATTATCTACATATTTCAGAATTAATCAGGCAGGTACTGGTCAGTTCGAGCGTACTTTGGTTGTTGCAGACGAAGGTAGTTATGTTAGCTATTTAGAAGGTTGTACAGCTCCTAGCCGCGATGAAAATCAGCTTCACGCAGCCGTAGTAGAACTAATTGCTTTAGACAACGCCGAAATAAAATACTCTACAGTACAAAACTGGTTCCCAGGAAATGCAGAAGGTAAAGGTGGAGTTTACAACTTTGTAACCAAGCGTGGACTTTGCGAGAAGAATGCTAAAATTTCATGGACTCAGGTAGAAACCGGATCGGCAGTAACCTGGAAATATCCTAGTTGTGTGCTTAAAGGTGATAATTCTATTGGCGAATTTTACTCGATAGCTGTTACTAATAATTATCAGCAGGCCGACACTGGTACCAAAATGATTCACCTTGGAAAAAACACAAAATCCACTATAATTAGTAAAGGTATTTCTGCAGGAAAATCTCAAAACTCTTATAGAGGTCTGGTTCAAATAAGTTCCAGAGCAGAAAATGCTCGAAATTTCTCGCAGTGTGACAGTTTATTAATGGGTAATGAGTGTGGCGCACATACCTTCCCGTATATTGAAGCTAAAAACAAATCGGCACAGATTGAACATGAAGCTACAACAAGTAAGATTGGTGAAGACCAGATTTTCTATTGTAACCAGAGAGGAATAGATACAGAAAAGGCTATAGCCTTAATTGTAAACGGCTTTAGTAAAGATGTATTAAACAAACTTCCAATGGAATTTGCTGTAGAAGCACAAAAGCTTTTGGAAATTAGCCTTGAAGGTTCTGTAGGATAATTTAATAATACACATTGTAGCATGAGAAAATCACTTATCGTATTACTTTGCCTAACTGTATTTTTAAGTTGTAAAAACGAATCGAAATCTAATCCGGAAGCATCCGTAACCGAAAGTACTTCGGATTTAAAAACCTTTAAAGGTGATTTCGTTTATTTTGCCGATGCCGCTGTTTTACAAACCTCTGGAGAAATTTACGGCGTTATAATTAACGATAAAATGCACGAATTAGACGAACAGGTAAAAGTCTATAAAAGTGAAGCTACAGATATGGTACCGGTAGAGATTCGCGGTATTGTAATTCCAAAAGATGAAGATGAAGATGAAGAGGGCTGGCCTCTTCGTATAGATATTAAAGAAATAGTTAACGTGAGTAAGCCTGAGGCAGAAAACAACAATGTTATAAAATTAGGAAAAGAGTAAGTAATGTTAAAGATTAATAATTTACACGCAAGCGTAGAAGATAAGGCTATCCTGAAAGGTATAAACCTTGAAGTTAAACCAGGAGAAGTACACGCAATTATGGGACCTAACGGTTCTGGGAAAAGTACTTTATCATCTGTTATAGCAGGAAAAGAAGAGTATGAAGTTACAGATGGAGATATCTTTTTTGATGAAGAAAACATCGAAGAGTTATCGGCAGAAGAACGCGCTCACAAAGGTATCTTTTTATCTTTTCAGTATCCGGTAGAAATTCCGGGAGTTTCTGTAACTAATTTTATGAAAACAGCTATTAACGAAACTCGTAAAGCTAAAGGATTAGAAGAAATGCCTGCTAACGAAATGTTGAAGTTAATCCGTGAAAAATCTGAGTTACTGGAAATCGACAGAAAATTTTTATCGCGTTCGCTTAACGAAGGATTTTCCGGAGGAGAAAAAAAGCGTAACGAGATTTTCCAGATGGCTATGTTAGAACCAAAACTGGCTATACTTGACGAAACAGATTCTGGTCTGGATATCGACGCATTACGTATTGTTGCCAATGGTGTAAACAAACTAAAAAGTAAAGATAACGCCGTAGTGGTGATTACGCACTACCAGCGTTTATTAGATTATATCGTACCAGATTTTGTACACGTATTGTACAATGGCCGTATTGTAAAATCGGGTGGTAAAGAATTAGCACACGAACTTGAAGAAAAAGGTTACGATTGGATTAAACAAGAAGCGACTTCTTAATAACTAAGTAAACAGTAGCAGTGACAGCTATCACATATACCGAAAACTGACACTGAAAACTGAAAACTGAATACTATGGATTTAAAAGAAAAGTTAGTATCTTCATTTATGGCATTCGAAAATAAAATCGATGTCGATGCTCCTGTGCATCAAATAAGAAATGAGGCTATAAAAATATTTGAAACAGAAGGGTTTCCTTCAAAAAAAGATGAAGCCTGGAAGTACACCTCTCTTAACAGTGTATTAAAGCAGGATTACAGTGTATTTCCTAAACAGGAAAGTGCTTTAGATTACAAGGATGTTAAGCCGTATTTTATTCATGATATTGACGCCTATAAAATTATTTTTATAGATGGTAAATACTCTTCGCATTTATCGCAAACCACTCATGAAGGCATCGATGTATGCCTGATGTCATCGGCATTAACGAAGCCAAAATACCGTTTGGTTATAGAAAACTATTTTAACAAAATAGCGACCAAAGACGGATTAACTTCGCTAAATACGGCATTTTCACAGGAAGGTGCCTTTATACATATTCCTAAAAACAAATTGGTTCAAAAACCAATTCAGATTATACATTTTTCTACAGGAAATGAATCTGCACTTATGCTGCAGCCAAGAAACTTAATTGTTGTAGACGAAAACAGCCATGTTCAGATTATCGAACGTCACCAGAGTTTAACAGATAATCCGGTTTTAACCAATTCGGTTACCGAAATTTTTGCCAACAAACGTGCCATAGTAGATTATTACAAAATTCAGAACGACAATCAAAATGCTTCACTTATAGACAATACTTTTGTAAACCAGAAGCAGGAAAGTCACTGTTCGGTACACACATTTTCTTTTGGAGGAAAGCTAACGCGTAACAATTTAAATTTCTTCCAGAAAGGCGAACGTATTGATTCTACTTTAAATGGCATTACCATAATAGGAGACAAACAGCACGTAGACCACAACACTCTGGTACATCATATCGAACCAAATTGCGAAAGCCATCAGGACTACAAAGGTATTTTTGGAGATAGCAGTACAGGAGTTTTTAATGGAAAAGTTATAGTAAATAAAGAAGCGCAAAAAACCAATGCCTTCCAGTCTAACAATAACATTTTACTTAGCGATAAAGCTACAATCAACTCAAAACCACAGCTGGAAATTTTTGCAGACGATGTAAAATGTTCTCACGGTTGTACTATTGGGCAGTTAGACGAAAGCGCCATGTTCTATCTACGCTCCAGAGGAATTCCACAAAAAGAAGCTAAAGCCTTATTAATGTATGCCTTTAGTAACAATGTACTGGATACCGTAAAAATTCCGGAAGTTAAAACCAGAATTAACAAACTAATTGCTACTAAATTAGGTGTTAATATCGGATTCAACTTATAACAAAATAATATAATCCCAGTAAAGGCAGAGGTTTTCTTTTTATTTTCAAAACGATAGCAAACCTCTGCCTTTTTTTTAATCTATACACGCTCACTATGTTTAACGTTGACAAAATAAGACAAGATTTTCCAATACTTTCAAGACAGGTAAATGGCAAACCTCTGGTATATTTTGATAATGCTGCAACGTCGCAAACACCGCAACAGGTAATAGATACTATTGTAGATTACTACAGCAATTACAACGCAAACATACATCGGGGTGTACATACGCTAAGTCAGGAAGCTACAGATGCTTATGAACAAGCCCGAATTAAAATTCAGAAACATTTTAACGCAAAATTTTCGCACGAAATAATTTTCACCTCAGGCACAACCCATGGTATAAATCTTATTGCAAATGGATTTAGTTCCATATTACAGCCGGAAGATGAAATTATTGTTTCTGCCTTAGAGCACCATAGCAATATCGTGCCATGGCAAATGTTGTGCGAACGCACCGGAGCACAATTAAAGGTTATACCAATGAATACGGACGGCGAACTCATAATGTCAGAATTTGAGTCTCTGTTATCCGACAAAACAAAACTGGTATTTGTTAACCATATTTCCAACGCATTAGGCACTATAAATCCAATAGAGCAAATTATTGCAAAAGCTCATGCCTTTGGAGCAGCTGTTTTAATTGATGGCGCACAATCGTGCCCGCATATAAAACCAGATGTACAGGCACTGAATGTAGATTTCTATGTTACTTCTGCGCATAAAATGTGTGGCCCTACAGGTCAGGGTATGCTTTATGGCAAAGAAGAATGGCTAAAAAAATTACCACCATATCAAGGCGGAGGAGAAATGATTGCTGAAGTTACCTTTGAAAAAACAACATATGCCGACCTGCCTCATAAATTCGAAGCCGGAACGCCTAATATTTGTGGAGGAATAGCTTTTGGAGCAGCAATTGACTATATGAATGCTATTGGTTTTGACAATATTTCTGCCTACGAGCACCAACTATTAACCTACGCTACTCAACAATTATCTGTAATTGAAGGTTTAAAAATTTACGGTACCTCACCGCAAAAAACGTCTGTAATTTCTTTTAATCTTGAAGGGATTCATCCTTACGATGTGGGCACAATTTTAGACAAATTAGGTATTGCAGTTCGTACAGGGCATCACTGTGCCCAACCGATTATGAATTTCTATAACATTCCGGGTACTGTTAGAGCTTCTTTTGCTTTTTATAATACTAAAGCTGAAATAGACAGCCTTGTGGAAGGTGTTAAAAAAGCCAAAATGATGCTGTCCTAAACAAAATAACATTTCATTTTAACATACAAAAAGTCCCAAGCCATGAGTTTGGGACTTTTTGTATTATAACAATCCGTTAATATATTTTGAAATAGTTTAGATACCCCACATAACATACCTGTTGATTTTCAATTCATTATCATTATATTAACACATTATTAATCATAACTCCCAAGTAAAATGAAAAAAATTTTAAGCCTTATGGCTTTAATCATCCTTGTATTCTACTCGTGTTCTGATGATCAGAATACTACAAATCAACCACAAGAAGTTAAAGTCGATATGAATGACTTTTACGTCTATACCGATGCCGATGTAGATGAAACGGCCAGAGTGGCGAGTCCTTCTTCTAAAAAGACCTGCTATACTATGGTAAATTTAAACCGCCTTTTAAATGAAAATCCTGGTTTAGAGAAAAAAATGTACAATATCGAATACAAATCCAGAGCTTTTACCAACAGTAAAAAACCAGATGGTGCAGGAAATGGGAATGGCAATGGCGGTGGAGGCACCGACCCAGACCCTGAACCGGTAGACGATGGGTTAGGCACCATTACAATACCTGTAATTGTACATGTCATTTACAAAAACAGTCAGGAAAACATTTCTTCTCAGCAAATCAACTCTCAAATTGCTGTATTAAATGCCGATTTTGGAAAAACCAATAGCGATGTATCTGGTGTGCCATCAGAGTTTTCGAGCGTAGTTGCCGATAGTGACATTCAATTTACGCTAGCAGCTACTTACAGATATTCCAATTCAAGAACCTCATGGGGCCTTAACGATGCTGTAAAAGCAGAATACCCTCCCATTACTCCGGAAACGCACTTAAACATCTGGATTTGCGAAATAGGTAATGGTTATTTAGGGTATGCACAATTTCCTGGAGGACCAGCATCCACAGATGGTGTTGTAATTTCACCTCAGTATTTTGGAAACACTGGTTATGTATCGGCTCCCTTCGACGAAGGCAGAACTGCCACACATGAAATTGGCCATTATTTAAACTTAAGACATATCTGGGGAGATGGCAGATGTCGTCAGGACGATTTTGTTACCGACACACCAAGCTCTGACGGACCTAATTATGGCTGCCCGTCTTACCCAACAGTAAACTGTCAATCTGCAGATATGACCATGAATTATATGGATTACACCAACGATGCCTGTATGTATATGTTTACCGAAGGACAAAAATCGAGAATGCGTTCTATGTTTGTTTCAGGTGCTCCAAGAGAAAGCATGTTAAACTGATTCGTGTTAAAACAACGTTATAAAGGCGCCACATATGGCGCCTTTTTTATTAACTTTCTATTTTAAAACACCAGATTATGAAATATGTCAGCCTGATAGCCTGTATTGTTATATTCAGTACCTGCGCCAATAGTAAAACAAATACTATTACAGCTCAAAATCAAACAGTGCCTGCAGAACGCAATGCAATTCAAAACGAAGTATTTTTAGAATATCTGGCATTAACGCGAGGTTCCTTTCTGGAAATTAAAATAGAAAATCATAAAATTCTGGTGAAACACCAGCAACACGGTCCCGATAAAATTAATGACATTTCGGATGTAGAATGGGATGTATTAATGGACGAATTACATGCTGTAAATTTAAATGAGCTAAACACCTTAAAAGCACCTTCTGAAAAGCGAGCACACGATGGCGCTCTAAGTGCAAGATTAAAGGTAATAGACAACAACACAATTTATGTTACTCCCGAATTTGACCACGGCAATCCTAACACTAAAATTAAACCACTGACAGACTACATTTTATCTCTTGCTAAAAAGGTTGAATAACAAGTATACAATTTGTAATTTTGAAAAAAGAAAAACTGTGAGCATACAAGACATTCAAAACGACATAATAGATGAGTTCTCAATGTTTGAAGATTGGGAAGAACGCTATCAATACATGATCGATTTAGGTAAAACCCTACCTTTAATTGAAGATCAATATAAAACCGACGACAACCTTATTAAAGGATGCCAGAGCAAGGTATGGGTTCATGCCGAAATGAACGATAATAAAGTTGTTTTTACAGCCGATAGCGACGCCATAATTACCAAAGGTATAATAGCTATACTAATAAGAACCTTTTCTAATCAGCATCCTCAGGATATCATTAATGCAGACACCGCATTTATAGATGAAATCGGTTTAAAAGAACACTTATCCCCAACCCGTGCAAACGGACTGGTAAGTATGGTTAAACAATTAAAAATGTATGCAATTGCATACCAAACACAATTAAGTTAAGATGAGTACCGAAATAGATACAGCCGAATTAGGCGAAAAAATTGTAAAGGTTTTAAAAACCATTTTCGATCCGGAAATCCCGGTAGACATTTACGAATTAGGATTAATTTACGACGTTTTTGTAAATGAAGATTACGAAGTAAAAATCCTGATGACACTTACAACCCCTAACTGTCCGGTTGCCGAAACCTTACCTCTGGAAGTTGAAGAAAAAGTAAAATCTCTAGACATGGTTAAAGATGCCGAAGTAGAAATAACTTTCGACCCGCCATGGAGTCAGGACTTAATGAGTGAAGAGGCTAAACTAGAACTTGGCATGCTTTAATATATGGCAGATGAAATTATTAATCGCGTTGCAAACAGCAAACTAAAAGTCTTAGACCTTGAAGACTATTACCCTTCTGGAACCCGGGTACTTTTAGACATTAAGGACTGGCTTTTAGAAGGCTTGGTTTTGCGGGAAAAAGACTTTAGAGAAACAGTTAAAGCGCATGACTGGAGTCAGTACCAGAATGCCTATCTGGCGGTAACCTGTAGCAGCGATGCCATTGTTCCGCCCTGGGCCTACATGTTAATTACTACCGAAGCTGAAGCTTTTGCAAAACAAATTGTACTTGGAAATCTGGAGCAATTAGAAACTGCAATTTATCAGGACCTTATTTCCAAATTGGATCTTTCGGAATACAAAGATGCTCCCGTTATTATTAAGGGGTGTTCTAAAAAACCTGTACCCGAAAGTGCCTATGTTATGATTACCAGAAAAATTAAACCGCTGGCAAAGTCTATAATGTTCGGCGAGGCCTGTTCCAGCGTTCCCCTATATAAAAGAAAATAAATATTAATGGTTCTGTTTTAGTTTCATCGCTTATTTTTACAGAACAAACAATCGATATTATATCAATACATTATGAGAAAAATTATTACCCTGTGCCTGCTATTCGTGGCTACGGCTTCTTTTTCGCAAACCAAAGAAGAATTACAAGCTTTAAAAAAATCGAAACAAGATTCTATTAATGCCTTACAAGCTAAGGTAGACGACCTCCAGAAACAAATAGATAAATATCCGGGCTGGCATTACGGCGCCTTTGGTACAATTGGAGCAAACCTTTCAGAGTTTAACAACTGGTACGCCCAGGGCTCTCCAAATAATTCTGCCGGAAACATTACTATTACAGCGAATCCGTATGCTAAATTAAATCGTGAAACGTTTTTCTGGTATAACAATGCCAACATCAATTTAAGCTGGGTTAAGTTCGACGACAAAGACGATCCTACAGATAATAAAGACTTCAGACAGGCAACAGATGTGTTTACATTAACATCGCTGTACGGGTATAAGTTTAACGAAAAACTGGCCGCTTCGGCTTTAGGAGAATACCGCACCACTTTATTAAATAATTTTAACGATCCGGGATATTTAGATTTAGGTATTGGTATTACCTGGACTCCTATTTCCGATCTTGTAATTGTGGCACATCCACTAAACTACAACTTTGTTTTTAGTAATGATGATACTATTTTCGAATCGTCTTTAGGCGCAAAAATTGTAGCCAATTACGGTAAATCTTTTGGCAAATTAAAACTGAAATCTAACCTATCCATGTTCCAAAGTTACGAGAGTTCAGACCTATCTAACTGGACCTGGACTAATGCTTTTTCTTATGAAGTTTGGAAAGGTATAGGACTTGGATTCGAATTTGGTTTAAGAGACAATAAACAGGAAGCTGTTAATTATTTTGTAAACACTTTAGGAGAAACCGACACCACGTTTGACAATGTAGACAACAAGCTACAGACCTACTGGACGTTTGGATTAAGTTATGCGTTCTAAGAATAAACAAACTCTTAAAAAAACGGCTTCAATTTATATTGAAGCCGTTTTCTTTTATTTCACTTTTTCTAAAGTCACTTTTACAGATTTACTTATTGGTGTATTACTTTTTACAGCATATTCATCGATAGGAATTAGGGGATTGGTTTCGGGATAATATGCAGCCAAATTGCCTTCCGGAATATTATAAGGGATAACTAAAAAGTTAAACACTTTCCGCTCTGTCCCGTTATAACAACTTAATATATTCACGACATCCAGCGACTTCAATCTAAGGGACTTCATATCTTTCTCATTCATAAACAATACGCGTCTTTCATTAAACACCCCGCGATACCGATCGTTTAAACCGTAAATTGTAGTATTAAACTGATCGTGAGAACGAATGCTCATTAAAAGAAACTCACTCGCCTCTAAATCGTGTTCAGGTAACGGAGTAACCGAAAACCTGGCCTTTTTATTCGGCAGATGACTAAAGTCTAAATCTCTAACATTATTAGGCAAATAATACCCGGTACCGTTCGATTTTTGGTTTACCTGTTCAAATCCATTTATAACCTGTCCCATTTTCTCACGAAGCACATCATAATCTTCACTAAGCGTTTTCCAATTTACAATATGATCCCCCTTAAAATAAGCATCAGCGACACCTCCTACAATTTCGGGCTCACTTTTAATGTCTTCGGAAACAGGTTCCAGAAACCCTTTAGACCTGTGTACTATTCCCATACTGTTTTCTACAGTAAAATGCCGCTGTTTATCATTTTTTATATCCCGTTCAGATCGCCCCAAAGTTGGTAAAATAATAGCGGTCTTACCTGTAATACAATGGCTCCTGTTTAATTTAGTACTTATTTGTACCGTTAAATCACAATTTTCCAAAGCTGCGGCAGTATATTCGGTATCTGAAGCCGCCGAAACAAAATTCCCTCCAAGAGCAACAAAAACCTTGGCTTTTCCGGCATGCATTGCTTTAATGGCATGCACCACATCTACCCCGTGATGTTGCGGCGGGTCGAAACCAAAAGCAGCCTTAACAGCTGCATTAAAACGTTTAGATACGTAATGCATGATCCCTACGGTACGATCGCCCTGTACATTACTATGCCCTCTAACCGGACAAGTCCCTGCACCAGGTTTTCCCAGACTGCCTTTTAACAGCAATAGGTTAACACATTCTTTAATATTATCAACCCCATTTTTATGCTGGGTTAAGCCCATAGCCCAGCAAATAATTATTCTGGTTTTATCTGCCAGCAAATTGACCACTTCATCTACATACTTTTGAGCAACACCAGTTAGTCTCAGCAATTCGGTTTCGGAATACGCGTCCAGATCAGATAATAATGTCTCATAGCCCTCGGTATATTTAGCTATAAACTCATGGTCGAAAACCGAATTATTCTCGGCATCCAGCCGGACCAGTTTCTTTTGAATTAATTTAAGCAAAGCAACATCCTGATTAATTTTCACCTGAAGATGAATATCACTTAATGTTGTTCCTGATGCGAGCATTCCGAATATTTCCTGAGGATTGTCAAAACGAGTTAACCCTGCTTCCAATAACGGATTAATACTAATTATTTTTCCTCCGTTTTTCTTACACTTTTCAAGTGCCGACAACATTCTGGGATGATTCGTACCCGGATTCTGCCCAATTACCATTACAACTTCGGCTTTATCAAAATCTTCTAATTTCACAGACCCTTTACCAATACCCAAAGTTTCTGAAAGTGCTACACCACTCGATTCGTGACACATATTGGAACAATCCGGTAAATTATTAGTCCCCAGAGCACGAGCAAATAAGCCATATAAAAATGCTGCTTCATTACTGGAACGCCCGGAGGTATAGAAAATAGCTTCATCCGGATTATTCAAGTTATGTAATGATTTTGCAATAGTTTTAAAAGCATCTTCCCAGGATATTGGCAGATAATGCACTTCGCCTGGCTTTAAAATCATGGGTTGTGTTAGTCGACCACTTTTACCAATCTGAAAATCGGTCCAACCGGAAATTTCTTCCACCGAATACTTTGCAAAAAATGCAGCATCTATAACTTTATTTGTTGCTTCTTCTGATAATGCTTTAGCTCCGTTTTCGCAATATTCACCAAGTTTAGATCGTTTTTCCGGATCTGGCCAGGCGCAACCCGGACAGTCAAAACCATCAATCTGATTCATATGAGACAGGGTCTTAAGCGACCTTACTACGCCCATTTCCTTGAAAGCATGTTGCAGGGCAACTTTTACGCCTGTAAAACCGGCAGCATGCGTTGCTGGCTGGGTTAATTTAATTCCGGTAAACTGATCTGAACCCTGAGTGCGTACATTTCTGGATTTTTTTTTATCCATTTGGTTTGATGTCCTTAGTTAGTTAAAAGACGTTAAAATAATTACAAAGTTTATAAAAACAAAATGCGCCGTTACCAGCGCATTTTTATTATTCTTCTTCTCCCAAATCCAGATCGTTGTAATCCGGATATAAAAAGTGATTATATGGAAATCGTGTTACATGAATTTCACGAACTTCGTTATAAACCCGCTTTCTGAAATCTTCTAAATTTTCTTTATTCAATGCAGAAATGAACAAGGCATTATCGCCCAATTTACTCATCCAGGTACGCTTCCACTCCTCTAAAGAGTAGTTAGAGCTTGTACGCTCGGCCTCCAGATCAGTTTCATCAAAAGGCTCAGGATTATAGGCATCAATTTTATTAAACACCATTATAGTTGGCTTATCGGCTCCATCTATTTCTCCTAAAATCTTATTTACAGAAGCGATATGATCTTCAAAATTAGGATGCGATATATCTACCACATGCAATAACAAATCAGCTTCTCTTACCTCGTCCAAAGTACTTTTAAAAGACTCTACAAGCTGAGTCGGCAACTTTCTAATAAACCCTACGGTATCACTTAATAAAAACGGTAAATTATGAATAACAACCTTCCGCACGGTCGTATCTAAAGTCGCAAATAACTTATTCTCGGCAAACACCTCGCTCTTACTAATCACATTCATAAGAGTCGATTTTCCAACATTGGTATACCCTACGAGTGCAACCCTTACCATGGCACCACGGTTACCGCGTTGTACCGACATTTGTTTATCTATGGTTTTTATTTTTGCCTTAAGTAAAGAAATACGCTCTCTTACAATTCGACGGTCGGTTTCTATTTCCGTTTCTCCGGGACCACGCATTCCAATCCCCCCTTTTTGTCGCTCAAGATGCGTCCACATTCCTTTTAATCGCGGTAAAAGATATTCACATTGCGCGAGTTCTACCTGAGTTCTGGCATAACTGGTCTGAGCACGCTGCGCAAAAATATCCAAAATAAGATTGGTACGATCTAAAACCTTACAATTAAGAATTTTACTAATATTACGTTCCTGAGCTGGGCTTAATTCGTCATCAAAAATAGCAGTGCCAATATGATGTTCTTCAATAAACTGCTGTACATCGGCCATTTTCCCGGCACCTATAAAAGTTTTAGGGTTAGGCATATCCATTTTCTGAGTAAAACGTTTTACAACTTCACCTCCCGCGGTAAAAGTTAAAAACTCCAACTCGTCCAGATATTCTTTAGACTTTTCTTCGTCCTGATCTTTAGTTACAACTCCTATTAAAACAGCCTTCTCTAAGGCGATATCTTTTTTTTCTAGCATAGATTAAATAAAGCACAAAGTTACATAATTGTAAGCATTTTAATTTTTATATTTTAAAAGATTACTTTTTGTAGTTGAAGCATTAACTTGCAATAGAAATAACTTTTTTATGAAAACAGTATCCTTTTTTAATGTGGAAAATTTATTTGATACGTTTAACGATCCGCATACCAATGACGATGATTTTTTACCGACTTCGGATAAACGGTGGACCGAAAAACGCTATGAAAATAAACTCTTTAAATTAGGATTGGCCATTTCCAGTATTGGAAAAATGGAAACAGAAACACATCCGGCCATTGTGGGACTTGCTGAAATTGAAAATAATACCGTTTTAACAAATCTACTGGAATCGGAACATTTAAATGATTTGCCTTACGATTACGTCCATTTCGATTCGTCGGACGAACGCGGAATTGACGTTGCTTTAATTTACGACACAACGGTCTTTACCGTAATACATTCTGAACCATTTTCCATACAATTATTTGATGAATATGGTTCTCAAGACTATACCCGGGACATTTTATTAGTTTCAGGGCTTTTTGACGGTGAACCCATGCACTTTTTAGTCAACCACTGGCCTTCTAAGCACGAAGCATCTAATGCTGGCAAGCGCTTGATTGTTTCAAATAAAGTCAGTCAGATTATAACAGGTTTAAATGATAATAATCCGGGCTCCAAAATAATTGTCATGGGTGATTTTAACGATGATTCCGATAGTAAAGGCATACAAACTTTAGTTAATAATAACGCTTTATTTAATCCCATGGAAACTCTGAAATCTACCGACAGAGGTAGTGTTAGTTACCGTGAAGGCTGGGATTTATTCGATCAGTTTATGCTTAGTCATAATTTCCTGGAACATAAGGCCGGGCATCATAAATTTGACAGTGCCGATATTTTTGATGCTGACTTTTTAAAACAGTATCGCGGACATTATGCAGGACAACCTTTTAGAACTTATGCCGGAAACAAATATAAAGGAGGGTATAGCGATCATTTTCCTGTATATCTGTTATTGCGAAAAATTACTGGCTTTTAATCCTGAAGCAATACTCTGAAATCGTCCAGCTGATAAGAACCATCCAGCGCTTCGTTAGTACCGGAGCCTGTAACTTTAAATGCCACATATAGTATACCCTGATAGTTTGAAATATCAATCAGCCCGGAATCTTTAAAGGTATACCACTCATCGTATTTAGTTGGTAACTTAGCTTCTATAGGTTCCCAGATTGCCGAAAGCACATCAACCCCATTAAAGTTAGTTGATACCAGAACCTCCACCTTATTCTTCACCGAATCCAGATGATGTTGCGCCATTTTAAAATTTAAATATTCGGTTAAATTACTGGTCATATCGATTCTCGGAGAGATTAACCAGGCTACATTTTCGGTATCGTTAGCACCAAAAGTTCCAAATTCAGCATAGCCATTTTTACTGTAAATCTGTTCGGTCCACAGCACTTGTCCGCGTTCAGAGAAGTTTATCCATCCCGCTGTATCCAGAATAGTATCATCTGTAGCATCACTAAAGCTTTCCTGATAAACTACTGTAAAATCGTCTGTACTTAATGGTGTACAGCGTTCGTTTGCAAACTGCACATCGTCAGAATCATTCAGAATAAGTACCAGATCATCTCCACCATAACTTCTGGAAACAACACCCTTAATCGTACCATTTTTTACAGGTAAGATTTCATTTTTAAAAGTAGCAAAAGAGCTGGTTTCCAAAATAAAACTTTCGTAACCAAAACCATCGCAACGCTGCATTTTTCTATGAGTATCAAAATCATCTTGTGAATTAAAATAGGACTGCCCTTCTAAATTTTCCGGAAACTCGACATGATTTATACTGACGTACACACCTATAAAATTGTCGTTTAAATCAGTAAACTGGACTTCCAGAGGTTCCATACTCAAAGTCTCCGAAGTACGGAAAACATGTGTTTTTATTTGATACTCGCTAAATAAATCCACGCGATCTCCATCAGGTAAACCACCTATTGCCGGTATTTCGGAGGCGGTTTCCCCAAGATACAGATCTTTTAAAACGATATACACTTCTCTGCCAACATTAAACTGATTATAAGAATCCACCTGATTTAAAACAATATTTATTCCCGCTGTTGGTTGCACGGGCTGATCCTGAACAAATAACTCTTTATAAAAATTCCCGGTTCTGTCTGAAGATGTAACATAGGCTTTAAGCACACTGTTAGACTGAAACTGTTTTACTTCTCCCGGAACGAACTGTTGTTTTAACTCTGCAACTGTAATCGTTTTATAAACCCCATCCTCTATGCCCTGTAATAATTCGGTCAGCCCCTTGTTTTCTTCCTCGCCAAGAGACTTAGGCACAGAAAAATCATCATCCTGAACACAACTCGCTAAACACAGCAACACAAGACATCCTGTATAATGTAAAATCAACTCAAGTATTCTTATCGTTCTCATATTAAAACCTCAGATTTATATTAGCAAAATAGCTTGCACCCCTCCCATACCAGTATTTGGGAGCAAACACCCGTTTTGGATGAGAAACATCTGCTTTTAATTCGGCATAATTTGCATTTCTTCCCTGTTCGAATCCTCCCGTTTTATATAATTTATCCAGTATATTATTTACACTTAAAAACAGCCCCAGATAATACTTTTTTATACGCCAGGACTTTCCCCCAATTAAATTCACAACCAGGTAATTATTAAAGCGTTCCTGCTTTAATAACTGCTTAGCAATTTCCTCATCGTAATCGTTAAACGGAAGCCCGTCATCATCGAGATAAAAATTAGACGTTCTGCTTAGGGGACTTACGTCCAGATAGGTATTGGTAAAAACATTTCCCGAAGCACCAAACCACCAGTAATCCGGATCTCTATATTCAAATCCAAAAGAAAAAGCACCTTGCGGCCCATTGGCCAATCTATAATTTTTAAGCTGAACAGCTCCAAAGTCTATAGCACCATCCTGGGTTACAAAGCTGGAAGATGTTAAATATAACTCAGGCGTATTATTATAAATAAACTGCCCAAAAGACCCCGCTGCCTTTAACTTGAAAGTTGATGTAAGCTGAAAATCTACACCATATTCGAAACCAAAATGCAAGGTATTTACACCGTGCAGAACTTCCTGTACAAAAGCCGAAGTTTCATTGAACTGTATCCCAGCCGAGGTTAGCCCATCGGCATAATAAAACCCAATCTCATTTTTATTTTTTTGCTGAATATAATACCCTAAAATCTTTGCTTTAATTACCGGTGAACGATACGTATAACTTCCTTCAAGAACCAATTGATGTGCCTCGGTTAATTGTTTAACAATGGCATTATTCTCTCTGGGATTAGAAAATGAATTTTGAAGACCGGGAGGTTGTTGCACAAAAGCTGACTTTAACTGAAAAATATGCTTACCTGAAATTTTATAAGTCAACCCGCCTTTAACTCCAAAACCAAAAAAGTCTAAAGCATCACTTTTACCTAAGGAAGATTCTGCAAAAGCTTCATGCTGAAACACACCTTCCCTTTGGTAGTGGGTTTGAGACAAATTTACCGCCAGAAAATAATCTACAGCCCGAAAACGCATTTGTATCTGACCAAAACCAGACATGGTACGAGCTTTAAAAATATAGTGATATTTCATTTTATCACCTTCATTAAGAAGTCTGTCAGGTTTGAGCAAATCGTATTGCCAGCCATCAAAAGGATCAACATGTAAATAATTTTCAGCCCCTAATAAATCGGTTAATTCTCCGTAATTATCTGAACGCAGCTGCCTGTAATTAAAAGCGCTGTTTATTAAAATCCTATCATTAATCTCGGTATTTAAAAGGGTGTTTGCAGAAAACACCTGATCATCGATTCTGTCGTCGTATAAAATATAAGCCGCACTTAATCCCGAGCTGGCATTTGTAATATTGGCATCGTAAATTCGATTCCAGTTTATCTGACCGTTTTCAATAAAATCCTGTTCAGCCTGATACGCCTTTGCATAATCGGGTTCGTTTTGCGCCAGAAAATAACTTGGCAATTTCTGGTAATAAGACGGACTTGGGTTTGCGCCTCCTGGATAATCTAATCGACTATTAGTTTGTTTTCCAAATTTATAACTCAGGTTGGTTTGCAGTGTCGTCCTGGTGTTAATAGTCCAATAATGCGAGAATATAGCCATAGGTTCCGCTATTTGTTTTACACGGGAATTTCTTTTCTCACCATCCTGATACCCCCAGTACTCGTTATACCTAATATCTTTTAAATCGTAAACCTCCTGAGTATTTGGTGATGATTTACCGCGTTTGTTAGGCGTGTAAATTCCGGTAAAATTAATACTATGTTGGGCTGACACTTTCTTTTCTACAGATATAAAAAAAGAATTGGCATCATAAAATGTAGCGTCCAGATACCCTTCTGCACCCCAACGCCTCCCAAGACAAAGCGCTAAAGCCCAACCCGCTTTAGACAGTCCCGTAGCATAACTGGCCATTACCCTGTTGGTATAACTTCTGTTTGCTGCGCTATAGGTAACACGGCCGCCTTTTCTGTATTCTGAAGCCCTGGTGTTAATAGATCTCGTTCCTAAAACCCCTCCAAAGTTGACAGCTGAAGGAGCTATACCATAATTCAGTTCCTGATTTCTCAACATATCATTAATTCCACCCCAGTTATTCCATTGTGGTCTTCCATTCTGAAATGAATTCATGGTAACACCATTTATTAACACAGAGCCTTCACTACTATCTAACCCTTTAATTTTATAAAATGACGGACTAAATTCGAAGGCAGCTGTACGCTGAAACACATCTAATCCCGCCTGTAATAACCCAGAAATATTATCAGCCGCATTACTATCTTCCTGCAACTCATCATCGCTTAAAATAATGGTATATACATCTGATTTTAAATCCAGGTCTTGCATCAAAAGCATATCCTGAATAATTAATGTATTCCCCTCAGTTAAGACTATCGGAAATCGCTTAGTTAGATACCCTAATTTGGAAATGACTAGCACCCATTCTCCTGCAGGGATAGGATTTCTAAACCTAAAACCTCCTTCGGAATCTGTTAAAACCTTAAAATCGGTATTTTCAATGGTAATACTTACATCGGCAATTCCAGACAAAGTCATCCCATCCTTTACACTCCCGGAAAGGTTTGGTAACTGCCCGTAAACACAAGGAATTACATAAATAAAAAGAAGAACAGCCAGAATCGTTTTACGCATTTTAAATCGAACTTAATTTCTAGCTATCAATTACTTAGAGCGTACTAATTTAGCTTTTTTAAATTATTATGCCTTATTTTTAGGTATATTTTAGTCCATGAAAAAATTATTCCCACAAGTTTTACTGCTTTGTTTTGTTCTGAATAGTATTTATAACTATTCCCAGGAACGCCGTTTTTCCATACACACCATAGCTTTTTACAATCTGGAAAATTTGTTCGATACAGAAGACGATCCATTCAAATTCGATGAATCCAGCCCTATCATGGAAATTGCATCGGAAAGGCAACTGGTCTATTCAGAAAAAATAAAAAACATGGCTAAAGTAATAGATGATATAGGCAAAGAAACTACTAAAACAGCTCCAACAATAATTGGGATTTCAGAAATAGAAAACCGCAAGGTGTTAAACGTTTTAACTAACGACATGTTATTGCGGGAGTCAAATTATGGCATCGTACATTTTGACTCTCCCGATAGTCGCGGTATAGATGTTGCCTTACTCTATAAAAAACAATTTTTCAAAATAAAGTCGGCCAAACCCTATCCGGTTCAACTTATAGATAAAGAAAGTGGAAAACGCATTTATACCAGAGATGAATTACTGGTTTCCGGGTTTTTAGACGGAGATTTAATACATATTATTGTTAACCACTGGCCTTCCCGCAGAGGAGGGGAAGACTTAAGCAACTATAAACGTGAGGCTGCAGCGACACTAAACAAAACGATTATCGATTCGCTGCAAACGGCAAACCCATATGCTAAAATTATACTCATGGGTGATTTAAATGATAATCCTACCGACTCCAGTTTAAAGACGATACTGAACACAAAACGAGACAAACAAAAGCTAAACCTTAAAGATATTTATAACCCTATGGAAAACCTCTATCTGGTGGGGCTTGGAACGACGGCTTATCGCGACAAATGGAGTTTATTCGACCAGATTATGGTCTCTAAATCTCTTTTAAAGAGCGATTACAAAACCTATCAGTTTTATAAAGCCGGTATATTTAATCCCGATTATTTAATTACTAAAACAGGGCCGTACAAAGGTTATCCTTTCAGGAGCTTTGATAACGGTGGTTTTACCGGCGGTTACAGCGATCATTTTCCTGTATATATGTTCCTGATAAAAGAACAATTGTGAAGCATAAAAAAAGCGACATAAAGTCGCTTTAATATCTTATCCTAACCAGGTATTCCAAGGAATTCGTGACAGTAATAATATAAATGCTATAGTATAAAAAATGGATATCAATTTAAATTTACTCTTAGATGTTAGTTTAGATTTATGCTTGGAATAACCTACTGTAATTAAAGCAATCGCAATTATATTTATTACAGGATGCTCTACCAGATACAATCTGTTTATCGCATCTTTCATTACACCTCCCATACCTAATTCACCAAACATAGCTAATCTTGGCGAAACAACATAAAGTAATATTCCTATAAGCAACTGAATATGTGACACGATTAAAGTGAATAAAGCCAGTCTGAAATCTTTAGGTCCATATTCCTTTTTACCTGAAGATTTTATAATGGCATTTACTGCAGTAAATCCAAGTACGGCTAATACGATAAAAGCCCAGTAAGAATGTAAATTAAGAACTATATTATACATGTTTGTCTGTTTTTTATTGTAACAAATGTACGCATTTAAACCGCATAAAAAAACCATGTATTTCTACATGGTTTTAATGTTATTAGGTAGTGCTTTATTTAGTTATTTCTAACCCAAACACCATCTGTTTTAATTAATGAGATACTTTCGGTAGTATTCGTACCGTTATAAATATCGTAGGTTAAAAGATACTTCTGACCTTCTTCTGCAGAAGGGTCTAAATGATCTAATAAAAGCGCCATTGCTGTTCCAATCATATCGGTTATACCTGCGCTGTTTTGTGTTGTATCATCACTCCAGTAAGCTGCATTCCCTGGTCTTCTATCTAGGTTACCATAGTTACCCATACTCGATACTGCTGCATCGTATCCTGGTTCATTTTCTAATTGGGCAGCCATATAATCGTAATCACTTCTAACTAATGCATACTTAATCGTATTATCAGGTACCCAGGTTTCTCCATCGTGACCAAATTGTAAAGAACTTTCAACAACTGAAGGCACTAAATTCCAGTTTGTACCATCGAATACATAAGGCACTAAATTCATTTCGTTATCTGCCCCACTTACATATAACTCGTACATAGTTACTACACGATCTCCTTCCATTGCGTAAGGATAAAGTGTTTTTAAGTAGATTGAAATATTAAACTCTGCAACATCCTCGTTTGAGAAGTTAGGGTAACTTTGTTCCATATCGTTATACTCTTCAGCAGTAAATTCACGAACAAATTCCCAAGAATCTAAAAGAATAAAGTTATTTGTTAATTCTGAAGTTGTTCCGGCAGAATAATATAAATACGTTAACTCTACCATAGCGCCTCGCGTTGCTTCAGGATATTTGTACATTAAAAAATCTACCATATCGTCTGCACTATCGAAGTTACCGTATCTAAATCCTAACTCGGCATAATCTTCTGCTGTTACTGTGTAAGAGGTATTAGAACGAATACTGTTAGATTTGTACAAATGGTAAGTTACTAAAACCGAAGATCCTTTTCCCCAGCTTGGGTAAGCATCTTCTAAAAATCCTGGAATTAACTCTTTTGCCTGATCGTCGTTATCAAAATTAGGAAACGATCTGTCCATCGCTTCGTAATCGTCTTCCTGAAGTGTATATTCGTCGCTTCCAACTATAGGTTTATCAACACTATCAATGTCGTTGTAAATATCTTCCATAGGATTACACGCTGTAAACAGGGCTCCTACGGCTAATACTAAAAATACTAATTTTTTCATCTTACAATTTTTTAAAAGTTAAGTTTAGCTCCAATACTAAACGTTCTACCGTAACCGTACCACACTAATGCTGTAGAAGCAGTAGATCCTGTACCGTCTAAAGCATCAGACACATACTCTGTATTTAACACGTTATTCATTCTTCCGTTTAACATTACATCAAATCCACCAAAGTCAAATTTATGTGTTAAACCTAAGTCAAACAATCCGTAAGCAGGAACTTTCCATGCATCCGGAGCACCTTCAGTCCCTCTATCGCTAGGATCGAACGACGCATATAAATTATCGTAATAGTTATAATCTACTAAAACATGGGTATCAGCCATAATTTCATAATTCACACCTAAGGCTAATGTAGTTTGGGCAGCATCTCCAACATGTAAGTCTTTAATATATAAATCTACCGTTTGGATAAGTTCTTGCTGATCGTTAAAGATCTGAACATCTGTTACGTTGTTATCCCATCTCCAGTCTCCAAAAGACGCCATACCTGTTATCTTTAATTCGTCTGTTGGACGGTATACGAAATCCAACTCAACCCCCTGGTGAAGTGCGTTAACACCTAAGATATTAGCCGTAGCGAATGTACCGTCTGGCTGAGAGTAACCATAAGTCTCTGTTCTATCTTTCCATAACGTTCTATAAACGTTTACGTTTGCAGAAAATTTAGATGAACGGAAGCCGTAACCTAATTCTACACTAAAAATCTTTTGGTTTTCTGCGTCGGCATTAATGTGTGAGTTATCAAACTGTAAGAATACAGAATCGAATCCCGGAGCCTTTTCAAAATACCCGATATTAGCGAATACATTGTGGTTATCTGTTAAATTATAGTTTGCACCTCCCTTAGCACTATAACCAAAGAAGTTGTAACGATCTGTTTCCTGGTTTGGATCGCTGTCTAAATAATTAAAATAATCTATACGCTTATAAGACGTATTAGAGGCTGCAACAGATACAAAAGCAGATAATGCATCTAAAGTATACTCAGCTTGAGCAAAACCACCAATCCAGCCAACTAGACCGTCGTTATAGTAATTAAATTTATCTCCTACTGTATACGTTCCGTTTGGATTATTTACATCATTGTCATCAGCAAAATACTGACCTCCTAATAAATCGGTTAACTCAGTAAAGTGAACACCTTTATAGTTTCTCAAGTCTAATCCACCTAAGAACACTAAATTATCTGATAAATCAGTTTTTAAGGTTGATAATAAACCGTACCAAGTATGGTCGTTACGAGATGCTCTTAAAATCGTTTCTGAACCTTGTGCACCTAAAGCAGCGTTTTCGTCAACAATTTTATCGAAATTTACCGGACCATATAAACCATCACGGTATTCGCTAACACCACCTTCTCCTAAACTGAATTTGTTAGTACCAGAGAATCCGCCTCCACCACCTGAACCGAATGATGCGTATGCAGCAGTAGATAACGTTGTTTTCTCAGAAATATCCCAGTAATGGTTTAAAGAGATTTGAGGTTTGTGATAGAAGTTATCTTCCTGATGGGTTACCTGACCATTTTTATACCCCCAGTCTGCGTTGAAACGCTTACCACGTTCGCTGGCTCGATAGGTAGAAATTAATTGTCTGTTTTGTCTTTGTCCGTGACGTTGTTTCGCCCCGAAAGCTGTAAACGCTAATTTGTGGTCGTCTCCTATTTCTTTAGAAATATTAACGAAGTAAGATACTGCGTTAAACTCAGTTCCATCTACATAACCATCACCGTCTGTTTTAGCAGCAGATACTGTAGCAGCAAAACCGTTATCCATTAACCCGGTCGAATAAGTAGCTCCAAATTTTAAATACCCATCGTTACCAATAGAAGTACTTATATTACCTCCGGCCTCGATATCTGTAGTTTTAGAAAGGATGTTAATAGTACCCCCTACAGAAGGCACAGCCACTTTAGCTGCTCCTAAACCACGTTGTACCTGCATAGAGCTAGTTACATCGCTTAATCCAGCCCAGTTACTCCAGTATACACGACCGTTTTCCATGTCGTTTACCGGTACACCGTTAATTAAAACGGCAACATTGTCAGACTCAAAACCTCTTAAGTTAATACGTCCGTCTCCAAAACCACCACCAGACTTGGTTGCATATACCCCTGGAGTCGATTTTAAAACTTCAGGAAATTCCTGAGTTCCTAATTTTAATTCGATTTCGTCTGCACGAATTGTAGACACTGCTACCGGAGTTTTTCGATCTACGGCAACAGAAGCAATAATTTGAACCTCATCTAAGCCCATTAAACTTTCTTCAAGTGTAATTTGGCCTAAATCGGTATCACCAGAAACTGTAATATCTTTTGATAAATAACCAATAAAAGAAAGTACAATTACAGCGTCTGTAGATTTGGTCTGGAAAGTAAATTTTCCGTCAAAATCTGTAGACACACCGTTCGTTGTCCCTTTTTCTACCACATTTACCCCAGGAAGAGGCATGTTGGTTCCAGGATCAATAACGGTTCCTGTAACAATACTTTGCGCAAAACCTATGGTACTGCACACCATAAATAATGCAAAGAATACGTTTTGAGTAATGTTCTTCATTTTAATTAATTGTTGTTTGATTTTACGTTTGCAAAAATAGTCCACTCGGACATATGATTATTATGTAAATGTTAAGATTTTTAACACCTCGCAAGATACTCATAATCTGCACAATAAAAAAAATGAAGAACTTTGTATCAAAGAATTAACAGATTAGCTGTTTATCCTCTAGAATTTTTATAAAAATTTAAAAGATTAAGAGTAGAATTGTCATGTTTATATTCCTCAGAACCATCAAATTCCTTTAAAATTTTATTCGCTAATTGCTTCCCTAATTCCACACCAAACTGGTCGTAACTAAAAATGTTCCAGATAATGCCCTGAACAAAGATTTTATGCTCGTACATGGCAATTAATTTACCCAGACTTTCAGGGGTTAATTTTTTTATAAAAATGGTATTTGTTGGCTTATTCCCTTCAAATACTTTAAACGGAAGTAACTTGGCTTTTTCAGCTTCTGAAAGGTTTTGTGTTTTCATTTCTTCCAACACTTCTTCTTTAGTTTTTCCGTTTAATAAAGCTTCGGTCTGAGCCAGGAAATTAGACATTAATTTATCCTGATGATCTACATTACCGTGTAATGCTTCTGTAAATCCAATAAAATCTGCAGGAATTAACTTGGTCCCCTGATGGATTAGCTGAAAGAAAGCATGTTGTGAATTTGTTCCTGGCTCTCCCCAGATTATCGTTCCGGTCTGGTAATTTACACGATCGCCATTACGATCTATACTTTTACCGTTACTTTCCATTATACCCTGTTGCAGGTAGGTTGCAAATTGCGTTAAATATTGGCTATACCCAATTATAGCTTCGCTTTCTGCATTGTAAAAGTTATTGTACCACACGCTTAAAAGTGCTAGTACAACAGGAATATTTTTGTCGAAATCGGCAGTTTTAAAATGGTTATCCATAGCATGCGCTCCTGCTAGCAGACTGTCGAAATTTTTATAACCTACCGCAAGACTTATGGTTAAACCAACCGCACTCCATAATGAGAAACGACCACCAACCCAATCCCACATAGGGAAAATATTATTTTCGTCTATACCGAACGATTTCACATTGGCAATATTTGTGGATACCGCCACAAAATGTTTCGCTATTGCAGCCTCATCGGCCGATTTTAAGAACCATTCTTTTAAGGTATTGGCATTCGATAAAGTTTCCTGAGTAGTAAAAGTTTTAGATACAATAACAAATAAGGTTGTTTCCGGATCTAACTGTTTAATAACTTCATTGACATGATCCCCATCCACATTACTTACAAAATGCGTTGTTAAGTCATTTTTATAATACTGAAGTGCATCCACCACCATTGCAGGCCCTAAATCGGAACCTCCAATACCAATATTTACCACATGCGTAAACGGTTTCCCCGTATATCCGGTTCTTTTTCCGCTAACAACATCGTTGGTAAATGCTTCTATTTTTTCTTTAACCTCATAAACTTCAGACATCACATCCTCTCCATCTACCTTAAATCCGGCATCTTTTGGCGCTCTTAAAGCAGTATGCAATACGGCACGACCTTCGGTCTGATTTATAATTTCTCCGGAAAACTGACTCGCAATGGCTTCTTTTAATTTCACCTCTTCTGCCAGTTCCAATAAATATTTCACCGTTTCTTCGGTAATTCTGTTTTTAGAGAAATCAACATAGAAGTCTTCCCAGATTATCGTGTTTTTATCTGCTCGCTTTACATCGCTGGCAAATAATTCTTTCATGTGCACGTCTTTGATTGCTTCAAAATGATTTTGAAGTTTTTTCCATGCGTTTGTAGTGGTTGGATTAATAGTTGGTAATGCCATTTTAATATGCTTGAGTTATTAAATCTTGTTCTGTGGTTTGCGTATTTTCCTCCTTAAAAGGCACAGCATCCAGCTGCTTCCTTATAGGCTTTATAAAGTCTAAATAACGCACTTTTAAATTATCCGAAATAGGTTCGGCTGCAGGCAGTTTTTGTTTAAACGGATCGACTTGTCTTCCATTTACCCAGAACCGGTAACACACGTGCGGTCCAGAGGTATTCCCTGTCATTCCAACCCAACCAATAACATCACCCTGCTTTACAAAATCGCCAACTTTTACCTTGCGTTTTTTCATATGCAGGTATTGGGTTTCGTACATTTTGTTATGTCTTATTTTCACATAATTACCATTACCTCCCGTATAACTCGATTTAGTAACTGTTCCGTTAGCTGTAGCCATAATCGGGGTTCCTATTGGAGCGGCAAAATCGGTTCCTTTATGCGGACGCACTTTATTACCATATAAGGCAATACGTCTGTTTAAATTATATCGCGAAGATATCCGGCTAAATTCTACAGGTGCTTTTAAAAACGCCCGGCGCAAGGTTTTAGCTTCTTCGTTATAAAAATCGGTTATGCCTTTAACCGTATCGGTTTCAAATTCGAAAGCGTAAAATGGTTCTTTATTATGCTCGAAGTAAGCCGCCTTAATTTTATCTATTCCGGCATAAATTGTGTCGTCAATATACTTATCAGTATAAATTACTTTAAAACGATCGTTTTTCTGAAGTCTTGTAAAATCAATAGTCCAGGCATAAATATCTGACATTTTATAAGCCAGTATCAAACTTAATCCGTCGTCGTCTAAGGTCTGAGAAATATTACTTGTTATGATACCAGAATATTCCTTTTCAACATACTTAATTGGTTTTCTTCTGGTATAGGCATGAATAGAATCCTGTAAATTAACCACAACATACTCTTCCTTATTCGGCTGATAAATAAAACATCGTGGCGTTTCTAAAGAATCTTTAGAGCACAACAAGGTATAAGGCTGCCCGATATTAATTTTTCTAATATCGAAACTATCCTTGGTTTTTTCTGAAATTTGATAAATTTTGGAATAGCCTATATTATTTCGTTCCAGAATATACCCGAAACTATCTCCAGATTTAACAGTATCTCTCTTAACTATGTAATCGTTTAATTTAAAGCCAAACTCGTAAATATCTTTAGGCTTTTCTTCTTTTACAACGGCTAACTCTTCTTTTAATTCTTGTTGGGGTTTCTCTTTACAAGCCACCAAAGCCAGTAAAGCAACACAACTAATTACACATCTTTTCCCCAATCTGCTAATTCGTTTTCTGTCCATAAATCTGGAAAAAATATTCTTTTTTGATATTTTGGATGCATGTATTTAACCCATTCACTACCTCCGGTAGCTTCAGCGGTTTCGCCTCCTATGTTTAAATAATGATTCGCGGTATTATAATGCGCCATAACCCAAGTAATATTTACTGTATAGTCGTAATGTCGCATAGCATTTACCAATGCTCTATCTTCTTTAACATGCTTTGGCAGACTTTTAAACTTTGTCCACAAATTGTGCGTGTTATAGAATTCGGCAAATTTAAGAAATTCATCTTTGTATCTTTCTTCAAATACTGTTAATAAATAACTTTTCTTACCCGTTTTATAGTCTTTTCCGGCTGCCTGCCAATACAAATGGTTAAATGCATGCTCGTAAGAGGTATTTCGGTCTATAGTTTCCCGGAATCTGTTGTCTATTAAATTTATAAGTTCCGTAGATGCAAATTCTATCTTTCTGTATTGCGCACTTTGAAAACCACTTGCCGGAGTTAAGGTGGTCCTGAATTTATTATACTGCTCGACCGACATACCATCTCGCATAATATTAAACGAAGACGTTAACATGTCGAAATACCGACTAACCCGCATTAATTTATCTGAAAAAAAAGCAGCATCGACATCTTCTTTTCTCGCCACCTGATCTATTTCCCAAAGTATCATTTTAAATAACAGCTCGTTAATTTGATGATACATGATAAACACCATTTCGTCTGGTAAAGTAGTTCGCTGAATCTGCAAATTCAACAAGGCATCTGTCTGAATATAATCCCAGTAATTTATGGGTTTGGCATGTAGTAAGCCCGTTAAATGTGTATCCAGATTCTGACCTATTGCATTAAATTTATCTTTTAGTTGAAGTTCTATATCTTCGTGTGAACTCATGGTTTGGCTATAATTTTTAGTGGATATTTTAAACCTTTAAAAGCATCTAAATCTGCACGTAAGGATCCTACAGCCAAATCTGCTTTTACTCGTAAAGGCATCTTATTTTTATCGTTAGTTACCCAAAGGGTTAAACTTTCTTCTTCTTTAAAAACGCGACCTGCCATTACATAGGGTCTGAATTTTAAAGCTGGAATATCGCCAAATTTTGTTTCTATAATTTCTGTACCTAAATATTTTAATTTGAAAGGATAATTTTCTTCATCGAAAAACATATTAACAAACACTTCCTCGCCTACCTGTAAGCCATCAACATTAAGTTCATTTCTTAAATAATAGAACGTAGATACCATATCCTGTACATCTTCACTAGTACTGAATTCCTTATGCTTATCGTGCTTTACATTATAAACTAATGCTTTGTTTTTTACATGATCAAATTCAATCTCTATATTTTTGGTATGCCCGCCTTCATCTATTTTTCTTATAAACTTATACGGCACATAGTTTGCCATATCAATATAGGTTTCGTACAAATCTTCGACTTTAAAAAACCATTTTATAGGGCCGGTAGTCCAGCCTTTACCAACAACATGATATACTGGCTTTCCTTTAAAGTAATCCTTTTTAACTTCCAGCGTGGCCTCTCCTGCTTTAAGAAATCCACTATAACTCATTTCGAATTTAAACCATTCGCCTTCCTGAAAAACACTTTCATTCTGGCTTCTACCTTGAATGCCTAAGCCAAAAACAAATAAAAAAATGATTAAGGGATTTCTCATATTTTATATTGAATTGTAACCAAAATACGAACATTATATTCCATTCGCTTAGATTTAATTACAATTACTATTCCAAATGTATTAAAAGTAAAAAACTCCATCAAAATTAATGACAGAGTTTTAGTTTGCTATTTCTTAAAGTTATGTTAAAGCGTACCACGCTTTTCCTGTTCCCGCTCTATAGATTCGAATAAGGCCTTAAAATTTCCGGCTCCAAACCCCTTAGCCCCCATACGCTGGATAATTTCGAAAAACAAGGTTGGCCTGTCCTCCACCGGCTTAGTAAAAATTTGAAGCAGGTATCCTTCTTCATCGGCATCTATCATAATACCCAAACTTTTTAACACTTCAATATCTTCTCTAAGTTCATGGCTGTGTTCTTCCAAACGCCCCGGTACAGCTCTGTAATACTCTTCCGGTGGATGTGATAAAAATTCAACCCCACGTACTCTTAATTTTGACACCGTACTAATAATATCATCTGTTGCCACGGCAATATGCTGAACGCCCGGACCCTCATAAAAATCAAGATATTCTTCTATCTGAGATCTTTTTTTACCTTCAGCAGGTTCATTGATAGGAAATTTAATTCTGCCGTTACCATTACTCATAACCTTACTCATAAGCGCTGAGTATTCGGTATGAATCTGTTTATCATCAAACGACAAAAAGTTTACAAATCCCATAACATCTTCGTACCATTTTACCCAGGTATTCATTTCTCCCCAACCTACATTACCAACCATATGGTCTATAAATTTCAAACCGGTTGACTCCGGATTATAATCCGTTTCCCAACTCACAAAACCAGGCATAAAAGTGCCGGAGTAATTTTTACGCTCGACAAACAAATGCACTGTTTCTCCGTAGGTATAAATTCCCGAACGTACAACTTCTCCAAACTCATCCGTTTCAACTACAGGTTCCATATAGGGTTTCGCACCACGCTTTACCGTTTCTTCGAAAGCACTTCTTGCATCGTCTACCCAAAGCGCCACTACTTTTACACCGTCGCCGTGCTTTGCAAGATGCTCGTTTATATGATGACCAGAATGTAACGGCGTTGTTAACACCAGCTTTATTTTATCTTGTTTTAACACGTAAGATACCGTATCCCGGCTACCTGTTTCCAAACCTTTATAGGCATAAGATTGAAATCCGAAAGCAGACTTATAAAAATGAGCTGCCTGTTTCGCATTACCTACATAAAACTCTACATAATCGATTCCTAATAGCGGCAAAAAGTCTTCAGCTCCTTCAAATATTTTTTCCAGTCCGTAATTGACTGATTTAATTTCTTTACTCATAATATTACAAATTATAATAATTAGATTTTAAACTAGTAGTTTCATTAATCACTATTTACAAGAATTTAAGAAACCACAAAAAAGCGCAAAATCAGAAATACACATATAAAATTTAACTGTTTATAACCAGGACTTAAAATAATCCTCATCCGCTATTTTTAAAGCTTCTTCGGTTATCTGCAACGGTTTAAATGTATCGACCATAACAGCTAGTTCATCTGTTTTCACCTGACCTATACTGCGTTCTACAGCTCCGGGATGCGGCCCGTGTGGAATGCCTGCCGGATGCAGCGAAATATGCCCGGCAGCAATATCGTTTCTACTCATAAAATCACCATCTACATAATACAACACCTCATCACTATCTATATTGCTATGGTTGTAAGGTGCTGGGATACTTTGTGGATGATAATCGTATAATCTTGGCACAAAACTGCACACTACAAAAGCATCCGTTTCGAAAGTCTGATGCACCGGTGGCGGCTGATGGATCCGGCCGGTAATAGGCTCAAAATCGTGAATTGAAAACGCATAAGGATAATTGTAACCATCGTACCCAACGACATCGAAAGGATGGGAAGCGTAAACCATATCAAAAATATCTCCTTGTTTTTTTACCTTAATTAAAAAATCACCACTTTCATTATATGTTTCCAGTTCTTCGGGTTTTCTTATATCGCGTTCGCAAAATGGCGCATGTTCCAGCAACTGTCCAAACCAGTTTCTGTAACGTTTTGGCGTATAAATTGGTCTGTGAGACTCCACAATAAACAGCCTGTTGTCTTCGGTATCAAAATCTATTTTGTAAATCACGCCACGAGGAACTAACAAATAATCTCCGTATTTAAAATCCAGATTTCCTAAATGCGTTCTCAATTTTCCGGTGCCGCGATGTATAAAAATCAGTTCATCGGAATCTGTATTCTTATAAAAATACTCGGTAGTTGAGTGTCGAGGTGCGGCCAGCACAATATTGCAGTCGGAATTGGTAAGCATTATTTTTCTACTGTCCAGGTAATCCTTTTCCTGAGGCACCTGAAATCCTCTGAACCGATACGACTGAATGTTATTCGACTTAGCTATTTTTGGGGCAACAGAATATTGCCTGCGAATCGCTTTAACCTGAGTAGGCCTTTGTTCGTGGTAAGAATTGGTTGACATACCATCGAAACCAATGGTACCAAATAACTGCTCTGAATATAAAGTGCCATCAGGCTTTTTAAACTGCGTATGGCGCTTAGGTGGAATTTGTCCTAATTTATGATAAAAAGGCATAGTAATGTATTTAGTAATTAAACAATATTGAGGATTAATTACTACAAATTATTCGGGTTTCCTTTTTATTAAAAATTTCAAAAAGGATAATAAATCTTGCCAAAATACATTCATAATATTACAAATATCGTAATATTTTAATGTATTCATAAATTATTTACGTTATAAAAAGCACAAAAACTACTAAAACCAAAATCCGATATTAAAATACCAGTTATTTCCACCAAGTTCCGGAGACCAGGTATAATGCAGTTCTATTGGTCCTAATACGGTTTCCCAACCGTAGCCCAAAGCATATCCGGAATAATCGGGAAGCGTAAACCATTCGCCAAAATCGAAAATATTATCTTCTATGTTGGCATAATTTGCAGCCACAGAAAAATGATGCTTTTTAGCGAATTCGTAATCTACTTTTACACTTCCTTTTACAAAACTATCTCCATTTAAGGACAACCAGTCATAACCATAAAACGATTTTATATTATTTATTAGGTTACCTCCATATCCCCCAAGAGCAAAATTAAGATAAGGTCCTTCATTCTCCCCAATGGTAAAACCTCCTTCATTAAATATATTTACTGACAAACGATCAAAAATTTTAAATGCAAAACCTACATCTGCTTTCCCGATTGAGAATTGCTTAAAATCGCTTTGATATGCCGTTGACAACAGGTAGAAATGAAAATCGGTATCTAAATAAAATCCTTCCTTAGGAAAATATTTATTGTCGTAAGAGTCGAAATTTAATTTTCCATACACGCTAAAATAGTTCGTGTTTTCGAAAGTTCTGCGGTTACTTCCCGAATCATTGGTAACGGTTTCCGATTCTATATTTAAATATTTCTGTTCGCCACCAATACTCAGAACCAAATCGGGGACAAACTGCGTCTGCACATAAAACTGATTAGTAAAATCCTTTAATTCGGTATCGATTTTATTCACTCCGGGTTCTACATCTCGAATTAATGCTGTTGCCGATACATTTCTGTTAAACTGATTAAATCTGGATTTAATACCGATACTCCAGTAAAATCCTTTATCTATATAATATTCAAAATTATACCTGACATTATCACCTAGAATAAAGTCCAGAGACGCCACATCGTTATTTAACATTAAACGCTTTCTGGTTAAATTTATTAAGGCTGCACTTTTATAAAGCTCGTCGTAATGCAGTGCAAACTTTAAAGCCGTTCGTTTAGAAGTTTCAATAACATGTGTTACCAGATTGTAACTTACCCCGTCAGAATCCGGTGTTAATTCGTAAATAAAACTATCAAAATTATTAGTAGCAATAAGATTATTTACACCGCTGGAAAAATCGACATAACTCACTTTAGAATCACTTTTAAGCTTAAGCTTCCCTAAAATATAAGCTCGCGTATAATGCTCGTTTCCGTAAATAGTAATACGTTTTATATTCAGACTGTCCACCTGCTTTATGGAAGGAAACGGAGGTCTATTTCCCGATTGACGTGACACAATCTCCTCTAAACTTGGCAGCTTCCGTTTAGCGGCAGCTTCGCCATTTTTAATAATTTCATCGCCGTAATCGAAAGAAATCACAGTAAAATCTTCAATATTCGGTTTAATATAAACATCGGTTTTCTGCACTTTTTTCTTCATGTCCTCGATAGCCGAATAATTATGGATCTGATACAGAATTTCTGTGGCCGATTTTAAATCTTTAGGCTTAGCTAACTCATCCTGAACATCCACGCCAATAACAACATCGACACCTTTAGCCTTCATCTCATCTAAAGGATAATTATTTACCACACCGCCATCAATATACACATGATCACCAATGTGCATGGGCTGAAACAAGGTTGGCAAGGCCCCGCTTGCCATAATTGACTGAGCTAAATTACCACGCTCTAAAACCACTGCTTTCCCCGTTTCCATGTCGGTAGCCATGCAAAAAAACGGAATGGGTAAATTTTTAAAATCAGCCACATCATTTACATGCAGAGTCAATTCAGATAGTAAATTAAAGGTATTCTGTCCGCGTGTAAGTGCTGTAGGTATGCGCACTTTAAAATTATCGAATGGCAACGTTAAGGCATAACGCTCTGAATTTTCCCGCTCATAATAGGTTTTGGACCTTCTGGGTATATTATCAATAATGATATTATCAAAATCGACCGATTTAAATATAGAATCTATAGCCTTCCCGGAATAGCCCGAAGCATACAAGGCCCCAACAATAGCACCCATACTGGTTCCGGCTACATAATCTACTCGAATTCCTAAACTATCTATAACTTTTAACACACCAATATGCGCAAGCCCTTTTGCCCCTCCGCCACTTAAAACAAGACCGACTTTTAAATCTTCTTCCGACTTATTTTGAGCAAAAAAAGGGGTACAGACTAACAATAGTACTGCTACAAGTAATACCCTCATTTAACGATTGTAATGATTAAAAATTTTTGTTCCTCTTGAAAGACCAACTACATCTTCGAGATCTTTTAACGACGCTTTCGATATACGCTTTACCGATTTAAAATGACTTAACAACTCGATTATGGTTTTTTCTCCAATTCCAGGAATAGATTCCAGCTCGGTATTCAGCGCACTTTTACTTCGGCGGTTTCGATGATGCTCGATTCCAAAACGATGCGCTTCATTTCTGAGTTGCTGAATCACCTTCAAGGTTTCGCTTTTTTTATCTAAATATAACGGAATTGGATCGTTTGGATAAAATAATTCTTCTAAACGCTTCGCAATTCCGATTATCGCCACTTTACCTCTGATTCCTAAAGTATCAAGACTTTTTAAAGCCGATGACAACTGTCCTTTTCCGCCATCAATTACTATAAGTTGTGGCAAGGGCTGTCCCTCCTCTATTAAACGTTTATACCGTCTGTAAACCACTTCTTCCATAGAAGCAAAATCATCCGGTCCTTCAACAGTTTTAATATTAAAATGCCTGTAATCCTTCTTACTTGGTTTTCCATCTTTAAAGACTACACAGGCCGCCACAGGATTAGTTCCCTGAATATTGGAGTTATCGAAACACTCTATATGCCGGGGTTCTTCATGTAAGCGAAGGTCTGTTTTCATCTGTGCCATAATACGTTTAACATGACGGTCCGGATCTGTAATTTTAATTTGCTTAAACCGTTCCATCCGGTAATATTTAGCATTGCGATGCGATAATTCTAAAATCCGCTTTTTATCGCCCAGTTGTGGCACTGTAACTTTTACCGCTTCTCCCAAATTAACTTTAAAAGGCACATAAATTTCTTTTGAATTGGAATGAAAGCGCTGCCTTATTTCTGTTATGGCTAATTCGAGTAATTGCTTATCTGTTTCGTCTAATTTTTTCTTTATTTCGAGAGTGTGCGAACGAATAATAGAACCGTAAGATAATTGCAGGAAGTTTATATAACCATAGCTTTCGTCGCTGGTTATGGAAAACACATCTACATTACTAATTTTAGGATTCACAATGGTAGATTTAGCCTGATAATTCTCTAAAACCTCTATTTTCTCTTTTACTTTCTGCGCGGCTTCAAACTGCATATTAGCTGCAAGTTGCTTCATTTGCTGCCGGAACTGAACCAGAGAATCCTTAAAATTTCCTTTTAAAATTTCGCGGATAGCCAATATTTTTTCTCCGTACTCTACTTCCGATTCATAAGCTTCACAAGGACCGTTACAGTTTCCTAAATGATACTCAAGACAGACTTTATACTTACCAGATTCTATTTTAGCTTCAGACAAATCAAAATTACAGGTACGCAAAGCATATACACCTTTAATTAAATCGAGTAAGGTGTGTACGGTTTTCATACTGGTATAGGGACCAAAATAGTCGGATCCGTCTTTTATAACCCTGCGGGTAGTAAACACTCGGGGAAACCGTTCTTTTTTAATACAAATCCATGGATAAGACTTATCGTCCTTAAGCAAGACATTGTAACGCGGCTGATGCTTTTTAATGAGATTATTCTCCAATAAAAGCGCATCTGTTTCTGTCTCAACCACGATATGCTTAATCTCGGCAATTTTTTTTACAAGCACACGGGTTTTACCACTATCGTGATGTTTAGTAAAATAAGACGTCACCCGTTTTTTTAAATTCTTAGCCTTCCCCACATAAATGATGGTTCCATCCTTATCAAAATACTGATAAACACCTGGCCCCGAAGGCAGTGTCTGCAATTGAATTTTTAGTACCGATTCGTCCATAACTCAAAGATACTACAACAAAATCAATTGCAATTAACCCGAAAAAAAATAGCATTTATTTATGTACATTTGAAATAACTTTTAAATACTTTCGTCACTTTTTTAAACAACGTATGGATAAACGTACTTTAGGTCGTGTAGATAAATTTGATTTCCCGAAACTGGACCTCTATGAAATAGATGTTAAAATGGATACGGGCGCATATACCTCTGCCATACACTGTTCTACTATAATTGAAGAAAACAACAGCCTGCGTTGTGTATTTTACAGTAAAGGACACCCTAATTTTAGCAGTAAAGAAGTAACTTTTACAGAGTATTCCTTTACCAACGTAAAAAGCAGCAATGGCATAAAAGAAAATAGATATAAAGTAAAATCTGAAGTGATAATTTTTGGTAAAACCTACAAGATTAATCTAACTTTAAGCACCCGAGACGATATGCGATTTCCTGTACTTATAGGCAGACAATTTTTAAAACGTAAATTTCTGGTTGATGTAGATCTTCAAAACTTATCTCATAATTTAAAAGCCACATGAATATTGTAATTCTATCAAGAAACGCAGAACTTTACTCGACAGACCGACTAATCGTTGAGGGAGAAAAGCGCGGTCATAAAATGGAAGTTATCGACCCGCTTAAATGCGACATTATAATTGAAAAAGAGAAACCTACCATCTTTTACAAAAACAGATATTTAGATTATGTAGATGCCATTATTCCTAGAATTGGTGCCTCGGTAACCTTTTATGGTTGCGCTGTGGTAAGACAATTTGAAATGATGAATGTATTTACCATAGTTACTTCAGATGCTATTCAGCGCTCACGCGATAAACTGCGCAGTTTACAACGCTTAAGCAAAGCCGGAATAGGCATGCCTAAAACGGTGTTTACAAATTATTCAAGAGATGTCGAAGAGGTTATAAACCATGTTGGTGGCACCCCGGTAATTATAAAATTACTGGAAGGCACGCAGGGCTTAGGTGTGGTCCTTGCAGAAACGAAAAATGCAGCTGAATCTGTTTTGGAAGCCTTTAATGGACTACAAGCCCGGGTTATCGTTCAGGAGTTTATAAAAGAAGCCAATGGTGCCGATTTAAGGGCCTTAATTGTAGACGGACACGTGGTAGGAGCTATGAAGCGCCAGGGTAAAGACGGCGAATTCAGATCTAATTTACACCGCGGAGGCTCAGCAAATATCATTAAATTAAGTGAAGCCGAATTACGCCTGGCTATAAATGCAGCCAAAGCCTTAAAACTACCTGTTTGTGGTGTGGATATGTTACAATCTGCCAGAGGACCTCTGCTTTTAGAAGTCAACTCCACTCCCGGGTTGGAAGGCATAGAAGGTGCAACAGGTAAAAATATCGCCAAAAGCATCATCACCTTTATAGAACGGAATGCAAAATAAAATATGGCTGCACCCAAGGACATTCTATACATTTTAGGAAAACCCATCCGACTTGGAGAAAGTGCGGAAATTAGCTTCGATGTAGCTAATTTACACACCTCTTCCAGTGTCGATGTTCCTATTTTTATAGAACGCTCCAAACGTCCCGGACCTACAGTTTTGTTTACTGCAGGCATACACGGTGACGAAGTAAATGGTGTTGAAATTGTGAGACAACTTATAGCCAAGGGCATTAACAAACCCAAAAAAGGCACAATTATCTGTATTCCTGTAATTAATATTTTCGGATTTATTAACCTTACCAGAGAATTCCCGGATGGACGCGACTTAAACAGGGTGTTTCCGGGTAACGAAAATGGCTCACTTGCCAGCAGAGTGGCTTACAAACTGATACACGAAGTTATACCATACGTGGATTATGTTATTGACTTCCATACGGGTGGTGCCGGGCGGTTTAACGCTCCTCAGATACGCATTGTAAAAGACAACCCAGATCTGGATGAATTAGCTAAGGCTTTCGGTGCCCCATTTGTGGTATACTCTAAAAACCTGAACAAATCTTTCCGCTATACCTGTTCAAAATTAGGTATTCCCATGTTGCTTTTCGAAGGCGGAAAATCTTTTCATCTCGATGCCAACATTACCAATACCGGAGTGAATGGAGCGAAGCGCGTACTTTCATTCTTAGGCATGTTAAACACAAAATTTAAAGCCTCAAAACCTAAAAAACCCTGCGTTTTTATTTTAGAAAGTCGCTGGCAACGCGCCAATTATTCAGGCATGTTCAGACCTACCCTCGATTTAATGGCTACAAAAATTAAAAAAGGAGACATTCTTGGCAATATTACAGATCCCTATGGTAAGTTTAACGATTTTGTAAGAGCAGAACACGGCGGATACATCATTAATGTAAATGAAGCCCCTATTGTATATCAGGGAGACGCTTTATTTCACATCACCAGAAAATTAAAACGATGACTAAAGCAGAATTAAGGAAACGCTATAAGGCAGAGCGAAAAGCATTAACAGAAACCACCTGTGACGACCTTAGTCTTGAAATTTCCAATCAGCTTCTAAAACTTCCGGTCTGGGACAAATCCTTTTACCATATTTTTTTAACTATAGCAGAACAAAAGGAAGTTAACACCGAATATATACTAAACATACTCTCGGGGAAAGATAAAAATATTGTGATTTCAAAAAGTAATTTTGAAACAAACGAGATGCATCATTTCCTGTTAACCGATGCCACTACCATTAAGAAAAACGAGTATAACATCCCGGAACCGGTAGATGGTATTCCTATACCAGACGCAAGTATCGAGGTTGTATTTATACCTCTTTTAGCCTATGATGCGCAAGGCAACAGAATTGGATACGGCAAAGGCTTTTACGATCGCTTTTTAAGCAAATGCAACCCTGATGTTATAAAAATTGGCCTATCATTTTTCGAAGCAGAAAATGAAATCTCCGATATTTCTCCTGAAGACATTCCGCTAGATTATTGCATTAGCCCCAAGCGCATTTATAAATTTTAAACGCCAATTTAGTCTTATTCAGTTTTAGGAAAAGCTTTTTTATTGAATAAAATCAGCAGTACAAAACCTGCACTAATAGCAACATCGGCGATATTGAAAACAGGTTCAAAAAAGGTAAAATACTTTCCTCCCCAGATTGGCAGCCATTCCGGCAAGTATCCTTTCCATATTGGGAAATACAACATATCCACTACCTTACCGTGCAAAAATGAGTCGTAACCACCTTCCGCAGGTAAAAAACTGGCAATCTGCCCATGACTATCACTAAACATAACCCCGTAAAAAACGGAGTCTATAATATTACCCAATGCCCCCGCAAAAATTAATGCTATCGCAAAAGTTAGATACTTATGCCCGTTACTCTTTATAGAAGAATACAGCCAGTATCCAATACCAAAAATGGCAAAAACCCGAAATACTGTTAAGGCTATTTTAGCAGCTCTATCTGAAATCAGATCTGAAAAATCACTGATTTTTGTTCCCCAGGCCATGCCTTCATTTTCAATAAAATATATCCTAAACCAGTTAAACACCGATACATCTTCTCCTAAAATAAAATGTGTTTTAATGTATATTTTACTTATCTGATCGATTAGAAGAATAAGGATAACAAGTATGGAAGTTCGTTTTAGGGACATGCTTTGGGTTTTCAGCAAAAATAGAATATTATTCTGTTTTATACACACTTATATCGCCATGAATAGATTTAAGCATTATTTCGTTTTGCCCCGGTACTAACGGACTTAACAAAAGGATTCCATGTCTGGACTCGGCAGTTACTTTGGTGTAATTCGTTTCTACTTTTATATCTCCATTTACTGTATTAACCCTTGCGTTTCCTTGAAAATGGTATAAACTACAACTTCCATCCCTAAGCTCTAAAATCGCATTATTATATTGCCCGATAACTTCTACCAGTCCAATATCACTATGTACATATAGGTTTAAATGCTCAGGCAACTCCACCTCCATTTCTATAGACATGACCTTGTGAGCACTAAGCTTATCATTATCGGCTGTAAATAAAGGATGAAAACCCGAACGGATAAACAGGGTGTCGGACTTCTGTTCAGATATAATCATCATATCCTCATAATGCTCACCTGCTATTCGCGTTTTAATAGCCATGCTTTCCGATTTTTTTGTGGTAACATGTATTTTATAACAGGTATTTCCGTTAATATATACTGTAGATATTCCGGCATTATTTATATGTTTTTCAATATGTTTCTGAGCAAAAACTGAAAAACAGGACATGTAAATTAGTAAAACTAAAAGCGATCTCATAAAAGCAAAAAACGCCTTTGCAAATGATTTTGCAAGGCGTTAATTTATAATGTTAACGTAAATATTATTGCATGTTTTTAGCTTCGATACTTAAGGTAGCATGCGGAACCAATTTTAAACGTTCCTTGCTAATAAGCTTACCGGTTACACGGCAAATCCCGTAAGTTTTATTTTCGATTCTAATTAAAGCATTTTTAAGATCACGAATAAATTTTTCCTGACGAATGGCTAATTGCGAATTCGCTTCTTTACTCATGGTCTCACTGCCTTCTTCAAACGCCTTAAAAGTTGGAGAGGTATCATCTGTACCATTATTAAGATCGTTCATATAGGCACTTTTAATTAAATCTAAATCGTGCTTAGCTTTTACAATTTTGTCCTGAATTAACTCTTTAAATTCAGCCAAATCCTTATCGGAATACCTTACGTTTACATCTACGCTCATAATGTTAGTGTTTTTCAATAAACAGTTTGGTCTGGATGTTATCGAAATCGACATCAATACCATTGTTTATTAGGTCCATAATTTCAAGTTCGGCGGTCAGGGTCTCTGCCTTTATATATTCTAAATTGGTCTGTACAGCATTTACAATAGCTTCATTCTTCTGAAGTTTCACATTAATTCTGTCGGTAACTTCAAAACCAGAATCTTTTCGTAAGTTCTGTATTCTGTTGATAAGCTCTCGGGCAATTCCTTCTTTTCTTAATTCATCCGTTATGGTTATATCTAACGCCACGGTTAAATTACCTTCGTTTGCAACCTGCCATCCTTCTATATCTTGAGAGGTAATTTCTACATCTTCTAGACCTAAAGTAAGACTTTTTCCATTAATTTCAATATTTACACCGCCAGTTTGTTCAATTTTTTTGATATCCTCGGCTGTAAACTTCCCTATTTCACTAGCTATCAACTTCATATCTTTACCAAATCTTGGCCCTAAAGCTTTAAAATTTGGCTTAATATGTTTCACCAATATATCTGAAGCATCTTCTAAAAGTTCTATATCTTTTATATTTACTTCATGTTTTATTAAATCGGCCACTGCTAAAATCTCAGATTTTTGCTCCTTAGTATCTATAGGAATCATTACTTTTTGCAATGGCTGTCTTACTTTAATTTTTTCTTTTGCACGTAACGATAACACCAAAGATGAAATCGTTTGTGCATTTTCCATTTTACGCTCTAAAGACTTATCGATATAGGTCTCATCGCAAACCGGAAACTCGGCCAAATGTACACTTTCAAAGTTTTCTTTATGTGTAACCTGTGTTAAGTCACGGTAAAGTTTATCCATAAAGAATGGTGCAATTGGCGCTCCAAGTTTCGAAATGGTTACCATACAATTATATAAAGTCTGGTAAGCCGAAATTTTATCCTGTTCGTAATCGCCTTTCCAGAATCTTCTTCTACTTAAACGTACATACCAGTTACTTAAATAATCCTGCGTAAAATCGGAAATTGCACGCGCCGCTTTTGTAGGCTCGTATTCGGCATAATACTCATCTACACGTTGTATTAAGGTGTGTAATTCCGATAAAATCCAACGGTCTAACTCCGGGCGATTTTCTAATGGTATATCTGCTTCTTCGTATTTAAAACCATCTAAATTAGTATACAAAGAAAAGAATGAGTAAGTATTATATAAAGTTCCGAAGAATTTACGTTTTACTTCTTCTACACCTTCTAAATCGAACTTTAGGTTATCCCAAGGGTTAGCATTACTAATCATGTACCAACGCGTAGCATCCGGTCCGTATTCCTTTAAAGTCTCAAACGGATCGATAGCATTGCCTAAACGCTTCGACATTTTCTGACCGTTTTTATCAAGTACAAGTCCGTTAGACACTACATTTTTATACGCTACAGAATCGAAGACCATAGTAGCTATTGCATGCAACGTATAGAACCATCCTCTGGTCTGATCTACACCTTCTGCAATAAAATCGGCAGGGAAAGAGGTTTTTCCATCAATCTTTTCCTTATTCTCAAACGGATAATGCCATTGTGCATACGGCATCGATCCTGAATCGAACCAAACATCGATCAAATCACTTTCTCTGCGCATTGGTTTGCCTAAAGGTGACACTAACACAATCTGGTCTACTATATTTTTATGTAAATCTAATTTTGCATAATTCTCTTCCGCATTATTTCCAACTTCAAAATCTGCAAAAATATCTTCAGCCAGCACACCTGCCTCAATGGCTTTTACCATTTCTGCTTTTAATTCTTCTACAGAACCAATACATAATTCTTCTTTACCATCTTCTGTTCTCCAGATTGGCAACGGAATTCCCCAATAACGCGAACGCGATAAATTCCAGTCGTTAGCATTGGCCAGCCAGTTTCCAAAACGCCCTGTTCCTGTAGCTTTAGGTTTCCAGTTTATGGTTTCGTTTAGCTGGAACATGCGCTCCTTAACATCGGTAACTTTTATAAACCAGGAATCTAACGGGTAATATAAAATTGGCTTATCTGTTCTCCAGCAATGTGGGTAACTGTGTTTATATTTTTCAACCTTAAAGGCTCTGTTTTCCTCTTTTAATTTAATAGCTATTTCTACATCTACAGAACGTTCTGGTGCCTCTTCATTAACGTAATATTCGTTCTTGACATATTTGCCGGCATACTCGCCCATTTCCGGACGAAACTTCCCTTGTAAATCTACCAACGGCACTAAATTTCCGTTCTCATCTTTTACAAGCATTGGTGGCACTTCCGGTGTAGCCTGTTTTGCTACCAAGGCGTCATCGGCACCAAAAGTTGGCGCAGTATGCACGATTCCTGTACCATCTTCTGTTGTCACGAAATCTCCAGCAATAATTCTGAAAGCATTTTCAGGGTTTTCATGAGGCAATGCATATGGCAATAACTGTTCGTAAGTTATACCTACTAAATCTTTCCCTTTAAATTCCTTAACTACATAAAATGGTATTTTCTTATCACCATGTTTGTAATCTAAAAGTGGTGGTTTAGAATCTACCTCAAAAAATTTACCAGCAAATTGTTTTCCTAATAACGGCTTTGCCAGAACGACATTCATTGGTTCAAAAGTATACTGGTTATAAGTCTCAACCAATACATAGTCTATTTTAGGCCCAACGGTCAACGCAGTATTACTTGGAAGGGTCCAAGGCGTGGTCGTCCAGGCTAAGAAAAAGATATCGCCTTCATCTTGTAAGAAATCAGGTAACGATTCGGCATTCGCCTTAAACTGAGCTACAATTGTCGTATCTGTTACATCCTGATACGTTCCCGGCTGGTTTAATTCGTGAGAACTTAATCCTGTTCCTGCTTTAGGTGAATACGGTTGAATGGTGTAGCCTTTGTACAATAATTTTTTATCGTAAATCTGTTTTAACAACCACCAAACACTTTCCATATATTTTGGTTCGTAGGTAATATATGGATCATCCATATTTACCCAGTACCCCATTTTCTGTGTCAGGTCGTTCCAGATATCGGTATAACGCATTACTGCTTTACGGCAGGCTGCATTATAATCTTCTACAGAAATGGTTTTACCAATATCTTCCTTGGTAATTCCTAATTCTTTTTCTACTCCTAATTCAATTGGTAATCCATGAGTATCCCAACCCGCTTTACGCTTTACCTGGAATCCCTTCATGGTTTTATATCTCGGGAAAATATCTTTAATAGAACGTGCTAACACGTGGTGAACTCCCGGAAGTCCGTTTGCCGAAGGAGGCCCCTCGAAAAACACAAAAGGCTCATGCCCTTCTCTGGTAGTTACACTTTTTTCAAATATATGTTCTGACTCCCAAAAACTAAGAATTTCTTCAGCTATTTTTGGCAGGTTAAGACCTTTATATTCAGGAAATCTCGTACTCATTTGTTCTGTTTTCTTATAAGAACGCGAAATTAAGGAATTTTAAGAAAACTGAAGCCTATAATACGGAAAAATCACCCGGTTAAGAGCACGAAACACCTTATTTATTTAAGGGTTTCAAGATATTCATCTAAAAACCGGTTTCCTTTAGCAATAAGCAAATCTTCTTCCGCTTTAGCTATATTCAACGTTGAGATTGTACGCCCTTTGTTTATGTAGATTTTCTTTTCACTCGCCGCGGAAGATTCCACAACTACCGTTACCAGTTTATTGTTCTGATAATAATAATTTTCCTCGCGAGAATTTCCCGTCTCCTCCACATTTTTAACGTGACACAAATCGTGGTTATCCTTATTATAATTTACATAATATTTGAAAGTCCCAATATCGTCCTGTCCCTGAGTATCTGTTAAAGCCCCTTCTACCACAGTTTGTCCTAAAGTATGATTTTCATTCACCTTAACCATATACGTATCCAAAGCTGAAACCATATCGGCTTCGCTTTTACCAGCGTGTGTTCCGCAGGCCATTGCCAACAGCACAAGCACCAATCCTAAAGCAGTCTTTAATTTCATAATAATTAGTTTTTACTACACCTCCTAAACACCTAATTAAGAAGCATATACAAATATAAAAGAAAACCCCCGAACATTTTGTCGGGGGTCATTTTCATTTTAGCTCAAAAAAACGAATTACCAGATTTTTACACGCTCTTCCGGCTCTATATACATTTTATTGTCTGAAGTAATTCCGAAAGCCTCATAAAAAGACTCTACATTTAAAAGCGGCTGAACAGCACGATTCATACCCGGAGAATGCGGATCAGTTTTAATCTGATTTTTTAAAGCATCATCTCTGTATAATGTTCTCCAAACCGTAGCCCAGGACATAAAAAATCTTTGCTCTGGTGTAAAACCATCTATTTTACCTGGATTTCCATGCGCTGCCAAACTCATTTGTAAAGCATCATAAGCTGCATTTACACCACCAAGATCTCCAATATTTTCGCCTAAAGTAAATTCACCATTAATATAAGTTTCAGGTAATACTTCCAAACTACTGTACTGATCTGCCAATGCCTGCCCTAAAGCCGTAAATTGTTCTAAATCTTCATCGGTCCACCAGTTATTTAAATTTCCGTCTTTATCGTAACGCGCTCCAGAATCATCAAAACTATGTGAAATTTCGTGACCAATTACAGCTCCTATTCCACCATAATTCACAGCGTCGTCTGCTTTATAATTATAAAATGGGGGTTGTAAAATAGCTGCAGGAAACACAATTTCATTAAAAGAAGGATTAAAATATGCATTAACTATCTGCGGCGCCATATACCATTCCGATTTATCTACGGGTTTACCCAATTTATCCAGGTTTTCCTGGAATCTCCAGGCACTTGCATTCTGCATATTCTGAAGGTAAGTTCCACCAGCTTCCACATCTTTAATTTCAAGTGCTGCATAATCTTTCCACTTGTCTGGATACGCTATTTTTATTTGAGTAGCCTGAAGTTTTTCTATTGCTTTCTTCTTGGTATCCTCGCTCATCCATGATAATTTTTCTATACGAATTTCGAAAGCCTTGATTACATTCTTAATCATATCTTCAGCTTTAGCTTTTGCTTCCGGCGGAAACACTTTATCTACATACATCTTCCCTAAAGCTTCACCTACTGTTCTGTTTATGGTTTGTAAAGCGCGTTCATCTCTTGGTCTTTGCTTTTTATCACCTCGTAAGGTTTTACTGTAAAACTCCCAGTTTGCATACTCTAAATCATCGCTTAATTTACTTGCGGCACCATTAATCGCATGCCAGCGTAAATACGCTTTCCAGTCCTCCACTTTATCTTCAGCTAAAACCGTTTGTAAGGCCTTCATATATTTTGGCTGAGACACTACAATGGTATCTAAACCTTTTGCACCAATACCATCAAAATATCCCTTCCAGTCAATCACCGGAGTCATATTCTGAAGCTCAGCAACAGAAGTAGGATTATAAGTTTTTCTTCTATCTCTTAATTCTACTTTATCCAGTTTTGGTTCAGCTAAAAGAGTCTCGAATGCTAAAATTTGCTTAGCCTGAGCATTAGCTTTTTCCTCGGTATCTCCTAAAAACTGAAGCATTTTAGTAATATAAGCCACATAAGCTTCGCGTTTTTCTTTAGAGTCCGCATCGTCTTTAATATAGTAATCCCTATCTGGTAAGCCCAGTTTTCCTGTACCTAAATAAGCGGCGTTTTTATTACTGTCTTTAGCATCTGCTCGCACACTAAATCCGAAAAATCCTGCTCCACCTTTAGGCTCCATTTCTGTTAAATACGCTTGAAGCCCATCGATATTCTGAATACTCTCAATTTTATCGATAGTTGGTTTTATAGGCGTTATACCTGCTTCATTTCTTGCAAGGGTATCCATTATGGTTTCATAAAGAAAAACAGCTTTTTCCTGATCTGAGCCCGGCAACACCTGAATATGATTCAGATCTTTATTATCAGACATCGCTGCTTTTAAAATACCTAAAGCATCTTCGTCTGTTTTCTGGCGCAGTGCATCGAAACTCCCCCATCTGGAACGGTCATCCGGAATGGCATTGGTTTTTACCCAGTTTCCATTAACATAATTGAAAAAATCGTCTTTAGCACTTACCGTGGTGTCCATTAATTTTAAATTAATTCCCGGTGTAGCTTCTTCTTTAACGACCTCTGCCATATCACTTTTTGCTTCTTTTTTACAGGCTGTAACCCCCGAAAATGCAATAGCACTTAACACAGATAATTTTAAAATGTTTGTTTTCATAGATTTAAATTTGGATATATTTTTTATAAAGTCCAAAACCAAACATCCGGACTTACGTTTATATTTCAGTTTAAAATTCACAATTACAGCTAGACAATAATCCCCACCAGATCCTCTATTTTTGAGAGCAACTGAATTTTTATTCCTTTAGGTCGTATTGCTATTTTATTGTATTTCGATACGAAAATTGTTGAAAAGCCAAGTTTTTCGGCTTCCAGAATGCGTTGTTCCACACGCTGCACTGGTCTGATTTCCCCCGACAGCCCAACTTCGGCTGCAAAGCAAAAATCTTTCTGAAGTGAGTCATCTTCATTAGAAGATAAAATAGCCGCAACAACGGCCAGATCGATAGCCGGATCATCTACTGTTATTCCTCCTGTAATATTCAAAAACACATCCTTTGCTCCTAAGCGGAAACCTGCGCGTTTTTCCAAAACAGCCAACAGCATATTCAATCGCTTGGCATTAAAACCAGTCGCACTACGCTGGGGTGTTCCGTAAACCGCAGTACTAACAAGCGCCTGAACCTCTATCATTAAAGGACGCATACCTTCTAAAGTTGCAGCAACAGCATTTCCACTAAGTTCTTCGTCCTTTTTAGAGATGAGTATTTCTGACGGATTTGATACTTCTCTTAAACCCGAGCCCTGCATTTCGTAAATCCCTAACTCGTTGGTAGAACCGAATCGGTTTTTATTTGCTCTTAAAATTCGAAACACGTGATTTCGATCGCCTTCAAACTGCAAAACCGTATCGACCATATGCTCCAGAATTTTTGGTCCGGCAATATGACCGTCTTTAGTAATATGACCAATTAAAATTACAGGAGTAGACGTTTCTTTAGCATATTTAATAAGCTCGGACGTGCACTCTTTTATTTGAGATATACTCCCTGAAGACGATTCTATATAATCGCTGTGTAGGGTTTGAATAGAATCGACAATTACAATATCGGGTTGCAAATCTTCGATTTGCTTAAAAATATTCTGCGTCTTGGTCTCTGTTAAAATATAACAACTCGTATTATTCGGATTAATACGCTCAGCTCGCATTTTAATCTGCTTCTGACTTTCTTCTCCGGAAACATAAAGTGTTTTATACGGTAATTTTAAGGCCACCTGAAGCAATAACGTACTTTTACCAATTCCCGGCTCTCCGCCAAGCAGCGTTAATGAACCTGGCACAATACCGCCCCCAAGCACACGATTAAATTCAGCATCAAACGTATCTAAACGCGCTTCAGTAGCCGAATCTATTTCGTTAATCAACAAAGGCTTTGATGCTCTTTTCCCTTGACTTTTTGTTACAGAAGCCACCTTCCAATCGTTCTTCTCAGCAGTCTGAACTACTTCTTCCACGATGGTATTCCAGGCCTTACAGGCATTACACTGCCCCTGCCATTTCGCATACTGCGTACCGCAACTCTGACAAAAAAACGTCGTTTTTACTTTTGCCATTAATACCCGAAATCTGCTTTAAGACGGTTGGCACGTTCAATCATATCATCTTTGGTTAAACCTCCTATTTCATCAAAAATATAAGACGACTGATACGTTTTCATGGCTTTTTTAGGCTGTCCGGTTTCTTCGTAATAACGCGCCAGATAATATTGTCCCAGCAAGGCTTCCGGATAAGCATCGCGAGCTAGTTTCCCTAACTCCTGATAATCCTTATACTCCTCCTTTTTTTCTATAGCCGCCGCTATAGCTTTAAAGTCGTTTACCAATATGGTTTTATCTACACCGTACAATTCTTTAATTAATTCGTACTTCGTTTTTAGATACTCGATAGGAGGATCGTCTGACGCCAGAATTTCGCGCTCGTATTCTTTAGAGGTGATGGGCTGATACACATAAAATATATCGGATAAAGCTTTCGGAATCGCCTGAGCAGCCACAGAATAATGTGTTAACCCTTCAAACAAATCGTAGTTATACTTAAGATTATCATTATCAATTTTATCCAGTAAAGTATTTAAAAGCTCAGTACCGGTTTTTACAGATTTAATATCGTCTGAGGCTGTACACAAATAATAAAACACTTTACTATCTATTTTAGACAAACGGTCCGGCATATATTTAGTCATGTTAGGTGCCAGCTCCGGACTTATAACAATATACGCCTGAAACAACGGCTTCCCTTTTAACAGATAATAATTGATAAAATTAGCTGTAGCACCATGACCGATGGCCACTCTAAAATTTTCGGTACGATACTTCTCTTCTATAAAAGGAATAAGCTCCATACCAATAAACTCAAAAAACTTGGCACTGGAATCTATAGGTAAAGAATTTTGCTCGGAAAACATGGTATCATTATAACGATCTTCCACCTGTTTAATCCCAACAACAATAACATCTGGCACATCTTCCCAATACGAATAATAATCTAAAGTTCCTGCAACGGGTTCGAACATATAATCGGCATCGAACACCAGAACAATCGGGTACTTTTTATCAGTATTTTCGGAATATCCACGGGGCAATTGGATCTTTAATTTCCTTGTTGCTCCTAATTTTTCAGACTTAATGGTTTCGTAAACGGCCTGAGATGACACGAGTTGAAACGCAAAAAGGAATAGAATTATAGCAAAACTTTTTTTCATATTTAAAAGAGTTAGTGCTATGCAAGGTATAAAAAATTAGCGTTTTAATACAAGAATCTTTTTCTAGAATAAAACCTAAGCTAAAAACTAGCTTTGATCTGCTTTTCTATTGAAAACCGGAAGTAGCAACAAAGACAGCCCTCCGCAAAGAATAATCATAAGTGTTTGAGACGACCACATAATCCAGCCAAAAGCTATACTTGGTCCCTGACCTATTCCAAAAAGGGAAAACGCCGCGTATACCGCGACCGGATAAGAACCAATCCCGCCATTTGTTGCTGCAATACTAAAACTTGCAGAAATAAAACCAATTAGAACAGCACCTACAGTTATAGGGTGTATACCTTCTATCGCAAAAGTGGTAACATAAAACATAAGCACATACATGCCCCAGATAAACAGGGTATGCGCTATAAACCACCATTTTTTCTTCATTGTAAAAATACTCAACACACCTTCAATCAAACCAGACAGAAAGGTTTTGATTTTTATAGCCAGAATCGACTGACTTTTTCTAATGTAAAGTATAAATCCTAAACCAGCTAAGACCAGAATCACAACACCTAAAATGAGTTTCGGGAGATTAAATTTCTCAAGAAAGAAATTAAATATGAAGTCGAACTGAAAAAAAAGCGTTATAAAAATGATTCCGAACATAACCACAAGGTCTGCAATACGTTCGGCAACTACAGTACCAAATCCTTTTTCGAAAGGCACGTCTTCGTAAGTCGAAATAATTGAAACTCGAGCGACTTCTCCTGCCCTGGGAATGGTATAATTAATTAAATAGCCTGCAAACACAGCCATAACACTATTTAAAAATTTTATCTTATAGCCCAAAGGCTCCAACATAAACAACCAGCGATACGCCCGGGACAAATGACTTAACAAACCTAAAAGACCTCCTAATAAAATCCACCAGTAATTCGCATTTTTAAAATACACCAGTAATTCATCTAAACTTACTTTAGACAAGGAATACCATATTAAAAAAACTCCCAACAGAATTGGGAGTATTATTTTTAATATTTTGAGGCTTTTAGATTTCAACTACTATATGTTAAATCAATTTATTTGTTGCTTCATCAGGAAACACTAAAGACGGTTTAAACGTCTTAGCTTCTTCAAAATCCATAAAAGCATAAGTTATTAAAATAAGAGTATCACCAACAGCTACACGTCTGGCAGCTGCACCATTTAAAGTAATCTCTCCACTATTTCTAGGTCCAGGAATAACATAAGTTTCAAGGCGTTCTCCATTGTCGTTATTTACAATTTGAACTTTTTCTCCCTGAATAATATTAGCAGCATCCATTAAATCTTCGTCGATTGTAATACTACCAATATAATTCAGGTCTGCACCTGTACATTTTACTCTGTGAATCTTAGATTTTACTACTTGAATTTGCATTTTGGCAAAGTTAATTAATTAAGTGCTATGTTATCGATTAATCGAATATCATCTGCGAAAACCGCAACAAAGGCACGATATGTTTTTTGTTTGTTAATATTTTGAGCCGTTTTCAAAGAATCTTCTTCTGCAATTGTAAAGTATTCTAACTCTAACAATTCCTGCTTTAAAAACTCATTTTCAACCCATTGCGTAATCTCTAAAGCACTTTTTGTGCCAAACTGTGCTTTGGCAGCTGTTAATGTTTTGTAAATAAACGGCGCAGCCTCAGCGTATTGCGGTTTAAGTCTAACATTTCTGGAGCTCATAGCAAGCCCATTCGGCTCTCGTAAAATTTCGCACCCTACCACATTTACCGGGATATTATGTTTAGCAACCATTTTTTTAATAATTGCCAGTTGCTGGAAATCCTTTTCCCCAAAATAGGCATTATCTGGTGTTACAATTTCAAACAAACGTTTTACTATAGTCCCCACCCCATCAAAATGTCCTGCGCGAAATTTACCTTCCATTTCATGCTCCAGACCATCAAAATCAAATTGAGTGGAAACCACGCCTTCATCATAAATATCCTCTACCGAAGGAGTGTAAACCATAATATCATCAGAAATTGTTTGTAGCAATTCCAGATCCTTCTCCAGAGTTCTAGGATAGTTAACCAGATCTTCTTTATTGTTAAACTGAGTTGGATTAACAAATATGCTCACTACAGAGCAGTCGTTTTCGCTTATAGAACGTCTTACCAAAGACAAATGCCCTTCGTGCAGCGCTCCCATTGTAGGAATTAACCCAATAGTTTTAGCCTGAGACTTTAGGGTCTTAATTTCAGATTTTAATTCCGATTTTTGTGTAAATACCTTCACTCTAAATAAAAATTAACGCCTGCAAAATTAATATTTTACTGGCAATCTGCATAAAATTTTGTAATTTTGCGTGTTTTTTATTTTGAATTTACAATAAGCCTAGTAATTTATGAAAGATAAGAGGATATTATACGTATCATCTGAAGTAGTTCCCTATTTACCAGAAACAGAAATCTCATCCATGTCGTTTGAAGCCCCTAGAATGGTTAACCAGCAGGGCGGACAGATTCGGATTTTCATGCCCAGATATGGTAATATAAACGAAAGAAGACATCAATTACACGAGGTCATCAGGTTATCCGGAATCAACCTAGTTATTAACGACTTAGATATGCCTCTGATTATTAAAGTGGCATCTATCCCTAAAGAGCGCATTCAGGTCTATTTTATCGATAACGACGAATATTTTAAGCGTAAGGCCACGCTTACCGACGAAAGCGGCAATTTATTCCCAGACAACGACGAACGCGCTATTTTCTTTGCAAAAGGCGTAATAGAAACTGTAAAAAAATTAAACTGGTCGCCTGATATTATTCACGTTCATGGCTGGTTAGCAGCTTTATTACCACTTTACCTTAAAGAATATTTTGCGGGCGAGCCATTATTTAGCGACAGTAAAATTGTAACTTCCGTTTACAACCAGGGTTTCGAAGGCACATTAAACCAAGACATGGCTTCAAAAGTTAAATTTGACAATGTAAATGACGAAGCTGTAAAAACTTTAACAGAGCCTACGTATAATAATTTAATGAAAGTTGCGATAGATTATTCTGATGCTATAATTATTGGTTCAGAAGAAATCCCTGAAGCATTATCGAAACATCTGGAAAGCCTGGACAAACCAGTATTAGAATATAAAGATAAAGAAGAGTTTAGTGAAGCTTATTCTAACTTCTATACCAACGAAGTTTTAAAATAGTTCACTGTCATCTCTCATTTTGCATTTATGAAAAAGACCCTAAAAGCCCTTAAAAACACAGGTTTTCTTATTCTTGTATTAAGTCTTATAATCGCCTGCGATAAAGACTACAACACCATTGGAACAGACATTATTGGAGGAAAAGATTTTATTACAGACAGTATTTCCTATCCTGTAACAGCATACACTAAAAAAGTAAAACCAGTACAAACCAACGGGCTAACATCTAATCTGTTAGGTGTTTTTAATGACCCTGAATACGGTTTAACTACAGCAAATGTAGTAACTCAAATCGTTCCTCAAAATTACAATCCGTCGTTTGGAACCGACGCTACAGTAGATTCGGTAACACTTGTTTTACCCTATTACTCGACATTACTGGAAACAGACGACGACGATAATTCAACTTATAAAATAGATTCGCTTTTTGGTGGAGATCCTATAAAATTATCCATCTACGAAAACAAATATTACCTGAGAACTACAGACCCGAATTCGAATTTCGACGAATCTCAGGTTTATTATTCCAATGCCAACGAAAGTATTAACTTCAATAATTTTACTGGCGAATTACTTTACAGTACGGAGGATTTTGTTCCGAGTGAAGATGAAATAATAATTAAAGAAATAAACGAAGATACCGAGGAGCTTGAAGTTTCGGAACGTTTATCGCCACGCCTAAAAATCACCTTCACCAACAACAACTTCTGGCAGCAGATGTTAATAAATAAAGAAGGTAGTCCAGAGCTTAGCAACCAGAATAATTTTGTAAATTCATTCAGAGGTTTATATTTCAAAACTGAAGCTATTAATGGAACTGGAAATCAGGTTATGTTAAACTTCTCAGATTCTGAAGCTTTAATCACCATGTATTACTCCTATAAAAATGATGATTATGACGCCGAAGATGAAGATTCTGAAGAAATTTTAACCGGAGAATTCACTTTGTCTTTCAACTCCACAAGGTTGAACACATTGGAAAGCGATATAGTATATAACGATGGTAACAGTAGTACCGGAGACGACAATTTATACCTTAAAGGCGGGGAAGGTTCTATGGGAATTATCGACCTGTTTTCGGGAGCCGATGACGACGGCGATGGTTTATCGGATGTATTAAACGAATTTCAACGTAATAAAGACAAATGGTTAATAAACGAAGCACAGTTAACCATTTATGAAGACCCGGATAAAACGTATCAGACAGATGACTACCATTTATACGACAGACTATTTGTTTACGATGTAAAAAATAGCACTGCTCTTGTAGACTATAGCGCAGACCCTACATCAAGCACATCGTCTGCATATATTTCAAGTATTTACCATTTAGGACAGCGTATTGAAAGTAAAGCGGGAACGTACAAATACAAAATTAGATTAACCGAACATATTAAAAACATTTTAAAGAAAGACTCTACCAATACAAAATTGGGTATAGTGCTTTCCACAAATGTTAATTCTGTTTCACAGGCACGCTTGTTGGACAGCGATGCAGACGAGGTAACAACCCTTCCTTCGGGAGCAGTATTGGAACCAAAAGGCACCGTTTTATACGGCAGCACAACCAATGTACCAGAAGGATTGCGTGTTAAATTAGATATTTACTATACAGATACAGACCAAGAAAACTAGAACAAAAAAACTATGTGCGGAATAGTAGGATATATAGGCTACAGAGAAGCCTACCCCATTGTAATTAATGGTTTAAAGCGATTGGAATATCGCGGTTACGATAGTGCAGGTATTGCATTATTTGACGGTCAACAACTTAAAGTTGCAAAAACAAAAGGAAAGGTTGTAGATTTAGAAGCACGCGTTAAAGAAGAAATTACAACCAACGGACATATTGCCTTAGGTCACACACGCTGGGCAACTCACGGTGTTCCTAACGATGTTAACTCTCACCCGCATTACAGCAATTCGGGGAACCTTGTAATTATTCACAACGGGATTATCGAGAACTACGAATCCTTAAAAAAAGCCTTAATTAACAGGGGCTACACTTTCAAATCAGATACGGACACCGAAGTTTTGGTTAACCTGATTGAAGATGTTATGACTAAAGAAAACCTGAAACTTGGTAAAGCGGTTCAAATTGCACTAAATCAGGTTGTAGGAGCATACGCTATTGCCGTATTTGATAAAAACAAACCCGACGAGATTGTAGCTGCAAGACTTGGAAGCCCATTAGCAATTGGTGTTGGACGCGAAGAATTTTTTATAGCGAGCGACGCTTCTCCGTTTTTAGAATTTACTAAAAATGCCATTTATCTGGAAGATGAGGAATTAGCAATAATCAGATTAGGTCGCGAAGTAAAAATCAGAAAAATTTACGACGACTCTACCGTAGACCCTTATATTCAAGAGTTACAGTTAAATCTGGAACAGATTGAAAAAGGAGGCTACGAGCATTTTATGCTTAAAGAAATCTACGAGCAGCCCAGTGCTATATTAGATACGTTTAGAGGCCGTTTACTTTCTAATGAAGCTATAATAAAAATGAGCGGTATCGAGGACAATATGAAAAAGTTCCTGAATGCCGACCGTATTATTATTGTAGCCTGTGGCACCTCGTGGCATGCAGGTCTTGTTTCAGAATATATTTTTGAAGATTTAGCCAGAATTCCGGTTGAAGTTGAATATGCTTCGGAATTCAGATACAGAAATCCGGTTATCACAGAGAAAGATATTGTAATTGCCATTTCTCAATCGGGTGAAACTGCAGATACTCTGGCTGCTATAAAACTGGCAAAATCCAAAGGCGCTTTTGTTTTTGGAGTTTGTAATGTTGTAGGCTCATCTATTGCAAGAGAAACTCATGCAGGGGCATACACTCACGCCGGACCAGAAATTGGAGTGGCTTCAACCAAAGCATTCACAACTCAAATTACAGTTCTTACATTAATCGCTTTACGTTTAGCGCGTGCTAAAGGCACTATTTCAAGTTCAGATTTCCGTCATCATTTAATTGAACTGGAACTGATTCCTGATAAAGTTAAAAAAGCATTAGAATCGGACGAGTATGTAAAAACCATAGCAGACATTTATAAGAATGCTAAAAACTGTCTATACTTAGGTCGCGGATATAATTTCCCGGTAGCCTTAGAAGGTGCCTTGAAATTAAAAGAGATTTCGTATATCCACGCTGAAGGCTATCCTGCAGCCGAAATGAAACATGGACCTATTGCCCTTATCGACGAACAAATGCCTGTAATCGTAATCGCTACTAAAAAAGGGCATTATGAAAAAGTAGTAAGTAACATTCAGGAAATCAAATCCAGAAAAGGCAAAATTATAGGTGTAGTTACCGAAGGTGATACTCAGGTTAAAGATTTAGCCGACCACGTGATAGAGGTTCCAGAAACTTTAGAAGCGTTATCCCCTCTTTTAACAACAATACCTCTTCAACTATTATCGTATCATATCGCGGTAATGTTAGGAAAAAATGTAGATCAACCGAGAAACCTTGCGAAATCGGTAACAGTAGAGTAAGTTCTACAACATACAATTTTATACATCAAGGCACTTTTAACATATTGTTAGAAGTGCCTTTTTCTATTTAAAAAAACCAGTAAGTAACAACAAAACTTTAAACATAATTCGATTTTATACCAAAATAAATATCACATTATCATATTTGAGACCTATTTTTTAAACATTCTATTTTAATGAATAAATAAAAAATGTATATTGGCAAGCAACAAACTAACCTTTAACTTATTTTATGAGAAACCTAGTTTCAGTCCTGGCCCTGTTGCTAAGTGCCATAACCTACGCGCAAACTACAATTTCTGGTACAGTTGTAGATGGCAATAACCAACCCATACCGGGAGCCAACCTTATTATTTTAGGCAGTACTACAGGAACCGTTACAGATTTTGACGGTGCTTTTACTTTAAACGTTCCGCTTTCTCCTCCATTTACTGTTCAAGCCAGCAGTGTTGGATACCGTACAGAAAACAAAGAAGTAAATTCCAACAATCAGTATTTAAGCTTTACCTTAATGGAAGGTACCGAACTTGACGAAGTAGTCATCTCTGCCTCCAGAACTCCCGAGCGTATTTTCGAATCGCCTGTAACAGTGGAACGTTTTGGAATTAAAGAAATAAAAAATACGGCTTCGGCCGATTTTTACGACGGTTTGGAAAATCTTAAGGGTGTAGATATTAACACCAACAGTTTAACTTTTAAATCTATAAACACAAGAGGTTTTGCATCCTTTTCTAACACTCGGTTTATGCAACTTGTTGATGGCATGGATAACTCAACTCCCGCCCTGAATTTTCCACTGGGTAATTTGGTTGGTATGACAGAAACCGATGTGCTCAGTGTAGAACTATTACCTGGAGCTTCTTCAGCCTTATATGGTGCCAATGCCTTTAATGGCATTTTATTTATGCGCAGTAAAAATCCTTTTGAATACCCGGGTATAAGCGGATATATCAAACAGGGAATCACGACACAGGAGGCAGCAGGTACGAATTCCTATACCGATGTAGGTATAAGAATCGCTCATAAATTTAACGACGTCATTGCTGCTAAAGTAAATTTTGGCTGGCTTAAAGGAACCGACTGGGCCGCTAATAATTATACAGGTAAACCGGGTAGTGGTTCCACCAGAGCTACTATAGATTACGATGGGTATAATGTTTATGGCGATGAAGTTTCTACAAATATACGTGCAGCATCAGGCGGATTAGGCATCATTCCCAATGTGGTGGTTAGCCGAACTGGTTATAGAGAATCGGATTTAACCAATTATAAAGCTGAAAGTTTAAAAGGTGACTGGGGACTATACTTCAGACCCTGGAAAAATGATTTTGAAATAGCCTATGTTGGAAAAATGGGAACCGGAAATACTATTTACCAGGGTACCAACCGCTATAATATTGCCAACTTCTTTCAACAACAGCACAAACTTGAAGTGCGGAACAATAACTTCTTTGTACGCGGTTATGTGGTGGCAGATAAAGCAGGAGATTCTTACGACATGGTTTTCACCGGTATCAATATTAACCGCCAATGGAAAAGCGACACTCAGTGGTTTAGCGAATACATAAGTACGTATGCTGGTGCCACACTAAGTGGAGCTACCGACACTGAAGCACATGCAGCAGCCAGAGCTACCGCCGATCAGGGACGTTTTGAGCCAGGAAGTACAGAATTCAAAAATGCATTTAACACTGTAACAAACGATCCCGATTTAAATACAGGCTCTAAATTTCAGGACGCTTCAAAATACTACCATGCCGATGCCAATTACAATTTCAGCCATCTTACCGATTGGGCAGAAATTCAAGTGGGCGGATCTTATAGAAAATACGACTTAAATTCATTTGGAACCATTTACACAGACGATGATTCGCCTATAAAATATTCCGAAATGGGTTTATATACACAAATCCAGAAACGTTTTTTAGAAAACGAAGCACTTAAACTTACAGCTTCGCTACGTTATGATAAATCGGAATTATTCGACGGATTCTTTTCGCCAAGAGTTTCTCTTGGCTACACTTTCGGACCACAGGACAACCATAATATTCGCGGATCCGTTCAAACCGGATTCAGAAACCCTACCACTCAGGATCTATTCATTGGTCTGGATGCCGGTCGGGCCATCTTAGTCGGGTCTGCAGCAAGTAATTTAGACCGCGATGTAAGAACGTTTAATGTTAGTGCAAGTGGCCAGGCCTTAGGCTCCCCTGCTACGGCCGATATTTCCGGACGAGCAGCTTACGAAAATGCATTCACTTTAAATTCTGTTGAAAACGGCGCTCCTGTAGCTGCGGATATTGATATTGTTAAACCAGAAAAAGTGGCGTCTTACGAAATTGGTTACCGTGGAAAACTGCAACAAACCATTATCGACTTAAGCATGTATTACAATTCGTATTCCGATTTTATTTCGAACGAAACAGTTCTGGTTCCGTTCTATGGCACTGTTGGAGACAACAGCATGTCGCTGGCAGCGCTTCAAAACGGCGATTATAAATCGTACCAGACCTATACCAACTCTGATGCCGATGTGAATTCTTATGGTGCTTCTGTACAAGTATCGACAAAAGTATTTAACCATTACGACTTATCTGCCAATTACACCTTTACCAAACAGGATTTTGAACAGGATAAGTATCCAGACTTCCGAACTAATTTTAACACGCCGGAACATAAAGTTAAAGTTGCTTTTGGAAATCCGGAAGTCATAAAAAACCTGGGCTTTAATCTGGCCTGGCGATGGAGCGATACGTATTTATGGCAATCCACATTTGGAGATGGCAATATTCCTGCATACCATACGCTGGATGCTCAGATAAACTATAAAGTTCCAGGTATAAAATCAGCTTTCAAACTGGGGGCCACCAATCTATTAGGAGATGAATACTTTACCGCTATTGGAACGGGATACATCGGATCCATGTATTATGTATCCTGGACTATTAACAACTTATAATTAAAACACCTTATGAAACTAAAATATATTTGGTTGGCAACACTGGCATTACAGTTTGCGGCCTGTAGTAACGACGACGACAATAGTTCTTCTCCATCAGACAACCATCCCGATTTAATCACCGGGACTGCAGATTTTACAACGTATGTCGCTTTGGGGAATTCCCTGACTTCCGGATATACAGACAACGCTTTATTTATTGCAGCTCAGAACAACTCCTTTCCCAATATCCTTTCGAGCAAATTTAAATTAATTGGAGCAGGCGATTTTAATCAACCTTTAATGAACGACAACTACGGCGGCCTGGCATTGGGAGGCACTCGCCTTCCGGGAATTAATCCAAGACTGGTAACTACTGGCGGTGGTCCTGTAGCTTTGGAATCGGTAATCGGTGACGTAACTGTTAGCACCGATATTGTAACAAACAATCCGTCGGGTCCTTTTAATAATATGGGAGTACCTGGAGCAAAAAGTTATCATTTGCTGGCACATGGTTATGGTAATCTTGCCAATCTTTCGGCCGGATTAGCCAATCCTTATTTTGTAAGAATGACTGGAAGTACACCAGACGCCTCGGTATTAGAACTGGCCATGTCACAGAGTCCGACATTTTTTTCTTTATGGATTGGGAATAATGACGTACTGGGCTACGCTCTAAGTGGCGGAGATGATACCAATCCTATTACAGAAACAGCAACCTTCGATTACGCTTATAACATATTAATAAATACCCTGACTTCTGGTGGGGCGAAAGGCGTAGTTGCCAATCTGCCTTATGTTACTTCAATTCCACATTTTACTACGGTTCCTTATAACCCTTTAAGTCCACAAAACCTTCAGTTTGCAGCACAGATACCAACCCTTAATATGGTATACGGTGCCTTAAACCAGATTTTTATTGCTTTAGGAGAAAGCGAACGCGCGATAGTATTTTCTGACTCAGAAGCCAGCGCAGTAGTTATCAAAGATGAAACTCTTGCCGATTTATCCTCACAAATAACAGGAGCCTTATTAGCAAGTCCTACTTTCCCTGCATTTTTACAGCAGATGGGACTTCCAGCTGAGGCAGCTCCAATAGTAGCTCCTTTACTTGGAACAACCTACGGCCAGGTAAGGCAGGCAAATGCAAATGATTTATTTGTACTTCCAAGCATGAGTATAATAGGCACAGTAAATTCAACAATAGCAAATGCTTTAATGAGTCAAGGCTTACCGGAACACATAGCCCAGCAATTCGCTTCAGAAGGCATTACCCTACCTTTGGAAGATAAATGGGTTCTGATTCCTGCGGAACAAGATCAAATTAAAACAGCGATAGATCAGTTTAACAGCACAATTAAAAATGCAGCCACTCAGGGGCAACTGGCTTTTGTAGATGCCAACATGATTTTACAACAGGTTGCCAATGGTGGTTATGGTTACGGCAATTTTATATTAAATAATGCTCTTGTTACCGGGGGAGCCTTTTCTTTAGACGGAGTTCACCCAACTTCTCGCGGATATGCGCTTCTGGCAAATGAGTTTATGAGAGCCATAGATGCCACGTACGACACCAATTTTGAAGCTTCAGAAAATCTGGTTAATCTAGGAGATTACCCTACAAACTATTCTCCTTTGCTTCAATAATTTATCAAATTCTAACAGAATAAAAAGCGTTCAATATAAAGCCGCTTTCCATAATCTAAAAAAGGTAAAAAACATATTTTATTTTAAATTTAATCTTCTATCTTTGCAGCGCGAAAAAACAGATGTATTTCGCTAAAATTAACAGCAAAAACAATAAACACATAGGTAATGTCAAAAGTTACAGGTAAAGTTGCACAAATAGTTGGTCCTGTTATCGATGTAGTATTCGAAACAGAAGGAGCACTTCCAAAAATTTACGATTCATTAGAAATTAAAAAAGCGGATGGTTCTGTTTTAGTTTTAGAAGTACAGTCTCATATTGGAGAAGATACTGTACGTACTATCGCGATGGACTCTTCAGATGGTTTAAGCCGAGGTACTGAAGTAGTAGCTACTGGAGCGCCTATCCAAATGCCAATTGGAGACGATGTTTACGGAAGACTATTTAACGTAATTGGAGATGCAATTGATGGATTAGGAAACTTACCTAAGGCTGGTGAATCTGGATTACCAATCCACAGATCAGCTCCTAATTTTGATGAATTATCAACTTCTACTGAAGTTTTATTTACAGGTATTAAAGTAATCGACCTTATCGAGCCTTATGCAAAAGGAGGTAAAATTGGATTATTTGGTGGTGCCGGTGTAGGTAAAACAGTATTAATTCAGGAGTTAATTAACAATATTGCAAAAGGTCACGGTGGACTTTCAGTATTCGCTGGAGTTGGAGAAAGAACTCGTGAAGGAAACGACCTTTTAAGAGAGATGTTAGAATCTGGTATTATTAAATACGGTGAAGATTTTATGCACTCTATGGAAAATGGTGGATGGGATTTATCTAAAGTAGATAAAACTGCCATGAAAGACTCTAAAGCTACATTCGTATTCGGACAGATGAATGAGCCACCAGGAGCACGTGCACGTGTTGCCTTATCTGGTTTATCTATCGCTGAATATTTCCGTGATGGTGCTGGAGATGGTCAAGGAAAAGACGTATTATTCTTCGTAGATAACATTTTCCGTTTTACACAAGCAGGATCTGAGGTATCTGCACTTTTAGGTCGTATGCCTTCTGCGGTAGGTTACCAACCAACATTAGCAACAGAAATGGGTGCTATGCAGGAGCGTATTACATCTACTAAAACAGGATCTATTACATCTGTACAGGCGGTTTACGTACCTGCGGATGACTTAACTGACCCTGCACCAGCAACAACGTTTGCGCACTTAGATGCAACAACAGTATTATCTCGTAAAATTGCCGAGCTAGGTATTTATCCTGCGGTAGATCCATTAGATTCTACTTCTAGAATTTTAACGGCTGACATTTTAGGAAAAGACCACTATGCTTGTGCTCAACGTGTAAAAGAGTTATTACAACGCTATAAAGAATTACAGGATATTATTGCGATTCTTGGTATGGAAGAATTATCTGAAGAAGATAAATTAGCTGTAGGTAGAGCAAGACGTGTACAACGTTTCTTATCTCAGCCTTTCCACGTAGCAGAGCAATTTACAGGTATTCCAGGTGTATTAGTAGATATTAAAGAAACTATTAAAGGATTTAACATGATTATGGATGGTGAATTAGATCACTTACCAGAAGCAGCGTTCAACCTGAAAGGATCTATTGAAGAAGCTATTGAAGCTGGAGAGAAAATGCTTGCAGACGCATAATTCAACACTTAAGATATGTATTTAGAAATAGTATCACCAGAAGCCACTTTATTTAGTTCGGAAGTCGATGCCGTTACTGTACCGGGTGTTGATGGTGAATTTGAAATGCTTAAAGATCACGCTGCAATAGTTTCGCTATTAACAGCAGGAACTGTAAAAATTAAAGTACATACTAAACCACATTTAGAGTACGATAAATTACATCCTGAAGTGACTCCGCATGTTTCAGACAACAAAGTTTTAACTTTAAATATTAAATCTGGAACTTTAGAATTAAAAGACAATAAAATAATAATCTTAGCCGATTAATTTATTTTATAAGGAAATAACAAAATGCCGCAAATTAGATTTGCGGCATTTTTTTTTACCATTTAAACCTTATCCCATCACGTATCAAAACGTCCTTTACACCTACTATAACACCGCTTGAACACAGAATATACTGGCCTAAACAACTATATTAAGTTATAAAAACCGTAATATACAATCAGTATGAGACTAAATACCTCAGGCCTAAGTAAAGTCCTGGAATTGATACAATTTAAGCAATTATTACTTAAAAAGCCTTAGAACCCCACCCTTAAGCATTTTTGTAAACCTTTATTCCAATACATAAAGAAGTAAGTTCCAAGCATAAAAAAAAGCGAGCCACAATGGCTCGCTTTTCTCTTATAGTAATATTTAAAACCCTTACTTAATTACAAACTTCTTAGTCGCACTAACCGAACCACTTGTAAACTTAGCAAGATACACTCCTGAAGCTACATTAATATTAATGGCCTTACTTGCATTTCCAGATAAATTTAAATCGTTAACATAAACAGACTGACCATTTAAATTAAAAATCTGCAAATTAACAGCACCTAAATTAGATTTTGAAGTCACATTAAAATCCCCGTTTGATACTGTTGGGAATAAAGAAATTCCAGTATTCAATACATTCTCTTCAACACTTAATGCCTCACCGGTAAATTTACCGGAGAAAATACCACGACCATAAGTAGAAGCAAAAATAGTATTATCATCTCTAAGAACTAAATCGGTAACTTTCACATTACTCATTCCGTTAAAAGCTGACTTCCAATTTGGGTTCTCACTGGTAAAATTAGTAGTATACCAAACACCCAATTCTGTACCTATAATGACCTCGTTATGTTTTAAAGGGTTTTGAAGAATGGCTTTTACGGGCATGTCTGGTAAATCACCATCTTTTTGTTCCCATGTTGTTCCTCCGTCTGTTGTATACCAGATATTATTAACACCATAGTTATGAAACGTCACAAACATTTCGTCGGTCGATCTACCAAATTCGATATCAGAAACACTCCCAACAAACCCAGATCCAGAAATATCAGTCCAGGTCTGCCCCAATATATTCGAAGCTGAAATTATCTTCAATAACCTACCATTTTCTAATCCGGCATATAAAATACTTTCTTCATTAGATACATCATAAGGAGAAATCTGCAAAGCCAAGGCAGGTGCATCCAATAATCCATTTTTTAATGTATTGACCTCATAATCTTCTGTAGTGCTTTTGGTGCGATAAGTCCGTATGGCATATTCAGTCCCAATTGAATAGTTTGAAAACAAATAATCCAATCTAGAATCTAAAGCTTGCGGATTAATAAATTCCCCTGCATTCTCATCTTCTTCAATCAATGTTATTTTTTCTCCAGTTTTATAATCAATCCTATAAATAGCATTATTATAAACGTAATTCGCAATAAAATATGAATCTACACCATCAAGATCAAAAGAAGTATAACCTCCATCCCCCCCTGTTATATCAATGGATGAAGACACACCTTCCTTAGCATTCTTGAAATAAGGAGTTCCGTTATCTTGTGTACCCCCTGAGAAATAATTCCCTTGAACTGTAGAAGTTGGAGCAGCTCCGATGGTATAAAATTGGGTAACATTATACCCATTATTTCTAACTTGGGGCGATTTACCACCAGTAGAGGAATAATAAACTCCACCATCATTACCGAAAAGCATTTTTGACGTATCCCCATTACCAAATACTATTGCGTGCTGATCGGCATGCATTCTTGGGAACCCGAAACCTCCATACCAGTGAGTAATTTGATCCCAAGCGATACCTCCTGTAGAGCTACTAAACAAATCTATTCCTCCAACAAATATTTTATTATCGTTAGTTGGATCTACTTTTATAACTAAATTATAAAACGCTTGATTTCTACAAAAGTCATTATCATCAATATCACTATCAACATCATTAGGTAATTTTAAATCCGATACCGTTGTAAATCCATCAAGAGTCTTTTTCATAACAACTGGGGTATCATCATCTGGACCTTCAGCTAAAACATAAATTTTATTAGGTTTAGTACCGGATAATGCAATTTGAGTGCGCCTTGCATTAAAACTATATGCCAGGTTAAAATTTTCACCATTTGAAGAAGAAAAAATAGTTCCCCCTCCATCTCCATAAACCTTATTTCTAGTTGTAGCCACCCATAAAGTATTATCTGCCCCTAATTCTAAATCATTAGGTTCATATCGGTTTCCACCAGAAGTCAACGGCAAGCCTAACAATTTCCATGAACTCCCCTCATTATCAGACTTAAATAAACCATAATCCTGAGGACCTAGTAATGTTATTGGATTGGAATCACTATAAAATGTCGATCCGGCGGCTATAAACACTTCAGAAGCCCCTTTATTATCTCTAATAACAATGTCATTTACATGTTGATTCCCTTTTAATACATAATATCCAAAAAAATCACCTCCATTAACAGCTTTGATTGTACTATTAATTACCTGACCTGTATTTAATGCTTCTACAAGTTTATCTCCTTCTGCTTTAGAAATCATTACTGAAGGAATCTGAATCACCCCATTAGTGTCATCCCCCCCCATAACAATTGGATTACCTGCTTCATTGTTAATCATTATTACAGCCTTAGCACCAGCAGCCTGTGCATTCGTTATTTTTTGAACAAAACTACAAGTTCCACGATAAATAACAGCTATTTGCCCATTTACAGCCGAAACATTTTCAACTGAATTACATCCCAAATTTGGATTTGTTCCTCCTGAATTTATCAGAACTAAATTACCTGTAATGCCTGAAGTAGCCTTTGGGCCAAAACTTGCCCCAAGTGAAAGATAATTTCCTGCTAAACTACTAGGAGAGTTCACTATTACATTAGAATCTGATTGCAATACAGTTTCCCCAACTGAGCCTCCAAAAACATGACTCCATGAATTTCCTCCATCTACCGATTTCCATACACCATTGCCATTCACGTCTCCAAAAACATAAGATTCTCCTGTACCCACATACATTGTTTTTGTGTTATTAGGATCTACTGCTATACAAGTAATATTTAAATGTTCAGGAATATCTACTGCTGTCCAGACCGAAGTAGGATCGGAGATATTGGTATTTCTCCATAGCCCTCCACTTACACCTCCTGCCAAAACAGTTTCATTAGTACTATCATTTGGATCAAATATTAAAGCACGGGTTCGTCCACCAACATTATTTGGACCGCGTTCTACCCAATTATTATTTGAGTTGTCTCCTGGAACTCTACCTGACGCTAATGCCTTAGTCCGTTCCTCTAACAATTGCTGTTGAATCTGTCTAAGATTTTCCTGAGTAGGTCTTCCAATAGCTGGATTCATAGTTAATTCCCATACCCGTTCCATATAGCGATCAGGAGGCAACCCCAATTCCGAACGTTTCTTTTTCGGCAACAATTTTGTTGATTTATAGGGACTATTTTCAAGGTGCCTAGCATGCAAAGCCCTAAGCCCCACAACCGAATTTTCTGGGTCTCTATTTATTTCTTCACAAGAAACTAAAGTAAAAACAAGTCCCAGAACACACAAGACTAAAAAGTGTTTATTCTTCATATTGGAATTAGTTGAGTTACTACAAAAATAATTTTTTCAATTTGTTACACAACTCTTTAAAAACTATTAATACAACTTACCCTGTAATTTTTTATAAATTAGAGACGCCTGACTATCTGATAATAACGATACGTAATGACACACATTAAGCAGTCTTAAATACAAAGCTTCTTCGCTAAAGTTTATAGTCTTTGGTAGCGTTTGCAAAATGAGTTTATCGTAATTAGACGGATTGCCCTCAAACTGATTGTTTACGGCCTTAATAAAGGTGTTAAGCAGTCGGGAAATCACCTCATACCCAGAAATTTCTTTATCTAAAACTTCGGCTGACTGGTAAATTTTTTCAACACTTAATTTTATAATATCGTTAATCTGCGCCTCGTATTTACTTTTATCAAGTAACGACACATTAAATTCACCATTTAGAATGGCTTGCTCATTAGCCTCAAAAACCGTAATAGCCTCATTAATTAATGCACTTATAGCCAAGGCCCGAAGATAACTTATACGATCCTGCGTAGTTGTTAACTGGTGATATTTATTCACATCGATTACATCTTTAACCAGTTTAATTAAATATTCCAGAGCAAAATCTTCGTCAATTAAACCCAGATTAATACCATCTTCAAAATCGATAATGGTGTAACAAATATCATCGGCGGCTTCAACTAAATAAGCCAGAGGGTGCCTGTTATATTTAACATTTCCTGAAGCATCGGTTGTTGCCATACCAAGTTCAGTAGCAACTTCTTTAAAGGCTTCAAACTCACTTTGAAAAAATCCGTATTTTTTATCGGCCACATGACTTGTCGGCTTTTTAGGAAGCGATGCCTTAGGATACTTTATAAATGTTCCTAAGGTCGCATAGCTTAAACGCAGTCCCCCTTCGCGTCCCTGACGACTCTGGGTTAAAATTTTAAATCCGTTGGCATTACCTTCAAAATCGCACAAATCCTGAAATTCCTCAGGGGTCAATTCACTTTTATATTGCTGGCCTTTGCCAGTTTTAAAATATTCTCCAATTGCCTTTTCTCCGGAATGTCCAAATGGCGGATTACCGATATCGTGCGCCAGGGCAGCTGTGGCTACTATAGCACCAAAATCGTTAGGTAAATAACCATGAAGCTCTTTTAAGTCAGGGTATTTTTTTAAAATTTTTTCCCCCACTCTACGACCCAAAGACCTCGCTACCACACTAACTTCCAAGCTGTGTGTTAATCGCGTATGAACAAAATCGGTTTGAGACATCGGTATAACCTGAGTCTTATCCTGAAGGCTCCTAAACTCGGCAGAAAAAATAATTCGATCGTAATCCACTTCAAACCCCAAACGGGTTTCGTCCTGTGCTTTTCGCAAACGCTTGGCAACATCTCCATAACGCTTAAGAGATAATAACTGCTCCCAATTCATAATTTTAATTTAAGTCTGCGCAAGATAATATTTTAAAACATCCAAGCCTAGCAAAGACTTACCGCAATTTTAACCTAAAATCTTATGTTAATTTAATGTTTACAAAACCCCGCACTACTTAACATTCGTTAACCTTTAGTTAACCTTTTTATTAACAATCTTTAATACTCCATTAACCTAGACTTTACATTGTGAAAGTTTCTTTGCCGCATGAAAATAAACGACAAAATGAGACAAATTTTAATAGTATTAGGATTTTTGACAACCGTATTTACCTACGCTCAAAACACTGGTAGTGTTGCAGGTAAATTAACAGACAAAGAATTTAACAACGAACCGCTGGCCTTTGCGAACATTTTAATTAAAGGCACCACAAAAGGTACCACCTCCGATATGGATGGTCTTTACACCTTCGAAGGCCTTGAAGCTGGTCAATATACTTTAATATTTAGTTTCGTAGGTTACGAAACTCAGGAAATCCCTGTAACCATTACTGGCGGACAAACTGCTACTATAGATGTTGTTATGGGTGCCAGTGCAGCTGCACTGGACGAAGTTGTAATTACTACAACTACAAAAAGAGAAAGTGAAACAGCTTTATTATTAGAACAAAAGAAAGCTGTAGTTATAAAAGAAAGTATCGGTGCCGAACGTCTTTCTGAAATTGGAGTAACAGATGCTGCTAATGCAACTGCTAAAATTTCTGGTGTAGCAAAGAGTGAAGGTTCTGGTGAAGTTTTCATTCGTGGTCTTGGTGACAGATACCTGTCTACAACAATGAATGGCTTACCTGTACCATCGGACGATGTAAACAATAAAAACATCAACTTAAACCTGTTTTCTACTAACATGATTGAAAACGTAGGGGTAAGTAAAACGTATGCAACGTCTAGTTATGCAGATCAAAGTTCTGGTAACGCCGATGTAACGTCTAAAAGTTATTCTAAAAAAGGAATTACCGTAAGTTTATCTTCTGGTTACAACACAAACCTAATTGGGGACAACAACTTTAAGAAAAGTATCATTTCTGAAGACGTAACTTTAGGTTTTCATAAAAAACAATATGCTTTAGTTGACTTAATAACAAGACAAGGCTGGGATCCGTTAAACCAGAGAAACACCGGTAACTATGGTCTTTCTTTATCTGGCGGAACTAAATTCGATATCTTCGGGAAACAATTAAAATTATTTGTAGCAGGATCTCACTCTGTAAAACACAACTACCAGGAAGGTATTTTTAAAAGTTACAGATCTAACATCTTAGACAACTCGTTTACAGATACAGAATTATCTAACACCAGTACAAACTCTACAGGTTACGTGAATTTTGCCCTTAAATTAAACGATAACCACAAATTAAGAATCAGCAGCTTATCGGTTAACAAGAGTGATGACAACGTATATGAGCAAGGTAGAAACGGAGAAGGTTATGTATTCGATCAGGATCCTCAGGAAGACGGCGCTTTTGTAAGAGACCAGAACTTTAAACAAACCATAATGTTGGTTAACCAGATTGAAGGTGATCATAAATTTGGAGAACGCAACAATTTAACATGGGCCGGTGGCTACAACTACGTACTGGCTAAAGAGCCAAACAGAATTCGTAACGAAGCCAACATTTTAGATGAGAATACAGTGCAGTATGCGCACGTTGGAGACTTTCAACAAAGAAAATCAAGTCAGACTATCGAAGACAGAGAATACAATGCATACATCAAGGATGCTATAGACTTAGGAAAATTTGATGAAGATGCTAATACAAGCCCTTACAAATTAAATATTGGTGCAAACTTCCGTCAGAAAGACCGTATGTTTACATCGCTTTTCATCGGGGTTAGAGCCAGAGATTTCCAGGTGCCTTCTGTAGATGATTTCACGCAAACATTTACTGCGGAAAACTTCAATAACGGTTTAATATTACGCGAACAACAACCAGACCGTTACGATGCCGATTTAAATATCATGGCGGGTTATGCTAATTTAGACTTTGGATTAAACAAAAAATTCTCTGGTAATGCCGGTATACGTTTCGAAAGAGATGAAATTAATGTACTTTGGGCAGTAAACAACTGGGTTGGTCGTACAGGATCTGTTAAAAAAGAATATAACGACTTCTACCCTAGTGTAAACTTAAAATACGAACTAAACGAAAAGCAGTTTTTACGTTTAGCATCTAGCTTAACACAAACACTTCCGGAATTTAAAGAAATCGCGCCTTTCGAGTATGTATCGCCAACTGGTCGAGTAACTCGTGGTAATCCTAACTTAGAAAAATCAGACGTATTTAACTTAGACTTTAAATGGGAATTTTTCCCGAAAAGCAGCGAGTTAATTTCGACTACAGCATTTTACAAGCAAATTAAAAACCCTATCAACTTGGCTCAAACAAGAGGGTCTTCAGGAATTTTTGAATATTCAAACACAGGAGATCAGGCTAATGTATTCGGATTAGAATTAGAATCTCGTATAGATCTTATCACAAACGATAACGAAGAAAGCCTTTTAAACTTTAATGCTAACGTTACTAAAATGTGGTTCAGCCAGGATTTACTTGAAGACTACCAATACAAAGGCATTACAGAAACCGACTTACAAGGTGCTTCTGATTTAATCCTTAACGGATCTTTAAGTTACAACAGCAGAACCGACAGAGAGTTTATTGCAACTTTAACCGGAAACTACGCTTCTGATAAAATATTCGCTTTAGGATCTCCGGAAGATTTCGCAAACAGTGCTGTACTTTACAACGATGCTATTATAGAAAAAGCATTCGTAACCTTAGATCTGGTTGTTAGCAAGCAAATTACAGAGGACTTACAACTTAAGTTTGTTGGAAGAAACCTTTTAAACCCGGAAATCGAACAAACACAGTTAATCAGAAACATTAATACAGGCGAAGAAACTAACGAAACTGTAAGCTCTTACAGAAAAGGAAGTTTACTAAGCTTAAGCTTAAAATATACATTCTAATAAAGTTTAGTTAACATTAAGCCGCTTAATTACAAGCTAATGTAACTCAGGTTTAATATTGTCTTAAAGCTAAAAAAACACAAACCGGTTTACTTTGCAGGACAATTAAGTCATTTAATGAACAACCAAAATTTAATAAAACTTAACATGAAAAAATTAGTTTTCAATTTCTTTAAAGTAGCTGCCTTAGTATCGGCTGTAACTTTTACTAGCTGTAATGATGATGATCCTGCTCCGATAGGACCAGAAGAATCAGATGTAGTTAAAAACTTAGAGAGCGGTATCCTTAAAGGTAAATTACAAGAAACTTATACTTTAAGTGCTAATGTACAATATACCTTAACAGGTGAATTTATTATCGATAACGAAGCTGTATTAAACATTCCTGCAGGAACAAAAATCTTAGCCGATAAAGGTGGTACAGATGTTTATATCGCTGCTTTAAAAGGAGGAACTATTAACATTAACGGTACAGAATCTAACCCGGTTGTAATGTCTTCTGTAGACGGAGAACCAGGTGACTGGGGTGGGTTAACACTTTGTGGTGAAGCTACTACTACTGCTGGTGTTGACGCTGTTGCTGAAGTTGGTGGATTTATTTACGGTGGTACTAACGATAGCGACAGCTCTGGTATTATCCGTTATTTACAAATTTCTGGTACTGGTGCACAGATTAACTCAGAATCTCAGTACAACGGTGTATCTTTCTATGCTGTAGGATCTGGAACTATAGTAGACAACGTTGCGGTACTTAACGGTTCTGATGATGGCGTTGAATTCTTCGGTGGTACTGTTTCTGTATCTAACTTATATTTAGAAAATTGTGACGACGATGCTATCGACTGGACTGAAGGATGGACAGGATCTGTAAACAACGCTTACATTTCTAATACTGTTTCTGGTTTCTCTACTGTTTTTGAAGGAGACAAAGACAACGGTAACCCTAAATTCAACAACATTACTGCAGTTTCTACTGTTGGAGGAACAGCTTTACAGTTTAAAAAACAATCTGGTGGTACGATCACTAACTTATCTTTAAGTGGTTACGATGTAGATTTAGATATGAAAGATGGTGGAGCTACTTCTAATGTAGTATTCGTAGACGGATACGAGCCTGTAGCCTTCGCTACTGAAGAGGAGATGGCTGCTTCTGGAGAATATTTCTACGCTTTAAACACTACTGTTGTTCCAACTGTAGATAAAGCAATCTTCTCTTGGGTATCTAGCGAGGTATCTTTCGAAAGCAACTTATTACAAGGTGCTGTTACTGAAGACACAACCTTAGACGCTTCTGTTAGCTATACTTTAAACTCTTCTTATATTGTACAATCTGGAGCTACTTTAACTATTCCAGCCGGAACTAAAATTACTGCTAGAGATGGTGGTACTGGTGTTTACATCGCTGTTTTACAAGGTGGAAAAATAGACATCCAAGGTACTGAGGCTAACCCAGTAGTAATGTCTTCTGTAAACGCTCAACCAGGTGACTGGGGTGGATTAACAATTTGTGGTAATGCTACAACTACTGCTGGTGTGGATGCTGTTGCTGAAATTGGTGGATTCGTTTACGGTGGTACTAACGATGCTGACAACTCAGGATCTGTTAAAAACTTAGTAATTAAAGGAACCGGAGCTCAAATTAACTCTGAGTCTCAATATAACGGTGTATCACTTTACGCTGTAGGTTCTGAAACTGTTTTAGAAAACATCGCTGTAATTAATGGTGCTGACGACGGAATTGAGTTCTTCGGTGGTTCTGCTTCTGTAACCAACATCTATTTAGAAAATAACGATGACGATGCAGTAGACTGGACAGAAGGATGGAACGGATCTATCACTAATACTTATATCTCTCACACTAAAGAAGGTTTCTCAACTGCTTTCGAAGGAGATAAAGACAACAAAAACCCTCAGTTTATTAATGTAACTGCTATCTCTACTGTTGGAGGAACGGCTTTACAGTTTAAAAAACAATCTGGTGGTACGATCACTAACCTTTACTTAGAAGGATACGACAAAAACATCGATATGAAAGATGACGGTCCTTTAGCTAACGTAATAATCGATGGTAAAGCTGCTACCACTACAGACGCTTATAACACAGGAGAAAAAGTAGACATTTCTTCTTGGTCTTGGAGAGAAGCTGGTTTATAATACAAACCGCCATATAATAATAAAAAAGCATCCGAAACCGGATGCTTTTTTATTTTAAAACACTTTATAGTAAATCAAATTTAATTATTAACTGCGACGCGCGTTTTGTTTGTCCATTCGTTTACACTGGCAATTGCGTTATTTGAGTAATCTACTTCTCTTAACACATCATTATCCCAGTAAAACCATTTACCCACTTTTTTACCCGCTTTATATTCGGCTGAAGCTGTTTTTTTACCTTCCAAATCGTAGCTCTTCCACTCGCCTTCCAGCTTACCATCTAAGGTATAGGCCCCGGTTTGACTTACCACACCGTTGTCGTGGTAATACGTAACCTCGATTAGCTGAGCTTCTTTATTTAATTTTAATTCTCTTTTCTCTTGTGCAAATGACACCACGGTCATTAAAAATGCAAACACATATAATACACTCGCCTTCATCTTATTTGGGTTTTAAATTATTATCTATACTCAAAATTAGCAATTATTTTACTTTCACGCAACATTTACGTAACATTAAATTAACATTAGAATTTATTTTGGTCATTTTCAAAGCGTTATATTTTATTTAATTTTAATATTAACATAATAATAGCTTCACGTTCACATAAAGTATATAGTAGATATTTGCGGAAATTTCATATAAACTATTAGTTTTTGTCGACTATTTTATCATGAATTAAAGAACTGCCCGTAACAAGGCAGTTCTTTCTATTTAATAACACTGAGTTAACATTGAGTTAACATTGGTTTTAGTTCTTTGCCGCCGACAAAAACTAAAATATTTATATGAAACTTAAAGCACTACTATTTGTAGTATTAGCTTGCTCGGTTTCAACTTTCGTGCACAGCCAGGAATTAAAATCCGCTAAATTTGGTAAGGGGATTTTAAATATTGTCGATAAAGACAGTACATGGTCCATGAAACTTGGCGCCCGTATGCAACTCTTAGGATCTGTTTTTACTTACAACACAGAAGACGGTAATTTTCAAGACACCAATTCATCTTTTCTTATCAGACGTGCCCGACTAAAATTTGACGGTTTCGTGTTTAACCCTAATCTGGTTTACAAATTAGAACTTGGGTTATCCAACCGCGATAACTCCGGCAGTTCAATCTACACCCATAATTCTCCTAGAATAATTATGGATGCGGTTATGAAATGGAAATTCCACAAAGGATTTGAATTCTGGTTTGGACAAACCAAACTTCCAGGCAACAGAGAACGTGTAATTTCTTCGGCCAACTTACAATTAGTAGACCGTTCTATTTTAAACGCGGCATATAACATAGATCGTGACATCGGATTACAATTACATCACGAAGCCCAGTTAGGCAAACAGTTTATTATGCGTGAAATTATTGCCATTTCACAGGGTGAAGGCCGAAATGTGACTACAGGTAATTTAGGCGGACTGCAATATACAGGACGATTAGAGTTTCTACCGTTTGGCGCATTTAAAGATCATGGAGATTATTTTGGCAGCGATTTAAGTTTAGAGCAAACACCTAAACTTTCGGTTGGAGCCACTTTCGACTTCAACAATAACGCTGTTAGAACGCGTAGCAACATGGGAAGCTATATGACAACTGATACAGGATTTCACAAAACCGACATAACAACCTGGTTTATAGATGGTATGTTTAAATATAAAGGCGTATCTTTTATGGCTGAATACGCCAGCAGAACTGCAGAAAATCCTGTGGCACTAAATTCTGATGGCACCGAAACCGGTCAAACCGTATTAATAGGAAATGGTGTAAATTTACAAGCCGGTTATTTATTTCCTGCAAACTGGGAAGTATCCGGGCGTTATGCCTCAACAAATTTCAGTAAGGGCATTACTACCCGTGGAACAGAAAACGAATACACTTTAGGTGTATCCAGATATATAGTAAAACATAAATTAAAAGTACAAACAGATTTAGGCTACCTAACGAATAAGAAAAATACAGATTTACTTATGTACAGGTTGCAGTTTGAAGTGCACTTTTAAGCTAAAATCATAACATTAACGTAACATATCAGTGAAAAACACTTAAGATATTTGCACACAATTTAAATTAAATTATGGAGAATATTTATTTACTTATGATTGTTGCTCTTGGCGTACTAGCCATAGCAGATTTGGTAGTAGGAGTAAGTAACGATGCCGTTAACTTTTTAAACTCAGCCATCGGCTCTAAAGCCGTTTCTTTTAAAACAATCATGATAGTTGCCAGTATTGGTGTAGCCGTAGGAGCCATATTTTCAAGTGGTATGATGGAGGTTGCACGTAAAGGGATATTTAATCCTGGCGAATTTATGTTTAGTGAGATCATGATTATATTCATGGCTGTTATGATTACCGACATTTTACTGTTAGATTTTTTTAATACCATTGGTATGCCAACCTCAACTACAGTTTCTATTGTATTTGAACTTTTAGGAGCCTCGGTTGCCATTGCCTTAATTAAAATTGGCCATGACGGGGGTACATTTTCAGATCTGGTAAATTACATTAACACCTCTAAAGCCACCCAGATTATATTTGGTATTCTGCTCTCGGTAGTCGTAGCCTTTTCTGTAGGGGCCTTTGTACAATGGGTTTGCCGTTTACTTTTATCTTACGATTTTGAGAAAAAAGCAAAATGGGTAGGTGCCTTATTTGGTGGATTTGCCATTTCCGGTATCACTTATTTTATTTTCATGAAAGGTATTGGCGGAACCGCTTTTGCTAAAGAAAGTTACGATGCTTTAGGCGGCATGACCATTAAGCACTTTTTAGAAACTCAGGTGCTTACCATTCTTGCTATAAGTTTGGTATTATGGACTTCACTGTCTTATTTATATATAGCTGTTTTAAAACAAAACATATACAAACTTATCATCCTTATCGGAACCTTTGCTTTAGCCTTGGCTTTTGCCGGAAATGACCTGGTAAACTTTATTGGTGTACCTATCGCTGCCTGGCAATCGTACCAGATGTGGGCTGCATCGGGAGTTGCGGCAGATGCCTTTAGCATGGAAGTTTTAGCACAATCAGTTAAAACACCAACCCTATTGTTATTTATTGCCGGTATGGTAATGGTTGCTACTTTATGGTTTTCCAGCAAAGCTAAAGCCGTAGTGAAAACTTCTATTGACTTATCAAGTCAGACGGATACAAAAGAGCGTTTTCAGCCAAACTTTTTATCCCGTGCCTTTGTAAGAGGTGCTGTTGGACTGTCTCAAATGGTTAATTTCGTTTTACCAGAATCAGCTCAAGCTAAAATAGACGAACGCTTTACCAAACCAACCATAGAGCTAAACAAAGACAAAACTTACGAATTACCAGCATTCGACATGGTTCGTGCTGCCGTAAATTTAATGGTTGCAAGTGTTTTGATTTCTATAGCAACCTCTATGAAATTACCTTTATCGACTACCTATGTAACCTTTATGGTAGCCATGGGTACATCCTTAGCCGATAGAGCCTGGGGTGCAGAAAGTGCTGTATATCGTGTAGCCGGGGTTTTAAATGTAATCGGAGGATGGTTCTTTACAGCCATAATCGCCTTTGTAACGGCTGCAGCCATTGCTTACCTTATTAACTTACACGTGCCTTCAATGGTTGCTATCTTATTATTAATAGCACTGTTACTTCTTGCTCGTAATTACATTTCTTTACGCAATAAGAAGAAAGAAGAAAAAGCCGAAGGACAGCTAATACGCGCAGAAAGCAGCTCTATTCAGGGGGTAATTCACGAAAGCGCAGAAAACATAGCCAACACCATTAAGCGTTCAAACAGAATTTACACTGGGGCTATCGACGGCTTATCGAAGCAGGATCTTGTTTCGCTTAAAAAGAATAAAAAACAAGTTGATAAACTATCGACTGAAATTGATGAATTACGTGATAATATTTTCTATTTCATTAAAAACCTTGACGAATCGAGTGTTGCCGCAAGTAATTTCTACATTAATATTTTAGGGTATTTACAGGATATGTCGCAATCTCTAGAGTACATCTCTAAAGTAAGCCATAAACACGTAAATAATAACCATAAGAAATTAAAATTCAATCAAATTAAAGAGTTGAAACAGGTCGACCAGACTGTTGAAGACTTATTTAAAAACACGCAGAGAGCTTTCGAAAACCGTTCATTTGAAGAAATTGGTACGATCCTGAACAACAAAAAACAGATTTTTGCTCAGATTACCGAGAAAATCCAGAAACAGGTAGAACGCACCAGAACGGAAGAAGTAAGTCCGAAAAACACGACGCTTTACTTTAGCTTACTTTTAGAAACTAAAGATTTACTAACAGCGACTATGAACCTATTGGAAGAGTACCACAATGCCCACGATGGTTCTATAGACATTACTAAATTTAAAATAGACAATGAAACTGTAAAAGGCGAATAAGCTCCTTTTAATTATAAACTATAAAAGCTAAGACAAATGATTGTCTTAGCTTTTTTTATAGGCTAATATCAGCTTAAATCAGAAAAAAAGCCATCTCACAATCGAGATGGCTCAACCATTTAACACTTAAAATATATACAATTAAGAACCGCACATTAAACAATCATCGCCTTCCGATGCTTTAGCCTGTGCTATTAACGCCTTCATCTCTTCAGGCGTTAAGGGTTCTGCATTGATTTCCTTTTCCGAAGTTTCTTTCGCGAATTTTTCGGCAGTTTTTACAGCCTGTTCCTTTTTATGTTCCATCTCAGCCTTTCCATTACCAACTGTTTCTGTTGAAGGTTTAGCTACCGGAGCTGCTTTCTTTTTATTATCCAGTGTGAATTTAATGGCATCTACAGCACTTTTGGTTCTTAGGTAATACATTCCTGTCTTTAAACCACTTTTCCAGGCGTAAAAATGCATAGAGGTAAGTTTTGCCATAGTAGCACCCTCCATAAATAAATTTAAAGACTGCGACTGATCGATAAAATATCCGCGCTGACGCGACATATCTATAATATCTTTCATACTAAGTTCCCATACCGTTTTATACAGATCTTTAATATCCTTCGGTATTACATCTATATCCTGAATAGAACCATTAGCCCTCATGATATCCTGTTTTAAACCTTCATCCCAAAGTCCCAATTCCACCAGATCCTCCAAAAGATGCTTGTTTACCACAATAAATTCTCCGGACAACACACGTCTGGTATAAATATTTGAAGTATAGGGTTCAAAACACTCGTTATTACCTAAAATCTGCGAGGTAGACGCCGTCGGCATTGGCGCTACTAAAAGCGAGTTTCTAACACCATGCTCCATAACGTCTTTTCTCAATTTATCCCAGTCCCAAAGACCGCTCAAATCGGAATCTTTAAGTCCCCATAAATTATACTGAAATTCTCCTTTGCTTATAGGAGACCCTTTAAAACTCTTATAAGGCCCTTCGGCCTTAGCCATTTCCATACTGGCCGTAACTGCAGCAAAATACAAGGTTTCAAATATGTCCTGATTTAACTTTTTGGCTTCATCACTGGTAAACGGCAATCTTAATTTTATAAAGGTATCCGCCAGCCCCTGAACTCCTAACCCAATAGGCCTGTGACGCATATTGGAATTTTCTGCTTCAATTACAGGGTAGTAATTTCTATCAATAACTTTATTTAAGTTTTTAGTGACACGTTTTGTAATTTTAAACAGTTCCTTATGATCGAATTCCCCGTTTTTAATAAACATTGGTAGGGCAATAGACGCCAAATTACAAACAGCAACCTCATCGGGAGCGGTGTATTCCAGAATTTCGGTACACAGGTTAGACGAACGAATTGTCCCTAAATTCTGCTGATTGGATTTTCGGTTTGCAGCATCTTTATACAACATATAAGGCGTTCCTGTTTCTATCTGAGATTCCAGTATTTTTTCCCAGAGCTCTCTTGCCTTAATCGTTTTTCGTCCTTTACCCTCAGTTTCATATTTTACATATAAAGCTTCAAAAGTATCACTATGTACTTCATCCAGACCAGGACATTCATTTGGGCACATTAAAGTCCAAGGACCGTCTTCCTGTACGCGTTTCATAAATAAATCTGAAATCCACATGGCATAAAATAAATCGCGGGCACGCATTTCTTCTTTTCCATGATTCTTCTTTAAATCCAGAAAATCCATAATATCGGCATGCCAGGTTTCTATATACATAGCAAAACTTCCTTTACGCTTTCCTCCTCCCTGATCCACGTACCGCGCGGTATCATTGAATACTCGAAGCATTGGCACAATGCCATTAGAAGTACCATTAGTACCCGAAATATAACTACCCGTTGCACGTACATTATGAATCGCCAAACCAATACCTCCGGCTGACTGCGATATTTTAGCGGTTTGCTTTAACGTATCGTAAATACCATCTATACTATCATCTTTCATAGTTAAAAGAAAACAAGACGACATTTGCGGCTTTGGCGTTCCGGCATTAAACAAGGTTGGCGTGGCGTGTGTAAAATATTTTTTCGACATTAACTCGTAAGTCTCTATCGCTGCATCCAGATCGTTTAAATGAATACCTATCGCCACACGCATTAACATATGCTGCGGACGCTCTGCTATCTTACCATCTATTTTTAATAAATAAGAACGCTCCAAAGTTTTAAAACCAAAATAATCGTACCCAAAATCCCTGTTATATATAATTGTGGAATCCAGACGCTCTTTGTTTTCCATAATCACCTGATATACGTCATCCGCCAGTAAAGGCGCTTCCTGCCCGGTTCTCGGATTAATGTAGGTATACATATCGTGCATGACATCGCTAAACGATTTTTTGGTGTTTTTATGTAAGTTAGATACGGAAATTCTTGCTGCCAATCGGGCATAATCGGGATGAGCAGTAGTTAAAGTTGCCGCTATTTCGGCCGCCAGATTATCAAGCTCACTGGTTGTTACACCATCATACAAGCCTTCAATTACTCGCATAGCCACTTTTACCGGATCTACCAGTTCGTTTAAGCCGTAACACAGCTTTCGCACCCGGGCCGTAATTTTATCGAACATTACAGGTTCTTTTCTTCCATCTCGTTTTAATACATACATAATAGTTTACAGGTTTTATTCAGTGCACGACACGCCATACCGACACCGAAGGTTAGTTATTAAGGTTATTTCGTTTTGATTGTATTTTATCTGATATGATGCTGACCCTGATCTAAAAATCGGCATCAAAATTAAATTTATCTTCTTCTTCCTCTTTGTTTAAAACACCGGCCTTCTGATATTCGGACACCCGTTTCTCAAAGAAATTAGTTTTCCCCTGTAGCGAAATCATATCCATAAAATCGAAAGGATTACTGGTGTTGTACACTTTATCGCAATCTAATTCACTTAAAAGTCTGTCGGTAACGAATTCCAGATACTGCGTCATTAAACCTGCATTCATACCAATGAGACTCACAGGTAATGATTCAGTAATAAATTCACGCTCTATATTTAAAGCATCAACTAAAATTTCTGTAATTCTGGATTTAGGAACCTTGTTTACCAAATGGTGATTATGTAAATGCACGGCAAAATCGCAATGCATGCCTTCATCGCGAGAAATTAATTCGTTAGAAAACGTTAACCCCGGCATTAAACCACGCTTTTTTAACCAAAACAAAGAACAGAATGCTCCTGAAAAGAAAATACCTTCTACCGCAGCAAAAGCGATTAAACGCTCTGCAAAACTTGGAGACTCTATCCAGCGTAAAGCCCAGTCTGCCTTCTTTTTAATCGCCGGAAAGTTTTCGATGGCATTAAAAAGTATACCTTTTTCCTTTTCATCCTTTACATAGGTATCGATAAGCAAGGAATAAGTTTCACTATGGATATTCTCCATCATAATTTGAAAGCCGTAGAAAAATTTGGCTTCGCTATACTGCACTTCACTTACGAAATTTTCAGCTAAATTTTCATTAACGATACCATCGCTTGCAGCGAAAAACGCCAGTATGTGTTTAATAAAATAACGCTCGTCATCATTTAATTTATCTCTCCAATCGGAGATATCCTGATGAAGGTCGATTTCCTCGGCCGTCCAGAAACTGGCTTCAGATTTTTTATACCACTCCCAGATGTCGTGGTGTTGAATTGGAAAAATTACAAATCGGTCTTTGTTCTCCTGTAAAATAGGCTCTGTAGTTTGAGACATGAATACACTGTGTTTTATTGATTATTACGAATGATTTTTGAGTATTGTTAGTAACAAATATTGAAAAATAGCCTCGAAAAAGAAAGACTTACTTATCAACATTGCATTAAAGTTTTTAACAACACAAAACAAAAACACAACAAAAAGTGAACAAAAACTAAAACTTAATCTACTTACATTCTGTTATTTACATTTTTAAAAAAACAAAAAAGTTTACATTTTTTTAAAGCCAAGAAGATCAATTAAGAAACACAAAAAACACAACACTTAACTATGCTACCTTAAATCAGCGCATAAAAAAAGAGAGTCTATTTAAAACTCTCTTTTTCCCCAATAATTAACTAAACTAACTAAAAATTCTTAACAATAATGTAGTTAACTTAACTTTCTATATCCTGTTATAATTGCGCTCTATTCTAAAAAAGGAAACTTTATATTTTTCCTTAAAAACTTGTATCAAATATCATAAATTCTTACAAAAATTCAATTACACATGTATAGTTGGCAATAAATATTGTGTAATTGGCAAACTGCCTTTATTAAAAAAATAATTTAATCCAATTATCATTAACAGATAAGCAATAAACTGTTATATTTATATCAATTTAGCCGATTTTTATGATAAAAGCTGTTATTGTAGATGATGAACCAAAGGCCATTCAAGGTCTAACCTGGGAACTGAATAATTTTAGTAACGAGATTACAGTAATACAAAGTTTTACCTCTCCCGAAGATGCTATAATTTACCTGAATAACACTCCGCCCGACTGTTTGTTTCTGGACATTCAAATGCCGACTATGGATGGTTTTCAATTTTTAGACAAACTTAATAACCGCGATTTTGCAGTGGTTATCACTACAGCCTACAACGAATATGGTATAAAAGCCATAAAACATGAAGCTATTGACTATCTTTTAAAACCGATAGACTCCGACGATTTAAAAGAGACGATATTAAAAATCAAAAAGTTCAACTCTAAAACTACGAAGACACAAAACATCACTCAGATTCTGAGTGAGTTCAACGAAAAATTCAACAACCATCGCATAACTATAAATACCGATGGAAAATTAATTTTTGTGGAAACCGAGGATATTATTTTTGTGGAATCGGACGGCAACTACAGTACTTTATTTTTAAACGACGGACAAAAAATTGTAATTACAAAAAAACTTAAAGAAGTAAATGCAATACTACCTGAACATTATTTTTTCAGAATTCACAACTCATATATAGTAAACCTGAACAAAATAAAAGAGTACATAAAAAACGATGGTTATGTAATTACGCAGTCCAACCATAAAATACCTGTAGCCAGACAACGTAAATCAGATTTTCTGGAAAAACTGTAATTATGACTCGGCTCCCTCATAAACCGTCATTTTCCCTTTCGAAAAGCTATATTTTATTTAGCTTTTGCCTTTTTATTTGTCTTATTCAGCCACTCCGCGCACAGTATTCTACAAACGATAAAGCCTTCGAATCCCGTGTAAGTCAAAGCATCATTGAGAAAGAAAAAGACTACAAAACACTTGAAGACCTATTCGACAAAGACAAAAAAGACAGTACAAAAATGCAGTATTTGGCACACCATGCCAATGCCAATAACGCGTTCGACATAAAGAGCTTCGCTTTAAATGCCCTGGGTAGTATTTACAGAAACAAAACCATGTACGAGAAAGCTATTACCACCTATCTCGAAGCAGAAGAAGCCGCTATTACAGCTAAAAACGATGTATTAGAAGTTATATCTCTAAACATGCTAGGCGTAGTATATCGCCGCATGGATCTTATTAAACCCGCTTTAGATTACCATAAAAAAGCTTACGATCTGGCTTCTGAAAAATTCAGAATGAATCCAGATCCGGAATTTGAACACAGTATGGCCGTTTCCAGAAATAGCATGGGGAACATCTACTTAACTCTGGAGCAATACGACCTGGCTCTTAAACAGTTTGAACGCTCTCTGGAAATAGAAAAAAAAGCCGACAACATACTTGGACTGGCTATAAACTACCAGAATATTGGCTATGCTCTGGAAATGAAAGGCCTTCTAAACAAAGCCCTGGAAAACTACTTTATATCACTGGATTACAACGAACAAATGGATTCTGATATCGGTCGTGTTATCTGTGACAATGCTATTGCTCATGTTTACATTAAACAGGAACAATACGAAGAAGCTCTGAACCTACTAAAAGAAGCACATGAAACGGCTCTAAAAGCCGGCGACCAGTATTATATCACCGAAACCTATCTTACTACAGGGATCACACAAATAAAATTAAAACAATACACTGAAGCTGAAAAAAATTTAAAGACAGGCCTGCAACTTTCCAGAGCATATCAGTTTAAAACCTTTACAGCTGACGCTCTTCTACATCTTGCTGAATTACAATCTTTAACAGGCGATTACAAAACGGCCTACGAAAATTTTAAAGAAAGTAAACTAACCGAAGACAGCGTATCTAACGACCGTAATCTTAATTATGTTAACGACCTAATTATACAATACGAACACGAATCGAAGAATAATCAGATTAAAGAACTTTCGGATGAAAACGAAATTGTAAAAAATAAACTGGAACGCAACAAAAAACTATTCTGGTACACAGCCATTTTAATTTCCCTGTTTACCACCATGATTATTATAATAATCCGACACCGACAGGTAAAACAGGAAAAACAGATTATTACCCTAGAGCAGGATATGTTACGAAGTCAGATGAATCCACACTTTATCTTTAACTCCCTTAATTCCATTAAGCTCTACATTATTAATAACGACAAAGAAAAGGCTGTTTACTACCTCAATAAATTTTCTAAACTTATCCGTAAAATTTTAATAGCATCTACCGAAAAAGAAATGTCTCTCGAAGAAGAACTGGACACGATGAGACTTTATATCAATATTGAAAATATTCGGTTTCAAAATGAAATAAACTTTAAAATAAAAGTAGACGACGGCATTAACATATCTAACATAAAAGTACCGTCTTTAATCCTCCAGCCATTTTTAGAAAACGCACTCTGGCACGGTTTATCTTCTAAAAAACACGATAAGAAAATAGACCTGCATGTTTTTAAACCCAGCAAGGATTACATTACTATAAGTATAGAAGACAACGGTATTGGCCGTAAGGAATCGGCAAAAATAAACAGTCTAAAAGTATTAAAACGAAAATCCGTAGGTATAGCCATTACCAAAGCCCGTTTAGCCAATTTCTCCAAACGCTACGGTAATAATTACACCTTCGACATTGAAGATTTATATAACGACAAGCAACGCCCTAAAGGCACAAAAGTAACCTTACATATACCCTTACCAAAATTAGCTAAAGCCTGATTTATTTATACGTTTCCGCCACTTTTTCTAGCTCCGTATACCAATCTTCGCCAAACTTTCTAATTAAGGCCTCTTTTACAAATTTGTAAATTGGCACCTGCAATTCTGCACCCAAAGTACAGGCGTCATCGCAAATATGCCAGCGATCGTAATTTACAGCCGAAAATTCGGTGAAATCTTTAACACGGACAGGATATAAATGGCAGGACACCGGTTTTTTCCAGTCAATTTCACCTTTATTATAAGCCTCTTCTATAGCACATAGCGCCGTTCCTTTTTTATCGAAAATAACGTAAGCGCAGTCTGCCCCGTCTATTAAGGGCGTTTCAAACTCACCATCTTCAGTAACTATCGAGGTTCCCTGCCCTGCAATAGCAGCTATACCTTCCTCCCGGAGAAATGGTTTTACCTTAGGGTAGATATCCTTTAAAATCTGAACTTCATTTTCATCCAACGGAGCTCCTGCATCCCCGTCAATACAACATGCGCCTTTACAAGCCGATAAATTACAGACAAAATCCTTTTCTATAATCTCTTCCGATACTATGGTTTTTCCTAACTGAAACATGCTACAAAAATAGATAAACTTTCTATTTATTTAGCACCGTTAATCATTTATAATCTACTACATTTGCCCCGTATTAAAACTCCAGAAGTCATGCAATTAGACTTTAAAGAAATTTTTACTGCCTTTATGATTTTATTTGCCGTAATAGATATTATTGGCAATATTCCTATTGTTATTGACTTACGCAAAAAAGTAGGTCATATTCAAAGCGAAAAGGCTGCTATTATTGCAGGGATCATTATGATTTTATTCCTGTTTCTGGGAAAAAACATCTTATCCTTAATTGGTATAGGTGTAAACAGTTTTGCCGTAGCAGGTTCATTTATCCTGTTCTTTATTGCTCTGGAAATGATTTTAGGTATTACCCTTTATAAAGAAGACGAAAATACAGCTATGACAGCATCTGTCTTTCCACTTGCTTTTCCGCTAATTGCCGGTCCGGGTAGCTTAACGACCTTACTGTCTCTACGCGCTGAATTCAGAATTGAAAATATTATTGTTGCCGTTATAGTAAACGTTATAATTATTTACGGGGTGTTAAAAACCTCTGCCACGATAGAACGTTTTATTGGACAAAACGGAATAAACATCATACGAAAAGTATTTGGCGTTATACTACTTGCTATAGCCGTTAAACTTTTCGCTCACAACATTAAAGCACTATTTATTTAAGATGAAGATTTTAACCATAATTTTATCCGTTATAGCCTTAGGATTAATAGCCTTTAACATTACTCAGATAGATTTTAATAATCCGTTTGGAGACGATAGTATTGTTGCCTTAATAACCATTATGGCTTTGCTTTGTGCTATAGTGTTATTACTGATACTAAACACCTCTAAACGTATTGAGGAGCGCCACAAAAACAAGAAATAACCCCATTAGATTACTGGCTTCTGAAGCTAATAAAACCTAATAACTCGGGTAAATTTTATTTTCCGGAATTTTTATCGTTGCTCAGTTTAACGACTTCGTTAATCATGTCGTCATTTTTATTGAAGACCTCTGTAAAAGCACCTTTACCAAATAACTGATCGGCCAGCGTTGCTTTTAAGTATTGTTTCACTTCTTCGTGATAAGCCACAAACGTAATTACAGACTCCGTTCTAATATTCAGATAATCCTGAAATTTCAACACTAAGTCATCAGATACTTCAAAAGTATCAATAAATTCCTTGCGCGTATAATTATCATATAAATGACGATCCTGCTCCAACTCTTCGAAGATAAAATAACTAATAAAACCTCGTTCCTCTAAAAACACAAGGGTTTCGTTTTGCATGTTGGTATCCAGAGGCACAAAAACATCAGGAATAATGCCACCACCGCCATACACCACCTTACCTTTTGGCGTGGTAAACTTTAACGAATCTGACACTTTTATTTTACTCGGATCCATCAATTCACCACTATCCAACCTCTCGAAATACTCATCGTAGTAATCTTTATTACCATGACTATAAGAACGCTGAATTGAGCGCCCGGTTGGCGTGTAATACCGAGACACCGTTAAACGCACTGCACTACCATCTCCCAATTCCATTTCGCGTTGCACCAGACCTTTTCCATAAGACCTGCGGCCAACAATAGTTCCTTTATCATTATCCTGAAGCGCCCCGGCAACAATTTCACTCGCTGAAGCCGAATTTTCATTGATTAACACATACACCTCACCATCTTCAAAATCGCCACGTTTCGTAGCATAACTACGCTCAATTGCTCCACTCTTATTTTTAGTAAACAATATCAGTTTTTTATCTTCTAAAAACTCATCTGCAATTTCTTCTGCAATCGCCAGAAACCCTCCCGGGTTATCTCTTAAATCTAAAGCAACCTCTTTAGCCCCACTGCGCTTTAAGGCTGTAAGCGCAACTTTAAACTCTTTAAATGTTGATTCCGCAAATCTGTTAATCTTAATATACCCAAGTGTATTTGTAAGCATATAACTAGCGTCTACGCTCTTAATTGGAATAACATCGCGGGTAACCTTAAAATCCAGTATCTGATTGGTGTCCTTGCGATACACTTTCAAATTAACATCAGTATTAATATTACCTTTTAGGCGATTTACTATATCGACATTATGAATCTGTTTTCCAAACAAAGAATCTCCGTTGGCATAAATAATACGGTCTCCACCCTGAATCCCTACTTTATCGCTTGGGCCGTTTTCTACAGCACGTATTACAGTTACCGTATCTTTATAGGTGTAAAAATGCACGCCGATACCCACAAAATCTCCTTTCATACTCTCGGCCACACTTTCCATATCTTCTTTAGGAATATACACTGAGTGTGGATCCAGGTTTTCCAGAATACCATTTACGGTAACATCTACAATACTATCGGTATTAACATCGTCTACATACTCATAGTTAATATAATCGATAAGTCGATTAAGTTTATCCTTATTACTATTCGAGGTAAAAAGACGGTCTGAATGGTCGGCAAAATTTAATTTACCCCCAATAAGAATTCCCAGCGCCACTGCAGCACCAACAACCAAGGGTAAATATTTTTTTTTAAAAGCCATTATTCAGATAAATCTTCGATATGTTCTATTTCTATTCCAGCCTTCTTTAAGAAAATTAAACCAGAATCATCTTTATATTCTTTACTATACACCACTCTTACAATTCCCGCCTGATGCACCAATTTACTACACTCTTTACAGGGCGACAAGGTTATATAAAGGGTAGCGCCCTTACAGGACTGTGTAGAAGCTGCAACTTTTAATATGGCATTGGCTTCGGCATGCAAGACATACCATTTTGTATAACCTTCCTCATCTTCACAAAAATTCTCGAATCCGGTTGGTGTACCATTATAACCATCAGAAATTATCATCCGGTCTTTTACTATTAAGGCACCAACCTGTTTACGTTTACAGTAGGATAACTTCCCCCACTCTTGTGCAATTCTTAAATAAGCTTTATCGTATTTAAGCTGTTTCTTTTTAGGCATTAAAAGGGATTAAAGTATTTCTTCGAAAAATTTTAAATCGCCTTGAACCAGAAGATTTTTAACGACTTAAAATATTTCGAAATCAGTTTATAACGAAGATAGGCTGTTCGCCATTTAATTACAATGCCGAACCGTTAAAATTTTTACAAATGTTGCAGTTTAACGTACTAATTCATTATCGAGAATCATTGGTATAACTAGTCCAATAACTATTGAAGATAATACAAGCACCCAGTCGCGTTTTGAAAACCTGAACACGGTTTGCATAACATAACTTAAAAACAGTACGACAAAGACTATTATAACCTGAGCTATTTCTATACCTAAAGCAAACTCAGCAAGTGGCAATAATTTATTAGAAGACTTACCTACCAGCAAATGAAATTCTCTCGCAAACCCTAAACCGTGAACGACTCCGAAAAACAGAGCCGATATAAATAGTAGCCCTATACCTTTTGATGTATTTTTTCCAGCTGTAAAGACATTGAACACAGCCATAATTAAAATGGTAATCGGAATTAATAACTCCACCAGGGCGCCATTAACTTTCACAATATCGTAAGCTGCCAAAACCAAAGATGCTGTATGTCCCAGGGTAAATAAAGAGACCAGTATTAAAACACGCTTCCAGTCCTTAAACACATAAGGCACTGTTAACACCATTAAAAATAAAATATGATCGTAACCATTAATATCCAATACGTGATTTACACCATATTGCACATAAAACATAAAATCGTCTAGCATAACCGGGATTTAGGGGCGTCTACAGAAAGACATTAATAACTTAAATTCTGCCTGCAAACTTAATAAAAAGAAACACACCCCGGAAGAAAAACAAATGGACTAAACCCTCAGTATCTTAGATCAATTTTGATTTTGAAACTGCATAAAACTATTCCTTTCTAATCCAATACTGCGTACGCCCCAAGATTGACAGTCCCAAATACCCTCGTACCTTAAGCTTATTTTCCTCAACCAGTTTAAGGTAACAGCTATAAACATCTCCGGATTCAGGATCCAGAATAGTACCGTCATTAAACTCGTCGCCATCCTTTTTAATACCTTCAATTATAACAAGACCAATAATAGGCTGGTCTTTTTTTGCTCCTTCGCACTTCTCACAGCGGGAATCGCGCTCGCCGACATACTTATTGACTATTTTTGCGAAATAAGTGTCGTTGGTTTTATAAATTTCAACAAGTGCTTTTTTCTCTTTGGTTTTATCGTCAAAGGTCTCCCATTTCCCCAGGATATTTTGACTGTAAGAACATAAACTTAAAGCAGTAATTAAAAGTGTAAATAGTAGTTTCATTTTAGTTTGTTTTGCCTCAAATTTATAAAAATTTAATTATTCAAATCACCAACATATTCACTCATCTCTATATCCAGTCTAAAATAGGAAATTTAAAGATTTTCCCGAAGTCATTACACACACATGGAAAAACTAATTTATTGCTGTCAAGAAACGTCGAAAATAAAGTACCCACATTAAAAAAGTCAAAAATTTAAATTCACCCTTTAGTCAATCAAAACTCGTGCATTAAAAAAATTCGTTTTCCTTTCCCAACTCCACCCCAAATAACTAAGATACCACTTCACCACCTCAAGCATAAATCAATCCACTTGAAACTAAAACTTTGCGGTTATCTGTTCGCATGCGCTATCTACTTTATAAAATAAGTTTCACCTAAAATCAAAGTGTTAACTTAATTATTCAATTAAATTAGCCGACTTTTTATAAACCAACTAAATACCCCATGAAAAAGTTTGTATTAATCGCTCTAGGCTTATGCCTTTTTAATTGTTCATCTGATAACGACACTGACACACCAGAAACATCTGACAACACGTCTATTCGCTTAAAAACAATAACAGATAGTTACGGCAAAGTCACTACACTGTATTACAACAATGCTAATATTTTAATTGAATCCGAAGAAGTAGACGAAGGATTAAGCACTAAAAAGAAATACATTTATAAAGACGACAAATTAGTAGGACAAGACAATTACATAAATAATGAGGATATCGTTAACGAAAGCCTCTATTACACCTATTCAGACGACTTAATCACCGAAAGTTCCGGTTATCAAAACGGAATTTTATATACACATATATACAAATACAATAACCTAAACCAACTAATAAGCGATACGCAATACAATGATGATAAATTTTGTTGCGAGTCCAACTATACTTATAATACTAACGGTAACGTAGAAGCATTAATACGTAATGGAAATACAACAACCTACCAATATGACGACCAGAAAAACCCATATCACTACATTTACAATAGTGCTATTTTAAAAATACACACAGTTACAAAAAACAATATTACTTCAACCAGTTCAGGAGCCGAATACAGCTATAAATATAATAATGAAGGATACCCTATTGAGATAAACAGACCTACTGGGGAAACTATTAAAATCATGGAATACGAAACCTATAAACTAAAATAAAACCAACTACAGAATTATTCCATAAATAAAACTTCTGTGTTATCTGTTCGCGCGCGCGTATCGTTTCGATTTTACAAGTGTTTACATTTATACACATAAAATAACTAAACACTTTCAACCCCTGGATAAAAAACCGTAGTTTCAAAAAAACACCCGAAATTAACCCCTTAGTATTCCAGAGAGCCTATTTAATCAACATCAATGTTGGTAACTGCAATTCATATAAGGGTTTCATCCAGTAATAAACTAACAACCTCCAATCTATAAGAAAAGAGGGCAACAAAGACGTTCGTACTTCAAAATAAATTTTCTTCGTTTTCGAAGTTATACAGAAATGTTAATAGTAAAGATCTTATTCATGTCACAACGCGCGCATTAAACAATTATTTTATTGCAATATGTTTCAGAAAATTTAAAGACAATAAAAACTGTTTTCCGAACAATAAAAAAAGCAGAAATTTAAAGCATTTCAAAAGATGTTGACTAGATGTTGACTAAATCAAGGTATTAAAAAAGAAAAGCCCTTGAAAATCAACCGATTAACAAGGGCTTTAGTACTCAAGGTGAGTACTTTTTTTACTTTACCAAAAATTTAAACCCAACTCAAAACCCCAGTGTTTACGGGGGTTTTAAGAAATTAAACTTATTAACATTTTCCCTTCCTTTCCCTTCTTTTACATAATTTTGTTACTGATTTGTTACTGATTTGTTACTGATTTGTGACTCATTTTTTACCCTTAAAAAAACAATTTAAGTATGAGTGTAAAGCTTCGAAAAAGGAAACTAGCCAAAGGTGCTACAAAATTTTATTTGGATATTTATCAAAACGGAGAACGTTTTTATGAATTCCTAGATTTCAGAATCGAATCAACAGATACTAAATCTGTAAAAGAAGACAAAATAAAATTAGCTAACGTTATACGTTCCCAACGTGAACTAGACATAATTTCCTCAAATAACAAGTTTATACCTAAATACAAGAAAAACGTAAACTTTTTTGATTTTGCAGAGGCCTTCATTCTTAATTACAAAAAGAAGGATGTAAGGATGATCCAAGCTACCTTAAATCAGTTTAAAAAATTTATTGAGAATCCAAAACTAAGATTGACCGACATTAACCATTCAATCATGTTAAAGTATATGGATTATTTAAACGATGTTTCTGGATTAACAGGAGTAACACCTCACAACTATTTTACCAGATTCAAAAAAATCCTAAAAGAAGCAGAAATACAGGGCCTAATTACTGAAAACCCTGCTAGTAAAATTAAGTTTCAGAAAAAAGGTAATCCAGACGAACTAAAAAAACAAGTACTCACCACAGATGAAATACAAACTTTAGCGAATACACCATGTGGAAATAATGAATTAAAAAGAGCATTTTTATTTGCTTGTTATACTGGCTTAGGTTATGCCGAAATCAAAAAGTTAAAATGGGCAAACATTGCGAATAACAGATTAACTACAAGAAGAGAAAAAACCGATCAGAAGGTAGATATTAAACTAAAAGATTCCTTATTAAATCTTTTAGGGAAAAAATCCAGAAAAGAAGATTTCATTTTTGATTTTATAGGAGAAAACGGAAATACCATTTCAGATAATGGTATTAATAAATGTCTTAAAAATTGGGTTAACCGAGCAGAAATTGACAAACACATTACATTTTATTGTGCTAGACATACCTTTGCCACACAATTACTTCAATATGGCGCGAATTTAAAAACTGTAGCAGATGCATTAGGTCACTCAAATACAAGGAACACTATTAAGTACCTTAATTACATTGATAATCTTAAAGATGATGCAGTAGACAATCTTCCTTCCCTTAACATATAAACAAAAAAATGAACGAACATATTCAATACTATATTTCAGAATTTGAAAATCAAAAACAGATAATCAAAAAAGAAATAAAATCTAAATTAATTGAACATAAAAACAATTTTTTGTCTTTTGATAATGCTCATAATTCTATTCTAACTGATTTTGAAACCACTAAAAACAATTTAAAAGTTAAAAAAGACAATTTCTCTTCCTTATTTCTAATATTTCAAAACAGATACGCATTTTACGAGGAAGAACATGTATTAGAAGTAATACCAAGAAAACTACTGCCTGCTTTTGAACAACTCCTTATAACTAAAAAGTATTCTTTCAATGATATACTAAAAGATATTGCAACCCATGAAGCTATAGTACTAATAGTTAATATTTTTCGTAAATACTCCCCTATTCACAGGATGGAATATAGCTTAAATAAACTTGAGGAATTGGAAATCTTAAATTATAATTTAGTCCCTGAAAACATTCCGCGATTTAATGAGCTACATAAATTACTGTACAACTCTAATGAATCTAAAATCGATGACAAACGCTCTCCATTAAACTTTGAAATCAAAAGCGAATATTCAGATTCCTTTAAAAAATTATACTTTCATTTTACGGAATTATATTTAAATGAAGATTTTACCTCTCAAGATGACTTTGAAAATATCTTTATTCATGATTATCAATTGAAAAACTCTGAAATACATTTTAAATGTTCAACCAAATTAGCTTCCCAACTTCTTTATAGGCTTAGTAACGAGATTTTTAATAAAATGAATCTTGCTAAAATAGAAAGATCAAAAAAATTCAAATCTCAAACAGACAAATTCATAACTGGTAATAACATAAGCAATTCAAAAAAACAATGTTCTGAGGATGAGTGGGAGATGGTAGAAGACACTCTAAACCGCATTAAAAAAGTTAAGAAACCGTAATATCATTCACATGTGAATAGAATCTGAATCACATATGAATGATTTCCCGAACCAACCTTTTTTCTTGCCTTTCTTTGCCCTTGTTAACAGCAAGGAATAGCGCTATTCCATATTTATAAATTTTCAAATTTTTATTTATGGAACATATAAAAGAAGTTCTAGACAGAATATTGGAAAGCCAATATTTACAAAAAACAGTATTAACATTTAGTGAAGCTTGTATTTATACAGGAATATCAAAAAGCAAAATGTATAAGCATACATCTGCTAAAAATATTCCATATTACAAACCAGAAAATAAATTAATTTTTTTTAGAAAAGAAGAGTTAGATCAGTGGTTATTACGTAACAGGCAATCAACCCAGGAAGAGTTGGAACGCGAAGCAACAAAGTATTCATTTAACCGTAAAAGATTTTAAATCATGGATACTACAAAATTAAACATTCGTGTTTCACAAGAAACAAAAGCAGAATTAGATCTTTTAAGTATTTCACAAGATATTCCTCTTTCAAAAATAGTTAGACTTGCTATTTCTGAATACATGGATAGGCTTCAACATAAAGATAAAAATACAGTTGAAGTAGTTCCTGCTCAACAACCTAGTTTAGTTCAATCACTATCGTTTACTGAATTTGTTAATTGGGTTCATGATAAGAGGTATAATCCAGACATTTGGGATTCTGAAGAACTGTACATACAGTTTATAGAATTAATTTTAGAAATGCACACAGACCCATTATTTAACGATGATATTCTTATTGAATTCAATAAAATTTTAAGAGAGCTTAAATTAGTTGTTTCAGAGCATGAGAATGAAGAGTTGTGTGACGGTGAATTCAGCTTTGTATCAAATACAATAAACGGCTTTGATTATGAAAAATTCAGATTGTTTATGTACAGCATCCGATTTGATGAAGAAAACAATAAAATATTATTCATCAAATAATTTGGGTTATGTACAGCAATACAAAAGAAATCAAACAGAAAATAGACAGCCTAATATTATCGGATTTTGACAAAGCAAAGGATAAACTCGGTATAATTCTGGATTGCTTACCTACAGAATATAAATCTATTATTAATGAATCTTTTATTCACAAAAGAATTCCTAAAGAGTATATGTTGAGCTCTATTCTGTTTACTATGAGTTCTGCTATAGGTTTAACATTTTACTTAGATGTTTTTGGGTATAAAAATTACGGTAATTTATACTTTACTATAATTGGGAGTCGTGGCGATGCAAAATCAGAAGCCATTAAGATTGCTACACAACCTCTTAAACATAGTGATGACAACGATTATAATGATTATGTAAACGAATTAAGTTGTCAAGCAGACGATACCCCTGCAATTAGAAAACAAAATTTAATTCAAAACGCATCCATTGAGGCAGCACATAAAGTTCATTCGGACAACCCAAATGGTGTAGGACTTATGATTGATGAGATATTTGCACTTGTTGAAAAAATGGCCAATCCAAGTAGTAGAGACGGAATTGCGTGGAGAAACTTTTTATTGGAAGGCTATACAAATGGCTATGTAGATATTTCAAGAAAGACTACGGAAAGCTTTAGAATAAACGAAACTTATATATCCATGTTAGGCGGCTTGCAGCATCAATTTTTAAATAAATTGTTTTCTAACGGGAATTTAGAAAGTGGGTTCATAGATCGGCTTTTGTTTACATTAAAGCTTACAAGCAATAATACACTGTCAGCTGGTAAAATCTCACAGGACATCACCATTGGTTATCAAAAATCAATTAAAAATGTATTGGAGTATAAACGACAGTCAGAAAAACTAGAAGAGACCAAAAAGCAGTTCAGAATTGAAATCACAAAAGAAGCCGAAGTCCTTTTATTTAATTACTTGCAAGGTATTATTAAAAAACAAATACATGCAAAACCAATAATTAAAGAGTACATGTCTAAAATGCAAATCTCTGTTTATAAATTGTGTGTTGTATTGTTTATGATAAGACATTCTAAAAAGTCAACTTTTGCATCTTCCTTAACCAAGGAAGATGTAAATCTTGCTATACAGGTAAATGAATTTTACTTCCATAATTTTAAATATATTATAGAACAGCATATTAATATTCAAGATAAAAAGATTGCTATAGACGAGGTTATTGCTCTGGCGAAACAGAACAATGCATCCCAAAAAGCGGTTGTAGAGGTTACTGGACTACATAAAGGTACAATTAGTAAAAAATGGAACAAAAACTAAAATAGCAACTGGCAACTCGAAACTTTTCATATAGCACTTATTAAAAACTAACAATCAATTAGTTATATTAGAAAATCAAATTCATTCGAGTTGCCAGTTGCCTAATAAAAAAATAATATGTTTCAAAAAATAGAATTGCAATTAGTATTCGACAACAAGAGAGACAGGAAACTCATTACGCCTTGCTGCAATAAGCATAATAAGGATGGCAAATTTGTAAACTATAAAAATCTCCCTAACAATTACGGATATTGTCATTCTTGTGGTGAAATTTCACTACCACCCACATTATATAAAGATGATTCAGGAAATGAATACATCTGGAATGACTTAAATAATAAATTTGAACCTACTGTATCACATTTGTACCACGAAAATGTATCACAACTGTCTTCCAGCAAAAAAGCCAATTGTGACCAAAAAAGACCCCCTCACAAGTATATTGACATGAGTCTAGTTGCAAAATTCTGCAACCACCCAATTGAAAACCCATTATTAAAATACTTACGTAGTACATATGGTAATACAGAAACTGAAATAGTAAAAGAACTGTACCACATTGGCACGAGCAAACACAACGGCACAATTTTCTGGTATATTAACGTATATGGCAAAGCCCAAAAAGCAAAAGTTTCTTTTTACGACACCAATGGAAAACGAACTAACAAATTTAAAGTGCCATATAAAAATGAGGATGGTTATTATAGTTGCTTATTTGGAGAGCACCTATTAGGATCAAAAGAACATTATAGCAAACCAATAATTTTAGTAGAGAGTGAAAAAACGGCTATAGTATGCGCTATTAGACTACCTCAATATAATTGGTTGGCATATGGAGGCATAAATGGTCTGACAGACGAAAAATTAAAAGTGTTAATAGGCAACCAGATTACCATTATTCCTGATATGAGTAGAAATGCCGTTTCAATAATGGAAAACAAAATTGATTATTTAAAAAGCATTGACATTGATGCTAAAATTTGGGATATGACTAATGGTAAAACTGATGATCAATTGAAAGATGAAGGATGGTATAATTGTGACTTAGAAGATTTCTTTCGGATATTTCATTAAGACAGAATATTAATTACATTCCAAAAGAGGTAGTGATCTGATAGTGTTTTTTTTTTGCTACACCAACTGTACTGCAGTTTCAAATTTTGATTGATGTTTTTAGTCATTTTTCTCCTGCTTTGGTATATTGTTGTGGTATTGGTGTGGTAGTTTATGCATGTTCAAATGCGCTATAATTAAAAATACAACCGTTTAAGAATAGATAATAATTAAACATCATTTTATTATAGATTCTTATACCAAAATACTTCAACATGTAAGTTTTTTTTCTATTTTGGAACTGCATATATTTTAGAAATAAACACATCTGTTTGTTTATACATGCGTTACCACACATTTGAGAAATGAACATAGAGCTGACCAAAGAACAATCCCTAAAGGGTGATGAATTTCTAAAAAAGCTACTTTCGAACGGAGCTTTGGAAAGACAAAAAGTGTATGATTTTTTCAATGACCGAGATGAAGCTATTGTTGTTTGTAGAATTCTTGAACAAAAAGGAATTATCATATTAAATAGCCCTACATACAATGACCCTTTTACTATTGTTATTCCAGAAGACGGAATTTCGACCTTTTTAAAAAATGGCGGACTAACCAAAATTTCGATTGATAAAGATGAACATCTAATAAAAGAAAAATTAGAAAAACAAATAAGAGGGTTGACTATAGATAATTTAAGATTAAATAATTGGGACATAAGATTTCGTTGGGTAATTGCGGTTATAACTTTTATAATTGGATTCATAACGAAATATTTTATTGACAGGTAACAAGATATTTTATCAAATCTAATGTTCCGACTATAAAAAAGAAATATACTAGAAATTGAGCCATTTTGCTTAATAAATATTCGATTAAATAAATGTATCGGAATTGAAAATTAACAATCTGAACAAAAAAACGTGTGGCAACAAAGTACTGTATAATGCATTGCTAGTTTAGGCTTGCTTACGAAAATCCTCGCGGATTTTCTATTCGGCTTTTATTTGCTAAAATTAGTTGCTTAACCACGCAACGACATCATACACAAAACCGTTGTGTGTAATAGAGTAGATAATTATTTGGTATCAATATTTATTCTCTATTTTTGTCTTGAAAGTAAACTTAAGTCATAAATGAGTCAATTAAATATTGTAAGAGGGGACATAAAAAATAAACCCGAATCTTCAAAACAACTTATAAATTTCTTCGAACCAATTAAATCAAAATTTGAAGGTACATTATACATCGGATATCCAATAATTGGTACTTCTCAAGGAGGTTTTCAAATTGACGCACTTTTATTGACTAAAGAAACAGGTTTGGTGGTTTTTAATATTATCGAGGGAACTGATAATTCTCTAAATTATACTGAAATTCAAGATGAAAACTACACAAAATTAGCATCTAAATTACTTCAACATACAAGTTTAACGAAGAAAAGAAAACTTGCAATAGATATTAAAACAGTAACATATGCCCCTGCTTGGAAAAACGTTAATCAAATAGACAAAGATTATGATTGTGTCATAAATGATGCATCAATGAGAGAGTATATTGAATCGTTGGATTCTGAAGATTCTACTTATTACGAAAAAATTCTTTCAGTTCTTCAATCGATAACTTCTATTAGAAAAAATAAATCGAGAGAATATTTAAAGAAAGATTCATCTAAAGGAAGTAGGCTTAAAAAACTTGAAGATTCAATTGCTAACTTAGATAGTCAGCAAAGCTCAGCTGTTATTGAAACTGTAGAAGGAGTTCAAAGAATAAGAGGTTTAGCTGGATCTGGAAAGACAATAATCTTAGCTTTAAAAGTTGCTTATCTACATGCTAAAAATTCAAATTGGAAAATAGCAGTCACTTTTAATACCAGATCGTTAAAAGATCAGTTTAAAAAATATATAACCTTATTCAGTTATGAACATTTAAACGAAGAACCTAATTGGGATAATATTGATATTATTCATGCTTGGGGTACTCCTTCCTCTGAGGGAATATATTTTAATCTATGTAAGGAATATAACATTGAATTCTACGACTTTAAAGCTTCAAAAAGTTTAACCTCAATTTATGGTAAAGAATTTGACAAGGTCTGTGAGAAGGCTCTTAGTGATATCCCAGAATTCAGGAAGAAATATGACCTAATTGTTGTTGATGAAGCTCAAGATTTTTCTAGGGATTTTTTAAAGATTTGCTACAATATTTTGGGAGACCCAAAAAGGCTTGTTTATGCTTATGATGAACTACAAAGTTTAAACACTAAAACAATGGCGTCACCGGAAGAGATTTTTGGTAATGACCCAATTGGCGAACCATTAGTGAAATTAGTTAATGAGGAAAATCAACCAAAACAGGATATAATTCTTTACAAATGTTATAGAAATTCTTTAGAGATTTTGACAACCGCACATGCTCTTGGTTTTGGGGTTTATAGAGACTCAGGTTTAGTACAAATGTTTGAGAATTCCGAATTATGGAATGATATCGGTTATAATGTTTTAGAAGGTCAATTAGAAGAAGGAAAACAAGTTAAATTAAAAAGAAATAGTGAAACTAGTCCAGACTTCCTTTCAAACCATTCGCCAGTGGATGATTTACTAAAGTTTGAAGTTTTTGAAAATAATCAAAATCAAGTTGATTACGTTGTTGATGAGATAGTAAAGAATATTAATGAGGAAGAACTAAGATTAGACGATATAATGGTTATCAACCCTAACCCATTAACTACTAAATCGCTTGTAGGCGCTTTTAGAAAAAAGTTATATGATAAAGGGATCAACTCTAGTTTGGCGGGAGTAACCGATTCCCCTGATATATTTTATAATCAAGATACCATCACATTTACTGGAATTTACAGAGCTAAGGGTAATGAAGCTGCAATGGTATATATTATAAACTCACAATATTGTTTTGAAGGAGTTGAACTTGCCAAAAAAAGAAACATCTTATTTACAGCAATGACTAGAAGTAAAGCCTGGGTCAGAGTTTGCGGATATGGTGAAGAAATGGTCGGATTAAAAAATGAGTTTGAAAAAGTTAAAGAGAATAACTTTGCCTTATCATTTAAATATCCGACGGAAGAAGAGCGAAAGCATATGAACATTGTAAACAGAGATATGTCTGAACAGGAGAAAAACAGGATTCAGAAGAATCAGCAAAATTTAGGTGACCTATTAAAGGATTTGAGTGAAGGTAAAATTCATAAAGAAGATATCCCACAAGAGCTTCTTAATCAGCTGAGAAACCTTTTGTAATGACGAGGGCTGAGATTATAAAACAAATCAATGAGGTTACCTCTAATTTAATAGAAGTTAATTTATCTGAAGAACAAAATTTTCCGGCGGAAAAAGACGGCTTGATTTATATCTCTGGAAATAATGATATTTCTATTTCCTTAAGAAATATTCCTTATTCGGACATTTATTATATTCTAAGAGACGGCAAAAATTATAACGTCAAATTAATAGATGGAGCACTCATTCAAATGATGTATTACTTTGATAAATATGAGAATTTAAAAAAATATCGTTTAGCTTTTTTTCCATCTCCAAGTTTGGAGGAATTTCAAAATAATAGTGAACTATATGAAATAGACGAAATCTACGCGGATATTATTCAAAAAAACATCATTACTACACCTATAAGATTCGATTTTGACCCTTCTAATCATGAAGTAATACATCATCCTTGCTCACATCTAACTATTGGACAGTATAAAAATTGCAGAATACCTCTATATAAACCTATAACTCCTTTTATTTTTATAGATTTCATTTTAAGGAATTTTTACAATACCGCTAGGAATAAATTTTCTGAAAAACTCTCATTTGATAAGACTAATCATTTTGATTATTGCATTCATGATTTGGAAAGAGAGATTTTGCATTTGTCAATTTCCTAAGAAGTTTTCAAAACTATACTACACACAAGACCAGCTCCTATGAAAAGCACTAGTCCAGTTCTTCAAAATTAAATAGAACCTTAGAAAATGGCTTTAATTGATTCATACAGAAATAATCTATCTAGTAAACAAAGTGATTTTACGAAGCTTTTTTTTTGCAGGTAAGGCTATAATTGTAAGACTAATAATCAATAGTATATATACCGAAATTTATCAAAATTTCTGTCGAATTAGAATTTAGATTGAGCCTACAAATCTATTTTTTTGCACTAAAATGGAGAGACTAACGAGTACTATATTCTCCAACACTCCTGCACTTTCAAGCAATATTTCCATATCAAATGAAACACCTTTTTCTTTTTAGCACCAGTAAAAATAACCAAACAGAATCGTTATAATACATGTTTCTACCGTTAAACAGATGTTACATTTTATCGCACGTACAAAATAATTAACTACTTTTGTAACATCATATAAACCAATTTTATGGATACCATCATAGGACAAAACATTAAACTTTTAAGGGAAAAATTAGGTTTAACCCAAGATGATGTAGCAAATTATCTAGATTTAAGCAGAATGCAAATAAGTAGATATGAGAAAGGAGAAACCCCTGTACCTACTCCTAATCTTACCAAATTAGCAAGTTTGTTTTCGGTAGATGAGTACGACTTTTATGAAGAAAACGCTACAAAAGTTAACGCGAATCTTGCCTTTGCTTTTAGAGCTGATGAGTTAAGCTCTGACGATTTAAAAACAATTGCGTCCTTCAAGAAGATTGCTATGAATTATTTAAGAATGAAAGACGCCCTGTAAATGACTAATATCATTGTAGAAAAAGAAGCCGGTTTATTTAGACAAAAAAATGGACTTGGCGCAAATGATCCCATTCGACTAAAAAGTATCTTAACCTATTTAGATGTAATTACAGTCTATAAACCATTGGGAGCTGATTTTTCAGGTATGGCGTTGAAAGTTCAAAAGGAAAATGACACGGCAAGGTTTATACTTATTAACAGTACTCATAGTTTAGGCAAGCAACACTTCACAATTTGTCATGAATTATACCATTTGTTTATACAAAAAGAATTCAATGCTATGGTTTGCCAAACAGGAAGGTTCAACAAAAAAGATAAGGAAGAATTTAATGCGGATTATTTTGCCGCTGTATTATTATTGCCTGAATCAGGAGTGAAGTCTTTAATACCAGATAAAGAATTAAGCAAAGACAAAATAACCCTTAGAACAATATTAAAAATAGAACACTATTACTCTTGTTCAAGAGCCGCATTACTATATCGGCTTATTGAACTTAAAATAATATCTAAAAGCTATAGTGAGAATTTTAGACAAAATATAAAATTGGGAGCACTACAGCATGGATATAACACAAACTTATATTCAAACGGAAACAACAATCTTGTTCTTGGTAATTATGGAGATTTAGCTTTTGAACTTTATGATAAAGAAATAATATCGGAAACTTATTACTACACACTTTTAAAAGACCTAGGATTAACTGACCAAGAATTACAAATTATCATAAATGGCGAAGAAGAATAAAGGAAAGATTATTTTAATCGATGCTGACGTTGTTTCTCATTTTATAAAAGCACGCGAAATATATTCTTTAAATTCTATTTTCGATTATGAAATTCGATTATTAGACAAAGTTTACGATGAGCTCAACAACAACTTAACCTGGAAAACTGAAATTGACAATTTAATAGCTCAAAAAGTATTAATTGTAGAACCATTTCCTGAGACTAATAATGAGATAAAAAAAGAATACTTTCACATCAAAAAATTAATGTTCAAAGGTGATGGAGAAAGTGCTTGTTTGGCCTATGTGAGATATACCAAGAATATTATAGCAAGCAGTAATCTAAAAGATATTAAGAACTACTGTAACTTACATGATATAGAATATTTAACAACAATGGATTTTCTTTGTCATGCGCTAAACACAGGTATTTTTACCATTGAGCGATGCAATACATTTATAGAAAAAGTGCTTCAAAAGAAAGGAAAATTACCTGTTAGAAAAATGGAAGACTACACCTGTAGAGAAATTACCATTTAAAGCCTAACTTAACTACTCCTCAAAATAATCGAGGTCTATTTTTTTGATGCTTATTTTCTTGTCTATTTGAACGCCAAGATTGTATTCGATAGCAAGGTTTGCTAATTCTTTACCATCGATAAGTACTATTTTTTGTTGTTTACTATCCTGTGCGGTTTTAATAGCGCTTTCAGAGAATCTGGAAGTGGTTAGAAATACGCCTTTGTTTACGCCTTGAAGTGCCAAAGACCCTATGAAGTTTCTAATATCGGGAGAGCCTACCGTACCATTAGTAAATCTTTTTGCTTGAATGTAAACACTTTCTAAACCTAATCTATCTTGGTAAATGATACCATCTACACCATTATCTCCTGTTTGTCCTGTTACTACCGCTGATTCTTCCCTGAATGCACCATAACCCATTTCCTGAAGTAATGCTATTACAAAGTTCTCAAAATAACTGAATGAGTTCTCCTTAAGTTTATCCAATAACTCAGTTGCCAATTGTTTTCTAAGCTGTTCAACGGTGGACGCTAATATTTCTTCTGGGGTTTGACTTACACCATTTTTTGTTTCAACCACATCCACCGTTTCGGATTGCCCTTGGTTAAATGTTGCTATCCATTCCTTATACTCTGGCATTTTCTTTAAATGTTTTAACCTTAGTTCTGTTGGATTGGAGTTTAAGAATTTCTTACCGTAATCTGTAATTTGATAAATTCCTCTGCCCGGATAGTGAATTAAACCCGCATTTTTAAGGTAACTACGTGTCCAACCTACTCTATTCCTAAATAATCCCATTTGACCACTAGGAACCTTAATCTTTAAATGTTCATCTGTAAGATTAAAATGAGAGGTAAGTAAATCCATTACCTCATTTAATTTCTTTGGCTGCCCATCTTCCAAAAGCTTTAACATTGGAAGCATTATGGTTTGAAAGTCGGGGATCTGAGATTTTAAATCGGACATTATTGGTTGGTGTTAGCTGTATAGTTAGTTTACATTATTTAATTAAGTCTTACAATTGCCCACCTACACCTTTAAACTTCTCAACAAAGGATGAAATCTTTTGAAATACACTTTGCTTTTTAGTTAGGTATTGCGGGTTTAATGGACTCATTTTTGGTAAAATGGAATTTAGTTCTGTGCCATTTTCGCTGGCGTATTCACGTTTTAATGAGGCTGTGATATAACGTTTTGCTGCTTCTTCATTTAAATTCTCATCTGTAATTAATTCGGTAGCTTCTGTTTTCTGTTTGCCTTGTGCATAAGAAAAGAAAGCATCTATGATCGTTGCTTTTTCTTTTATTTCATCTAAATCTGTTTCATTGATAAAATCGACTACCAAACTTTCTTTTGCTCTATTGCCTACACTAGCACGAATGATGCGTCTTATTTCTTCTACTAATTCTGCTTTATTTTTTGTTTTCTTATTATGCTCAAAAATCAATTCCAGAATATAGTCCAGGTTTATTTCTTGTGACTTTAATAAATCGACTTCAAATACTACCTCATCCCAATCGATACCCGATTCTTCTGCTTCCTTGCCTTTTCGCTCTCGACGCAACCAATCACGAATGTCGTTATAGGTAGAGCGATAATCTTGGATGGTGCGTTCTGCGAGTAATTCAATTTGTTTCATTACGGTAATATCTTCATCTGAAACAAAATAGGTTTCCTTGAATGCTTCCACAGCTCCCGGGTCGTTTATATCTATTTCCTGAAATGCTTTCAGGTTGGCAAACTCATCGTAATTCTGGAGTATATTTTCTACTCGTAAATATTCCCCAAAGAGTTTTGAGAATTCTTTTTTGTCCTTCTCTGTTACAATAGCATCTGGGTCTGGGAATTTTTCTCTTAATTCATTAACCACTTCAATATAACCGCGACGAGCATTACCCGTTGCAATATCAGTAAACCCTTCTAAGTATTCTTTGTAACTCTTCTCTAACACCACATTTCTTGTACTGCTATCCCCAAAAAGGGTTATTGCATCAATGGTGGCTTGTTCTAAATCTCTAAAGGTTACAATATTTCCAAAGGTTTTAGTAGCATCGTAAATACGATTGGTACGTGAAAAGGCTTGCATTAAGCCGTGATAACGCAGGTTTTTGTCAACAAATAATGTGTTGAGGGTTGGCGCATCAAAACCTGTTAAAAACATCCCTACTACAATTAGTAAGTCTATTTCCTTATTCTTAACACGTTTTGCAAGGTCTCTATAATAATTTTGAAACTCTTTGCTTTCAACACCATAACTGGTTCTGAACATTGAGTTGTAATCGTTGATAGCCTGAGTTAAAAACTCTTTGGCACTTAAATCCATTGCCGTTGGCTCAAAGGTTTCATCAGGAATTTCACCTATGGCATTTTGCTCTTCATTAGCAGCAAAAGAAAATATAGTCCCTATCCTTAATGGCTTATCACTCTCTTTTTGCAGGCTATTTAATTCCTCATAATAACATTTTGCGGCATCTACACTACTAACGGCAAACATGGCATTAAAACCACTATTTCCTCCCTTAGTTCTGTGTGTTTTTTGTCGGTAATGCTTTAAGATGTATTGCGAAATTTCTTTGATACGCACAGGATGGAGTAATGCCTTTTTATTTTCTGCAGCGGTTAACTTCGTTAAATCCTGTTCTGTTTCTATGCCTTTAAACTGTGGGCGAACATCGTTATAGTCTACTTTAAACTTTAATACCTTTTCGTCTCTAATGGCATCGGTGATGACATAGGAATGTAATTCACGACCAAACACACTTGCCGTAGTTTCTGCACCTAAGGCATTTTCGGGAAAAATAGGTGTTCCAGTAAACCCAAACTGATAGTATTTTTTGAATTTCTTTTTAAGGTTCTTTTGTGCTTCACCAAATTGGGAGCGGTGTGCTTCATCAAAAATAAAAACGACCTGTTTTTGATAGATATCCAAATCGTTCTCACTTTTCATAAGATTATTCAGTTTTTGAATGGTGGTAACAATAATCTTATTATCCTGTTTTTCTATGTTTCGTTTTAATCCTGCCGTACTATCAGAACCATTCACACTATCCGGTGAGAAGCGTTGGTATTCTTTCATGGTTTGAAAGTCTAAATCTTTACGGTCTACCACAAAAAACACCTTATCAATAAAATCCAGTTGCGTTGCTAATCTTGCAGCTTTAAAGCTAGTAAGGGTTTTACCCGATCCTGTAGTATGCCAAATGTATCCGCCACTTTCGGTATCAGACCAATTTTTAGTATTAAAGGAGCTTTCTATTTTCCATAACATTCGTTCTGTAGCGGCAATTTGATACGGACGCATTACAAGAAGGGTATCGCTTACATCAAATACCGAATAGTTTAAAAGTACATTCAGTAGGGTACGCCTTTCAAAAAATGTAATGGTAAAATCCTTTAAATCCTTTATCAAAGCATTGTCCGCTTTTGCCCAGTTCATGGTAAAGTCGAAGCTGTTTTTATCACGTTGTACGGTGTTGGCAAAATAGCGACTGTCTGTACCATTTGAAATTACGAACAGCTGTAAATATTTAAACAGCGAATTGTCTGTATTGAAACTTTCTTTAGTGTAGCGATGTACCTGATTGAAAGCTTCACGAATTGCCACCCCTCTTTTTTTTAATTCTACTTGCACCAGAGGTAAACCATTAACCAAAATGGTCACATCGTAACGGTTGGCATGAGTCCCCTTTTGTTCAAATTGCGAAATGACCTGCAATTTATTGCGCGTGATGTTTTTCTTATCTACTAAGTAGATGTTTTGAATACGTCCATCATCAAACACAAAATCGTAAATGTAATTATCGTGTATCTTTCTTGATTTATCTGTAAGGCTATCACTAGGTTTATCTAAATACTCCACCACAAAACGCTGCCATTCCTTATCTGTGAATTGCATGTTGTTAAGTACTTGCAATTGCACACGCACATTAGCCAACATACGTTCTTGATTGTTGATTTGTGGCACAAATTCATAGCCTTGGTTTTTTAAATCCTGAACCAATTCTCTTTCTAAATCTGCCTCTGTTTGATAGCTAGCCGGCGTTTCGTTAAGTTCTGAAAACTTTTTGTAGCTATCTAAAACAATAAAGTTGTTGGATTCTGCTATGGTTTTATACTGTTGCATGTTCTGATTGTGTTATTTCCGTTTCAGTACCTGAACTGTCTGTAAATTGTAATTTGAAACTATGTTTAAGTAAAAACTGATTGAAAACTTTTATAAAAATATCTTTTTCACTTTCTTGGATAGTGGACATTTCATCTCCAGAAAACTTACTGTGACTGTATAAATTAATAAGACGAATAGCGATTGATATTTCCTCAGAAGATATATATAGCTCAATTAGGTCTTCCCAATGATTATATCCCAAATAAGTTGAAGTTTTCTCTAAAACATTTCTTAATAGGTTAAAGTGATATTTATATATATTGCGTGTACTAACAACATTTTTAAGTTCATTTAGTAAAAAAACATGGTAGGAAAAAGGTGAGTCCTTTGAGTCCTCTAACATGTAAGTTCCATCATCTAATTTTTGAAACCGATATCTTCTTGTATTTCCTACACGATTCAATTCATTAAACAACACGTTATAAAACAATGGATTATGAGTTGAAATAATAAACTTCAAATTGGTTTCTTTTGCATTCTTAATTAAAGTTGCCAAATCTACTGCCAACTCAATTAAATGATTATCATCTAAAGAACTAACAGGGTCATCAATAAAAATATATTCTAAATCATTGAATTTATCTGAAGACCTTTCATCCTCTTTTTCACCTAAAAGCAGAACAATATGTTGTATTAAACTATAAAATACACACCAGATAAAGTTACTTTCTTCTCCTTTAGAAATTTTTATATTTGATTCACTATTATCACCACCACCCTGGTAAGCAAATGTAATTTCAGAAAAGTCATCATTAAAAGATGGAGTTATTTTTGAAGTTGTGTAATGTTGAAAATTACTTATAATATTACCATCTTGATTTTCATCTTTTAAAAATTCGAGAGCCAAATTAGTAAAACCATTCGAATGGACTAATAATTTCCTTTCTATATCGTTAGGTAAATCATTATCCCAATAAAACAAATCTTCAGTAAAGGCATTGTAATACATTATTTTAATACCAGAAGCTTCTTGTTCATCATCATCCTCCTCTGAATTTTTTGGTGCTATTAACTCTTTAAACTCACGAGAAAGACGCGTTTTTCCTGTGCCATTGAAGGCATAAATTAATTGAATCTTAGCTTGTTTTTTTCCTTCCTTCTTTGATGATGCTAATAATCCTCTTGCAATTTCAGTTAATGATTGACTCATGTTATTTGGTTAGTTTTATGCTTTAGGAAATGTTAGTAATTGTTCACGGTAATACTCATACTGTTTTTGCCTTAACTCTATTTCTTTTGGTAAACCTTCGCTTATAGACGACGTAAGCACATCAAATTTATCTAAGATGGAAACGATTCGTTCTTGTTCTTCTATTGGTGGAATGGGGATTTTATATTCCATTATTTGACTTTTATTTCCTCGTGGCATCTTCGCGCCTTTTGAGTGTTGCATATTATATTCAAAGAATTTATCGTCTGCCAAAACTTGAAATAAATATCTAGGGGATAGATTGTGTTCATTTAGTCGAATTACCAATACATCACCGTTAGTACCTCCAGTTCGGTCTGAAAACCATATTTTCTTTAAATAAGGACGAATGTTTCCTATCAAAATATCATTTTCAATATACTTTGTTGAATTTCCTTTTGTTGGAACCTTTGTTGAAATAGTTTTGCCTTCTCTGTTTTGCAACAAATTATCAACTCCAACATAATTATCTTCATTAAGTTTATCAAAACTGATACGGTCTTTAGAATATTCCCCAACTTCTCTCAAAGCTTTCCATTCCACCTCATTCTCATCAAAACTTAACAATTGCTCCCTATAATAGGCATACTGTTGTTTACGAGCTGTAAGCTCTGCTGTAAGCTCTGCTGTAAGCTCTGTAAATTTATCTAGAATATCAACTATTTTTTGTTGGATTTCAATTGATTTTTTTGGGTTGCCAGGGCATGGGATTGGGATTTCCTTATTACTATAATTGCTAATCCATTGTCGCTTATGGTCACCATCAACTAAACCACTTGGTAAGGTATTTAACCAATAATATATATACTTCAGTAAAGCAAAAGACTCATCTTTTGAAGTAATCATCTTCATTGCTGAAGACTTTACTTTAAAATCGAAATCAACCCATTTATTGGCTGTCGTAAAATCATCGAAAATTATTACAGGTTTTTCAGATGCTTTATATATTCCATTAGTTTCATCCGTATATCCTAAAATAAATGTTTTACCTGCGGTCAGAACAGGTGTTTCATATTCATCTTTGTATTCTTTAGAGTTTACACGGTATTTTGTAGGTTGTTCATAATCCGTATATTCACCCAAAGTTTTCCATTCAACCTCATGTCCCTCTAACAATTTATCTAAATAACTCATGCCTCAATTTCTTTTATAATTTTATCAATATCAGCACGTAACTTGTCTATTTTCTTTACTGTTGTAGTAATTTCGTTATTAAGCTTTAAAATGTCAATTTTCTCCCGGGTATCTTCAGCTTCTATATATGAACTTACAGATAAATTATAATCGTTTTCCGCAATCTTGGTATTATCTATAGTTGTCGCTATGTGAGCTACCTCTCCTTTGCTATCGAACATTTTCATCACCTTTTCAATGTGGGTGTCGGTCATCACATTGTTGTTGGTTTCTTTTTTGAAGTAGTCTTCGCCACTGGCATCAATAAACTGCGTTTTTGTATCAGTTTTATGTTTTGAAAGAACTAAAATGTTTACCGCTATGGATGTACCGTAAAACAGGTTAGGTGCTAAAGAGATGACGGTTTCTACAAAGTTGTTATCTACCAAATATTTTCTAATCTTTTGTTCTGCACCCCCACGATAAAAAATACCTGGGAAACACACCAAAGCCGCTCTACCTTTGCTTGATAGGTAACTTAACGCATGTAACACAAAAGCAAAATCTGCTTTTGATTTAGGAGCTAATACACCTGCTGGCGCAAAACGGTCGTCGTTAATAAGGGTTGGATCGTCATTACCAATCCAGTTAATTGAGTATGGCGGATTAGACACTATGGCATCAAACGGTTTTTCGTCACCTAACTCTGGGTGTATTAAGGTATCGCCATGCACCATATGAAACTTATCGTAGTTGATATTATGTAAAAACATGTTCATACGTGCTAAGTTGTAGGTAGTATGGTTAATTTCTTGCCCGTAGAAACCTTCCTGAATAATATGGCTGTCAAAATGTTTTTTAGCCTGTAACAACAAAGAACCCGAGCCCGCAGCGGGATCGTAAATTTTATTCACTGTTGTTTGCCCATGCATCGCTAATTGTGCAATAAGCTTGGACACATTTTGAGGGGTGAAAAATTCACCACCAGACTTCCCTGCATTGGCGGCATAATTGGAGATTAGAAACTCATAAGCATCTCCAAAAAGATCTATTTGATTGTCTTCAAAGTTTCCAAAATTTAAACCTTTAACACCTTTTAGAACTTTCGTTAATCGGTCGTTTTTAAGCGGTACGGTATTCCCTAGGCGGTTACTCGTCGTATCAAAATCTGCAAACAAGCCTTTAATATCCTCTTCCGAAGGGTAGCCTATAGCGGAGCTTTCGATAGCAGAAAATATAGCTGCTAAATCTGTATTTAAATTAGGATTGGTGTTTGCGTTTTTAACCACATTAACAAACAACTGGCTTGGATAAATGAAATAGCCTTTTGTTTTTATGGCATCCTCCTTTATTTCGGAAGATATGGCATCATCAGGAAAGTTGGGATAATTAACGCTATCATCGCCACCCTCTATATAATTTGTGAAATTTTCGCTGATGAAACGGTAGAACAGTGTCCCTAATACGAATTGTTTAAAATCCCATCCATCTACAGAGCCACGTACATCGTTGGCAATTTTCCATATTTGATTTTGTAATTCAGCTCTTTGTGCTATGCTTGTCATTTTTTGAGTTTATGCGTTTTATCTAGATTTAGACACAGTGAAGACTTTATCTAGATTTTGAAGTGTTAAAAATAAAAATATATCTCGGTTTTACATTATGGTTTTCCCCAGGAATGAACTATTATTTATCAATTAACACCTCCTTGATCACTTACCTCTTATACCTGAGTGATTTCACCTCTATTAACGCCTTATCTAGATCAACTCTTTTAACATAATTTCTTCTTCCTAGTTTAAAAGCTGACAGAAACCCTTTTTTAATATAATTATGAACTGTTAATTTAGAACACTTCAATTGTTCTGCTACTTCTTCAATAGAATAATATTCCTGCTTTTTAGTATCCAAAAGAACCGCTTTAAGTTCTTCCTTTAAATCTTTAACGATCATATCCTTCAACTCTTCAGGAGTGATGTTGTATAATAAAATTGTTTGTGAATTCTCCATGGTTTCTAATTTTTAGTATTATTAAATCGCAATGCCTTTTCAATTTACTTAATAGAAACGAGAATTAAATTACATGTTTAAAAAGCATTTTTAATTTTTCCTGATTCCTGCTCTTTGTGAAACCAAGACAAATGGAGTAGTAAAGTTTCATTGTGTATTTCTATCTCTTTTTCCAAAAACACCGGAAAATCAGCCTGCCCTATAATAATTTCATTAAACTCACTTTTAGTTTTTTTACGATGCACTACCCAATAGTGTTTTAGTTTTTCTATATCGGTCTCGCAGCTACACAGTTTTAGATTCTTAGATAGGTTACACATATTATTAGTAAAGAATTAGATTTACAATGGTTAGAAACCATATCAATTACAACCAAGATAGTAAAATTCATTGGAGATAAATCACCGAATAATACAAGGCTTAAAGTTGTTGTAATCCATTTTAATTATAAGAAAACTTGAATAACATGAAAACAAAAACCATCGAAATCACAGAAGTAACCGTTAACGAATTAGCCGATAAAGTAGCCGACAGATTAATGGATAAAATAAAAATTTACCTAGAAGAATTAAAAATCAATGAAAGCGATGTTTACCTAACCAGGCAAGAAACTACTGATTTTCTAAAAATTGACAGCTCAACCCTTTGGCATTGGACTAATAAAGGCAAAGTAAAATGTTATGGCATAGGCCAACGAAGATACTACAACAAAAAAGAGCTTATAGACCTCTTAAAGAAAAACGAAATTAAAGTGTAATATGGCTCTGTTTGTGTTACCACTTAAATCAATTTATTAAGTACAATTCAATTTAAAATTCATAAAAAAGTAGTAAAAAACTTACATTTGTCTGTTTTAAATAAAATATTTTCAAGAATAATTATAGGATAATAAAGGAAAAATCTATTTCCCTTTATTGGTTCTTTTTATCAAAAAAATATTCAATTTTTGTTACTCTCTTGTGACTGATTTAAATAAAAAAGCCTGAAAATCAAACGATTAACAGGCTTTAAATGTACTCAAGGTGGGAATCGAACCCACACTTCCGAAGAAACTGGATTTTGAATCCAGCGCGTCTACCAATTCCGCCACTTGAGCTTATTTAAGAGAATCACGTAATTTTCGTAATTTCTCCTTTCCTATACCAGACTTCCAATACTTTTCTCTAAGTCTTGCTTCCGGTCGTGTTTCACAAACTTCAGAATAAATTAATTCAAAAGGCTTATAAAATCTTGTAGTTCTTTCTCTACCGTCATTATGTCTTTGTATACGTATTTCAACATTTTGTGTTAAACCCACATAAATGTAATTATGCAACTTACTTGATATGGCATAAACATAATACAAATTTAATACTTATTTCAAAGTCCTGCGCGCCTGCCTGTCGGCAGACAGGTCTACCAATTCCGCCCTGCCTAGCGCAGGCAGGCACTTGAGCAGAAACTAAATTTCCGTTTAGTAGGCTGCAAAAATAGTCGATTTTTTTTAAAACTTCCTAAAAATTACAACACATTATTCTTTTCAAGTTAAAATAAATCCCTAAATTTGCACCCAATTTAAAAACCAGTAGTGTTTCACACTTAAAAACAACAAGTTACCATGCGTAATGTATATACAGAGGCTAAAATTTTTACCTGTAAACAAAGTAGAGCTTTAGCAGAAAAAATTGCTGCTGCCTATGGGACCCACATAGGAAATGTAATTACCTCTACTTATAGCGACGGCGAATTTCAGCCTTCTTACGAAGAGTCTATTCGTGGTACTCGTATTTTCATTATAGGATCTACCCACCCGGGACCTGAAAACTTAATGGAAATGTTGTTAATGATTGATGCCGCAAAACGTGCATCGGCAAGACACATTACTGCAGTTTTACCTTACTTTGGCTGGGCAAGACAAGACCGTAAAGATAAGCCACGTGTACCTATAGCTGCTAAATTAGTAGCGAAAATGCTGGAAACAGCCGGAGCTACGCGTATTATTACTATGGATTTACACGCCGATCAAATTCAGGGTTTTTTCGAAAAACCAGTAGATCACCTTTTTGCTTCAACCATCTTTTTACCGTACTTAAAGTCGTTAAACCTGGACAACCTAACCATTGCCTCTCCGGATATGGGTGGTTCTAAAAGAGCTTACGCCTACTCTAAAGCATTGGAAAGCGATGTCGTTATATGTTACAAACAACGTGCAAAAGCCAATGTTATTTCTTATATGGAATTGATTGGTGATGTTACAGGTAAAAACGTGGTACTAGTAGACGATATGGTAGATACGGCAGGCACTTTAACCAAAGCAGCCGACCTTATGATGGAACGTGGTGCCGTTAGTGTAAGAGCTATTTGTACACACGCCATACTATCAGGAAACGCTTACGAAAGACTTGAAAATTCAAAACTTGAAGAGTTAATCGTTACAGATTCTATTCCTTTAAAACAAGAAAGCAAAAAAGTAAGAGTACTTACCTGTGCTGAATTATTTGCCGGTGTAATGCAAAATGTACACTACAACAAATCTATCAGCTCTAAATTTTTAATGTAATTTAATAATTAATATAAATAAACATGAAATCAATTACAATCAACGGATCTCAAAGAGAAAGCGTGGGCAAAAAGGTAACTAAAGCCTTACGTAATGCTGGTCAGGTTCCTTGCGTATTATACGGAGGAGATAAGCCAGTACATTTCTCTGCAGAAGAATTGGCTTTCTCAAAACTTGTATACACGCCTAATGCGCATACAGTTGTGATTGCTTTAGAAAATGGTGAAACTTACAATGCAGTAATGCAGGACATCCAATTTCACCCGGTAACAGATAAAATCTTACATATCGATTTCTATCAGTTATTCGACGATAAAGAAATTACTATGGATATCCCTGTATCTTACGTAGGTAACTCTCGTGGTGTAAGAAATGGTGGTGTGTTACGTAAAAACAAGCGTAGCTTAAGAGTTAAAGCTTTACCAGCTAACTTACCAGATTTTATCGAAGCAGATATTACGCCTTTAAGAATTGGTGGTAAATTATACATCACGACTCTTGAAAACGATGCATACAAATTTATGCACCCAGACAACACTGTAGTATGTCAGGTAAGACGTTCAAGAAACTCTGTAGCAGATACAGACGATGATGAAGATGATGCAGAAGCAGCTGCAGAATAATCCATTCGTAGTCTAAATAATAGTTAAGAGCATCCTGTAATTTTCAGGATGCTTTTTTATTTTTACCAGCAATACAAAACCGTATATCCCTTACAATCATGAAAAAATTCCTAATAGCAGGCCTGGGAAATATAGGCGATAAATACACCGAAACCCGCCATAATATTGGCTTTAAAATACTAGACCATTTAGCAGCTAAAGAGGAGCTTAAGTTTGAAACTGACAAACTTGGAGATCTGGCAACCTATAAATTTAAAGGCCGAACGTTTATTCTACTCAAGCCAAGCACCTATATGAATTTAAGCGGAAAAGCTATTCAATACTGGTTGACTAAGGAAAAAATACCTTTAGAAAACCTTTTAGTAATTACGGACGATCTTAACCTCCCTTTCGGGAGCATTCGCTTAAAAACCAAGGGCAGCGATGGCGGTCACAACGGTTTAAAAGACATACAGGACAAATTACAGACTACAAAATACAACCGATTCCGATTTGGTATTAGCGACACTTTTAGTAAAGGCCGACAAATAGACTATGTACTCGGCGAATGGACTACCGAGGAAAACCTAGCGCTTCCGGAACGTCTGGACAAAGCTATAGAACTTGTTAAATCCTTTGGTACTGCAGGTGTAAATAATACAATGAACACCTTTAACGGAAAATAATTAATAATAAAATACCTAAAAAACTAATAATTTCATTTTTCAGAATTTAAACAGCCTATTTCTTATTGGTTCACTCCTAAATCAGATATATTTGCCGCCAATCAAACTCTAACACACTAAATAAACATGAAATTTTCAACCTTTAAAATTTTCACGTTGTGCTTCTTTAGTTTCGTTGGTGGGTTATGCACAAGATAACACGCTAACACCTGCCGAAGGGGAACAATGTGGATTTATAAATGCAGAAATACGATTACAATCAAAACATCCGTCGCGTTTAGACGACACTCAATTTGAAAGCTGGCTATCACCTAAAATAACTAAACTCAAAGCCGAACGCTCCTTAGGACGCACAGATAACAGCATCATCCAGATTCCCGTAGTAGTGCACGTGATTCACGATGGCGATTCTTATGGCAAAATGGAAAACATTACAGACAGCCAGATTGAATCTCAGATTACAGTACTAAACCAGGACTTTAGAAAGATGATGGATACACCAGGTTATAACGACAATCCTGTAGGTGCCGATATTGGTATAGAATTTGTTCTTGCCAAACAAACCCCGGACAGATGCCCAACAAACGGTATCGACAGGGTAAATATGCAACGTGCCACCTGGAGCGAAGAAGATATTGACGACATATTAAAACCGGCTACAATATGGGATCCTGAACACTATTTAAACATGTGGTCTGTTGTGCTTACACGAACAGATTTATTAGGCTATGCCCAGTTCCCTTCGGCCTCTGGTTTAGATGGAATGCCAGTTAACGGGGGCGCTGCAAATTCAGACGGTGTAGTATGCCGTTACAATTCGTTTGGAAGTATTGCTTTCGATGACGGCACTTTTAATTTAAGTGCTCCGTACAATCTGGGCAGAACTATGACACACGAAGTAGGTCACTTCCTGGGCTTACGCCACATCTGGGGAGACGGTGGTTGCTCGCTAGACGATTACGTGGCAGACACCCCGTTATCTTCGCAGTCTAATACCGGCTGCCCTGCCATTGATACCTGTAATGAAGAAGGAGAAACTGAACCTGTTTACGACATGGTCGAAAATTACATGGACTACACCAATGACGCTTGTATGAATATTTTCACACAGGGACAGAAAGAACGTATTCTGGCTGTATTAGCGAATTCTCCAAGACGGGTTAGCCTAGTTACATCTAACAAAGATGAAGCCCCAGATCCCGTTGAAAATGACCCTAGCATAGAGCTGGCAGAAATTTCTATCCCGGAATGTGGAACACAGGTTATTGCAACAGTAAAAGTTACAAACTATGGCACTTTACCACTTACAGAATTAACGATTACTTCAGGCATTGAAAATACAAATTCATCTGATTATAAATGGACAGGAAGTATTGACTCAGGAAAAAGTGAGTTAATAAATCTTCCCGGAATAAATACCGTGAGCGGCACCTTCAATTTTGTGGTTTCAACATCTAATCCTAACGGAAAAACAGATGACAGAACATGTAATAATGAAGCATCTAAAGAATTCAAAATGACCAGTACCTATACCTCAACCTCGGTTATTAATATGAAATTAAAAACCGATAAAAATGGTAAAGAAACGACCTGGAAATTCTTAGACAGCGATGGAAACATTATAGACCAGGGCGGAGGAAATTACTGGGGTAACTTTAAAGTAAACAAATCCTTCCAAGTAAACCAAAATGAATGTTACACTTTCGTAATTAACGATTCTGGTGCAGACGGCATGTGTTGCACTAACGGCGAAGGTTATTTTACACTTACCGCAGAAGATGGCACTGTTATTTATTCTGGAGGAGAATTTGAAAGTGAGGAGCGTATCAACATTACTACCCAGACTTTAAGTACCGACGATAAAACATTTAAAAACGGTATTAGTTTATACCCAAACCCTGCAAAAAACAATCTTAATCTAAAAGTCAGCAATCTTAGTGAGCTACCAACTCAGTATTTCATTTACAATATATTAGGCCAGTTAATTATACAAAAGCAAATTAATACTACAGCAGACTTAAGTATTAATACCAGCGAATTTAGAAACGGCATGTATTTTATTAAAGTTATAAAAGAGCAACAATCGTTAACACTACCATTTGTTAAAGACTAAAGTTTATTCACTTTAAAATAGAAAAGCCAGACTGCACGAGTTCAGTCTGGCTTTTATTTTATTTAAAAGACGTTCCCTTAAAAACACCTTACTCAACAACTATCTTCTTTACAGCGCTTCGTTGACCATCCTTAACTTCAAGAAGATACATTCCGGAAGCGACATCTCCTAGTTTGATTGTCTCCATAAAAGAATTTGTTTCACTATAAGATCTGTAAAATACACGTCGGCCACTTAAATCAAAAACCGCAACACTAATCACATTCCCTGAATCTGAAGTTAACGACACCTTAAAGGTTCCTGCATTCGGGTTTGGCCATACTTTAAACTCTTCAAACATAAGATCATTTACATCTAAAGTCGGTAAAACCTGGATTGCATAATCCTCTACCTCTCCATCGAAACCTATTTCACAAGCACTTGCTGCCTCTTTGTATTTCGTCCCGACACGCATAATCATTTTATCTGTCAGCACAGCATTTTCAGGTACGGTAATAGTAAACGGTGCATTTGAGGTGATTCCATCTACTACATTTTCCGCCGTTCCTAAATCATACATTTCTCCTTCATCATCAAAACTGCAATTGTAATTCCAGTCAATCCAAACCGTAGTATGTGTTACATAGTTACCAGAAGTATTAGCCTGAACTGTTAAATCGTAACTCTCTCCGCGGTTTAAAGTGGTTGAAAGATTTGTAAAATCGCTGTAAGCCGTTTTTCCTGAAGCATTATCTATAGTATTAAACACCACACGGGTTGTGGAAGTCTGGTAATCATATGCAGTATCCCCTCTCGATTCACAGCGGGTACAATAGGTTGTAGTAAAACTATAGATTTCAGAAAACATAGAATCAGCACACTCATTCCCGGCCTTAACACGCCAGTAATAGTCGGTTACCGGTGATAAGTTGTTTACTGTTAATTTTGGCATTGTGGTTTTATACGTTTTAACATTGGTACTAAAATCAGCCACAGTTGAAAACTCTATTTCGAAAAATTCGGCATAATCAGGAGACTCCCAGGTTAATTCTGCATCTAAATTTACTTCACTTACACCATCTGCTGGTGAAAGCAGTACCGGAGCTTCAACCACAATTGATTTCAAGGTAAAAGCAACATCAGCGCTTTTGGTTACAGAATTAGAAGTCCCTATGACGGAAAGGCTGTGCACATCGATTGCTGCCTCGGAAAAATTAGACAGCCTCAGTACAGTAGTTCCGTTTGCTGTTAAAGTTTCCGGATTGAAACTGGCAACAACACCTTTTGGAAGATTTTCCACGGAAAAAGTGGTGGTTTCTGTAAAACCATTTACAGTAGTATAATCCAGCTCAACATCCAAATGCTCTGAATCCTGACAGGTAACATAAGTAGACTTGCTATCTGATTCTCCTAATAAAAACATAGGTTCTGAACGCGCGATAGCAAAATCTACATTAGAAATATCGTAGAAAATATTATCTGCCGCTTCAACCATAATTCTACAGGTAGTACTTGGATTATCTGGAATTAACACAGTAGCTTCTCCGTTATTATCTACATTAGTGGCCAGAGAAACCGGATAGGTATAACCGCCATCTAAAGACAGTTTAATATTTACTTTTGCACAATTGATTGGCGCCTGATTGGTTTCCCCAACATTCCACCTAACTTTATAGCTGGTATTCACAAACCAGGTATCGCTTTCATTCAGGCTCTCCACTGTAAACGGTGTTCCATCTACTACGGTTACTGTCATTAAATCGGCATGAGTTTGCCCTATCCCTGAAGCAAATCCACTACCATTATCACGCACGGTGAAAGCAAAATTTAAAGTTCTGGCAACAGAAGGTGTTACCTCCCAGGTTGGAGTCAAATTTCCGGCTATTACATCGCTTAAACTAGGCATATAGCGACTGGGAGAATCTGTTGGTAAATGCGACCTGTATAAAGGGCCGTTAACCCAGTTCGATTTTGGCGCCCCTTCTGCCGGTGCTTTTTCGGGATCATTTTGAGACCAGTTATACGTTAGTGTGGCTGTCCCATTAACATCAGTTGCCGTCCCAGTTAATACAAACGGTGTAGACACGGGTATAACGTAATCACTACCCGCATTAGCTACCGGCGCTACATTCTCTAAAGCAGTTTGCGCCCCACAGGAGCTTTTACCATCTGGCTGAATATTATTTGTAATATCTCTTATATTCACATAATTAAAATGCGCATCGGAATTCTCCTGTACATTGTTAGTCTCTCCACAAATTCCGGCGTAGCCCATAATCGAACTTCCTGAAGCCGGTTCAACCTCGGTAGCACCATTTCCTGACCGCGAACAGGTATTCATAGTATGATACCCTCCAAACTGATGTCCCATTTCATGAGCTACATAATCAATATCGAACGCATCTCCTACAGGGTTTGGCGTTCCTGTATATCCTTGTCCTTTCGAAAAACTTCCGGTATATGGAGCCACGGCATCTGTACACACGCAACCTATACAACCGGCACTACCGCCATCGCTGGTATTAAAATTATGACCAATATCGTAAAGCGATTCATCCTTTAAAGTAGTAGATATTACCTCCTGAGTTTTAAGGTTAAATTCTGATCCCCATGGATCGTTATTAACATCGTAGTAAATAAGCTCGTCGTTTCTACTTATAAACACCAGCGTAATGGCCAGATCCCGTTCGTAAATCTCATTGACTCTGTTAATAGTAACAGCCATTTGCGCCTGTATGCGTGCCTTTTTTTCTTCGTCGGTTCCCTGACCAGCAAATTTAGCTCCGTACTTAGCGTTACATGATAAAGCCAGACGATAAGTTCTTAACACCTTATCGTTCGCATATCCCGCAGCATCGGACACATCGTGTTTTAAACTATATAAATCGATATTTTCCTCGGTTAAACAAGAAAAATCCTGAAGTGTTTCATTAATAGCCGAACGCTCATACACCATATAATTTTGTCCATCTGTGGTATATGGATCTATAAATAAAGAACTACGCTTTCCCGATAACGAAAATACGTGTAATCCAAACGGCGTTATACTAAAACGCATGGTTGCCGTTTTATCGTCAAGACCTACAGCTTTATAGGTTTTTATTTCCGGAAATTTAGCCGCCAGCTCAGGCTGCATGATTGGAGCTTCAGTAACCGAAAACTTTTGAAAGGCTCCATCAGGCATAGGGAATTCGATAACCGTACCCGTTTGCGCACCTTTAGCAGAAGACAGCGGTACTGCATTTAAAATATCTTTAAAAACTTTTAAGTTCAAATTAAATATCTGATAGCTTTCAGGGTGAACCTTCCTATTGTTTCGTTCCGATTTTAATCCTGCTTCAGAACCTTTGGTCCAATAGGAATTTTGTGCAGTTAAGCTTTGACATATGGACGATCCCATAAGTATCAAAACCAAAAACACAAGTTTAAAGTTGTTTGTCATTGGTTGTTTTATTTTCACTATTTAACTGCACTTTAAAAAAATAAAATAGGGTGGTTGCAAAAACTAATGTAATTTTGCCTGCAAACCATAATCTTCTAAAAGTTAGCACTTGCGGCAAATTTAAACTTTTTGAAATATAACTTAACTATTCGCATAAATTAAATGGAAAAAGTCAGAAATTTAAAAAATCTAGACTCCAAAATATCTACCGTTGTTACCATAGGGACTTTTGATGGCGTACACCTTGGACATCAAAAAATATTAAAACGATTGGTAAATACAGCCAAAGACACCAATTTAAAATCGGTAGTACTTACATTTTTTCCACACCCAAGAATGGTGCTTCAAAACGATGCCAACATAAAATTAATTAATACCATTTCCGAACGCAGTACAATTTTAGAACAGTCTGGAGTTGATTATTTATGTGTTCAGGAATTTACCAAAGAATTTTCCAGACTTAGCGCTGAAGAATTTGTAAAATCTCTTTTGGTAGACCAGTTACACGCAAAAAAAGTAATTATTGGTTACGACCACCACTTTGGAAGAAACCGGTCGGCGAACATAGACGACTTAAGGCAATTTGGTTTGGAATTCGGTTTTGAGGTCGAGGAAATTTCTGCAGAAGACGTTAACGAAGTTGCTGTTAGTTCAACAAAAATAAGGAAGGCCTTAGACGCCGGTGATATAGAAAAAGCCAACACGTATCTGGGTTATGCCTATTGCTTAAACGGCACTGTAATTTCAGGTAAAAAACTGGGTAAACAACTGGAATACCCTACCGCCAATCTGCATATCGAAGAATCGTATAAACTTATCCCTAAACAAGGCGTATACATTGTAAAATCAGAAATTGAAGATAAAACCGTTTACGGCATGATGAATATCGGGACAAACCCGACCATTTCTGACTCATCGAAACAACATATTGAAATTCATTTCTTCGATTTTAATGATAATCTTTACAATGCGGCCTTAAAGATTGAAATCCTTCACCGCTTAAGAGATGAAAAAAAATTCGATTCGGTAGAGGCTTTAAAACACCAGTTGCAGTTAGACGAAAAACAATCGCTCAATTACATTAAACATTTACATAACATAAACTCTAAAACGTCTTAGAAACAAGACGAATTAGAATTTAATCAATCGACAGATTAGAGCATAAAATAGGGCTTTATTTTATTTCTTTCGACCTAAAAACTTATTACTTTTGCTCCTTATTTAAGTTTCACCCTGCGTTAAGGATTGCAGCGGCATCCTTTTTGTTTTTATAAAAAGCAAAAAGATACAGCGGAAAGTCTGGTCTTGTTTTACAAAACAAGAAACGCCAAAATTAAAACGAATGTTACAAGTACCTTTTATACGAGACAATAAAGACCACGTAATTGCAAGTTTAGCAAAACGTAATATTGATGCTGCAGAAATGATTTCTAAAGTTTTAGAACTGGACGAAACCAGAAGAAGTACTCAGGCCGAATTAGACAACACCTTAGCCGAAGCCAACACTTTATCGAAAGAAATCGGGAACTTGTACAAAAGTGGTGAAGCCCAAAAAGCCAATATTTTAAAGGAGAAAAGCGGAAATTTAAAGGAGCGTTCTAAAGAATTAAACGATGCTTTAAACAGCACCAGTGATGCTTTAACGGAGTTACTTTACAAAATTCCAAATGTACCAAACGAAACCGTACCTGCAGGAAACTCAGAAGACGATAATGAAGAAGTATTCAGAAAGGGAGATATTCCAACGCTTTTCGAAGGCGCTTTACCGCATTGGGAACTTGCTAAAAAATACGACATTATAGATTTCGAGCTTGGTAACAAAATAACCGGAGCCGGATTTCCTGTATACAAAGGTAAAGGTGCCCGTTTACAACGTGCATTAATTGCCTATTTTTTAGATAAAAATACAGAAGCAGGTTATAGCGAATACCAGTTGCCGCATTTAATTAACGAAGCCTCAGGGTTTGGAACCGGGCAATTACCGGATAAAGAAGGTCAGATGTACCATGTTACTGCCGATAATCTGTATCTGATTCCTACTGCAGAAGTACCAGGAACCAATATATTCCGGGATGTAGTTTTAAACGAAAGCGACCTGCCTATAGGCATTACGGGTTATACACCATGTTTTAGACGCGAGGCAGGAAGTTACGGTGCTCACGTTAGAGGACTAAACCGTTTACACCAGTTTGACAAAGTTGAAATTCTACGTGTAGAGCACCCGGAAAATTCATATAAAGCTCTGGATGGCATGGTAGACCATGTAAAATCTATTTTAGATGAACTTAAATTGCCTTACCGTATTTTAAGATTATGTGGCGGTGACCTTGGATTTACTTCTGCTCTTACTTTCGATTTCGAGGTGTTTTCTACTGCTCAGGACCGTTGGTTAGAAATTTCATCCGTATCTAATTTTGAAACCTTCCAGGCCAATCGTTTAAAATTAAGATTTAAAAATAAAGATGGTAAAAACGAGCTGGCGCATACGCTAAACGGAAGCTCGTTGGCTTTACCTAGGGTTCTAGCAGGAATCTTAGAAAATTACCAAACCGAAAACGGTATCGAAATTCCAGAGGTATTAGTACCGTATACCGGATTTTCAATTATTGATTAATTAAAATAAAACTTGAATTTTTACTTACATTTTTTTCGAATAAAACCGTAAATATTTCGACCAAGCGATAAAAATAAGCGTTGTTTAACGAATAAGCCTTACAAAATTTTGTATTTTAAATAATTCTTTCGTATTTCGTAGAACCAAATTAATGACCTACGATTATGAAAAATCTTATTAGACTTATTTTGATGGTAGTGCTTATTATTTTAGCGAGCAAAGTATTAACATCAGATTTCGAAATCATAAAAAGTCGAGCCGATAATGAAATTTCGGTGACTTATCCATAATACATACAGAAAATCCAATCGAGTAATTGAATCATACTTAAATTGACAGTAGATTAATAGCACTTTTATTTTGGTTGGTAGGAATGCCTGTTTTTCAGGCATTTTTTTATGCCCTTATTTTTCATTTCTTAAAACACACTTCCCTATCTTTACAAGAAAGTAAAACTATGAGATTTCTAATCCTTTGTTTCCTGCTTTTAAGTACCTGCGTCTTCTCGCAGGAAGATATTATTGCCAAAGAATATTTTAAAAACGGAGACTTCGAAAAGGCCTTGCTGTCTTATAAAAAACTGCATTCCAGAAGTCCGTTAAATATTAGTTACACCACAGCCCTTGTGGAAACTCACCAGCAATTAAAACAATATCAGCAAGCTCAGGATTTATTGTTGGAGACATTACAAAAAATAAATTACCCCGGATTTTACGTCGAGCTTGGCTACAATTATCAACTATTGGAACAGCCTGAAAACGCCGTGAAAAATTATAATATTGCATTTTCCAGTATAGACGAAAATCCTAATTATGTATTTTCGGTTGCCCGAAGTTTTCAGAATCATTCCTTATTAGACTGGGCCATTCGCTCGTACGAAAAAGCTATGAGTATTAATGAAAACCTCAACTTTAATATGCAGCTTGCTCAAATCTACGGGGAACAGGGCAATGTCGAAAAAATGTTTGTTAGCTATATAGACTTTCTGGAAAAAAACCCAACGTATATCGACGAGATTAAACGCGCTTTCAGTGACTTTCTAACAGAAGACGGTACTAGCGAAAACAATAGTAAGTTGCGCAAAATTTTGCTAACTAAAATTCAGGAAAATCCGGAATTAATATGGAACGACCTGTTAAGCTGGCTCTTTATTCAGCAAAAAGATTTTAACAAGGCCTTTATGCAGGAAAAAGCGATTTATAACAGAGCGCCCGAAAGCCTGGACCGCATAATTCAACTAGCCGAAATAGCCAGAACCGATGAAGATACAGATATTGCCTTAACAATATACGATTACGTGATTAAAACGGCTCAGGACACAGAAACCCTGCTTCAGGCGCATTACAGTCTTTTAGAACTTAAAACTGAAATCGAAAATCCAAAAGCGTATAACGGTATTAAATCGGAGTATTTAAAATTATTTGAAACCTTTGGCTATCAAACACAAACCCTCGGTTTACAAATTGCATATGCACATTTTTTAGCCTTCTACCTTAACACGCCAACAGAGGCAGAAAACCTGTTAAAACAAACGCTTAAACTAAATCTGGCACAAAACCAGATTGCCGATGTTAAACTGGAACTTGCCGATATTCTGGTATTACAGGAAAAATTTAACGAGGCCCTGATTTATTACTCGCAAATACAACAACAGTTAAAAAACAGTACCATATCTCAGGAAGCCCGATACCGTGTAGCCAGAACCAGTTATTTTAAAGGCGATTTTAAATGGGCAGAATCTCAGCTAAATATTTTAAAATCATCAACATCACAATTAATTGCCAACGATGCCTTGGATTTAAAGCTTCTAATTTCAGACAACAAATATGAAGACTCCACACAAACCGCTTTAAAACTTTATGCCAAAGCCGATTTTCTGGCTTTTCAGAATAAAAACACAGAATCTATTACCCTGCTAAACACCCTGTTAAAAGACCACGCTACAGAACCTATAGCAGCAAACGCCCTATACAAACAGGCTAAGCTCTACGAAAGTAAAAAGGAATACAACCTGGCAGAAAATAATTATAATAAGATTATAAACGGATTCCCGGACAGCCTTTTAGCGGACGACGCTTATTTTGCGCTTGCAGAATTGTATAATAACGTTTTAGGGCAACCTGAAAAAGCAAAACAACTCTACGAGTATATCATTTTTAATTTTGCCGACAGCATCTATTTTGTAGAAGCGAGAAAACAATACAGAAGTCTGCGCGGCGACACCATAAGTCAGTAACCATGAACATTGTTAGTACAGACCGTTTAGAATTAGAGGAGTTAACTGTAAATGATTCAGCCTTTGTAATCGAACTTTTAAATACCCCAAACTGGCTTAAATTTATTGGCGACCGCAATATAAAATCGGAAGCTGACGCCAAGGCCTATATTTTAAATAATCATATAAAAAGTTATACCACCAATGGCTTTGGTTTTTACAAAGTGCTTTTAAAATCTGAAAACCTTAAACCTATTGGCTGCTGCGGACTCATAAAACGTCCTGAACTGGATGGTGTAGATATTGGATTTGCATTTTTACCCGAATATGAAGGTTTTGGTTACGGATTCGAATCGGCCTCAGCCATTCTAAACATAGCGCACTCCAGATTTAATCTGGACAAAATTTTAGCAATTGCATTAGCAACTAATAGGAATTCAGTTAAATTACTTGAAAAATTAGGCTTAACTTACCAAAAAACGGTAATTCCTTTTGATGATGGCAAAGAGTTACTGTTATTTGCAAAAAATTTAAAGACATGTACATCTACAACGTAACGTCTAATGTAGACTCAAGCATACACGACCAATGGCTGGACTGGATGAAACAGGAACATATTCCACAAGTTTTATCCTGCGGTTTATTTTACGAAGCCAAACTTACACGTGTTCTTGTAGAAGAAGAAATGGGAGGTATCACCTATTCGGTACAATACAGAGCAAAATCCAAGGCAGATCTTGATAACTATTACGCACATTATGCAGAAGGCCTGCGCGCAGAAACTTTAAAAAAGTTTGCAGACCGCGTATTGTCTTTCAGAACCGAACTGGAAGTTATAGACGAGTATACAGCAACAAAACACTAAGGTATGACGGTAAAAGCTAAAAAACATTTAGGACAGCACTTCCTTACCGATGAGAATATTGCAGAAAAAATTGCAAACACCTTATCGCTGGAAGGATATAATAATGTCCTGGAGATTGGTCCGGGAATGGGCGTGCTTACCAAATATTTGCTAAAGAAAAAAACAACCACCTACGTTATAGAAATCGACACGGAATCGGTTGAATATTTGAAAGCAAATTACCTGAATTTAGCCGATCGTGTTATTGAAAAGGATTTTTTAAAATACGACATAAACGAGGTGTTTCACAACGAACCTTTTGCTATAATCGGTAACTACCCCTATAATATCTCATCCCAGATTGTCTTTAAAACTCTGGAATTAAGAGATCAGATTCCTGAATTTTCGGGGATGTTTCAAAAAGAAGTTGCCGAACGCATCTGCGAAAAAGAAGGTAGCAAAACCTACGGTATTTTATCGGTATTAACTCAGGCCTTTTACGATGCCGAATATTTGTTTACTGTACCGCCAAGTGTTTTTAATCCGCCGCCTAAAGTAGATTCGGGAGTGTTGCGATTAACCCGTAAAACAAATTACAAACTGGATTGCGACGAAGCCTTATTATTTAAAATCGTAAAAACGGCCTTTCAGCAACGCCGGAAAACACTTAGAAACAGTTTAAAAACATTCAATTTAAGTGATAATTTAAGAGAAGATAGTATCTTTGGCCAACGCCCGGAACAACTCTCTGTTGACCAGTTTATAAGCTTAACTAAAAGAATTGACAACGACCTAAAAACACAAAATTAGTGGAAGAAATCGACGACAATATTCAGTTTAAAATAAGCGATGAGCTTATCGAAAACGTGGAACGTTTAGTAGAAGCAAAAGATGATGAAAACATCCTACTGTTACTAAACGATTTTCACCATGCTGATATTGCCGAGATTTTAGAAGAAACGGACGTTGAGCACGCTATTTACGTAATAAAATTACTGGATAGTGAAAAAACGGCAGAAGTTCTGATGGAGCTGGATGAGGATACCCGGGAAAAAATCCTCTCTACCCTTTCGGCCAAAGAAATTGCCGAAGAAATTGAAGAATTAGATACCGATGACGCCGCCGATATTATTTCTGAACTTCCACAGGATAGACAGCAACATGTAATCGCCCAGATTGAAGACCACGAACACGCTCGCGACATTAAAGATCTGTTACGCTACGACGACCACGTTGCTGGTGGACTTATGGCGAAAGAGTTGGTTAAGGTTTACGAAAACTGGAAGGTTACCGAATGTGTTAAGGAAATGCGTGCCCAGGCCGAAAATGTTACTCGTGTACATTCGATTTATGTGGTCGATGAGAATGAAAAGCTTATAGGCCGACTTTCGTTAAAAGACCTACTTATCGCTTCGCCAAGAGCACACATCTCAAATGTATACATTCCTAAAGTAGATTTTGTTTATGTAGATGAAGACGTCGAAGAGGTAGCAAAAGTCATGCAGAAATACGACCTGGAAGCTATACCTGTTGTAGATAAAAACAAAACGCTACTCGGACGCATTACTATCGACGATATTGTAGATGTTATTCGAGAAGAGGCCGAAAAAGATTACCAGTTGGCTGCGGGTATTACACGAGATGTAGAAGCAGACGACAGCATCTGGAAACTTACAAAAGCACGTTTGCCTTGGCTACTTATTGGTATGTTTGGCGGTTTAGGCGCTGCAAGTATTATAAACGGATTCAGTTATGCTATGACTGAATTCCCGAAACTACTCATTTTTATTCCTCTGGTACAGGCCACGGCTGGAAATGTTGGAGTACAATCCTCGGCCATTGTAGTACAGGGTCTGGCAAACGATACTATTAAAGGTGAAATTTTAAAACGCCTTTTTAAAGAATTTATACTTGGCCTGGTTAATGGGGTTGCCATTGCCGCCATAGTATTAATAATAAGCCACTTCATTTTCGAAACCTCTTATCTGGTATCCGCTACCATTTGCATTGCACTGATTTCTGTAATTGTTATGGCCGCGTTAATAGGGACTTTTATTCCTATATTTTTAGACAATCGCGGCGTGGATCCGGCAGTTGCTACCGGACCATTTATTACCACGAGTAACGACGTATTCGGAATTTTAATCTATTTTTTAATAGCAAAATTAATTCTTGGGTTTTAATATAAACCTGTTTGCTTCTTTATCCCCTTTTAAAACTCAACTTGCTTTAATTATTCTCAACTGGTTTATATTTAAAGTTCGTAAATTTGAAGTCTAATTTATTATCATGAATATTCTTCACCTGGATAGCAACCACCCCCTTTTAAAAGAACAATTAACAGCTTTAGGTCATATAAATCATGACGATTTTACGTCAACCAAGTCAGAAATTGAATCTAAGATAAACGAATATGACGGTATTATTATCCGCAGCCGATTCACTATAGACAAAACATTTCTGGATGCCGCAACACGTTTAAAATTTATAGGACGCGTTGGTGCCGGTTTAGAGAATATAGACTGCGCGTATGCCCAATCTAAAGGCATTTACCTTATCTCGGCACCGGAAGGCAACCGCAATGCCGTTGGCGAACACACCTTAGGGATGCTGCTTTCTTTGTTCAACAAATTAAACAAAGCCGATCGCGAAGTCCGGGAAGGTAAATGGTTGAGAGAAGCCAATCGCGGACTGGAACTGGATGGTAAAACGGTAGGTATTATTGGTTATGGAAACATGGGAAAAGCCTTCGCTAAGAAGCTCCTCGGTTTCGATGTAGAGGTTCTGTGTTATGACATTAAACCCGAAGTTGGCGATAAAAATGCCACTCAGGTCACTCTCGAAGAATTTCAAAAACGTGTAGAAATAGTCAGCCTGCATACACCACAAACTCCGCTAACGTTAAATATGATAGATGGCAATTTTATTAAAGGCTTCAAAAAACCATTCTGGTTTTTAAATACCGCCAGGGGGAAAAGTGTAGTAACTTCAGATCTGGTAGCAGCACTTAAGTCCAAACAAATTCTGGGAGCTGGATTAGACGTACTGGAATATGAGAAATCGTCTTTTGAGAATTTATTCACAAGCAATACTATGCCCGAAGCCTTTGAGTATTTAATTCAGGCGGAAAATGTGTTGCTTACACCACATGTAGCAGGCTGGACCATTGAAAGTAATATTAAACTGGCACAGACAATAGTCGATAAAATTAAAGCAAAATTTAATTAACTTTAAGAGGTTAATATTAACCTCATGACTTACGACGCCAATACACCCGACGAATACATTGCCCTGCTTCCTGAAGACCGAAAAGCCCCAATGTCCAAATTACGACAGGTTATTTTACAACATCTGCCAGACGGATTTCAGGAAACTATAAGCTATGGCATGATAGGCTATGTCGTACCACATGCACTATACCCCGATGGGTATCATTGCAATCCAGAGCTTCCCCTTCCTTTTATTAACATTGCCTCTCAGAAAAATTTTATCGCGCTGTATCACAGTGGTATTTATGCCGATAAGAATTTACTGGACTGGTTTACTTCAGAATATCCAAAATACAGCAAAAGAAAGCTGGATATGGGGAAAAGCTGTATTCGTTTTAAAAAACCAGAAGACATTCCTTTTGAATTAATCGCTGACTTAACCTCCCGGATAACGCCGGAACAATGGATTGAAACCTACGAAAACGCTATTAAAAAATAACCACTATGAAAAAACGTGTAACAGGCCTTGGAGGCTTCTTTTTTAAAACAGAAAATCCAGATGCCATAAAACAATGGTACGGCAAACACTTAGGCTTACCGGTAGACGATTACGGTTGCACCTTTTGGTGGAAGGACAAGCATGGTAAGGATTGCAGCACCCAATGGTCACCATTCGCAAAAGACACCACATATTTCAATCCCAGCGACAAACCTTTCATGATGAATTTCAGAGTAGAGAATCTTACAGAGCTTTTAAAAACTTTAAAAGCCGAAGGCGTAACAGTTGTCGGAGACATCGAAGAATACGAATACGGTAAATTTGGCTGGATTCTGGATCCTGAAGGCAATAAAATTGAACTCTGGGAACCAATAGATAGTGCTTTTTTATAATTCAATTTAATTTTTTACTACCTTTATTTACACTACAACCCACTAAAAACAAAAGTGTTATGAGTGATAATAAAGAAAACTTAGGAGAAAATCTAAACGACAAAATAGATGATGCTAAGAAAGCAGTTTCCGATGCTGCCGAAAGCATAAATAAAGACGCAGATAACCTGTCAGACGACACCAAAGACGCTATTGATGAAGCCAAGAAAAAAATGTCTGAGGTTAAAGATGAAATAAAAGAAGATATTGAACACCTGAAAAAGGAAGCAAATTCCTTCTCAGACGAATCGAAGAAGAAATTCGATGAGTTTTCGGAAGAAACCAAAAAGAAAAGCCACGAATTTTCTGAAGAAGCTAAAAAGACTTACGAAGAAGCAAAAGAAAAAGCCAATGAATTTGCCAGTGAAGGTAAAAAAGCGGCAAACGACTTTGCGGAAGATGCTAAAGGCATACTTAACGATGGTAAAAATGTAGCTATTATTGCCCATTTAACTATAATTGGCTGGATTATAGCTTTTGTTTTAAATGGCCAGAACAAAACAGAATTTGCCTCGTTTTACATCCGTCAGGTATTAGGCATCGGCCTTTTAGGGCTTCTCGCTTTTATTCCCGTAATTGGTGTGGTTATCGGATTTTTTGCCTTTATTTTATGGATTATGAGTTTAGTTAACGCTCTTGGAAACAACACTAAACCAGTATTCCTTTTAGGCGACAAGTTTCAGGAATGGTTTAAGGGATTATAACGGTTTTTAACCTTGGCTACCATTATATTCCTAGCCTTACATCCTGATTTAAAACGAATTCCAAAGAAATCATCAGTACTAACTCAAATCATTTTTAAAACAAAAAAAGCACTTAAAACACTGATATACAAAACCATAAACAAAAAACACATTTAAAATAATTTTAAATACACAAGGCCTGTTAACAAAATTTTATAGTTACACACTTGTTTGTATAGTTGCATACATATAGTTTTGTATCTGCTATGCAAAAGTCTTTTAGAAATATAGTATCTCTGTGTATGCTATTATTGTGTGTCCTCGGACCGCAGTATACGCATGCATTTTTCTCGCCATCCAATAGCGAGATTTTACACTATATTTCCAGTTCAGAGTCAAACAAAGTTGAGCATTTAGATCTGGCTTATGTTAAATCTAATTCTGCGTTCCAGGATTTTGGTCTTAACTCTAAGCACAGGCATTTAATCGAAAATGAAAATGAAGAGTTTGAATGTACGTCTTCCAGAAAGTTTGTAGAAAGTCAAAACTACAGCAACAAGCTTAAGTACTTTCAGCTTTCAGCATTTTCTATTTATACAAATACAACTTTACCTCTGGGTAAAGATTTTTCTCATGTAACAACTTACAAATCCTCATTATATCTTCTCTTTGAGGTGTTTCGAATTTGATTCAAAACCGATTAACAGGCTGCTAACAGCCTTTTCTTTAGTACACATACACAATAGTATCTTTGCAGGCGACTATACTGCTAAGACATAACCCTTTTGTGCATTCCTGTACGTATTCCCTAGTATTTAAAAAAATTGTAACGCTTTTAAAAGCAAAGATTATTATGAAAAACATACCAATTTTCATTGGCCTTGTAGGCTTATTATGCACTGTAAGTTGTAACTCTCACAAAAAAGAAAAACAAGAAGAACGCACATTTCAAATAACCAATCCCGTTTACAAAGACACTTCAATAGTTCAGGATTATGTGTGTCAGATTCACGCCATTCGCCACATCGAACTTCGCGCAATGGAAAAAGGCTACCTGGAAAAAATATCTGTAGACGAAGGTCAGCATGTAAAAAAGGGACAAGCCATGTTCCAGATTATGCCTAACATTTATCAGGCAGAATTACAAAAGGCCAAAGCCGAAAACGAAGCAGCATCTATAGAATATGAAAACACAAAATTACTGGCCGACAGCGAGGTGGTATCGCCAAACGAATTAGCCTTATCGAAAGCAAATTTCGACAAATCTAAAGCCGAGGTTACTCTGGCAGAAACGCATTTAGGTTTCACCAACATCAGAGCGCCTTTCGATGGCCTCATGGACCATTTACACGTACGAGAAGGCAGTATGCTTGACGAAGGCGAATTATTAACTACGCTTTCCGACAACAGCAAAATGTGGGTGTACTTTAACGTTCCTGAAGCCGAATATCTGGATTACATTATGAATGCCGCCAATACCAGCGAAAAACAACATGTAAACCTGTTAATGGCCAACAACCGAAAATTTAATCAGGATGGTGTGGTTGAAACGATAGAAGGTGAATTTAATAACGAAACCGGTAACATAGCCTTTAGAGCAACCTTCCCGAATCCCGACGGTATTTTACGTCACGGCGAAACCGGGACCGTGTTAATGACTATTCCTTTAAAACACGCTCTGATTATACCACAGAAAGCAACTTTTGAAGTTTTAGATAAACATTATGTTTTTGTAATAGACGAGGATAACATCGTAAGACAACGCGAAATTAAAGTAGGGTCTGAACTCCCTAACCTTTTTGTTGTTGAAAATGGACTTAAGGAAAGCGATAAGATTCTTCTAGAAGGTATTCGCCTAGTAAAAGACAGTCAGAAGATAAAATACGAGCTGGAACAACCAGACGAGGTTTTAGCCCACCTAGACATGTACGCCGAGTAGTCATCCTCTAAAACGAAACATCATGTTTAAAAGATTCATACAAAGACCGGTACTGGCCATAGTCATATCGGTAATTATCGTATTTACGGGACTGCTGGCTATAAAACAATTACCCATATCGCAGTTCCCTCAAATTGCCCCTACAACGGTTAACATTTTTATTGCTTATCCGGGTTCCAGTGCCGATGTATTGGTTAAATCAACTTTAATTCCTTTAGAAACTGCTATTAACGGTGTACAAGGTATGCGCTATATCGCATCAGACGCTACCAGTGCAGGAGAAGGAACCCTGCGTATCATTTTCGATCCGGGAACCGACCCTAACGATGCTGTAGTACGGGTAAAAACCAGAGTTGATCAGGTTATGCCTTTACTACCCGAGCTGGTTCAACGCGAAGGTGTTATTATTACACCGGTCCAACCCAGTATGTTAATGTACGTTAACCTGTACACTAAGAATAAGAACAACGACGAGAAATTCTTATATAACTATGCCTACACGCGTATTATTCCGGAAATACAACGTATTAAAGGAATTGCAAGTGCTCAAATTCTGGGTAGCCGTAAATACGCCATGCGTGTCTGGTTAAAACCCGACCGTATGCGTGCCTACAACATTTCGGCAGAGGAAGTTTTAGAAGCCATGCAGGATCAGAGTATTTTAGCTAGACCTGGTCGTATTGGACGAAGCTCCGGTAAAAAATCGCAATCTCTGGAATATGTACTGACCTATAGAGACCGTTACGACGAACCCGAAGAATATAAAGACGTTATCATCCGGGCTAATTCGGAAGGTGAAATTATAAAACTGGGAGACATTGCCGATGTTGAACTTGGAAGTGAATTCTTCGATATCTATTCGAATCTGGACGGAGAACCATCGGCTTCAATAGTACTAAAACAAACGGTTGGCAGTAATGGTAGTGATGTTATTGCCGAAGTAAAAGCCAAATTAAAAGAACTTAAGGAAGACCTTCCTCCGGGCGTAGATTACAAAATCAGTTACGACGTTTCTAACTTCCTTAATGCTTCCATAGAACAGGTATTACATACCTTACGTGATGCCTTTATTTTAGTTGCCATTGTGGTATTCCTGTTCTTGGGTGACTGGCGCTCTACTCTTATCCCGATTATTGCTGTTCCCGTCTCGCTTATCGGTGCATTTTTTGTCATGCAGCTATTTGGACTATCCATAAACCTGATTACTTTATTCGCCTTAGTATTAGCCATTGGTATTGTGGTCGATGATGCGATTGTGGTGGTAGAAGCCGTCCATCTTAAAATGGAAGAAGAACACCTTACGCCTTATCAGGCCTCTAAGGAAGCCTTAGGTGAAATAGGTGGTGCCATTCTGGCTATTACACTGGTAATGGTATCTGTATTTATCCCTATTTCATTCATGACGGGACCTGTGGGTGTATTTTACCGCCAGTTCTCCATAACTATGGCGGGCTCAATTGTTATTTCGGCTGCAGTAGCCTTAACATTAACTCCGGTACTTTGTGCCATGATGTTAAAAAACAATCATGGTAAGGAACGCAAAAAATCAATCATCGATAAATTTATTGACTGGTTTAACCGCGGTTTCGAAAAACTTACAGGGCGTTACGTTAAGGTGTTAAACAAAATTGTGGCAAGACGTGTCTTAACCTTTGGTTTACTTATAGCCTTTTGTGTTGGTATTTTCTTTACCAATAAAGTACTTCCTGCCGGATTTATCCCAAGTGAAGACCAGGGTATGATTTACGCCATTATACAAACCCCTCCGGGAGCGACTCTTGAACGCACCAATCAGGTGGCCAGAAAATTACAGACCATTTGCGAGGAAATAGATGGCGTGGAATCGGTATCCTCTTTAGCGGGATATGAAATCATGACTGAAGGTCGCGGATCTAACGCCGGTACCTGTTTAATAAACTTAAAACCGTGGTCGGAAAGAAAGCATTCTGTTCATGAAATCATGGAAGAACTGGAAGAGGAATCTAAAGATCTCGGAGCGACTATTGAATATTTTGAACCACCGGCCGTTCCCGGTTTCGGTTCATCTGCAGGCTTCTCCTTGCGTTTACTGGATAAAACGAATTCGACCGATTATCAGCAATTCCAGAACATAAACAACGACTTCCTTGAAGAACTAGGAAAACGTAAGGAATTAACAGGGCTATTTACCTTCTTCTCTGCCAATTATCCGCAGTACGAACTTGTAATTAACAATAAAGCCGCCATGCAAAAAGGTGTTTCTATTGGAACAGCCATGGAGAACCTCAACATCCTTATTGGTAGTACCTACGAACAAGGATTTATTAAATACGGCAGGTTTTTTAAGGTGTACACTCAGGCCGCTCCGGAATACAGAAGTCTACCAACAGACCTTGAAAAACTGTATGTTAAAAACGAAGAAGGCGAAATGGTACCTTATTCGGCGTTTATGAAAATGGAAAAGCGTTTAGGCCCAAACGAAATTACGCGTTACAACCTATACAACTCCGCTGCCATTCGAGGCTTACCAGCCAAAGGCTACACCAGTGCCGATGCCATTAACGCCATTCGCGAAGTTGCGAAAGAAAAATTACCTCGAGGTTACGATATTGCCTGGGAAGGTCTGTCTTACGATGAGGCCAACCGCGGTAACGATGCCCTTTACATTTTTGGAGTCGTATTATTATTCGTGTATTTCGTGCTGGCCGCACAATACGAAAGCTTTATTCTGCCTCTGGCCGTTTTACTATCGCTTCCAGTAGGTATTTTCGGTTCATTCTTACTACTAAAATTAATGGGCTTATCGAACGATGTGTATGCCCAGATTGGAATGATTATGCTTGTAGGACTCCTCGGTAAAAACGCGGTATTAATTGTAGAATTTGCTGTACTTAAAAACAGGCAGGGCGCCACGGTATTCGATGCTGCCATTGAAGGTGCAAAACAACGTTTCAGACCAATTTTAATGACCTCTTTTGCCTTTATCGCCGGACTTATTCCACTGGTTATTGCTCATGGAGCAGGCGCTATTGGAAACAAAACCATTGGTGGTTCTGCCATGGGTGGTATGGTACTGGGAACCCTTTTCGGAGTTATTATCATTCCGGGACTTTACTATGTTTTTGGAAAAATGGCTGCCGGGAGCAGTTTAATTAAAGATGAAAGTACAGAACCTATGTCGGAAGAATTTATAAGACGACATGAAGAAGACAGCAATCTTAAACAAAAACTTAAGGTACTTAACGAGAAATTAAAAAACCTAATGAAAAGAAATAACGATGAATAAGCATATATTCAAATACATAAATTTAAGATTTGCCTTTGTTCTTACCCTGTTGGGCACAGCCTTTTACAGCTGTGTTCCAACACGGGAAATCAGAGATGAACAAGTTGCTCTGCCTGATAATTTTAATACGGTAGTTAGCCAGGACACTGTAAATTCGGCTCAAATTAAATGGAAGGACTATTTTAAAGACCCGGATCTTATTGCGCTTATTGATACTGCTTTGGTAAACAATCAGGAACTCAACATCATGCTGCAACAGGTCGATATGGCTCAGAATGAAATCAAAGCCAGAAAAGGAGAATACTTACCTTTTGTAGACATTCAGGCTGGTGCCGAAGTAGAAAAAGTAGGACGCTATACAAGTCAGGGCGCCAACGATGCCAATACCGATATTAAACCTAGCGAAGAATTTCCGGAACCCCTGCCAAACTACGGTGTGGGCGCATTTGCAACCTGGGAACTGGATATCTGGAGTAAACTGCACAATGCTAAAAAGGCAGCTGTTATGGAGTATTTATCGACGGTTGAAGGTAAAAACTTTATGGTTACCAATCTGATTTCAGAAATCGCAGCATCCTATTTCGAACTGCAGGCTCTGGACAATAAATTAAATATTATTGAACAGAACCTGAAACTTCAGAATAACGCCTTAAAAACCGTAGTGCTTCAAAAACAAGCGGCTCGCGCCACAGAACTTGGCGTAAAACGATTAGAAGCCGAAGTCTTTAAAAATAAAAGTGAGCGCTTTGCTGTAAAACAGGATATCGTGGAAACCGAAAACAGAATCAACTTTTTAATCGGACGCGCTCCACAGTCTGTACAACGCAACTCCGAACATTTTATAGACCGCGAAATGGATTCATTGTACGTTGGCATTCCATCTCAGTTACTTGCCAATCGCCCGGACATTAGAAAAGCCGAATACGAATTACAAGCGGCTAAATTAGACACTAAAGTCGCCAAGGCCAATTTCTATCCTGCTTTTACTCTTAAAGCCGGCGTGGGACTTGAGGCCTTCAATTTAAAATATCTTACAACAACACCGGAATCGCTGTTGTATAATGTTATTGGAGATATGGTAGCCCCTTTAATTAACAGAAATGCAATTAAAGCGGAATACTACAATGCCAACGACCGACAATTACAGGCGGTATTCGATTACGAAAAAACCATTTTAAATGCCTATATCGAAGTGGTAAATCAATTATCGAACATCGATAATCTGAAACATAATTACGCCTTAAAAGAACAACAGGTGGAGGCCTTAACCAAATCTATAGACATTACAAACAAACTCTTTAGATCGGCCAGAGCAGATTATATGGAAGTATTACTTACCCAGCGTGATGCCTTAGAATCCAGAATGGATTTAGTAGAGACCAAAAAAGAGCAGATGACAGCTTTTGTACAGATGTATAAATCTTTAGGCGGAGGCTGGAATTAAAAAATGTGTTAGCCACACGCCCCAAATCCACAAAAAAAGCTGAAGTTATTATACTTCAGCTTTTTTAATTCTATTCAAATTTATAACAAGTTTAAACCTGCTCGCCATTCCCCGAAAATCTGCGTTCCAGTTCTTCCTGAAATTCTTCCATAACAGGACGTACGGTACTTTCTGGTAAATCGGCTATTTTAATATACATCAGGCCATCTACGGCATTATTAAACAAAGGATCTACATTAAAAGCAACCAGCTTGGCATTTTGTTTAATGTATTTTTTAAGTAATACTGGTAACCTTAAATTCCCTGGCTCGACCTCGTCTATTATTTTATCGAATTTATTTAAATCAGCTTCAGTAGCATCAAATACAAAATCCTTGTCGGCATCTTTTAATTTTACCTTGAATTCCTTTTTTGGTCGCACGTATTGCGCCACATACGGATCGTAGTAATGCGATTTCATAAACTCAATCATTAAAGACTTTGAGAAATTAGAAAACTGATTACTAATACTTACTCCACCTATTAAATACTTGTGTTCCGGGTAACGCAACGTTGTATGTACTATACCGCGCCACAATAAAAATAACGGCATCGGTTTTAACTGAAATTCTTTAACGATAAAGGCGCGCCCCATTTCTATAGACTCACTCATCATTTTATGAAGCTCGGGTTCGAACCTAAACAGATCCTGAAGATAAAACCCATCAATACCGAATTTCTTAAAAATTTCTGCACCAAGGCCCATTCTATAAGCACCCGCAATCACTTTCTGATCGTCGTCCCATAAAAACATATGATGGTAATAATTGTCAAACTTATCTAAATCTATAGACTCATTGGTGCCTTCTCCCACCTCGCGGAATGTAATTTCGCGTAAACGCCCGATTTCTCGTAAAACATTTGGAATTTGCTGAGACGTTGCCAGAAACACCTCGTAGTTTTTACTTTGTAATAAACGACAATCGTCTTTACGCAGCTGCTCTACCTCCTCGTTCATTAAAATTGTATCGACAGGCGTTACAATGCGTTTTGGCGGTTTTGTGGTTTTTAAGGTTGAAGATAAACTATGCAGTATTTTCGATTTATCCTCGAATGCATTCGCCAGCATATACGTTTTCCGTCTTAAAAACTCAGAATAATCCGGTAAGGTTACGTGCTCCTTCTGGTCGGCAACAGTTATGGGTTTTCCTATACGCACTTTAATTACGCGACGCTTTTGCGACAGCATTTCCGATGGTAATTTTGCCGTTCTTAAGGAGTCACTAATTTGAGACATCCTATAAAACAGTTTGCTGTTTTTAGCATGAAAATATATAGGCACGACAGGAACTTCGGCCCGCTTTATAAGTTTTAATGCTGCTTCTTCCCAGGGTTTATCCACCACTAATTTTCCTTCTCTATACGTAGACACTTCTCCGGCAGGGAATAGTCCCAACGGATGCCCTTCCTTAAGATGCAGCAACGCATTTTTAAACCCGGTAACACTGGATTTTACATCCTTACGATCCTCGAAAGGATTAACCGGCATAATATAAGGCTTTAAAGGCTCTATCCGATGCAACAGGAAATTGGCCATGATTTTAAAATCGTTACGCTGCTCCAGCATTAGCTTTAAAAGCAAAATACCGTCTATTCCTCCCAGCGGATGGTTTGACACTGTAATATATGCACCGTCTTTTGGCAGCCGTTTTAAATCTTCTTCCGGAATTTCAAACTTTATATTAAATTCGTTTAAAATACGATCCAGAAACTCAACGTCTTTAAGATGTTTATTCGCTAAATAAAATTTATTTAAGGTAGAAATTTTCAGAACTTTCATTAAGCTCCACCCCATAAAAGTACCGAGAAACCCAAATTTCTCTAAATTAATAGCACTGGCAACCTCACTTGCTGTAACTAATCCTTTTTCGTTCTTTTTGGCCATGATAACAAATGTAGTAAAATGTTTATTTAGTTACTATTTGTAAAGTGTGTTGATTACGTTGTTTTAATAAAATGCTTTTTCCCTGTTCCACGCTGGAAATAGCATCTGCAGTATAATGTCTTACAGTGAATAAAGTGACATTTTTGATATACTCCACTTTAAATTTAACAGATAAATGTTGAATAACATCTTCTATATTGTTGTACATATCGTCGATACAAACAGAAAAGCTAATTGCTGAATTCTGAATTAAGTCGACCTTCATTTTAAACAAGTGTAAAATTTTAAAAATATCACTGATATTCTCCTCTACGATATACGAAAAATCCAGTGTAGACAGACTGATTAAAATCTGATTTTGCTTTAGTATAAAGCAGGGCACTTCCGGCTCCATTTTTAAATCTGCTGCTATTTTTGTTCCCTCCTGCTCCGGATTTAAAAACGACTTAACGTATAATGGGATAGTATTATTTTGCAGGGGCTGTAAGGTTTTTGGGTGAATTACACTTGCCCCGTAAAACGCCAGCTCTATAGCCTCGTTATACGATAAGGCATTTAACAATTGGGCACCCTCAAAATATCTGGGATCGGCATTTAATACACCGGGAACATCCTTCCAGATGGTAACAGATTCTGCCTGTAAGCATCCCGCTAAAATCGCCGCCGAATAATCGCTGCCCTCACGCCCCAGAGTTGTCGTAAAGCCATTCGCATTACTGCCTAAAAACCCCTGAGTCACCAAAATATGTCCATTAACACTTAAGGGAGTGACTAAACGTTTGGTTACCTGCCAGTCTACTGCTGCTCTGCGATAACTGGCATTGGTTTTAATATACTGCCTTACATCCAGCCAGGTATTATCCAGACCGCTGGCCTCTAAAAACGCACTTACAATTCGGGTTGAAAACAATTCTCCGAATCCAATAATCTGATCGTATACAAAATCATAATCCCCAGACGTGTTAATTTCCAGAAACTCGAGCAACGCCTTGTAATCCCTTTCAAACTGAGTATAAACAGAGTGCGTTTTATCTTCAAATAATTCTGAAATTATGGTCTGATGGTACGTCCGAACGACTTCCAGATCCCTTTTCAAATCTGCAGAATTATTAAGATAGTCAGAAATAACAAGTTCCAGAGCATTTGTAGTTTTACCCATAGCGGAAACTACAATCAATATATCCTTATTAACTTGTTGTCTGACAATTTCAGTCAGATTTTTAACACCGGCGGCATCTTTTACAGAAGCGCCGCCAAACTTAAAAACCCGCATTACATATTAGCGATATACTGTTTTATCGCGTCTTCATTTAATTGCACCACATCCCAGTCACGCATCACATTGGCGCCTTTACTTTCGTAAAACGCTATTGCCGGTTCGTTCCAGTCTAAAACCTCCCAGTTTATACGTTTTGCTCCCTTGGAATGACCATATTTAATAACTTCGTTTAATAGAGCTGTACCTATTCCCGTACCTCTGTAAGCTTCATTTACAATTAAATCTTCCAGATGAATAATAGGTCCTTTCCAGGTAGAATAGCGATTATACACCAGGGCAATACCTTTAATTTCTTCAGAAACTTCTGCTACGAAACACGTAAATAGCGGATGATCTCCAAAACCATCGCGTTCCAGATCGCTTACAGTAACCTCTACAGCATCGGGTTCCTTTTCATAAATGGCCAGTTCGTTTATAAGCTGAAGCACGCCAGGCATATCTTCCTTTTTTGCAGGTCTAATGGTATAATTCATAATCTGTATTTGAGTCGGCAAAGATACAGATTTTGAATGGATTTAAATTAGATTTCAAACGTTGTAGTTTCATAAAAAACACGATATTTGTACAAACCAACAGCAGATAAATGACACAAAAAAACAAAACCCTTGGCGAATTTATCATTGAAAACCAAGCCTCATTTAAATACACCACAGGTGAACTTTCCAGATTAATCAATTCAATACGTTTAGCAGCTAAAGTTGTAAACCACGAAGTAAACAAGGCCGGATTAGTAGATATCATCGGTGCTGCCGGCGATGTTAATATTCAGGGTGAGGACCAGCAAAAACTGGACGTTTACGCTAACGATAAGTTCATACAAACTTTAACCAACAGAAATATTGTTTGTGGTATTGCCAGCGAAGAAGAAGACGATTTTATTACGATTAACAGTCAGGATTCCAACAATCAGAATAAATACGTGGTGTTAATAGACCCCTTAGACGGTTCATCTAACATCGATGTAAATGTATCTGTAGGAACTATTTTCTCGATTTACCGCCGTGTTACTCCGGTAGGAACTCCTGTAAAAATGGCCGACTTTCTACAAAAAGGAAATCAACAAGTAGCTGCAGGTTACGTGGTTTACGGCACCTCGACCATGTTGGTTTATACTACGGGAGCTGGTGTTAACGGCTTTACGCTAAACCCGGCTATAGGGACGTTTTACCTGTCTCACCCCAATATGCAATTCCCGGAAGACGGCCGAATTTACTCAGTAAACGAAGGGAATTACATTCATTTCCCACAAGGTATTAAAGACTATATAAAATACTGTCAGAAAGAAGAAACAGGACCTTATACAGCGAGATACATAGGCTCCTTAGTTTCCGATTTTCACAGAAATATGATTAAAGGCGGTATTTATTTATACCCTAAAAGTTCTAAAAACGAAAAAGGAAAACTGCGTTTACTATACGAATGTAACCCTATGGCCTTTCTTGCCGAACAAGCCAATGGAAAAGCCAGCGACGGTTTTCAACGCATTTTAGACATACAACCTACAGAACTTCATGAACGCGTGCCTTTTATTTGCGGCAGCAAGAACATGGTAGAAAAAGCAGAAGAATTTATGCGTAATGCGAGCAGTTAATTTTTTAAGTGAATAAAAAAGCGACCAAAAGGTCGCTTTTTTTTATGCTAGTCCAAGCATGAATCTATTGATTCATCGTTCTGATTTCCTCTATAAACGTATCCAGATCCACCCCCATAGCTACCAGAGTCAGGGCTTTATCTACAATATACTTGACATTTTCGGGAGAAAACCCTAAACCAATACCTATCTTACGCAATAAAATTTCTTCATGATCGCCCTTAATATGGTCGACATACACCATACGTGACAAATCGTAAAGACGCTCTAATCGATGGTCATAAGATGTTGGCGGATTAATAGGGTGACTTTTATAATCCATTAAAATTTTCTCATATTCCGCATCGCTGATGTGTAAATTTCTGGCCAACCGATCTAAGAACAATTTTTCATCATTCGAAATGATTCCATCATCCATGGCCACACGCACTATGGCTGCAAAATGATCTTCGTTGCGTTTCTTAAATCCACTATCAAATAAATCTAAAAATGACATATACTATTTTTTTTAATTTTAATAAACATTAAGCTTCGCGCAATTAAAGCCTTACTTTTTTCATGATATAATGTAGTTAAAATCCTAATATTTTCCTATAAATTTGAAGAATTGTTAACAACAGTGCTAAGAACATAAATCTTATATTTGCACAAAATATTTTGCTTTGAGTAAAAACGATCTCTTGCATACTTTTGCACAAACTTTGCAAACGCAAAATTTGCAGCTTGCTATTGCCAAAAACGACAGTAAAACGCTCTTAAAAGGCCTTGTAGGGTCTTCCTTTTCTCTGGTTATATCCAATATTTTTAAACAGGCCGAAAAACCTTTTTTGCTTGTGTTTAACGACAAGGAAGAAGCTGCCTACTATTTGAACGATCTGGAACAACTGCTAAATGACAAGGATGTATTGTTTTATCCGGGAAGTTACAGAAGACCTTATCAGATTGAAGAAACAGACAATGCCAATGTTTTACTGCGTGCAGAAGTTTTAAACCGCATTAACTCGCGAAAAAAACCAGCCATAATAGTTACCTATACCGATGCACTGTTCGAGAAGGTAGTTACTAAAAAAGAGCTGGAACGCAACACCTTAAAAATTGCCATCAACGACAATCTGTCGATAGATTTTGTAAACGAAATGCTGTTCGAGTACAAATTTAAACGTGTCGATTTTGTTACGGAGCCCGGTGAATTTTCGGTGCGTGGTGGTATTGTTGATGTATTCTCGTTTTCTAACGACGAACCTTACCGTATAGAATTTTTTGGCGATGATGTAGACAGCATCCGAACATTCGATGTGGAAACACAGCTATCGACCAATCAGATCAAAAAAATCAATATTATCCCGAATGTTGAGAACAAGTTTTTAGAGGAAATTCGCGAAAGCTTTTTGGAATACATTTCGGACAATACAGTTGTTTTTTCTAAAAACAGTCAGTTGCTTTTTTCAGGAACAGACACCTTATTTTCCAAGGCTAAAGATGCCTTTCAGAATCTTAACAAAGACATAAAACACAATACTCCAGAGGAATTATTCTGTAATTCGGAGATCTTAAAAAAGCAACTTTTAAAACTCACTGTGGTGGAATTTGGCAGTGGTTATTATTTTAATAACGCCATCGAAACTGCCATTGTTTACAACACAACTCCACAACCGTCGTTTAACAAGCAATTTAATTTGCTGATAGACGATTTAAACAGCAATCACAACAAAGGTTACACCAACTATATCGTTTGTAGTACCGAGCAACAAGCCAAACGTTTACACGATATTTTTGAAGATACCGAGCAAGGCGTCGCATATAAAACACTGGTATTATCGCTGCATCAGGGATTTGCAGACCACGACACTAAAGTGTTGTGCTATACCGATCATCAGATTTTTGAGCGCTATCATAAATTTCACCTTAAAAATGGCTACGCCAAAAAACAAGCCATTACGCTTAAAGAATTAACAACACTTGAAATTGGCGATTATGTAACCCATATCGACCACGGGGTTGGACGTTTTGGAGGACTTCAAAAAATTGATGTGGAAGGCAAAAAACAGGAAGCCATTAAGTTAATTTACGGCGAACGCGATATTTTATATTTAAGCATCCATGCCCTGCATAAAATTACCAAGTTTAATGGCAAAGACGGGAAGCCACCTAAAATCCATAAACTTGGAAGTAATGCATGGAAAACGCTTAAGCAAAAAACCAAAACCCGGGTTAAAGAAATTGCCTTTAATTTAATTCAGTTATATGCCAAACGAAAACTGGAAAAGGGATTTCAATATAATCCGGATAGTCATATGCAACTGGAACTCGAAGCCTCATTTATTTACGAAGACACCCCGGATCAAAGTACTTCTACGGCCGACATAAAAGCCGATATGGAAAGCGAACGCCCTATGGATCGCCTGGTGTGTGGCGATGTTGGTTTTGGTAAAACCGAAGTTGCCATCCGCGCCGCTTTTAAAGCTGTAGATAACGGTAAACAGGTAGCTGTACTGGTACCTACAACCATTCTGGCGTACCAGCACTATAAAACCTTCAGCGAACGTTTAAAGGATTTTCCTGTTGCTGTAGATTATGTTAACCGTTTTAGAACCGCCAAGGAAAAACGAGATACATTAGAAAGACTTGAAAATGGTCAGGTAGATATTATTGTAGGCACGCACCAGCTGGTTAATAAAAGTGTAAAATTTAAGGATCTTGGTCTACTTATTGTAGATGAAGAACAGAAGTTTGGAGTAGCCGTAAAAGAAAAACTAAAAACACTTAAGGACAATGTAGATGTGCTTACCTTAACGGCAACACCAATACCAAGAACCTTACAATTTAGTCTAATGGCAGCGCGAGATCTTTCCGTAATCACTACACCTCCGGCAAACCGTTACCCCATAGAAAGTCATGTGGTGCGCTTTGACGAAGAGACCATTCGTGATGCCGTGAGTTACGAAATTCAACGCGGGGGACAGATTTATTTCATTCATAACCGTATTGAAAACATTAAAGAAGTTGCCGGTTTAATTCAGCGTTTGGTACCCGACGCCAAAGTAGCCGTTGGTCACGGGCAGATGGAAGGCAAAAAACTGGAAGCCTTAATGCTTGCCTTTATGAATGGCGAATTTGATGTTCTTGTGAGCACCACTATTGTAGAAAGTGGTTTAGACGTTCCAAATGCCAATACCATTTTCATAAATAACGCCAACAATTTTGGTTTAAGCGATTTACACCAGATGCGTGGACGCGTAGGCCGTAGTAACAAAAAGGCCTTCTGTTATTTTATTACGCCTGAATATTCGGCCATGACTGCAGATGCCAGAAAACGAATCACTGCTCTGGAACAGTTTACCGAACTGGGAAGCGGATTCAATATCGCGATGAAAGATCTTGAAATTCGAGGTGCCGGTGACTTATTGGGAGGAGAACAAAGTGGATTCATTAACGATATTGGTTTCGACACCTATCAGAAAATTCTTAATGAAGCCATAGAAGAACTTAAAGAAAACGAATTTAAAGACCTATATCAGGACGACAATAAACCTAAGGAATACGTTAAAGACATTACCATAGATACGGATTTTGAACTGCTGTTCCCCGATGATTACATCAACAATATTACAGAACGTCTTAATTTATACACCCAGCTTAATAACTTAAAAACTGAAGCTGAATTAGAAACTTTCGAAAAAGAGTTAATCGACCGATTTGGTGAATTACCTACACAGGTCCAGGACCTGCTAGACAGTGTTCGCGTAAAATGGATTGCAGCCAAAATAGGACTGGAAAAAATCGTGATGAAACACGGTAAAATGGTTGGTTATTTTATCAGCGACCAGCAAAGTTCCTTTTACCAGAGTCCTGGTTTTACAAAGGTGTTACAATATGTACAAGGTAATCCCGGAGCCTGTAAAATGAAAGAAAAAGAAACCCGTGCCGGTTTGCGTTTATTACTGACATTCGACCGTATAAAGACGGTAAAACAAGCTTTAATTGCCCTGAAACCCATTATATAAAACAGCATGAAAAAATTAATTTTAGCCTTCATAATTTGTCCGCTCCTTACCTGGGCACAAAACAGTATTTCAGGAACCTTTATCCCGGCTTCTGAATTTAAAGCTGCCATTTTATATAAACTGGAACTGGCAAATACCGTGTATATTGACAATGCAACGATTACCGACGGCCATTTTAATTTAAAAGCTGATGCAGGTTTAAAACCCGGCATGTATCGCATTGTATATGCCCTACCGCAGGAACAGTACAATTTCGATTTTATTTACAACAACGAAAATATCGTATTTACCTTCGATCAGGATAAAGGTGTTTCCTTCCAGAGTTCTGAAGAAAACACATTGCTTAGTGATTACCGCGACCATATGCAGGAGCATAAAGCGCGTATTAACAGCATTTATAATGAACCGACTCCTAATACTTCGGAATATTTACAAGTCATTAAAGATCTGAATAAAACCCAGACACAATTCGAAAAAGCGTCGGAAGGCACCATTGCACACCATTTTATTATCGCAGAAAAACCGTATATCCCTGAAGGTTACGAAGACGCCGAAACCTTTTTCAACAATTACAAAACCCATTTTTTCGACAGCATAGATTTTAACGACACGGTGTTGCAAAACTCAGGATTTCTGATAGAAACCTGTTTAAACTACGTGTTTATTTTTGTAGACCAAACGCAGCCAAACACTACCTTTCAAAACAACATAGACCACGTGGTTCAGGCCACTTCCAAAGCACCTCAGATTCAGAAAACCTTACTGGAAATTCTTTGGACTCAGTTTAAAAATCAGCAAAATGAAACGGTTGCCAATTACATCTCCACAAAGTATCTCATTGATACCCTGGATCCGGTAGCCGATAAAGTTTTATTACAGGAAATTAAGGCTTTTAAAAATACAGCACTGGGAAATAAAGCTCCGGAATTTTCATGGACAGACCAAGGCATAAAAACACAGTTAAGCGACCTAGAAGGCAAAGACTTTTACATTATTACCTTCTGGAGTAGCACCTGCTCGCATTGTTTAAACGAATTACCGGTTTTAAAAGATTACTTAAAAAACAAATCGAACATCCAGGTTATTGCCATCGGCCTCGAAGATGAGCCTGGGCACTGGAAACAAACCATTAAAAACTATCCCGATTTCACACAAATTTACGGCGAAGGACACTGGGATAACCCAATAAGTATTGATTACGGCGTTACAGGCACACCTTCTTTTTTTGTACTGGATAAAAATAAAGTGATTCAAGCCAAACCGGACGATGTGGAAGAGCTGATTTCTTACTTAGATTTACAGTTATAATTTAACGACGTCTTCCAGAATAGGTCATAGCTTCACCTTTTCCGAAACCATAACTTAAGCCAAGGGTAAAAAAGCGACCTCGTTTGCTGTGGTTAAAATTGTAAGTGTTCGTGTTGGATATAATCGATTCGAAGATTCGCGATTCGAACACGTCGTTAATTGCTAAATTAACGACTACTTTACCCTTTAATATTTTCTTACGAAGCCCCAGATCCATAAAAACAAAACCTGAATTATCGCCTTGTATGGTTTTATAATCAGATTCAAACTGACCCGAAACCTCCACGTCAACATCGGCTGGCAGACCCAGTTTTCCAGTAAGTCGACCACTAAATCGTTGCCCATTAAAATCGAACGACTGCCCTTCAAAATCACCGTCCCGCTGAAAATAATTAAAATTAAAATCGCCGTTAAACGACAACCAGTCCAGCGGGGAGTATTTTCCGTTAAGTTCAAAACCTATTGCGTTATTTGTCCCGACATTTTCCGGCGTTGTTAAGGTTACATTATCCTGAAATATCGAAACACGCTCTACCACATCGGTAGTATACAAATAAAATATACTGGAGTTTAAAGTGGCTTTTCCGAGTTTAAAAATCCCTGTTAATTCGTAAGAATGGGAATATTCGGGTTGCAAATCGGGATTTCCAACTCGGATATTATAGTTATTCCTGAAATTAAAAAACGGATTTAAATCCCATAAACGCGGTCTGAAAATACGCTTGGAATACCCCAGCTGTACAGAAAAATCATCATTGAATTTATACGAACTGTGTACTGTAGGAAAATAATCGGTATAGGTTTGCTTATTGTCTTCCTTGGTATTAGTTAACAGCGTGTGTAAATTAGTATGTTCTACCCGAAGCCCCAGTTTTAATCCCCATTTATCTTTCTCATAAGCACCCGTTCCGTAAAGTCCCAGTACTTTTTGATTGTATTCAAAATTATTGGTAAGATTAGGGTCTACCACCCAGTTTTCGCCATCTAATTCGCGTACTTCGTAATCGTTCCCCACATCATTTATTACATATTGCACCCCTGTTTCCAGCGTAAACCCTTCCGAAAGAGGATTAGTATAATCTAGTTTAAACGTATAATCGGCTTGCTGAAATTCGGTTTCTGTCTGCTGATCCGGATTTACAGCACTACCTAAAGTGGTAATATTATTAAATTCAGACTCCTGAGCTTTCCCAAAAAAGCTTCCTAAAGCACTAAACAGCAAGGTATGCTCTTCGTTATTCTTAAACTCCTTTTTATAGTTTAACTCGTATTGCCATTTCGGATTAGTAGCATCTGTAACTTCTTTCCTGTTCCATTCCGATTCCAGAATGGTATCCTGATAGGAGCTGAAATACGTATGCGAGGGCTGATCTTCTACTTCGTAGGCAAAATTCCCCGACAAGGTTAATACATTTAAATCGTTAATGTGATAATCGGTTCCTAAAGTGATATTAAAAAAAGCTTCGTTTCTATACTCAGTCCCTTCACTTAAAACGCTAATGCCTGTTTCTAAATTTCGGTTTTCAGATGTATTATCTCTGGGTAAAGAACGGTAACCGCCTCCTAACTGAGTAAACAGATTAAATTTTTCGGTTCTACGGTTTAAACTCACTCCCACACTGTGATTATCCGGAATTCCGGTATTTAAAGATATCGACCCGTTTAAACCCTTTTTCTCTTCCTTTTTTAAAATGATATTTAAAATACCTGCAGTCCCTTCGGCTTCGTATTTTGCCGATGGATTAGTAATAACTTCTATCCGATCTATCATATCTGCAGTAATAGTTCCCAGCGCATTACTGCTTTCGTCTGCCAGTACCGACGGCTTCCCGTCAATTAAAATCTGTACGCCGCTATTTCCTCTTAAACTTACCTGCCCTTCTATATTTACATTTACCGAAGGCACATTGTTTAAAACCTCTAAAGCGCTTACTCCGGTACTGGCAATATCCTGCCCCACATTAAATACTTTTCGGTCCAGTTTAAACTGGGTGGTAGACACTTCTGCCCGCACCACCACCTCATCTAAAGCTTCGGTATCCTGCTCCAGATACAGCGTTCCTAAATCGGTTTCTTTTTTACTAAAATCCAGTTCTTTAAATGTTAGAGTTTTAAACCCCATAAAACTGATTTGAAGATACCCCCCTGAAACAGATGCTTCGACTGTAAACTTACCATCTTCATCCGTTGTGGTTCCTGAAATGGCCTGATTTTGTTTTGCATCCATTAAAACCACTGTAGCATAAGGTACCGGCATATTCGTTTCCTGCTCTAAAACCCGACCTTTAATTATTGTTTGTTGCTCTTGCGACAGACCACAAAAACTAATCAGGAAATATAAAGAGAATAAAAGCGAACGCATATACATATGGCTTAGGATTGTTTTTCGGAAACTCCAAAAATAACAACTTAAAACTGAAAATGAATCAGTTGAGACCAATTATACAGACAAAGCTTTAGAAAACAAGCCTCTTTTAAAGCTCATTTGTGATGCGCTTATAGAAATCGATAAAAGATTCTTCCGACTCTAAATCCAGTTTCTTACGCAGGCGATACCGCTTGGTATGTACACTTTCAGTTGAAATCTTTAAAATGCCCGCGATTTCCTTGGAACTCATTTCTAAAATAAGATACGACAGTAACTGTTCATCGTTTTTGGTAATTTTTTTGTAATGCTTCCGAACATACATCAGGAAATCCTGATTGACTTCTTTGGACAGAGATTGCAACTGTTTAATATAATTCTGATCGTTTAAAATTTCTGAAAACGACAACTTTAAAGCATTAACCTCATCTTTAGAAGTAACACCTTTATGCTTAACCTGACCCTCTAAAGTATCCAGAAACTCATCGATCTGATTCACCTGATTGGCAAAAGACATCAAATGCTCCTGATTAAATTTCAGCTTTTCTTTCATTAAAGCTTCCTGCAATTCCTGATTTTTTATTTTTATATCGCTCATTTGTTTGGTCTGAGCTATAGTTTCTATTTTCCGTTTTTTGTTTTGAATTATGAGGTAAGAAATACCAATAATACAACCTATAAAAACCAAGGCTACAAGAACGATAATCCGGTATAAATCTTTTTGTTTCTGAGACTCCTCGAGTAAGCGCTGCTGTTTTTCCAGACGATGTTCCAGATTTATACCATGTATTTTATCGCGACTGTTTACATCTTTTAAATCGTTAAAAATAGCATGATACTTTTGTAAATAATCAATCGCTTTACCGTATGCTTCCTGTTGTTTGTAATACTTAAAATAAAGCTTATTTATCTGAGACAAATCATCGCGATACTCAAAGGTTTTGGCAATTTCTTCTGCCTGTTGCAGTAAAGAAAGCACATCTTCTCCTTTTTGTTCTTCAAGTGCCATTTCGGCCATCTGCTCCAGCACATAGACTTTCCCTTTTATACGCCCGGCTTCAACAAACGACTTTTCGGCATTTAAAAAGTCTGCTTTCGCCAGCTCATATTGCTTGTCGTATTTATACCACTCTGCACGATGCACAAATACAGAAGCCGCGATTTCCGGATTTTTAAGGATTCTATTCAAATTCTCGGCAATGGCGAATTGCTTTAATGCTTTTTGCCTTTCGGAAACTGTTACAATCTGGTTGGCCTCGGAAGCATTAGAAATCCCGCTACTATATGCATTTCCCAAATTTAAATGCGCCTTAGCCAGGTTAACCGTATCTTTTACTTGTTCCAGCAAGGAAATGGCCTGACCTAAAAGCTCTATCTTTTCGTTATTATTTTCGGTTATATGCGAGCGGTTCATAATGGATATACCCGCCATGCGCTTATTATCTATAGTGTTACTTATCGTTTCGGCCTTTAAATAACTTTCAAAAGCTTTTGCGAGGTTGCCTTTAGAATACCAGAAGTTACCCAAAGAGATATACGAATCGGCATACTCCTTAGTCTGATTTTTAATCTGTGCCCTCTGCAAATTCTCGTTCAGCACCCGAAAAGCGTATTCCGGATCAAGAAAAGAATTACTATTTATCAGCCTGTTAATTGCCAGAATATCGCCTTTTTCCGACAAGGCTTCAATTTTCAATTTAATCTGTTGTGTAGAATCAATCTGTTGTCCGGCCAGCTGGCCAAAGCAAAATATAAAGAGAAAAAATCTGATTGCTTTCATAGACAAAAAAAGAGCTGATAAGAAATATCAGCCCTAATTTAATTTATTTTCCCGATAAACGAGATTTACTTAATGGCTTCGAGGCTCTCCTTAAAGCGTGTTGCTATCGAAACTATTTTTAGTTCTTAATCAACTTAATGGTCTGGTTGTATGCCTTTCCTTCAAGTTTCAAGAAGTATATACCTGGCTGTAACGTATTGGTTTGAATACTGTTTCCTGTAAAATTAGCATCTGCAAAAACCTGCTGACCGGTTACTGTGTAAAGTGAAACTTTTAAGTCCTCGTTATTTTTGATATTAACATGAATAACATCTGAAAACGGATTCGGGTAGATATTAGCATCGGTTGCATTATTTACATCGGCAACACCTAAAGTTGCTTTGTTTGCCCATTTCATAAAGAATCCACGCGTATGATCAGAAGCATCTTCAACATCACCATTTTCTATTAACTGCATTTTATTTATAAAACGACCACCTGTATACATATCGCCATTATCTAAAACTAAGGTTGAGTTATTAGACAGGATTGTATATTCATCGTAACCATTTACAGAAAATACTTCGTTAAAAGATCCATCCTGATTTAAATGAAGCTGATACATACTTAAACTGTTCGGACTATGAGCAGAAATCACCTCCGAACCATCGAAATTAAACTTAGAATAGTTATCAAATCCTCCACCCACGAAGATAGCATTATCATCGTTTGTTGTTATATTGAATACACGATCCTGGTATTCTCCACCTAAATCTTTAGCCCATATTAAATTTAAATCATAGTCAAATTTTGCAATAAATCCATCAGAGATACCGTAACCATTTAAAGCAGTACCCTGAATATTAAACCCGCTGTCTGGCGTAAAGTTACCACCAACAATTACGTTATTTTCTGAATCTACAGCTAACGCTGCATTGGCCTGGCTCACGTCTTCTGCACCATACGTGATGAAACCTGTAGCATCTCCGGTACCCGTACTAAATTTAGACAAACACATGAAATACCCTGAACCTGAATACGGCAGCTCCTGTTCGTCTAAAAGGTAAGGCATACCATAGTCGAACGCCAGATACAAACCAAAATCATTTATAGCCAGTGCGCGTATAGAACCATAAGTCCCGTTATTTTTTCCTTCTATTTGCTTTTTCCAAAGCAATATACCATCGGCATTTATTTTAGTAAGGAAAAAATTGTACCCATATTCGAAATCGTAAGTAAACTCTGTATCTCCAATCTTAAAAGGACCGTCATAATATCCTGCAATATATAAACTCCCTGCTTCATCAAGCACCATACGAATCGGGTTTGCAGACATATATTCTGAAGCATACCAGTGTTTCACCCAGATTAAAGCCCCCGTTTCCCCTGAGAATTTTGCAATGATACCACGGTTGGTATAATCCGGACCTTCACCTGCAATTACCTCTTTTTCATTAATAACAATATCTCCCATAGAACTCGACCAGCCCACTGCTAACACATCATTATTCTTATCTATTTGTATATCGAAAAACGCATCAGAATCACTTCCCCCCATCGTTGCAGTCCAGATTGGATTTCCGTCCAGGTCTGTTTTGGTTATAAAGGCATTGTTAGCTGGCAAAACTGGTAACGCCACACTACCAAAACTCCCAGACGTATTATATACCCCATTTACATAAATGGCGTCGTCGGTCGCTTTAATATTGTTAACATTGGTGTTTGTGTGATCGCCTGACACATAATGTACCCACTCGGCATAATTTTGTTGTGCTACAGTAACCTGAAAGCCAACAAACATGGAACATAAAAATAGTACAGTTTTTTTCATAAATAGTTTTTTAGAATTGAAGGCGCCAAAGATTTAACTTTTCTTCAATATCACACCATAACACACCTGAACATGACATAGACAAAAACTACAACACCATGAATAACAGCGCATTTAATTCTAACACAACTCAACAAAAGCCTGGCACTACAAGTTTAGAACACACAAAAAGACAAGATATTTTTAGGAGAACTAAGGATAATTACACCGGTTTTCACACTAAAAACACGCGATATAATATCTGGAAAAGATTCAGATAATTATTAAAATATTAAACTTAGGAGTATTTTATATTAAAAATGATAAAACGCATTCTCTAAATGCTCCAGTTCCATACCCGTTTTGGTTTTTACTATGGCAATAATATCGAAACGCACTTCAAGATCCAGAGTATGATCTGCTATAAAGGCGTCGACCGCTTTCACTAAATTCTGAATCTGTCTGGGCTTCACAAAATCCTGTGGATCTCCAAAAGTATTGGTCGACCGGGTTTTAACTTCAACTACGGCAAGTACATCATCTTTTCTAGCCAAAATATCTACTTCGGCTTTCTGGTACCGATAATTGCGTTCCAGAACGGTATAGCCCTTTTGCTTCAGAAAATCTACTGCCATATCCTCTCCTTGCTGTCCTAAAATATTATGCTGTGCCATCTTAAAATCCTTACAGCAATTAAATTACAAATAAGTTTTCATTTTCAACTGATTATAACAGTCCGTAACCCGAATAACCCCTTGCACTTTATAATAAAATTAATAATCGAAATGATACGATATGGTTATCTTTGGAGGGCATTAAAACACATAAAATGAAAAAATTAACCTTAATTCTAGCCGTATTGATTAGCAGCAATTTAGCAATCGCTCAACAGGTTATGACTCCGGATGTATTATGGAGTGTAAAACGTTTAAGCGTATTGGGCGTTTCGGAAGACGCATCACAGATTTTTTACAGCGTAAAAATTCCAAATATCAAAAATAACAATTTTGACACCTCGTACTACAAAATGCCAATAGAAGGTGGTTCGGCAATAAAAATCGATAAGGAAGATGTTACTGTAGGTGACAAGAATATCTCTCCGGACGGTGTTTACAAACTGTTTCACAAAAGTGTCCAACTGGAAAATATTAAAGGCAAAGATCTGTACACCAAATTAGAAAAAGCCGATGCCTACGTCTTTACTGATCTGGATAACAGGCACTGGGACAGCTGGAGCGACGGATCTTACGAGCATGTATTTTACAAAAAAGCAGATGCTGACGATGAGACCGCTACAGACATTATGCCAGACGAACCCTACTACACACCGCAACGTCCTTTTGGTGGCGACGAAGATTATATCTGGGCACCCGACAGTAAAAGTATTTATTATGTGAGTAAAAAATTAAAAGGCAAAGCCTACGCCACAAGCACAAATACCGACATTTACAAATACGATATTGATAGCAAAACAACCTCCAATATCACTTCAGAAAATAAAGGATACGATACCAATCCGGCCTTCTCTAAAACGGGAGTTTTGACCTGGACCCAAATGCAAACCGATGGTTATGAAGCCGACAAAAACGATATTATTGTCCTGGAACATGGTGTAAAACAAAATTTAACCAAACAATGGGACGGCACGGTAAGTAGCTTTAAATGGAGTAACGACGGTACTAAAATTTACTTTATAGCGCCTATTGATGGCACTATGCAGTTATTCGCTGTAAATTATCCGGGTAAAAAACGCATAGCTCCCGTAGTAAAACAATTGTCTCAAGGACAGTTTGACGTAAGAAGCATAGTATCAGAAACCAAAAATGGACTGATAGTAACACGCGGAGATATGAATCAGGCCAGTGAGATTTACGCGTTTAATTTAAAAGACCAGAGTTTTAAACAACTGTCTACGGTAAATGACGCGCTTTACAAATCGCTGGATTTACCTAAAATTGAAAAACGCTACGTTACCACTACCGATAATAAACAAATGCTGGTATGGGTAATCTTACCACCAGATTTCGACCCGAATAAAAAATACCCGACGTTGTTATATGCTCAGGGCGGACCACAATCGCCTTTATCCCAATTCTATTCCTTCCGATGGAATTTCCAGCTTATGGCCTCACAGGGCTACATTATTGTAGCGCCTAACCGACGCGGTATGCCGGGACACGGTGTAAAATGGAATGCAGACATCAGTAAAGACTGGGGCGGACAAGTCATGCAGGACTACCTTTCGGCCATAGACGATATCGCTAAAGAATCGTATGTAGACAACACCCGTCTGGGAGCTATTGGGGCGAGTTACGGTGGCTATTCGGTATTCTATCTTGCAGGCATTCATAACAAACGTTTTAAAACCTTTATCGCCCACGATGGTGTATTCGATACCAGAACCATGTATGGCACTACCGAAGAATTATTTTTTGTGAATCATGATTTCGGAGGCAATTACTGGGATAAATCCAATACCGTGGCTCAAAAAGCCTTTAACGAATTCAACCCGATAAACCATGTCGACAAATGGGACACCCCTATACTTGTTATTCAGGGCGGGAAAGATTACCGCGTACCCATCGAGCAAGGCTTAAGTGCTTTCCAGGCAGCACAGCTTAAAGGTATTAAAAGTAAACTTCTGTATTTACCAGACGAAAACCACTGGGTATTACAACCTCAGAACGCACTGGTTTGGCAGTACGAATTCTTTAAATGGTTAAAAGAAACCTTGTAATATCGCATTACAAGAACATATAAACAAATAAGGACTGCCCTAACTAACGGCGGACAGTCCTTATTTTTTTAAACACATTTATAATAATAAACTAAGCAATATTTTTAGGTCCCCATTGCGAGCACAGCATATCCGGTGCCGCTTTGGTAGGATGCGGACAACTGGACGAGGAAAAACGCAGACAGGTAGCACAACTGGTATCGTCTTTTAAAGCCAGTTTCATATCGAAAGAATCGCAGGTATAATCTTTATTTACTTTAACGTGATGCACTGCACAGGTATGTCCTGATTCCATATTGTTGCAATGGTCGCAGTTATTGGATAATCGAATTGCCATAATAATCAGAATTTAAAATTGTACTCTAATTTACAACTAGAATGCCTCAAAACCAACACAACATACTGAAAAACAAGAATTTAAATTTAGAATAAGTTAAAATAGTTTAAACTACATACTCTTGAAGCCTTACACCGCTTTTATCCTTAAATTTTGGCCCACAGTCCAAACAAACAATCTCCAAATTTCTTTTTATAGATTTTCAATGAAATCAACAATATACTTTAAGATTTTTTCTATTTTGTATGAATCTAACTGAAAACCCACCACTATAGCTATAATTTGAAAAGAGAAGAAAAAATAGCAGAAACTTATTTTAAATATCATGGTTTTCATAATATTATTTTTGAACCGAAAGGAAACAGAACACCAGACTTTGAAATCAACAATAAAATTGCAGTTGAAGCCCGTCGACTCAATCAATTCCATAAAGGTGAGCCAATTGAAAAAGTAGAATACAACTTAGTCCCTAAAATCATAACCCAAATTAAATCCTATGGAAATGGTTTACATAAAACCTCTGCATTCATAGGCATAAGATATCGCAGACCTATAAATTATAACAAAAGAATTAAAGAAAAAATCAACTCTATACTTGACTCTCATTCAAGAGAAATGTCAGCTCACAAAACTTATAAAGTAACTGAAAATTTAGAAATTAATATATTCCCTTCTCAAAAAAAATTTAATACGCAATTTCATTTTGGCTCCTCTTTGGATTCAAATCAAGGTGGTTTTGTATTAAATAATATATACAATAGTCTTAAAATAATAATAAAGGAGAAAACATCCCGTATACAACCATTTAAATCAGAGTATCGAACTTGGTGGTTAGCATTAATAGATGATATTGGAAATGGATTAACTGAATACGAAATAGACCAATTAAAAGAAATCATTGATTTTGACTTAAATTTTGACAAGGTCTTTATCATTTCAAATTTAAACCCGACTAAAGGAGGTGAATTATAGAATACTACAAACAATTCAAATAAACACAATTAACTCATTATTAGATAATTAAAATAATTTTAATTAACTTTATTCTATCCAAAACCAATTACTTTTCGTTTTTATGTTGTGGTTATGTTCAACCTAAACCACAACAACAATGCGACACTTTCTCCATTTTTTTTACATACTAATTTTACTATCAGGGCTTACTGGCAGTATCAATTCCTGTCAATCTAAAGCTGAGCCCAAACTGGTTCCTATAGACGCTGCGACTTATTTTAAATCTGGAACCAATATCCCGCTTCCAGACGCAAAATTCCAGGTTACAGAGCAGCGTATCGCTCGGGGCGACTACCTGGCCAATGGTATTTTAAAATGTTTTTCCTGTCATTCCGATGCCTGGAATTCCCACCCCGGTGATTCTTTGTTTGAAGCCCGTAAAGGTTCCGGACGAAAAATGTTTGAAACCGATTCCACTTTACTATATTCCATGAATATTACGCCCGACACCCTGACTGGCATTGGCAGTTATACCGATGCCGAAATTACCAACGCCATACGAAAAGGCATAGGTAAAGATGGCCGGAAACTCGCCGATATGCCTACTTTGGGACACGCGCAGTTAACCAACGAAGATGTCGTAGCTTTGGTGGTGTACTTGAGATCCTTAAAACCCATTGAAAAAGAAATTCCGAAGCGGAAATTCACAAAAATGATGGAAGCAGGCATGAATTTCGATCCCTTTCTTTCCGTAACAGACACCCTCTTGCCAGAACCAAATATGTCCGATCTCCTGGAACGAGGAAAATATCTGGCGAGTATTGGCGTCTGTGTTGGTTGCCATACCGCATTTGAAGGTGGAAAACCTAAACTTTTTGCCGGCGGAACAACGTATGATACGAGAGAAGGCCTACTTTACTCGCCCAATATTTCCTCCGATAGTACAGGCATTTCAAAATGGACTAAAGCTAGTTTCATAGAACTGATTAAAACCGGGAAATCGGGCACTTTGCACGATGTTATGCCCTGGAGATATTACAACACCATGACCGATGACGATCTTACAGCCATTTATCTAGCACTAAAACAAACGTACCCAGTTAAACATCAAGTTGCCAAAGGCTACGATGCTACCTATTGTGTTGTGTGTAATACGACTCACGGCCTTGGGAACACTAATACATCTATAGTGCTTCAACCCACAGCAGACAGTATTTCTGAAGATATTTCCGGAACCTATAATAGTTTACTAACCAGCGATGTCGTTCAAATTGAAAAACGAGATGACAAATATATTGCTACTGCCTTTGGAATTCCGTCTGAACTTGTCCCAATAGCTAACGATTATTATTACGCCGATAATTTATATGCGCCCATCCGTTTTATAAAAGATGGAGAGACCATTACAGGATTAAAGATTAAAACCCTGTTTAATAATCCGTACAAAAAGCAGGAATAACATTTTGCTAAAAAACACTAGAGAACTCTCAATTCGAATCTCATATCTTTTAAGTTTTTAAATATCGCGGTAATACAACTGTAAGATTTTTTCTATTTTGTAGGCATATAACTGTAATAAATATAAAAGAACTTATTTCAGTGTTGTTCTAATGCAGGAAAAAACAAACCGATATGGAAATACCTAAATTTCATGAGACTTTTATACCCATTTTGAAAGTATTAGCAAATGGGGAAACTCTCCAAACAAGGGAAATGTATCAAAAAATAATTAATCAATTCTATTCTGAACTTTCAAAAGAACAATTAGAAGAAAAAACAAAAAGTGGTGACATTCTAATTCTAAACAGAATTGCTTGGGGAAAATCATATTTAAAAAAAGGAGGGTATATTGAATTTCCTAAAAGAGGATTTGTAAAAATAACAGAGAAAGGGAAGAATCATGTTTCATCTAGCTTAACTTTAAAACAAGTTGAAAATTCTGAAAACTATCTAGAATTCTATAACGAGGAAAACTCAAAAAAGGTATCAACTCCTTCTATAATTCGAAACGCCTCTCCTCAAGACCTTATTGACGAAGGTTTTAATCAAATTGACATCCAAGTCAAAGATGAATTACTAGAAAAATTAAAGGAAATTGATCCATTTTATTTTGAAAAAGTAATTCTTATTCTACTAAAAAAAATGGGGTATGGTGATTTTATCGAAACGGCAAAAACTGGAGATGGTGGAATTGACGGAATAATCAATGAAGACAAACTTGGTTTGGATAAGATTTATATTCAAGCCAAAAGATATGGGGAAAATAAAGTACGTGAAAAAGATATCAGAAACTTTATTGGCGCAATGAGTGGCGACACTCAAAAAGGTGTTTTTGTTACTACATCTTCATTTGATTCAGGAGCGACAAAAAAAGCTCATGATGCTCACCATACAATTATTTTAATCGATGGTTTAAAGTTAGTTGACCTAATGCATCAGTATAATGTAGGTGTTCAAATAAAATCATCTTATGAAGTAAAAGAACTAGATAATGACTTTTTTGAAGATAATAATTAAGTAAAAATTTTATGGCAAATAGATGGGGAATTACAAAAGATGTTGAAAAAATTGTAAGAGAAAGAGACACTTCATGTGTTTATTGTGGCATTGTATTTTCGAATGACAATAGTTCTAGAAAAAATAAACCGTCATGGGAACACATAATAAATGACATAAGAATTAATGGAACTAACAATATAGCTATTTGCTGCATGTCTTGCAATGCAAGCAAAGGCTCTAAACTACTTGAGAACTGGCTTGATAGTGATTACTGTAAGAAGAAAAAAATTTCGATAAATTCCGTTTCAGAAGTAGTAAAAATGGCACTAAAACATCCGCCTCAATTACCTAATCCTTAAACACCAAAGTAGTTTGATTTTTACTGACCTTCATTTCTATCTGGCTGCCTAAAATCAAAGCACGGTTATCATCTTCGTGTCCTGCAGGCATATTAAAGGCCACTGGAAAATCGTATTCAGCCACCACATCCAGAATAATTTCTTCAATTGTTCTTCCAAACTCGGTGGTGTTTTTCTTCACTTTCGAAATATCGCCCACTAGTATGCCTTTACATTTGGTGAAATACCCGGCGCGTTTTAAACTCTGTAGCATACGATCTATATGGTAAGCATATTCGCCGATTTCTTCTATAAACAGAATTTCTCCGGCAGGATTTATACTGGTTTCCGACCCCAGCATGGTATGCAATAAGGTCAAGTTTCCGCCGGTGATAGGTGCGGTTACTGTTCCCGGTTTATTATAAGGCGAGCCCTCTAATGTATAAGTGAGTGGTGTTCCAAACAAGGCAGCTTTACAGGTGGCGATGGTTTCGGCTATTTCGCTTTCATCTTCCGGCAGACTGGTACACATCATAGCATGCAGGGTTTCGTAGCCTAGATTGTGAATCTGGTTATGTAAAGCCGTAATATCGGAATACCCAATCATCCATTTCGGATGTTTTTTAAATGCCGTGTAATCCAGTTTATCTAAAATACGCACCGTACCATATCCACCACGAGAACTTAAAATGGCTTTAATATTCGGGTTGTCCAGCGCCCATTGCATATCGGCAGCGCGATGCGCATCGGTCCCGGCAAAATGTCCGTTTTGCTCGAAAACATACTGTCCTAAAACCACATGCAGCCCCCAGCTTTCCAATAAAGCTTTGGCGCGATTTATCTCTTCGGTTCTGTTTTTTAATATGCCTGAAGGCGATACGATAGCCACGGTATCTCCCGCTTTTAAAAACGGTGGTTTAATATAGGTTTTACTGGTAATTCCAGTATGAGAAGCAGTGGTATTTTGAGCAATCACAGTAAGGGTTTTAAAACTGAAAACAAAAAAAATAAGGAGTAGAAATTGTCGATTTAAGGCCATATATCGTGCTTTTTGTAAAAGTACATTTTTTTTCTAAATGCGTACCGAATTCCGTACTTTTGTGGCTTCAAAAACGAAATTAGAATGTCAAAAAGATATACCATTACAGCAGCGTTACCGTACACTAACGGCCCGATACATATTGGGCATTTAGCCGGTGTTTACGTACCTGCCGATATTTATGCCAGATATTTACGCTTAACCGGAAACGATGTGGCTTTTATTTGCGGAAGCGACGAACACGGTGTGCCTATTACCATTAAAGCGAAAAAGGAAGGCGTAACCCCTCAGGATATAGTAGATAAATACCACGCTATTATAAAACAATCTTTCGAAGATTTTGGTGTATCTTTTGATAATTACTCGCGCACCTCAGCTAAAATTCACCACGACACTGCTTCAGAATTCTTTAAAACGCTTTATGACAAAGGCGAATTTACAGAAGAAACCACAGAGCAATTATACGACGAAGAGGCCAATCAGTTCTTAGCCGATCGTTTTGTTACAGGTACCTGTCCGAAATGTGGTAATGAAGAAGCTTATGGCGACCAGTGCGAAAAATGTGGTACCAGTTTAAATGCTACCGATTTAATCAACCCTAAATCGGCAATAACCGGAAACACGCCAACTTTAAAGCAAACCAAACACTGGTTTTTACCTTTAGATAAACACGAAGACTTTTTAAAAGAATGGATTTTAAAAGGGCATAAAAAAGACTGGAAACCTAATGTTTACGGTCAGGTAAAATCCTGGATCGACGACGGATTAAGACCACGTGCCGTAACCCGCGATTTAGACTGGGGTATTCCTGTACCGGTTGAAGGAGGCGAAGGCAAAGTACTATACGTTTGGTTCGACGCTCCTATAGGCTATATTTCGTCTACCAAAGAATGGGCTGCTCGCGAAGGCAAAGACTGGGAACCGTACTGGAAAGATAAAGACACCACTTTAGTGCATTTTATAGGAAAAGATAATATTGTATTCCATTGTATTATTTTCCCTGCCATGTTACAAGCGGAAGGCTCTTATATTTTACCGGAAAATGTTCCGGCAAACGAATTCCTCAATCTGGAAGGTAACAAATTATCGACCTCTAAAAACTGGGCGGTGTGGTTACCTGAGTATTTGGAAGATTTCCCAGGACAACAGGATGTATTACGCTATGCCTTAACAGCCAATGCACCGGAAACCAAGGATAACGACTTTACCTGGAAAGATTTTCAGGCGAGAAATAACAACGAACTTGTAGCCATCTTCGGAAATTTTATTAACCGTGTGGTGGTTTTAACCAATAAATATTACAACGGCAGTGTACCAACTCCGGGAGCTTTCTCGCAGGTAGACGAAGAAACACTGGCCGCTTTAAAAGCGTACCCGGCCGTAATTTCCAGCTCGATAGAACGCTACCGTTTCCGCGAGGCAAGTCAGGAATTAATGAATTTAGCCCGTTTAGGAAACAAATATTTAGCCGACGAAGAGCCTTGGAAAATGATAAAAGTAGATGAAGCCCGCACGCAAACCATCATGTTTGTAGCGCTTCAGATTGCTGCAGGCTTAGCCACCTTAAGTGAACCGTTTTTACCGTTTACTTCAAACAAATTAAAATCAATTTTAAACCTGACAGATCTCAACTGGAACGCTGTTGCAAACACAGATGTTTTAGTAGAAGAAGGTCATGTTATAGGTCAGGCAGAATTACTGTTTACTAAAATTGAAGACGACACCATCCAGAAACAACTGGATAAATTGATAGCGAGCAAAAAAGCTAATGAAGCCGCTAATAAAACTGTAGAGCCACAAAAAGACACTATTACTTTCAACGATTTCACGAAACTGGATTTACGCGTTGGCACGATTTTAGAAGCTGAAAAAATGCCTAAGGCTAAAAAACTTCTGGTTTTAAAAGTAGATACTGGCATAGATGTAAGAACTATAGTATCTGGAATTGCCGAAAGTTTCACGCCCGAAGAAGTGGTTGGTAAGCGCGTTACCGTTTTGGTTAATTTAGCTCCAAGAGCCTTAAGAGGTGTAGAGAGTGAAGGCATGATTTTAATGACCGAAACTGCCGAAGGCAAACTTGTATTTGTAAATCCTGACGAAAAAGGTGTATCAAACGGATTACAAATCAGTTAAAATTAACCTTTAAAAACCGGATTATTATGTTAAAACACACATTCACACTTTTAATCTTGTCCGTGGTTTTGCTAAATTGCAAATCGGCTGACATTAAAACAGCAGACACAGCGCATAATAGTATGAATAGTTTAGACTGGAATGGCATTTATACAGGCACTTTGCCTTGTGCAGATTGCGAAGGCCTTAAAACGGTGATTGAATTACACTCCGATTTAAGGTATACCGAAAAAACGCAATATCTGGGCAAACAGGAAACTGTAAACGAAACAACAGGTACTTTTTCCTGGAATGCGTCTGGTAACATGATAACCCTGTATAAAGGCTCAGCTCAGCAAAGCTATCTCGTTGGAGAAGGCAGGCTGACGCATTTAGATGCAAATCAAAATAAAATCACCGGTGAGCAGGCAGATCAATTTATTTTAACACAACAGTCTGAACATGTTTTAACAGATAAACCCTGGAAACTCATAGAACTTCGTGGAAAAACCATCGAAGACCGTACTCCACAGCCTTATTTTAAATTACATAAAGCGGAAGCCCGTATAAGCGGAAACTCAAGTTGTAATGGCTTTGGCGGCGATTACGAACTGCTTGAAGGCAACCGTATTCAGTTTTCGAAACTGATGCACACGATGCGCGCCTGTATAGACATGAGTATAGAAAATGAATTCTTAAAAGTATTGGAAACAGCAGATAATTACACAATATCTAACGGAATTTTAAGTTTAAATAAAGGCCGAATGGCTCCTTTGGCAAAATTCAAGGTTGATTATTTTATTAACAACTAAACCTTTTTGCCTCAGATCCTTTTAACAAAAGACCTCTCAAATTTATTTTGACGAGGTCTTTTAATTTCTTTTAAAATGGAAGAACACGCAACCTACAAATCGCATTGGGACCAAGTTTATAAAACAAAAAAAGACGAAGCCTTAGGCTGGTACGAAACCGACTTAAGTCCTACCTTAAACCTTATCGAAAAAACCCAGCTTGGCCCGGATGCTCGACTTTTAAATGTGGGAGCAGGAACCACAACCTTAATAGACGCTTTAATAGCTCAGGGGTTTACATCGATTCTGGCAAATGACATAAGCCCGGCTGCTTTGGAGTCGCTGGAAACCCGTATTAAAACCCAATACCAGCAAAATATCACCTGTATCGAAGACGACCTTTCCAACCCAAAGATTCTGAATAATATAGCACCGGTAGATTTATGGATAGATCGCGCTGTACTTCATTTTTTTAATGAACACCACGAGCAGGATGCTTATTTTAAACTTTTAAACACGCTGGTAAAACCACAAGGTTTTGCTCTTATTGCTGTTTTTGCGCTGAATGGTGCCGAAACCTGCTGTGCTTTACCTGTGAAACGCTACAGCACCGAAGATCTGCAGTTAAAACTCAGTCCGGATTTTACATTGATCTCCAGTTTTAATTACACCTTTATTAATCCGTTTGGCGGCGAACGTCCTTACATTTACACTTTATTTCAGAAACACTAATGCAGGCATTACACTACATAATTTCGCAAACAGGCTTACCAAAAGCCGGAGTACAAAACACGATAAATTTACTTAATGAAGATTGTACCATTCCGTTTATATCCCGATACCGAAAAGAATTAACAGGAAATCTGGACGAGGTACAGATTGCCGAAATATTAAAGCATAAAGAAGCATTTGAAGTCCTTGAAAAGCGAAAAGCAACTATATTAAAAGCGCTGGAAGAACAGGAGGTTTTAACTCCGGAACTACAACAAAAAATTGAAAGGACCTCCGATTTAATTACGCTTGAGGACCTTTATCTGCCGTTTAAGAAAAGTAGAAAAACCAAAGCGGAAAAAGCCCGACAGGCGGGACTGGAACCACTGGCTAAAATTATAATGAGCCAGAATGCTCAGGACTTAGATACCGTAGCTTTCAAATTTCTGAAAAATGATATCACTACTACAGAAGACGCATTGGAAGGCGCCAGACATATCATAGCCGAGTGGATTAACGAACGTACAGACATCAGAAACAATATCAGATATCAGCTGCAACGCTTTGCCAGTATTGCCACCAAAGTGGTAAAAACAAAAACTGAAGATGAAAAAGCGCAGAAATTCAGAGATTATTTCGACTGGTCAGAAAACCTCAGTCGTATTCCGTCTCACCGACTTCTCGCCATTTTACGCGCCGAAAAAGAAGGCTATATCCGACTCAAAATTGAAATTGACGATGAAACAGTGTTACAGAAAGCAGAAAGCAGAATTATACGCTCCAATAATGCCTGTGCCGAACATATAAAAACAGCCATACAGGACGCTTACAAAAGGCTCCTACTTCCTGCATTAACTAACGAAGCCTTACAAATTGCCCGGGAGAAAGCAGACGAATCGGCCATTCAGGTTTTTGCAAAAAATTTAAAACAATTACTTTTAGGATCTCCTTTAGGCGAAAAACGAATTCTGGCCATCGACCCCGGATTCAGAACCGGATGTAAACTGGTGTGTCTTGATGCTCAAGGCAATTTAAAATACAACGAAACCATTTATCCGCATCCGCCTAAAAACGACACTACCGGAGCCATAAAGAAAATAAGTTCTCTGGTTGAAGCCTATAAAATTGAAGCCATAGCAATAGGTAACGGTACCGCTTCCCGGGAGACGGAACAGGTCATTCGTAAAATAAGATTTAAAACCGATATCCAGGTCTTTGTAGTGAGCGAAGCCGGAGCATCTATTTATTCAGCTTCTAAAATTGCTCGCGAAGAATTCCCGGATTACGATGTAACCGTTCGTGGCGCTGTATCGATAGGTCGTCGTTTACAGGATCCGCTGGCGGAACTAGTTAAAATTGAAGCAAAATCGATTGGAGTCGGACAATATCAGCACGATGTAGACCAGCCTAAATTAAAGCAATCTTTAGATGCTGTTGTTGAAAATTGTGTAAATGCAGTAGGTGTAAACATCAACACTGCCAGTACCTCGTTATTAAGTTATGTTTCGGGTATCGGACTGAAACTGGCCGAGAATATTGTAAATTATCGCTCTGAACACGGCCCATTCCCCTCGCGAACTGCCATAAAAAAAGTACCGCGTTTGGGTGATAAAGCCTTTGAACAGGGTGCGGCATTCCTGCGTATAAAAGCAGCTAAAAATCCTCTGGATGATTCCGCTGTTCATCCTGAACGCTACGATATTGTAAAACAAATGGCTAAAGACACCGGTAATACCGTTGATGCCTTAATTGGAAATACCGCTGTTTTAAAAACCATAGACCTTAAACGCTATTGTACAGACACCGTAGGATTACCAACTCTGGAAGACATTATTAAAGAACTGGAAAAACCGGGATTAGACATTCGCGAACAAGCCAAAGTATTCACCTTTAATCAGGATATTAAAACCATTAACGATTTGAGAGCAGGACAGCTCCTTCCCGGAATCGTAAATAATATTACGAATTTTGGTTGTTTTGTTGATATAGGCATTAAAGAAAGCGGACTTATACACGTATCGAACCTGGCGGACACCTTTGTAAGCGACGTGAACGAGCACGTTAATCTTCACCAGCAAATTATTGTAAAAGTGCTGGATGTAGATACAGAACGAAAGCGTATTCAGTTGAAATTACATTCCAAATAAAAAAGAGATAGTTTTTTAAATTTCAGACGTATAGAAGTCAAAAACTTCGAAAAGAAAAGCGTACTTTTGCGCGCTTTTTAAATTGAAGGGTCATGACAAAACCAAGACTAGCTCTAGCCATAGGCGTTATTTGTATTTCTATATTTCCTGTATTGGTTCGCCTGAATTTATCGCCGGGATTAATCTCTGCATTTTACAGAATGGCCTTTGCTTCGGCTGTAATTTTACCTTTTGTTTTAATTACAGGAAAACTAAAAATGCCTTCGCTTAAAATGATTGGACTCTCGGCTTTATGCGGATTAATATTTGGTCTTGATGTCGGGGTCTGGAATATTGCCATTCAGGAATCATCAGCCACTCAGGCCACTTTGTTAACCAATTTATCTCCGGTATGGGTCGGCATTGGCGCCTTTTTATTTTTAAAAGATAAGCCGTTACCCAATTTCTGGGTTGGAACTATTGTAGCTCTTTTTGGAATGGTAACTTTGGTCGGCTTTGAGTTTTTTGTGTCACTGAATTTCGACCTCGCTTTTATGTTTGCTGTCCTTTCGGGTATGTTGTATTCCGTTTATATGCTAACCAGTAAATACGTTTTGGAAGAGACCGAGGTTCTGACTTTTATGAGCATTAGCTTAATAGCCTCAACCTTATCTTTAGGTCTGATTAATTTAGCCATGGGAGAAGCCTTTTCCGGCTTTTCAAATATGGGCTGGTTTGTTCTCGTTATTCAGGGGCTGGTATGCCAGCTTTTAGCCTGGGTGCTTATAAGTTATGCCACAAAACATATGCGTGCCACCCGCGTTTCTGTAAGTCTTTTAGGTCAGGCTGTCCTGGCATCTATCCTAGCCTGGATCTTTTTAGACGAAAAAATAACTTTACAAATGGTAATAGGCGGGTTCATCCTACTAGCCGGGATTCGTATTACGTTTATTACCAAACAAATCCCGATTTACAAAACGCTTAAAAACAGAAAATCTTAGATTTTTTAATTTAAAAGCTATACCTTTTCTCTATAACTTTGTTAAAAAAGAAAGATTATGTTATCAAAAATTATAGAAAAGGCTTTAAATAAGCAAATTAGAATAGAAGCCGAATCCTCACAGATTTACTTAGCTATGGCCTGCTGGGCCGAGGTAAAAGGACTGGAAGGCGTTGCTGCATTTATGTATAAACAATCGGACGAAGAACGGGAACACATGTTAAAACTGGTACGTTTTGTAAACGAACGTGGAGGTCATGCCCAAGTTTCGGAATTAAAAGCTCCAAATGTAACTTTTAAATCGTTTAAAGACATGTTTGAAATGCTTTACGAACACGAAACCTTTGTTAGTGAAAGTATAAACGAACTGGTACATATTACTTTAGAACAAAAAGACTACGCCACACACAATTTCTTACAATGGTATGTTTCTGAACAAATTGAAGAAGAGGCTATGGCACGAACCATACTGGATAAAATTAATTTGATAGGTGACGATAAAGGTGGCTTATACCTGTTTGATCGTGATATTAACCAACTTACCGTAAGCACCGCAGCAAATATTAGCCCGGAATAAGTTTTAACATTTAATCTTATTTAGATTAAGTAAAAATAATTATTTTTGATGCCTAAGCAACTCAACAGATAGGTTTTGGGCAAGAAAAAAGACAAAAAGAAGGAACTTAAAAAAGCAAAAAAGGAGCTACAGAAACAGGGCATAGAACTTCCTATTGCCGGTAAATGTAAAACCAAATGTTGCGAAAAGTATCAGAAATCGGAAAAGAAGCGTTGCAAGAAATGCCCGTGTTTCGATTTACTTAAAAAGGTAGCATAAAAAAAGCCTCTAAATGTACATTTAGAGGCTTTTCAGCATATTTAACTAACGATTTACGCCGAATTACGACTGGCGTTAATATTTCCGAATAAAGAACGCGTAACTAAAGTTTCATAAATTTTAATCTGTTCTTCATCTCTTACTTCTGCTTTTTCAAGTTCCTGAATCTTTCTTAAAGCGTATTGCTGTATGGTTAATAACGGCAGTACAATAGATTCTCTGATATCGATAGACGCCTTTCCTGCCGGCTCATCTTCCATTAAGGTTTTAAAGCCTGTTAGCTTCAGTAATAAGCGCTTAGTGGTTTCAAATTCTGTATAAATAATTTTCCAGAATGCGCCAAACTCAGGGTCGTCTGCCATATATTTTGTTAAATCGAAGAACGATTTAGATAAGGACATCATACTGTTGGCAATTAAGGTTTTAAAGAAGTTTGAATCGTTATACAACTGCATTACTTTATCAAACTCACCAGCATCTTCATAGGTCTTTAAAGCTGTACCTACGCCGAAGAATCCCGGAACGTTTTGTTTTAACTGACTCCATGAACCTACAAACGGAATTGCTCTCAGGTCAGCAAATACCAAGCCGTCACCCTTACCACGTTTCGAAGGTCTACTACCAATATTGGTTTTCGCGTAATACTTAAGCGTACTCATACGCTCTAAATACGGCACGAACATCGGGTGGTTTTTAAAGTCAACGTAAGTTTTATAACTAATGCCTGCGAGATCATCCATTACGGCTGTATTTTCTGCACTCATTACATTATTCTTCTCGTTTAAACGGTTTAAAATCCCCGAACTTAATAACTGTTCCAAGTTATACTGAGACGAATCTAAGGTTCCGAAATTAGAACTAATGGTTTGCCCCTGAATTGTTAACTGCACTTCTTTATCTTCAATTGTTGGACCAAGTGAAGCGTAGAACTGGTGTGTTTTTCCTCCACCACGTGCAGGAGGTCCTCCACGACCATCAAAGAATATTACGGTAACATCGTATTTTCTGGAGATTTCCGTTAAGCGTTCTTTGGCCTGGAATATCGCCCAGTTCGCCATTAAGTATCCACCGTCTTTTGTTCCGTCAGAGAATCCCAACATAATGGTTTGTCGGTTTCCTCTTTTCTTTAAATGCGCACTATAAGCAGGATTAGTATATAACTCTTCCATTACCAGGTGAGCATTTTCAAGATCCGGTACCGTTTCGAATAACGGCCCTATATCTACTGTTAAATCGTCGTGGAAGGCCACAAGTTTTAACATGGCAAACAACTGCATAACATTTAGCGTTGTCTGGTTGTTACTAATAATATATCGGTTGGCAGCCTGCTCGCCATTAGCTTCCTGAATGTCTTTAATAACCTTCATGGTATTTAAAGCTTTTAAGACTTCTTCATCTTCAAAAATTGACAGGTCAACTTTACCTTTTACATTAGATAAAATTTCAACTTGTTCTTTTTCTGAAAGCTCTAAGAAATTTTTAGGGAAAATATCGCTTCCTGAAGCAATAACCCCTTCAACCATTTGCGTAAACACTTTATCGTGCGCTCGACTATCCTGACGGATATCCAGATTTGCAAAATGATAACCAAAAAGTTTCACTTTATTGATATAACTGTTAATTTCACTTAAATAAAGCGACTGGTGCTCGGTTTCCAGAAGGTGCTTAATCGCGTGTAATTCGCTTACCAACTCAGATAATGGAAGTATAGATGTGTCGGTAGGATTAATCATGTGATTCCACAATTTAGTCTCTATAGCCACTATACGCTCTTCTACGCCCTTAAAAGTTAATTTACGTCTAAGACGTCGGGCATCGCGATAATAATTCTTTAAAACGGTTTGTTTTAGCCTTTGAGCTACTTTAAGAGTAATCTCAGGAGTTACAAACGGATTTCCGTCACGATCTCCTCCTGGCCAGAAACCGATATTAAGAATACTGTTATCTATTTCTTCGTTATCGAAGATGTTTTGCTGAATATAATCGTAAATAGTTCCGAAAGAATAGTAGAATACATTTTCCAGATACCAGATTAAACTAATCGCCTCATCGTAAGGTGTTGGCTTTTTATGCTTATAGAACGGTGTTTTACCTAACTGCGCAAGTAAATCGTTTATTCTGGTTAAATCGTCTTCCTGAATCGCTTCTGTTAAGTTGGTAATAATACCAAGAACCGACCCCGGATAAAACTGGGTTGGGTGCGCTGTAAGTACGATACGCACTTTAAACTCTTCAAGATATTTTTTTAATTCTTCTTTTTTACGACCAGACGATGCCATTTCCTTTAAACTACGAAGGGTACCAATACCTTCCATATTGTTTACAACAGGGAAAGCTGCGTCTTCTATCGCATCAAATAATACAACCTGACGTTCTATATATTGTATAATACGGAATAACAGGTTTAACTGACTCTCCTTCGATCGCCTTGCCTGATATTTCTTAAAAAAAGTTTCTACAATTGTTGTTGGATCATCTCCGCTCTCAAAGCCCTTTTTACAGGTTTCATGAAACAGTGGTAATAACACTCCCGTTTTTGTAATGGAGTCAAACGGCAGGGTCATGAAGATGCTGTTATAGATCTGATACTTCGATAATACGTTCTGATTAAATCGAGTTAATTTTGGTTTTACTGACATCTCTAATTTTCTTCTTAAATTTCTATAAAAATACTAAAGGTTAGCCAAAAGCTTAGCATACATTAATAATTTTTATGTAAATTTAAATGATATCAAAACTTTAATTCATTATTGTAGGCAAATCATCAATTTCATTAAAAATAAGCATGATTTAGTGCCAAAAATTAAAAAATACCGAAGAAATGTAATCTATAACCTACATAAAATTTAATCCAAAATCCTGACAATCAACATATTACACAAAACAAATAAAAAGCAAATATTTTTTCACTCCACTTTTACAACGTTTGCATAAAATAAAATTTCAGTCATGCGTAAAAAACGATCCATAATAATCTTATCTCTATGTTGGTTAATTTTCATAATCTGGGAAATTTTATTCATGAATTGGGCCAATTCTCAAGACGATGCCATCATACGATTTGACCTTGTTATAATATTACCCATTTTAATTTTGTTCACCATTTTTATGCTCTTTAAAATTTACCAGAAAAGACGTCGTAAAAAAAGCGGTCCGCCGCAATAAGGCCAACCGCTATTTTAAATTTCCGAAATTTTAATTAAAATCTATTTCCCCAGCAATACAATTTGATCGCAGACAATTTCTGTTACATAGCGCTTTTCTCCGTTTTTCGTATCAAAGCTTCTGGACGTTAATTTTCCTTCTAAAGCAATTTCTTTACCTTTTACCAGATATGATTCGGCCAATTTTGCATTGTGCCCCCAGGCAACCACCGTATGCCATTGCGTGTCTGTAATTTTTTCCCCCTTGCTGTTTCTATAACTTTCGTTTGTTGCTATAGAAAATTTTGCCAATACCTTTCCTGATTCCATGGTAACGATTTCAGGGTTATTTCCTAAATTTCCAATCAACTGTACTTTGTTTCTTAGTGTGCTCATAATAATGTAATTTAATGTTAAACAGTTAATACCTTGTCTATTAAAGACTATACAAAGGTTTAAAAACTAAAATCAGTTAACCGGTTAAAAACCATTTAAATACGTTTGTAGTCGTTTGTAAACGTTTGTAGTCATTTAAAAACGATAAAATGGTTTTATTAAACGCCAAAGCGCAATAAAGTATAGCTTCAATCTCCCTTTATTTAACTAACTTTACTGAAAACCAACATTTTATGAAAACCACAATCGTACTTTTATTCCTTTTAGTCCTGCCCTGCACTATAATATATGCTCAGGAAGACGAAACTAAATCGGTTTTTGATGAAGAAACTGAAATAAAACACCACCAGATAGGTTTTATGTTAGGCCATGCGCATATAAGTCAGGGCCATAGTAATGGTAACAAAAAATGGCTTGCATTACCAATGATTAGTTTAAACTATAATTACTGGTTTAACGAACGCTGGGCTTTTGGTCTGCATACCGATATGGTTTTAGAAGACTTTGAAGTTGAACAATGGAACGGATCTGGGGAGGATAAAATTCTGGAACGTAAAACCCCCATAGCTCCAGCGATAATGATGTTGTACAAACCTGGAAAACATTTTACATACATGCTGGGAATAGGTGAAGAATTTACCTGCGAAGAAAACTTATTTTTAATTCGTGCCGAAGTTGAATACAGTTTGGAATTACCCAATGAATTTGAATTTGGAACCTCGGTGGGCTACGATATAAGAGTAAACGAATACGACTCCTGGGCGTTGCAGATTGGAGTATCCAAACTATTTTAGCAACCGTTTCCAATTATGAGTAAAACCTGTTTACACTGCCATGACACCATAAACGGACGTAGCGATAAGAAATTTTGCAGCGATTACTGCCGAAATGCCTATAATAACACAATAAATAAGGACGCTAAAAACTATATAAGGAATACCAACAATAAGCTACGAAAAAACTGGCGCATACTGGAGACTTTAAATCCGGAGCAGAAAACCAAAACCACAAAATTAAAACTGGATACGCTGGGCTTCGATTTTAGCCTGTTTACGAGTATTTACACCACCAAAGCAGGCACTATGTATTATTTTGTTTACAATCAAGGCTATTTACCGCTTGATGGGGATTATGTGGCATTGGTTCGCCGAAGCGAATGATACTTATTTCCAGTTTTGCCCTTTTAGTTTTAATGCTGCCTTTAAAATATCTTTCTGACTCACCTGCCCTACTAATTTCCCATCTACGACTATAGGAAAACGGCGGCGTTTGGATTCTAAAAACTTATTGGCTGCATCAAAAATATTCATATTGCCGTCTATGGTTTGCACATCTTTAATCATACGTCCTTCCACTTTATGCTGCCCCATAGGCATATTGTAATACCGGCAATCGCTTATTTGCTTTAAACAGTCTCCTTCCGAAATCATTCCTACCAGTTCGTAATTATCGTTTACAACCGGTCCTCCGGAAATTTTATGCGTAATTAATGTATGAATAACATCCTCGACCGTTTGTTCCGGTTTAAATGTGATTAATTCGGTAGACATATAATCACGAACTCTTACAGGAATATATTCTACCTCTTTTTGCTGCTGTCGCCTAGCCCCTTGAAAACTTTTAATGCCCATAATATTCAATTTTAGTATCCAAATAAAGTTACTGAATTATAGTTACTTAACCTAACTAAAAACATTATAGTACGACGAAATAAACAAAAAACTAGTTAAATTTTTATTTAATTCTGAAATTTGAAAGAAAATATTTCAAATATATCTTATCCGACCCGAAAACAAGTCTAAACTTCTAAATTATAACTACTCGGGTTTCGCTATATTCTGAGTTTCTTTTTCGAACTTTTTATTGATTTGAAGATTTAAATTTGAAAAGGCTAGCAATACTTCTTTTATAGCCTGAATCTGCTCAGCTTCCGGCATATTTTGCAATTCCAGTACACTTTGCAGTTTCAGTACTTTGGTCTCCAGTGTCAGTATACGAGCATCTATCGCCGGTGTTTGCACCACCTCGGGCATACTTGTTTTTAACTCTCTGATAAAAGTAATTAACTCCTTGGCTTCGTTTTTAAAGAAAGATATATCTCCTGATTTTAAATGTTCTATGGTTGAAACCAAAGCGTGATACTTATCCCAGGCTGCAAGTGCATCTTCCGCTTTCGCATCCAGACTGTAATCACTATACTTTAATTTAGCAATATCAGACTTTAGCACCTCTGCAGACAATTCCACAGGTTCTACCTCAACCTTTTGCTCTGATTTGGAATTACACCCCAAAACCACTAAACAGCTAAATACGACAAGAATTTTCTTCACCTTAAAACAATTAAAATAAAACACTTACAAAATAGTCTGTGAGGTATACCAAACACCATTTAACCACAAATTATTCCTATTTTTATATGACACCTAATATATCCTCTAATGAAACCAAAAATTTTAATTATTGGCGCATGTGGCCAGATTGGTTCCGAACTAACATTTAAGTTACGACAAATGTATGGCGATGAAAACATAATTGCTAGTGATATTAGTTATAATAATGCAGAAGTGGTAAATTCGGGTATTTTTGAAATCTTAGACGCTCAGGATTTCAAGGCTTTGGCACTTTGTATTGAAAAACATAAAGTAAAAACCGTTTATCTTATGGCTGCCATGTTAAGCGCCACGAGCGAAAAATTTCCACTAAAAGCGTGGGACCTCAACACGCAATCCTTATTTCATGTTTTAAATCTGGCAAAATCGGGTGTTATAAAACATATTTTCTGGCCTTCGAGTATAGCCGTTTTTGGCCCCACAACCCCAAAAGAAAATACGCCACAACACACCGTTATGGAACCATCGACGGTTTACGGCATTACAAAACAAGTCGGCGAGCGCTGGTGTGAATACTATTTTAACCGTTATAAAGTTGATGTACGCAGCCTGCGTTACCCGGGCATTATCAGTTGGAAAACCTTGCCCGGAGGCGGCACTACCGATTATGCCGTAGACATTTACCATAAAGCCCTGAGTGATGGACATTACGAATGCTTTTTAACCGCAAACACCAAATTACCCATGATGTACATGGAAGATGCCATATCTGCCACCATTAACCTCATGGAGTCCGACTCAAAAACATTGCACATACGCTCTTCTTATAATCTGGCCGCCATAAGTTTTACACCTCAGGATGTTGCTAAAGAAATACAAAAACACCTTCCGGAATTTAACATAAGTTACATACCGGATTTCAGACAGGGCATCGCCGACAGCTGGCCTAAAAGTATTGACGATTCTCAGGCCCGAAGCGATTGGAACTGGAGCCATCAGTATAATCTGGAAGCCATTACCAAAGATATGCTAACTCAACTTGCTCCCAGATACAAATAAAAAATCAAGAGTAATAGTACCCTGAAGCTGAACTTTATCTGTAAAACCAGTCCGCATTCACAACGCACAAACCGCAGCGCTATTTCAACAAAAAGTTGTTGCTTCGGTATTTAAATGTTATTTTTAAATAAAAACTACAACGCCCTGCGCGTTTAAAACATTGAAACTATGAGATATTTTTTAACCTTATTTTGTTTAGCACTAAGCTTTAGTTTTGCCTCTTGCGAAGGCGACCAGGGACCTCCTGGAATTGACGGTGAAGTCGCTCCTGCTTTTGAAATTGAAGTCGATTTTAATAATGCAAATAATTACGCGATAACCCAAAACTACGGATTCGATATTTACCCTTCTGATGTAGTACTCATCTATATTTCCTGGGAAACAACAAATTCAGGACAGGAAGTCTGGCGTTTACTACCGCAAACCGCGCTTTTCGATCAAGGTGTATTAAGTTATAACTACGATTTTACCGATGTTGATTTCAGTATTTTTATGGATGCCACCTTCGATTTAAGTACTCTGGATTCCAGCTGGACTCAAAATCAGTATTTCAGAGTGGTTGTGGTTCCTGCCGATTATATTAATCAGGTAGACACCAGTAATTACGACGACGTTATTAACGCGGCACATATTACAAATATTCAAAAGCTTTACTAAGTATAACATAAAATAATACCATTTAAAATCGGTTTGAAATGTATTTCAGACCGATTTTATGTTTATACACTTATTACCCGAACAACCCGAAATTAGACTGCAACCATTATTTCCAGGGTTGACGTATATTTACAACCATGAAACCGCTATTAGCCAAATTATATTTTTTTGCCGTTCTGGCCGCTGCTCTGTTAGGACTAATATCCAGTCCTGTGGCTTTAGGCTTAGGTTTTATATTCTCGCTGTGGTTTAAACATCCGTTTTTATCGGCAAGCGAACGAAGCATTCAAGTGCTTTTAAAACTGGCTGTGGTAGGACTGGGATTTGGCATGACACTTACGGATACCATAAAAACAGGTATATCCAGCTTTGGTCTTACCCTATTTTGCATTGTGCTCACTCTAAGTTTTGGCATCCTGTTAGCACGGTATTTACACCTTGATAAAACACTGGGACATTTAATTACTTCGGGAACTTCAATCTGCGGTGGCAGTGCTATAGCTGCTATTTCTCCGATAATACGAGCCGACACAAAAACCATTTCCATTGCCTTAGGCGCTGTATTTTTTCTAAATGCCATAGCCTTAATTCTGTTTCCGCCACTTGGACATTTATTTCATCTTAGTCAGCAGCAGTTTGGCCTCTGGTCTGCTGTAGCCATTCACGACACCAGCTCTGTTGTAGGTGCTTCCCTGACCTATGGAAACGAAGCCCTACAAATAGCAACAACCGTAAAACTATCGCGTACCCTATGGATTATTCCGCTCTCGGCCTTATCTATGATACTCTTTAAATCGAAAGGACAAGGCATTAAGTTTCCGTTTTTTATCCTGTTTTTTATAATTGCTATTTTTGCAAACAGTTATCAGATTCTGCCACAAAGCTTCAGCAACTCTATCGTACTTCTTTCGAAACACCTGCTGGTTGCAACCTTATTTTTAGTAGGGTCTACCTTATCGTTAAACGACATAAAACAGACCGGTATTAAACCCATGCTTTTTGCTGTAATTTTATGGGTATTTGTTTCGGTTACATCTTTGCTTTATATTTTATACTTTTAAAATAGAAGCTAAAAGTATTTTTATCTTTACATTTAGCACCTATTTTCAACTTTAATTGAAACAAAAACCGCATTTAAAAACCAACCTTATTAAAGGGTTTACCCTTATTCTGGCCCTCTGCTATCTGATTGCGCCACTTAAAACCCCTGTTTTTAATGCACTCCACCAAATATCGCACATTCTACAGTCAATTAAATTACCTAAAAGCCATAAAACATCCTTTTACGTACATCATGAGCATGATGCCTTTGGCAACCACATAAGTTCTGAGAAAGAACAACAAAGAGCACATCACAAAGAGCTGAATACCAAAAAAACAGAGGTACCCCATTCACATGAATACATTTCGCTTTTCAGTAAGGTTTTCAATTCCTCCGACGAACATGAAGATCCTAAAGAATCTGTATTAAAACTGGAACTGGATAAACATTTTATAAGTACTTTTCAATACGGGAATTCAATATTTTTATCAGACAACACACAGAACATCTGGCCCGATACTCTATCCTGGTATTCCAGTTTCCATTCTACACTTAACCCACCTCCCAGAGTTGTTTCATAACATAAAAACGCATTTTATTTTCAGGCTTATTTCATTTTAAATAAACGTCTGAACACCTGCTGTATATTCAATTTTCAGCATAAAATGCAGCACAACAAAATACCTTTAAAACTTTAAAAAGTAAACTTTTAAAATGAAACAATTTTTAACAGCAATGCTATTGCTGATTAGCGGCATACCCTATGCCCAGGAATTAAAGGGCAGTATTACCGATACCGACAAAAACCCGATAGAAGAGGTAAGTATTTTTAATAAAACCACCCAACGCCACACCCATACCGATGGTAATGGGATATTTATCTTACACCAAACGCAGGCTAACGACAGCATTTACCTGTCGCGCTTAGGATTTGAACCTAAACTGATAAAAATCTCGCAAAGCGATTTAGATCAGGGCATCTCCCTGCAAATGCAGACTGCAAACCTGTCTTTAGATCAGGTAGTTTTGGTTGCCGAAGTTGATGCATTGAGCAAACTGGTAGATGTAAACGTAAAAACAGATCCTGTAAAATCGTCGCAGGAAATTCTTAGAAAAGTTCCGGGACTAATTATCGGTCAGCATGCCGGTGGAGGAAAGGCAGAACAGATCTTCTTAAGAGGTTTCGATGTAGACCACGGTACCGACATCAGCCTGTCTGTAGACGGCCTGCCGGTAAATATGGTTTCTCATGCTCATGGTCAGGGGTATTCCGATCTTCATTTTGTAATTCCGGAAACCATAGACCATATTAAATTCGGCAAAGGTCCATACTACAGTAATGTAGGGAACTTTAATACAGCAGGCTATGTAAATCTGCAGTTAAAGAAGACTCTGGACAGCAATTACGCATCGGTAGAAGCAGGACAATTCAACACCAACAGACTTGTGGGTACGTTTAATGTTCTTGATAACAACACGAGTAAGGCTTACATTGCCTCTGAATTATACCTTACCGACGGACCATTCGATTCACCACAGGACTTTAACCGTTTTAATATTTTAGGAAAATACAACTATAAACTAAACGGAAATCAGGAATTAAACATCAGCACCTCGTATTTTCAGAGTAAATGGGATGCTTCGGGGCAGATTCCGCAACGTGCAGTCGACAATGGTACCATAGACCGTTTTGGCGCTATAGACGATACCGAAGGCGGACAAACCAGCAGAATGAATGTCCTCGTAAATCATACCAAAACCCTGGACGAAAACCGTGTGGTTACCAGTTCAGCATACGTATCGCAGTACAATTTCGAGCTGTTTTCTAATTTCACATATTTCCTTGAAGACCCAGTTAACGGCGACCAAATTAAGCAAAAAGAAAACCGACTTATAGGTGGAGCAAGCACGCAATACGAGCATCGTAATATTGCACTAGGCACAAACACCAGCTTTAAATATCAGGCCGGGATTGGATTCAGATACGATAATATTGACGATGTTGAGCTATCGCATACGCTAAACAGACAAACCACCTTGAATTATCTGGCGCTTGGTGATGTAGATGAAGTAAATTCCTACACTTATATTAATACCGAATTCCAGACCGGAGCATGGAAATTTAATCCTTCGGTGCGATTAGATTACTTTAAATTCGATTATTACAACAAGCTTAGCACAACGTACGACAACACCAGCGAAACCCAGCTACGCCTTAGCCCAAAATTCAATACCATTTTCAGCGTAAATCCCAACCTGCAGTTATTCTTTAAAACAGGCATGGGATTCCACTCCAACGACAGCCGCGTTGTAGCCACGAGTCCCGACCTTAAAACCTTACCTAAGGCTTATGGCGCAGATTTAGGAACAATCTTTAAACCTGCATCTCGTCTGGCCCTTAATGCCGCCTTGTGGTATTTATATCTGGAACAGGAATTCGTGTATGTTGGCGATGCCGCGGTTGTAGAGCCCAGTGGTAAAACCAGACGTTTAGGAATAGATATTGGCGCACGTTACCAGGCTCTGGACTGGCTTTATGCTTATGCCAACTTTAATTATGCTCACGGTCGAAGCATAGACGATCCTGATGGCGAAAACTACATACCATTAGCGCCAGACTTTACCTCGGCCGGAGGCCTTGTAATAGATAACTTAGGGCGTTTTTCAGGAGGTATTCAATACCGCTATGTAGACGATCGTCCGGCCAACGAAGACGATTCTATAGTTGCAGAAGGCTATTTTGTTACCGATGCCACTATAAATTACAAATGGAACAACTGGACTTATAGCATTATTATAGAAAACCTGTTTAATACCGAATGGAACGAAACCCAGTTCGCCACAGAAAGCCGTTTATTTAACGAAACCGAACCTGTAGACGAAATTCACTTTACACCGGGAACACCATTTTACATCCGCGGTAAAATTGCCTTAAACTTTTAAGGACAATTATGGTAATAAAAAAACCTTCAGCTTTGATTGTCCGCAAAGCTGAAGGTTAAAAAAAAATAGTATTTAGAAAACTATGTGCAATCAATTTTATAGGATATGCGCTACTCCTATAAAAAGGCTTTCAAAATAATGATTTGATTTTGTCGACTATTAACACAACCAAACCTGTTTAATATTATGCTGATACAAAGATACGGGCCGTCCTCGAGTATAAATATGACTTGTATCAGGTTTTGAAAATTATTTTTAAAAGGGCAAAATAATAGCATAAATAAGAATTATATTAGCTACAATGAACGACCAAATTGTAGCTAAATATTCTACTGAATTCGAAACCTTAAAAAGAGGATATTCCAAAGGACTCGGAAAGGCTCCGCATAAACCGATCCTTATTATTTCGGTACTTGAATTGATAAGAAATGGAGAAATTACTTCCAACAGAATCTACATTACTTCAGATTTAATCTTAGCATTTAAAAACAACTGGAAAAAACTAGTTGATTCTGGACACACACCTAATTTCGCATTACCCTTTTTTCATATGCGCAGTGAACCCTTTTGGCATTTGGTAACAAAACTGGGGCAAAACCTTTCCCTAACCCGCTCAAAAAGTATAAAGAGTTTTAAAAATTTAAATGAAACCTTGGCCTTTGCAGAAATAGATAAAGCACTTTTTGATGTCCTTGTAAACCCTACAAGCTTTACATATTTATTGGAAATCCTTTTAAACAAGTACTTCCCTTTCACTCAGTATAATTTTTATGCAAATACGGAAAACACATTTGAATCACATATTGAACATCAAATTTTAAATGAAGAACGTGCAGAATACCAAAATCATCTAAATGAACTAAGAACTAAATTGGATGATAATGCATTCGAAGAAGAACTTTTTGTCAGAGGTGGTCTTTTCAAAAAAACGATTCCCAAAATATATAATTACTCCTGCTGCATTTCAGACATGAAAGTCTTAAGTAGTACCAATGCCCAAATGATAGACGCCTGTCATATTATGCCTTTTAGTATTTCTAGGGACGATACTATTCCTAATGGCATTTCTCTTTCTCCGAATCTTCATAGAGCTTTTGACAGGGGATTAATAACAATTAATAAAGATTACATAGTTCGCGTTTCCCCGACTATTTTAGAAAATGATTCTGTTTACTCCATTTCTCAATTTGAAGGTAAGCAAATCTCCCTCCCTAGTAATATAAAATGGTATCCCTCGCCAGAATGTTTATCGTGGCATAATAAAGAAATATACGCGCTTTAAAATGCTCTAATCAGAAAAGTTCCAGCAATAACCACAAAAAAAAGCCTCTCATTTCTGAAAGGCTTTCTGTAAGCTTGCTCCCCCTCTTGGGCTCGAACCAAGGACCCTTTGATTAACAGTCAAATGCTCTAACCAACTGAGCTAAGGAGGAGTGTTTGCTTTTGCGAGTGCAAATATACAATCCTTTTTTGCTTCTGCAAACTTTTTTATTCTAGATTTTCAGAGGCTTTCAAGCTTATTTTGTATGCCCTACAAAATTCCATTTAAAACATTTTTTCAATTTAATCAACATCCTTATTTCGAGGTATTACCTATACATATTATATAGGTATACCTTAAAATTTTATATAGGATACCGAATTGTATACCTTTTTTAAATTTATTTACTAATTACAGTTACACACACTATTTCGAATGTAGTTATGAAACGCTTCCCCCCATGAACCTGTCATACCTTCTGAACTAAATTGGATCCACGTATAATTAGATATTCCACAGAAAATATAAGGACTCCCTGAGAAATCATATTCATTCTTTTTAATATATGCTACTACAAACCCTGTTCCATCTAAGGTATAATAAGTTGCTTTTACTAGCATACTAGATCCAAAACAAGTTACAGAACTATTTGTATCATATTTGGTTGTAACAATTTCATACAACTCCTGACAACTAATGGACTGCGAGAATCCATAATATCCAGTTAATAGGGTAAAAATTAAAATAGAGTAGATTTTCTTCATAATTATTGTGGTTATTGATTAGCTAGCTGCTCCTCCATATAAATATTCTTGAAATCCTATAAAAGTATTTCTTATAAGAGGGATGTCTCCTAACTGTTGCTTAGCATCAGCTATGCCTTGATATTTAAGAATTAATAAATCTCCTAACTTATCATCATCTAATTCCTGCACTCCAGATTTTACATATTGATCTAAAACGAAATTCAAAAACTCCTGCTGAGCTGGACTGTATCCATTAAAATGAATACGAGCTCTTTGCGCTCTTTCCTCTCTTGGCACTAATTCTTTTTGATAGGCAATATGTATTAAAACATCATATAAATCACTTTGCTCTCCATGTATTATTTTTTTTAATTCATGAATCTGACTAGATGAATATCCTTTTTCTGATAAAGCTTCTATCAATTTCTTTCTTGTATCTGGCAAACTCCAAATACGTGTTAGTTCCTCTTCATTTTTAAATAGACTTGGAATATCTCCATACAAGGTTTGTATAAACTCTGTAGCTGATATTGGCACTCCTTCAGGACTCCAAAAACTAGTCTTTATCATATGATCTATTTCTAAAGCCTTAGAAGTTGACAGCCTAACTTTTATCATCTGCACAGGTTCTACTTCACAAACACAAGGATCATTCTCACAAACATCACAAACAAAGTCTAATTCATCAGGGCATTGACAGATTATTTGACCACAGTTATTACATGCATTTCTTCCTCCACCACCTGCTCTTGGAGTTGGTTCGACTGGATCTACTGGCTCTCCATCCCATTCAGGATCCTGAAAATGGTTATGAGCACCAACAAAATCATAAATTGTAAAATAATCCTTTCCATCAAACAAACGTGTACCTCTTCCAACAATTTGCTTAAACTCAATCATGGAATTAACTGGGCGCATCAAAACAATGTTTCTAATTTCTGGAGCATCCACACCTGTACTTAATTTTTGTGATGTAGTAAGAATGGTAGGAATATTTTTTTCATTATCCTGAAAATCCCTTAAATGCTGTTCTCCTATTTTACCATCGTTAGCTGTTACACGACAGCAATAATTAAGGTTCTTAGAATAAGAAAATTGATTAATTAGATCTCGAACAGCAGCTGCGTGGTCTTGAGTTGCACAAAACACTAATGTTTTTTGATTCTGATTAATTTCATCCATAAACAGCTTAACACGATATGTCTCACGCTCTCTAATCTCTATAATTCTATTAAAATCAGTCTCTGTATACTCTTTCTCCGTATCTATCTCTCCAGACTCTATATCATCATCATCAGTAAACCTATATGAATCTATAGTTGTACTTATTTCTTTAACCTTAAATGGTGTTAAAAACCCATCATTTATACCAGATTTTAAAGAATAAATATATACAGGATCGCCAAAATAAGCATAAGTATCTCCGTTCACATCTCGTTTTGGTGTTGCTGTTAACCCAAGTTGAACTGCTGGCTCAAAATACTCTAAAATGGCTCTCCATGAACTCTCATCCCTAGCTCCTCCACGATGACACTCGTCAATAATTATAAAATCAAAAAAATCTTTTGGATATTCACCAAAATAAGGAGAATTATCTGGTCCAGACATAAAGGTCTGAAAAATGGTAAAGAAGATACTACCATTTTTAGGCACACGTTTCTTTTTCTTAATTTCTGAAGGTGCAATACGAACTAAAGCATCTTCCTCAAAAGCATTAAACGAGTTAAAAGCCTGATCTGCCAAAATATTCCTATCTGCCAAAAAGAGGATTCTAGGACTACGAGAACCATCGCGTTTAAGATTCCATTTTGCATGAAATAGCTTCCATGCTATTTGAAACGATATAGCTGTCTTACCAGTCCCTGTTGCTAATGTCAATAATATTCTGGTTTTCTTCTCTGCAACTGCATCTAAAACCTTTGTAATGGCATTATTCTGATAATAACGAGGTTGCCATGTACCACTTCTATCTTCGAAAGGCACTGCAAATAATCGCCTTTTCCAGTCTTCAATTTCAATTTTATAATCTTCCTTTGGAGTTGGAAAGGTCATCTCCCATAACTCATCTGGAGAAGGATATTTAGACACATCTCCCTCTATACCCTGATGAACGTCTACTCCATATATTTTAAGCCCATTGGTAGCATACGTAAACCTTATATTTAAACGCTCTGCATAATCCTTAGCTTGCCCCAAACCCTCTGTATAATAACTACCTCTTTTCTTAGCCTCTATTACAGCTAAACGCCTGTTTTTATACTCTAATACATAATCTGCAAAAAGTGGCTTAGAACGCCTATTTTGACCTATTAAACGTCCTTTAGTAATAGGAAATTCCAGCCTTATACGACTACCTTCTACAACACCCCAACCAGCTTCTTTTAAGGCTGGGTCTATTAAATCATGTTTGGTTTGAGATTCATTCATACTAAGTAATTAAATTATCTAACAATTGAATCTTATTAATCATATAATCAAAATCAGCAGTGTGAAAACCGAACATTGAGTCAATATACCGTAGCATCTTATTTGAACGTTCTTTATTAACTGAATCATCTAGGCTAATATCAATTGTTAATTGATAAATATTCCTTTCTACTTCCTCATAAATTTTTTTACCTAATCTATCTTCAGGGAAGTAATAATCATTATAGCTTAACGCTATTTGTATCAACATTAAAGTAACGACGTCAATTTCTCCCCTTGATGTAACACTAGAAGGAAACATTTTTTCAAGTTCTATTATTAGATTTTGAGTAGTGTATTTTTTAGCAAGAATAGAATTAAAAAAAACTGAGTTCTTAGATTTAATGTAAATAAGAAATAAAAACATTCCAGGAAACACATAACTTTTATGGGGATGCGTTCTCAAACTTAACCTAGCATGGACAAAAATCTTTTCTATCTCCCTAATAGCAATATTATCTGATCTAAACAGAATCTCAGAAAATTTAATAAAATTTTCCTTTTCAGAAGCAAAATCATTCCTTCTACGTTCCGAATTGTTGAAATAGCTTCCAAAGTCAAAATACTCATAAAAATACTTAACAATATCTTTTGTACTCGACTTAGGTAACGAAAATTCAACATCTATAAAACGTCTTAAATATTCGTTAGCATCTATTAAATCACTACCATAAACACCGCGCACAGCATGACCTAATTGCTCTTTATCTATAGACAATACAAATACAATACCTTCAACCGAAAATAAATGTTTAATTTGCTCTAATATCTGCACCGCGTAATTAGGACGGCATCTATCTAATTCGTCTATAAAAAACACAATGGGTTTTTCATTATCTACTGCATCTACAAATTCCTTTAAAGAGTTTTTAAAATCTTCAATACCTCTTTTACGAGTAGTATAAGATTCTATTTCATTTTCAAGTCCATTTACAGTTGCTTCTACAACTCCTTCAAACATTGCTTGTACGGCTTCTTCTAAACCAGCTTTTTTAGACAGACCTTTTAATAACCCAACTCCAACGTTTTTAATTAAAGGTGTTGCTTTTTCAAGTACCTTTTTAAACTTAGCTTCATCCTTAGTATCTTTTAAAACCCCTAACTCTGCTAGCAAGGCGATTAAAACATCTTCCTGAAAATCGTTCTCCCAGGCATTAAAATATAGGGTTTGAAACTCTTTATTTTTTAATTGCTGACACCACATTTTAATAAATGTAGACTTACCTTCTCCCCAAGGGTTATTTACAGCCAACACAAAACCATCTGCATAAGACTCCACGATAGATGTTAAGACTTCTGCATACTTTTTTCTGCCTAGCTTACAGTTCTCGAATGGATCTCCGTCTTTTTCTGTAGGTATAAATAGGTCTTTGTGTCTTATTATCAAACCAATTCTTCTTTATTAGTTAACTCCCCTGTAAAAGCCTTTTGTAATAGGGATTTTTTTAGTTCTTCTAGGTTGGATTTTTTCTTTTGGAAAGCGTCCTGTAATTGTTTCAATTTATTATCAAATGAATCTAGGTCATTTACAATTTCAATTTGTTTCTCAATAGAAATTACAGGAATTATAGTATCCTTAATCTTCTTTTGTGAAATATTTGGTTGTGCATTACCAACAGCTTGTGCTATTAGTTCATCTTTAAACTTCAAAAAGAAATAATAAAGAAATTCAGGTACAATATTATCATTTGGTAAAATTCCACATACAGCTTGATTAGTGGCACATTCAAAGTTTAAAATACCAACTTGGCCAGCAGTAGCCCCATACATTGCAATAACAACTGTCCTTGGCGGAAATAGCTTTGCAGAAGAATTATTTAATCCAGATTCTGTTATACGTATTTCACTTTCAGTTATATTTCTATTATTAACCTCACCACTTCTAATCCAAGGGATATTACCATTTTCGTAATATTCCTTATAACTTTTCAAGGGTGTTCCTCCTGCACCTGTTTCACAAACCTCCCCCAAACTCTTCTCCTCCCAACCGTCTCCAGTCTGGCTAAAGATTTGGTTAAGTTTAGACTGAAACAACTCTTTAGCGTTTTCTATATTTCGTTCTATATTAGCTTTCGCTTGGTCTATAACTGCAAAGGCTTCATCTAAACTAGCTACGATGTGTTGTTGTTCTTGAAGTGGAGGGACGGGGATTTGCAGATTTTTAAGTGATTTATAATAAATACCTACCACACTAGTAGTGCCACTTTTCATTTTTTCTAATTCACTAAAAACTGCTTTTGTAGAAAAAGCGTACGCAACAAACGCAGGTAGTAATTCCTTTTTAAATCTAACTCTTAATATGTTATTATTAAACAACGTAAGCTCTGTGCTTTTTGAATTATATAAACATGTCTTACCTACTAATTCATAGCTATTCCTCGTATTAAATAGGAAATCTCCCTGATGTAAACTATATTTTTCAACCTCTTCATCAGATGCATTAATATAAGTAAAAGAATCTTCGTTTATACCATTATCATTCTTGATATTATTCATTTTGAAATATCTATACTTATTAGTAGGAGATTGCTCTTTATTATTCCTCACAACGCCAATTAAAGTATCTGATATTATATCTTCAAATTTCTTTAACTTCCAACCCTCTCTCATATCAGCTCCTTAATAGATTGTAAAATCGTATTCGTTTCTGCATCTAAAACTTCCATTTCTGCTAAAATCACTTCTGGGGTACGTAATGGCTCTTCTTCAGGGGTATTTGGGTTTTTAACACTTAGGTCGTAAGTGGTATCGTCTATTTCAGCAACCTTTAAGTTCCATGACTGTTCTGTCTCTGGTTTAGACTTTTGAAGCTCTATAAACACCTCTAAATCCTTATCATTTAAAGGATTTGTTTTACCCATATTACGCCCTGGATCTAACTGGTAGTACCAAATGTTTTTAGTAGGTTCACCCTTATCAAAAAACAACACTACCGTTTTAACGCCCGCTCCTAAAAATGTACCACTTGGCATATCTAAAATGGTATGCAGATTACAACTTTCTAATAAGAGTTTACGTAAAGCAATAGAGGCATTGTCTGTATTACTTAAAACAGTATTTTTAATAACTACAGCTGCACGACCACCTGTTTTTAAACTCTTTAAAAAGTGCTGCATAAACAAGAAAGCTGTTTCTCCTGTTTTAATATCGAAGTTTTGCTGTACCTCCTTACGTTCTTTACCTCCAAATGGTGGATTAGCCAAAATTACATTAAAACGATTCTTTTCCTGTATATCTCTAATACTCTCTCCTAGAGTATTTGTATGCACAATATTTGGAGCTTCTATACCATGCAATATCATATTCATTATACCTATTACATAAGCAAGATTCTTTTTTTCTTTACCATAAAAAGTAGCCTCCTGTAATATTTTTAAATTATCAGTAGACTTTTCCATACGCTCATACATATACTCATAAGCTTCACATAAGAAGCCACAAGATCCTGCTGCACCATCGTAAACAGTTTCACCCATTTGTGGATTAACAACCTTAATCATGGCTCTAATAAGAGGCCTAGGCGTATAATACTGCCCACCATTACGCCCTGCATTACCCATGTTTTTAATCTTGGTCTCGTACAGGTGGCTTAACTCATGTTTATCTTTAGAGGAACGAAATGGCAATTCATCTGCATATTCCAGAATTTCTCTTAAATTATACCCACTTTGGATTTTATTTTTAAGTTCTGAAAAGATCTCACCTATTTTATACTCTATTGTTTGAGCACTCTCTGCTGTTTGCTTAAACTTGGCTAAATACGGGAACAACTCGCCATCTACAAACTGTACTAAGTCTGGTCCTGTTAATGCTATATGATGATCTACTTTACCATCTGCTCCTTTAGGCATTGCCCAATTAGCCCAACGGTATTTTTCATCTAGTATAAATGTATAATCTTGACCTCTTAAAGCGGCTTCATCTGCTTTGTCTTGCTCTAAATTATCTAAATACCTCAGGAACATCACCCAAGAAGTCTGTCCTATATAATCTAATTCGCTATCTGCTCCTGAATCCTTATACAGGATATCATCAATATTTTTAAACGTTTGTTCGAACATTCCTACAATTATTATTAAAGTTTCTAAAATATAAAAAAGGCAGCTATTACACTGCCTTTTCTTTGGTTTAATCTACATATTTTCAGGAGTACCCTCCACTATTTTTTCTTTCTCCTCTGCATACTCTAGAAATGCTTGTTTTACTAACTCCTGTACTTTTACTAGCTTCTGTAACTGAATCATAGACATTAATTAACTTGCCTGAAAGTCTATACTGTCTAACTAGCCTCTTCCTCAAGTCTATTTCTAATCCATCAGAACCTTTTAGTTTATAGCTTCAGTAAAAACCTCCACAAGTTTTATTTTGTCCAGCACAAACATTTGCTATACTATTTTTATGGACTCCAACTGCCTTGGCAGCTCTTTCTAAACAATCATAGGCATACATTAATTTACCTGTTTTAACTGAATACTGATAGACCTTTTTCTTAAATCCTCCTCCTGAATCAGAATTATAACCATTCAACCTACAATCAAATAAAGCAATATAGTCCTTTTCTTTTTGCGCTAATTCCTCACTACTTGTAGCTATATCAATTTGACTTCATTCAAAAGCATTGGCTCCATATTTTGCTATAGCATTATGAAACTTGTTTGCTTCTCCTCTGTTAGCACGTTCAATATGATCTAGTTTACGTTGGTGTAGAGTTTTGGTTGTAGCACCTACATAAACTTGTTCTGTAACTTTATTGGTTGCTGTATAAACAACACCAAAAGGAATAAACTTTTTCTTAAACATCTTCATCCCAAAATTATTTTAAACAAAATATTTATTTTCTACATTTTCATTAAATTGTTTGAGTCCTATAAATAAATTACTAAAAGAACTCGTATATTTATTTTTTACTATCCTTTTCGCATTCTCAATAATTTTTGAAGAAATATCCCAACAATAAAGTCTATACTTAGCGAAATCTCTTATAGCCTCGTAGTCTTTAGCCTCAAGTTTTATTCCTTTAAATCCTGGAACAAGTTTTAACAAAAATTCTGCAACTATTTTAATGCGATCTTCTAATTCATCATCATCATACCCTACAATACTTTCTAATAAATCAGAAAGCTCATCTTCCTTTTCATCTATATCCTTTATTTTCTCCACATCCATGTGGCAAACTGGACTATATGTTTTCTTGTTTTTAGTATTCTTGTTCTTAGTATTAGCTACTTTTTTATTTTCTTGAATACGTTTTTTTTGACTTCCTGAAAGTTGATTTTCACCAATCTTAGGTACTACGGGCTTTTTAGATGAATTTTCTCCACCAGTATCTTTCAAATAGTTTTTATAAGAACCTTCATGTTTATTAATATATCTAGCAATATTATCTAAATCTAGAAAATAAATATTAGGTTTATTTAAGCCTTGACGTTTTACGTTAATTAACTTTTCTTGTTTTAATTTTTTAATCCTGTTTTGTATAATATTTTTTGAATAACTGGTTTCTTTTTCTAAATCATCATGACTAATATAAAATCCCTTTTCTCCTTTATACTCTTTTAATTTATCCTCATTCCTCCAATACTTAAATTTATACATCAAAGTAGCTAAAATATCAGCAGAAGCGGGGTCTAACTTGTATCTAATAACTTTTGATGATGCTATAAAATCATAAGATATTTCATCGTTTAAATTTCCAATCATTTTTATTTATTTTGAAAATTTATGTCTTAATTACACACTTTTGTGTGACTAGATTAATTGGACCATCCAAATTAATCTCTAAAATATGTTTAAATGATTACTGTCTAGACAGCCAAGTTTGCCATCTTTTTTTTCAAAATAGTCTTTCTATTTGAACAGGTAACTTCTAATAAAGTGTAGTAGTGTTTTAATTAATGTCTGCTTAGAAGCCATTGTTGCTTATAACAAATAATCATGCCAAATTCAAAACCTCTTAATTTAATGCCAAATTGACTTATTTTTTATTCCTAAGAACCTTAAAATCATAACCTATGGCAGAAAAAAAGGCAGCCTAAACTGCCCTTTATAAATTACAATTGTTCATTTTCAGGTGTTTTTAGTTTAAAGTGTTAAAAACAGTCTCAAAAGCTTAACTATCCAAAATACAGCATAAACCACTTAATATTATACCAAGATGTAAAAATGATGATAGTAATACACCTCTCCCTTTATAACAAACACAGTCTTCATTGTCGTTGAAATTTTCACACTTTCAACATCGTACATAAAAGCCTTTTTCAAACATCCAATATCATGTTTTGTTTCTACCTTAAAAGGACATTTCAACTCTATTACTCTATTCTTGGCATTTACCACAAGAATACTTTTAGGCGAAGCATATTTTAAAAGCTCCGCCCAATCCTTTGAATTCATTTACTGTTGCATTAAGTATTATTAATTATTCAAAAACCAATTTGGCTTATTATTCTTTAATGAATTACACAGATCTCTGGTAAACTCGAATGCACACAGACTACGTTCTAAATAATTATCTATATAGGATGATTTGTTTGCCTCAGTTAATAAATTGTATACTCTCCACAAATTAATAGAACCATTTTCCTGACGTTTAAAATTTGGACACCCATAATATTCCTTGACCATTTTATTAATCTGAGAATCATTCATAACAAACTTAAAAATATCTCTCTGCTCTGTCTTTGGCATACTTTGAAACATCCTTATTTTGCCTATAAGATGTGCAAATTGAGGTTCTGTTAATGAGTAATTTTCCATTTGACTAAGTTCTTCAAGATGATTTTGAAAATTATATCCATTAAACAGCATCTTCATCTTTGCATCTAATTCTGAAATTGAACTGATTCTAATATCATCGCATAAGCCATCTGTACTCACACATAAATTAGTACACACTTTATTAGTATAACCTATAAAAACCTTGAATTTCTCTACTGTTTTTTTACTATATAAATTCTCCTGATTTAAACTTCTTACTCCCCCAATATTTAATGATAACACATTACCATTTACTGTACTTGTAATATCAGGGACAGTAATTAAAAAGGCACAACGCTCATAATAAATAGTTTTCTCTTCTTCTAAAAGTTCTTTTGCTGGTTTACCTATGGCACTTGGAATTCTTCCTTTAATTACATGGCTAACTCTAATATCTGGCTCATTTACCTTTAAATCAGGAAAACTAGACTTGACAGTTTCAAAAGCACTTTGTATAAATTGATAATGACTTATTGTTGACTCATTATCTTTAGAAAACACAGGTATAATACAATCGTTCTTTAAATGATTCAAAGAGACTTTTGAAGTATTAGCCTCAATAAAACTAGAACTATTTATACTTTTAACAACTTGACTATCCTTGACAACTTGTTGCTCTATTTGATTTGAAATTAAATTCATATTACTTATTATTTTTACTCACATTAACAATACTCGTACTAGGAACTACTTGTCTTACCACATGTTCAATTTCTGCCTTACGTTCAAGGATCAAATCATGTATTTCAGTTTTTATAGAAGCATATTTTTGATACAAATGCCTTAACCCCTCTAAGGTCTCACAGGCTTCTATTTCTTTAATAGCATCTTCTTTTCTAAAACCTAAATCGCACCACTCCTTTAGTTTCCTCCCAACAACTGCACTAATAACAAACTCTGGTTTATTAGCAAACAAACCAGTTCGATCTTTACTTGCTACAGCCATGTGATTATCATTAATCAACTCAAAATTCACAGTCAATTCATATTCAAACCCATCTCTAGTAATCTCTTTTGTTCCATGCTTTACAACTTTTGTTTTACCATTCGAGTTTACGTCCAAAGAATAGTCTATTTTACGTCTGGTTGTAGTTAAAACATGGCAAGTTGACTTTAAAATTGCATCTACCATTGCCTGATGACGAGGGGTTATTTTTGCCCAGTCTTGAAATCTACCTCCTAGCTGCTCGTGGATTTGTAAACACCCTCCAGAACCTACCCATTCATGAGAAATACTATCTATAATAACCACCTCCATTTTAGCCTTTTCACACATATTTAAAGCCTCTATATAACGCTCTGGAGTATAAGGATCATTTAGTTGCAAAACATTAAATCTCCCCATGTGAGCATATAAATTTGCACTATTATTTTCTGTGTCGATAATGGCTATTTTATTCCAGTCATTGGTTATCCCATATGCCAACAATAAGGCTGAATATGTTTTTCCAAACCCAGAGGCTCCAGATAGCCCTATTCTTAATTTAACTTGCTCTCGCTTTGCTATTTGTAAATTCATAATTTTAATATGTATTTGATTATTTACAGACAAAAAAAAAGAGCCTCCGTTTGGAGACTCTTATATTTTAATCTTTATTATTTAATTTATTTGATCTGTTTTTTCAACCACATGTTCCTGAAACACATCTAACTCTTCATCAACGTACTCCCATCTATGATTCAACTCGATAATTTCACCTGTTGACTCAATTGTATAACTATAAGGCTCGCAGTTAATTTTCTTAATAATACCATCAAACTGTGTTCCTACCGCTAACCTACAGGTTTGCTCATCAAAAGTTGTAGGCACTGTTGCTGTTCTGCAAGTAAAGTAGGTTCTACCAGTTCTAGAACTCTTTACAGGCTCTACTCCACCTTGAAGAATTAATGCATAAAACACTTCCCCATTTTCTTTTGTAATAGATTTAAAATCTTTAATTGTAACCATCTTGATATTTTTTAGGATTAAACATTAACGGGGGGTATCCCGCCAGTTTACAAAGCCTGGGGGGTTGATGTATGGATTATTTGGTTCTTGAAGACTTAATTAAAAAAGTATTCAACACCTAAACTTCCTATAAAACCAACATCTAACTTTAATACGTTCAATCTCCCTCTTTAACCTTATTAAATGGTTTTTTAATTAATAGCAAAAACTCTATTTAAAATTGTGATTGAGCTTCAGATCTAAGTTTTTTCTCCCTTTCAGATTGAGCCTTTGCTCTACTTTTCTTCGCAGCTAATTTACCCTGTTCATATAAATTTAAGTTTAAATAAGTTAAGGTATAAGATTTCACTCCTGAGATATCTGGGCCCATAAAAGCCAACTGAATTCCATTTTTTGTTCTCCAATAATAAGTAGGAAACAGATCCTTATTGTATTCAGTACATCTACCATATTTATAAGTAAGAAGTTCTAATATTCTATTATTTGGTTCAAGAAAGATTTTTATCTCATAAATCTGCCCATAATTAACCTTAACTAGAAGCATATAAATTGATAGATCCCCAATTTTATCATATGGATATTTTTCATTTAACACAAACCTATAAACATCATGAACTGGCTCTCCTGTAATTCCCCTCATCATACTCCTCTCCGCATTATCTTTCACAAAACAATCGTAATCAAAAATATAACCTCCTAATTTAATATCTCGAAACCCCATCCCTTTCTCTAATGCACTTATATCCTGACCATAAATTGAATTTAAAGAAAAAACAACCAAAGCTATTATAAGTAAAGTACCATTTTTCATAAATAAATTTTTAGGTATTAATAAACAAACTGTATCGTTTTGTCTTGATAAACATCTCCTGAGGAATTATAACGCTTATAATTACAAGTTTTTGGATAACCATCTGAATCATATGTATAGGATGCCTCAAAATACAATTCTCCATTTTTAAAAATTTTGGTAGGGTTATGTTCAAAAAAAGTAAATGTGACATCATATATTCCTATTTCAGGATCCATATAATACCCAAAAGACTTCCATAACGGATAAAAAGGATTTATTTTATCATCAAACTCATAACTTAAAACACCCGTATTATCTTCATTCCTTGAAGTAAGTAAAGTACCATTTGAATCATAAGTAAAATAAGCACTCCGCTCATACCCTGCATTATACTCATAACCTTCTCCAAACTCTTCAATATAGTCCTTAACTAGACCATCATTAGTATAATTAAACATACCTGTTAAATAGTTTGGAGACAAGTCCTCCGAGTAAATCACTTTAACCAACTTATTATTGGAATACTCTTGAGTTTGAGAATAGCCATCAAAGTACATTGACTCAATCTTATTAATGTTATTTAATTGTACCATGAAATTGACATCTTGAAATACACTTTCTATGTTACCAGAATTATCATACTTGAAAATCATGGTATCTGCATATTCATCGTCACCATCCGACATATATGTAATAAATTTAAAATTCATTTCATTAGAATTTTTGGAATCTTCACTGTCCGAATCAGAAGAGCATCCTAAAAAGATTAAAGCTAGAATTAGGCTAAATAAAACATTGTTTTTTTTCATAATTTATTGATTAAATATTTAGTTTTTAAATATAGGCATATACGCCTACCTAGTAGTCGTTAATCTCCACGATTTTTACTTTGTGGAGAATTTCAATGAAACAGAATTTTTAATTGCATTTGGAAAAAATCTTAGTAAACTAAGGAGGTTCAAAGGGTTTACCCAAGAACAACTCGCCAATGATTTAAATATTGAAATTTCACAAATAAGCAGAATTGAACGTGGTAAAATCAATACTTCTATTTCTAATATTAAATTAATCTCATTAGCTCTTGACATTGAAATCAAAGAGCTTTTCAATTTTTAACAGCAATAAAAAAGGAGCCTCATTAGACTCCTTCTATATCATTAATACTTGATTACTTTTTTTATATCCCTACCCATTTCGGAATCTATTTGAATTAAATAAACGCCATCTGGAAAATTATCAACTAAAATAGATTCTGGATTAGAATTATAACTAATTAACTCTTGACCCGATAAATTATATAAGCTAATATTCTTAACCTTTAATGGTGTAGAAATATTAATCACACTTGAACTTTTATCGTAAAAAACCTTACTATCATTTACAACAAAATCATTTACACTAAGAGTAGCACAATTTTCTGAATACACAGCCTGAGTAGGTAAATTCCACATCTGATAACTACCAATTCCTGCATTTGCAGCTGCTTCGTTATCCACTTGTACACAAGTCAAATTTACACACCCTTGAGCAAAAACAATAAGATTTGAATTATTCCCATTTTTTAAATTAAGTGATTCTAATTTAGAATTATTATAAATATACAGAATTTCCAATTTAGAAAATCCCGAAGAAATATCAAATGATACCATTTCATTTCCTGGACATATTAAATTTTCTAGGTTGTCAGTTTCACCAAAAACTAGATTATTAATCTTATTATCATTACAACTGACCCAATTAATGGACGAATTACTGCTAAAATCAAGACTTATAAATTCATTTTCAAAACCCTGAAAAGTTAAAAGTTTACTATTATTACTTAAATCAATTTCAGTTAATTTATTTCGAGTGCACTCCAAACGTGTTAATTTTTCATTTTTAGAGACATCCAAATTTTGTAATCCATTCGATCCAACTGACAAATCTTCTAATTCTAAATTTTCAGTTACATTTATGTCAAACAAATAATTTTGACTAGCATCCAAATGGGTTAGACCTTTAAAACCCTCTATCCCTGTTAAATCAGAAATGCCTTTTCCTAAAAGATCTAAGCGTACCACATTTTCGATATCTGAGGTCAACACCTCCCCATTTACAGTTTTATCTGAATCAATGCCTAGTTCAATTAAAGCCTCCTCAAACTTAGAATCAGGAATTGCGGTTGTTTGACCCAACATATTATGGCTATAAAAACCAATTAAACAAAAAGCCATTAAAGTAATTTTCTTCATATATTATATTTTGATGATTAATTTAAATTCAAATATACGTGCTAAAATACTTACAGTTTACGGTTTTCCGTATCCTCTACTAATTTTACTTCTAAAACTTTGATTGCTTCACTCACTTTCCTCTGAACCACTTTTGCATAACTATCCTGAGTTACCTTTAGACTTGAGTGCCCTAATAATTCACTAACAATTTCCATAGGCACATCATTATAAAGCAATACCGTAGACGCAAAAGTTTTTCTGGCAGTATGTGTTGTAAGCTTCTTTTCTATGCCTAATACGGCTGCTATTTCCTTTAAATAAGAGTTATATTTTTGATTACTAATTCGAGGAAAAATCAAATTATTATGACCTGAATATTTTTCTATAATTTTTAAGGCTATTGGCAGAAGAGGTACTGAAATAGGTTTTGAAGTTTTTTCTCTCTTCATTTGAATCCATAAACCTTTATCAAAACCTAGAACTATATTTTGCCTCCTTAACCTAAACAATTCATTATAGGCTAAACCTGTATAACAACTAAAAACAAATAACTGCCTTACAAAGTTTAATCGTGGTTGTGAAAATTCAGCGAGTTCTATTTGCTTTAATTCCGCTGGTGACAAAAAGACAACTTCTTTAATAACCTTCCGAGGTTTATATAATATAAATGGATCTTTATCTAGATATCCTTCTGCCACGGCTACAGTAACAGGCTTTCTTAATCTTTGTATTGCCTTATTTGTAGTTACTTGTTTTTGGTTACGCTCCGTCTTTAAATAATATTCGAAGTCCACCAAAAATTGATTATTTAATTTAGATAAGGGATAATCTGATGTCTTGTATTTAGATTTAATAAAGTCTTGAGCTTGCATTTTAACGTACTCAAATTTCTGCCATGTAGAATGGGTCAAATCTTTACCTATTAGCTTCTTCCGTTTTTCCTGAAACCTAGTGAAATATCTTATTAGATGCCCCTCCATTTTCTTAGTCTTTTCAAAATACTTTTCTAAAATATCCTGAACCCCAAACTCACTTTCATTAAGTTTTAAATTTAGAAATACCTTATTAATCTTCTGAGATATTAAAAGTAATTCTCCATTTATAACATCATTAATTTTAGATGATCTAAGTTTTTGCTTTTTAGCATTCCAGTCTGTAGGAAACACATAATTACCTGTAGAGAATTGCTTTCGTTGTTTGAGATATGTTATTCTACAATAAATAGAACAACGTCCTTGTTGATTCGTTTTAGCTTTGTTTAAATAAAACAAAACTGACAATGATTGTTGCTTCATTTCCAATTATTTACGTTAAACAATTGGCATACAATTCGGAAAAAAATAGGGATACCCAGTTTTTTTTAATGGGATACCTAATAGGATACCTTATTTTTTAAAATAAGTTGACAAATTGACTAATTATGTCTCCAAGTAGAGAATCTTAAAAACTCAAGAATAGCTAGGAATAGCAAGCAATAACCACAAAAAAAGCCTCTCATTTCTGAAAGGCTTTCTGTAAGCTTGCTCCCCCTCTTGGGCTCGAACCAAGGACCCTTTGATTAACAGTCAAATGCTCTAACCAACTGAGCTAAGGAGGAGTGTTTGCTTTTGCGAGTGCAAATATACAATCCTTTTTTGCTTCTGCAAACTTTTTTATTCTTTTTTTATTTAAATATCGCTTTAAAAATATCATTCCCGTTAGCGAACAACACTAAAGCTATGAGAATGAAGAATCCAACCATTTGTGCGTACTCCATAAATTTATCGCCTGGCTTACGGCCGGTAACCATTTCATAAAGTAAAAACATGACATGCCCGCCATCTAAAGCCGGAATTGGCAATAAATTAAGCACGCCAAGCATAATAGATAAAAAGGCTGTAATACCCCAGAACGCTTCCCAGCTCCAGGTGTTCGGGAAAATATCGAAAATCGCCTTAAAACCACCTACACCTTTATAAGCACCGGTGTTTGGATTAAAGATCATTTGTAACTGCCCCCAGTAGGCCACAATCTGCTGCTTGAACTTTCCAGCCCCCACACCTATACTTTCGGCAAACGAATAGTCTTTAGTAACAACTTTATAGTATCCTAACTTCTCATAAGTTTCGGCTCCTACTCCGGCATACGGATAAATACCTAATTTCCCCTTATCATCTACCGTAAGCTCGCGCGTTACCGGTTTAAAATCCCGTAGTAACTCCACTTCTACCTTTTGCCCTTTTAGCTGAGACAAAAATGGCTCGAACTCATCAAAATACTTTAGTTCGGTATGATTTATTCCTGTAATAATATCGCCCTGTTTTAAATCTACTCCTTTATTCATCGAAGAATCAGAAACCTGAGCTACGACGAAAGGAATACGTAATTCAAATAAGGACTTATCTTCTCCTGTACTTAATTGCCCAAGAAAATCTTCGGGAGTTGTTATGGTTTTCTCTGTTCCATTACGATCTAAGGTGATGGTTTTAGCCACAATTAATTTAGAACGCATATCGGAATAACTTACCACCGGTTCATTATTTATAGCTACAACCTTATCTCCGGTTTGCGCTCCCAGATCTATTAGCAACGGATTGGTTACCCAGTACCCGTCTTTAATACTGCTGGTTGCGATATCGGTTTCTCCGTACGCAAAGGCCATAAACATATAAATTAAAGCCGCCAGAATAAAGTTTACTGTTACTCCTCCTAACATAATAATTAAACGCTGCCAGGCCGGCTTGCTTCTAAATTCCCAAGGCTGCGGTTCTTTAGCCATCTGCTCGGTATCCATACTTTCATCAATCATACCGGCAATTTTAACATAACCTCCTAATGGCAACCAACCGATACCATAAACCGTTTCTCCGATTTTCTTTTTAAACAATGAGAATTTCACATCGAAAAACAAGTAGAATTTTTCTACTCGGGTTTTAAATAATTTTGCAGGAATAAAATGTCCTAATTCGTGCAATACTATAAGTAAAGAAAGGCTTAATAAAAATTGAGAGATTTTAATTAGAAACTCCATTGAGGTTTTACAGTTAAATTTTAACAGCCAAAAATACATTTTTTAACTGCTTAAAAAAAAGATAATGTAAGACACAATGCTAATTTAACACCGATTTATAACAAAATGCCCTAAGCAAAACCCAATTTTCTTGGTACTTTTGCAGGACTCAAGCATAAAACCCAAACATGTTATCATTTTTTTCGGCTTACAAAAAATTCGCCATTGTTTTTGCTATCATATCACTGGTTATCATTTCCATTATCTATAACATTTTAGATGTAGAGGCACCGCTTCCTATTTATCAGCCGGCTCAGGTCGCGCAGGATTTAGTAGACACCAGTTTAATAGACGTCAAAAAATATCACAAGATTGCCGATTTTAGTCTGACCAATCAAAATGGAAAAACCATTACTCAGGACGATTATAAAGACAAAATTTATGTCGCCGATTTTTTCTTTACAACCTGCCAAACCATTTGCCCCATTATGACACAGCATATGGAACAAATCCAGCAGGAAATATTAAACGACGATGAGGTCATGCTATTATCGCACACTGTGACTCCCGAAATTGATACCGTAGCCCAATTAAAACGTTATGCAATAGCCAAAGGGGTTAACGACAGCAAATGGAATCTGGTTACAGGAAGCAAAAAAGCTATTTACGAGCTGGCTCGCAAAAGTTATCTGGCGGTAAAAACCACTGGTAACGGCGATGCTTACGATATGATACATACCGAAAATTTTATGTTAATTGACAAAAAAAGGCAAATCCGTGGTTTTTACGACGGTACAGATCCTGAAGCCATAGATAAACTACTTAACGACATTAGCAATTTAAAAAAAGAGTATAAAAAGTAGATTTTTGGTTTCAATTTTTTTACCATAAGTTTTTACCGTACTTTTGCTTCTTTAAATTCAATCTAAATAAGCTTGCAAACAACTTTAGCACAACTGAAACGCGGAGAAACAGCCATCATAACCGATGTGTCTTCCATACATATTCCACTAAAATTACTGGAAATGGGTTGCCTTCCTGGAAACGAGGTTGAACTGGTTCAGATTGCACCGTTTAAAGACCCTATTTATCTTAACATTAACGGATCGCATTTAGCCATTCGTAAGGAAACTGCAAGCCACATTTTAATTGAAATGATATCGCATGGGTAAACAAATTAATGTCGCTTTAATAGGAAATCCAAACACAGGAAAAACCTCTGTATTCAATGCTTTAACAGGGCTTCACCAGAAAGTAGGAAACTATCCCGGAATTACGGTTGAAAAAAAAGAAGGGATCTGCAAACTACCTCGTGGCGTTAAAGCCCACATTATAGATCTGCCGGGAACTTACAGTTTAAATGCCTCTTCTCTGGATGAAAATGTTGTTATAGAATTACTCCTGAATAAAAATGACAAAGATTTTCCAGATGTTGCTATAGTAGTAAGCGATGTTGAAAATTTAAAACGAAATCTCCTTCTTTTTACCCAAATAAAAGATCTTGAAATTCCCACTATTCTCGTCATTAATATGGCAGACCGGATGGCTAAAAGAGGGATTTCGCTGGACATTCCATTTTTGGAGAACCAGCTTAAAACAAAAATTGCTGTAGTTAGCACTCGAAAAAATCAGGGTGTAGACCATTTAAAGGAACTCATTACGAACTACAGAGACCTTTCTACAACCCCGTGTTTAAACGCATCTGAAATAGACAAGGAATATTTTAACCGATTACAGCACGCTTTTCCTAATCAGTTACTTTACAAATTATGGCTGGTTATTACTCAGGATGTTAATTTCGGAAAAACCAACCGTAACGAATTTGATGCGGTTTCCGATTTTAAAACCAAAAGCAAAACCGATTTAAAACGCCTGCAGCAACAGGAAACTATAAAACGTTATCAGTTTATAAACAACACCTTAAAAGCAGGACAAACCATAGACAGTTCGAAAGCCAAAGGCTTACGTGCGCAGCTGGATCGTATCCTGACACACAAAGTCTGGGGCTACGTTATATTCTTTTTTATTTTACTGCTTATCTTCCAGTCTATTTACAACTGGTCCAGCATACCAATGGACTTTATAGACGCCTCTTTTGCATCTTTAGGCGAATGGGTTAAAACCAATTTACCTACAGGGCCGTTTACCAATTTACTGGCAGAAGGCATAATTCCGGGACTTGGAGGTGTAGTCATATTCATCCCGCAAATTGCATTCTTATTCCTGTTTATTTCCATTTTAGAGGAAAGCGGTTATATGAGTCGTGTGGTATTTTTAATGGACCGCATTATGCGACGTTTTGGTTTAAGCGGAAAAAGTGTGGTTCCTCTAATTTCTGGAACAGCCTGTGCTATCCCCGCAATTATGGCCACAAGAAATATTGAAAGCTGGAAAGAGCGATTGATTACCATACTGGTTACACCATTCACCACCTGTTCGGCACGCCTTCCGGTATACCTTATTATCATCTCTTTAGTCATTCCAAAAGGTTCATTCTTAGGACTGGGCTATCAGGCGCTTACCTTAATGCTGCTATACCTCATCGGCTTTGCAGCAGCTATCGTATCAGCCTACATCCTGGATAAGGTCATGAAAATAAAGAGCAAATCATTCTTTGTGGTAGAAATGCCAAATTATAAACTGCCTCTACCAAAAAATGTCGCTTTAACCGTAATAGAAAAGACCAAATCCTTTGTATTCGGAGCCGGTAAAATTATTTTAGCCATCTCTATCATTTTATGGTTTCTGGCGTCCTACGGCCCTGGAGAACATTTTAACGAAGCCGAAACTATAATGACTGAAAAATATGCTTCAGAACAATTATCGCAGGATGACCTGAACCACAAAATAGATGCTTATAAACTGGAACACTCGTATATAGGTATTGCAGGACGTGGTATAGAACCCCTTATTCGTCCTCTAGGTTACGACTGGAAAATAGGCATAGCCATAGTAAGTTCCTTCGCGGCCCGAGAAGTATTTGTTGGCACTTTGGCGACCATTTACAGTGTAGGTAGCGATGAAGAAGAAACCATTAAAAACCGAATGGCCGGAGAAGTAAACCCGATTCTTGGAGGTCCATTATTCAACTTTGCTTCCGGTATTTCTTTACTTCTGTTTTACGCCTTCGCTATGCAGTGCATGAGTACCCTGGCCATAGTTAAAAAGGAAACCAACAGTTGGAAATGGCCTATGCTGCAACTTATAAGTATGAGTGGACTGGCGTATTTAACAGCTTTATTAGCCTATCAGTTTTTAAAGTAGTAAGTTTAAATATAAATTACGACTAGAGCATTATGAACACGCTTATTCAAAACATACTGGCTTTTTCCGCTTTAGGCCTATCTGTATATTTTCTGTACAAAAAATTTTTCGGGAGAAAACCAAAGCCTAAAAAATCCTGTGGCACAGACGGCACCGATTGCGGATGCCATTAGACTTAGTACCGATAAAAACGCTTGCTTTTCTAAACAAACAGGCGCCAGATCTGAGCTACTAAAAATGTAACTACAAAACCAAGAACCAAAGGCATTAAAGTGGCTACTGCTGTCCATTTCACACTTTTAGTTTCCCTATATATGGTATAAATGGTTGTACTACACGGATTGTGAAGCAAACTAAACAACATAAGATTTATTGCCGTTAAAAGCGTCCAGCCACCAGCCCTCAATATATCACCTGTAGCATTCACCGAATCCAGTTCAAACATCACTCCTGCACCTTCACCTCCGGACAAACCAGCAACCAGAACCGTAAGCATTAACACTGTAGGAATTACAATTTCATTTGCCGGAATCGCAACGATATAAGCCACCAGAATTACACCATTTAAACCAATTAACCAGCCAAAACCTTCCAGATAATGAATCATCCAGTAAGCAATACTTTCATTTCCGATGTGAATATTCGAAATTAACCAGATTACTGCACCTGCCGGTACTGCAAACACGATTGCCCGCCATAATACAATTAGCGTTCTGTCGATTATTGAAGTATAAATAGTTTTCCAGAATCGCGGCGGTCTGTATGGCGGCAATTCAAGGTTAAAAGTGGACACCTCTCCTTTTAAAACCGTTTTTGAAAGCATCCAGGAACTGGTAAACATAAATGCCATTCCCAATATCGCTATACCTATAACAGCAAAAACCGAGGCTGCACCCGAAAGTGATTTAGGCACCAAAGCACCAACAAAAATGGTAGCTATTAATATTTGCGTGGGCCAGCGCCCGTTACATAACGAAAAGTTATTGGTAATAATTGCAATAAGACGCTCCCGCGGACTATCTATAATTCGAGTAGCGACTACTCCTGCTGCATTACAACCAAAGCCCATACTCATTGTTAATGCCTGCTTACCATGAGCTCCAGCCTTTTTAAACAAATAATCCAGATTGAATGCTACTCGTGGCAAATACCCGAAATCTTCCAGCAAGGTAAACAACGGAAAAAATATAGCCATAGGCGGCAACATAACCGCTACAACCCAGGCCGAAGCCAGATACACACCATCTATTAAAAATCCATCTAACCACCAGGGCATCCCTATACTGGCAGCACCACTTTTCAATGCCGGATGAATAGTATCCAATAATAATTCTGCAAGTAAACCGGACGGATAATTGGCTCCAGTAATAGTCAGCCACAAAACAACACCAAGAATTAAAAACATAATAGGAAAGCCCCAGCGCTTACTGGTTACAATCTGATCTATTTTTATATCCAGGGCGTTTCTCCCTTTTTTCCCATCAGTACTCACGGTTTCTTCCACAATCTCGGAAGCATCAGCGTAAATACTTTCACTAATGTGATCATGAAATTCACCACCCAACTTCCAACGCAACTCGTTGGACATTTCTATAATATTTTCAACTTCAGTCTTCATAATCTACTGTAATTCAAACTCACCGTTTCTCAATGCCTCTATGACCCGTTCATCGCCTTCCAGCAGTCGAAAGGCAATCCACCGGCTATTCGGGATAGACGGAAACTGTTTCGAAATATTTTCACTTAATGTTTTTACCGCGTCGTTTATATGTTTTGGTACATTGGTAATACGATGCGGCTTACACAGCACTTCTCCATTTGCCACCTGACGAATCACATCTATAAGCTCTGGTATGCCCTGGTTAAATCTGGCACTGGTAGCCACGACCGGAATCCCCAGACGTTTAGCAAGTCCCCGCTCGTTAACTTCAACATGATTACGTTTGGCTTCATCTATCAAATTTAAACACAACACGGCCTTACTTGTAATCTCCAGAATCTGAAGCACCAGATTAAGGTTACGTTCCAGTCGCCCAGCATCTACAACAATTACTGTGACATCTGGTTTTCCGAATAAAATAAAATTGCGAGCTACTTCCTCATCCTCAGAAGTAGACAACAAGGAATATGTCCCAGGCAAATCGACCAGTTTATACTTCTGTTTATTATATTGATATGCCCCTTCTGCACGCGTTACTGTTTTTCCCGGCCAGTTCCCTGTATGCTGCTTTAATCCGGTTAAAGCATTAAACACCGTACTTTTTCCCGTATTGGGATTTCCGGCCAATGCCACAACAAAATCAGTTTGTGTTGCATCAACCCCCAGACGCTTTAAGCCATCGGGATTGTATTGCGGACAAACTTCGCACGCACTGGTTACTATTTTCTTCTCCATCTTACTGCTTTTTTATAAGAATTTTTGCCGCCTGATCTTCACGCAACGCAATAGACGTTCCTTTAATTAAATACGCTTTAGGATTACTTAAAGGACTTACCAGATCAACTTCTATATGCGCCCCTTTAACAAAACCCAGATCTAAAAGTCGTCTGCGCGCGTCTCCCCTGCACTCTTTAGAAATGCCAAGAATAACAGCCGTCTCGTTTTCCGGCAAGGCCGATAATCTCACAGCATCGTCTTCTATATTTTCACTGGTGTCGAGCACCTCAACGGTAATATTCGCAGCCACTTCCGGAGCTAATTTAAACTCTTCGCCTTCGGCATAAAACACCACCCGCTGCGCGTTGTTTTCCACAATCCGAATATGCGACCCAATATGAATGTTTTCTGCCAGTATCTGTTTATAAATTATAACGGGCTCGTCTTCTATATGCACAATTTTACCCACAGCATCTACAGGAAGGTCATTAAGATGCTCTCCTTCAATATGCAGAACATCTCCGGCATGCGATGGAATTGGATCGCCATGAGGATCGTAAACCGGGTTTCCCAATTGCGTGGCAAGCACATTGGTTTCTTCCTGACTCAATTTATGCTCCATCTCCTCGGCTCTGGCATGCCATTCGGTTTTTTCGAAACCTGTTTTTTCTGCCAGATATTTTTCCCACAACCTGTGTACCCGTACAATTTTTATAGCATATTCCCTTCCCGAAGGCGTAAGATTCAATTCATTCCTTTCGAGTTGTATCAATCCATTTTTAGACATACTAAGCAAAACACTTTCTAGAGTACTATCGCTGTACTTTAAACTATACTTTAACTCATTTTTAAGGATATCCTGCCCAAGATTTTCCCAGGTATACATTTGTTTTAAAATGTCTTCCGAGATAATTTTAGTATTGGTCTTAATACTGTTTTTAATTAGCCAGAACCACCCCTTAACCGGTCTGAAAAACAAAAAAACCATACCGGCCAGAACCAGAAATAGTATTAAATTTTGTAGCGGCTGACTTAAACTCATGTACTGCTCTTTACATATAAATTGTTCGACACAAATTTTGAAATACTTAATGGTTTGCCATTAATTTCAATAATCATAGATTCATCGAAAACCTCTTTGGAATGCACGCTAAAAAGCGTTCCCAGACCTATTTTCAGTTTATCCAAATACTGTAAGAATTCTACCGAAGAATCTTTAACCCCAACACAAATACAGGCCGTTTTAATACTTACCTGAGACAGCAGTACTTTTTGGGTACTTTTTATCTGACCATCTTTTCCCGGAATAGGATCTCCATGCGGATCTTCTTCAGGAAAACCTAAAAAAGCATCCAACTCGTTGGTTAATTTTTCAGACTTAATGTGCTCAAGTTGCTCCGCCACTTCATGGACTTCATCCCAGGAAAAATTTAAATTATCTACTAAAAACACTTCCCATAATCGATGCTTACGTACAACATTCGAGGCCGCCAATCTGCCTTTTTCAGTGAGTCGAACCCCCTGATATTTTTTATAATTCACAAAAGATTTCTCAGCCAACTTTTTAATCATATCTGTAACCGAAGACGCCTTGGTATCCATTTTCTCTGCAATGGCGTTTGTACTCACCGACTCAGCACCGTATTTACTTATTAAATAAATGGCCTTTAAATAATTCTCTTCCGATAATGTAACCACTATAGTATTGTTTTCCACAAATATACAAATTTTACTTTAACTCAAATATATTTTTAGTCTTATCTAAATTTATATTTATATTTGTATAAATATTTTTAATATGAGAACCTTAATTGTAGCCTTAATATTCTCAATTCATGGCATTTACTCACAAAACACCGGAGCAATAAACGGCACGATAAGCTCGAAAGGCCAACCTGTTGCCTTTGCGAACATCTATCTTAAAGGTACAAGCAAAGGCGCTGTAAGCGACGAAAACGGCTATTTTCAACTCAGTAATATTAATTACGACAACTATACTCTTGTCGTTTCTTATACGGGATTTACAACCAAACAAAAGCATATCACACTCAAAAAGAAAAACTTAAGCATTAATTTTGAATTAGATGAAAACGAAACTTTAGATGAAATCGTCATTTCTGGAACCCTGAAACCCATTTCCAGAAAAGAAAGTCCAGTTCCTGTCGAGGTATATTCGACGTCTTTTTTAAAGAAAAATCCGACACCCAATATTTTTGAATCGATGCAAAATATAAACGGAGTCCGACCTCAGTTAAACTGTAATGTCTGCAACACCGGAGACATTCATATTAACGGACTGGAGGGGCCGTACACCCTGGTTTTAATAGACGGCATGCCAATAGTTAGTGGCTTATCTACAGTATACGGTTTATCTGGCATCCCTAATTCGTTAATTGAGCAAATAGAAATAATAAAAGGGCCAGCATCCTCATTGTATGGCAGCGAAGCCGTTGGCGGCTTAATAAACGTCATTACTAAACTTCCTGAAAACACTTCAAAATTTACCGCAGACAGCTACCTGACATCTTTTGACGAACTGAATTTAGATTTAAGCTATAAAGCTCAAATAGGCAAAAACACCACTGTTTTAACAGGAGCAAATTACTACAATTACAGCAACCCAGCTGACCTTAACCACGATAACTTTACCGATGTAACCTTACAAGATCGCATATCGGTTTTTCAAAGCTGGAATTTCAAAAGACCAAATAACAAGGCTTTCACCGTTGCGGGGCGCTTTTTTTACGAAGATCGCTGGGGAGGAGAAATACAGTGGAATAAATCGTATCGCGGCGGCAATACCATTTACGGAGAAAGCATTTACACGACACGCTATGAGCTTTTCGGAAAATACGAGTTACCAACAACCGAAAAAATAGTTATACAATACTCTTTTACAGATCACGATCAGAATTCAGTTTATGGCGATGTACCTTATCTTGCACAGCAACGCATAGGATTTACTCAGCTTACCTGGCACAAAACTCATAATAGTCACGACATCCTACTGGGAACAGCGGTCCGTTACAATTTTTACAACGATAACACCCCGGCAACGGTTATCGCAGACGAAGTTATTATACCATCTGTTTTTCTGCAAGACCAGATTTCCTTTTCAGAAAAACACAATGTACTACTCGGCGCACGATACGACTACGATTCCAGACACGGATCTATTTTTACACCTCGAATAGCCTACCGCTACAAATCTAATAACGAATCTATATTAAGACTTAATGCCGGCACCGGATTTCGCGCCGTAAATTTGTTTACCGAAGAACACGCGGCGCTTACCGGGTCTCGCGATGTTATTATTACCGAAGCCCTAAAACCAGAACGCTCCTACAATATCAACCTAAACTACCTTAAGACGTTTTATACCAAAAATCACAATATAATTACTCTGGATGCTTCGGCCTGGTACACCTATTTCACCAACGCCATAATCCCGGATTACGACACAAACCCAAACCAGATTATTTACGACAATTTAAACGGACATGCAGTAACCACAGGTATAAGCGCGAACGCTGATATTACTTTTACCAACAGCCTAAAAATATTACTTGGAGCCACTTACCAGGACGTTTCTCAAACTGAGAACCATATAACTACCGAACAAATTTTAACCGAAAATTTCTCCGGAACCTGGGCAGTAAGCTATAATTTTTACAAACCGAATATTACTTTAGACTACACAGGAAATCTATACGGACCAATGCGACTTCCTTTACTTGGCGATCTTGATCCCCGAGCTGAATACTCTCCGGTTTGGAGCATACAAAACATCCAGGCAACGTATAAAACTCATAATTTTGAAATCTACGGCGGAATAAAAAATATTTTAGACTGGACACCAAACAGAGGTAATCCGTTTATAATCGCAAGAGCAGAAGACCCCTTCGACAAACAGGTAACCTTTGACAGTAATGGAAATGCTGTAGCCACAGCAGACAATCCGTACGCACTTACTTTCGACCCGTCTTATGTTTATGCACCAAATCAAGGCAGACGCCTGTTTTTAGGATTACGATATCACTTTAATTAAACAGCTACAAACCCGAAAAACGTTTTACTGCACTTCTAAATCAGGCAGCACAAAAGATTTAGCATTACTATGCAACCTGATCCATAATCCAGGATTTTCATTTAACTGCTTTTCCGCTTCAATTGGATCTGAACTGATTTTGGTATTTAACACCTTAGCATAGGTTTTAATCTTTGCCGGCGCCGAGTCGGCATCCACTACAGACTGCACTACTTTTTTAGCCTTCAAAATAGCCGCAGGTCCTAAAGTTAAGATAAACTGAGCAGATCGACATTCCTCCTCATCTTTCTCGTTTACAACGCTTCCACCGGCCTTAAACTTATTAATATGATGCTCTAAAATACTATTTGAAATGGGTATAATTCCAGCAACATGATGCCATTGCGCCCCTGAAAAAGGCTTGATATACGCCAAATGGGATGCTTGATTATTCTCCGGTCCGTGGCCGATAAAAAAGATATCCAAACCTCCTAAATTTTCCAGCTTTGTTAAATATGCCTTTAAAGCAGATTCTAAATCTGCAGTATCGGTTTGCATCGGCGTAAAGCTTTTAATTTTTTTAAAGAAATCAGCTCCTAAAATACGCTCAAAATCACGTACAAAACTAAATCCATTGGCCATATTCATAGGCGCAAGTGCATCTTGGGTAAACACATTTAATCGGGCTAATAATTCATCCTGTTCTCCGGACTTTGCTAACTCTCCCAACAAACGATGCAACTCCTGAGCTCCACGACCGCCTAAAAGCGCAATATTAATATCTCCTTCTTTATTAGCAGCCGTAGTGTATAATTCCTGCAACATAGCCTGACCAACTTCAGCTTCAGATGATAAAACAAGCGGTTTAACACCGTAATCTTCTGTACTAAATTCCGAAGTATTCAAATGAGATAACCACACATTATCATGCTCTTCCTGTCTGGTAAATTGCAACTGCTGTTCAGTCATATCGTTTCGTTTTATACTATTGGTAATTTAATTAAACCCGCGTTCCTTTTGCAGCTGATCGTAAGCGTCCTGAACCTGACGGAATTTTTCTTCGGCGCCTTTCTGATGTTCTTCCCCTAAATGAATTACTTTATCCGGATGGTACTTCTTAGCCATTCGTCTGTAAGCCTTTTTAATCTCGTCGTTAGTCGCCGTTTTTTCAATTTCAAGAATTCTATAAGCGTTATCACTACTGTTATAGAACATGGCTTTTATACTTTCAAAATCCAACGCTCGTATACCCAGATAATTTGAAATCCTATAAATGGTATCCACTTCTACCTGACTTACATTGCCATCGGCTTTAGCAATTCCAAACAGAAAATGCAATAACTGCAATCGCGAAGGATGATCCATCATCTGACGAATCTGCATACACACATCGCGCACAGGGATATTATTTTGTTTACTTATGTTTTTAAACAATTTGAAGGCATGATTGGCACGGTCTTTACCATACATACCTACAAACTGCGATCTTACAAAATCCAGTTCTCGTTGATCGCTTTTTCCATCGGCCTTTATAACCACAGCCGAAAGAATAAGCAGACTCACTTCAAAATCTCCTGAACGTGTACGTGTATTTGTTGGTCGCGCATAAGGCCCCTGGGTATTTATTTTTATACCACCATCTGTTAATCCGTCAACTACACTTCCTAAAGCAAAACCTAAAATTGCTCCTATCGGTCCGCCGAACGACCAGCCTAAAGTCGCCCCTAACCACTTTGATATACTCATAGCTCATTTTTTGTACAACAAATATAGCACTTGTAAGTTTTAAGCCCATTGTGTTTTAACAAAATGATAGCCCCCCCATCCTGATACAACCCGACATAGTAATAGATACATTGAAAAAACAACATTTTATAAGATTCCCAATAACACTAAAACATTGTGTTAGGATTAACGCTTATTACATGACTAAACATTTAATTTTATGTATCTTTGCTGCCTATTATTGTTAAACATAAAATTTCAAAAAAATATGTATCCAGCAGAATTAGTAAAACCAATGCGCGAACATTTAACTCAAGCTGGTTTTGAAGAATTACATACTGTAGAAGCTGTAGATGCAGCGATTGCAAAAGAAGGTACAACTTTAGTGGTAGTAAATTCGGTTTGTGGTTGTGCAGCTGCTAATGCAAGACCAGGTGCCATTGACAGTATTCAAAACGAAAAACACCCAGATCATTTAGTTACTGTATTTGCGGGAGTAGATAAAGAAGCGGTAGACAAAGCCAGAGGTTATATGATACCTTTCCCTCCAAGTTCACCAAGTATTGCTTTATTTAAAGACGGAGAATTAGTACACATGCTTGAGCGTCACCACATTGAAGGTCGTCCTGCAGAAATAATTTCTGAAAATTTAAAAGATGCTTACAACCAGTTTTGTTAAGACATTTTTTGAAAAATATACAAACCACGCTTTTTGCGTGGTTTTTTTATGCTTAATTTTACGCGCATTTTAAACTAAAAAACAACCTTATTAATGAAAATCTTAGCGTATCCGTTAACTATTTTATACTTTATCGCTTTTGGTTTAACCTTACTTATTTTTCACCCCATTTTATGGATCAGCCATAGGGTTTTCGGATATAATACCCTTCAAAAAAGTGTGAATATCCTTCAGTTTTGTCTACTGCGTTGTTTAAATATTCTGGGTACACGGTTCACCTATACCAATTCGCACGAATTACCTAAAAACACCCCGCTAATAATTGTTTCTAATCACCAGAGCATGTATGATATTTCTCCAATTTTATGGTATATGCGAGAAGTACATCCAAAATTTATTAGTAAATTAGAGCTAGGAAAAGGCATCCCCAGTGTTTCTTACAATTTACGCCACGGTGGTTCTGCATTAATCGACAGAAAAAATGCAAGACAATCCATTAAAGCCATCAACGATTTTTCGACATTTATCAACGAGAAAAAATACGCTGCAGTTATTTTTCCGGAAGGCACCAGAAGTAAAAACGGACAACCCAAAACGTTCCAGCGTCGCGGACTACAGACCTTAATAAAAAACATTCCCGATGCCCATATTGTGCCTTTAACCATAAACAATTCCTGGAAAACGCTGCGCTATGGTAAATTTCCTATGGGATTAGGAGCTCATATTTCACTAACAGTTCATAAACCCATAAATTTGGCTACCTTTACCGAATCTACAGATGAATTAATCGACCAGGTAGAGCAAACCGTAAAACAAAGTATAAACTAAAAAATATAACGTTATGTCATTAAAAAATGTGAGGTTAGAAGTCATGCAGTTTTTGGAAAAAGACGTAGACGCTTTAATAGAAAAATATTTAATTCCTATTGAAAAAATCTGGCAGCCAACAGATTTCTTACCAGATTCTGAAGGGAACAACTTTTTTGAAGAAGTAAAAGAAATACGCGAACTGGCTAAAGAACTGCCTTACGATTTCTGGGTGGTTTTAGTAGGAGACATGATTACCGAAGAAGCCCTTCCAACCTACGAATCCTGGCTAATGGATGTAGAAGGTGTTGGACAGGTAGAGCGTAACGGCTGGTCTAAATGGGTGCGCCACTGGACAGCAGAAGAGAATCGCCACGGCGATGTACTTAACAAGTACCTTTACCTTTCCGGACGTGTTAACATGCGTGAAATTGAAAAAACCACACAGTATTTAATTTCCGATGGTTTTGATATTGGTACAGATCGCGATCCTTACAAAAACTTTGTATACACCAGTTTCCAGGAATTAGCCACTTATATTTCTCACAATCGTGTAGCTAAACTGGCAAAGGATCGCGGTAATAAGCAGTTAAGCAAAATGTGTCGTATTATTTCAGGAGACGAAATGAGACACCACAATGCTTACAGCGAATTCGTAGAGCGTATTTTTGCCGTAGACCCAAGCCAGATGATGATGGCATTTCATTACATGATGAAACAGAAAATTACCATGCCTGCTCACTTTTTAAGAGAATCTGGAGATAAAATAAGTACAGCATTCGAAGAGTTTTCGAACACGGCACAACGTATTGGAGTTTACACTTCTGTAGATTATGTTGAAATTCTTGAAAAACTAATTAAGCGCTGGGAAATCGAGAAAATTACCGGACTAACAGATGAGGCTGAAAAAGCCAGAGATTACCTGGTAAAACTTCCTGCTCGTATGATGCGCCTGGCTGACCGTATGCGTATTCCGGAAAACTCATATCAGTTTAAGTGGGTAGAACCGGCTAAACTATAAATAGTTATAAAACAACACTTCAAATTCCTTTCCATACCAGAAAGGAATTTTTATTTTGAACCATTACAATGAACAAAACAGAACTAATAGATAAAACCATATCATTCGTTAAAACGACTTTACAACATGCTGAAGGAGGCCATGACTGGTTTCATATAGAACGTGTGTATAAAAATGCTCAGCTCATAGCTAAAACAGAGGACGTTGATTTATTTATTGTAGAACTCGCAGCCTTATTACACGATATTGCAGATAGTAAATTTAATAATGGCGACGAAACCGTTAGCCCTAAACTAGCCAAGTCCTTTTTAAATTCTTTAGATATCAATAAGGATATTACAGACCACGTCATTCTGATAATAGAAAACATTTCATTTAAAGGCGGTAATTTCATAACAACTTTTAGTTCTAATGAACTTAAGGTGGTACAAGATGCAGATAGATTAGATGCTATAGGCGCTATAGGTATTGCCCGTTGTTTTAATTACGGAGGCTTTAAAGATCGCGCTATTTACAATCCGGAAATCGCCCCTAATTTAAACATGAGTAAGGAAGAATATAAAAACTCGACTGCACCTTCCATCAATCATTTTTACGAAAAGCTCCTTTTACTTAAAGACAAAATGAACACCAAGACCGGAACTCAAATTGCAGAACAACGCCATCAATTCATGCAATTATATTTAGACCAATTTTACGCCGAGTGGCAGGGAGAAAAATAATTACTGAATAATTCGCGTCATTTCACTTCTGTATTTCGACGCGGTGGTTCCTGTAATTTCGTTAAAGAATTTATTAAAGTGGGAAAAATTATTGAAACCACATTCAAAACAAATATCCGTAATACTCATTTTACTTTCCTGAAGTAATTTAGTAGCATGCACTACACGGTATTCGTTTACCAGCTTGGTAAAGGTCTTACCTGTTGCCTTTTTAAAAAATCTGCAGAATGCAGGCACCGTCATATTAACCTTATCAGCCATATCTTCCAGACTAATATGTTGCTGGAAGTTATTGTTGATGTATTTAAAAATTACGTCAATTTTAGCACTATCCTGTGGTTCCGTTTCGAAAGCCACACCATCCACATTTAAAATCGTATAATGTTCAGATAAAGCTAAATCGTTTAAAATTTCAAGCAATTTTAAAACACGATTAAACCCCTGACAATCATTTAAAGATTCTATTTTAGGCCCCACAATAAATTTCGTTTCGGGCTTATATAAAATTCCTCTTTTAGCACGCTCAAACAACAGAGCAATGCGCTCCATTTCCGGCAACTTTAAAAAAGGTTCACCTAAAAAATCGGGTAAAAACTGTACTATGGTCTCCGAACCACTGGCTGTTAAACGATCTGTAAACCCATTATGTGGCAGATTAGACCCCATTAAAATAAGCTGACTATTATTAAAATAAGACAAGTGATTACCAATATGGCGCTTTCCCGCACCTTTATTTACATAAACCAATTCCAGTTCCGGATGAAAATGCCAGAATGCACGACTTTTATGAGCTTCCTGCGTGTGTTGTCGAACTACTATGGAGCTTCCAAAGGTAGGCGTAACTTTTTCGTATGTAGGTTTAATTTTCATAGAGCACAATTTTATTATAAAATTACAAAATGTATCAGGCTTTTATAATGAACAAAATTAACAATAATATTGCTTTAATTAACTTAACAATAATTTAACTTTAATTTCACGGTTAAAATAACACATATTTCGGACAATATTGATGTTTTATGCTGCAAATGCACATCCTATCTTTGTACTGTTCTCACAACGTAATATGTAAGCCTATTATTACAAGTAAAAAAGTTTTTAAGAGAACATACGCTATTGATTTACAATAGCCTGAATACAATAATTTTGAATTTAAATAAATAGTTAGTTAGACTATGTCAATTAGTTAGTTTGTTAGAGTGGGTCTGGTTAACCCACTCTTTTTTTTATTACTATTGTAATTTAAAAATTCACAACTGTTAATTTCTATTCTATTTTATCCACTATCAATAGTTTTATAATTACAAGGTAAACCTGAACTATTCACTCCAGACATTCAAAATCCCTAACTATTTTCTAAACTTTCACTTTAAAGTTTATACAAATTTCAGACCACAACCCTAGTCAGGTATTAAATTTTAACAAATTTCAACTATAATTATAACGTTTTCGGATAAAATAGCACACAATCCAGACAATATTGATGTTTTGCAGGGCTTAAGCGCACCATACTTTTGCAGCGTTAATTGTTAAGAAGAACAACATGAACAAAGTATTAAAATTAAGTTTAGGTCTATTAGTAATGGTTACTAGTATGACATCTGGTTATGCAAACACCATAACAAAAAATGACAATGAAAAAGGAAAAATAGAAGTTACCTTAACTTTAGAAGATGTTAAAGCAGGGCAACTTGTATTAATTAAAGACATGAGCGGTCTTACAATTTATAAGGAAGCCATTAAAAAGGCTGGTGTTTACAACAACACCTTCAACTTAAAATCTTTACCAGATGGTGCCTATTACTTTGAGCACATTAAGGACTACCAGGTAAAAATGATTCCATTTACTGTAAAATACAAAAAAGCTACGGTATACAGAGCTAATGAAAAAGTGTTTTTTAAACCTGTGGTTCGCACAGAAAATAACATGATTTACCTAACGCAATTAGCTTTAGACAAAAAAGACTTAAAAGTTAGCATTTATTATACAGACAAATTTGGTTTCGAAAGTGAATTAGTACTTTCTGAAACGATTAAAGACACTGTAAACATAGAGCGTATTTACGGGCTGTCTGCAAACAAAAAAGGAGAATATAAGGTTGTACTTTCTACAAATGGTGAAGAGTTTGTAGAGTATTTTAATCTATAAAAATATTAAACGTATAGTTAGTTAGACTATGTCAATTAGTTAGTTTGTTTAGAGTGGGTCTGGTTAACCCACTCTTTTTTTTTTGCATAAACTTAGGTTCCTCATCTAAACACACTTGTATTTCAATCCCCAAAAAACTATCCTATTTTAACCTATAACAATCTTCTACAGATTAGAAACACACTCTATAATTATTTCTTTAAGATCAGTCAGAATCCCGATAATTTTTAGGCATTTAAACTGAAATCATAGCGATAAACCAATATACACTCAATTCAAAATATCTAATCTTAACAATAAAGTAACATTATTACAACGTTTTCGGATAAAATAGCATACAATTCAGACAATATTGATGTTTTGCAGCGTTTAAGCTCACCATACATTTGCAGTGTTAATTGTTAAGAAGAACAACATGAACAAAGTATTAAAATTAAGTTTAGGTCTATTAGTAATGATTGCTAGTATGACATCTGGTTATGCAAACACCATAACAAAAAATGTTGATGAAAAAGGAAAAATGGAAGTTACCTTAACTTTAGAAAATGTTAAAGCAGGTCAGCTTGTATTAATCAAAGATTTTAGTGGTATCACTATTTATAAGGAAGCGATTAAAAAAACAGGAGTATACAATAATACCTTTAATTTAAAAGCGCTTCCTGAAGGGAATTATTACTTCGAGCACTTAAAGGATTATCAAGTTAAAATGATTCCTTTTACAGTTAAAAATGAAAAAGTAACTGTAGACAGAGCGAACGAAAAAGTGTTTTTCAAGCCAGTAATACGCGCTGAAGGAAACATGATTTATCTAACGCAATTAGCCTTAGACAAAAAAGATCTTAAAGTAAGTATTTACTACACAGACAACTTTGGTTTCGAAAGTAATTTAGTACTTTCTGAAACGATTAAAGATACCGTAAACATCGAACGTATTTACGGCCTGTCTGCAAGCAAAAAAGGAGAATACAAAGTTATAATGTCTACAAATGGTGAAGAGTTTGTAGAGTATATAAAACTATAAAATATTAAACGTATAGTTAGTTAGACTATGTCAATTAGTTAGTTTGTTTAGAGTGGGTCTGGTTAACCCACTCTTTTTTTTGCATTAAATTCACCTTCCTTAATCTTTCTCCTTTACCTCTCCTAGTCTATTAGGAGAAATAACAATCCTTTTTCAATTTGTAACCATTATTCCAGATTCCAGGCAAACTATCACAGCTCTTTCTAATAATCTTCATTATAATAAAAGTAAAAGCCTAAAAAGAACTATCGCAACAACAACTATAGATTAAGACTGGAATATTCTATTCTATATTAACCTATAAAACTCCTGTTTAACTTTAACTTCAATCTCAAATCTTTTCTGCTGTATTTACAAAAACAGTGAAAAATATTCAGCTTTCAACTTCAATATTTAAATATTTTTTTACTCAATCCCAATAAAACATATTTCATTTTAACAAACTTTAAACATATTTACAACGTTTTCGGATAAAATAGCACACAAAATAGACAATATTGATGTTTTGCACCGAACATACACACCTTATCTTTGCAGTGTTAATCGTTAAGAAGAACAACATGAAAAAAGTATTAAAATTAAGTTTAGGTCTATTAGTAATGATTACTAGTATGACAACAAGTTATGCTGATAACGTAGCTACAAAAGGAGATGAAAAAGGAAAAATGGAAGTTACCTTAACATTAGAAAATGTTAAAGCAGGACAACAAGTTTTAATTAAAGATGTTAGCGGAGTAACAATTTATAAAGAAGCTATCCAGGAAGCGGGTTTATATCACAACACTTTTGATTTAAAAGCTTTACCGGAAGGAGATTACTACTTCGAGCACTTAAAGGACTTTCAGATAAAATTGATTCCTTTTACAGTTAAAAACGAAACTGTTACCGTAAACAAAGCCAACGAAAAAGTATTTTTCAAGCCTGCTTTACGCAAAGAAAACAACATGCTTTATTTAACACAGTTAGCTTTAGATAAAAAGGATTTAAAAGTGAGTATTTACTACAGTAATAACTTTAATGCAGAAGACGAATTAGTACTTTCTGAAACCATTAGAGATACTGTAAACATAGAACGTATCTATGGTTTATCTGCTAACAAAAAAGGAGAATACAAAGTTGTACTTTCTACAAATGGAGAAGAGTTTGTAGAATATGTAAAACTATAAAATATTAAACGTATAGTTAGTTAGACTATGTCAATTAGTTAGTTTGTTTAGAGTGGGTCTGGTTAACCCACTCTTTTTTTTGCTCTATACTTTATAAATAAGCCTTTCAGATTCCACGCCACAAACATTAACTTCTGAATACACAAAGTGACCTCCAGATTCCCAAAAACATTTCCTTCAGCCACCTTCTCTTAAAGGACATAACTACTATTCTTTTATGTTAAAAAATTAACAGTATTACCTTAAATATACACTATATTAACATAACATATATTTAACTTAAATTTCATAGTTAAAATAGCATACAAAATAGCAAATATGGATGTTTTATACTCTTATAAACGCACTTACATTTGCCTTGTAAACCATTAAATACCTCAACTATGAAAAACGTTATGAAACTAAGTATTTGCGTGTTACTAGCAGTAAGCAGTATCGCAACAGGTTACGCCAAGACCTTTTCATCGAAAAAAGATGATAAAGAAAAAATGGAAATTACATTATCCCTTAGATATGTTAAAGAAGGCCAGCAACTATTAATTAAAGATTTAAACGGCCTGATTATATACAAGGAAGAAATAGAAGAAACCGGGTATTACAATCATAAATTCGATTTAACAAATTTACCAAACGGCGATTATTATTTCGAACACCAAAAAGCATTTCAAATTAAAATTATACCGTTTCAGGTTAGCACGAACGACGTTAGCTTTAAAACCGAAGCTGAAATGCTTATTTACAAACCAGTGGTTAAATTTAAAAACAATCAGTTATTACTAACAAAGTTAGCTCTGGAAAAAGAAGATTTAAACGTAAAAATATATTACGACGCTACTCCAAACAGCTCTTCAGATTACGATCTGATATACACTGAGACAATTACAAACACGCTGAATATAGAACGCATCTACCAATTGTCTCCAAAACAAAAAGGAGATTATAAAATTATTTTGGAGAGCAATGGCAGAACATATACCGAAAATATCAGTATTTAAAAAAATAGTTAGTTAGACTATGTAATTAGTTAGTTTGTTAGAGTGGGTCTGGTTAACCCACTCTTTTTTTGGTTAAAATTAAGTTTCTCAAATTAAGCAAAATCAAAAGTGACTTCAAAGTGAAATTTTAAAATTTAAAGCATAGTTATTAACCAAGTAATTCACAATACATTTTAATTAAATTCCCCTTACTGGTTTCGACTTAAATCGAACGACAAACAAAACACCAATCAAACTAAAAAACCACTCATAATCACTAAATTACCTCGATTATATACTAAATTATCCTTACAATAATTTAACCTAAATTTCACAGATAAAATAGTATATAAAGCTGCCAATATCGATGTTTTAAACCGCCTATTCCTGTGCTACATTTGTAATGTTAATCGTTAAATAATTCAATTATGAAAAAAGTAATGAAATTCAGTATTTGCATGTTAGTCACGATGACTAGCATAGCAGCAAGTTACGCTAACGACTTTTCATCTTACATTGATGATAAAGAGAAAGCAGAAATTACGTTAACTCTTGACGATGTAAAAGCAGGACAACAATTACTAATTAAAGACGTTAACGGATTAATATTGCACAGGGAAACCATTGAAAATTCAGGCGTGTACAACAACACTTTTGACCTGACCAATTTACCTAATGGCAATTATTATTTTGAGCACCAAAAGGCATATCAAATTAAAATTATTCCTTTTAACGTATCAAACGGTAAAGTGGCTTTTACAACTGAAAAGCAAACCACTATTTACAAACCTGTATTACGCGTAAAAGAAAATAATTTATTGGTATCTAAACTCGCTTTAGACAAAGAGCCTTTAGAAGTTAAGATTTATTACGATGGAAAATACAGTTCTAGCGGCTACGAATTAATTCACTCCGATATGATTTCCAACGAGATGAATATTGAACGCATCTATAAGTTAGACAACAAAGAAAAAGGAAATTATCGCATTGTGTTTGAATCCAATGGCAGAGAATATGTTGAAAATGTAAAAATCTAATACCTTGAAAACAATTGATTATTAAGAGCGAACATGTAGTTGTTCGCTCTTTTTTATTTACAACTATTCTCCTGTAAATGCTGCCTTACGTTTTTCAAGAAAGGCTGTTGTCCCTTCTTTAAAATCTTCGGTTCCAAAACAGTAACCAAAACCTTCTATTTCGGCAACATATCCATTAACACCAGTTTTAAATCCGGCATTAATTACTTCAATCGCTTTACCAATAGCTTTAGGCGAATTCTTCATAATTTTTGCGGCAATTCCCATACCAAACTCAAGCAATTGATCATGAGCTACCACATGATTCACCAAACCGTAGTTTAAAGCCTGTTCTGCCGTTATCATTCCAGCCGTCATAATCATTTCCATGGCACGACCTTTACCCACTAACTGCGGTAAACGCTGTGTTCCTCCATACCCTGGAATAACTCCTAAAGACACTTCAGGAAGTCCCATTTTAGCATTATCACTCGCCACACGAATATGGCACGACATCGCTAATTCTAAGCCACCTCCAAGCGCAAAACCATTTACAGCAGCAATAACCGGAGTAGATAAATTTTCAACAAAATCGAATAGCAACTCCTGACCTTTTGCGGCAAGATCAGCGCCTTCTTCAACATTAAAATCGGCAAATTCACTAATATCAGCCCCGGCAACAAATGCTTTTTCTCCTGAACCGGTAAGTATAATAACTTTTGTTTCACTGTCATTATCCGCAGCTTTAAATGCCTCATGCAGCTCTGCGATAGTTTCTTTGTTTAAAGCATTGAGCTTTGTAGGACGATTAATAGTAATGGTTGTAACACCATTGTCAAATTGTGTAAGAATATTATTATATGACATAAGAATTATAATTTAGGAAAGGCCACTATAAAAGTTGTTCCCTTCTGGTCTTGAGTAGTAAAGGTAATATTTCCATTATAAGTTTCCACAATGTTTTTTACCATTGCCAAACCAAGCCCCATACCACTGGACTTTGTAGTAAATTTAGGCTCGAACACCCGATCTTCATTTTCTGATGTTATTCCCGTACCATTGTCAGATACTGTAATCTGTATCGTACTGTTTTGTAATGACACATGCACTACAATTTTAGGTACGCGATCTGATGGAATAGACTGTATCGCATTTTTCACCAGATTAGTTACAATTCGGATAAGGTGAGTTTTATCGAAAACAGTAATAATCTCTTCCCGTTCGGAAAGAAATACTATGTAATCCTCATTAAAAATATCCAAAGCTAATCGCACCGTATTAACCACGTCTATCGTTTCGTTTTGCTGAGCAGGCATTTTAGCAAAATTGGAAAAAGCCGATGCTATGGCACTCATCGTATCGATTTGCTGAATTAAAGTTTCGGAATACTCTTCTACCTTTTGATATATATTAGGATCGTTTGGATTGAATTTTCGTTGAAAATTCTGAACACTTAAACGCATAGGCGTTAACGGATTCTTTATTTCGTGAGCCACCTGCTTAGCCATTTCGCGCCAGGCCTGCTCCCGCTCACTTTTAGCCAGTTTTACAGCACTATCCTCAAGCTGATCGATCATACTATTATAAGAATGAACCAGCGTAGAAATTTCCTGACTTGCATCATCCACATCAATACGTTCATTACGCTTTCCTAAAGCCGTAGTATTTATTTTATCACTAATAATTTTTATAGACTTGGTAATATAATTGGCCAAAAAGAACGCAATAGCCGAGGCCAGAACCAGCATAAACAAATACGCATAGCTAATACGTTCCAAAAACTCATCCAGCTCATTATCCAGGAAATCATCATTTTCCAGATACGGAATATTCAAAATAGCCAGAGGTTTATATTTTTGATCTGTGATATAAGAATAAGAAGACTGATATAACAACCCGTTCTCCCGTCTTTTTTCCACATAGGTATGCTCTGCAGTATTCGCCAACCAGTTTAACACATTCGTATTTATACAACTTGGTACAGAATCCTGAGCAAAAGCCGCACGAGAAGACATTAAAATGCTTCCGTCTAAATCGTATACATTTATAGTTAAGTTATGAATACTGGAAACCTCGTAAATCTTATTCTTTAAAATGAGAGGAAGTTTTTCTGTTTTTACCTCATAAGAAGTCTCCTGTATAATAAAATCGAGGTGAGATTTAATATTTTTCTCTTTACGAGCCAGCCGCTGTTTATGATAATCAACCGCCTCTTCACTATACTGGTAAATTGCTACAGCCACAATTAAAATAGACGCCAGAAGCACCACAAAAAGCATCGCCACAAAAATACGGAGTCGTAAAGAGATTTTTTTGAGTTTCATATGTTATACGCTTGACTAAATATAACAATAATCAAGCCAAGCACCTTTAAGCATTCGGATTTTTAGACCGAATACGCTTATAAACTTTAAAACCCAGCATAAGCAGAATACCCAGTACAAAAATGCCAATTACCCCGAAAATCCAGTTCATAGCACTCTTCAGAATTACAAGAAATACCACAGCAAATAAAATAAATGTTGCCCCTTCATTCCAAAGACGCATAAAATTAGACGTTTTAGTAATCTCATCGCGTTGCAACTGCTTAAAATACTGATGCGTTTTTAAATGATAAATAATAAGCAACACCACAAAAGCGAGTTTAACATGCATCCACGATTGCTGTAACCATACTGGCATTATTACCAGCAGACTTATAGCAAAAACCGTAGCGAGAATTGCCGAAGGCCAGGTTATTATAAACCACAGTCGTTTACTCATTAATTTCAACTGCGTAGTAAGTATTTCCTTTTCCGGCGAGGGTTTCTGAGACGCCTCTATATGATACACAAACAATCTTGGAATATAAAACAACCCGGCAAACCAGGTAATAACAAAAATAAGATGCAGTGATTTTATATAATTGTAGTATTCCATATTAACATTTAAACCGTTATACTTTTACCCTCCAGATCGGTTTTAATTTCTTTATGAAGAAAATAACCGGTAACCAGAGTAGACAACACATCGGAGACAGGAAATGACACCCAGACCCCAAGTTCTCCAAAAAATTTTGGTAAAATTAATATTAATGGAATAAAGAAAAACCCCTGGCGGGTTAAAGTTAACAGCAATGCCGGTTTTGCTTTTCCTATCGCCTGAAAATAAGCAGCACCAATAAGCTGCAAAGCTATAATTGGCGTAGCAGCAAACACCCAGCGCATCGCCGAAGGCGTCTGACTTAACACTTCTTGATCTCTGGTAAACATAATAGTGATATAATCTGGAAAAGCCATAAGCAGTACAAATACAACTGTGGCCAGAATAGCCGCATATTTTATAGCGATATAAATTGAATCTTTTACTCGATCGTATTGCTTAGCTCCATAATTATAACCTGCAATAGGCAAAAACCCCTGAGTGATACCAAACACCGGGAATAAGGCAAACATTAACATTCTTCCCACAATAGCATAAGCCGTAACCGAAACCTCCCCGCCCAAATGAAATAAAATATTATTCATAAACAAATAGGTTACACTAACTACCGCCTGCCTGGACAGGGTAACAAAACCCAACGAAGCAATTTCAGAAATCACTTTCCATTTTAATCTTAAATAACTCCAATCAATATGTAAATCTGAATTACTGGAGAAAAAATACCACAGAATATAAAGCAAACAGAGAATATACGACCCCGATGTCGCCCAGGCAGCACCTGTCATACCCATATCCATGAGGTTGATAAAAATATAATCGAAAATCAGGTTGCCTACTGAAGGAATCATCATAGCATACATGGCAAACTTTGGTTTACCTTCTGCCCTGATTACAGAGTTCCCCATCATACAAAGTGCCAGAAACGGCACCCCATAAAGCACTATAGTATAATATATTTTGGCCGGTTCAAAAATATCACCCTTTCCTCCGAAAGACGTTATGATACCATCCTTAAACATCAGTCCAAAAAACACAAAAACAGTAGTAAAAACTACTGTTAAGGTAATTTGATTTCCAAAGGTATCTAGTGCTTTATCCTTATCTCCGGCACCCAAAGCCCGAGAAATTATTGAAGCCCCTCCAATACCTATAGCCATTCCCAAAGCTGCTATAAAAAACGACACTGGCAAAACTACATTTATAGCCGCTATAGCAATAGAACCTATCCAGTTTCCAACAAAAATAGTATCGACCAATACATTTAGAGACATTACCAGTATACCTATCGAAGCAGGTACAGCCTGCTTAATCAGCAACTTTCCTATCGGTTCAGTTCCAAGATCTACGGTCGATGTTCTACTCATTAATATAATTTAGCCATTATCAGCCCAGTTGTTTATCCACTTCCCTAATAAGGCTGCCCATTGGTCTTCATCATTCAAACATGGTACGGTAGTAAATTCCTGTCCACCAACTTCATGAAACAACTCCTGACCCTCCATTGCAATTTCTTCCAGTGTTTCCAAACAATCACTCACAAAAGCCGGGGTAATTATGGCCATATTTTTCACACCTTCTAACCCGAGACGCTCAATGGTTCTATCGGTATACGGCTGCAACCACGGATCGAAACCTAATCTAGATTGAAAAGAGGTTGAAAACGTTTCCGGCTTAAGATTTAATTTTTCCCCAACAAGTCGGGTCACTTCCAGACACTGATGTCTGTAACAAAATTCATGTGCTTTAGATGGGGTCTTACAACAAGAACCATCCAATTTACAATGCGACTTAGTGACATCGCTTTTTCTGATATGACGTTCCGGAACCCCGTGATAAGAAAACAAAACATGATCGTAAGTTTTCCCCTGAAGATGTTTTGCAATAGAGTCGCTTAACACCTGAATATAATCTTCCTTATTGTAAAAAGCAGGTAAATGATCTATTTTTAAATTCGGAAAATGCGTTTGTCTCAATTCTTCAGCCAAAACTAAAATCGTTTCGGTTGTTGCCATGGCAAACTGTGGATATAACGGAATTAAAAACACCTGTTCAACACCTTGATCTACCAATTCCTGTAAGCCTTTTTTAATGGTCATGGAACCATATCGCATAGCCAGCGCCACGGGATACTCTACTTCCTTTTGCACTTTTGCCTGAAGCCGTTCCGATATCACAATTAAAGGAGAACCTTCTTCCCACCAGATTTTTTTATAGGCAGCTGCAGACGCCTTAGGACGTGTTTTTAAAATAATACCTTTAACAAGTGCCGTTCTGGCTACATACGGCAAATCTATTACGCGCTCGTCCATTAAAAATTCACCTAAATACGTTTTTACATCCTGAGGTGTCGGACTGTCCGGAGACCCTAAATTAACAAGTAAAATTCCTTTTTTCATGCAGCAAAAATACAATAGAAAATACTTTCAAACTATTTTCTACTGATAGTATTATTTTATACAGAATTAAATCTTATTGATTTAATATCTGAGTGTATTTAAAATAAAATCTATATGACACTCCGTTAACCAATATTACTTTTTAAGTGATTTAAGTTTAATTTGTGGCACTTCCTCATTAGCATCACAATCCTGAAAAATTCCACAGGATATTCCAGGTTTTACCAAAGACTTTTCTTTTGCTTTTTTAAACCAAGCTTCAATTTCAGGAGATAAATAACTCATACTTTAAGTGTTATATCGTTCTAATGTACAAAAAACTGAAAGCTATAACAATGCAGAGCATTAATTTATTGACTGCAAATATTTTTTAGGAGTCGTCCCGTATTTTTTCTTAAAAGCTGCTATAAAATGACTGGAGGTACTATACCCTACTTTTAACCCTACTTCATTTACATTAAAACCTCCAGTTTCCAGAAGTTTTCTGGCCTCTTCCATTTTGTAATCAAACAAGAAACTATACACCGAATCGCCATAAATCTGTTTAAAACCTTCTTTTAATTTTTTAAGACTCAATCCAATTTCATCTGCAAGCTCCTGCAATCCGGGTGGCTCGGCCATTCTTGAAATCACAATATCTTTAGCCTTCCTAATTTTAATAACATTGGTTTCATCCACAAGAAACGGACAGTGTTCGTTATTGGTTTCTTCGCTTCTGTTGAAATAAAGACTTAACAACTCGTAGGCCTTAGCTTTAAAATACAGGTTTTTAATTGAGGCATTAAGATTATAGTGAATAATCTGGGTTAACACCACAGCCATGGACGGCGATATCCTACCGTCTTTATAATACTTTTTATCCTTATTATCGTCACTTAAAAACGTAATATAATCGGCTTCCTGAGAAAACAAGGCATGAAATGCCTTAATAGAAATTAATATTGTTACCAACCAGGAATTAGGGTTTACCTCTAAGTGAATCGGCAAATCCTGTTGCGGATTATAAAGCAAAAGCGAATTCTCTTCGTTAATTTTTAAAGTATAAGCGCCTCTGTTAAATTTAAAAGCCGAAGCGCCTTTAAGACAAAAATGAAACTGAATAAAACTACTATCAATAGCCTTCATTACAGTATCAACGTCGTCCCCTTCATTTTTATAAATTAATACTAAAAACCCATCATCCAAGGCCACCTCATCGAAGGTTCTTATAGCGTTATTTTTTTTATCTATTGCCATACTCTATATTCATATTTTATTTAGATTAGTTCTAAACAGAAGCAAACGAAATCGTTGTTATCAGTACAAAAATATAATAATATATGCATTTACAGACAAATAGACATTAAAATACCCGAAACGACACTAAAAGTTCTTTGAGCGTTATTTTTTTAAAAAATGTCACTATACATTTGCCCCGTAATTACTATCAATTTTATTAATGAGTCAGAATCAAGCCTCGAGAGGCACTTATTTTTACGCCATTGGATTAAGCTATAAAAAGGCAGATGCCGAAACCCGAGGTCACTTTAGTTTAGACGACCACGCCAAGACAGCTATACTTAATCAGGCCAAAATCAACGGATTAGAAAGCTTGATTGTTACCTCCACTTGTAACAGAACAGAAATTTACGGTTTTGCCGAACACCCATTTCAACTCATTAAATTACTTTGCGATAACACCGTTGGTACGGTAGACGAATTTCAAAAAGTAGCGTATGTTTATAAAAGCCAGGAAGCCATAGCACACATGTTTCGTGTAGGTTCCGGACTGGACAGCCAGATTCTTGGCGACTTTGAAATTATCAGTCAGTTAAAACTTAGTGCTAAGCAAGCTAAAAAAGCAGGATTATTAAATTCGTTTTTAGAGCGTCTGGTTAACATGGTGACTCAAGCCAGTAAACGTATAAAAACCGAAACCGAGATTTCTTCGGGAGCAACCTCAGTATCGTTTGCTTCGGTGCAATACATTTTAAATAATGTAGAAAACGTTTCCGATAAAAACATCTTATTATTCGGAACTGGAAAAATAGGACGAAATACCTGTGAAAATCTTGTAAAACATACCAAAAACGATCATATTAAGCTTATTAACAGAACAAAAAATAAAGCTGAAAAGATTGCAGGAAAATTTAACTTACTGGTTAAAGATTACTCCAATTTACAGGAAGAAATTAATGACTCAGATATTTTAATAGTTGCAACAGGTGCTCAAAACCCTACCGTTGATAAATATCTGATTCAAACCGAAAAGCCTTTGTTAATTTTAGACTTATCGATTCCTAAAAATGTCGATAATAATGTTACAGACCTGAAAAATGTTAGTCTGATTCATTTAGATCATTTATCTCAGATTACCGATGAAACTCTGGAAAAACGTAAAGCCTACATTCCCGTAGCCGAAACCATTCTGGAGGAAGTAAAACAGGAATTTAACGAGTGGCTGGAAACCCGAAAATTCGCTCCAACCATTAAGGCTTTAAAAAACAAATTATTAGACTTTAAAACCGCTGAATTAGACTTACAACGTAAAAAAATTCAAGATTTTAACGAAGCTCAGGCCGAATTAATAAGCAATAATATTATCCAGAAAATCACCAATCACTTTGCGCACCATTTAAAGGATGATGATTTTTCTACTAACGACAGTTTAGAACTTATTAAAAAAGTTTTTCAGCTAGACACTCCTACAAATGCATAAAACCATTCGCATTGGCACAAGAGACAGCCAATTAGCTCTTTGGCAAGCAAACACAGTTCAAACTCAATTACAGCAATTAGGTTACAACACCGAAATTGTTGCAGTTAAATCTACAGGCGACTTGATTCTGGATCAACCGCTTTACGAATTAGGTATAACCGGAATTTTTACAAAAACTCTGGATGTAGCCATGCTAAACGGTACAGTAGATATTGCAGTACATTCTATGAAAGATGTACCAACACAACTACCTAAAGGCATCATGCAAACTGCCGTATTACCAAGAGCAAACGTTAACGACATCTTAGTTTATAAAGATTTAGATTTCCTAAATTCGGAAGGAACGATAGGTACAGGAAGTTTGAGACGAAAAGCACAGTGGTTAAATAAATACCCGAATCATAAGGTTGAAGATTTACGAGGTAATGTAATAACCCGACTTCAAAAACTAGAGGACAACAACTGGAATGCAGCCGTATTTGCCAAAGCCGGATTAGAGCGTATTGAAGTTCTTCCGGAACAACATATGGAACTGGACTGGATGGTGCCAGCACCTGCACAGGGCGCCATGGTAGTAGTCACTCTGGAAAAAGATAAAGACATAACAGCAGCTGTAACAAAACTAAATGACAGCCACACAGATATTTGCACCTATGTAGAACGTGAATTTTTACGTATCTTAGAAGCAGGTTGTACGGCTCCAATTGGAGGCCTGGCAACCATAACCAATGATACTATTGCCTTTACGGGGGTTTTATTGTCTTTAGATGGCAGTAAAAAACTAACCGTATCGAAATCCGAATCCCTTACCAATTACAAAGGATTTGGAAAACAATGCGCCTTAGAAATCATTGAAAATGGTGGAAAAGAACTGATGAATTCAATAAAAAAAGCATTGAATTCATAAAAAATTGCATGAAATGAAGTTTAAAACGTTGCAAAACCTATATCGTTTTACTGATATTCTCATTTTATTTTTTCTGATTTTCGATTTCGGTTTTTCTATAAAGGAAGATTACAAGCCGTTTAGAATGCCTGTATACACTATTATTACAAGCCTTTTAATCTTTTTTAATTTTGTAAAACACTCCAGTTACACCAACACCAAGGCTTTAAAAAAAACCATAAAATTCAATATTGCAATTTTGTTAACCACAATAATAGCAGCTTTAACCGTCTATTATTTAAACCATGATTTACCTGAAATTGAACGCCCATTACGCCCAAAGGTTATTTATGAAATCGGCCTGTTTTTCTACCTCTTAATCCGGTTAACATTTTTCATAAAATTTATTTACAGAATCTATTTTAATCCCGCCATTTTGTTTGTGGGAAGTTTTGGAATTTTATCGTTAATTGGAGCTCTCCTATTGATGCTTCCTAACATTACAGTACATGGCATTTCGTTTATTGACGCTTTATTTACAGCCACCAGTGCCATTTGTGTAACAGGATTAGCTGTATTAGATACCGGTAAAGATTTCACCCAATTAGGGCAGACCGTTATTCTGATATTAATTCAAATCGGCGGTTTAGGAATCTTAACTTTCACCTCCTTTTTTGCCTACTTTTTTAAAGAAACATCGTCTTTTAGAGAAGGTATGTACATGAAGGATTTCACATCTACCGAAAATCTTCAGGATGTGTTTAAAATTGCAGCACAAATTGTAGCTTTTACTTTAGGTATCGAATTACTGGGCGCCATATTTATATTTATGTCTATAGACCGTATCAGCATTGTAGAAAACAAGATCTTCTTTTCGATATTCCATTCCATTTCAGCCTTTTGTAATGCAGGATTTTCAACGTCTTCTTCCAGCTTTTACGAACCGAGCCTTAGAGTAGATTACTCCCTGCAATGGGTTTTAATGGTATTAATAATTGTTGGTGGTATTGGATACAATTTCATATTTAATTCATCTAATTATTTAAAGCGTAGCTTTTTAAACCTATTCCGTAAAAAAGACAAGATAGCAACCACAGTTCGTGTTATTACTTTAAACACAAAAATTACGCTGGCAACAACAAGCATATTACTGATAGCCGGTTTTATATTCTTTTATTTTTCCGAAGCCAGTCATTCCCTAAAAGAACACACATCTACTTTCGGAAAAATTACTACCGCAATGTTTTCTTCAGTAACTCCAAGAACAGCCGGATTTAACACGGTGGATTACACTCAGGTAGCAACCCCTTCCTTGTTATTCGTAATTTTGTTAATGTGGATTGGAGCATCTCCCGGATCGACCGGTGGTGGAATAAAAACAAGTACCTTTGCTATTGCCACCCTTAATATCTTAGCGACTGCTAAAGGGAGAAAACGCATAGAACTGAATACCAGAGAAATATCGAGCAGTACAGTAAACCGCGCATTTGCCATTATTTGCATATCGCTCATAACAATAGGAATAAGCATATTATTACTGCTCTTTTTTGAACCTGAAACCGACTTATTAGCCATAGCTTTCGAATGTTTCTCGGCCTATAGTACTGTAGGACTGAGCTTAAACTTAACCCCAACCTTGAGCGACCCGAGTAAATACGTTCTTATTGCCGTAATGTTCGTGGGCCGTATCGGACTATTAAACTTACTTTTTGGAATGCTGGGTCAGGTGGAACAGAAGTTCTATCAATATCCGCAAGAAAATATTTTAATCAACTAAACAATACGACATGAAAATTATAATCTTTGGACTCGGAAATTTTGGAATGTCATTAGCTTTTAGCCTAACAGAATCGGGCAATGAAGTTGTAGGGGTAGACAAGCAAATGGAAAAGGTTAATATTGTTAAAGACAAAATAGCTCACAGTATTTGTTTAGATTCTACCAACGAACTGGCCTACCAGGCCTTGCCTATTAAACAGACCGATATTGCCGTCGTAGCTATTGGAGAGAATGAAGGAGCCGCTATTATTACAACTGCAATAATTAAGAAATTATCAGACGCCAAAGTTATTAGTCGTTCGCTTTCCCCTATTCACGATACGGTATTAAATGCCATGGGCATAACTTCCATTGTTCACCCAGAGCAGGAAGCAGCACAGAAATTAACAGATAAAATTAATCTGAAAAACATAGTCGATAATTTTAAAATAGACGAAAAATACTCCATCTCAGAAATAAAAACTCCGGAAGAGTTTTTAGGTAAATCCATCAAAGATTTAAATATCAGATCTAAGTACAAACTAAATATTATCACCATTATTCGAACTAACGAACGCGTTAACCTAATTGGCAATGCAACAACTGCCAGAGAAGTTATAGGCATACCAGAAGCAGACACTATTATTAAACCCAACGATATTCTGGTAGTATTTGGACGTAACGATGATATTTCTAAAATCTGTCAATCTAATCTCTAATGCCAATACAGTCGGTTTTATCAACTAAAACACTTAGCAAAGAACAAAAGGAGTTCCTAACTAAGGCCCATATTAAAGTATTCGATTACGATGCTATCGATATTGAATTCACCAATTTTGACACCGAAATTATTGTGGAAAATGCCATAATTACAAGTCAGAATGCAGCCAAAGCGGTCATAGACAATAAAGTAGTTATTAAAAACTGTTTTTGTGTAGGCGAAAAAACCATGGCCTTTTTAGAAGATAACGGACAGTATGTTTCTAAAATGAAACTTCACGCACAGGACTTAGCCCATCATATTGTAAAATATCATAAAAACGATAATTTTATTTATTTCTGTAGCAACCAGAGACAGGATGCTTTACCTGAAATCTTAAAGGAACACCATATTACTTTAAAGGAAATTATTGTATACAACACTGTTGAAGCTCCACAAAAAATAGAAACAGCATACGATGCCATTTTATTTTACAGTCCAAGTGGCATAAACAGCTACACCTCTAAAAATGATATCGCAGACAAAACAGCATTCTGCATAGGAAAAACCACTGCCGAAGAAGCAAAACAACATACAAACAACATTGTAACAGCGCCATCGCCTACAATAGAACACCTGCTACAAACTGTAGTTAAATACTCAAAAAAATAATGATTAAAAACGATTTATACCTTAGAGCTTTAAAAGGAGAAACAGTAGAACGTCCACCAGTCTGGATGATGCGTCAAGCCGGACGTTATCTACCGGAATTCATGGCCATTAAAGAAAAATACGATTTCTTTACCAGATGCCGCACTCCGGAATTAGCCAGCGAAATTACCGTACAACCTATAAGACGCTACGGTATGGATGCCGCAATTTTATTCAGCGACATTCTTGTAATTCCACAGGCTATGAATATCGAGGTAGAAATGAAGCCTAATTTTGGCCCCTATTTACCTAATCCTGTTCGCGACCAGAAAGGTGTAGACAACGTCATCGTTCCAGATGTTAATGTAGAACTGGATTATGTAATGCAGGCAATTAAAGCCACTAAAGAATTACTAAACGACGAGATTCCATTAATCGGTTTTGCCGGATCGCCATGGACCATTTTGTGTTACGTTATTCAGGGACAAGGCAGTAAAACGTTCGACAAAGCCAAAGAATTCTGTTTTACCAATCCCCTTGCCGCACATCAATTATTACAAAAAATTACAGATACCACTATAGCCTATTTAAAAGCTAAAGTTGTTGCCGGAGTAAATGCGGTACAGATTTTCGACTCCTGGGGAGGCATGTTATCACCTACCGATTATCAGGAATTCTCCTGGCAGTACATCAACCAGATTATTGAAGCATTAAAAGACGATGCTCCTGTAATTGCATTTGGTAAAGGCTGTTGGTTTGCATTAGGTGAAATGGCTAAAAGTAATGCCTCTGCCTTAGGGATAGACTGGACATGCTCACCAAGAAATGCGCGTTATTTAACCGGAGGAAACATAACTTTACAAGGAAATTTCGATCCGTCTAGGTTATTATCGCCTCCTGCCGAAATCAAGAAAATGGTACACCAAATGATAGATGAATTTGGTAAAGACAAATACATCGTAAATTTAGGACACGGTATATTACCAAACATTCCACTGGATAACGCCAAAGCCTTTATAGATGCGGTAAAAGAATACAAATAGTATATGACAAACAAGTCGTTTTACATTGAAGCTCTAAACAGGACAGATGCCTATGGCCTTAATACCTTTATGCGCTCCAATGTAAAACAGTTTGTTACATATTTACCCAACACGCTATCCAAAAACTTAAAGCTTCAGGGGTCTAAAGATTACATTGAAGACCAGTTAAAAAAAGAGTTCAAAAAAACGGAATTCACCTTTACTTTAAAAGATTCAAACTCTAAAAAAATTATAGGTTTAATCATTCTGAAAGAACTAAACTGGGACACCAAACAAGGTGAATTTGCCTATTGTATAGACAAAAAAGAAACCCAAAAAGGCCTGATGACTCAAGCTATTAAAGACATGTCTTTATACGCTTTCAACACTTTACAATTAAAAACACTTCAAATTATAACCAATAAAAGCAATATAGGAAGTACCAAAGTTGCTACTAATTGCGGGTTTATTTGGAAATCTACATTAAAAAACGAATACACTCCCCCAAACGCCACTAGCTTAGATATGGAGTTATACGAATTACACCATGAAAGATAAATTTTACCAATACATTCAGGAATTACAGGACAGCATTACTTCAACATTAGAAGCCATAGATGGGGAAGCTAAATTTCAGGAAGACATCTGGAAACGCCCTGAAGGTGGAGGCGGAAGAACCCGTGTTATAGAGAATGGTGCTGTTTTCGAAAAGGGAGGCGTAAATATCTCTGGCGTTCATGGTGAACTTCCGGACAGTATGAAAACCTATTTTGGTGTAAAAGATGCTCGGTTTTTTGCCTGCGGTTTAAGCCTAGTACTACACCCTAAAAACCCTATGGTTCCTACCGTTCATGCCAACTGGCGTTATTTTGAAATGTATGATAAAGACGGTAACATTGTAGATCAGTGGTTTGGTGGCGGACAGGATTTAACACCGTATTATATTTTTGATGAAGATGCCATACATTTTCACAAAGTATGTAAAACAGCCTGCGACAAACATGATCCTGAATTTTATGAAACCTATAAAGAAAAATGTGACAACTATTTCTGGAACGCTCACAGAAATGAAGCCCGAGGTATTGGCGGCCTGTTCTTCGATTACTGTAAAGCTACAGAAACCATGAGCATGCATAACTGGTACGATTTTGTAACAGAAGTAGGAAACAGTTTTTTAGAAAGCTATGTACCCATAGTAGAAAAACGCAAAGACCTGGACTATACGGAAGCCCAAAGACAATGGCAGGAAGTACGTCGTGGTCGCTATGTAGAATTTAACCTTATTCATGACAAAGGCACACTTTTCGGCTTAAAAACCAATGGCCGAATAGAAAGTATCCTCATGAGTTTACCGCCACACGTGCAGTGGATTTACAATTTCACTCCGGAACAAAACAGTCCCGAAGAAAAGCTAATCAATATCTTAAAACAACCAAAATCATGGGTTTAAAAAAATGGATCTTATCAATTGCACTTATCCTAAGTTTTAGTACAACATATTTTGCACAGGACACAAATCAGACTGTTGAAAATGACAGCCTGGCTCCAATCGTTTATTCTGAAGCAAACGACTATATCCATATTTACAAAAACCGCATTACTGCACGTTTATTTTTCGTTAACACATCTAATTCTTTATCTGTAATAGATCATGAAAATGATATTAATTACGATTTAGCAGCAAACAAACAAAACAGAATTGGAGCATCTTTAGCCTTTCGGGCTATTAACATTTCTTATTCCTTTGCCCCGGATTTTCTTTCGGAAAACAAAGATAACGACGATTCCAAACTTTTTAATTTTAATATAAGAACTTACCTAGGGAAACACTGGATGCAAACCCTTGAAATATATAAAGAAAAAGGATTTTACATCCAGAACGATGATATCAGTTTTTATCTACCCCGAACAAAATTTTTTAAAATAGGAGGAGCAACGTCTTATATCCTAAATGAAAATTTCTCCTTTAGAGCTATCGCTTCTCAAGATGAAAAACAACTAAAAAGCGTAGGTAGTTTTATACCTAGTCTTGTTTATTATTATACCTACTATCATGTCATTTGGGACATGGCAAATCCAGAAGATTCTATTGACGGTAAATCACATTCTTTCGATATCGCCTTGGCTCCATCTTACTATTACAATTTTGTACCAACTAAAAATCTGTTTATCTCTGCGGGGTTTTCAATTGGCTTAGGCATGCACTATTCTAAAGAAGAATCAGGTAGCGAAACATCTTTACTTTCTGAAGTAAATTTAAGAGGCTCTGTAAATTATGACATTGACAACCTGTACCTTGGCTCACACTACAACCTACTAGTATTAAATTACAATACAGATAGCGCTATAAATGTTAGTGACAATATTCCATACTTTCAAATATTCGTTGGTTACCGCTTTAAAGCGGGTAGAAAAATGATTAAAACAGCTGACGAATTCAATAACAAATTAAAACTTTAAACATTATGTATCCTTTAAAACGCAATAGAAGATTAAGAACCGGCGAAGCCATTCGTTCATTAGTTCGTGAAACCATAATCTCTCCAAACGATTTTTTAGTACCGCTTTTTGTAGTTGAAGGCAAAGGCGTAAAGGAAGAAATTCCGTCTATGCCCAATTACTTCAGATTAAGTCTGGATTTACTTGAAAAAGAAGTTAAAGACCTTTGGATTCTGGGCTTAAAATCGGTTTTACTATTTGTAAAAGTCGACGATAAACTAAAAGACAATAAAGGAACCGAAGCATTAAATCCGAATGGCTTAATGCAACGCGCCATAAAAACCGTTAAGAACGCCTGTCCTGATATGTTGGTTATGACCGATGTTGCTCTAGATCCATTTTCATCTTACGGACACGATGGTATTGTTGAAAACGGTCTTATTTTAAACGACGAATCATCTTCAGTATTAGCAGAAATGGCATTAAGCCATGCCACAGCAGGAGCCGACTTTGTTGCTCCCAGCGATATGATGGATGGTCGCATTCTGGAAATGCGCGAATTACTGGAGGACGAAGGTTTTACAAATACCGGAATAATGGCCTATAGCGCCAAATACGCCTCTGCGTTTTACGGTCCGTTTAGAGACGCTCTGGATTCTGCTCCGGTAGATATGGTAAACGTTCCTAAAGACAAGAAAACCTATCAGATGGATTACGCCAATCGTTTTGAAGCTATACGCGAAACCGAAATGGATATTGACGAAGGAGCCGATATCGTTATGGTAAAACCAGGTTTATGTTACTTAGACATCGTAAGAGATATTAAAAATGAAGTCGATGTTCCTGTTGCAGTTTATCAGGTTTCCGGAGAATATGCTATGATTAAAGCAGCTGCTGAAAAAGGCTGGCTAGACCACGATGCCGTAATGCTAGAACAGGTAACAGCAATAAAAAGAGCTGGAGGAGATATCATTGCGAGTTATTTTGCTAAGGATGTTGTGAAATTGATTTCGTAACTTAGCGATAATCAATTCTTAAAATTATGGGGGCACTTATTTTTTGGGCAACAATTTCGATATTTTTTTCATTTTTATGTTCAGTATTAGAAGCGGTGTTTTTGAGTGTCACCCCAACTTTTATAACGGTTAAAAAAAATGAAGGCAAAGAATACGCTACAACTTTAGAAAATTTAAAACAAGATGTAGACAAACCTCTTATTGCCATTTTAACCTTAAACACCATAGCGCATACTTTAGGCGCCATGATGGTTGGTATTCAAGCTGAGAAACTTCCCTATAAAATAGAGTTCTTTGGAATAAATACGGTTGGCATTGTATCGGCAATCATGACGCTTTTAATTCTGGTCGTTTCCGAAATTATTCCCAAAACTATAGGCGCCAAATACTGGCAAAGTCTGGCCAATTTTACATCGAAAGCGCTAACCATAATTATATTTCCTTTAAAATATACCGGATTACTTTGGTTACTGCAACGTGCTACGAAACTTATAGGTGGTAAAGGTCACGGCAGTGTATTAAGCCGGGAAGATTTTCATGCCATGGCCGATATGGCGCAACAGGAAGGTGTCTTCAAGGAATCGGAAAGTAAAATATTGAAAAACCTTCTCACCTTTAAAGATATCCTGGCCAAAGATATTATGACGCCGCGCACTGTCATTAAAACAGCTGATGAGACCATGAGTGTTCAAGACTTTTTTAAGCAGAACTCCAATATCCGATTTTCTAGAATTCCTGTATTTACAGACACTCACGACAATATTACCGGGCTGGTTTTAAAAGATGAAGTTTTTAAAGAAATGGCCTTAGGTAATGGCAAAAAAACTTTAGAAGACCTAAAACGTAATATAATAATTGTTAGCCGAAATCTCCCTATCCCGACACTTTTTGAGCAACTGGTGGAAAGTAAAAACCACATGGCCTTAGTGGTGGACGAATACGGATCGGTAAGTGGAATCGTTACTATGGAAGATGTTATAGAAACGCTTTTAGGTCTGGAAATTATGGACGAAAGCGACCATATAGCCAATCTGCAGGCCTTAGCCAGAAAAAGCTGGGAAGCCAGAGCAAAACGCCTTGGTATCATTAATGAAGATTCCGAAATAAAATAATGGAAACCTGCATTATTTCCTCTCCAATAGGCTTTACAAGAATCTCTGGTAATGCTGATGGGATAACTGCTATAACCGTACTAAACACAAAAGAAGAGGTTTCCAAAGATATTCCGGAAACCTTAAAATCCTGCGCCTTACAACTTCAGGACTATTTTTCAGGAAAACGACAATCATTTGATTTAAAATTGAACCCCGAAGGCACCACATTTCAAAAACAGGTATGGCAGGCCTTGCAAACCATTCCTTACGGTAAAACGGTATCGTATTTAGAACTTTCCAAACAACTTGGTGATGTAAAAGCCATTCGGGCGGTAGCCAGTGCCAATGGTAAAAATCCACTATGGATAGTAATTCCGTGTCACCGTGTAATCGGTACCGACGGCAGTCTAACAGGCTATGCTGGTGGCTTGCACCGTAAACAGTGGCTGCTAAACCATGAAAATCCCGCAAAACAGCAATCGTTATTTTAAATTACTATATTTAGTAACTCTAAATCTGATTTATGAATTTCGTATTTAAATTTTTTAAGGGGATACTTCTAATCTTTGGCATTATAGTCATCCTCCTGTATATTTTCGATTATGATTACATTTTAACCGCGGCAAGAATCACCTATGGTAACGGTCATAAAACCGCATTTTTAGAAGATTATAAAGAATTCGATAATCGGGTCATAGAAAACAGCACACCTCAACCGTGGAACATTCATAAAGATTATAATAAAACTGCTATTACAGATAGTTTAGAACACACTAACACTACCAATGGCACCATTGCTTATCTCATTATAAAAAACGACAGTATCTGGTTCGAAAAATATTACGACGGGTTTCAAGACGATTCTAAAACCAATTCCTTTTCCATGGCTAAAAGTTTAATTTCGGCTATGCTTGGAAAAGCCATCATGGAAGGAAAAATAAAAAGTCTGGACCAGAATGTATCTGATTTTTATCCCCAATTCAAAAAAGGCTATACAGCTAACTTAACCGTTGGCGACTTATCGTCTATGGCTTCAGGTCTAAATTGGGATGAAGCCTACTACTCCCCTTTTTCTGTTACCACACGGGCATATTTCGATGAAAATATAACTCCCGTAATTCTGGATTTAGAAGGCATAGAACCTCCCGGAAAGCAATACAAATATCTTAGCGGAAACACCCAGCTTCTTGGCATGGTATTAACCAAGGCTACCGGACAAACCATGGCCGGATATTTAAGTGAAAAATTCTGGAAACCCATGGGCTGTGAAACGGAAGCGCTATGGCAGGTAGACAGCGAGGAATACGGTCTGGAAAAAGCCTATTGCTGTATAGCCAGTAATGCTCGCGATTTTGCGCGCTTTGGAAAACTGTATAAAGACTACGGCAAATGGAATGGCAAACAACTTTTAGATTCTGCCTTTATACAAAAATCAATTACACCACGCTTTCCTGAAAGCCCGGAATACGGTTACGGCTGGTGGTTAAAAACCATAGGAGACAAACACTTTTTTATGATGCGAGGACATTTAGGCCAATATGTTATTGTAGAGCCTCAAGACAATATTATAATAGTAAGACTAGGTCATTCTAAAGGTCCCGAGCGCGTGGTAGCCACCTTTACTCCAGATATTGATGTATACATTCAGGAAGCCTATAATATGTTAAACCATGATTCGTAAATTAAACCTTGAAGACATTTTATTTCTAGACATAGAAACCGTGCCAGAAACCCAGCACTTTTCTGAGTTAAGCGATACGAAAAAAGAATTATGGGATTTAAAATCTAAATACCAAAGAGCCGATCTTTCAGCGGAAGACTTTTATGAACGCGCCGGAATCTGGGCCGAATTTGGAAAAATTGTGTGTATTTCTGTTGGCTATTTTACGTTTAAAGGCAATACGCGTCAATTTAGAGCCACATCGTTTTACGGTGACGAACCAAGCATCTTAAAAGACTTTAAAAATCTTTTAGAAACCCACTATAATCATCCCAGACAATTACTGTGCGCCCATAATGGTAAAGAATTCGACTTTCCATACATAGCACGTCGTATGATTATTCACAACATTTCCTTGCCATCCAAACTCAATTTATTTGGTAAAAAACCTTGGGAAGTGCCACATCTGGATACTTTGGAATTATGGAAATTCGGAGACTATAAAAACTATACTTCTTTAAAACTACTCACTAATATTCTGGGCATTCCTTCCCCTAAAGACGATATAGACGGCAGTGAAGTACGTAGAGTGTATTACGAGGAAAATGAAATTGACCGCATAATAACCTATTGCGAAAAAGACACCATAGCTGTAGCTCAGATACTGTTAAGACTACGTGGTGATGACATTTTAAGCGCAGACGAAATCATTCATATTTAGATGACAACTGGAAAACCATTATTGGAATTAAAAAACCTAAGTATTGCCTTTAACGGTAACGAAGTTATTCATGCTATTTCGTATCATGTTAACCCGAATGAAATTTTAGGAATTGTTGGCGAATCAGGCTCCGGTAAGTCAGTGTCCTCGTTGGCTGTCTTAGGGCTTTTACCAAAAAAATCAACCTCTATTACTGGAAGCATTCATTACAAGGGTGAGGATTTAACTCAATTAACACCAAAAGCCTTTCAAAGCATACGAGGCCCTAAAATCGCCATGATTTTTCAGGAACCTATGAGTTCTCTAAACCCTTCTATGCGCTGTGGAAAACAGGTTGAGGAAATTCTTTTTCAGCATACTACATTATCTAAGAAAGCAGTCAAACAAAAAGTCATAAATCTATTTGAACAGGTAAAACTACCGCAACCGGAACGCGTGTATAAATCGTACCCTCATGAAATTTCCGGTGGACAAAAACAGCGCGTCATGATTGCTATGGCCATAGCCTGCGAACCCGATATTTTAATAGCAGATGAACCCACGACTGCTCTCGATGTCACCGTTCAAAAAGACATAATAGAGCTATTAAAAGAGCTTCAGGCTAAAACTAAAATGAGTATTATTTTTATTACTCACGATCTAGCTTTAATTTCTGAAATTGCGCATCGTGTAATCGTAATGTACAAAGGCGATATTGTTGAACAAGGTCTGGTCTCAGACATTTTTAACTTCCCGAAACACAATTACACCAAAGCTTTGATTAACTCTCGCCCTGCTTTAGATGTGCGACTAAAAACCCTGCCTACAATTCAGGATTTTTTAAATAACACTTACAAAAACAGTGTCATTACAACTGAAGACAGAAAGAAAAGGCATGTGCTATTATATAGCCAGCCTCCTTTACTGGAAGTTATAAATCTGGAAAAAGAATATATTTCAAAATCAGGATTCCTTGGCAAAACCAAAACGTTTAAGGCAGTAAACAACGTCAGTTTTAAAATTTACGAAGGCGAAACCTTAGGGCTCGTAGGTGAATCCGGTTGCGGAAAATCAACTTTGGGAAATGCCATTCTACAACTGGATAAAGCCACAGCCGGAACCATTTTGTACAAAGGAGATGATATTACCCAGCTCTCTAAAAAAGCCTTACGCGGGCTTCGAAAAGACATTCAGATTATATTTCAGGACCCCTATGCGTCGCTTAACCCGAGATTAACCGTGGGACAAGCCATTTTGGAGCCTATGACGGTTCATAAGCTTTACGACAATTATGAGGCCAGAAAAGCAAAAGTTATTGAAATTCTAAATCGTGTAGGACTTTCTGAATCCTATTTTAATCGCTATCCTCATGAATTTTCCGGCGGACAACGTCAACGTATTGGTATTGCCAGAACTATCGCCTTACAGCCCAAATTAATTGTCTGCGATGAATCGGTTTCGGCACTGGATATTTCGGTGCAGGCACAAGTACTAAATCTTTTAAACGAACTAAAAGAAAATTTCGGATTTACCTATATATTTATTTCTCATGATCTCGCCGTTGTAAAATATATGTCGGATCAATTAGTGGTAATGAATAAAGGGGAAATAGTAGAAACAAATGATGCGGACATTGTATACAACAATCCGCATCAAAACTATACTAAGAAGCTTATAGAAGCAATTCCTAAAGGGCTATAGCATAAACACCTTTTTTACCAGATATATAAAACTTCTTATAAAGTCAATTGTATTATCAAAAGTTTCCTGCAATTTACTTTCAGTATAGCTAGGTTCGTCAGGTAGATTTGAGGTAAAACTCATAATGGTTAAGTTGTTGGTAGATTTGGGTTATTAAAATTGGTTTTCTTGGGGATTATAAATATGCAAAAAAATAAAACTCAATCGTTAAAAAGCATAAAAAAATCGATGAAATACATTAAATTTTAACAATTCACCGATTTAAACCTTTTAAAATCAATATTTTAAACTAGCATTTCAGGAATTTCACCTTCTATAACTAATTTACCAGCTGTAGCTGCCATAATTTCTTCTACCGAAATTCCCGGTGCGCGTTCCAATAATTTAAATCCGTCATCAGTAACTTCTAAAACGGCTAAATTGGTAACCACTTTTTTTACACAGCCAACCCCTGTTAAAGGTAAAGAGCAACGCTTAAGTAATTTTGATTCCCCAGCTTTATTGGTATGCATCATGGCTACAATAATATTTTCGGCACTAGCTACCAAATCCATGGCTCCACCCATACCTTTCACCATTTTACCGGGTATTTTCCAGTTTGCTATATCACCATTTTCAGCCACTTCCATAGCCCCCAAAATGGTCAGATCGACATGTTTACCGCGAATCATAGAAAAGCTCATCGCTGAATCGAAAAAACTCGCTCCCGGTAATGTGGTTATGGTTTGCTTTCCTGCATTTATAATATCGGCGTCTTCTTCGCCTTCAAAAGGAAATGGCCCCATTCCCAAAACGCCATTTTCACTCTGAAATTCTACCTGAATATCTTCTCTAACGTAATTAGCAACTAAAGTTGGAATACCAATTCCAAGATTAACATAATACCCGTCTTTAACTTCTTTTGCAATACGCTTTGCAATTCCTGTTTTATCTAATGCCATCTTATCGTTGTCTTATAGTTAGTTGTTCAATACGCTTTTCATAATTTTTTCCTTGAAAAATTCGCTGCACAAATATTCCCGGTATATGAATCTGATTCGGGTCAAGCTCACCAACCGGAACTAACTCTTCAACCTCAGCTACAGTAATTTTAGCTGCGCCACACATTACCGGATTAAAATTCCTGGCAGTACCCTTAAAAATTAAATTCCCTGCGGTATCGCCCTTCCATGCTTTTACAAAAGCAAAATCAGCCTTAAAGGCATGCTCCAGCACATACATTTTACCATCGAATGCTCGTGTTTCTTTGCCTTCTGCAACTTCAGTACCATAACCTGCAGGCGTATAGATGGCTGGAAATCCAGCCTGAGCTGCACGACATCGTTCGGCTAAGGTGCCTTGAGGAATAAGCTCAACCTCCAGCTCTCCACTTAACATTTGTCGCTCAAACTCATCGTTCTCTCCAACATACGAGGACACCATTTTTTTTATTTGTTTGTTCTGCAGCAATAGCCCCAAGCCAAAATCGTCTACCCCAGCATTATTAGAAATACAGGTTAAACCGTTTACCTTAAGTTCAACCAAAGCTGCAATAGCATTTTCAGGAATGCCACAAAGGCCAAAACCGCCTAACATAAACGTCATGTTATTGGAAACACCCTGCAAAGCCTCTTTAACAGATTGCACTGTTTTTGTAATCATGGTTATTTAAATTATTAGTTAGTTTTTAAAAATACAAAATAAAAAAACCATTCTACAACAGTTTTTTTAGTTGTAGAATGGTTTTTTTGAATTTATAATAATTTTAGATTTTAAAAATCTAAATCATCAGGAACATCTTGTGCTGGTGTTTCATCATCAATTAATTCCTGTGCAGCTTCCTCAGAACAATCTACTCGAATGGTTAATTCTTCTGGTGCTTTAAATTCTTCTTTTGAAATATTTAAAGTTTCATCGGCATAACAACTCTTCATATATACCCCCCAGATTGGTAATGCCATAGAGGCGCCTTGTCCGTAAGTAATGGTTTTAAAATGTGCCGCACGGTCTTCTGCTCCTACCCAAACTCCTGTTACCAGATTAGGCACCATTCCCATAAACCAACCATCACTCTGGTTTTGTGTGGTTCCAGTTTTTCCTCCAATTGGATTATCGAACTCATAAGGATATCCAGTAATAATCTCGTTGTATTCATGGCGCCACTTTTCATAACCCTTGGTTCTTAAGCGTGTTCCTGAACCACCTTCGGTTACCCCTTCTAAAAGCTTTACTGTAACATAAGCCACTTCTTCACTCAAAACATCTTTAGTTTCTGGTGTAAACTGATACAGAATGGTATTATTTTTATCTTCTATACTTGTAACCATAACCGGTTTAGTATATACTCCCTGATTTGCGAATGTCGCATAGGCCCCAACCATCTCGAACACACTTAAATCGACTGTACCCAGTCCTATAGATGGTACTTCAGGAATTTCTGTGGTAATCCCTAATTTATGTGCCAAATCGATAACATGTGCAGGTCCTACCTTATCCATTAAACGCGCTGTTATAGTATTTACAGAGTTTGCCAGACCATTTTTAAGTGTTCTGGTACCTCCATATTGATTGTTTGAATTTCCAGGACACCAGTCTTCCATATTACCCCATTTCCCTTTATCAATACAATATGGCGTATCCGGTAATTCGTCGCATGGTGATAAATGTAACTGATCTATAGCTGTAGCATACACAAAAGGCTTAAACGTAGATCCTACCTGACGCTTCCCTTGCTTTACGTGATCGTATTGAAAATGTCTGTAATTCATACCACCAACCCAGGCCTTTACATGCCCTGTTTCGGGATCCATAGACATCATTCCAGGGTGTAGGAACGACTTATAATATCTCATGGAGTCCATTGGTTTCATAATAGTATCTATCTCGCCTTTCCAGGAAAAAATAGTCATTGGTGTTGGCACATTAAAAGAAGCTATAATTTCTTCGTTAGACTTCTTTAAATCGTATTTCATTTTTCTCCAACGCTCAGATTGTCTCATAGAACGTTTCATTAAAGCATCTATTTCTGATTGCTCTAGACCTAAAAATGGTGCTGTAGGGTTACGATCCGGTGTGTTTTGATGATCGAATTCGGCCTGTAACTTCGGCATATGCTGCTGTACAGCATCTTCGGCATATTGCTGCATTCTGGAATCTATAGTAGTATATACCTTTAATCCGTCGCTATACAATTTGTATTTTGTACCATCTGCCTTCGGATTCTTCTCAATCCAGTCTTTCATGAATTTTTTAAGATATTCTCTAAAGTACGTTGCAATACCTTCGCGGTGCGACTCTGGCGAATAGTTTAAACTTAAGTCCTGCTTCTGTACTGAATCTTTAACACGCTCGGTAATATAGCCGTATTTCTGCATCTGAGCTAAAACAACATTTCGTCTGTTTTTCACCCCTTCGGCATTACGTCTCGGATTATACAGCGATGAGTTTTTAAACATCCCGACTAACATCGCCGATTCTTTTAAATCAAGATCTTTAGGAAGTTTTCCAAAATAAATACTGGCAGCACTTTTTATACCATCGGCATTATTACCGAAATCGTAAATATTAAAATACTGTGTTATAATTTCTTCTTTAGTATACTGACGTTCCAAACGAATAGCAATTATCCATTCCTTTAACTTTTGGAACATACGTTCCGCAATATTTTTAGATCCTTCACCATGAAATAACTGCTTGGCCAGCTGCTGAGAAATGGTACTGGCTCCTCCTCCGGAACCCAATTTAACTATAGCACGCAACGTACCACGACCATCTATTCCGGAATGCTGATGAAAACGCGCATCTTCGGTAGCAATTAAAGCATCTACCAGATGTTGTGGTAAATCTTCGTAATCTACCGGTGTTCGGTTATCGTTAAAATAAAACTTACCCAGAGTTTTCCCATCAGACGAGATAATTTCGGTGGCTAAATTTGTTTTCGGATTTTCTAAAATGGTGTGATCTGGTAAATCACCAAAAAGTGATGCTGAAAAGAACAGTAACACTACAGCAAGAATACCAAACAGAAACAATCCCCAGAACCAGCGGAGGTAAACAGAATAGTTTTGCGTTTTAACTTGTGCTTTCTTTTTTGCCATATTAATTTTTAATACTTGATGGTTTTTCAATTCTAAAGCCTACATCGGTAATTCCCTCCAGATTAATTACGCCGTTTACTTTACCGTTTTCGCGCATGGCTTGCTGTATTTTTACTGTATACTCTCCACTTTCATCAAAAACAACTCCTTCTTTATACCACAGTTTATTCTCTTTTAAATCGTTAAATCCCTCGCCTAAAAACTCACCATTAGGCTTAGCCATTCTATACTCCAAGGTATCTGTCATGGTTTTTCCATGAGGAAAATCCATTTCTACAATTAAAAACAGATTACTGTATTTATACTTAGCCGTATTCCTAAGATTCACAAATAAATTATAGGCATTTGTGGTATCTGGAGGTGTAATTTTAAAGCTAACAACAGAATCTTTATGCCAGGCATCTGGCATCGTTTTATACTCATCGTAAACCCTGTTATTGTCGCAGGACAAAACACTTAACAACAATCCTAAAGTTCCGAATATCAGACTACTTTTTCGCATCGTTATTAGGTTTATTGTTTTGATTTTGTCTGTTATTTGGCTTTCTTTTATTACGGTTTCTATTGTTTCGATTCTGACGTTTTGGCCTGTTATTTGTTTTATCGTCCTTTTGCGTAGCAGGCGACTCAGCACTTGTATTTGTATTTGCCTTTGGCTTTGGTTTGTTTGCCTTTGGCTTGTTATCTGACCTGTTAGATGGCGTATTTCGTTTAGAATTACTTTTGGAATTGCGTTGCGAACTTCTGCGTTTCGAACGTTTAGGCGTATCGAAACGTGTTAAACTATCCTGACCAACAACGTTCTCGAATTCGTTTTTATTATCTTCCAGTAAATCTGCTGCATATTCTTCCAGACTGGCAACACTCTCATTCTGCTTATTAAGCGCGATAATTTCTTTAGCCTGTTCTTTGGTAATTTTATGCCAGTTCATCCATTCCCCTTCGTAGGCATACCACATATGACCTTTAAAAATGTCTGTTTTCTGACAAACGGCAACACCTTTTTCTGTTTTAAGTTTAATTTCGGTTTTAGGAAATTCTTTTAAAGCATCTAAATACGTATCTAACTCGTAGTTTAAACAACATTTTAATTTACCGCATTGTCCAGCTAATTTCTGCGGATTTAATGATAATTGCTGATATCTTGCAGCCGAAGTACTTACCGATCTGAAGTCTGTTAACCAGGTAGAACAACACAATTCTCGCCCACAGGAACCAATACCTCCAAGTCGAGAAGCTTCCTGACGAAATCCAACCTGTTTCATCTCGATACGGGTTCTGAATTCTCTTGCAAACACCTTAATAAGTTCTCTAAAATCTACACGTTCTTCTGCTGTGTAATAGAAAGTTGCTTTACTGGCATCACCCTGATATTCGATATCAGAAATCTTCATTTGCAATTTTAAATCAATAGCGAACTGGCGTGCCTTTACCTTCATCGGTTCTTCTTTATCGCGCGCATCCGACCAGATATCTATATCGCGCTGCGAGGCCTTTCTGTATATTTTTAACACATCGCCCTCCTGAGAAATCTTTTTGCGTTTCATTTGTACCCTAACCAGTTCTCCGGTTAGTGTAACCATGCCTATATCATGGCCTGTTTGCGCCTGAGTGGCAACAATATCTCCTATACTTAACGATAAATTCTCGGTATTTTTATAATATTCCTTACGTCCGTTTTTAAAACGCACTTCTACCCAGTTAAAGGGTTCTTCGCCGTTAGGAAGCGACATATTAGACAACCAGTCAAAAACGGTTAATTTGTTGCAACTATCAGTTCCACATGTTCCATTATTTTTGCATCCTTTCGGCTGACCGTCTTTTCCTGTTGAGCAACTTGCACAAGCCATAAATTAGTTATGTATATATAGATTCTGTAAAAACAACGCTTTACAGAAGACAATTAGTATTTTATTTAAGATGTAAAGATAAGATTATTCTATAGACAAAAAACATCCCGGTTTTTAATCTATATTTTTTAAATCTCTATTTCGTAATTAAGTCTGTTAGAGAGCGATTTCAATGTTTTTTTAGACCTAAAAACATTAGACAATAAGGTTGAACTCCAGCCAATTTCTCTGGAAAAGTCATTGAAACTCACTTCTCGCCAATTAAAGCCTTCTTTCCAGAATTTCTTTGGAGATATATAGCAAAATGTATAATCGAAAATAAAACTGGACTGATTTTCATTCCCCAGCACAGCTAATTCTTCCGGCGCCAAAAGTGTAATCGCATTGCCTTTACAAGTATTCCTGATTCCTTTAACTACTTTTGGATAATCGTCTATTAAAGTCGAAATATCAAAATCATTATACTCGGTATTCCCTATTTTTTGAATCGGCCGTATTTGTAGTATATCAAAACTCTTGGGATCGAAATGTTCAAAAAATTCCTGTAACTCATAAAAATTATCCTTATTGAAAGTATAATTGATACGAACCTTAAAGTCATACTTCGATTTTAATTCTCCAAAAGCCTTAAAAGCATTGTGAAACTTTTCATAACAGGCCTTTTTCATAAAGCCTTCATAGGTTTCCTTTGTCACCCCATGTAGCGAAATTGTGAATTCATTCAACCCCGCCTTCAACAGCTCCTCAATTGTTTCTTTAGTCAATACATTAGCATTGGTCGTCAGGGAAATGTAGGGCACTTTATATGCTTTTCCCAGAGCCACAAGATCTACTAAATTTTTATACAAAGTAGGCTCTGTTCCACAACCAATCTGCAACTTTAAAGCCCTACTAAAAATAGCTTCTGCCACAGCTTTCAACTCCTCTGGCTTAAATTGTCCTTTAAGCGTCTTCACATAATCAGCATCTGTAAAATAGCACATTTTACAGCGTAAATTACAGGCCAAAACAGGATCCAGATTTACTGCCAAATACCGCTTATTGAATTTATGCAACAGGTAAAGTCCGAAAAACTTTACCCGATGACTTTTAATCTTTCTATTAAGCTGTAATAATCTGTAAATATTCATGCCCTGCAATATAGTAATGCCATTTACACTTAAACGCTTTTTACCGAAATTATTTTAACAGGACAAGCTTTTGCCGCCTGATCGCATGGATCCAAAATAGCCTCATCTGGAGATTTCAAAGTGAAAAATCCCTTTTTCTCCTGACTTCGCAGAAGCACAGATTTTCCATCCTTTTTGGACATTTGAAACTGCTCAGGAGCCAATTCTACACAATAATTACAACCGATACATTTATTCCTCTGAAGAGTTACAACAACCATTAGACCTCTACTTTATTTTCTACAATCTTATAAAGTTTATCCGAAGGTCGCACTCTAAACGGCATTGGAATGGTAACCGAATCCCCCTTTACTCCTTTCTCCAATTGCTCGTCGTTTACCAACATAGTGTCCACCGTCATTTCTTTGGCGCCTGTTGTAGGCCCGGTAATTAAAATGGTATCTCCCAATGCTAAGTCGTAAGCTTCAATCTTAAACTCACCAATACTAGCTTTAGGAAAATAATGTACACCTTTACCAATATACACCTTTTTCTGAGTCGCATGAGACCCTGAACCTTTGCTCCATTCTCCCAATTTCTGACCTAAATAGTAGCCACTCCAAAAGCCTCGATTGTAAACTTTTTCCAATTCCTGCATCCAACCAATTACTTTCTCTTTGGAATAGGTTCCGTTTTCAATACTATCAATAGCCTCGCGGTAACACTTAATGACATTGGCTACATATTCCGGCGCTCTTCCGCGACCTTCTATTTTCAACACGGTAATTCCGGCATCGATTACTTCTTCCAGAAAATCGATGGTACACAAGTCTTTTGGAGACATGATGTACTCATTGTCCAATTCCATTTCAAAGCCTGTTTCTTGATCAACCACGGTATATTTCTTTCTGCAGTTTTGCTTGCAAGCGCCTCTGTTTGCCGAAGAATTATGTGAATGCAAACTCATATAACACTTCCCAGAAACTGCCATACACAGTGCTCCGTGACCAAAAATTTCAATCTCCACCAATTTCCCTGAAGGGCCTTTGATTTGTTCCTTCTCAATTTGTTCGGCAATCTTCTTTACTTGACGTAAACTCAACTCCCTACTCATTACCATAGTATCTGCGAACATGGCATAAAACTTCACCGTTTCAATATTGGTAATGTTGATTTGCGTGGAAATATGCACTTCCATCCCTAACTCACGAGCTACCATAATAACGGCTTGATCCATAGCAATCACAGCCGTAATATTCGCTTCTTTAGCACATTTCACCAAGGTTTTTACGATAGATAAATCGTGATCGTAAATAATGGTATTTAAAGTCAAATACGTTCTTACTCCTTTTTCCTGACATCTTCTGGAAATTTCCGGAAGGTCATCTAAAGTAAAATTAATAGAGGCTCTGGCACGCATGTTAAGCTGCTCAACACCAAAATAAACAGAATCCGCACCATTATCTAGGGCTGCTTGCAGCGATTCGAAGTTCCCTGCAGGCGCCATTAATTCAATCTTTTGCATAATCAATTAGGCTTTTTCTTGTTTAAAATGCTCGAAAATGTTTCTTAGATCCTTTTTATAAGGCAAGTGCTCGGCACGACCTTTTTTAAAGATATCGTTACTGTTTCCTTGTCCCTTACGCAATGCTTTTTGTTCTTCATATGGCAACCTGTTAATCTCCATACAGGTGGTAGAACAACAGTTTTCCATTTCTTCCTGACATTTCGGACATTGGATAAACAATAAGTGACACGCATCATTTGCACAATTGGTATGCACATCGAACGGCTCTCCACATTGATGACATTGCGCAATTACATCATCACTAATTCGTTCGGCACGACGCTCGTCGAACACGAAATTCTGACCTAAAAACTTATTTTCTAAGTTTTGTTCTTTCACCTGACGGGTGTATTCAATAATACCTCCTTCAAGTTGAAATACATTTTTAAACCCTTTATGCTTAAAGTAAGCACTCGCCTTTTCACAACGAATACCACCCGTACAATACATTACAAGGTTTTTATCTTCTTTATGATCTTTTAAATCATCTTCAATAATATCCAACGATTCTCTAAAGGTGTCTACATCTGGCGTCACCGCATTTTTAAAATGACCAATTTCACTTTCGTAATGGTTACGCATATCTACCAACACGGTATTTTCGTCTTCAATGAAGCGATTGAAATCTTCCGCTTTTAAATGAATTCCTTTGTTTGTTACATCGAAGGTGTCGTCGTTCAATCCGTCGGCAACAATTTTATCGCGCACTTTCACTTTAAGCTTCAAGAACGATTTATTGTCCTGTTCCACAGCAACATTCAATCGGATGTCTTTCAAGAAATCAATGGTATCCAAATGTGCCTTGAACTCGTTGAAACGATCGGCTGGCAATGACAATTGTCCGTTAATCCCTTCGTGAGCCACATAAATTCGTCCTAAGACGTCTAATTTGTCCCAAACAATGAATAACTCATCTCTAAATTCTTGAGGATTTTGAATTTTCGCGTATTGGTAAAAAGAAAGCGTTAATCGATTTTTCCCTGCCTGATCGATTAATTCTGCCCTTTCTTTAGCGCTTAATTTATTGTACAGTTGCATGCTATACTAATGTTTTAAGGTTAAAAAAATATTTTTGCAAAGGTACACTTTTTAAATAAAGTGTCTCATACCGCTCAAAAAAAGCACAAGGGAGCTGCTATTGAGCTTTTCTAAGACAAACTCAATCATTTAAGTCGTTATTCATTTTTAGAATTTACATGTAAAATTAACGCGTTTGCCACTATCAATCTCACAATTTAGAACCACCCAAAATGCCACAAGAAGAGCTCCTTTACTTAGAATGACAATACATCTTAGGAATTTCATAATAACCTGCATTTAACCAGCATGTTCTCACTGAGTCAATCTCCTTTCCATTTATTTTCATTGCATTAATGAACTCTTCTTTAACAGAAGCTGTATAATACATAAAAAGCTTGCGTTTTAAAATTGTTAGATGTCGAAAGATGTAGTACTTTAGCAGCTCTTATTTTTCAGTTTAAAACACGATTACATGAGCAACGATAAAGAAGCAAAATTAAAAGCGCTAAAACTTACTTTAGACAAATTAGATAAAACCTACGGAAAAGGTACTGTAATGAAAATGAGCGATCAGGCAGTTATAGACACAGAATCCATCCCTAGTGGATCTTTAGGTCTGGATTTAGCCTTAGGAGTTGGAGGATATCCAAGAGGTCGTATTATAGAAATTTACGGTCCTGAATCTTCGGGTAAAACCACCTTAACTTTACACGCTATTGCAGAAGCTCAAAAAGCCGGAGGTATTGCTGCCTTTATAGACGCAGAACATGCTTTCGATAGATTTTATGCTGCTAAATTAGGTGTGGATATCGATAATTTAATCATTTCTCAACCAGACCACGGAGAACAGGCTTTAGAAATTGCCGATAATTTAGTGCGCTCGGGAGCAATAGATATTATTGTAATCGACTCGGTAGCGGCTTTAACACCAAAAAGTGAAATTGAAGGTGAAATGGGGGATTCTAAAATGGGATTACATGCCCGTTTAATGTCTCAGGCACTTCGTAAGCTTACAGCATCTATTAGCAAAACCAACTGTACTATGTTCTTCATTAACCAGTTGCGTGAAAAAATTGGAGTTATGTTTGGTAACCCTGAAACCACTACAGGTGGTAACGCTTTAAAATTCTACGCCTCTGTACGTTTGGATATTCGCCGATCTACACAAATTAAAGATACTAACGGTGATGTATCTGGTAACAAAACCAAAGTAAAAGTGGTTAAAAATAAAGTAGCTCCGCCATTTAAAACTGCCGAATTCGACATTATGTACGGCGAAGGTGTGTCTAAAGTTGGAGAAATTCTTGATATCGCGGTAGAACTGGATATTGTAAAGAAAAGCGGCTCCTGGTTCAGTTACGAAGATACTAAACTAGGGCAAGGTCGAGATGCCGTAAAGGTTATTATTAAAGACAACCCGGAATTAATGGACGAATTAGAAAGCAAAATTAAAGAAGCCATTAAAGCAAGTAAAGAATCTTAATTAAAGCTATAGTTTAAAAATCCCGAAAAATTCGGGATTTTTTTTATTTATAACGCAACCTTTTTAAAGTAGCTGCATCTAAAAAGAAAACCGTTATACTCATGAAAAAATTTATTTTATTCTTAGCGTGCATCGCTACATTGACAGCTTGTGACAACGACGATGATTACGTTGGCTATGGTCTTGAAACCATGCCTACAGTATCTGTAGACACTCCTGAAGAAATGACACTTGGTAATTCCTACGAATTTACCATCAATTACGTTCGCCCAACCTCTTGCTACGCCCTATACGACTTATATTATGTAGTAGGCACAGACGACGATGTTATAGAAGATGAAGACCCTCAATACACCAGAGTTGTCGCTCCGATAAACATTGTTTACGACGAAAGTACCTGTCAGGAAATAAACGAACTGGTAGATATTTCTTTTAACTTTAAACCAACAGAATTAGAAACTTACACTTTTAAGTTCTGGACAGGAAAAGACGAGATGGAAGAAGATACCTTTCTTGTTGTACAGATTCCTGTAGTTGAATAATATTATCGTTTAATTTCTATTCGTTTGAGTTTAGACCAGCTAATACAAAAATGCAAACGGAACAACCTAAAAGCACAAAGCGAGCTATATACGCTGTATTCCAGTAAACTGTACGCAATATGCCTAAAGTATTCCAGAAATTCTACAGAAGCACAAGACAATCTGCAGGATGCATTTTTAACCATATTCAGTAAAATTTCACAGTTTAACAACAAGGGATCTTTTGAAGGCTGGCTTAAACGCATTGCAATTAATACTGTATTACAACGCTATCGTGAAAAAGGAGTTTTCGACATCATAAACGAAGACCTTATAGAACAAGTTATAGAAGTTGAAGACCACGAGGAGCTATCACTAGATTTTTTATTAGGACTAATTCAAACACTTCCCGATCGCTACCGACTGGTTTTCAACCTATACGTTTTAGATGGTTATTCCCATAAAGAAATTGCCGAGATGTTAAAGGTATCTATAGGCACATCTAAATCTAATCTGGCCCGAGCAAGACAGATATTACAGGAAAAGATTAAACAATTTAAAGCAGACAATACATCGCAATCTTTATAAATGAGTGATAAAAAACACATAGACCGTTTATTTCAGGAAACCTTAAAAGACTTTGACCAAAAACCAGATCCGGCTGTTTGGCAAGCGATTGAAGCTGAATTGCAAAAGAAAAGGAAACAGGACCGTGGTATTCCTATCTGGTGGAAATTATCCGGTGCTGCCGCTTTATTAGTGCTTTCTTTAACTTTAGGCTATCAGTTTTTTAAATCAAACACAAAAAACAACCCAATTCCTAAAGTAGTTATAGACAACAACTATATTGAAACTCCTGAAATTAAAGATGCCGTTGTTAACGCTGAAACAGACAGGAGCACAAAAACAATCGAAAACACTAAAAACGCTACAGATGTTTTAGACACAAGTCGTCCTTCAACTACATCAAAACCAAGCAAAAACACCAAAACTAAAAGTTTTAGCAATAGTGATACAAGCACTAAAAATGAAGCAACAATTGGGACACTAACAAAACAATCTAATGACACTGCTACTAAAGAAACGCCTCAAAGTTTCCAATTAGCAACAACACACACAGTTCCTGAAAAAGAATTACCAAAAGCTTCTGAAACGAAACAATCAAAATCAAAAGACACCTTAACTATAGAAGATGCTATAGCCGAAGCTAAAATCACCCCCGAAGCAGAAAACAAAACTTCCAAATGGAATGTTTCTACAAGTATAGCTCCCGTATATTATAACACAAGTGGAACAGGTTCGCATTTAGATAATCAGTTTGCAAATAATTCCAAATCCGGAGAAATCAATGCCAGCTATGGTGTAAGTGTTGGGTATGCTGTAAACAATAAACTTAAGATAAGATCAGGAATCAATAATTTAAATTTAAGCTTTAATACCAACGATGTCATTATATACGAAAATGCCAGTACCGCTTACAATTCTGCTCCGCAGTTACAACATGTAAATACCAAAGGGCAGCAAAATAATATGGCTATGCTGAGCGCTAAGACTATGAATTCCGCCAACCAGCTATCGGTGTTACACTCAGGAAAAAATGCCTCGATAAACCAGCAGATAAGTTATTTTGAAGTGCCTTTAGAAATTGAATACCGTCTGATAAATAAAAAATTCGGATTACAATTTATTGGAGGATTCAGTACATTTTTACTCAATGATAATCAGGTATTTTCCGAATACAACAACACAAAAACCTTCATAGGCGAAGCCAATAACATTAACAATGTAAGTTTTAGCACCAATTTAGGTATAGGGATCGACTATAACTTTTCCAGACATTTCAACATTAATCTGGAACCTACGTTTAAATATCAATTAAATGCCTTCAACGAAACTTCAGGCACATTAAAACCTTACCTTATCGGTATATATACAGGATTAAGCTATAAGTTCTAATTTAAATGAATTAGTCTTCTGCATGAAATTTATTTAACTGGTTTAAAATAAGATTGCGAGCAGTTTCCTTTAGCTCTTTGCAATCCTGAAGTGTCATGCCCTGGGTTTCAAGAAATTTATGCACATGAACCCTCATTTTACCCGGACCACCATTAAAAATTTCAAAAGGATATCTTTTCTTATTGTCTGCAAATGTAATAGGCACCACAGGAATCTGATGATTAATAGCCAACCTGAAAGCCCCGTCTTTAAACTGGTCTAAAACAACATCCTGATCGGGCACACCGCCTTCAGGAAAAATACAGATGCTCAGCCCCGATTCCAATCGTTTTTGAGCCCTTTCAAAAACCCCATGTCTGCTTTTTAAACTGTCGCGATCTACAAGAATACAGGTACGCTTGTAGAAAAACCCAAATAAAGGAATTTTTGCCAGCTCTTTCTTCCCTACAAAAACAAACGGATTTTTAACCGTAACCAACATAAGCATAATGTCGGTCATCGACGTATGATTAGCTATAAACATATAACTACTTTCAAGCTGAGTTTTCTGTTCGCGTTCAATAATCCAATAAAACCCCATACCAATTAAAATAAATCGCGCCCAGAATCTTGCCAGTCTAAAAAAGAAAGGATACCAGGACTCCTTTAAAATTGAAATGATTAATAGGGGAAGAAGTACTATTATAGGAAGGGAAACCAGAAGGTAAAACCATACCCGGTAAAAAATCCAGAAAAAATATTTAAAAACATTCATGCGACCCAAAAATACATAATTGTATTGAGCTATTTTACTAAATAAATTACCTTTGTTCTCCAATCAAAATTTCAATCATGGCAAGAATACTTACAGGTATACAAAGTACAGGAACACCTCACTTAGGAAATATATTAGGCGCTATTACCCCGGCAATAAAAATGGCTAACAACCCGGAAAACGATTCGTTTTTATTTATTGCTAACATGCACACTTTAACTCAGATTAAAGATGCCGAAATGCTAAAACACAACACGTATTCTGTAGCTGCTACCTGGCTTGCCTTTGGCCTTGATATTGATAAAACCGTATTTTACAGACAAAGCGATATACCACAATGCACAGAATTATCATGGTATTTAAGCTGTTTTTTTCCTTACCAGCGATTAACCTTAGCACATGGTTTTAAAGACAAAGCCGATCGTCTGGAAGATGTTAATGCCGGATTATTTACGTACCCCATGTTAATGGCTGCAGACATTTTGCTTTACGATGCCAATATAATTCCAGTTGGTAAAGATCAGCTTCAGCATATAGAAATGACCCGAGATGTTGCTTCGCGCTTTCATGCCAAAATGGGAGAAACATTTGTGTTACCAGAAGGAAAAATTGAAGAAAATGTGATGATTATTCCTGGAACAGATGGTGAAAAAATGAGTAAAAGTCGTAACAACTTTATCAATATCTTTTTAGAGGATAAAAAATTAAGAAAACAGATTATGGGCATTCAAACCGATAGCACACCGCTTGAAGCTCCAAAAGACTGGAGTACCTGCAACTGTTTTGCTTTATATAGTTTATTGGCTTCTGAAGACCAGATTGCAACCATGAAAGCGAATTACGAAAACGGCAATTACGGTTACGGTCACGCAAAACAGGCCTTATTTGAATTGATAGTAGAAACTTTTGCAAGTCAACGCGAAAAATACCACTACTACATGAATAACCTGGAAGAATTAGATAAAGTACTGGCTGTTGGTGCAGAAAAAGCAAAGGCAGTAGCCGAAGATGTTTTACAACGCGTAAGAGAAAAAGTAGGCTATTAATTAAGTCTACTTTTTCTTTAAATCGCTATCCATCTACAAATCAACACAAACCTATGCATCTCCCAAACTCCCGCGTACTAGTATTTGTATTATTCATTTTTACAGCCTTCGAAAGCCTGGGTCAGGAAGGACTTAATTTTAAGGTTAATCAACAATTTTATCTAAAAGGTAACACCGCTTTAATTGGCAATAACATTGTTAGTGAAGACGCCACAAAACCTTTTGACGATCAAAGTATATACAACGACAAAATAAAAATGGAATATATTGACATCGATGATGATAAATCGACGTTCAGTTCCAGTTCAGCTAAATTAACCTTACCGGAAACTTCAAAAAAAATTGCGTATGCCGCCTTATACTGGAGTGCCATTTACAAATACGACAAAGGCTATACCAGAACTCTGGGAGATCAGATTGTATACCGCGGAAACGACAATCGCGAAGTTGACGTAAATAAAATTTTATTTAAACTACCCGAAGCAGAATACACTCCAATAGATGGAACGGTGATTTACGACAGCTATTTAAACAGCCAGTTTAACGACACCAAACCCTATGTCTGCTACGCAGATGTCACCGAATTACTGCAACAAAACAAAACCACTAACGGTTATTATACTTTAGCGAACATAAGAGCTACAGAGGGTTTTGTTTCCGGAGGGTGCTCCGGGGGCTGGTTACTTTATATCATTTACGAAGACGACACTGTAAAACCAGCATATTTTACCACGTATAACGGATTTATAGAAGTCAATAAAGAAGCAGTAGACATTACTTTCAAAGACTTTATTACCGATGAACAGGGTGAAATTAAAACCTCCCTTTCATTAGGTGTTTTGGAGGGCGATCAAAAATTTAAAACCGATGCGTGTTATGTGATGAATCAGGATTCGGAATCGTATACAGCACTTTCAAACAAACTGAGAGATAAAACTAATTTTTTCAACAGCACGATTACCATTGGAGGCAAATATTTTAAGGATAGGATTCCTGGCAGTATAAACACCTTGGGCTTCGACCTGCTGAAAACTGATATTGCCAATCCAAATAATACAGTCTTATCGAACAACAGCTCTAAAATGACCATCCGCTTCAAGACCAAGGCCGACCGATTTTATGTGTTTTTCGTTGCATTTGAAACCGAAATCAGCCCGGTATTACTAGAAAGTAAAAACACCGATTATTTTATGAGGGCAGATACCGAGACTTATGCCCTTCCTCAACAAAAAGAACTGGATAAAATAACGAACCTAAAATCTATTAGCATTCCAGACCTTGCAAAAGGCTATTATCTGGTTACTAACGTATTTTCGGTAGAAGCCAATGCTACAAAATGGAAACAATTTTTAACCGAAAAAGGACATAACCCTAAATCTTATAAAAACCCAAAGAATAATTGGGATTACATCTATTTACATATGAGTGAAGACCCGAATGAAGTCTATTTAAAACAGCGTGAATTAGATAAACTGGATTACTTTAAAGACATTTGGATTTTAAAAATTAATATGGCAAATTAAATCAGCTCGAAACATTTTCCAGGCAAGGGTCGTACAATCCCTTTTAATTCCATATTTAAAAGTAAACCTGCCGTTTTAAAAATAGGAAGTTTACAATGTAAAGCGATGACGTCGAGCAACTCTTTATTCTGATTTTTTAAATAGTTAAAAATCAAAAGTTCCTGTTCATCCAAATCAACGAACAGTTGCTTCTGCACTGGTTTTACGCTGGTTTCAAGGTCCCAGTTTAAAATATAAGGCACATCTAATGGTGTAGACAACAAGTGTGCCTTTTGTTGTTTTATTAAATTATTACAACCAATACTCATGACATCGGTAGTTCGTCCAGGCACCGCAAAAACATCGCGATTATAAGTATTTGCAATATCGGCAGTAACCAAACTCCCGCCTTTTTCAGCCGATTCGATAACGATAGTCGCTTCGCTTAAACCAGCAATTATCCGGTTGCGTTTTAAAAAATTGTTTTTGTCAAAAACTGCAGTACTCCAGAAATCACTTAAAAATCCTCCATTTTTTTCAACCTCAGCCATGTATTTTTTATGGTTTTTAGGATAAATCTGATTTAAACCATGAGCCAGACAAGCTATAGTTTGCAGACCATATTTTAAAGCGGCCTTATGCCCTGTAATATCTGTTCCGTAGGCAAATCCTGAAACAATAACCGGATTAAAAGGTTCAAGTTCTTCTACCAGTTTTTCGCAAAATGCCATGCCACTACTGGTAATTTTTCGAGTTCCAACTATACTGATAATTCTACGCTGCTTTAATTGCACCGTTCCAGTTTGAAACAATAAAATCGGACCGTCGATACAATGTTTTAGTTTATCGGGATAATCGGCAGATTCAAAATACAAACAGTCAATGTTATTGGCTTTTATAAATTCCAGTTCTGCCTCTGCTGCTTTAAGGTGGTCGTCCAGTTTTAACTCGTTTAGCCGAAGAACACCAATACCATCAATTTTAGCCAGACGCTGTTTTTGTTCTTTAAAAACCGCCTCTGCAGAACCACAGTGCGCTATTAATTTTTTAGCCCCGACATCTCCAATTCTTGGCACGTGCTGCAAAGCTAAAACAAATAAAAGTTCACGGTCTGTCATAATCAAATTTCACGGAAATTAACTCTGAATAATTAAAAAATTCTATATCTTTAGAAAAGTAATCATTTGATTATGAACACGCAAGACCTCAAAAGAATATATGTTAATAAAAAGTGAATATCATTTTTTGTTCAGATTAAAATTTGTCTAACTTTGTTTTTATGCAATTAGAATCTTACATAAGCGACTTACTATATAGATATGAGTGTGTTATCGTTCCTGAGTTTGGAGCATTTTTAACACAACGTGTTTCGGCGACGATAAACAATGAAACAAATACATTTTATCCGCCTAAAAAAGCCTTATCCTTTAACGAGCAAATCCAGCAGAACGATGGACTTCTAGCACATTATATTGCCGATGTTGAAAAGATACCATACGAGGTTGCCGTTAAAAAAATAAGTAAACGCGTATCCTACATTAAATCATATTTATCCGAAGGAGAAACTATTGTATTTAAAAACATAGGCGATTTAGTGTTAAATGAAGAAGGTAAAGTTACTTTTGAACCTTCTAACCATTTAAATTATTTAACTGATGCTTTCGGACTTCAGCAAATGGTCTCTCCTGCTATTACAAGAGAAGTATATAAACAGGAAGCCGAAGCTTTAGAAAAGGTCATTCCTATTGCCGTTACTCCAGAGCGCCGTAAAACAAAACCGAATTTACGTTATGCCGCTGCTGCTGTGATTGCTTTAGCTGCCTCAGCTTATATGGGCTCTAAATACTATGTAAACCAGATAGAAACCCACAACCAGATAGCTCAGGAAAATGCCAATACGCAATTGGAAAACAAAATTCAGGAGGCCACATTTGTTATTAAAAATCCGTTGCCAGCTGTAAGTTTAACAGTTACAAAACCTGTTGGCAATTACCATATTATTGCAGGGGCATTTCGAGTAGAAGAAAACTGCGATAAAATAGTTTCCGAACTAAAAGACCTAGGCTTTAACGCCAGAAAAATAGGCGTTAATAAATTCGGTTTACACCAAGTTGTTTACGATAGTTACGAAAACCGATCAGATGCATTAAAGGCTCTTAAATCGATTCGTGACAATAATAATCCGGATGCCTGGTTACTTGTTAAAAATTTAGATTAAGAATCTTATTTATACAAAACTCAAAAGCGCTGGTACGAAGTATTAGCGCTTTTTTTATGACTAAATATTACTTTACTCTTGCTTAGTTGTTTCCACTTTGTAACTTTGTTTCAAATTATATGAAAAAATGGCTCCAAAAACAGCTGAAGCATCTAAAACCACTTTAACCGACCTTGTTTTACCAAGCGAAACCAATCCTTTAAACAATTTATTTGGAGGAGAACTCTTAGCCCGTATGGATCGTGCAGCCAGTATAGCTGCCAGACGACACTCCAGACGCATAGTAGTTACTGCATCGGTAAATCACGTTGCCTTTAACCGCGCCATTCCGTTAGGAAGCGTAGTAACGGTTGAAGCAAAGGTTTCCAGAGCGTTTAAAAGCTCTATGGAGGTTTATATAGATGTGTGGACAGAAGATCGCGAATCGGGGCTTAAAACTAAAGCTAACGAAGCCATCTACACTTTTGTAGCTGTAGAAGAAACCGGAAGACCTGTTCCTGTTCCCGAATTAATTCCGGAGACCGATCTTGAAAAAGAACGCTATAAAGCCGCTTTACGTCGTAAACAACTTAGCTTAGTATTAGCAGGGAAATTAAAACCACACGACGCTACCGAATTGAAAGCCTTATTTCAATAAGACTTTATTTTCAGCTTTACATTTTATATAACCACGATGCCGGGTTTTGCGTGTTACTTTCTTTAAACACACTAAAACTTAGAGTCGTATCTCCCGTGGCTGAATTGGTAAACACCTCTCCAATAGATTGATTGGTCGTTACTTTGTCGCCTTTTTTAACATAGACTTTTCCTAAGTTTTTATAGGCTGTAAAGTAATTACCATGTTGAATAAGCACTGTAGGATTCCCTTTTTTCTGAACAATTATCGCGTATACCTCTCCATTAAAAACGGCACGTACCTGAGCTCCCGGACTGGTTGCAATGCGCACACCGTTACTGTGAATCGTCGCGGTTTTTACTATCGGATGCGGTTGATTTCCATACTTTAATTTCACCACACCTTTTTCTACCGGCCAAGGTAATTTTCCTTTATTAGCCACAAAACTGGCTGCTAAATTTTTAGCTTCAGGTGTAAGCGTAAATCCAGATGTATTCGATTTATTACCCGCTTTTTTATTAGATTTGGCTATAGCCTCTCGAATTAATTTTTCAATTTCCCTATCTATTCTGTCGGCCTCTTGCTGTTTTTCTTTGATTTGAGCTGTATACGATTTCAAATCCTTCTGAATAGATGCCATTAACTCACGCTGTTGCTTACGCTCCAGTTCCAGTTGAGCCTGTGCAATACTGTTCTCTTTTATTAAAGCCTGTTTATCTTCCTTCTGCTTTAATAATTTCTGATTCGCAATTTTTAGCTCTTCAGTTTTAATCTGAATATTTTCTCCCTGTTGCTTTTGAAAATTGGAATATTGCTTAATATATTGTAATCGCTTATACGCCTGATGAAAGTTTGTAGAAGACAGTAAAAACATAACCTTACTCTGCGTACTTCTGCTTTTGTAAGAATGTACAATCATTTCTGCATAATCGGCTTTAAGGTTCTCAAGATCTTCACGGAGCTGAGTAATTTCGCGCTGATTAACACCTATTTCACGGGTTAATAAATTAGCCTGCTGATTTGTAACCTTAATGAGGTTATTCCTAACATTAATCTTATGATTAAGATCCTCAATTAATGATAATTGTGACTTGGCCTTCGATTTATTTTTAAAAAGCATACTGTTAATCTGCTCTATCTCCTTACGAAGCTCCTGTCGACGCTCTTCGAGCTCGAGTTGTTTTTTACTTTGCGAAAAGACAGACACACTACTTAAAAAGCAGCATAATACAATGGCTATTTTATATACGATTTGTGGCTTAATCATTTAAGTTCTATAACTTCAAAACCTGAAGGAATTTTAAAAGGAAAATGCAATTTTTCGTTCAAAGATACAGATTTGAATTCCAATTCTATAATACTTTCGCTCTGACCTTCTACCGCATTTATTTTTATCTGTTCCGGAATAATCTGACCATTTACATCCTGATATTTTAAATAATCAATTTCCAGCAAACGTTCGTCCTGTGGCTGAGACAATTGTTGAGACACGATTTTAAAATACACCGGATTTATAATGTAAAACAACTCGAATAACGGATTCTGCTGTTTTGGCTGTACAAGATATAAATCGTTATTTACAGAAGCTGAATACGTGGACTCCTCTAAACCAAAAAGAGCTTCTCCCAGAAGTAAATTCTGCACTTTATTAAAATCTAAGTCTGTGCCTACAAAATCACTCAACAATTTAAAATCGCCTTCAAAATAAGTATTATCCAGTTTATTGTAAAAACTCACTTTTTCTGGAGTAACCAATAATCGGGCTGCCGAAAAAGGTCCGTTTAACCAAATGGTTTTGTCCTTTTCCATTCGCAGATTTACAACTACAGACTTAACATTATCACCTTCAAAATAATTAGCTTTTATTTTTGCTGATAAGCTTTTAAATCGGGCAGTCTGCTTAGAATTTTCTCTTAATACCTGCTTTGTATTTAAGTTAAGATTAGCATCTGTACCTGTTAATGTTTTGGTGGATTTACACCCGCTAAACACTCCTATAAATACAAACAATACAATTACATGTAAGTTCTTCATTTATTTGAAATTTCTAATTTGTTAGCTTTATCGGCATATTTTTTCGCCTCTTTACTATTATTAAGACCAGAGTATGACAGACTTAACTGATAGTAAAAATCGCTTTCCATTTTTTTATTATCAATGATATAATCCACTCCCATACTTAAAGGTTCCAAGGCCTCTTTAAATCTGCCTAGTTTATTTAGTGACAAACCATTCATTAAATATAATTCCGGTTGAGACGGATATTTTAACAAGGCTTCCTCACTTCGTTTAACAGCAAGTTCGTATTGTTTTAAATCGATATACAATACAATAATATTCCGTAAAATAGCGTAATTATCACCTTCTAGTTTTAAAGCCTCATTATAGTAGTCAATCGCTTTCTCCTTTTCTCCTTTACTCAAATAATACTGAGCTAGTTCTACCAGAGTTTTACCATCGTTGGCATCGCCAACAAGAGCTGTTACCTCTACAAGATCTTCTTCGTACTCCGGATGTGTACCTACGAATTTTACAAAATCTGTAAGTACCAATAGTTTGGCTTCCGGTTTAATTTTGGCACTTTTTAAAGCAATTTTCATAGATGCTATGGCATTTTCAGTATCATCATCATCCAGATAAAATTTATATAAAGCCAGATGCACTAACTCGGAATTAGGATTAACTTCCAATAGCTTTTTAGCCGTTTCGAAAGCCTTTTCCTTTTCGTTGCTTTCGCTGTATCGGTAAATTAGCGCAAGATAATTCGATTCCTGCTCCGGGTTATTTTCAACCCGCTCTTCCAGATTTTGTATTTGCTCCTTTTTCTGTCCGGTAGCATCGTAAATCTGATTTCTTAAAAAGTCGCGATTAACAGAAATACCAAATTCTGCATCTAATTCATCTAATACCTTTAAAGCTTCTTTATAATCTTTTGTTCTAACAAACAAAGCTGCAAGATCCTCTTTATAATCGGGATGGTACTTTACCAGTTGCTTTAAAGTCTTTATCGCCTTATCGTAATCGTTTTGCTGGGCGTAAACATCGTAAAGCTCGTCTAAATACCATTCGTTATCAGGTTCGGCTTTTATGGCTTTCTTTAGCGCATTTTCGGCTTCACCAAAATTTTTCAGCTTATTGTAATTCTTTCCTAATTCAAAATATAATACAGAATAGGAATCATCTAAAGCTATACATTTTTGAAGCGCCTCTACTGAACGACTGTAATTTTCTATTCCTTTCTGTTTTAATGCCTCGAAAAACAACTCCTGAAACTGGTCGTCTACTTCCCCCAGATCATCTGTAGGTTTCGCATTAAAATCTACTTGAGCATAAGAAAACATTGGGACTAAAATTAGTCCCAAAATAGTTCGTTTTATATTCGATTGAAATCTCATACCCAAGAATATGCTCGTCTTATTTTAACACGGAATAATCGCCAATACTTATGGTTTTAAAATGACCATCGAATTCGACATAATTTCCGATCATTGCATCGTCTAAATTAGCATTTTTAATAGTAGAATGATTGCTAATTATAGCATTTTTAACGCTTGTATTTTCAATAACACAATCTGTTCCTATAGAGACATTTGGTCCTACAGTAGCATTGGTTAAGATCACATTATCGCCAATATAACACGGTGGAATAATTTCTGAATTATTTAGAACAACGTTAGGAGACACCAAATTTTCTTCACCGTCCTGTTGTAAAAATCCAAGCATTCTTCCGTTGGTTTCAACAGTGACAGTTTTATTCCCGCAGTCCATCCACTCATCTACCTGTCCGGTTTTAAATACCTTGCCTTTAGCCATCATCCCTTTTATACCATCGTTAATCTGGTATTCTCCACCATGAATGATATTATTGTCTAACACATACTGCAATTCATCCTTTAACACGGCAATATCTTTAAAGTAATAAATACCAATAACAGCCTGATCGCTAACAAACTCCTTTGGTTTTTCAACCAATTCTACGATTTCATTTCGCTCGTTTAATTTTACAACACCAAAAGCTTCTGGGTGTTCTACCTGTTTCACCCATATTACAGCATCGGCTTCTTCATCTAAATTAAAATCGGCACGTATTAAAGTATCGGCATAAGCCACCACTGCAGGACCAGACAAAGACGGTTTTGCACTCATTATAGCATGTCCAGTCCCTAAGGGTTTATCCTGACGGTAAATTGAAGCTTTAGCTCCCAAATCGTTTGCCAGCTGGGTAAGACTTTCTACAACATCATCTCCAAAAAAAGCAGGGTCTCCAAGAATAAAAGCAACTTCTTCGATTGGTTGATTTATAACTTTGGCTATATCTTTTACCAAGCGGTGCACTATAGGCTGACCGGCTACAGGAATTAATGGTTTAGGAACTGTTAAGGTATGTGGACGTAATCGCGAACCGCGACCTGCCATAGGTACTATAATTTTCATCTTTGTAATATATTTACACCGCTTAAAACGGAATATAAATCGGGTTATTTTCTTAGTATCGGATTATTTTCGGCCCGTACTGCCAAATCCGCCTTCACCTCTATCGGTTTCCGACAAAGTTTCTACTTCTTCAAACTGAGCCTGTTCATGTTTTGCAAAAATCAATTGAGCAACACGCTCTCCGTTTGTTATGGTAAAATTTTCATTGGATAAGTTAACTAAAATTACACCAATTTCACCACGATAATCAGCATCTATTGTTCCCGGAGCATTTAAAACAGTTATACCATATTTTGCCGCGAGTCCGCTACGTGGTCTTACCTGAGCTTCCGAACCTACCGGCAATTCTATAAATAAACCTGTTTTAACAATAGTACGCTCCAGAGGTTTTAAGGTAATATCTTCTGAAATATTTGCACGAAGATCCATACCAGCCGAAGCTATGGTTTCATAATGCGGCAAAGCATGTGCCGATTTATTAATAATTTTTACAGTCATTTTATCGTTTTAGTAAACTTAATATCGTTTGTTTTTCAAACTTATAGATTATACCCATGAATACCAATAAAAATGCTACTCCAACAACGTAGTTTGCTCTAAAAACATAGAAGGAAAGCAAGGATAGTAAAAGAGATATTAAAATATAAGCACTGATTTTTTTTATATTGTAAGGTATCGGATAATATTTTCTTCCGAAATAATAGGATAAAACCACCATGCTACCGTAAGCAGCAAGAGTAGCTATTGCCGAGCCTTTATAACTTATAATCGGTATAAGCCAGAAATTTAAAACCAAAGTAACAACAGCTCCGAAAATTGAAATATAAGCACCGAATTTTGTCCGGTCTGTAATTTTATACCACACCGATAAGTTGTGATACATGCCCAAAAACAAATAGGCAAGCAAAATTATTGGTACAATACTCATTGCTTCCCAATATTCTTCGCTACGTATTACAATGAGTTTTAATATATCGGCAAATACCACCACACCCAATAAAATTAAACTTCCAATAGTAACAAAAAATTCTAAAATGTAGGCATAGTTTTTCTGTGGGTTTACTGTTTTTGCATGACTAAAAAAGAAAGGTTCTATCCCCAAACGATACGCCGTAGCAAATAAGGTCATAAACAGCGCCAGTTTATAACATGCAGAATACATTCCAATCTGGGTATCGGCAATGTTCTCTGGTAACATTTTACTCAGCAAAATCCTGTCGAAAGTTTCGTTAATAGAAAAAGCTATACCCGCAATTAATACTGGAAAAGCATATTGCAACATACGACGCCACAGTTCCGCCTTAAATTTATATGAGATTTTAAGGTAAAATGAAGCCAGTAACATCAAGGTTATTCCACTGGAAACAAGATTGGATATAAATATATAATTAATCTCAAAATTAGGCCTGTAAAGCTGTTCTGAAAGGAAATGCGCACCACTGTGTTTAGGAAGCCACAACAAGAAAAACAGATTAAGTCCTAAGTTTATAACTACATTAATAATTTTAATATAAGCATATTTCATAGATTGCTCTTTGGCGCGTAACCAGGCAAATGGAATAATAACCAGGGCATCTAAAAGTAAAATCCAGATAACAAGTTTTATATATTCAACTTTAATATCTGTTATTATTGCAATCTGATTTTGAAATAAAAGTGCCAGAGCAAAAAAAACAAATGAAGAGATGCCAAGTGAAATTACAGATGTTCCCACTACAGCCTCCTGATCCTTTTCCTTATTAAAAAACCTGAAAAAAGCGGTTTCCATACCATAGGCCAGGATAACATTGAAGATAACAAACCACGAAAATATAACAGAAATTTTGCCGTACTCTGCAACCGAAGTCAAGACTCCTGGTGTAGTGTATAACGGAACCAAAAAAAAGTTTAGCATACGCGGTAAAACCGTGGCTAAACCATAAACTACAGTTTGTTTAAAAAGTCGTTGTAATGCGCTCAATTTAATGGAAAATCTAGGAGGCTAAAAGTATAGAATTCGATAGAATATTAAAAGAAACCAGGCAATTATTACTGAAATGACCGTATAGTTTGAGGGTGTTTTATGGCTTTCTTTTCAAGTTTATCGCTTTTAAAATATTTCGTTTTATTGCCTTCTGTATATTCTATTACACATTCGTTTGATTTTAAATCAAATTTAGGAAGTACAGCTTCAGTTTCAGTCTTTGCACCAGTATTTAGCTTGTCATCATTCATTAAGGCCGGTTGTTGATTGGTAGACAACAAAACCTTTCCGAAAAATCTCGTATTATCCTTATCGCTTTGAGTTAATTTAGCCTCGTAATTATCAAAATAAACAGCATTTAACACAATATTTTCAGCGGGTATAGCTTTCAGCTTTAAACTGATATTATAACCGGAACCTCCTCCTTTTACACCGGCAACCCAATGCGAATATTCGGCGGTTACGATTTCAAATGACACTTGGTCTTCCAATACCTGAGCAGAAACACACTGCCATAACATGAAAGCTGAAATTACAACTGTCAATCGAAAAAACATATACTTTATACTGCGCATAAAATTGAAATTACAAGTTATTTTAAAGATACAAAAACAATAGCTATGCCATAAAAAAAGCCCCACATTACCGTGAGGCTCGATTATCTTAAAACCTTTAACTTAGTTATTCAAGGCTTCTGCACCACCAACAATCTCAAGGATTTCGTTAGTAATCGCAGCCTGACGCGCTTTGTTATAGGTTAATTTTAATTGATCTCTTAATTCTTTAGCGTTGTCTGTTGCTTTATGCATTGCAGTCATACGCGCACCATGCTCGCTCGCGAAAGAATCTCTTAAACCTTTAAAGAACTGTGTTTTTAAAGATTTAGGAATTAAATACTCAACAATTTCCTCTTTAGAAGGCTCATAAATGTAATCCAAAGTAAGGTTACTATCTGTTTCTACAGGAACGATTGGCAGAAACTGTTCTGTAGTTACAACTTGAGTAGCGGCATTTTTAAACTGATTGTAAACAATTTCAATTTTATCGAAGTCGCCATTAACGAATTGCTCCATTAATTCCTCTGCTATTTCGGCAACATTTTCAAAAGTTAAATTATCGAAAATCTCGCTTTTATTAGCAATAACTTTACCTGTCTTTTTAAAAGCATCGTTAGCCTTTTTACCAACAGCTAAAAAAGAAACGTCCTTACCAGCGTATTTCTCGCTAGTTAATCTATTTACTTCCTTAATGATATTGGAGTTAAAAGCCCCACATAAACCTCTGTTTGATGTAATAGCTACTATAAGCACCTTATTAATCTCACGTTGGTCGGAATATTTACTTCCAGAATCTGCATCTAAAGTTGCACTTAAACTTTGTAAAAGTTCGGTAAGCTTATCTGAATACGGACGCATTTCAGTAATAGCATCTTGTGCCTTCTTTAATTTTGCAGCAGATACCATTTTCATGGCACTGGTAATCTGCATCGTTGAAGATACCGAGGTAATTCTGTTACGTATTTCTTTTAAATTTGCCATTTCTTATTTTAGAATAACATATTGAGAATTAAGTAGTCCTTTCTTAAAAAAGAACTACTTAACAAAAAATCTAATTATGCTTTAAATTTAACCGATACTTCCTTAGCCACAGCTGTTAAAACATCTGTAACTTCGTCTGTTAATTTACCAGCTTTTAAAGTACTTAATGCATCTGCATGCTTAGCTCTTAAGAATTCGATAAAATCTCTTTCAAACTCTTTAACTTTAGCTACAGGAACATCTTTTAATAAGTTTTTAGATCCAGCATAAATAATTGCAATCTGGTCTTCTACTGTATAAGGATCGTTTTGTGCCTGCTTTAAAATTTCTACGTTACGCTTACCTTTTTCAATTACATTTAAAGTAACCGCATCAAGATCTGAACCAAATTTTGCGAACGCTTCTAATTCACGGAACTGAGCCTGATCTAATTTTAAAGTACCAGATACTTTTTTCATTGATTTAATCTGAGCGTTACCACCAACACGAGATACAGAAATACCTACGTTAATTGCCGGACGTACACCAGAGTTAAATAAATCACCATCTAAGAAAATCTGACCGTCTGTAATAGAGATTACGTTAGTTGGGATATAAGCAGAAACGTCTCCCGCCTGAGTTTCGATAATTGGTAAGGCTGTTAAAGACCCTCCACCTTTTACTACAGGTTTTAAAGTTTCTGGTAAGTCGTTCATATTCTTCGCGATTTCATCATCATTGATAACTTTCGCGGCACGCTCTAATAAACGAGAGTGTAAGTAGAAAACGTCTCCAGGATACGCCTCACGTCCTGGTGGTCGACGTAATAATAAAGATACCTCACGGTAAGCCACAGCCTGCTTAGATAAATCATCGTAGATAATTAAAGCCGGACGACCAGTATCTCTGAAATATTCTCCAATAGCAGCTCCTGCGAAAGGTGCATATACCTGCATTGGAGCAGGATCTGAAGCGTTAGCAGCTACAATTACAGTATATGCTAAAGCACCTCTGTCTTCTAAAGTTTTAGCGATGTTTGCTACAGTTGAAGCTTTTTGCCCAACAGCAACATATATACAGAATACAGGCTCACCTGCATCATAAAATTCTTTCTGATTTAAAATGGTATCGATACAAACTGTTGTTTTACCAGTTTGACGGTCACCAATAACAAGCTCACGCTGTCCACGACCTACAGGAATCATAGCGTCGATAGACTTAATACCAGTTTGTAACGGCTCTGTTACCGGCTCACGGAAAATAACACCAGGAGCTTTGCGCTCTAAAGGCATTTCGTAAAGTTTACCACCAATAGGTCCTTTACCATCAATTGGGTTACCTAAAGTATCAACTACACGTCCTACCATTTCTTCACCTACTTTAATAGATGCGATGCGCTCAGTACGTTTTACAGTTGTTCCCTCCTTAACACCTTGTGAAGGTCCTAATAATACAACCCCTACGTTATCTTCTTCAAGGTTTAATACGATACCTTCAAGCCCGTTTCCAAAATCAACTAATTCACCATATTGTGCATTAGCCAATCCGTAAACACGTGCAATACCATCTCCTACAGTTAATACTGTTCCTACTTCATTTAATGAAGCTCCCGCTTCAAAACCTTGTAGTTGTTGTTTTAAGATAGCTGTTACTTCAGCTGGTTTTACTTCTGCCATTTTATTTCGATATAAACTTTAAACGGAAATATAATTTCTGTTTAAAAAAATTATAAAATTAATTTAATGTAAATTCTTGTTTTAATTTATTTAGTTTGTTCGCGATACTTGCATCATACTGCAAATCGCCAACACGTAATATGAAACCACCAATTATACTTTCGTCGATTACGTTGTTAATCTCTACAGCATTTCCTCCGGTAAGCGCTTTCACTTTATCTAAAACCTTAGACTCTAAATCTGCACTTAAAGGTACTACTGTAGTCACTGTAGCAACTTTTGTCCCTTTTAATTGATCGTATAATTGATTATACTTAAGGGCAACATCTTCTAAAATAGCGATTCTCTTATTTTCGATTAAGGTATCGATAAGATTTACGCTTAATGTATTGGTGTTTTTAAAAACCTCTAACAAGGTTGCTTTTTTAACAGCCGATCTAATTACAGGACTTTGAAGCATACTGTTCAAGTCTTTACTTTCTGCAATTGTGTTAGCAATTAAAGCCATATCGGCATGCACTGCTTCTGCCGTGTTTTGCGTTTGTGCTAAATCTAAAACTGCTTTTGCGTAACGTATTGCTGCTCTTGCTCCTGCCATGCTCTTATTATTAGTTTAATGTAGCTTCTCCAATTAAAGAATCTACTAATTGCATTTGCTTATCTTTACTAGATAATTCTTCGCGCACTACTTTTTCAGCAATCTCTAAAGACAATTCGGCAACGTGGCTTTTAAGCTCTAACATAGCAGATTTCTTCTCACTTTCAATTGCAATTTTAGCGTTTTCAATTATAGTGTTCGCCTGGTTCTGAGCTTCTTCTTTAGCATCTGCAATCATCTTATTTTTCATGTCGCGTGCATCTTTTAACATCGCTTCACGTTCTGCTCTGGCTTCGTTTAAAATACGCTCGTTATCTGCTTTAAGATTTACAATTTCATTACGGGCTTCCTCTGCAGACAATAATGCTTTATTAATAGAGTCTTCTCTTCCTTTTACCGCGCCTAAAATAGGTTTCCAAGCAAATTTTCTTAATAAGATGAAGAATACAATAAAAATTACCGTGGTCCAAAAAACTAAACTCTCTGGTGCTACTAAATTCATATTCTATATATAATTAAATAATGTTGATTTTGTTTTAAAAGCATCCTGCAACCAACCGTTACAGGATGCCTAGTTTTTCTTTTTCAAAAAATTATTTTGCAATTAATGCAACTACCACTGCGAAAAGTGCAACACCTTCGATAAGTGCAGCAGCAATAATCATTGCAGTTTGAATTTTTGAAGCAGCTTCTGGCTGACGTGCAATAGCTTCCATTGCAGATCCACCAATTTTTCCAATACCTAATCCTGCAGCGATTGCAGCTAATCCAGCACCGATTCCAGCTAATACCATAGTAATAAATTTATATAGTTAATAATTAAAAAAACTCAATGTTAATGATGGTCGTCGGCAACAGCCTGACCTATAAATAATGCCGATAATAAAGTAAATACATAAGCCTGTAAAGCCGCTACCATTAACTCTAAAGCACTCATAAATAAAACGAATACTCCAGACACCGGTGCAATAGCCACAGTTTTGAATATAAATATTAAAGACACCAAACTTAAAATAATAATGTGACCAGCCGTAATGTTCGCGAATAAACGAATCATTAATGCAAATGGCTTAGTTAGCATTCCAATAAACTCAATAGGAATCATGATTGGATATAATGCCTTCGGCACCGGCGGCATTAATATGTGCTTCCAATATGTTTTATTTCCGTTAATAGTTGTCACCACAAAAGTGATAAACGCTAATACAAACGTGAAATAAATGTTTCCTGTTAAGTTCGAGCTAAACGGAAAGAAAGGAATTAACCCGATAAGGTTGTTTATCCAGATAAAGAAAAATATCGTTAACAAGTAAGGCATAAACTTCGCATACTTGTGCTCCCCAATATTAGGAATAGCAATATCATCTCTAACAAAAGTAATTAAAGGCTCTAGGAACCCAGCAAGACCTTTAGGAGCTTTATCGTTTGTCTTGTAAGATTTAGCTGCAAAAGCAAATACTATAAATAGTATAATTGCAGACATCAACATAGAAAACACATTTTTCGTGATTGAAAAATCCAAAGGACGCACATCAAAATTTAATGCACTTTTACTATCTTCTGTTAAGCCTTCATATTTATCGGCATAATAAATTACCTCTGTATCACGAACAAAAGACTGTCCGTTTTTTTGCACTACATGATGACCGCTGTTATCATGATGAAATTCTTTTGAAGAAAATACAGTTAAACCATTATCTGTCCACAAAATAACCGGAAGATAAAACGAATACGCATGCCCGTTATAATCGAACATATGAAATTCGTGAGAATCGCCAATATGGCTGTTGATTAAATCGCTTGCATTAAACTCTTTTTCCTCCCCGTGTTGATTGCTATCAGAGGCGAAGCTAAAAAACGGAAGCACAGTTAATAAAACTGTTACAAAACATTTGATAGTATTTTTTGCTATCATCATACCTTTTTAAATAAAATTTACGGTCTCCAAATTTCGCTGCAAAGGTACATTTTTAATTAACATTAAAAAGTTAATAACTATTTTTTTTACTAGTATTTTGACACTTTTTAAAGAATTGTTAAAAAACTAAGGTTTTGGATTTAAGAGGTTGATAACGAAGATGATTTCGATAAGCAAAAAAATAAAATAGGGGACAAAAAACGCCAGCACATCGCTAACCGGTGTATTTACGGAGTGTAATATTAAAGGGAGTAAAAATATTATAGCTGCAAACATTTTCAATAAACCTAAAGCCATAAATGCATATCCCGTTTTATCGGGCAAAATCTGATTTATATAGGCTACCGAAACATATACAGTTAATGTAGATATAAAATGAAAAAGATAAATACTCCACGTGTGTAACTGAAATACCTGTGTTTCCTGTAACTGACGCACAAGAAACACCTGTATTACATATAAGATTAAAGTAAATGGCACTAACACCATCAAAAAAGAGCGTAGTTTTTGCTTCATTAATATACGTTAAAAATTACTCTTCTTTATTCAGATTCGTTACTTGCTTTATAATCATATAAATTGCACCTGTAACACCCAATAACGAAAATATAATGGTAAACATACTGTATTCGTTAGGGTATTTATCATCCAGCCAGACACCTAAATATGTTAATACACCAATAATGGCCACCATCTGGAAAGCCATAGTGGAAAACTTGATATAATTATTAAGCTGTTTTTTCGGCTTTTCTTTCATTGGCAATAGATTTTACTGCGCTTTTCATAACACAAGTCACATCAAATGTTGCTCCCGGTTCTACTGCTAATTTACCAACAATAACATCGCCCTCTATCTGTGCCGAAGATTTTAAAGTTAAAGTTCCTGATAATTGTAGTTTTCCAGAAAAACGACCTTCAAAATAGGCATCTGTCCCTTCTAAAGTCCCTTTTATTAAACCGGTTTTACCAACTACAACTTTACCAGGTGTTTTTAAATTTCCTTCAATAACACCATCAATTCTAAAACCGCCTTCACTGGTTAAATCACCGACAAATTTGGTGCCTTGAGCAATTAGGTTTTGGTTTTGAGTAGCATCTAAAGCCTGGTGCTTGTCTTTTTTACTTTCGTTAAACATGATATATAGATTTTGGGGGTTATTTATTTTGATTTAAATAATGATCTAAATTCTTATGTATTTGAACTGTTTGATAGTTTTGCGCCGAAATTACAAAATATGGTCTTGTTATTCTGTCTTTATCTGTCTTTTTAAACAAATCTTTAAAGCCTTCTGCTACCACTAAGTTAGTAAAACCATGTACCAACACAAAAGTTATTTCTTCAGAATACACATCTAATGAAGCCGTTAAGTCGTAATACTTTACTTTTTTCAATTCCTTTTCCAAATGTTCGTAAAAAGACTTTACTTCTTCTTCAGTACTGTTTTCGAAAGTAAAAACTACTTTAAAGCTCGCACTTAAATCATTATCTTCAAATTCGGTATTGCTAATTTTAGGTAATACGTTTTTTAATATTTCTTCGGCACGCTGTCCTTCTTCTAAATTAGCATAAGTAACAGCAACTTCGTTTATAGCCTTTGCATATGCATCGTAACCATACAGTTTCCCAATGGCCGTTGCTTTTAACAACTCGAATTTAGCTACAATATCCTCTCCTTGAAATTTCCGAATATTTTCATCGCACAAGGTGATTACCTCTCCAAATTTCTGAGCTTCAAACCTAGAATAAACAGCTTCGTATACATGTTCCGGACTATTGGCATCGGCTTCAACACCTTGCTCTGGGTGTAATAAAATCTCGGCATAACGCGAATCCGGGTGATTGGATATAATATCGGCTTTAGCTATTTCTGCTTCTCCCGTTTGTCCTAACAATTCATAATCCTTATATAAATTATATTTGGCAGGAACTATTAAACGTTCTTCCGGATTATTATTCAACAAGGTCTTTAACTTGTCTTTCGACAACTCGTAATCGCCAAATTTTTCCTTATAAATTACACCTAGCTGATAATAAGCGTAATTTCTTTCTTTACCAATACTATCAATCACTTTTTCTTCTGAAGGAATCTGCTCTATATAATACTCTGGTTGAAAAATATCCGCATCCAAATCTAAACTAGCAGCATCTACACCGCCAATTGCCACTGCAGTCGATACAGCATTCATATTAGACCATCGCCAGTTATCTTCATTATTTCTGTTCCCCCAGATTTTAACGAATTCATTTTTTCCGTAAGAGGCCGTAGTGGTATTATAGAAATAGAATGTTGTGTTATTCTTTGGGTTACTTCTATCCTGAAATCCGGAACCTTTAGTATTCACATTAAACCCTTTATTCGAACTTAACATTTCCTGTGCTCTGGCAGCTTCCTCCTGCTTTTCGCGTTCTAATTCTGCCTTTGCCTTTAGATCTGCCGTATAAGTTTCAAAATAAACCAAACGCTCAGGCTCGCTCATGGCTACAAGATTAAGAATACTATCGTCTACTTTTGCAATATCCTCGTACAAAATAACATCGACCAAATTATCGCGTTCACGCTTCACAACACGGTAAGGTTTAGAATCTACCTGTAAATTTGTTAAAGTACTATCATAATAAGCTCCAGCGGTTTTATATTCAGCCTCATCAAAATAATAATCCCCGAGTACGTTGTAATTTCTTGCATTTAACTCTTTGTCGTCTCTTCTGGAGCGCAAAGATTTATTATAAAACGCTACACCCAGAGAATCCATATTATTAGTTAAATAATACTCCCCTATCTGGTGATAAATTCTTGCTAAATACGGTCGGTTTTCACGATCTTCTTCTAAACGATGAAGCGTATCTGCGAAAGCTATTTTATCGCCATTTTCATAATCGAAATTCTCTGCCTTTTCCACATAAGCTCCAATATAATATGGTCTTGGAATTTTGCGATGCATATCGATAACGCGATCGAAAGTAGCATTGGCACTATCTTTATACCCCAACGCATTGTACAATTGCCCTTTTATAAATAAGTACCGTCCCCGTTCATTATTTTTCTTCGTTGCATTGGCTGCAATCTCCAATTGTGTAATCGCGCTGTCTAATGATTTAGTATTTATATAAGCCTGTGCTAAAGTTGACGTAGCATCTGCCAATTCCTGATCTTCCAGGTGCTCCAGACGCAACAAGCGTTTTAAATTTTTAATGGCCAACTCATCATTCTCCAAACGCATATTGGTTTTTTCTCTCCATACCCGAGCTTCATTAATCTTATCACTCAAAGCGTATTTATATAAAATATAATTGAAGGCTTCTAAGGCAGGCACAAAACGCTGATCGAAATATCTCGCCTGGCCTAAAAGCAAATACGCCTCGTCCATTTGCGGATTTTTCTCTTTGCCATCGATATTCATAGAATGCTTTTGAATGGCTTTGGCTGCCTTTTCTTCGGCTCTAGAAAAGCTTTCATTTTTAGAGGCTCCGGGAAGCATGATGTCTTCTGACACTTCCAGACGCTCTACCGGAAGTATGTGCCAGTAATTATCTTTATAACCATCGTTTAGTTGTTCGCGACCTTCATTAAGAGCAATGTAGCCGTTATAAAGTGTATTGTATTCTGTGGCCATTGCATGAAAATTTCTGCTTATAAATTTGTCCTTTTTCCTAGAACAACTCATTACAATTACAGCAGAAAAAAATGCAACAAAAATGACCTTAAAAGATGTTTTCAACGTTGGTATATTTAATCAAATAAATAACTATAAAGTCTTGCTATTATTATGCAAAAGCGTAAAATTAAGCATCTTTTTGAATTTACCTAAAAAACAGATTGACTTTTAAACCAAAGCCGTATTCGAGAAATAATCCTCCAGCTCCTTTAAGGTTTCACTACTGGTTACAAGATCTTTTTTTATTTCGCCTTTTTCCAAAAGCACAATACGTTCACACACATCGGTTACATGCATTAAATCGTGACTGGACACCAAAATAGTAATACCTTTTTTACTCGCAAGATCTCTAATAATTTTTTTCAGTTTTATTTGTGTAGAAGGATCCAGATTGGCAAATGGTTCGTCTAGGATAATGACTTCCGGATACCCAATTAAAGCTGCAATAATTCCTGCCTTTTTCTGATTTCCCTTACTTAAATCCCTTAGGTATTTCTTCTGATTTAAAATCTCACCATGAAAAAAATCTTCAAACTGAGCCACCAGCGCATCAACATCGGCTTTACTCTGATTTCGAAGTTCACCGATAAAATAAAAATATTCCTCCGCTGTAAGATAACCAATTAAAAAACTTTCGTCTATAAATGCCGAAGTAAAGGGTTTCCATGCCTCACTTTCGTGTACTGCAATAGAATTATTTTCAATGACACCAGATGTCGGTTCAATTAAATCCAGAAGCAAACTAAAATAAGTAGTCTTACCAGCCCCATTATTCCCTACAAGTCCAAAACTTTGTCCTTTGGGGATTTCCAGATGCTCTATATTTAACACGGTTGTACCGTTATATTTTTTAGTAAGATTATTCGTTGTTATCATGTGTAATAGCTTTTTAATTAGTGTTTTTGAGCATACGCTTTAATGGTGTTGTATTTTCCCTTTTGATAAATTTTTTCAATCTGATTTAAAAAGAACGATTTAAACACAATTCCCAGAATTCCACTTAGCCCTAAAGCAATTATACCCGCTTCAAAATTTATCAGTTTATAAGGCACATAAAAAAACAGCATGGGTAAAACAAGCTTTGGAATTGCAATAAGCATTTGCGTGGGATTAAACCCCTGCATATTACTAAATGCTTTGGCTTTTACATTTAACTCTACCGGAGTTCTATTTAAAGCCCCTCCAAATAAGGTGATAAATGAATTTAAACCAATGTTAAACAAGGCTCCGGCAGCAATCATCCCATAGGTTTTCCAACCAAAATACAAATATGGCGTACTTAAAATAAAAGAGATTACCACAACAACTGCCAGCAAATACCACTTAGACTCCAGATAGGTTTTATACTTTATATTCTGACTCATTAACAGTTTATAATACTCACTATCCCAGGAGGGTATTAATTGCCCGAATGAAATTAAAAATCCACCGGTTACAAACATGGCTGCGAAAGCTAAAATAGCAGGCATCTGCTCATATTTTTCATTAGTAAAGAAAATAACCCCGTAAAACAAAAACATAAAAGACACCATTAACACCTGTTTTGGCCGTGCATTACGCCATATTAATTTAATATCATTTTTCAAGAATGGCCCCATAGTCCCAAACCTGTCTAACCAGGATAAATCGCTTGTTTCCACTTCCTTTATTTTTTTTGAAACCACGTCGTCCAAATAAAACCCGGAACGCACTTGTTTAAAATTCACCACATACAAAACAAGCAACAAAACGAGTGGAAGAATTACCGCCAACGGAAACTTGTATAGTCCATAAATTGCAGCACCTAAAGGCTGAGATATCTTAAAAACATGAAAATACTCCAAACCTATACCGCCCACCAAAACCGTTAAAACAACATAAAAAACAGTATTACTCTTATTAATCAGGAAGTTGGTAAAATTAATGCTCAGAGTAATAAATATTAACCCCGTAAGCCAACTTAAAACACCCAGAACATTATAGCCATTTAGAATTAAAATAACACTAAACGGAATAAACATAAACAAGGGTAAGGCATTAAAAAACGAAATTATCGTTTTACCCAAAAGAAAATGAATTATTTGATTTCGACTTACAGGCAAAACCATTAGTGGCTTTACATTAATTACCGGAAGTTGTTGCATAAAGAACCGGAAAACAATATCGAAAAGGAACCAGTACATTAGATAATTGCTTACCACCACTAGAGGATCCGATTCCGGCATAGCCTTCTTTATAATGTAAAATGCTCCTAACCCCAAACCAAGAGCTATAGCCGAAAAATACAAAACAACGAGCGCCAGTATAATTTTTACAAACAGCCCTTTTTTAAAATAAGATGCTCTAACAAATTGTTTCCATTCGAAGCTTAAAAAGTGTTTAATCATACTAATTGGTTGTTACTGACTAATAATAAGTAATATTAATACACTTTTTGTTACAATCAAAAGTCTTTTCAATAGGATGTTTATTACTTTTGCAAAAAATATTACGAATGGCATTTCACAAACTTGCAATCCAAAACATAAATAAAGAAACCGAAGCTGCAGTAACTATTACCTTCGAGCTTCCTTCATTTTTAAAAGATAAATTCAGTTTTAAAGCTGGTCAATACATTACTTTAAAAACTAATATAGACGGACAGGAAGTGCGCCGTGATTACTCGCTGTGCTCTACTCCGGAAAGTAACGAATTAAAAGTAGCTGTAAAGGCCGTTGAAGATGGTTTATTTTCTAAATACGCCAATACGACCTTAAAAACAGGAGATATTCTGGAAGTTGCAGAACCTAACGGTAGATTTACTTTCGAACCGGATGCTTCTAAAACCAGAACTATTGCTGCATTTGCCGCTGGTAGTGGTATTACGCCTATAATGAGTATAGCCAAAACCATTTTGGAGCAAGAACCAAACAGTCATTTTATTTTAATTTACGGTAACAAAACGCCCAAGGACACTATATTTTTTAAAGAGCTTTTGGCGCTTCACCACGACTATATCGACCGTTTTTCAATACAGTTAATTTTTAGTCAGTCTCAGGAAGACAATGCGCTTTTTGGTCGCATAGAAAAAAGCACCGTTAATTTCTTGCTTAAAAACACCTACAAGCATAAAACCATAGACAGTTATTATTTATGCGGACCTGAAGGTATGATTAACACCACTAAAGAGGTCTTAAAAGAGTTTGGTGTTGCTGATGAGAATGTACATTTCGAATTATTTACAAGTCCGGTAGCCACAGAAACTCAATCTCCTACTGAAGTTGCTAACGACGGCACAACAGCTATAAAAATAATAGTAGACGACGAAGAAACAGAATTCGTAATGTCTCAAAAACAATCTATTTTAGACGCCGCAATTGCCAAGCACGTAGACGCTCCTTATTCTTGTCAGGGTGGTATTTGCAGCAGTTGTATTGCACGAATTACAGAAGGCGCTGCAACCATGCGCCAGAACAATATTTTAACCGATAGTGAATTGGCTGAAGGTCTGGTATTAACCTGTCAGGCACATCCTACTACCCCAACTATTGTTGTAGATTACGACGATGTTTAAAAACTATACAGACTAGATATTTAATCGCTTTACTTAAGATAAAAAATCCGTTACTCTAATTTTGAATAACGGATTTTATTTTTTCTATAATTGTTTCCGGAGCAATACTCGCCGCGACTTTTTCGTATCCTTCGGGGAATTTATTGCCGTAAACAGATGTTGGAATTAAAGGAAACTCTTCTCTATTTGCCGTTAAACAATAATCTGCCGGTTGATTAAACGGAGCAAATCCCGCATAAGGATGTGTTACACCCCAAATAGTAATTACTTTTTTACCTAACATAGCTGCCATATGGCCGTTTCCGGAATCCATGGAAAGCATCACATCAAGATTTGAAATAACATCTAATTCCTCATCCAGATTTAGTTTCCCCGCTAAGTTTATAACACCTTCAAATTCAACCTGAATCTCATTTAAAATTTCGGTTTCTTTTTTACCACCTCCAAACAAAAACACTTTATAGGTTTTAGACAATTCTGCTATCACCATTTTCATCTGTTCCAGCGGATACATCTTACTTTCGTGCGCTGCAAATGGCGCTATTCCAATCCATGTTTTATCGTGACTCCCGGTTATATTCAAAAGCTTGTCAGATAAAATAACAGGTTTTGAAAATGCTGGTTGAGACAAATCAACAGGGAAACCCAAAGCTTTAAACACATCGGCATATCGTTCATGAGTAGATTTTAAGGGCATAAATATTTTCCCTTGAGTCAATTCTTTTTTCTCTGCCCGACCTTTATCAATCTGTTTGAAAGCTGTTCCTCCAAAAAACAGTTTTAAGATTTTTGTTCGCAGTACATTATGAATATCCGCCACAGCATTTACCCCTTGTTTTTTCAGCGTTTTAGACAATTTAAACAAACCCAAAACACCTTTATGAGCTCCTTTTAAATCTGCCTCAAAAACATTAACCTGCGGTAAATCCCGGAAAAAAGGCGCAAAAAACGGCCGGGTTAAAACTGTAATTTTCAACTCTGGATATTGAGTTGTCACTGCTTTTAAAACAGGGACAGACATAGCAACGTCTCCCATTGCAGAAAGACGTATGACTAAAATATGTTGTTTTTGTTTTGGCATTTAAGCTTAAATGCTAATTATTTTTGAGAACGTAATACAGGGTTTAACTCGTCATCATTATACATTTTCATTTGCTTATACACCTTCATGTATTTATCGCCATTAGCAATATCATTAAGTAAAGTGTCTATCGCTGTAGATAAATCTGTACGTTGTTCTAAAAGAACATCAAGTTTGGCCTGACAGGCACTTTTATGAGCTTCAGACGCATCTTCTCGTGTTGCCTCTTCATTCATATGATAAATTTTAAGCGCAAGAATAGACAATCTATCTACTCCCCATGCCGGGCTTTCTGTATTTATAGTGGCGCTTTCCTTAGGTGTTACATCTTTATATTGCTGTAAAAAATAACTATCAATATATTCAACCATATCGGTCCTGTCCTGATTCGAAGCATCAATTTGTCGTTTCAACTTTAACGCAGCTACAGGATCTATTTGCGGATCGCGAATAATATCTTCGTAATGCCACTGTACGGTATCAATCCAACATTTTCTGTACAATAAATGCGCGATTAAATCTTCAGTTTCACTATATGGATTAGTAAAATCCTGATCGACGGTATTTATAATATGATATTGGTTGATTGCTTCCTGAAAAATGGCATTTGCCTTAGTTGTAAACATGATTTTTATTTTAGAGTGCAAATATACTTCTAATTAATTAACTTTACCATACACCATAGCTGACAGTCATGCATATCCACAATTTATCTGAAGAAAACACGGTCCTGAATGTCTTTATTTCTGAATTAAGAGCTTTAAACAAACAAACCGACCGCATGCGGTTTAGACGCAATATTGAACGTGTTGGAGAAATACTGGCTTACGAATTAAGTAAAACTCTGGACTATGAAGCTCAAACTTTTGAAACCCCTTTAGGGCAATCAAAGATCATGATTCCGGAAAGTAATATAGTATTGTGTTCTATTTTAAGAGCCGGCGTTCCATTACACAACGGCCTTTTAAATTATTTTGACATGGCCGATAATGCTTTCATTTCAGCATATCGTCATCACAAAAACAACTCAGAAGATTTTGAAATTATAGTCGAATACCTTGCCTGCCCTTCTCTGGAAAACAAAACCCTAATTCTTGCAGATCCTATGTTAGCCACGGGTCAATCCATGCGCTCCACCTTTGAGGCCTTAAAACCATTTGGAACCCCAAAAGCCATCCATCTGGTAAGCGTTATAGGATCTACAGAAGGCGTAAAATATGTTGAAAACAATTTTGAAAGTGACACTCATTTATGGATTGCAACTATAGACAACAAATTAAACAGTCAAGGATATATTGTCCCGGGGCTAGGTGATGCCGGAGACCTTTGTTTTGGAGAAAAATTACAGCATTAACAATCCTATTGGGACCAAAATTAAAGTTGCCAGAAACAACTCTTTAAACCATTTATCCTGAATGGTTTCCAGGTAATTCGTAATAATTATCGCTAATGGCGCGAATAAAAACAAAAACTCACCACCTTCCTTTTTCGGTGATAATATCATGATACTAAAAGCCACCAGAACCGCGATTAAAATAATTTTATAACCCGGTTTAATATCACGTTTCTTAGAATTAATAGTACGGATATAAAACACAGAAGACCAGATCCCGAATGATATTAATAAAGTTAACCCCACCACATATTGCAAAGAGTTGTAAATATTAAAATCAAGGCTTGTTTCAGGTCTTAAATTAAAAACTGTAAAAAAATCATCGTACACTACAATAGAATAACACACTCCAAGAACATACACCGAAACCACACCTAAAACAGGAATTACCCAATCTTTAAGACCTGGTATGGAATTAAAGAATAATGCCGCATAAATAAGGATAACAAATAAAATAGCCCAGAAGTAAAACAGAGATGCAATACCAATCCAGAATGCTGCATCCAACAGTTTTTTCTTTATGTCTTTATGCGATCTTAAACTTAAGATACGCCTCAAAGCTAAGAGCACGAAAAAATTTGAAAACACGATATTTTCGTTCAACATCGTCTGCGGAATTGTAGCTAAAAACAGAGCATACAGCAAAATTTCGTAGCTACTTTTTTGAGAGAGTTTATTTTTAAGTACTACAAAATCTAAAATTAAAACCGAACTAAAAGCAATACAAAAAACAATAACTTGCTTAATACCATGGCTTTTTAGAACAGCGGGATCTCCGTATTTAAAATGAGCAGCGAAAAAAGTTAGCAGTGTAATACCAAATACAACAATAAAGTTTATAGGTTTAGATTTACTAAAAATGCTTGTAATCATTAACTCTTTTTGTATTTTTGCTCTGTAAATATACTACACTATGAAAGATTTCTTTTACGCAATACAGGATTTATTTGTTAATGTATTGTTTGCTCCATTAGATGCTTTAAGAGCATTAGAACTTAAAAACTGGTTTGCAGCAAACACTTTTTCTTGGATTTTTATCCTAATAGGATTTGTTGCTTTCGTATACTGGATGCTTCAATTAAAAACATTTAACGATAACAACGAAGAAGATAAAAGTGTTTCTGCACACTCTTATCTATAAATCGAAACCTATATCCTTACGATAATACATCTTATCAAAATGTAGTTTTTCTATATTTTGATAAGATTTTTTTATGGCCTCCTGGTACGTATCACCATACGATGTCATGGCAAGAACTCTACCTCCAGTAGTTACTACTTTACCGTCTTTTAAATCGGCACCAGCATGGAAAGGTATAGAACCTTCTACAGCATCTAATCCTGTAATTTCCATACCTTTTTGGTAAGCCTCAGGATACCCGCCAGAAACAGTCATTACAGTAGTTGCTGCTCGCTGGTCTATTTCTAAATCAATCTGATCTAAAGTACCGTTAGCAACAGCTTGTAACAACTCCACCATATCATTTTTAAGTCTTGGTAAAACCACTTCCGTTTCAGGGTCTCCCATTCTTACGTTATATTCAATCACTAAAGGATCGTTCCCAACTTTTATAAGTCCTATAAAAATAAAACCTTTATATGGTAAATTATCCTTTTTAAGACCTTCTACTGTAGGCTTAACAATACGGGTTTCTATTTTTTCTAAAAATTCGTCTGTAGCAAAAGGCACTGGTGATACAGCACCCATTCCTCCGGTATTTAACCCAGTATCTCCCTCACCAATACGCTTATAATCTTTAGCTGTAGGTAATACTTTATAGTTTTCCCCATCGGTTAAAACAAAGCAGCTTAATTCAATTCCATCTAAAAATTCTTCTATAACCACTTTTGTACTTGCAGCACCAAATTTAGAATCTACCAACATCGATTTTAGTTCAGCTTTAGCTTCGCCTAAATCATTTAGGATAAGCACACCTTTTCCAGCGGCCAAACCATCTGCTTTTAATACATATGGTGGATTTAAAGTTTCAAGGAAAGCATAACCCGCTTCAACATTGGTTTTGTCGAAGCTTTGATACGCTGCAGTAGGAATATCATGTCTAAAAAGGAATTGCTTAGCAAATTCTTTACTTCCTTCTAACTCTGCTGCCGCCTTTTCCGGGCCAATTACAGCCACATGTTTTAAGGATTCATCGTTTAGGAAGAAATCGTGAACACCTTGTACTAAGGGATCTTCCGGCCCGACAACAACCATATCTATGTTTTTATCTAAAACCAGGTTTTTAATAGCTTCAAAATCGGTTACACCAATTGCTACATTTTCGGCTATAGCAGCTGTTCCAGAATTACCCGGAGCAACAAAAAGTTTAGTACATAAAGGACTTTGAGAAATTTTCCAGGCAAAAGTATGTTCTCTTCCGCCAGAACCTAGAATTAAAATTGTCATGCGTAATATAGTTTGCTGCAAAAATAATTGCTTTTGCGCGTAAAAAATAATTATTTTACAAAAACCTATCATCCCTAAACCTTTTGAATCTTTTTAATCTTTCCTTACAACTAAATGGTTTCCCTTTAATAAAGGCACAAGAAGTACTTAGTGAAATCCATGAGTTATCAGAAAGTGATTATAAAGGTTATTTGGATTCGAAAAAAAAAGACATTGTATCTTATCACCTAAAGCACAATTCCTTTTACAAAACACTATGTAAACAAACACATTACACCGACTGGAAAAAACTGCCTGTAATGACCAAAAAGGACTTACAGCAGCCTCTTAAAAACAGGTTATCTGAAGGGTTTACAGAAAAAAATGTATATATAAATAAAACTTCGGGCTCTTCGGGCGATCCCTTTATTTTTGCTAAGGATAAGTTTTGCCACGCTTTAACTTGGGCTGAAATACAAAATAGGTTTAATTGGTACGACATCAACTTTAACACCTCGCTACAAGCGAGATTTTACGGAATTCCTTTAGATACCAAAGGTCATTTTAAGGAACGTTTTAAAGACCGATTAAGCAAGCGCTACCGCTTTAATATTTTCGATTTAAGTGAACAGGCCTTAGAATCGTATTTAAACATTTTTAAGAATAAACCTTTCGATTATATAAACGGGTATACTAGTTCCATAGTTTTGTTTGCTAAATTTTTAAAAGCAAAATCTATAAATTTAAAAGCGCTTTGCCCTACATTAAAATGTTGTGTCGTGACTTCAGAAATGCTTTTTCCTGATGACAAAACACTGTTAGAACACTATTTTGGAATCCCTGTAATTAACGAATATGGAGCTTCGGAATTAGATTTAATTGCATTTCAGAATCCAGATTCCCATTGGCAGGTAAACAGCGATACACTATTGGTTGAAATATTAGACGAAAACGACGCTGCTTTACCTTATGGCGAAGAAGGTCGTATCGTAATAACTTCTCTATACAATAAGGCCCATCCTTTTATTAAATACGATATAGGCGACACTGGAAGCCTCTCTGAGGACAGTACTTTACAAACACCCGTCTTAAAACATTTAACAGGGAGAACTAATGATATCGCCATTTTACCCAGCGGAAAAAAGTCTCCGGGACTTACTTTCTATTACGTCACCAAAGCAATTATTGAAGATGATGGTAATGTAAAAGAATTTGTAATAACTCAGGAAAATAAAAATCGATTCAAAATAGATTATGTTGCTCAATCTGAAATTTCAGAAGTTAAAAAACAAACCATAAAGACAGAAATAAAACGCTATCTTGAAGACGGTTTAGAAATTGCTTTTGAGCGACACCAAGCATTAAAACGCTCTAAAAGCGGAAAATTAAAACAGTTTAAGTCTTTGTTAACCTACTAATATGAGAATAACCCTAGTTGCGGGAGCACGCCCAAATTTCATGAAAATAGCACCAATTATTGAAGCTATTAAAAAGAAACAGGATAAGGGTTTCCAAATATCATTCCGATTGGTACATACCGGGCAACATTACGACAAAAACCTTAGCGACACCTTTTTTGAAGAATTGAAGATTCCGCATCCAGATATAAACCTTAACATAAAAAGCGGAACACAAGCCCAGCAAACAGCCGGAATAATGATAGCCTTTGAAGACGAATTAAACAAACATCCCTGTGATTTGGTTTTAGTAGTTGGAGATGTAACCTCAACCATGGCCTGTACCATTGTCGCCAAAAAAGCTGGTATAAAAGTAGCTCATGTAGAAGCCGGAATTCGCTCTGGGGATATGCAAATGCCTGAAGAGATAAATCGTATTGTAACGGATAGTCTGACAGATTATTTTTTTACCACTTCCTGTTATGCCAATGAAAATTTACAACACCAAGGAATTGACAAAACACAGATTTTCTTTGTTGGGAACGTCATGATAGATACTTTAAAAAAACATGAAAGCAGATTTTCACCCCCGGAATTCTGGTATAATTTTAAATTAAAACCTCAACATTATTTTGTTGTAACCCTACACAGACCTTCAAATGTAGATGAAGGTAAACAACTAAAAAACTTAATAACTAACATTGTAAAGTTTAGCAATAATCTGCCGATTATATTCCCTGTTCATCCAAGAACACGCACAATGTTAACCGATTTAAACTTAAATTTTGACAACCTTTATTTCACCTCTCCTTTAGGCTATTTACAATTTAATTATCTGGTAAAACATGCTTTTGCCGTACTTACAGATTCCGGAGGTATAACAGAAGAAACCACAGTAATGAATATTCCCTGCATAACTCTAAGGGAAAATACGGAACGCCCGGAAACCTGTAAGTTAGGAACAAACCGACTCGTTGGAACAGATTCCGATTTATTAGAAAAGGCCTTTAATGATCTGTTTTCTAAAAACTGGCCTCACGGACAAATTCCAGAATTATGGGATGGCAAAACAGCCGAACGCATTATTAATCATTTAATTGAATTATAATATGCCTGAGCGAGACGTATTGATAATTACAAGTTACTATCCTCCCGAAATTGGAGCTGCCTCTAACAGAATTTATCATCTTGCTCATGGTCTTAAAAACAAAGGGTTTAAAGTTGCAGTTGCCACACCTCTGCCGAATTACCCCACTGGAAAAATATTTAAGGCTTACAAAGGCCAATTAAAAAACACATCAACAGAACAAGGCGTTAAAATATACAGGCTATGGATTTATGCCTGTAACTCCAAAAATAAATTATTGCGCTTATTCGCCATGTTATCGTACAGCTTTAGTCTCATTTGGTTCTTTATTTTCTGTAAAATACCCAAAACTGTTATTGTGCAATCTCCTCCTCTACTGGTTGCGTTCACCTGCATGCTATTTTTAAAATCAAAGCATAGAAACCTAATTTTAAATGTCAGCGACTTATGGCCTATTGCCGGATTAGAACTAGGTGCGCTAACTAAAAATCTGAATTATAAAATTCTGGAACATATAGAAACCTTCAATTACAAAAGAGCAGATCTGATTTTAGGTCAGAGCAAAGAAATTATTAAACATGTAAAATCCATTGCTCCTAATAAATCTACGTTGCTTTACAGAAATTATCCCATAATTGAACATTCTATCCCAAACTTAAAGAATAATAAAAGTGAAAAAATAAAAATGGTATATGCCGGTTTATTAGGCATCGCACAAGGAATATTTAAACTGTGTGAAACGTTAGATTATTCCAATATCGAATTTCATATTTACGGGGCGGGTGCAGAACAAAGTAAAATTGAAGATTTTATTAAACGACATCCGCAATTACCAATTACGTTTCATGGTGAACTTTGCAGACACGAACTTCATAAGGCCTTATACAAATACGATATAACCATTATACCGCTATTAAATCGAATTTACGGATCTGTACCTTCTAAAATTTTTGAATACGCTAAATTAGGCCTTCCAATGCTTTATTTTGGGGGTGGCGAAGGAGAAGATATCATAAAACAACATCACTTAGGCTGGGTGGTAGAGGCAGGAAATTATTCTCAATTAAATCAAACCATTAATTCTTTATCCCATAAAGACTTTACCTCTGAATTAAATACTGCTATTTCTGAAACGGCTAGAATTCATTTTAACCTGAATACACAGTTAGATATTTTAACCGAAAAACTAAAAACCTAATAGGCTTTATCTTCACCCTTTATAGCGTTTAAAACCGTTTGTGAGATAATTTTAAGATCTAACAAAATAGACCAGTTTTCTATGTAAAAAATATCATACTTCACTCTGTTAATAATGTCCTTATCTGTTTCCACTTCCCCTCTGAATCCACTAACCTGAGCAAGTCCTGTTATTCCCGGTTTTACAAAATGCCTTACCATAAACTTATCTATACGCTTTGCATACATATTAGTGTGACTTACCATATGTGGACGAGGGCCTACAACGGACATATCTCCGAAAAGCACATTATAAAACTGAGGCAATTCGTCTATACTGGTTTTTCTAATAAACTTTCCAACCTTGGTAATACGATTATCGCCACGAGTAGCCTGATGTAAATGAGCATTATCATTTGGCGTCATGGATCTGAACTTATAACAATAAAATTCCTGATAGTTAAATCCGTTTCGGGACTGCTTAAAAAAGACAGGGCCTTTAGATTCCAACTTAATTAATATGGCCAATAATGGCGTTAACCAAGATAAAATAAACACTATTATAATTGAAGCAAAAATAATATCAAATAACCGCTTAAAAAACTGATTTACGGTATCTTCCATCGGGATATCACGCAAAGACAGAATCGGAATAAAATCGTAGTATTCGTATTTGAGTTTTTTAGAGTATATATCTTTATTATCTGGTAAAAATTTAAGTATTTTTAAATTATTATCCGCAAAATCTGTAACCTCAAGTAGCTGTTTATTCGACAATTCAGATATAGAGCAATATATTTCGTCAACCCCATAATCTTTAATAAACCGAAAGCAATCTTCTAAACATCCCTGAGACTTATCCTTTAAATTAAATACTTTTTTTAAGGTATAACCGTATTCCGGGTTCGAATTAAAAAATGTCTCCAAAGCAAGGGTTTGCCTGTTACTTCCTATTATTACAGTATTTCTTAAGTTACCACCAAACGATGCCCTATATTTTTGTAATAAATAATACACCGCAAATTTAGCAATACCAATAAGACAGAAAACAAAAGCAATGTATCGTAAAACAACTATAGAATTTACATTTAAATTATGACGAAAACCAAAATAAGCGAAGACAATTAAAGTAAATAACACACATTGTTTAAATAATAAACCAGAAATTGTTACAGGCCTGGTAAACCTGTAAACCTCGTAAAACTTAGAATAAATAGACAAGATAATCCAGGTACAAGATACTAGGGGAATAAACAAAAACGGATTCACGTTTTTAAAAAAAAACAATAAAGCCAAGCCATTGATTATACCTAAATCAATCGTATAGGAAATTGGCCTTAAATATCCGGAATATCGACCTTGCTTAAATGAATTCACTTAACTATGTTGGTTGTTAGCTAGCTTATAAACTAATTTAATTGAAAATTATTATGCAATCTTGCAAAAATAAAAAGTAAGTTGATTTAAAAATCTACAACTTAAAATACTGGCTCAAATTAATTACTCATCGTTTCCAAAAGAAACGAACAATTAAATCATTCCATTATTTTTCGTAACAGATAAATCCGATTTTTTAAAATATTCTCTTAATACAACAATATATATTGCTACAGAAGTATAGCTGAAAAAATTTCCTGCCAAAAGTATTAAAATAAACAATACAACCAATAAAACACTAATTTGAATTTCGGTTTTAAAAACTAAAAAAGTTTTAAAAAATATATAAAAGTATAATATACCTCCAAGTATTCCGAAAAAATAAAAAATATCAAAAAATTCAATTTGAGACTTTGTAGATAAATCTGAGACCCCTCCAAAAAGATAATTTATAACGTTCCAATTTCCCTTTATAAATGGAATAGTTTGTTCTAAGAGCAAATCGTTCCTAAACGACATTAATGAAGATAACAAGCCGTCTCTTTGCCTTATTTCATTAAAAATACCGTACTTATAAAAAAACACATATAGACCTAACAATCCTAATCCTAAAGTACTACCAATTAATACGTTCCTGTTTATTTTCGAATAACACCATAAATAAACAAAAAAGAAACTAGTTAAAAAGATGTATAAAACTTTAGTTCCAATAAGAATTATTGATAAAATTATAATAAGATTGGTTGGCTTTTTAAATACGGTATGCTTGTACCTTGCAAGCAAATAAATAAGGACTATACTATAAACATATGATCCTGTTGCCGATGTTAAAAAAAAACCATTATATCCAAATCGAGATCCTATATATGTGTTAAACACTTTTACATTAAACAGAAATCCTACTAAAATTAGTACTGAATTAAAGACAATAATGTATTCAAAAACCTTAAAAAAGACGACCTTCTGTTTATTTGACAACTCAAATACGGAGAAAAAAATTAATAAAATTAAAGGAAAAATTAACTTAATAAAGGCTATTAAAGCTGGTTTTAACATTATACTCGGTAATGCCCATTGTCCTATAGCGAATGTTAAAAAAAGAATACTTGTTAACCATAGTGTTTTAGCCTGCCTTTTTAAGATGTAAGCTAAAAAACCAACAAAAACAATTCCCTTAGTAATTTGAAGTAAATCTGTTGTTTTTCCACTATAAAAAAAGACGACCTTATAATAAGATTCAAGAACATACATTATACATAAAAGTAATGGAATTATGTATAGACTGACTTTTCCTTTTAATATTTGAATCATTTATATCTTGATCTTCTTAATTAAACCATAGTTATTAAACCTAAAATAATTTATACTGTTAAAAAAATGCATTAAACGTTATTCTCTGTACTTAATAATCTTTGCAGGTACGCCTCCTACAATTGCAAAATCAGGAATATCTTTTGTAACAACAGCGCCTGCCGCCACAATAACATGATTTCCAATATTACACCCTGCTGTAACTATTACATTCGCTCCCAACCAGACGTCGTTTCCTATATATGTTTGGTGATATATTTTACCTTGTTTTTGGATGGGTAATTCCAAACTAGCATAATTATGATTTCTGGAATATATTTTAACATCTGGCCCCATAATAACATTGTCTCCAAGATAAACATTGGCTTGTATCATACACCTCGTGCCAAGCTCTGAATTGTTTCCTAATGATGCATTAGGAGATATCTCCGCTCCTTTTTTAACTCGTGGCTTTAAACCGCAACGCTTTAAATAATTTCTCACCAAAAAACTTCTTACCGTCGGAAAAATCAAGGCATAGGGTCTATAATCTTCAGGGGTATTTTTAAAAAGAACCAAGTAAATTAAATAGATTGCTTTCTTAAAAAAAACTATTTCATTGTTCGCCATTACCTTAAAGCATTTTTATAATTAAACTTACTAATAAATAAAGAGCCAAATAAAGCAAAATATTCAATACCCTGAATCCTTACCATCATAGACTCTGTTAAATTTGCAACAAAAAAAGAACCAAATAAAAATATAAATACATATTGCTTTTTCTTTACGGCCACAGCTAACAAATAGCCAAAAGATAATATATATACAATACCTCCAACAATACCATTTAGCGATAAATATTCAAAAAACTGATTATGGGCATTATACTCTCTTTTAGCGGCCACCATATACCCTTTCTCCTGGTATTTTAAAACTCTTTCATTTGTTATATCCTTAAACCCTACACCTAAAAAAGGATGTTCCAAAAATATTTCATACGACACACCCCATCTCTCAAATCGATCGTCTTTCATTACCGAATCATAAGAAAACACTCTATCCTTTAAGTACTCACTTCCAAACGTAAAAAATACGCTTATGACTGTAATAAACACTATAGCTACAGGAATTACCCATTTAAATTCCCTTCTTAGTAACTTAATAAAGAAAATACACCACACAATAATATAAATCAATAATGCGACCCTACTCGCTAACTGGAACATTCCTATAGTAAAACCAGCAAGTAAAACCAGCTTTACAATTCTATTAAAATCAACAATTTTATTAAGAATGCAATACAGAGACATGCAAATAAATAAGCCTAAATATGCTGGATGAGTGTCTGCTATTTTACTAAACTCATGACCTAAATGTCTCCATCTGAAAAAATAATTAACAGGTTCGTTATGCGATATTATTTCATAAATAACATTAAAATTACAAATAAGTAGTGTAACAAAACATCCATAAACCAAACCCTTAAACAACTTTAGTTTATAAGTCTCATACCCATTTTCCTGACCTAAAAAGAGCATTGGCATTAATAATAAGGACCAATATTTTTCTAAGTATTTTAAAACTAAAATTTTTTCAAAATCTAAAGCTGAACCAAAAGCTAAAATAAAAAACACCACAACAGGGATTGCCTGTTTTATACCAGTGATTGATATAATTTTTCTTTTATAAATTATACTATCACATAACAAAATAACAATATACACTCCCAGAACAATATTATTTAGCCTCATAAACATAGGCAAAGTAAATGCTACCAAAAATGATACTGCATATTTTAATTTATCCATAATAGGAGAACTTTCTATGGTGTTACTCATGATTCTTTATAAACCCCATATCAGTTTGAATTGTAAACATTTTAGGAACCTCATCATATAAAGTCACCTGATCAAAACTATCTCCAATTCTAAGCTCGTCAAAATAAATTTGATGTATATGAGAATCATCAAAATAACGATATTGACCAAACTTAAAATATACTGGAGATTCATTATGCATATTTGCTCCATAAACTTTATTATGCACACCATTAAAAGGTGTAAATGGTTCATTATTTAACCATGAAGCTATATAACCTGAATTTGAACGACTCCACTTAGCCTCAATTACAATATCAATCCAATTATTCAATTCTATTTTTTTTACTGCTATAGTAGACCATATTTCATCTTTATATTCAAATTCTGATTTCCCATTATTTCCATATTTCAAAACTAAATAGTAATTTTCGTTATCATTAGTTACTATAAATAAAGCTATACTTGGTCTATTAAACGGGTTGTATTTGACATAATGATTCCATGTAGAGCCAGGAGCCGGTTTACTATGAAATTGACAAATCATAATTTGACGCCCTAAATTCGATTGATCGAACTTAAATGAATTAGGAATCTTAATGCTAATTCCTAAAAATTGAACCTTATTAAGCCCCTTAATTAAATCAACTCCAAATTCAGTCCTTTTTGGTTTTCCAGATACACCCGTTCTATTCATTTCGGTTATTAAATAACCATCATTCATTCTTCCTTTTCCCGAAATTGTATCCATCAAAAAACAGTTATAATCCGTGATTTCAAAATTTCTATATCCCTTTTCTCTGGAAGGAAGTGTATTAAAATCATCCGTAAAACGTAAACGATTTTTTTTCTCATTTTGAGCATTAAATTTTAAAGAACTTAAAATAACTAAAAGAATAAAAGGATAATACTTCATAACTAATACTTAATATTATTTTTTTTACAAAACTTAATTGTTTTCACTATTCAGACCTTCATATATTTCAATTAGTTTTAAACATACGCCAGTCAAAGAAATTTCCCTGAAATATGTCCTGGTTTTCTCAACCATTTCGTCATATTGGATAACATCTATTTTTGCTAAGAACTCCATTTTTTCCAATAAAGCCAGACTATTATCTACAGGTATAATAAATCCGTTTTCCCCTTCAAACACCTGTTCTTTGGTCTGTGGAATGTCTGATACCAGAACAGGAACACCACAATACATAGACTCTATAGTTGATGTAGGAAACCCTTCATTTCTGGTAGGCAATAATAAAAACTTGCTTTTAACCAATATTTTTTGAATTTCCTGCTGTGTTAACCCCTCGTATAAAAACACATTGCTGTATTTATTAACTAAAGCTTCTATCTCGTGTAAATAATCACCCTGACCTATAAAACAAATCGATATTGACGAATTCATTCGTTTAACTGCCTCTATAATTAGATCGACTCCCTTTCTATGAACAAAAGATCCTACATAAACAAAGTCATATACTTTTTTTGTTTTTTCATAAAAAAACACCTTATCATTAACACCTACAGGTAAAATTAAATCAGATTGAACGTCCAATTTTTCAACAAGAATATCACCAAGTGCCTTTCCTACAGAAATATGACAATCTACTTTACTGGCTAGCTTCTTTAATTGATACTGATTTTTTGAATTTACTTTTTTTGTTAAATCAGAACCATGATAAGTAACGACAACCTTTGTTTCTTTATGAAAAATCTTATACAGGTTAACAAGATAAATTAACGGAAAAAAATAATGCAGATGAATTATATCGTATCTCCGAAATAAAAATGGAAAAAACTTAAAAAAAGTCTTAACATACTTAAACACACTACCGATTTTGGTAGTAAATTTTCGTTCCATATAAAAGACATCTATAAAACTATCTTTAGGTAAAAGTGACTTAAGTGTTAAGTATTGATTTTTAACAAAAATACCCGCAAAAGACTTTTCTTTAGACGGATACATGTTACTAACAATTAGTATTCTCATGGAGTTATGGTCTTAATATTATGAACGTGAGCGTAACCAAAAGCTAGCACTAATGCAAAAAAACTATTCATAAATAAAGGAGTAGTTAAACAATAAAAAATGGTTATCCAGTTTAAGGTTATAAACAAATTTTTATGATATACCTCGGCAGGGAATTTTTTCATCATAAAAAATAAACTTAAGAATAAAAGAACCCCTATAAAGCCAAACTCACCAACTATAGAAGCGAAATTACTATCATAAACACCATCCATATTAATAAAGAAATATCTATGTGCTACATGATACATTTCATAAACAACACTGCCCTCAGATAATACTGTTCCAAATGTAGCAGCTCCAGTCCCTATTGGGAAGAAATCAATAAAAATTTTACCAGATAAACAGTACATAATACCTCTTATGTAATAGCTATCCAGAGTGAAAAATAACGATAGATTTTGGATTGTTTTCTCAATAAAATTTGTCTTATAATAAACAACAATTAAAGACAGTACAACACCAATAAAAGCCGCTATCATGTACTTTGGTTGAAAAATAATACGTTTAAACTTTACAAACGGTAAAATAAACAGCATTATCAGTGCTGTTCTGCTTTTTACAGCTATAAAGAAAATAAAGATTAAAGAAAACCAGATCCAGTACTTTTTGTTACTAATAAGAGCGCCAAAATTGGATTTAATTGCAAAATAAATTAAGAATAAAAAAGACAGAAGATTAGCCTTAATAAATCCCCCATAAATAACCTTACCCTTTTTAGCGTATGGCCTTAAATACTCCTCTATTTGCATAAAATCGTAAAAGCTATTCCTAAATAAGAGCTCCAATAGTAAGCCAACAAGAGAAAAATAAACTATATATTTAAGAATGCTTAATAAGTTAATTTTAGATCCATTTTTGGAATAATAATAAAAAAATGAGAAATAAATAAAGAACTTTAAATGTATAATAGTTTGGAGAAGAATATCTATTAAAGTATGATGTTTCCCAAAAACTATGGAAATAAAAATGAAATAAATAAAAACTGATGTTAAACTTAAATAAAATAAATTCACTTTGTTTCTAAAAAGCATGTCCACAACAAGCACCGCTAAGATTAAAAGAATTGATATTTCATCCAAGCTTTTAAATACTTTTGAATTAAAAACTGATATAAGTAAATCTTGAAAAAAGATAGCAAAAACAAACAGAGCTGTAAAAAACTCAAAAGCTCTAATTCCACTTAATTTCAAAATAGCTTTCGACATTTTTTACTTTATAAAAATTACTCTTTTTATATAAACCACACTCGTCACATTCCAAAACGCTAAGCTTACTGCTGTAGCTGTTGCCACTCCATTTATTCCATATTTTTTCACCAAAAGTAGGTTCAAACTTATATTTATAATTAAAGCGATAAATAAAATATTTTGAAATACTTTTTGATGACCTGTCATTTGAAGTATAGACCCTACAGGGCCACAAATAGCGTTAAACAACTGGCCGACACATAAAATAATCAAAGCTGTGGATGCCATATAAAATTCAGTCCCAAAAATGCCTAAAATAAATCCTTTAAACAAAATAATTCCAAAAACAACAACTACCGAAACCCCTAAATTTATCAGAGTAGAAAATTTCACAAGCCTTTTAAATAAAGCCATATCATCATTATGGAAAGCCTTAGATAATTTTGGAGCTAAAATAGAGTCAATTGCCTGAAAAGTAAAACTTGTAACTGCTGCTACTTTTAATACAACACTATACATTCCAACAACACTACTGTCCCTGAATACACCTAAAATGATTGTATCCGACCAACCTAAAAAAACAATCATTGACCCTGCAAATAACATAGGCAGTGATTGCACAACAAAGGTTTTGGAGCGATACTTAGACGTCTTAACTCTTGGGAATATAAATTTATAGATATAATAAAACGACATTGCAAAAAGCCCAAAAATAGCCAGACTATGTGCAATAACGGCATAAACTGGATCTTTTTTAATACCGAAAAGTAATGCTCCAAAAAATAATAAAGTAAAAACAAATCGCCCACCGTTAAACAAAAAGGAGTACAACGTATTTTTTCTTAACCCTCTAAAAACAGCTGCATTAATTAAAATAAATGTATAAAAAACTATACAAGGAGCCGTCCATTGCAAATAAACATTAAGCTCTGGATCATCGAAAAACAAAACGCTTATTGTTGGTGAAAAATAAAATACCAACAAAGACACCAATACACTTAATGCTAAAATATAAGGAAGTAACTTAAAATAAACACCTTTTGCATTATCCAGATTGCCTTCTATCGCAAAAACCTTTACCAAGCTAATGTCAATACCCAAGCGACAAAACAAAGAACCAATTATCATGAAAGAAAAACTCAAAGCTAAGCGACCTTGTGTTTCTGCTCCAAAAAATTTAACAGTATAATAAATAAATATATAGCCTGCTAAAAAGCCCATAACTCTAATTAACAGAGCTACAATTCCTTTCTTAAGAACTTCGGAAAAGTCTTGATTTTCTTGAATTTTTTTTAGCAATTACTTCTTCTTTAAGCAGGAATAATCCTATTTTACAATTATAAATTGAAAAAGCAAAACTAGTTAAATATAATAAATGAAACATGGGATGTGCTTTTAAATTTATACATAAATTTGTGGCACATAAAATCATTTTTATTGAAACAAAATAACATTCTATATTTATTAGGTTCAGGACGAAGTGGCACAACATTATTAGCAACAATATTAAACAGCACTAATAAAGTTTTAACTTCTGGAGAATTACATCAATTTTACACTTATTTTAAAAACGACTCATCGTGTTCATGTGGAGATTCAGTTCATAAATGTACATTTTGGAAAAAAGTTATAGATGATTTAAATCTACCTAAAGACAAAATTGAGATCTGTGAAAAAAAACAAAATAACGAAGAAGGTCACCGGTATATCCCGTTGATTTTATTGGGCAAAAAAGCATCTCCAGATTATGTTATTTCACAAAAACAATTGTTTAATTCCATTACTAAACACAGCAAAAAACAATGGATTTTAGACTCTTCAAAATACATTGGCCGTTTTTTACTATTAAATCAAATAACTGGCTTTAATATAAAAGGAATTTATGTTGTAAGAGACGTAAGAGGTGTTATTAATTCTTTTAGCAAACAGGTACAAACCCCTCGCAAACCTTTAAACACTATTTTTTATTATTTGTTAACTAATTTCTTTGGTCAATTAATCTGTTGGACTAATAAAAATATTATAAAAGTACGTTATGAAGATTTAGTACAGAACCCAAATAAAACCATCGAAACGATTTACAATAATTTATTAAACTCTGAAACCGAAAATAAAACCTTAAATGAAGAGTTTAAAATGCCTCATATAATAGGGGGAAACAGATTAAAAACGAACAAAACAATTAAAATAAAGAAAGATAATGCCTGGGAATCAATTATTTCGAGGCCAAAACAAATATTATATTATATACTTTGTCTCCCTTTTATGATTATTAACAACTACAAAATATAGATTATGAATATTTATATCACTTTAGATTATGAATTATTTTTTGGTGATCGAAGCGGAGGTGTTGAAGACTGTATTATAACTCCAACCAATGAGCTTCTTAAAATTGTAGATCCCTTAAAGATAAAATTAGTGTTTTTTGTAGATGTTGGTTATGTTTCTAAATTAAGAGAATACAAAGAAACATTCCCTAGATTAAATGAAGATTACCATAAAATTACTTCACAAATAAAAATGCTTTCTTTGAACGGCCATGGTATAGAATTACATATTCATCCACATTGGGAAAATAGCAGCTATAATGGAGAAAAGTGGATTTTTGACACTTCTCAATATAAGCTTCAGGATTTCTCTAAAGCAGAAGCTTATAGCATTGTAACAAAATATGCTAGTATTTTAGAAAGTATTTCTGGTAAAAAGGCAGTTGCCTATCGTGCTGGAGGCTGGAGTGCTCAACCTTTTTATCATATAAAACAAGCTTTAAAAGACTCTGGAATTTATTTAGATAGCACGGTTTTCCCAAAGGGGTATCATGCATCAAATCATCAGGAATACAATTTTAAAAACGTACCGCAATACAAAACAGAATATAAATTTGAAGATGATTTAACTATCCCTCATCCTGATGGATATTTTACAGAATACCCTATAAGTTCTTACAAAATAAGTCCTTTTTTCTTTTGGCGTTTTGCTTTTGAAAAACTAAAAAAAGATAGTAAACACCTTGCTTTCGGAAACGGTTCTGCTATTTCAAAACCTAAAAAGGAAATACTAAAATTAATGTCTCAATACTCCAATAGTGTTGTTTCTATTGATGGATATAAAGCCTCTTTTCTAAAAAAGGCTTTTATAAAATACAAAGAAAATACTGGAAATAACGGTAATTTTGTTATCATTGGTCATCCAAAGGCCTTTACACTATATTCTATAAATAAAACAAAAGCATTTATAGAATCTGTTTACGAAGAACATACTTTTAAAGTATTTTAATCAATTCAAACACTAATTAGAACCAATTAACCTTTCTTTAAGCACTAATAATAAAAATTTAGAATTACCTACTAAATATCGTTTCCACATACGTTTAGGTTCCTGTAAAAACCTATAAAACCATTCCAAACCTGAATTTTGCATCCAGAGAGGAGCCCTTTTAACCAAACCTGAAACAACATCAAAACTACCTCCAACGCCCATAGTAAAATTCACTTTGGACAATTCCTTTCTATTTTGGTATAAAAAATTCTCTTTTTTAGGAGAGCTTATAGCAACAAATAATAGTTGTGCTCCACTGCTAGAAATTTCCGCAGCAATATCTTTTTCCTCTTCTTTTAAAAAATACCCATTCCTATACCCTGCGATAAGATCTTTACTATATTTTTTTGAGTAATGATTTACAACTTTTGACACAATCTCTTCCTTCGCGCCTAAAAAGTAAACTTTGTATCCTTTATTGTGAGCTAATTCAATTAGGTTCTCCATTAAATCAATTCCTGCGACCCGTTCCTTTAATGGCTTGCCACATATTTTCGAAGCCCAAACTACAGCCATTCCATCTGCATTAATAATATCGCAATTATTAACACTTTTCCTTAGTTCCAAATCGCGCTGCATTTCAACAATTTTGGATGCATTAACAACAACATGTCGTAATCGGATATTTTCTACAATTGACTGATTTATTCTGTCAACAGTTTCCCTCATTGTAAAATTATCAACGCTTGTGTTCAAAAAATGAGCCCTTGAAGTCATTGGTGTAATCGGAAAAATTAATCTAAGAAATTGCATTACAAAAATCTAATACCACTTTATCTTTTTCTATTTCTAATGTTTTAAACTCCTTATGCCCCACTAAAAATGCAATAATATCTGCCTTTTTAGCAGCCTCTTTGTAGTCTGTAATTTTAAATACTTTATGTTCCGTAATATTAGGTTCTACAATAAAATATTCTTCATTATTCGAATTCTGAAGTACTTTTTGAGCTATATATTTAGCAGGTGACTCTCTTAAATCGTCTATATCTGGCTTAAATGCTAAGCCCATTAAAGCTATACTTGGTTTTCTTCCATTTTTCAACTCAAATTCGAGTTTAGCAGTTTGAACTTTTTCTGCACACCAAAAAGATTTATAATTATTTATTTCCCTAGCTTTTCCAATAATTTTAGATTCCATTGGGTACTCAGCAACAATAAAATACGGATCGACAGCAATACAATGCCCTCCAACTCCACATCCTGGTTGAAGGATATTTACTCTTGGATGTTTATTTGCTAACTCTATAAGCTCCCAAACATTTATATCCGCCTTATCACAAATCAGTGATAATTCATTAGCAAATGCAATTTGAACATCTCGAGAAGAATTTTCTACCAACTTACACATCTCTGCAGTTCGTGCATTCGTTTTATGTAAATCCCCCTTTATAAACTGTTTATAAAAAGCTATAGCTTTTTCTGTAGATTTATCATCTACCCCACCAATAACACGGTCATTGTTAACCAATTCATACATTACATTCCCAGGCAAAACACGTTCTGGGCAATATGCGATGTTAATTTTGTCTCTTAATTCTGGTCTTTCAGAATAAATTAAATCCATCATTTTCTCTGTTGTTCCAACAGGAGACGTAGATTCTATAATATATAAATCATCTTCTTTTAACAATGAAATTATAGACTTGGTTGCAGCTTCAACAAAGGAAATATCTGGTTCATTTTTACCCTTAAATGGTGTAGGAACTACTATCAAATAAGTATTCGCCATTACAGGAAAGGTATCTGCAGCTAAATAGCCCCCTTTTACCGCTTTGGCAACTGCTAAATCTAATTCAGGTTCTACTATATGAATTTTTCCTGCATTAATTGTCTCTACCACCTTAGAGTTTATATCTACTCCATGAACTTTAATTTTGTTTTGTGCGATTAAAGCTGCTGTAGGCAAACCTATGTAACCTAAACCAATCATTACAACTTCTGGTTGTTTCATTCTCTACTTTAAATTTTTAATATAATCTACTATTCGGTTACTTGCCTGTCCATCTCCATAAGGGTTATGACGAGTACTCATAGATATATAAATATCATTATCATTAATTAATTTATTGGTTTCCGCTATGATTTTTGATTTATCTGTACCAACCAAAATTACTGTTCCCGCAGCTACAGCTTCTGGTCTTTCAGTAGTATCTCTCATAACTAAAACTGGCTTTCCCAAACTAGGCGCTTCTTCTTGTACACCTCCACTATCTGTAATTATTAAATAAGATTTTTCCATCAACCAAACAAATGATGGATAAGATAATGGTGCTACTAATTTAATATTTGTTACACCTGATAACAATTCATAAACTGGAGCTTGAACATTAGGATTTAAATGAACGGGATAAATTATTTGATAATTTGGATGTTGTAATGCTATTTCCTTTAATGCTTCACAAATATTCTGAAATCCTTGACCATGATTTTCTCTTCTATGACCAGTAACCAATATAATTTTCTTAGAAGTATCAATAACTTCGCTGTTTAAATAATCTATCTCTTTATCGATAAATGTTGAAGAATTCACTTTATTAACACTAAACAACAAAGCATCAATAACAGTATTACCTGTAACAATTATAGATGAATCTTTTTTATTTTCCTTTAATAAATTTTGCTTTGAGTTAGCCGTAGGCGCAAAATGAAAATTAGAGATTACACCTGTTACCGATCTATTCATTTCTTCTGGAAAAGGCGATTGCAAGTTGAACGTTCTCAAACCTGCTTCAACATGGCAAACTTTTGCACCGGAATAAAAACCAGCAATACTGGTTGCCATGGTAGTGGTAGTATCACCATGCACAAAAACATAATCTGGATGGAATTGTTCTAAAACAGGCTTTAAATCATTGATTATGTCTGCGGTTAAACCGTATAGATTTTGATTAGGCTTCATAATATCTAAATCAAAATCAGGAACTATCTCAAAAAAATGAAGTACTTGATCCAACATTTCCCTATGTTGAGCGGTTATACAAACCTTTGTATCAAACACTTCATTTTGAGATAAAAAAGCTTTTGCCAATGGCGCCATTTTTATGGCTTCTGGCCGAGTTCCAAATATAATTAGTATTTTTTTCTTCATGTTTAAACTTGAGGACAGTAATTTTGAATAATTACTTTTTCAATATAAAAACGCAAAAATACTATTAAAATTCTGTAAACAAAGATATTTACACTATCATTCCTGCTGCTACAGTTTCATTAGTGTCATCATCAATTAAGATAATACTTCCTGTAGTTCTGTTTTCTCTGTATGGATCACACATTAAAGGCTTGGTGGTACGGATTTTAACTCTGGAAATATCATTCATTTTTAAATCCTTATCGTCTGTATTTCGATCTAAGGTATTGATATCATATTTGTAAACCACTTCTTTAATCATAGCCTTCTGCTCGTTAGAGGTATGACGTATACTATATTTCGCTCTTGGCTTAGCCGGCACATTATTCAACCAACATAACATCACTTCTACATCCTGAGACGCTTCCGGTTTGTTATTAGATTTCACAATCATATCTCCGCGGCTAATATCAATATCATCTTCTAATGTAATTGAAACTGACATTGGAGCGAAAGCTTCTTCTAAACTGGCATCTAAAGTATCTATCGACTTTATTTTAGATGTAAAACCAGAAGGCATGACAGTTACCTCATCTCCTACTCTTAAAATTCCACTGGCCAAACGCCCTGCATACCCACGGTAATCTCTGTGAGATTCGTTTTGTGGTCTTAAAACAGTTTGTACCGGAAAACGTGCATCAATTTTATTTACATCACTCGCTATGTGCATGGTTTCCAAAGTGTGTAATAATGGAGCTCCCTGATACCAGTCCATATACTCTGAACGATTTACTACATTATCTCCATTTAATGCACTAATAGGGATAAATCTAACATCTTTAACCAATAGCTTTGATGAAAACTCTTCAAACTCCTCAATAACCTTATTATAGGCCTCTTCAGAATAATCCACCAAATCCATTTTATTTATACACACAATTACATGTGGAATTTGTAATAAAGACGCTATAAATGAATGTCTTTTTGTTTGTTCAATTACACCATGACGTGCATCTACTAAAATTATAGCTGCATTGGCTGTAGAAGCTCCTGTAACCATATTTCGGGTATACTGAATATGTCCAGGAGTATCTGCTATAATGAATTTACGCTTTGGTGTTGTAAAATATCTGTAAGCTACATCTATGGTAATTCCTTGCTCACGTTCGTCTCTTAAACCGTCCGTAAACAACGCTAAATCTACACCTTCATGTCCTTTTTTCTTACTGGTGTTTTCTATAGCTTGTAACTGATCTTCGAAAATAGATTTTGAATCGTATAATAAACGACCAATTAAGGTACTCTTTCCATCGTCTACACTTCCTGCAGTTGTAAATCTTAATAATTGGTTATTATCTAACATATGTACGTATTCTTAAATGATTAATAGTTAATTTAAAAGTATCCCTGACGTTTTCTGTCCTCCATTGCAGATTCAGATCGCTTATCATCGCTTCTGTTACCACGCTCCGTTTGGCGCATACCAGAAACCTCATCAGCAATTTTCTCCAAAGTATCTGCATCTGATTCTATACCACCTGTAATGGTAATATCTCCCAAGGTTCTAAATCTAATTTTCTTAGTAACTACTTCTTCATGCTCTTCCAACACTAAAAATTCTGAATTTGGAATCCATGCATCTTGTCTCCAAACTACTTCACGCTCGTGTGCGAAATATAGAGAAGGAATATCGATATTTTCTCTTTTAATATAGTTCCAAACATCCATTTCTGTCCAGTTACTAATTGGAAACGCTCTGAAATGCTCTCCTTCAAAATGTTTACCATTAAAAATATTCCAAAGTTCCGGACGTTGGTTTTTAGGATCCCATTGTCCAAAATCATCACGATGAGAGAAGAAACGTTCCTTAGCTCTTGCCTTTTCCTCGTCACGTCTTCCTCCTCCTATAGCACAATCTATTTTATTAGATTCTATAGCATCTAAAAGCGTAGTAATTTGAAGTGCATTACGCGTTGCATTTTTACCCTTTTCTTCTGCAACACGACCTTCATCAATAGATTCCTGTACCGAACCCACAATTAAATTTACACCTAAATCCTTAATGATATCATCTCTGAATTTTATAGTTTCAGGGAAGTTATGCCCTGTATCCACATGCATTAAAGCGAATGGTATTTTTGAAGGATAAAATGCCTTTTTGGCTAAATGTGTAACTACAATAGAATCTTTACCTCCTGAAAACAAGATTACAGGATTCTGGAACTGCGCCCACACTTCTCTCAAGACAAATATTGCTTCACTTTCTAATTCGTCTAAATAATTTAAATAATACTTACTACTCATCGCTTTATATTTTTAATTTGGGTAATATATATTCTACTATTTTATTTGCAGCGTCCTCTATAGACACTTCTTCTGTTTTAATTTCAATATCCGGATTTTCTGGAGCTTCATAAGGAGCTGAAATACCTGTCATGTTCTTAATTTCTCCAGCTCTTGCTTTTTTATAAAGACCTTTTACATCACGGCGTTCACATTCCTCTACACTGGTATTTATATAGATTTCAACAAAGTTATCATCTTTAACTATGTTTTTAATATTTAGCCTATCTTTTTTATAAGGAGACACAAAAGCAGCCAGAGTAACCACTCCGGCATCAATCATCAGATTAGAAATTTCGGCTATTCTCCTAATATTTTCTGTACGATCTTCTGGTGCAAAAGTTAAATCGCTATTAATTCCTTTACGAATATTATCACCGTCAAGTGTATAGGTTTTTACTCCCTTCTCGAATAATTTCTGCTCTACAACATTGGCTATAGTCGATTTACCAGAACCCGAGAGTCCTGTAAACCAAAGCAAAAAGGAATTATGTGCATTTTTATTTCTACGATCACCTCTAGATATCTGATAATCGTGTGGTATAATATTCTCTTTCATTAGTCGTGTACTTTTCTGTTTTCAAGGCCGTAGTTAATTTTATACCATGCCTTTTCGTGTAAATAATAGAAGAACATTTTAGTTAAAACCTCTGTAAAACCAACTTTTAATCCGACAAGCGGATCTCCGGAAATTAACCAGGCCAGAGTCATAGTATCTAGGGTTCCTACCATTCGCCAGGTTACTGTTTTTAGCAAATGACGCTTATTACTTTCCGGCATGGGTACCTTAAACCAGGCACGCTCATGTAAATAATACAAAAGCATTTTAGTAGCCACCTCAGCAAAACCTATTTTAAGTCCGGTAAGCGGGTCACCAGAAATTAACCAGGACAAAATTATGGTATCTATAGTACCTACAATTCTCCAGGTTATCGCCTTTGCAATATGCCTTTTTCTTGAATTATCCTGCATTATTTAGACACTAAAAACCAAGGGTTTAATAAATTCTCTTTGTTATACAATAAGGGCTTATCTGTTTCCTTAGAGATTACTTCTATACCGACTGCATTACAAATAGCCTGACCTGCAGCTGTATCCCATTCCATGGTTGGAGCAAATCTTGGGTATACGTCTGCCTGCCCTTCTGCCACCAAACAGAATTTTAAAGAACTACCTTTAGATACAATTTCAACTTCACTACCCTTTTCCTTAAGTGTATCTACAAAATCTAAAGTCTCCTGACTCATATGAGAACGACTTCCGACAACCTGTACTAAATCAGAATTAGCTTCTTTAGGTTCTAGTACTTTAGAATTTTCAATTATAAAATCCATAGAAAATTCATGAGCGTTTAATACTGCTTTAAATGCTTTCTGATTTTTTACATCGGCATAATACAAGGTATGAACTGCAGGTACATAAATAACACCTAAAACAGGGACTCCTGCCTCTACTAAGGCTATATTTACTGTAAACTCACCATTACGTTTTATAAACTCTTTAGTTCCATCAACGGGGTCAACAACCCAACAGGTATCCCATGTTTTCCGTATTGTAAAATCAGTCTGCTTATTTTCTTCACTAATTATGGGTAATTCTGTTGGAATTAAAAACGAATTAATGATATCATTAGCTTTTTTGTCAGCTTCAGTTAAAGGTGATTTATCATCTTTCAATTCAACATCAAAAGGTGTATTATACACTTGCATTATCACCTCTCCTGCTTTAATCGAAGCTTCTATGGCGGTTTGTAATAGGTTATTCATATTTTATAATTTGTTAATAGCGTGCTTTAAACTATCTCTCCAATAAGGAATTTCTAGTTTAAAAGTTTCTTTTATTTTCGACTTATCCATAACGCTAAACTTAGGCCGCTCGGCCGGTGTAGGATACTCTACTGATTTAATAGGGTATAAATGTATGGAAGTTTTTCCTAATTCAAAAATTGCGTAAGCAAAGTCGTACCAACTTGCAACACCTTCATTACTATAATGATATAATCCATATTTAGAATTATCTTCTAAAATGATTTTCAGCATAACTTCAGCTAAATCTGTAGCATAAGTCGGTGTACCAATTTGATCTGCCACAACTTTTAACTCAGTTCTGCTTTCAGCCAGCTTCAACATGGTTTTCATGAAGTTATTAGCATGTTCTGAATACAACCAGGATGTTCTGAAAATGAAAAATTCTTCACAATAATTTTGAATTTCCTGTTCTCCCTGCAATTTGGTTAAACCATAAACCCCTAAAGGATTTACTTCGTCTGTTTCTTTATACAAACTAGACGACTTTCCATCAAATACGAAATCTGTAGATATATGTATAAGTTTTGCTTTATGGTTCTTACAAGCGATTGCTAAATGTTTTGCTCCATTCTTATTGACTTTAACTGCCAATTCCATCTCAGATTCTGCCTTATCTACAGCTGTATAAGCCGCACAATTAATAACCCAATCAATTTTATTGTCCTTAAAATATTGGTTTACCTTGTCCTCAGCTGTAATATCCAAGTCTTCAGAGTCCGTATAAATACATTTTACGAGGTTAATTTCTTTAGTAACATCTTTTATGCATGCCGCTAATTGTCCGTTTCCTCCGGTCACTAAAACGTTTATCATACAAAAGCATTTTCTAAAGTTGGTAAAACCATATCTTTTTCGGAAATCAACATTTCGCTTTCATCAATTTCCCAATCGATATTTAAAGTTTTATCATTATAAATAATCCCGCCTTCTGAATCCTTATTATAAAAATTATCACATTTATATGAAAAAATTGCAGTCTCGCTCAAAACAACAAAACCATGAGCAAATCCTCGTGGCACGAATAATTGTTTTTTATTGTCTTCTGTTAATTTAACAGTAACGTGTTGACCAAAAGTTGGTGAGTTTTCTCTTAAATCTACAGCCACATCTAAAACTTCTCCTTTAACTACACGAACCAATTTTGCCTGAGCATGTTCTCCTGTTTGATAATGAAGTCCTCGTAATACTCCTCTAGATGAAAAAGATTCATTATCCTGCACAAAAGTTACATCTTGTTTAGTTAATTCTTTAAATTTAAGAGCATTAAAAGTTTCCAAGAAATACCCTCTTTTGTCACCAAACACTTGGGGTTCTATAACAAAACAATCTTTTAATTTTGTTTCTGTAACTTTCATTATTTTTTATTTAATAATCCCAATAAATTTTTCCCGTAACCACTCTTTAGTAATGGTTGAGCCAAGGCTTCAAATTCTTCTGCAGAAATATAGCCCATTTCATATGCTGCTGCTTCTATAGAACCTATTTTCAATCCCTGACGTTCTTCAATAACCTCAACAAATTGCGATGCCTGCATTAAAGACTGAAATGTTCCTGTATCTAACCACGCTGTTCCTCGATCCAAAATACTAACATTTAATTTACCTTGCTCCAAATAAACCTTATTAACATCGGTTATTTCTAATTCTCCACGGTGACTTGGTTTAATATTTTTAGCAATTTCAACCACAGAATTATCGTAAAAATAAATACCTGGTACTGCATAATTGGACTTTGGGTTTACAGGTTTTTCTTCAATTGAAATTGCATGTCCTTCTTCATCAAAATCCACTACTCCATAGCGTTCAGGGTCATGAACTCTATAGGCATAAATAATACCTCCTTCTGGGTCGTTATTTGCCTGTAATAAGTTGGCTAACCCAGTTCCATAAAATATATTATCACCTAAAATTAAAGCCACTTTATCATCACCTATAAAATCCGATCCAATAACAAATGCTTCTGCAAGCCCATTAGGGTGTTCCTGAACGGCATATTCAAAACGGCATCCAAATTTCTTTCCGTCTCCAAGTAAATCCTTAAATAAGGGTAAATCCTTCGGAGTGGAAATGATTAAAATTTCCTTTATACCGGCATACATTAAAGTAGACAATGGGTAGTAAATCATGGGTTTATCGTAAATAGGCATTAATTGCTTACTTACTGATAATGTTAGCGGATGCAGTCTGGTACCTGACCCTCCGGCTAAAATAATTCCTTTCATAATTAATTTTTATATTTATTGATATACCATTCAATGGTTTTCTTAATACCCGATTCAAAATTTTCGTCAGCCTTCCATCCTAATTCATTTTCTAATTTTGTAGCATCAATAGCATAGCGAAAATCGTGTCCCGCACGATCTTTAACAAAAGTAATTTGCTTAGTATAAGACTCTTCTTTTGGTTCGATAGCATCCAGAATACCACAAATGGTATTGGCTATATACAGGTTATCACGTTCATTTCTTCCTCCAACATTGTAAGTTTCACCAAACACCCCATTTTCATAAACTAATGCAATCCCTTTACAGTGATCTAACACATATAACCAGTCTCGGATATTTTTACCATCGCCATAAATAGGAATTTCTTCACCCGATAAGGCTTTACGTATAATGGTTGGAATTAATTTTTCATCGTGCTGTTTTGGTCCGTAGTTATTCGAACAATTTGTCGTTAACACATTCATTCCATAAGTATGAAAGTAACTTCTTACAACAAAATCAGAAGAAGCTTTCGAAGCACTATATGGACTATTAGGTGCATACGGTGTAGATTCTAAAAACAAACCGGTTTCACCCAAAGTTCCATATACTTCATCTGTAGAAATATGATGAAACTTATTATTTTCACACCCTTCTTTAAATTCAAAAGGACCATTCATCCAATACTTTTTAGCAACATCAATTAAGTTGAAGGTTCCAAAAATATTAGTCTGAATAAAAGCATCAGGATTTTTAATAGAATTATCTACATGAGATTCTGCAGCAAAATGAATTACTCCAGAAAAATTATATTTTTCAAATAAATCTTCAATTAATGCACGATCACAAATATCCCCTTCTACAAATGTGTAATTAGAGTTATCTTTAACCTCCAAAAGATTGGCTACATCTCCGGCATAAGTTAATTTATCCAGGTTAACAATATGAATATCTTGATTTTCTTCTAAAAAATAAGTAATAAAATTAGAGCCAATAAAACCTGCTCCACCGGTTACTAAAATTGAAGTGTTATCCTTCATAGCTTTTTATAAATTTAAAGATTTTTGATGCTGCAATTAATACATAGAAAATTATAAATCCGAGTATTGGTAAAACCAATAAATATCTTTTATAAATTTTAGATGATTTATAACCTACTTCCTGAAAACCTGATACAACATCAAATAAAACATCTTCTTTCAATCGTTCTTCTTCCAGCTCCACTAGTTGATGTCTTAACTGGACTTCTCTATTAAATAATTCGTATTCTTTGGTTACAGACTTATCTTTTTCAAATGTCAATCCATCTCCAATTGTTACTCCTTTTCTCGATTGAGACTTCGATTCTTCCTCTAAAACAGATATATAAACCTTTTGCAAGGAGTCAATTTTACTTAAAGAACCGTATAAATTTTTCTCTTGAAACTCTAATAATTGATTCTTCTTTTTCATTAAAGTCTGCGAATATTTATTCTCAAACGTTGTACTTAATCCTTTTTCTAAATTTTGAAATATATTATTCTTTAATGCTTCGACATTAATTTTAAAAATTTTAGATGAATAAATATCTCTCCCCTCTAAATACTTCTCGTAAGTAAAATTATTAGCTGTTGCAGAATCTGCAGACGATAAAAATTCTTCATACTCTAATAAACGATCTGATTCTGATTCTGGTCCAGGTTCTACTTCAAAATACTTTATGGATTTAGCTGTGTTTTCGTCTACACCAAATATTCTGGAAATATTTGTATAATCTTCATTTTCTAAAAGCGAATTATAGTAATCTATATTATTTACCAACTGATATTTGGAATCATAATACGGTTTAACCAACATAGAAGAACTATATACAACAGGTCTTTTCTTATCAACAAAAAACCCTATTAAAGCCAAAACAGCCATAACTATAGCAAAAATCTTTGCGTAATTAACAATCGGTTTTAAAGTATAAATAAATGCCTTAAAAAGCCCCTTAAACAACCTTCCTATAAAATTGAAAAAGTTAGAAAACCCTTTCCCTATATAATTAAATAAGACTATTAAATCGACTTCTTCTGAAGAGTTTTGTTGGTTTGGTGGTAAGTTAGATTGGTTTGGCAGGTTTGTATTCATTGAAATTAATTAAAAATCTGTTCTAAAATTTTTCTAGTTATTAAATAAGTAGGTTTTACTCCTGTGGTTCCCAAGCCTCCCGAAGCTAAAGTACTTCCGGTTTCCAACGGATTATCACTGGCATAATAGGCATATCTCACTTTTACGTCTGTTCCTATATTTCCTCTTACTTTAGATGCCGACTGAATAGCCTTTTGATAGTGTGCCCCTTCCATTTCTAACCCAATAACATTCCAGGTAGAAGTATAAAAAAACTTTAAGATGTCCTTATTCTGAAGTGAGGTTCCCAAAACCGTAATCATAGCACCTTCAAAAACATCTATACCATTATCATCCAGATCGGACTTACAAAGTTCATTTTTAAACGGATAATTATCTGCTGTACCTTCAAAGATATGAGCAGAAGGAATCATAATATCGCCTTTTACCCCTTCTAATATACCGGCTTTCCCCATTATGGAAACGGAATCAACTTTTAAATGCACTTTATTTTCTCCAACTATGTATGGTTTTAAAAGTTCATCCATAGTTTCATACGCCTGTTCTCCAAACGCATAATCCATAACTAAAATTACCGGAGCCTCCTCGTTTATTTTTTCAACATCACATTTCAAATCTGTTTTGGAGAAATCGATTTTCTTAGTATCAAAAATCTGAACATCAATATTGGTTCCCGAAGTATCTTCAACAAAAATCATCCCCTTCTGCAATGCCTCTTTATTAACTTTTTGTCTAAAAGCTGTATTTTCACTTTGACTTATGGCCTCATAAACTTCGAATATGTCCTTCTTGTTTACCAGAGTTTTTAAGGCGTTAGGTGCAAATAGCGCATTCATAACACTATGCATATTAGCACTTATAACATGAATTGGGCGATCTAAAAGATTATTTTTATATAAAATTTCTTTTATATTATTAGCCCAAATTTCTCCATGTATATGATGCCCTAAACGTTCTCTAAGCATAGGACTAAAACTTACGGTACGTTTGTGATTATTTACTTGTTCATCTATAGCCAGTTTCCCTAGCCAATAAACAATATGTAAAAAGCGCTCCGGGCGTTCTGGTGTAGAAAAACTATTGTAAACACCAGTAATTTCACTAAAGGTTCTCCCTAAAATATTAGCTGTATGTGTAATTGCAACTTCGCGTTCTTGTTGCGTTATTTTTTTACTTTCAAGAACCAGCTTTTCTAATTTAACCCAGTCTCTTGATGTTGTTCCTTCTTCATCAACAATAACACGTTTACTAATTTTATGAGATTCAATAAAAAGAAAAGTTAAGTGCGTTAAAATATCATAGATTTCAGATCTTCCTCTGGTAATCTCAATATTCATTTGCTCATCGTCTATTCTGTAACAGTTACGACGGCGTTTTGGAGGAATTATTGGTTTAAAATGTGAATTTATATACCCTTCATCGCTGGTTAAATTTATAAACCGACATTCTTCTATACCGTATGGCAATCTGTCCATAACATACAAAAGACCTTCCAACTCAGCTTTTTCATCTGCTATTGAGCCGTAAATTTCCGGACGTAAAAGTAACAAAGCTTCTCTTAAGGTTTCACCAGAAACACCCATGGGCTTATAAAATCCGCGATTAAATAAATGCCTCATGGTAATATACATGCGCTCTATAGCTCCAGAGCTTTCCTGTGCTCTCGTCCTCTCATGAAGTTTATTATTACTCATACACACATTTTAGCACGCTAATATAATACTATTTTGTTACTTTGAGCTGATAGAGGCTATCTGCTATTTTCCTGTCATTCGACAACCTTGGTATCTTGTTTTGTCCCCCGAGTTTTCCTATAGACTTCATATAATCCTGAAAGCCCCCTTTTTTAATTGGAGTAATTTTTAAAGGTTGCAGTACATGTCCTTGAATTAAATCGAAATAATAGCTGTTTTGTTTCTGAAGTGCTTCATCTAGATTTTTAACCAGATGAGCAATATTTTCTGGTTCATTTTCAAACTCTACAAACCATTCGTGATATGGCAATCCACTTTCCGGAGTTATTTGAGGGGCAACAGTAAATTCTGAAATTCTTGTCTCTGTATCCGCCGTTGCTTCTTCCATTGCCTGTTCAACCTCTTTACCAATTACATGTTCTCCAAAAGCTGAAATAAAATGTTTTATCCGTCCTGTTACAACCACACGATACGGTTTTACCGAAGTAAATGCTACGGTATCTCCAATATTATAAGCCCATAAACCTGCTGTAGATGAAATAATCATTACATAATTTACACCAGGTTCGACATCTTTAATTGTAATGCGCTTAGGTTTTTCTTCAAAGAACTCATCTGCTTTAATAAACTCATAAAATATACCTGAATTTAATTGCAGTAACATGCCCTTTTCATTCTGACTATCCTGAAACGCAAAAAAACCTTCACTTGCGGGATACAGCTCTATACTATCAACTTTCCTTCCTATTAAGTTTTCGAATTTAGCGCGATAAGGCTCATAATTAACACCACCGAAAATAAACAGATTAAAATTCTTAAAAACATCTCCCACCTGTTTTCCTGTTTTATGCTGAATTTTCTCGAAATACATTTGTACCCAGGAAGGAATTCCGGATATTATAGTCATATTTTCAGGTAGGGTTTCATCAACAATAGCATCCACTTTGGTTTCCCAGTCTTCAATACAATTCGTTTCCCAACTTGGCAATCTGTTTTTCTGGAGATATTTAGGGACATAATGAGCTACAATTCCAGAAAGCCGACCTAAATTAACCCCATTCTTCTTTTCTAGTTCCGGGCTACCTTGCAAAAAAATCATTTTACCATCAACAAAATCAGTTTTACCCGTTTCATAGATATACATCAATATGGCATTTCTGGCCGCATCGATATGCGTAGGCATACTTTCCTTGGTTATTGGAATATATTTAGCACCAGATGTAGTACCTGAAGTTTTTGCAAAATATAAAGGCTTTCCTTTCCAAAGTATGTCTTCTTCACCTTCAACCACGCGCTCAACATAAGGTTTTAAATCCTCATAATCTCTAACCGGTACGCGGGCTGTAAAATCCTGATATGTCTTTATTGTATTAAAACCATGATCTTTACCAAACTGCGTATTTTTTGCTTCAGAAATCAGTTGCTTGAAAACATTTTCCTGAGTTGCTACAGGAGCCTTTGCCCATTTCTGAATGGTATAGTTTATATATTTGGCAAAAGGCTTGGATAAAGCTGCTTTTATAGACATATTATTTAAAATCGATAAAATTAATTGGATTTATAGGATAGCCATCGCTCCACAGTTCAAAATGCAAATGCGGGCCGGTAGTATATTCGCCGGTATTTCCGGCCGTAGCAATAACTTCTCCCGCCTTAACTAAATCTCCCTGAGATTTTATTAATAATGTATTGTGTTTATATACAGAAATCAGTCCGTAACTATGTTCTAAAATAATAACAAAACCAGTTTCCGAGGTCCATTCTGCAAATATTACACGACCATCGGCAGTCGCTTTAACAGGAGTATCTTTAGCAACCACAATATCTACAGCGTAATGTTTATCCTTTACGTTGTAAGGTTCACTTATTTCACCTCTAACCGGCGGAAATAATATAAAATTGGCTGCCGATGTGGCTGACTCAAATAAATTGTATTTATCCTCCTTATCTACTTTTTCTCTTAAAATAGAATCGGCTTTGGTCGGATTAAAATCTACCTGACTTGCCTCTAATTTTGTTGCTGCTATAATGGAATCCTTATGTACATCTCGTGCACTTACCTCACCCTGAAGTACCTTTTTAATCGAAGCGTAATATTGCTCATTATTATACACGACCTGTTGCAACGAATCGGTTTTATAAGTTAACTCTGTAGCTTTCTTTTTTAATGCTGCTGATGAATATCCCGGAATATACTCTCTTAAAGGTGTAAAGGCGATTAAAAAGGTAGTTGCTGTTATTAAAAAAATACTTAGTAAAGACAAGACTACAAATACATTTAATCGTGTAAGTTTAAATGACAGTCGTTCCTCGAAGGTATCTTCGTTTAAAATAACCAAACGGTACTTATGCAGTAATTTTTTAGCTATTTTTTTGTTTTTCTTTTTTCCTGATTCCATTGTAAAACAAAATTAAATAATTTTATATCACTAAGCCTTCAAGTTTACTTAAAGTTGATATGAAAACGGTTATATTAAAGTTTAATTATTACCTTTGTAACTTAAACATTTAATAGTATGATTTCTTTAGGAATATTTTTAGTTATTGGAGCCTGGCAATATATTATAATTGCGCTAGCCATTTTATTATTATTTGGCGGTAAGAAAATACCAGAACTTATGAAGGGGCTTGGTAGCGGTATTAAAGAGTTTAAAGATGCTACCAAAGAAGACGAGAAAGATAAAAAAGAATAAATTTTATATCCCTTAATATAAAAAAGCCAACTAAAATTGTTGGCTTTTTTTATGCGATTTAAATAAGAATATTTATTCTATTTTAACCGATTTCATTATAGCATCCAGTTCAAAAACATAATCACGTTTAGAAACTGAAGGAGCAAAGGTGAATCCTTCAATAACAACTAATCGGTTATTAGCTTTATCTTCTATCATATAGTTTACAAATGGACCGGACATAAAAGCATTTTTAACATCCCAGATTCCTTTCGTTTCAACCGTCGGTTTATCATCTATGGTTGTATGAAATAAATACGGTGCATAAGCCTTTTCTGTAATCATATAGGTGCCTTCTGTTGGTCCCGGAATATGTACTTGCCCGATAGAATCTCTAATTTTAATAATTTGATTTACCAGGCTATCATTATGCTTTAAGGCATTAAGCGGCAACTCATAAATCATGATATTCTGAGTACCTGTTGTAATATCCTTTCTCAACCAAAAAAACTTTCCTTCGTGTTTGGCTATTCTATAAGCACTGGGTACGTTTAACTTAAGTCCTAAATCGGATTCAAGTCCTTCTATTTTTAAAGGAGATAAATTTATTCTACGCTGTTTTTCTTTTAATTCCTCATTTTTAAAGGCTTCGATAATTTTTTGCTGATTAGCTTCTAACTGCGAAATAATCTCTGAATCTGATGTCCCGGAAACTAAAACCACTCTTTGCGGTAATGCAAATACGTTTTTAGCTATTTTAACACCTGCTTCTTTATTTGGTCCTTCCTCTATTTTTAATACCGTTCTGTTTTTAGTAGCAAAACCAGAGAATACCTGTGGTGGTATCTGGTTTAACGCAAATAATGGCTCGTCTTGCGGCAACCCATCTACTGGAGAAGCTAATACATTTCTAATCGCTTCACCCACATTGCCCTGCCATAATTCATTACTTACTACTACAGATAAGTTATTAATATTACCCGAAGATTCCGGTAATAAGGATTGTGGTGATTGATTTCCACCATTACAGCTGCTTAATAGCACAACAGCCGAAAGAAAAAAGAAAATTTTACGCATAATAGTTTAGTTTTTAAAAAGATTTATCCCTTAAATAATTTTAAGGTCATTCCCGGTTTTAAATTACTACCACTAATATCGTTCCAATCTTTTATATTTTGAACAGAAATTCCAGAATGTTTTTGTGCAATGCTCCATAAAGAGTCACCTTTTTTAACAACATAATGTTTTTCTTCCCCAGATTCTGATGATTTTGAAGCTGATGAAGACGCTAGCGATGTGTTTTGTTTTGACGCTACTACATTTGCATTTCGAGGATAAATCGTTAAACGTTGCCCAATTCTTAAATTATTACTGCGTAAGCCATTCCATTGTTTAATCTGGCTCACCCTAACTCCAAATTTTCGGGCTATACGTCCCAGATAATCACCCGAACGCACGGTATATCTTGTTTTAGATTCCGATTCGAAAAACTGAGGTAATGGTTTTTCACGCTTGTCAAATTCAGCCTTAGCAAAAGCGTAAATCAACTCTTCATTAGCCACAAACGGACCAATGGCATGAACCGGTAAACGCAACGTATAATTTTCATCTTTTATGTATGGGATGATATCCAGTTTATACGACGGATTTAAAAACTGAAGCTCTTCTATTGCTACTCCTGTAACTTCAGAAACCTGATCTAAAGTGATCATTTGTTTCACATGAAGCGTATCAGTTTCCATGTAAGCAAACTCAGGCTTTGCTTTACTGAACCCTAATTCTTCAGCATTTTCAAAAATATACATGGTTGCCAAAAACGCAGGTAAATAACCTGCGGTTTCCCTTGGTAAAAACATTCTTATATTCCAGTAATTTTCATACCCCCCAGAACGTCTTATCGCTTTTGTAACATTTCCTGGTCCGGAGTTATATGCAGCTAAAGCCAGATCCCAGTCGCCAAAAATTTCGTAAAGTTTTGATAGATATTTTGCAGCAGCTTCTGTCGATTTTAAAGGATCGCTTCGTTCATCAACATAACTACTTACATCCAAACCATATAATTTTCCTGTAGAAAACATAAACTGCCAAAGACCTGTAGCTCCCACTCTCGATTTTGCTCTTGGCTTTAATGCAGACTCTACAATCGCCAGATACTTAATTTCTAAAGGTAAATCGTAATTATCGAGTTCGCGTTCGAACATAGGAAAGTAATACTCACTTAGCATCATAAGCTTTTGTAAAGTCTTACGACGATTTTTTAAATACGATTTAATAACACTTTCCAGAGAAGGATTATATGCCACATTAAAAGGCGTCTTCGCATCTAATTCGAGTAAACGTTTTTTAAGAGTATCCGTGTTTAACTCCGGATACTCTATATCTTCAAACGTTAGTTCTGCCACCGATTCATAAATCGTGTCGTATAAGGTATTACTGTATAATTCTTCAAGCCATTGCTTATCTATCGCAGCCGTATAGGCATGGTCCTGAATGTTTTTTACACTTAAAGAATCTACTACAGGTTTAATACTTTCGGGTTTATAATAGGTCTGACCATCTATAATGGTATCTATCACATATTTTTCTCCCGAAACTAATTCATCTTCTAATAATCGTTTTGATTGTACTTGTTCTACTTTTAACGAGTCTTGGGCCTTTACAGCCAAAGAATCCTGCGCAAAAGACACACTTACATGTAGCATGGCCACACCTAATGTGAAAATACTCAGTCGCTTCTTCATTTATTAACCATTTGGGGTATTAACGTCCTCGCGGCTAAATTCGTGTTTTTAAACTGAAAAAGAAAGTTAAAGTTATAAAACTCTTGTATTTACGTTATTAAAATGTTGTTTTAGCTTAAAATAGCTGCAATTCCAGGTAAAGTTTTTCCTTCCAAACTTTCTAACATAGCACCTCCACCTGTACTTACATAACTCACTTTTTCTTCGAAACCAAATTGTTTTACAGCAGCAACAGAATCTCCTCCTCCAACTAAAGAAAAGGCTCCCGCTTTAGTAGCATCTGCAATAGCATCTCCTAACGCAATTGTTCCTTTAGCAAAGGTTGGTAATTCGAACACGCCTAATGGTCCGTTCCATAAAATGGTTTTAGATTCCATTACAACCTTTTTAAAGTTTTCTATAGATTTTGGTCCGGCATCTAAACCTTGCCATCCATCAGGAATAGCCGTAACATCCACAATCTGAGTTTCGGCATCGTTACTAAATGCATTTGCAGCAACTACATCTACAGGAATATGCACCTTAACACCTTTTTCCTTAGCCTGTTTTAAAATATCCAGAGCCAAATCCATTTTATCATCTTCACAAATAGAATCTCCTACTTGGCCCCCTTGAGCTTTTATAAAAGTAAAGGTCATACCTCCACCTATAATCAAGTGATCCACCTTGTCTAAAATATTTTCGATAATGGTAATTTTCGAAGATACTTTTGCTCCTCCTAAAACCGCTAAAACAGGTTTTTCTCCAGTTTCCATAACTTTTTTAATACTATCGATTTCCTGAGCTAATAAATATCCGAAGCATTTATTTTCAGGGAAAAACTGTGCTACAATAGTTGTTGAAGCATGTGCTCTGTGAGCAGTACCAAAAGCATCATTTACATAAATATCTCCAAGTTTTGCAAGTTGTTCAGAAAAACCTAAATCACCTTTGGTTTCTTCACCGTGATAACGTAAGTTTTCCAATAATAAAACTTCTCCCGGTTGTAAGTTTTTCGCAGCTTCTTCAGCTACAGGTCCTACACATTCTGGAACAAATTTTACGGTTACACCAATAATTTCAGAAACTTCATCTACAATATGCTTTAAAGAAAACTCATCCTGAACGCCTTTTGGACGACCTAAATGCGACATTAAAATACAACTTCCCCCATCTTCCAAAACCTTAATAATTGTTGGTTTTGCAGAAACGATTCTCGTGTTATCTGTTACATTAAAATTTTCGTCTAACGGCACATTAAAATCGACTCTGATTAATGCCTTTTTATTTTCAAAATTGAAATCGTTAAGGGTTTTCATCTTTAATTTATTTCTTGTTATTACTACAAATGTAAGTAATAAAATAGAGGTAAAAAATGAGTTTTTTCACGAAAACGTTTTCTATTTTAAAAGAATTTTAAAAAACCCGTTAATTATTTAAATTATTGCATTTTAACCTAAAATCAACTTCAAACAAACTAAACAGCAATTCCATAATGGTTTCTCAAAAAAATATATAGTTTTGCGCTATGCTTTTTAAGGATATTTTAGGTCAGGATCATATAAAAAACCATTTAACACAAAGTGTCGATAATGGTCGTATTCCTCACGCGCAATTATTTGTTGGTCCGGAAGGTTGCGGAACCTTGCCGATGGCTATTGCTTACGCGCAATATATTTTGTGTAAAAACTCAGGTGGAGAGAATAATACCGGAAATGAATCCTGCAATATAAAATTCAAAAACCTTTCGCATCCCGATTTACATTTTGCCTTTCCTGTAACGACTACCGGAAGTGTAAAATCTCACCCAGTGTCCAGTTTATTTTTAACCGAATGGCGCCAGTTACTAAAAGAACAACCATACGGAAATTTGTTTGACTGGTATAAAGTTTTAGGCGTAGAAAACAAACAAGGCCAGATAGGTGTAGATGAAGCTCAGGACATCGTAAAAGCCTTGTCTTTAAAAGCCTATGAAGGCGGTTATAAGGTTATGATTATATGGATGGCCGAAAAAATGAATGCCGCAGCAGCCAACAAACTCTTAAAGCTTATTGAAGAACCGCCAAGCAAAACCATATTTATTCTTATTGCCGAAGAAGAACAAAACATATTAAACACCATTAGATCGCGTTGCCAGATTTTACATTTTCCAGTGCTGTCAGAAAACGTTGTTAAAACTGCTTTAATGCAGACTTACGACTTAAACGAATCTGAGGCTCAAAAAATAGCCCATCAAGCTAACGGAAATTACAATAAGGCCTGTGATCTGGTATATCACGATTCAGAAGACTCTCAATTTGAAGACTGGTTTGTTATGTGGGTTAGAAGCGCTTTTAAAGCGAAAGGAAACAAAGCTGCCATTCACGATATTATTACCTGGAGTGAAGACATCGCTAAAAACGGACGGGAAATACAAAAGCAATTTTTACACTTTTGTATGGACTTTTTCAGACAGGCCTTGCTATTAAATTATGGTGCTACCGATTTAGTTTATCTGGAACCCAAAACCGGATTTAAGCTGGAAAAATTTGCTCCGTTCGTGCACAACGGCAATATTTTAGATATTTACGATGCGCTACAAGATGCCATTTATCATATAGAACGCAACGGAAATTCAAAAATAATATTAACCGATCTTTCCATAAAACTAACGCGATTATTACACGCAAAACAATCTTAGTTAATCCGTGAAAACTCTTTTAGAACATAGTGCCGAAATCCTGATTCTTATCTTCTTATTCATCACGTTCTTTATGAGTTTTTTAGATAAGATTACCGATTGGAATGGCAACATATTGTTTTTAAAAGATTATTTTTCAAAAACCTTTATACATAAATTTATCCCTACTATACTGGTTAAAATTGTAATCTTAGAAGCCATAACCGCTATTTTTTGCGTACTGGGCCTATATCAGATTATTAGTTACGGAACCACATTTTTTGCCTTAATAGCCAGCATTTTATCCTGTATCATTTTACTGGTATTTTTATTAGGGCAGCGTATAGCCAAAGATTTCGACGGCGCACGAAACATTACAATTTATTTTATTGCAGCAGTCTTTGCCGTATTTCTATTTCAGTAATCTAAGACTTAATTTTCATCTGTAAAGGTATACGTCCTTTTATCTGTTTCGGTAACTCTAAAATAGCCGTAAGCATAATTTTCAGGATTGGTTTCATTTATACAATTTCCTCGAATCTCTACAGGAGGTGGAGCAAATGGATTGCCACTTAACTGGCTGTTAAGTAATTTAATATAATTGTAATATCGTTCGGAAACATTATACAAATTGATATCGACAACATCGCCAGGTTGAAACTCATCTTCCTCGTCGTCTCCATTTTTCTCAAAAAACAAATGCACTTCATTTCCGTTCAAAAATTCATCCGATACATCCATTAAAGAAGGAAAATCATCAGATTGATCCTGATATTTCAAAACATAAAAATTGGTTTCCTCTGCAGGATCGTTAAAATACACATTAACCTCCAATACATCAGAAAAAATACCACCATCTTTCGATTGAAACACCTGTGTTATCGGCGTTGTCGGTAACAACGTTTCGGTAGCTGTATAAACTTCTCCTTCATAAACCACAGTCAAAGTATAAGTTTCACCTAAAACAGCATCAAAACCAGTTGTAGTATACGTGCCATCGTTATTATCGGTGAATTCAAAAATTGTATTATCACTCTGCTTAGCAACCTGTACCTGTGCACCAGTTACAGCATTTGGTACGTCCAGTTCAAAATACGGTGTAGTGGTACTTAATTTTATTGTTTGTGTTTGGCCGGAAGTCCCTTTTAACCAGTCCAATGAAGCTTCAATAACTAATCTCGGTTCAGCAGTTGGAACTTCTACATCTACAACATCGGTACACGAGACACTTAAACTAAAAATGAATATAACAGCTAAAAATTTATAAAGTTTCATTAGGCTTAAAATTTAAAATTATACGTAACAGATGGCACAATACCGAATATTGCTGTTCGGGTGGCTTCATTAACCCCGGTTTCGAGGTTTTGACCAAAGGAAATAGAAGCTGCATTTTTTCGATTATAAACATTATAAATACTAAATACCCACTCGCCTTTCCATTTGGCATCAGGTTTATAATTAGGTTTAAAAGTAGCAGCTAAATCCAAGCGATTGTAAGCCGGTAATCTATTGGTATTTCTCCCCTGATAATTCGCTATAGACAAACCTTCATATTCGTACTGGCCCACTGGATAGGTTACCGGCCGACCGGTTTGAAAAATAAAATTTCCACTAAAACTCCATTTATCAGTAAACTTATAATTTCCTGTAAGTGAAATATCATGAGTTCGGTCGTAAGCTGTACTATACCATTCTCCCCTATTTATACCTGGACCACCAGCCTTCCCGCCTTCAGTTTTCTGTTCAGATTTTGATAAGGTGTACGCCAGCCAACCCGTAAATTTTCCTTTATTTTTTCGGAACAAAAATTCCAGACCATAAGCCCGGGATTCTCCGTTTAGTATTACGGTTTCAATCGTATTATTCGCTATTAAAGTAGCGCCATCTATATAATCTATTCTATTATCTACAGTTTTAAAATACCCTTCTGTTTCAATAGAATATGCCCCATTTAAAATATCTTTAAAATACCCTAAAGCATATTGATTTGCTAACTGAGGCTTAACAAATGGTCCACTTGGAGTCCATACATCCAAAGGTGTGGCATTAGCTGTGTTAGATAATAAATGCAAATACTGCGCAACTTTAGAGTACCCGAGTTTAAGTGAGGAATTTTCATTAATTTGATACGACAAACCTAAACGGGGTTCGAAATTAGAAAAGGTAGATATACTTTTACTCTTTTTATAATCTACTTCTCCTGTTACCGTCCCGGCTTCATAAATCTCCAGTTCTTCGTTATAAACCACCGGCTGATCATTTAAATAAGTTGAAAGTGTCTGCCCACCCAGACGATTAAACATACTATATCTAAAACCTAATTGCAGATTTAATTTATCAGATAATTTATGTTCGGCATTCAGATAAATTCCACTTTCCAAAGCTCGTTTTTTATCTAAAAACTCTTCATTTATTGCTGAAGTTTCATCGGTTGGTCTTACTTCACCCGGATTAAAATTATAAGTAATTGCACTTAAACCGAAATCTAAAGTTGTGCGATTATTTAGGTAATATTTAAAATCGTATTTCGCATTAAAATTTTTGATACTGGAAATCCAGTCCAGTCCAATAAATCCTAGCTCCAGACCATAATTGTAGTTTCCGTAAATAAAAGACAGATTAGAAAACAGCTTCTCATTAAATACATGATTCCAGCGTAAATTAAATGTACTGTTACCATAGCTATTCTTAAAAGCTTCATCGAAATTCAAAATATCACGTCCAAAATATCCGGATAAATACAGGCGGTTATTCTGGTTGATTTCGTAATTCCCTTTAACATTAAAATCGTAAAAATATGCCGTGTTATTCTGGTCTGCCAGTTTTAAGAATAAATGCGCATAAGACGACCTCCCGGCCACAATAAATGACCCTTTATTTTTAAACAAAGGACCTTCGGCAGCAAGTCGACTTGAAATAAGACCAATTCCGCCAGTTAAATCAAAGTTTTTACTATTACCATCTTTTTGTCGAATATCCAGTACAGACGACACTCTACCACCGTAATTTGAAGGAATATTCCCCTTATACAACTTCATATCTTTAACCACATCGGCATTAAATACCGAAAAGAAACCAAATAAATGCGACTCATTAAAAATGATAGCTTCATCCAGTAACACTAAATTCTGATCGGTTGCACCTCCTCGTACGTTAAAACCATTTGCGCCTTCACCATTATTAGTAACTCCCGGTAGTAACTGAATAGATTTTACAACATCTACCTCACCTAATACCGCAGGAATCTGCTTTATAGTAGCACTTTTTATTACCGCCACACTCATTTGCGGATCACGAATATTCGCTTTTTCAGTTTCCTCGGCTGTTATTACAACTTCATCCAGTGTTGTGGTGTCTTCCTGAAGCTCGAAGGAGAACGACTTATTTTCATTTAATTCAATCTCTTTTTTTATGGTTATATACCCCAGATAAGAAACAACTAAAGTGTAATTCCCTTTTGGAGCAGAAAGCGAATAAAATCCATAAGCATTGGTAATTCCTCCAATAGAAGAGTTCTCTAAAAATACAGATGCACCAAAAACAGACTCACCATTTGCAAAATCCTTAATCGTACCACTAATTGTAAAATTTTCCTGGGCTTGCAACAACACAGAAAAGAATAAAAAACAAATACTAAGTTTTAACTTCATAAGTTGATTTATAAATATTCCGTTTAATTAATTAGAATCTAATTCTAAAAATTATTTGAAATTTATTAGATGTAAAACACAAAAAAAGCCAGATGTAAAAAACAAATGGCTCAATTTTATTTTTCAAGTAATTTTACTTTTTATAAGCGTCGTTAAGCGCTTTAATTAAATCTTCGGTAATATCTTCAGACGCCTTACCATACATTACACTTCCGGCTTCGTTACTTCCCAAGATAAAATCGTAATTATGAGATTCTCCGTATTTATTTACGAATTTTCTTACTTTAGTAATTAAAGAATCTATTTCGACCTGACTTTGATTCGCAATTTGCTGCTCTGTCATTTGAATTTGTTGCTGCAACATTTGTTGTTTACGGCCCAGTTCCTGATAGCGTTGTTGCGCTTTGTCCTGAGACATTTTTGAAGCTTCAGATTGAAATTCCTGATATTCGGCCTGAAAACTCTGAACCAAACTATCTGTTCTTTTATTCGAAGCTTCTATCTGCAATTTATATTTTTCCTCTACGTCAATTTTTTCCTGATATGCGTTTACTAATTTAGAATTATCTACAAAACCGATTTTTTGAGATTGCTGACAAGAAGCCAAAGTAATTAATGTAATTACTAATACTGATATTTTTTTCATGTGCTTTTTAAAATTAATTTATAGAAGCAAAAATAGAAAAGTAACCAGCATTTATTTTACGAAAAGGTTAAAATCCAATAAATTATTAATTTTTATATTTAAAACAATTTCAATAAATAAAATTTATTAAAAACGAGTCGTTTTAAAGCGATTTAAGAGGGTTTTAAAAATCCAGCTACAAAACCCTTGTAATTTAAATTTAAAAACAAATAACAAGCTTAAATAACGAATTTACTTCTTTTTTGCGATATAAATTAACGATGAGTACTCTCCTGTACGTCTCGCCTTAATATTTGACACCAACCCTACCTTAAATGCATTAAAAACATTCATAACTCCTGATTTATATTTTTCTGATAGCAGACTAACATAAAACGAATCAAAAAACATAGGAAGTGTTTTTTCAAAAGAAAAATTAGTTTTCACCAACAGACGTTTTACTCCGTTTTGAGAAAAATGCCATAAATGTCTCGGAACATCATATGCAGCCCAAAACGATTTATAATACTTAGCATCGTAACTTTTAAAATTTGGCACAGCAACAACCAAATATCCATTTGGTTTTAAAAGGGCGTTATATAATTTCAGCTGTTCTTCCAAATCAGGTAAATGTTCTAAAACATGCCATAAGGTAATTACATCAAAAGATTCCGATTGCAATGTGTTTTCAGAAGCAACATTAAATATCTGCTTTCCCAATTTTTCCGAAGCTAAAGATCTTGCACCGGTATCTGGTTCCACACCCCAGACATTCCAATTTTGTTTTTTGGCTTCAACCAAAAAATCTCCGGTTCCACAACCTACATCTAAAAGTTTTTTTTCTTCAGAAGCAAAATCATTAATTAATCTTAATTTATTCTTTAACGCATTTTGTTTTACAAGATGATAAACTTTCTCAAAAAGATTTCGCTTGGCATCGGTATGCGAAATATAATCTTCACTTAAATAATACTTCCCCAACTCTCCTACTTCAGGTTGTGGAGTTGTAATTAAAATATCAGATTCTTTATTATAAATTAAATCGAATTGTTCCCCAGAAACGGAATGATCTTTACACGAAATATAAATTGCTTGTGATTTTTGAGGCATAAATTGTTAAGGAAAACCAGTTTGTTTTAATAAAAAATAGAAAACAATTTATAACGTTCCACGTGGAACGTTATAAATTATCGACCCATATAAACGAGTAAAACAGAAATATCATTAGGAGAAACACCACTAATACGAGAAGCCTGTGAAATACTAGTAGGCTGAATTTTCTTTAACTTCTCACGCGCCTCGAAACTCATAGATTTAATTTTTGAATAATCGAAATTAGAAGGAATTCGAATATCTTCTAATCGATTTAATTTATCAGCATTATTTTTCTCCTTTTCTATATACCCAGAATACTTAACCTGAATTTCTGTTTGCTCAATTATTTCACGATCCAAATCATGTTCCAATATATACTGCTCTACAGCTTCTATCTTTCTAACGTCATCCATTTCGATATTTGGACGCGCAAAAATTTTAAATAGTTTACCGGATTGATTCACTAAAGCCGATTCCTTTTCTTCCAAAACAGGATTTATCTCTTCAGGTTTAACACTGGTATCTTTAAAAAATTGAACAAAATTTTCAGACTTACTATGCTTTTCTTCCATACGACTCAAGCGTCCTTCAGATGCTAAACCTATCTTATATCCTTTAGGTGTTAATCTAAAATCTGCATTATCCTGACGCAACAAGGTTCTATATTCAGCACGAGAAGTAAACATTCTATAAGGCTCTTCAGTCCCCTTAGTTATTAAATCATCTATTAAAACACCAATATACGCTTCATTACGTTTTAAAATAAACTCTTCCTTTTCCTGAACTTTTAAACTCGCATTGATACCCGCCATTAAACCTTGCGACGCCGCTTCTTCATAACCCGTAGTTCCGTTAATCTGCCCAGCAAAATACAAGCCTTCCACAAGCTTTGTTTCTAAAGTATGCTTTAACTGTGTAGGTGGAAAATAATCATATTCTATAGCGTAACCAGGTCTAAAAAATTTCACGTTTTCAAATCCCACAACAGAACGCAAAGCTTTAAACTGAACATCCTCCGGTAGGGAGGTAGAAAAACCATTTACATACACCTCACAGGTATTCCAACCTTCAGGTTCTACGAATAACTGGTGACGATCCTTATCTGCAAAACGGTTAATTTTATCCTCGATAGACGGACAATAACGCGGCCCTAAACTTTTAATCCTTCCATTAAACATAGGCGATCTATCAAAACCTTCACGTAACAAATCATGCACCAAAGTACTGGTGTATGTCATATAACACGACCGCTGATTCGTTAAGGGTTTTGTAACATTGGAATACGAAAATTTCTCCGGATTTTCATCACCTGGTTGTTCTATCATTTTAGAATAATCTAAAGAACGACCATCAACACGCGGCGGTGTTCCTGTTTTCATTCTTCCAGAAGAAAACCCCAAATCAACCAACTGTTCGGTAATTCCAGTAGCCGCTTTTTCACCAGCTCTACCTCCACCAAAATTTTTATCACCGATATGAATTAATCCATTTAAAAAAGTTCCATTCGTCAAAACAACAGAACGGCCTCGAACCTCAACTCCAAGCGAAGTTTTAACACCAACTACTTTAGTTCCTTCAATTATTAATCCAGATACCATCTCCTGGTAAAAATCCAAATTAGGAGTATTTTCAAGCATCATTCTCCAATCCTCAGCAAAACGCATACGATCACTTTGCACACGCGGACTCCACATTGCCGGTCCTTTCGATTTATTTAACATCTTAAATTGAATAGCAGAAGTATCACTAACTATACCACTATATCCACCAAGCGCATCTATTTCACGAACAATCTGCCCCTTGGCTATTCCACCCATAGCAGGGTTACAAGACATCTGAGCAATGTTCTGCAAATTCATAGTAATAAGCAAGGTACTACTCCCCATATTTGCAGCAGCAGCAGCAGCTTCACTCCCCGCATGTCCAGCCCCGACTACAATAACATCATATACTTTATCAAACATTTTAAAGCCTGTTTAATTATCTAAACTTAATATGTTCCACGTGGAACATTACGTGTTTTAGCGTTAGTTTTTAAATTTTACTAAGATAATAATCTTCCTTAGCACGCATAGTTTTAGCATCCTCGTCGGTTTTATCCTTATAGCCACAATAGTGTAAAATACCGTGAATAATAACCCGATTCAATTCAGTAAAAAAATCAGTATTATAATCCTTTGCATTATCCTGAACCCGTTCTATAGAAATATAAATATCACCATGAAGTTCGCTTCCGACCGAATAATCAAAACTAATTATATCCGTTAAGGTATCATGATCCAGAAATTCTACATTTAATTTATGTAAGTACTCATCGTCACAAAAAATATAATTAATCTCCCCTTCCTTACAATTTTCCTCAGAAATCGTGCCAGTTATCCACTGAGAAATCCCCTCCTCATCAGTTAACTCAAACTTTGTTTCGTAATTGAATTCTATCATTCTACTGCATTAAAATACTGTTGCACTTTTAATTTAAAATTTTGCTGCAAAGGTAGGATTTGTCTATTTAATATTTCAGTAGTATTAAAATATTGTTTTACTGTATTCAAAATTTCATTTGTACTATTAGAAAACTGTTTAAAATTAGACTCTGATTGTCTCTTAGTATCCATATTTTGCTGAAATGCCGCCTGCTCTAATTTTAATAACTGATGTTCAAAATTCAACATTTTAGCCTTTGACTGCTCAGTAATACCATGATTCAATAAGTCCATTTCCACAGATTCCATATTACGCAACAACTGCTGTCCTTCTTTTACTAAACCCAATTCCTTTAATTTATCCTCCAACTGATTTCGCAATTCCTGTTGCCTTTGGTAAATACCATATAACTCTCCATTCATCTGCTCTGAATCCTGTTTTAGGCCAGTGTCAGATTCCTTTTGCCCCTTATCCCCACCACGAGAATTACGTTTATTATTTCCACCATCACCTTGTTCGCCTTCCTCTTTCCCAAAAGTTTTTTTACCCTCCGATTGATTTCCTTCAGACATTTGTTTATTCAATTCCTGTTGGGAAACTATTATATCCTGCAACTGCATTTCTCCTTTTCCACTTTGCTTACTCTTACTACCCTGTGAGGAAGCCGAAGCCTGTGCCTGTAATTGATCCTGCATATTTTCAAGTATATTACTTAAAAAATCCGCCAGTGTGTTTGTAGCTGTTAACACATAATGCTGAGAAGACACACCTTGATAAATGCGATTTTCGGAAAATTCATCCAAAGCTTTATCGATATTAAAATACACATTAGAAATTTCTGTATTAACCTGTTCAGATAACATAGGCTGTCTAAGCGATAAAGAAAACAAACTATCATCTACATGTTCAAAATATTCCCGTAATTCATATTGGTTCCTTAAAAAAGAAGCATACTTATTATGATTAACTTCTATGCCATTAAATTGATTCATTAATTGTTCTTCATCAAAGGAAAATACCAACAGATTATCTAAAATTTGACGAAGCATTTCAGCATCTTCCTGTAATTGTTCACCACCACCCATTTGCATAGCCTCTTGCATTTGAGCACTCATTTGCTTCATTTTCTGCCCAGCCTTCTTTTGATCTTGTTTAGCCCCATTACTCCCCTGCTCATTATTCTGACTATTTTGTTTAGCGTCCTGTTCAAGCTTTTCTTTAGCATCTTCCTGAAGTTTATCTATACTTTGTTCCTCATTTGTGTCACGAGGGATAGACATAGGTTTCTTTAATGCTTTATTTTGCTTAGAAAGTGAATCTAAATCTTTAGTAAAATCATCGAATTTTTTATTAAGAACTTCTTGCTTCTCAGAAGAGTTTTCATTCCTGTTTTCATTAGACTGTTTCAATTGTTCATTGGCTAATTGCTCTAAATCCTGTTGCAGTTTTTCCAGTTTTTTAGCAACATAAAAACGTTTGGTTAACTCTAATAACTGCTCTAAACTACGCTTCTGATTTTTATTTTGTTTAGCTAATTCTTCTAGTTTTTGAGATAATTCTTCACTATTAATTTTATCCTGTAATTCCTCTAGTTCCTTTAATAATTCCTCATCCTTTTCCAACTGAGCTTCGTTTTGCTCCAAACGTTTATTCAACTGATCTTTTAACGGATCATCCGCCTCGGTTTCAAATTCCTTTAAATTATTCTGGAAGGATTTATTGTATTGCTTCATTAACTGCTCCTGTTGAGACTGACGTTTCAATACATCTTCCAACTTCTTTTTATCATTAAAACTTAAATTATGCTTTGCTCTTTGTGCCTTAAACAACTCCTCAAGTTGTTCTTCATTGGCCTCGAATTGTTCTAAAGATTTATTTAAACCTTGAATACTCTCCTGCTGATTTTGAAGTTGCTTATCTTCCTTCTCCCCCTTAGTTAAAACTTTATACTGAAATATTTCACTTTTAGTGCGCTTAAAATTATGCAGCACATCATTGTCGGAAACTTCAAAATACATACTATAACTTGCCCCTTCCTCCAACACAATATCGTTTGGAAAAATGCTTAAAAACTGATCAACATTAGTTTTGGAAATTGGCAAAGGGACAGACTTTTTATCTGTTTCATCCGCCATTTTATAATACACCAGATTCAATTTATGCAACCCATAATCATCGCTCACATTCCCTTTAAAATACATCGTATTAAGATCTACCGAATCCTTAGCCATTTCGACAATAATTTCCGGATACTGATCTTTTATAACATCCAGCGAAAAATTTAAATTTTCGAAATTTTCCAAGGCAGCATTACTTGTATTAATCGCATAATGTAAAGAATTAAAAACCTTTTTAGTCGTTTTAAAATTTGTTCCCGTTCTGAAAAATAAAACCGTATCCGTAGACACCAAAGAAACACGATCGGTGGCCTTTGTATTTAAAATCCATGTTATCTTTGTCCCTTCGGGTACTACAGCATTACCCGTACTTTTTAAAACTTCATCTGTCTTTTGTGTATACGCAGGATAATCCAGAACCATTTCAAAACCCAGTAAAGTTGGTACCTCAACAAGCTTTAAAGTATAACTTTTGGAACGCACACCATTGGCCTGCAATTGAAACGAAATATCTGAAACAGGATTAGCAAATACATATTCAAATCCACCCAAAGCCGTTGGTTGAAGAATATAAGTTTCCTCGTTAAAACTTATCTCTACCTGTTCGGGAACAACTGTTCCAACGGTTTTAACCAATAATTTAAAATCCCTGTGCTCCAGCGTCTGTAAACTATCGTTTATTACAAAAAACTGAAACGGTGCAGGCGGTTCGTAGGCCGTTCTGTAATCTACAACACGTTTATAACTATCTGTAAACCAATTAATTTTACCTAATACTAAAACAATTAAAACGATTACAACAGGAATAAGAGCATATTTTACATACTTAATATTCCGATTAAAATTAACAGCCAATTTAAAAGGCACAGGACTTAATTCTCTGGCTTTCTGATTAATACTAGCCAATAAAAGCTCAGACTGATCCTTATCCCTACTAAGCTGTAAAACATTTAATAATTTATCATTTACCTCTGGAAAGTGTTTACCAATAATAACCGACGCCTGCTCGTAATTTATCCCTTTCTGCAGTTTAAACAATCGGGTTAACGGAATACACAGGAATTTTACAAACAATACAAATTCAACCGTAATAAATAGCCAGAATAAAACAGCCCGTGCTACAGAATTCAACCAAAGAAAATGCTCCACTAAAAGTGTTACTATAAAATACAAAAGCCCGATAGCAAAAAATAAAAGACTCCCTTTTATAAGTTCATTCACGTAATAACGCCTTATAAATGCTTCAAGCTTTTCAACTATAATTTTAAAATTATCCAAAGTAATAACCGTTTAACTCACTAATCTACAACAATAATTTTACTCTTTAATATCCGAATTTTGTAACATTCTGTTAAAGTGGATACTATAAAAATCGTAACTCTTTTACGAAAGTTTTCATCTTAACACATATCCCTGTATCTTTGCAAACCTAAACTAAAAAACATGACTAAAAATGTTCGTGTGCGATTCGCACCAAGCCCAACAGGACCACTACATATTGGTGGTGTACGTACAGCTTTATTCAATTATTTATTTGCTAAAAAACATAACGGTACTTTTGTTTTACGAATAGAAGATACCGACCAAAACAGATATGTAGAAGGTGCGGAAGACTATATTGTTAATGCCTTAAATTGGTGTAATATTCCTTTTGATGAAGGACCAGGAAAAAATGAAAAATTCGGGCCTTACAGACAAAGTGAGCGCAAAGCATTATATAAAACTTATGCTGAGCAATTAATTACAACTGGGCATGCTTACTATGCATTCGATACTGCCGAATCTTTAGATTTTCACAGAAAAGATCATGAAGAAAAAGGCAAAACATTTATTTATAACTGGCATAACCGCTTAAAATTAGACAATTCTTTATCGCTTTCAACAGAAGAAGTTCAGGCTAAACTAGATGCCGGTGAAGATTATGTTATTCGTTTTAAATCGCCACAGGATGAAACGCTGCATTTAAAAGATATGGTTAGAGGTGATATAAAAATTGATACTAATATTTTAGATGATAAGGTGCTTTTTAAAAGTGATGGCATGCCAACCTATCACCTGGCGAATATTGTAGACGACCATTTAATGGAAATTACACATGTTATTCGAGGCGAAGAATGGTTACCTTCTCTGGCTCTCCATTATCAATTATATCAGGCTTTTGGTTGGGAGGCTCCTGAATTTGCTCATCTGCCTTTAATTTTAAAACCTACCGGAAAAGGAAAATTAAGTAAACGCGATGGCGATAAATTAGGTTTTCCTGTATTTCCGTTAGAATGGACAGATCCACAAACAAAAGATGTTTCCAGAGGCTATAAAGAAGACGGCTATTTTGCCGAAGCTGTCATTAATTTCTTGGCATTTTTAGGCTGGAACCCAGGAACGGAACAGGAATTATTTTCTTTAGAAGAACTTGTTGAAGCGTTCGATATTAACAGGGTAAATAAAGCTGGTGCACGTTTCGATCCGGATAAAATAAAATGGTTTAACCACCATTACATGCAGGAGCAAAACAACGATGAGCTCGCAGAAGCCTTTAAAGCCAGCTGCGAAAAATTAAAAGATATCGATGTAAATTACGTGGCCATGGCTGTTAATTTAATTAAGGAACGTGCTACGTTTGTTAACGATCTTTGGGATTTAAGTCATTTCTTTTTTGAAGGACCAAAAACTTACGATGAAAAAGCTTATAAAAAGGCCGTAAAAGAAGACACCAGAGAGCTTTTAAGTGAAGTGGCGACACTTATTAACACTATTGAAGATTACACCGAAGAAAATCTTCAAAACAACATTAAATCGTGGATTACATCTAAAGAAATAGGATTTGGAAAAGTTATGATGCCACTGCGTTTAGCATTGGTAGGTGCTTTACAAGGTCCTGATGTTTTCGACATCATGTTTATGATAGGGAAACAAGAATCCATTAACAGAATAGAACAGTTGGCAACAACCATATAAACAAAAAGGAGCAGTATACTGCTCCTTTTTTATTTTATAATTTCCTTAAAACTTACTGTTTTATAAACTTCATTACGTTAGATACACCTTTAAAACCAACCAGATACATACCTTTGGAAAGATTGGATACATTTATTGTATTATTGCTCGCGTTTATATTTTTACGCAGTACAACTTGTCCCATAACGTTATAAATAGCAATCTCCTGATCGTCTGATAGGTTTTTAAATGCAATCGTCTCACTCGCCGGATTAGGATAAATTATTAGTCGTGAAACTTCTAAATCGGCCACCTCTAAACGTGCACATTGCTGTTCTGGTAAATTATAACCCGTTGCGTTAAAAATATCGGTAACCGTGGTAATATCGTTACACCCTAATCCCATATCTATCCCCGCCTGTCTGATAGCTAAAGCGGCTTCGGCCTGATTGGTTTCAGAAGTCGTCATTGACAAGCCTTCAAGTACCATTTTATCGGTAGTTTCTTTACCCAGTACCTCCCAGATTTTCATTAAGGCAGTTGCAAATATTTGTCCGTCCTTATGCACTTTTCCCGTAAGACCTTCCGGATATACAGCCTCATAATTGGTTACCCGACCACTCCAGAATTCATTATGACCGTCCCACTTAAATAAATTATTATACGATTTACTACTTCTGGAACTATTATTCTTTTGTAACCCCCTGCTATAAGATTGCGCCCAGTAATCACCAAAACCTTCACTTAAACCTTCTTTTTGAGAAATACTACTTTGTATTAACCATTCGTGTATTCCATGCCCCAGTTCATGAACTATTACATCGGCATCTTCACCATCATCTACCCCACCGGTTCCAAATTTTAAAATACCACCACCATAAGATGAATTATCGGCTCCGTTAAAAGCATGCGGATCGAAAAGGATTATCCCGTTATTAAACATAGATTGTAATGGAATTCCAAGCGTTTCATTAATGTATCTCATATTTCTATCGATATGATAGTACACGTTCACAGCTTCAAAACCATCCTCATCTCTGGAAAAGTTAAATACAGGGCTGGTTTGCTCGAATAATCCGGTTTCAGGGTTCTGAATTTCCTTGATTTCAGAATATTTACCCTTTAATTTATACACCCCGTTTTCGCTGTTTGCTATGGTAAACGTTACTTGGCTTCTGGCGTTATTTAAAGCATCGTTGGTTTCATCATTATTATCCATATACAATCCACCATATTCATTACCGCTGGCCGATAAAGGATCCGGATTAAAAATCATACCCTGTGCTTCTACCTCTTTATCCTTTTCATTGTTATCGCCGCTGGCATGATGATAATGAGCAATATCTTTAGTACTTATAATTTCAGAAGTTTTCGCATCTACCAGCGTTTCCCAATACCCGTTTAAGGTTTTGGAATTTGTGGTAATACGATACACTAACCTTGTTGATTCCTCATCTTTATAAACATATAATTTAGAATCCATTTGAGTAATTGTACCTTCTATATTTAAAGCTTTAGCAGCTAAACTAACTGCCTCTTTCTCATTAATATTTGGCGTAGTATTTATAGCGGATACATTTTTTTTATAAGTTCCGGAGTGAAATGTTACTTCGCTATCTGGAGATAAGTGAACGGAAAGATTAACACCGTAAACAGGTACATTATTTACATATTGTCCGTAACGAAATGTTTCACCAGAAGCTCCCGAAGTATTCGTTTCATGTTTTAATACTGAAGCCGATCTTTGAGTTTGAAGTTCTTTAAAATGATTAGTTAACCAGGTAGTCGCAACCGACTCGTTTTTGGTTTGAGAAAAGGTAAATTGGGTACAAAATATTGACAGTCCCACCAGAGGTAAAATCCTGCGAATCATAACTGTAGATTTGATTAATAGCTACTCAAATATATTGTAATCGCTAAAAAAACTTTAAATCTGCCGTTATAAAACGTTGAATTGAAAAATTTAAAGGGTGAATGAAAAATGAAATGCTTTTAATCTATAAAATGTGCCGTTTAATTTTATGTAAAACCATAAATTTTAAGGTTTTATGTAACGAATACCATAGTTTTTTATACTAATAACATATAAAAATTCATAAAAATCGCAGGGAATTAAACCTCGAAATGAAAAAATAAAGAAGTAATTTTAATTACGATAAAGTCTAACCTAAAAACACAGTACCATGTCAATTATTTTAATGCCCTTTTTATTCCTGGCTATAGTTATATTAATAACAGCCCTTTTTACAGTAAAACAACAATCTGCAGCTATTATTGAGCGCTTTGGAAAATTTCAATCTATAAGACAATCCGGTTTACAAATAAAAATACCATTAATAGATCGCGTGGCCGGACGCTTAAGTTTAAAAATTCAGCAATTAGATGTGATAGTGGAAACTAAAACACTGGACGATGTATTTGTACGTTTAAAAATATCTGTTCAGTTTAAAGTAATTAAAGACAAAGTTTACGATGCATTTTATAAACTGGATTATCCACACGACCAGATTACATCCTATGTATTCGACGTGGTACGTGCCGAAGTTCCTAAAATGAAATTAGATGACGTATTTGTTAAAAAAGACGATATCGCCATAGCTGTAAAAACAGAACTAAACGATGCCATGCTGGATTACGGCTACGACATCATTAAAACGCTTGTAACAGACATTGATCCTGATGCACAGGTGAAGGCAGCTATGAACAGAATTAACGCCTCAGAACGCGAGAAAATCGCTGCACAATTTGAAGGTGATGCACAACGCATTTTAATTGTTGAAAAAGCAAAAGCCGAAGCCGAAAGTAAACGTTTACAGGGTCAGGGTATCGCCGACCAGCGTCGAGAAATTGCCCGAGGTCTGGAAGAATCTGTAGAAGTTTTAAATCGAGTGGGTATAAATTCGCAGGAAGCCTCTGCACTAATCGTTGTAACGCAACATTACGATACATTACAATCTTTAGGTGAAGAAACGAACAGTAACCTAATTCTTTTACCGAATGCACCTCAAGTAGGTAGCAACATGTTAAATGATATGGTAGCCAGTTTTACAGCAAGTAATCAAATTGGTGAAGCCATGAAACAAGCCCGTAATACACCTAAAAAATAATAGTATGATTATATCTACAACACCCAAGCTGGAAACTCATAAAATAAGCGCATATCTGGGCATTGTTACAGGTGAAACCATTATTGGAGCAAATGTGTTTAAAGATTTTTTTGCCGGAATTAGGGACATTGTTGGTGGAAGATCCGGCTCTTACGAAAAAGTATTACGCGAAGCTAAAGATCTGGCTCTAAAAGAAATGGAACAGCGTGCTAAACAAATTGGAGCTGATGCTATCGTTGGCGTAGATCTCGATTATGAAACTGTTGGGCCTAATGGCGGAATGTTAATGGTTACCGCTTCGGGAACAGCTGTAAAATTATAATACTACGATAACGACGAAAAAGTGCCGTGTTAAAATTAAATTTAAAACGGCACTTTTTATTTAAAACTATAAGTTATAAACCTTCTTCGGCCTTGTAGCGTTCCAAAATATCTTTAAGTCCCTGTAAATAGCCTTCCAGTTCTTCAATATTTACGTTTGGATGTTCTTGATTGGGAATCGTAATTGGATTCTCATCGAGATAGCGATATACTTCAGGATAATCGTTTTCTATCATCAACATAAACTGAGATATTTCACTTAAAAGTTTATCTGTAGATTTCATCTTAATAATTTTTAGTTAAGATATTGAAAACCTATATTTTATAAAAAAAATAAACCCTTAAAACGTTGTTAAAAGGGTTTACTAAATGTTTATGTAAAACGAAATTTAAATCGCCTTTGCAGCCTCTACAAGTAAATCGTTAGAATCTGAAAGTCCTTTATCTATAAACTCATCAATTTCGGCATTACGCTGTAAGCCATTTTCTAACAATACTTTTAAAACCAAGGTAGCGGCAATACGCGTACCTACTTTTTTAGCTGCCGTACCAAATAAAGGTTCCAACTCATGATAAGACACATTTTTAGCTAATTCCAGAATATCTGCTTTAACCTTTTCCTGTTTTGCTTCAGGTAAATTTGTGTATTTTTTACCTAATTGCTGAATAATATCTATAGCCTTACGCTCTGGTAAATGTTGTTTTGGTTTATTTTGTTGCTGTTGTGGCCTTTCTTTTGGTACTGCTTTAGCCCATGAATCTCGCAATCCAACGGTTTTATTAAATACCAGTTTTTCTGCTGTAGCATCATCATCTACATTAAAATAGCCTAGACGTTGAAACTGAAAACGGTCGCCTGTTTTTGCTTCCTGTAAACTAGGTTCTACATATGCCGTTACTATTTTTAAAGATTCCGGATTTAGAAACTCCATAAAATCCTTCTCTGCATGACTGTCTGGTGCTTCGTCTAAAAATAAACGATCGTATTCTCTAACTTCTGCCTTTACCGCATGTTTTATAGAAACCCAGTGTAAAGTACCTTTAACTTTCTTTGACGTATCTTCTGAATAAGTACAATGTATTTCTAAAATCTCACCATTAGCATCCTTTACAACATCTTCAGCCTTTATGATATAAGCATTTTTCAGACGTACTTCTCCACCTAATTTAAGTCTGAAAAACTTACTGTTTGCCTCTTCTTTAAAATCGTCCTTCTCGATATAAATTTCTCTTGAAAAGGGCACTTTTCTAAAACCAGCGCTATCATCTTCCGGATTATTTTCAGCATCAAACCACTCTTCTTTTCCTTCAGGATAATTGGTAATTACAACTTTTACAGGATCCAGAACAGCCATTACACGAGGTGCTGTTTTATTTAAATCTTCACGAATACAAAATTCCAGTAAAGACACGTCAATCACATTTTCGCGTTTAGCAACCCCAACAGTTTCTACGAACTTTCTAATAGCTGCAGGCGTATATCCGCGACGACGTAAACCAGAAATTGTAGGCATACGCGGATCATCCCATCCATTTACCACACCGTCTTCTACCAGTTTTAGTAATTTACGCTTACTCATAATGGTATAGCTTAAATTTAAACGCGCAAATTCACGCTGTTTTGGTAACATAGGTAATTCCTTTTCTGAATATTGAAACACATTATGTTTAAACCAGTTATAAAGCTCCCTGTGTGGCTTAAATTCTAAAGAACATAAAGAATGTGATACCTGTTCTATATAATCACTTTCACCATGTGTCCAGTCGTACATTGGGTAAATACACCAATCGTTTCCGGTACGGTGATGTGCTTTCTTTAAAATACGATACATAATAGGATCGCGCATTAACATATTAGGATGCGCCATATCTATTTTAGCTCTTAAAACATGCTCCCCTTCATTAAATTCTCCGGCTTTCATTCTGTTAAATAAATCCAGGTTTTCTTCAATGGTTCTGTTACGATACGGCCCATCTACTCCAGGCTGAGTTGGTGTTCCTTTTTGTTCGGCCATAGCTTCGGAAGATTGCGAATCGACATAAGCTTTACCATCTTTTATTAACTGAATCGTCCAATCAAACAATTGCTGAAAATAATCTGATGAGTACACTTCCTTATCCCACTGGTATCCTAACCAAGAAACATCGCGCTTAATGGCATCAACGTATTCCTGTTCTTCCTTAACCGGATTGGTATCATCAAATCGAAGATTTACAGGAGCATTATAGCGCTCCCCTAGTCCAAAACTAATACCGATAGCTTTGGTATGCCCAATGTGTAAATATCCATTAGGTTCTGGCGGAAAACGAAATCGCAGATTATCCTGAGCTAATCCTTCTTTTAAATCGTTTTCCACTATATGTTCTATAAAATTTAGAGATTTAGTTTCTTCAGACATATGTTAAAAAATACCTTTTTAAATGAAGCACAAAATTAATGAAATATACTCACCCTTTCTATAATTATACGAGATAATGCTTACTTTTATCCTGTCAAATTAACTGTTAAAACACATTAATTTTAAGTTTATGGGCATTATAAAAGTAGAAAACATAAGAATTTTTGCTAACCATGGGTGTTTAACCGAAGAAACTAAAATAGGAAGCGATTATCGCGTCGATTTGGTTATTAAAGCAAATCTGCAGGCCTCTGCAAAAACAGATGCTTTACACGACACCGTAGATTATGTTTTTTTAAATCGTATTGTGAGAGAAGAAATGAAAAAGCCCTCTTATTTACTGGAAACTGTAGCCAAACGTATTTTGGTTAGAATTTTAAAAGAAAATAATCAGGTCGATAAAGCTACCGTAAGTGTAAGTAAATTAAACCCTCCCATTGGCGGAGACGTGGAAATGGTAACCATTAAAATGTCTGAAAAAAGAAAAAAGTGGAAGTAAATAGTATAAACTATATATTTTTTTTACATTTGCCGAACCGTTAATAGGGCGTCGTGGCCGAGTGGCTAGGCAGAGGTCTGCAAAACCTTGTACAGCGGTTCGAATCCGCTCGACGCCTCGAAAAACCTTCAGAATATTCTGGAGGTTTTTTTATGATTAATACTTAAGCTTTTACCAATTAAAGCTCCTTTTAAGCTGTATTTTTTCAGTCTAATTTAAAGGACTAATACGTTCAATTTTTTCTTTAAGTCGCTCCTTCTCTTTTGGAAAAAATCCCTGAATTAACAACAATGCCCCAAAGCCTAAAATAACAAGCGATACTATTTTTTTGGTTTTAAATATAATACGGGGTGTAAGTCTGCTTTTTAAAGATTTAGCTGCTACAATTTTAAAAAGATCAACAATAAAATAAACCGTTAAAATGGTTCCAAGAAATACGTAAACTCCGGTTTTAGAATCGGTCATGGAATTTCCTATAACTATAAAACCCAGCCAACCTAAAAGCACACCAACATTTATAAAATTAAGAAGAAAACCTTTTACAAAAAGCCTTCCGTATTTTTTACGAATTTCCACTTTATGGTATTCCCTAACAATAGAGCGGAAAGATTTCTGATTTTTAACAAACGAAATAAAGCCGTAAACCACGAGTAAAACTCCTCCGAAAATAAAAAAGTTTGGATCGTCTTTTATCCGTTCCAGGATACGACTTGTACTGTAAAAAGCGACAATAATAAAGAAGATATCGGCTAAAATTACCCCAAGGTCAAAAATAAGAGCACTCTTAAAACCCTTTGTAGCACTGGTTTCCAGTAGTACGAAAAACACCGGACCAATAGTAAAGGATAACAAAATTCCGAAAGGAATTGCCTTTAATATGTCTTCAATCATAAAGCGCGAAATCTTTCCGCAAATTTAGGAAATCTTAAGGGATTAGTCTACTTTAAGTATGCGTCCGCCCAAGACTTTATTTTCGTTAACCGTTTCCGGATTACCGTAAATATAAACATCTCCCCCGGCACGAATTACTACATCAACTAGTTTAGAAGCTCTTACGTGCGCTTCGCCCGCTGCGTGAATCGTTACGCTCGATTTTTCAGATTCTAAATTCTGACCGTCGTAAATTCCGCCAGTGTAAATATTTATCTGCTCGTTCTTAGCTGTACCTTCAGTCTTTATATTACCGCCTGTAATGGATTTTATTACAGCAAACGATACTTTTACTGGTACATTAATAATTGCGCCCTCCTGAGCTCTTAAATCAATTTCAAACTGCTCTATAGTATCTTCAGAAGATACAGAAGCGCCCTCGTTAACATCTATAATTTCTATAGATTTATAATATACCGTAACTTTTGTTTTATCGCCATTAAAACTATTGTCGATACTCATTCTAACCTTTAAGGTTCCATTTTTATTTATCGTTTCAACCTTATCTGCATAGTTTCCACTTATAACAACTTTATTTTCATTCCCTTTTACAAGATTAACTTTAATTAAATCGTAAACTTTTAGTTCTGTAAATTCACCAATACTCTTTTCAATATCATTCTGAGCCGTCATGTTTAATGTTAATAAGGCTGCAAAAAGAATTATAAACTGCTTCATTTTAATTGCTATTGTTTAATTAATGTGTTTTCCTATTAAATAAAAATCGAGATGCTTTTTAACCAAATCGGTTTCCTTTACTTTTACTACTACTTCATCGCCAAGCTGATACATATTTTTAGTAGATCGTCCTATAATGGCAAACTGACTTTCGTCGAATTCGTAATAATCATCTTTTATATCGCGAATTCTTACCATGCCTTCGCATTTATTATCAATGATTTCCACATAAATTCCCCAGTCGGTTACGCCACTAATAACGCCTAAAAACTCCTCTTCTTCATGATCCTGCATGAATCGAATCTGCATGTACTTTATGGAATCGCGCTCTGCTTTGGTAGCTAAATATTCCATATTACTAGAATGTTTACACTTTTCTTCATAAATCGCTTCATTAGCAGATTTTCCACCATCGAGATAATGTTGCAGCAAACGATGTGCCATAACATCGGGATAACGACGAATTGGCGAAGTAAAATGACTGTAATAGTCGAATGCCAAACCATAATGCCCAATATTATGCGTCGTATACTCGGCCTTACTCATGGTTCTAATCGCCAAAGTATCAACAAGATTCTGTTCTTTTTTACCTACTACATCCGTCAATAAATTGTTTAAAGATGCCGTAGTGGACTGACGGTCTTTAAAATTTAATTTATATCCGAATTTAGATACCACATTTTGTAACGCGTATAATTTACTTTCATCGGGTTCGTCGTGAACACGATATACAAAGGTCTTTTCAGGTTTCTGTTTACCAATAAATTCGGCAACTTTTTTATTGGCAAGAAGCATAAATTCTTCTATTAATTTATTGGCATCTTTAGAGGTTTTAAAGAACACGCCAACCGGGTTATTATCCTGATCCAGATTAAACTTAACCTCTACCTTATCAAACGAAATAGCACCGGAACGCATACGTTTAGAACGCATTTTTTTTGCTAATTCATCCAGTTTAAGAATAGCATCGGCAATATTCTGATCTGTATTATACGTTTTACCTGTTAAAGAAACGTCTTCCGGAATGACATTCGACTTTGTTTCGATAACAGCCTGAGCTTCTTCGTAAGCAAAACGTGCATCGCTGTATGTTACTGTTCTTCCAAACCACTGGTTTAAAACTTCGGCTTTATTATTTAATTCGAACACTGCAGAAAAGGTATATTTTTCTTCATTCGGGCGCAAAGAACAGGCATTATTAGATAAAACTTCCGGTAACATAGGCACTACACGATCTACCAGATATACAGAAGTTGCTCGTTCGTACGCTTCGTCATCTAAAACCGTACCTTCCTGAACGTAATGCGAAACATCTGCAATATGGATTCCAATCTCATAATTTCCGTTATCTAAAATTTCGAAAGATAAGGCATCATCAAAATCTTTAGCATCTTTAGGATCAATCGTAAACGTAAGCGTTTGACGCATATCACGGCGCTTCTTTATTTCTTCGGCTGTTATTGACGTGTCTAAGGTATTTGCATAATGTTCAACCTCATAAGGAAATTCGTAAGGCAAACCGTAATCGGCTAAAATCGCGTGAATTTCGGTATTATGTTCTCCAGGTTTCCCCAGTACTTTTAAAATTCTTCCATAAGGCGAATCGGCCTTTTCCGGCCAGTCTTCCAATGCCACCAAAACTTTATCGCCATCTTCCGCATCTCCGGTTTTATTAATAGGCACAAAAATATCCTTGTACATTTTGTTACCGTCTACAACTACAAATCCGTAATTTTTATGCAATTGTATTACGCCAACATACTCACTTTTAGCACGTTTTATAATACGCGTAATTTCTCCTTCTAATCGCCCTCGCTTTCTACGTTTATACACATAAAGCTCTACTTCATCTCCATTAAGAGCTTTATTTATATTATTAGAGGCTATATAGATATCATCTTCAAATTCGTCGCAGATAACATAACCTGAACCTTTAGCACTTAAATCTAAAATTCCGGTATAATACTCGGTGTTAACAACCGCTTTAAATTTACCCCGTTCTACTTCTTCAATTTCTTTTTTAGCTAATAGCTGCTGTAGTTTTTTTATAATCTGATTTCTACTACTGGCATCATTAACATTTAATATAGCAGCGATTTGCTTGTAGTTAAAGGTCTTATTTCGCTCCTTTCTAAGAATATTTAAAATTGTTTGAGAGAGGTTGGCAATGCCTTTAGAAGCTTTCTTATTTCGCTTTCTTGTCATATTTTATTTTTCTATTGTAACAAAGCTACATTATAAAAACTAAACCGAATGTTTCTTTAGTAATAAGTTTAACGTATATCATTTAAAAACATGACCGAATTAATTTTCAAAAACAGTTATCCACATATTATATAATTATCTATTCTTCTTTTTTAAAAATTTAAAATAAAATACTGTTTATTATGGTTTGTTAATAACTGGTATAACTTTTTTAAGTTTTTTTTTGATTTCTTGAAGTTTACACTCTGTCAGGATGAAATAAACATATTATGAGAGTTGCAATTCTTTGAAAATAAAGTGTTTTTTGATAACTGTTAACAATTGTTAATAACTCAAATTCACAGTTAATTCTGAATAAAAATTTTGAATTTTGATGTTTATAGCGATTAATTTAGGTCTAAAAACTTTTCCAAAAAAAAGGGATAAAATTTTTGGAGCGAATCAATTTAAAATTGATTATAAAAAAAGTTGAGATTTGAAAATTAAAGTTTCAAAAAATTATAAATAGATATTAACAATTAATTAATACTTAATTGCGATTTATAAACATATGTTATGTAAACGTTTACAAATAGTAACAAAATCGCAAAATTATAACAGTTTGAAAATGAGCTAACATATGTAATTATGAGTGATTTAGATGTATTATTAACACTCATTTTGTACCTTTACAATCCTAAAAAAACATGCTAATTAACACGGCATACTAATTTATAACATAGCTTAATTTATTATGAAAATTTCAATTGGAAATGATCACGCAGGAACTCAGTATAAGTTCGCCATTGTAAAACATTTAGAAGCAAAAGGTTACAGTGTTAAAAACTATGGAACCGATGAAAACTCGAGTGTGGATTACCCGGATTTTGTTCATCCTGTTGCTACAGATGTTACTGAAAAAACTGCCGATTTCGGTATTATTATTTGTGGAAGCGGTAATGGTGCCAATATGACGGCCAACAAACACCAGGCTGTACGTTCTGCTTTATGCTGGACTAAAGAGATTGTTGTGTTGGCCAGAGAGCATAATAATGCTAACATATTAAGTATTCCTGCACGTTTTACAGCTTTAGAACAGGCTATAGAAATGGTAGATGCCTTTTTAAATACAGCGTTTGAAGGCGGACGTCATCAAAACCGTATCGATAAAATGCCGGTTAGTTGTTAAATGGGTCACACACATGTTCATAACCACGACCATCATCACGATTTAAAAGGACGAAATTTAGTTATTTCCATCTTTTTAAATCTACTTATAACTATAAGCCAGGCAGTAGGCGGACTGCTGTCTGGCAGTTTATCTTTATTAAGTGATGCACTTCATAATTTAACCGATGTTATTTCGTTAATCGTTAGTTATATTGCAACTAAACTTTCCCGACAAAAAGCGTCTATAGACAGGACATTTGGTTATAAACGCGCCGAAATATTAGCTGCATTTGTTAATGCTTCAACGCTAATAGTAATTGCTATTCTGCTTATTATAGAAGCTTATAAACGGTTTCAGGATCCAAAAGTTATAGAATCTAATCTGGTAATCTGGTTGGCGTTATTAGGTATACTGGCTAATGGGTTTAGTGTTTTATTACTGCGCCGGGATGCCGATGCTAACTTAAATATGCGTAGTGCTTATTTACATTTGTTAACCGATATGATGGCAAGTGTGGCCGTTTTAATCGGTGGTTTATTAATGAAATATTTTCAGTTATTCTGGGTAGATAGCGTGTTGACCTTTTTAATAGGTTTATATTTAATCTGGGTAGGTTTTGATTTACTAAAATCATCTACTCAAATGATTATGTTATTCACACCATCACATATTAATATAAAAAATGTCATTAGAAGTGTACACCAGATTCCAAAAGTAAACCGTTTACACCATATTCATATCTGGAATCTTAACGATGATGAATTGCATTTGGAAGCCCATCTGGATTTTAAAGAAGATATTACCTTAACCGAGTTTAATAAAATTTTACAGGAGGTGGAAACCGTTTTACACGACGAGTTTGGTATTAATCATGTTAATATTCAACCGGAATTTAATAAGGAAGATCCTAAAAATATTATAGTTCAGGATTAATTCATAACATGTACTCAACATAGATTCTTAGTCGGTTTAAAAGCTTTACATTTGTTCCTTTTTTATTATGCTGGATATTACTATTAAATTTTTTGATGAATTAACAACTACAGAATTGTATGAGATTTTACAATTACGAAGTGAAGTTTTTGTGGTAGAACAGGAATGTATATATCAGGATATAGATGGTAAAGATGCAAAAGCTATACATGTATTGGGCTATAAAAATGGCGTGTTAATAGCTTATACCCGGTTATTTAAACCAGGCGATTATTTTGAAAATGCAAGTATTGGTCGCGTTCTTGTTAAAGCCTCTCAACGCATGCATAAATACGGTTACGACATTATGAATGCTTCAATTCAAGCCATTAGTGAGCAGTTTAACGAAGCTATAATTAAAATTTCAGCACAAAAATACCTGGAATCCTTTTATAATAATTTAGGATTTAAAACCATCTCCGAGTCTTATTTAGAAGATGGTATTCCACATATAGCGATGCTTAAAAGCTAATTAATTTATAACAAAAAATTTGCTGTAGGTTGTAGGGTTGCTTAATATCTCTGTAGAACGTTTTATCTCAGGGTTGTGTATTTTATAATAGTCGTACAGCCCTTCTCTATAGGCATAACGTCTAACAATTTCTGAGGTTAATAAACTGGATAATTGCTCTTTATTTTCATCGATTCCTTTAATTTTAGAATCATTTAAATGCGTAATTAAGGTATTGTAATCCTTTTGTATTTTATCGTCTAAATCCTCCTTTTCTGCACTTTCATAAGCTTTAGCCAGTGCTTTTTCGGTTTCGGTTTCGAATGAAAAGTCGTTAGATTTTAAAAAGGATTTAAAATCTAAAAAATCAGCATCAGTAAATTTAAAATTCATGATGTCCGATGTATTTTCATGATTGTAATAGTACTTGGTAGCGTAATCAAAAATTAAATCTTCATGCAGTATAGCTGAGGTAATCGCCGAATTTTTTGAAGTTTCCAGTTGTTCATCCGGTAATACCCCTCCACCATCGTAAACTGGTCTTCCGTTTCTGGTTTTAAATTCGTGATAGTTGTCTTTAGAAATACGTACGGCATCGCCTTTTTCGTCTCTGTGGGTGTAATCTAAAGCTTGTATACAACGTCCGGAAGGCGTGTAATATCTGGAAATGGTTACTTTTAACTGCGTACCATAAGTTAGTTGTTTAGGGCGCTGTACTAAACCTTTACCAAAACTTCTGGAACCTACAATTACGGCACGATCCAGATCCTGTAAAGTACCGGAAACAATTTCACTGGCAGAAGCACTTCTTCCGTTTATAATAACAATTAATGGAATTTCGGTGTCTAAAGGTTCTTTTTGAGTGTAATAGGTTTTATTAAATTTTTTAACCTTGGATTTTGTAGTTACAACCAGTTGCCCTTTAGGTACAAATAAATTAACCGTGTTTACGGCTTCGTGTAATAATCCCCCTGGATTATCTCTTAAATCTAAAATTATACTTTTTGCACCCTGGGCTTTTAAATCTTTTACGGCGTAAGCGGTTTGGGAAGATGCTTTACTGTTAAACTGACTTAAAACAATGTACCCCGTGGTTTCATTTACCATAGAAAAATGTGGTACTGCATTTATTTCTACCTCTGCCCTGTTTATAGTTGCCGTTTTTGTTTTTCCCTGACGTTTATAAGTAACCTCTACAGTTGTACCCGGCGATCCTTTTAATAAATCACCTTTGTTTTCTTTATAATTTTCTAACTGGATATTCCCTATTTTAATAATTTCATCTCCCGCTTTTAAACCGGCTTTATCGGCTGGATAATCTTTATAAGGCTCCACTATTATTAATTTATCTTTTAGTGTTTTTACACGTGCCCCTATGCCTATATAATCGCCTGTATTGTTTATTCTGGCAGCTTCAACATCTTGCTCATTCATAAATACAGTATATGGATCCAGATCGTTTAACATGCTTTTAATGGCAGTATCCATTAAATCGCCAGGATTGGTTTCATCAACATAATTCATGTTAAGTTCCTTAAACAGGGTCGTAAAAATTTCTATCTGTTTAGCGATTTCGAAGAAATCATTTTGAAATGCTGTGGTCGATACAAATAATACCACGGCAACTACCGGAATTAAAACCTTTTTCTTAACTAATGTTTTCATGTAGAGACATGTTTTTGTGGGTCATGCAATTTTAGGCTAAAAATTTTTATTCTTTAGCAATAGCCTGTGAGAACTTACTAAATAAGCGATTCATTTTGCGTTCTATAAATGCGTAATCGGGCATCTCTTTACCAAAATACAAAATCATAAACGCATATTGTGTAGATAAGTTGTTAAAATGCGTGTTTTTATTTAAGCGGTAGGCTTCTCGTAACAATCGTTTTATTCTGTTTCTGTCAACAGCAAGTTTAAACTGGCGCTTACTTACAGATACGCCCGTTTTAAACCTAATATCCTCTTGAAAACTGGATTCTAAATATACCAGACGCAAGGGATAACTGGAAACCGATTTGCCTTCGGTAAATAGCTGTTCTATTAAAATTTTACTCTTTAGCTTTTCAGCTTTGTTGTAGGTTTGTTTCATATATTAAATCTCTACACTTGTAACCAGATGTACTCCGTTTTCTTTTAGGTCTTTTAAAGCACTTTTAAACGAATCTTCATCTATGTATCGTGTAGCATCGGTAATGTAATAGGTATTAAATCCGGTTTGTTTAGCATCTTTTGCGGTGAAATATACGCAATAGTCGGCAGCTAAACCACAAACGTAAACATCAGTAATATCCATACTTTTTAAATAAGCCTCTAATCCTGTATGTTGTGAATAATCATTGTCGAAAAATGCACTGTAACTGTCTATATTTTTATTCATGCCTTTTCTAAAAATAGCCGAAATATTTTCAGTTTTTAAGTCTTTAGAAAAGGCTGCGCCATCAGAACCCTGTATACAGTGATCCGGCCATAAAACCTGTTGGGTTTCACCTAAGGATATTACATCAAAAGGTACTTTATTTTTGTAATTACTCGCAAAACTGGCATGATCTTCAGGATGCCAGTCCTGAGAGGCTACAACCAGATCGAATTTGTTTTGTATGGTATTAACAACAGGAAGTATTTCATTACCAAAAGGGACAGCTAAGGCACCGCCAGGTAAAAAATCGTTCTGAATATCTACTAGAATTAAAGCTTTCATTAGCCGTTTAGTTTATCTTTTTTTAGTTGATAGCGTAAAGCTTCCAGTTCCGGACTTAGTCCTACTTTGTAAACATGCGGATTTGAAAAACGTTTGTGTTCCATTGGTAAATTTTCCAGATTTTGTTTTGCCAGTTTTGCAATTTCGTCTGGTGATTTTTTAGCGTGTACACGTTTTCCATTTCGCATAACATCCTGTAATAAAGGTTTTACCCCTGCGCCTTCTACCGGCATACGTTTATGGGGTTCAAACGGATGGGACATAATTCTTGGAGCTTTCAAAGTTTGTAAAGTAATAGCATCTGCAATGTATTGTCCGTCTTCATTCAGATATCTGTAGACTTGTTTTTTTCCTGGAAAATTCATCTTTTTTAAATTTTCTGAAATCTTAATTCTTGGGGTATTATTAAAACTGCAAAGTTTATAAACACCGTCTAAGGCACCATTTAATTTACCCACTACCAAATTAGTACCAACACCATAAATATCAATTTTGGCCTGTTGTTCTTTTAAACTTCTAATAACATGTTCATCTAATTGGTTAGAAGCTGCAATTTTTACTTCAGGTAAACCTGCAGCATCCAATTGTTTTCTGGCTGCTTTAGATAAATAAGCCAAATCACCGCTGTCTAATCGTATACCTAATAATTTTTCTCCACGTTGTTCCATTTCTTTTGCTACTGTAATGGCATTAGGAACTCCACTTTTTAAAGTGTCATAAGTATCTACCAGTAACACGCAATTTACAGGACGCGTTTCAGCAAAATCTCTAAAGGCTGTAAGTTCATCGTCGTAACTCTGAATATAAGCATGGGCCATAGTTCCCGAAACAGGAATGTTAAAGGTTTTCCCTGCCAAAACGTTGGAAGTATAATTAAAACCACCTATAAAAGCCGATCGGGACGCCTGAATGCCCGCATAACCCTGTGCGCGTCGTAACCCAAATTCGGCAAGGCTTTTTTCTTCCCCAGCTATATATCTTATCCTACTGGCTTTGGTTGCAATTAAGGATTGAAAATTCAGGCTGTTTAATACAAAAGTTTCAATAATCTGGCATTCTAAAATGGTACCGGTAACACTTAAAATGGGACTAAAAGGAAATACAATTTCACCTTCAGAAACACTTTGTATCTCTCCCTTGAATTTAAAGGTTTTAAGGTATTCAATAAATTCCGGATTAAAATTTTCAGCCTTTAAATATTCAAGATCTGTTTCGGAAAAGGACACCTGTTCCAGCCAGTCTAGTACTTCTTCTAATCCACAAAACAAGACATAGCCGCCGTCAAAAGGTGTTTTTCTGAAGAAATAATCGAATGTCGCTGTGGTTTCGTGTTTGCCTTTTAAAAAATAGGCCTGTCCCATAGCCAGCTGATATAAATCGGTGTATAAGGCTGAATTAAAATTCATTAGGATATAATTTTATATAAAAATAACGCATGTTTTTTACAAAAGTAAAGACATGCGTTATAAATTATAGGGTTAAAGTAATAAATTACTTGCTGTAAAGATTGTTTTCTCTATCAATATCAGCCATTAAACCTTTAGAATCAATCTCTATAAATTTGATGTTTTCCTTGCTATTGGCAATGCTAAAGGTATAAGTTGGGTAAGCCCAGGCCCAGTCTTTTAATTGTGTTCTAGTTCCGGTTTCAGGTTTTTCTCCACGCATCATCGTTAACGGAATATATAACTGTTCCTTATTACCGTTGGTATAGGTAACTTCTATATCTAAAGGCATAGGCATTAAACCAATGCGCTCCAAAGTTACTGTAGTATTGCTTCCTGTACCTTCCACCGATTTAATTCCGTAATCTATAGTGTTTGTTGTCTGTGTCCAGTCGGTTAAATACCAGTCCAGTTCTAAACCACTTACTTTTTCTGCAGATCTGATAACATCTATTGGTCTTGGATGTTTAAAAGAGAAATCATTGAAATATTTTTTAAGCGTTTTCTTTAAATTATCTTCACCGATGACATAACCTAACTGCGATAAAAAGACTTCTCCTTTACTATAAGCAGCAATACCATATGCCATATTACAGTCATAACGATCGGCATGTGTACTTTGTGGTTGTTCTTTTCCTGATTTTACTAAATAAAAATAGCCTTTATATGCGTTTGCAGATGGGTTATCTTTATTCTCGTTCATGATTGAATTCATGGCTTGATCACTGATATAACTAGTAAATCCTTCATCCATCCATTCGTGTTTGGATTCATTAGAAGCTAATAAAAACTGGAACCAGGTATGTGCCATTTCGTGAGCAGTAACACCAATTAAACTTCCTAGTTTACGTTCGCCGGTAATAAGCGTACACATGGCATATTCCATACCGCCGTCGCCACCTTGAATTACAGAGTATTGTTTGTATGGGTACTTCCCTACTTTTGTACTGTAATACTGCATTAATTCTGCAGTTTTTGGTTGTAACTTTTTCCAGTTATCTAAAATATCCGGATTGTTTTTATAGAAGAAATGTAACAAAGGTCCATCTGGAACCTGAAGCGTATCATGAATATAATCGGGATCTGCAGCCCAGGTAAAATCGTGAACATTTGGAGCTACAAAATGCCATGATAATTTATCACTATCGGTAGTTTTAACTGTTCCTGTTTCGTAGCCGTGACCAATTTCATTAGGATTTTGAAGATAACCAGAACCTCCTATGGTGTAGTTTTTATCGATATTGATAGTAACATCAAAATTACCCCAAACACCATGGAATTCTCTTCCTAAGTATGGATCTGCGTGCCAGCCTTCAAAGTCATATTCGGCTAATTTTGGGTACCATTGCGTCATAGAAAGAGCAACACCCTCAGTATTATTTCTACCTGAACGACGAATTTGTAATGGAATCTGTGCATCGTAATTCATATCAAAAGTTACTTTTTCTCCCGGTTGGATAGGTTTATTTAATTTAACCTCTAAAATAGTTCCAACAGTTTCGTAGTTTATTGGCGTGCCGTCCTGTTTTAAGCTATTTACTTTTATATAGCCAATTTCATTTGGTTTTAAGGTGCTTATTCTGCTAACACCATTGCTCATCATTCGTGAATCCGGATCTTCTATACTTTGCAGGCGCGCATCCATTTCACTTCCCGGCTGGAAGGCATTTAAAAATAAATGGTAATACACATGAGTTAAAACATCTGGTGAATTATTGGTATATACCAGTTTTTGAACACCTTGATACTGATAGGTATTTACATCCATATCAATAGTCATGTTGTAATCTACATGTTGTTGCCAGTACGTTGGATCGGATTTTGTGTTTGCGGTAGTTACATCGGAAGATTTACAGGATGTAAATACTAAGCCGAGAATTAGTAAGGAAGAAGCGAGTTTTTTCATTCAGTGATTGATTTAAAATAAAAAACCTCATCAAAACATTTGATGAGGTTTTTTAAGGATTAATTATTTTACTTGGTCTGTGATGCTAAAATTAAGGCATTGTACGCATTTACCATTTTTGTAGATTTAGATAAATCGGCAAATGGTCTTTTATCCTCTGCATCTCCTCCAACAATGACATTAGTATTAATTGGTAAACCAGAATCCATTAAAACCTGTTTTACTTGAGCTGCAGATAATTTTGGATATTGCGAGCGAATTAAAGCTGCTACGCCGGCTACAGCAGGTGCTGCCATAGAAGTACCACCTTTAGTATCGTATTCGCTTTCTGGTGTTGTAGAATAGATTTTTGCTCCAGGAGCAAATACATCTACATTTATTTTTCCGTAGTTTGAGAAACCGGCAACCATTTCCGGTCCGTATTTAGGTGCTAAAGCACCAACTGTAATAAAAGTATCTCCTACTTCTGGTCCGTTGTCTACCTGATCGTTAGGGTAACATGCTTTTTTGTCCAAATCTAAACCTTCGTTACCCGCAGCATTTACAAATAATACGTCATGCTTGCTGGCGTAAGTAATTGCATCTCTTACCCAGTCGCTGTGCGGCGAGTAGTATTTACCAAAACTACCATTGATAATTTGAGCACCGTTATCTACTGCATAACGAATAGCTAAAGCTATGTCTTTATCGTACTCATCGCCATTTGGAACGGCTCTTAAACTCATAATTTTCACATTATTAGCCACACCGTTAACACCTAAACCATTGTTGCGTTCTGCAGCAATAATACCGGTTACGTGAGTACCGTGGCTTTCTGATTTTTTCATAGGTAATACATTACCATTACCGTAACCAACATCGGTTAAATCGTCTGGGTTATCTCCGGTTTTACGGCCTTTAAAATCTTTGTTTAAGTTGAAGTTTAAACGCTCTGAAATACTTTCTAAACCATTGTTTAAATCTTCTTTGGCTGCATTATTATCTTTAAAACCTAAATTTAAGATGTATTGTGCTACAGCTACAGATTGTTTTAATTCGTCGTTTCCATCGGTATTAATACCTTTTAAATCTTCTACAGTATAGGTAGATTTGTTAAGGCTTTTTGCAATAGCGTCGTCTGCATTTTTTAATTGCTGAAGAATTTTTTCGTACTGTGTTTTGTAGTTTGTGAATTTTTGGAATTCTTCGTCGTACTCTTTTTGAGCTCTGGCGTAGTCTGGATTAGAAGTATCTCCGCTAGCTAATAGTCTTACGTATTCCAATTGCTCGTCGTAAGTATCTCCAAGGAAATTCCATCCGTGAATATCGTCTACATAACCGTTTTTATCATCGTCAATTCCGTTACCAGGAATTTCTTTTTCATTGGTCCAGATTACACCGTCAAGATCTTCGTGTTCAATATCAATTCCTGAATCGATAACGGCTACAATTACAGTTTTTCCTGTATCGCCTTTAAGGATTTCGGTATACGCTTTATCAACACTCATTCCTGGAATAGTGTCTTTTACAAGGTCTAAATGTCCCCAGGTGTGTTGTTGTTGTTCTGTTAAATCTGAAACTTTTAATGGAGAACTATCAATATTTTCGATAGGAGTTGATAGTACTTTTGCCCCGCCCCCGCAGCTGGTTAATACAGTTGCTGCCAAAGCAGATAAAAAAATTGGCTTAATAATATTCATGTGTAAGTATATGTATAAAATGTTAGTTTAAAATGTCGTTACAAGTGTATATGTCCTTTAAGCGAACACCCTTTTCGGTATGTTGTACCGTAATGATTTCGTTATGAGCGTCGTGTTCCAAAAATAAATAATAATTATTATCGGCAGCTATATTAAGGAATTTTTCTTTCTCGTCCAGAGTTAATAAAGGTCTGGTATCGTAGCCCATAACGTAGGGTAAAGGTAAATGGCCAACCGTTGGCAATAAATCGGCCATAAAAGCAATGGTATTGTCTTTATATTTTATAAGTGGAATCATTTGCTTTTCGGTATGCCCGTCAGCCAGGAAAATATCAAATCCCAGTTCGCAATTTGTAATTAAATCAGTATCAGATAATGCTGTAAAAGAAAGCTGACCAGACTCCTCCATAGGTAATAAATTTTCTTTTAAAAAAGAGGCTTTTTCCCGTCTGTTTGGTTGTGTGGCCCACTCCCAGTGTTTGGAATTTGTCCAGAATTTGGCATTTTTAAATGCTGGCTCGTAACCGGTTCTGTCTTTATTCCATTGGACACTACCCCCGCAATGGTCAAAATGTAAATGCGTCATAAACACATCGGTAATATCGTCGCGGTGAAATCCGTATTGCTTTAAAGACCTGACTATAGAATGATCTCCCCAGAGGGAGTAATAACTAAAAAATTTGTCAGATTGCTTATTACCCATTCCGGTATCGATTAGAATAAGGCGATTGCCATCTTCTATAAGTAAACTCCGGGCTGCGATATCTATTAAATTGTTAGCATCGGCAGGATTGGTTTTTTGCCATATGGTTTTGGGTACAACACCAAACATAGCACCGCCATCCAGCTTAAAATTGCCTGTTTCTATGGGGTATAATTTCATAATATTAGCTTAATGCGTACACAAAGTTAAAAATAGTAAGGTATTTAAAGGGTTTTCCTAATTTTTATTGGCTCTTTTTTAACATTAAAAACTGTTGTGGTTAATAAATTGTGTAAATCTTTTTTATATTCAACAACTGAAAAACCAATGCATGTTAGAACTCGCAGGAATTATTATTTTAGGAATATTAGCACAATGGGTAGCCTGGAAGTTTAAAATACCAGCTATTTTACCCCTGATTCTTATTGGGTTACTTGTTGGACCCATTGCTGCCGAATTTTTTTCTGAAGATGGCAGTAAGTGGATAGAACCCATCTGGAATGAGCGCGAAGGGCTGTTTCCAGGAGAAAGTTTGTTCTATTTTGTGTCTTTAGCCATTAGTATTATTCTTTTTGAAGGTGGATTAACACTAAAATTAAGTGAAATTAAAAATGTGGCGCCTTCTATAACCAAGTTGATTACTCTGGGGGCTGCCGTTACTTTTTTTGGTGCAGCAATAGCAGCGCGATATACGTTCTATTTAAGCTGGGAAATTTCCTTTTTATTTTCGTCATTAATTATTGTTACTGGTCCTACGGTAATTACACCAATTTTAAGAAACATTCCCTTAAGTAAGGATGTCTCTGCAGTACTTAAATGGGAAGGTATTTTAATTGATCCTATCGGAGCTTTAATTGCGGTACTTGTCTTTGAGTTTATTAGTGTAGATGCCGGTGGAGAGTTCACTAAACGTGCCTTTATAGAATTTGGTAAAATTGTATTATTCGGGTTTACGTTTGGATTTACTTTTGCTCATGCTTTAAATACCATAATTAACAAAAAATGGATTCCGCATTATTTACTTAATGTGTTTGCTCTGGCCTCTGTTTTAGGTGTTTTTGTTTTATCAGATTCCTTTGCTCACGAATCCGGACTATTAGCAGTAGTGGTTATGGGAATGGTTTTAGGAAATTCCAAATCGCCGTATCTTAAAGAGTTGTTATACTTCAAGGAATCTTTAAGTGTACTGTTAATTTCCATTCTCTTTATTCTACTGGCTGCAAATATCAATATGAGTGATTTATTGCTTATCTACAATTGGAATACACTGGTATTATTTTTAATTGTGGTGTTTTTAATTAGACCTTTGGCTGTATTTTTAAGTACGTATAAATCGTCTTTAAAATTCAGAGAAAAACTGTTTATAAGCTGGGTAGGACCACGTGGTATTGTGGCAGCTGGTATTGCCTCGTTATTTGGTTTAAAACTTGCAAAAGATGGAGTAGCAGATGCCGAATACATTACACCTTTGGTATTTATGATAGTTTTAGGAACGGTATTATTAAATGCAACTACTGCGCGTTTATTTGCTAAAGTGGCTGGAGTATTCCTTAAAAAATCTGAAGGTATCTTAATTGTAGGTGCATCGAAAGTATCGCGATTAATAGGACATTATTTGGAAGCTAATGGTCGTCATGTTGTTTTAATTGATAGTAACCAGGTAAATATTAAAAAAAGTGAAGAATTAGGGCTGGAAGCTTTAAATACCAATATTTATTCCGATACTTTAATGGATAACATCGAACTGAATGATGTTGGGTATTTAATGGCTTTAACAGGAAGTTCTGATATTAATAAATATGCTATTAATAAATTTGGGAAGCAGTTTGGAGAAAACGGATCATTTCGATTATTAACTTCGGAAGAAATGAGTAATCCGGATAAAATTCCGCGTGAAGGATTATTTTCTCAAACCGACGATTTCGTGTCTTTAAGTGAAGTTACACGTAAATATCCGGCGATACATGAAATGGATTTAAAAGACAAGGCTCATTTTATTAGTTTAATGAATATAACAGATAATGATGAAGATATTATTCCGCTATTTATAAAGAATGACAAAGGTATTTTAGATATCATTTCCTCTATAAACAAAGAAAAGCACAAGGTAGAACCCGGATTTAAACTGGTTTATCTGGGTAAACCTTTCGATGTGGAAAAAGTTTAAATTGTTAGTTTTACATAATATGAATTTCGGTAAAATTCTTGTCTATTATCAATTCCTGAGTTTCTGAAAAACTCAGGGCATCGAAACTAATTTCAATTTTATCTATTTCAATTTTTGAAATTTCAAAGGGCAGACCTATAAGTTTTAATTTATAGCGTGTATAAGGTGTTATAAATTTTCCTGAGATATGCTGATGGATAATTAACTCGTATTCCGATCCTTTTAAATTAAATCTGCTCAGGCAGTAACGCCCTTTTGTATAATCGTAACCATCGTGAGCGTCGTCGAAAAGGAGCGAGGTTTCCTTACCCATTTTAAAATACACCTCTAAAGTAATTTCGTGTATTTCTTTTTCACCAACATACTGCTGTATTGGGTATTTTGGTATTACAGATCCGGCTTTTATAAATATTGGGATGGTTTCCAGTTTTACATCTACCCAGAGTTCGCGACCACCTTCTACAAGCTCTCTGGTCCAGTAGTTATACCAGTTTCCGCGAGGCATGTACATACGGCGTCCTCTGGAATTTGGTTCTAAAATAGGGCAGACTAAAATATCGTTACCAAAAATAAATTCGTCGGTTCTGTATTGGGTCTGGTAATCTTCCTGATCGTATAATACCAGGGATTTTAAAATCGGTATACCATCGTCTATATATTGCCAGAACGCTGTGTATAAATAGGGAAGTAGCTGGTATCGTAGTTCTATAAAAGATCGGACTATATTAGTTACTTCTTCGCCAAACATCCAGGGTTCCTGTTCGCCGTGATCTCCTGAAGAATGTGTTCTGCAAAACGGATGAAATACGCCTAATTGCATCCAGCGTGCATATAATTCACCATTAGGGTGTTCTGAAAATCCTCCAATATCGCTCCCCACAAAAGAATAGCCTGATAAAGCCAGGCGTTGTGCCTGTACATTGGCAATCCATAAATGTTCCCAGCTAGCCGTATTGTCTCCCGTCCAGGTAGAAGTATAGCGCTGTGTGCCTGAATACGCTGCTCGCGTAATAACAAACGGGCGCTTTGGGTAAGCAAATTTCTTTAAGCCCTGATACGTGGCGCGTGCCATTTGCATGCCGTATACATTATGGGCCTTTCTATGACTGCATCGGTTTCCGTCGTAATCGTGGCGTACATCGTCAGGGAATGTTTTATTAGGTACTTCCATAACGGCGGGTTCGTTCATATCGTTCCAGACGCCTTTAACGCCTAAATCTTCAATTAACTCTTTAAATAAATCTGACCACCATTCCCTTACTTTTTTATTCGTAAAGTCTGGAAAATAGCAATAGCCTGGCCACACTTTTCCTTTCATATACGGACCGTCGGCACGTTTGCAGAAATAATCGTTTTCCAGACCTTCCTGAAAAATTCTGTAATGCGGATCTATTTTTATACCCGGATCTATAATAACGATGGTTTTAAAGCCCTCGTTTAACAGCTCTTTTATCATGCGTTTCGGATCGGGAAAATGTTCCTTGTTCCAGGTGAAACACCGGAAACCATCCATATAATCGATATCCAGATAAATGGCATCGCAGGGAATACTGAGTTCCCTGAATTTTTCAGCAACTTCTTTAACTTTTTGTTCGGGGTAATAGCTCCATTTGCACTGATGATACCCTAAAGACCAAAGCGCTGGTAACTGATGAGGTTTACCGGTTAAATCGGTGTAATTGGCAACCACATCATTCATTTTAGGACCGTAAATAAAATAGTAATTCATTTCTCCACCATTGGCCCAGAAACTAGTTACGTTTTTGCGTTCATGAGCAAAATCAAAATAGGTTCTGAACGAGTTATCGAAAAAAATACCGTAAGATTTATTGTGATGAAGTCCCGTATAAAAGGGGATAGCCTTGTAAATTGGGTCGGTGGTTTTACCGTAGGCATAAGAGTCGGTTACCCAGTTCTCAAAGCGTTTACCTTTAAGGTTTAAATGTTCCGATTTATCTCCAAGGCCATAGTAACATTCACCATCATGCGAGATTTTACTCATTTTTACAATATTACCGCCTTTTTCGTAGCTTTCTTCCCAGTGAAAACCTAATTCGTCCTGATTGATTAAGCTGTTATCTTTAGAGTCGTAAATTTTAATTTTTAAATCGCTTTTATCCAGTTCGCAAATAAGTTTCGAGGTGGTAACTATAAATAAATCTTTGGTTTCCTTAATATCCAGATGGTTATAGCCTGTGCTCGCATATTTTGTAATGGCATAAGAAAAGTCGTTTTCGAAATTAGAATCGGTGGCATAGCGAAATCGCAGTACACTGTCTCTGACTATGGTGAGTTGAAGTGCTACACCGTTGTCTGATTTGAATTCTAAAGTATCTATGTTTTTTTCGTAAGAAACGAGGTGGGTAGGAAACTGATTCCCTTTCAGTTCTAATTCGGTATTTGTAATCATAGCCCTAGGAATAAGATGTACTATAAACCTAATAAATAAAAAAGGGTTTATTAGTTATATTTTCATAAAAATAAACCCTTTTTTTAATTAAAAATTAATTATTACTACTTGTAAGTCAGTATTTTATAATGAATTTTATGTTATTTATAAGTGAAAACTGATACTGCTAAAGGTGGTATAATAACACTGGCAGAATATGGTTTTCCATTCCATGATTTTTTATTGATTTTAATCGGTTTTGGGTTGTTAACGCCGCTGCCACCAAATTCAGTAGCATCTGAATTAAAAAGTTCTACAATTTTTCCTGCTCTAGGCAGTCCCAGACTGTAATCCTTGTGCATAGTAGGCGTAAAGTTGCAAACTACAATTAAATCGTTTTTAGTATCATGACCTTTGCGTATGTAAGACATTACGGCATTTCTGTGGTCTTCGTAGCTAATCCATTCAAAGCCGTCCATACTAAATGCTTTTTCGTATAAAGCCGGATGATTCTGGTAAAAGCTGTTTAAAAATTTGATGAATTTTTGCGTTTGCTGATGCGGAATAAAATCGAGTAAATTCCAGTCTAAGCTACTTTGAAAATTCCATTCGTTGTACTGACCGAATTCAGCGCCCATAAACATTAATTTCGTTCCGGGATGCGTGTACATATAGGCGAAAAGCAGTCTGAGGTTAGCAAAGCGTTGCCATTCGTCTCCCGGCATACGACCTAACACCGAATTTTTGCCGTAAACCACTTCATCATGAGAAATAGGAAGCATAAAATGTTCAGAAAAAGCATAAGCCAGACTAAAGGTTATATCGTTCTGGTGATAGCTTCTGTAAACAGGATCCTTTTTAAAATAATTTAAAGTATCGTGCATCCAGCCCATCATCCATTTCATACCAAAGCCTAATCCGCCAAATTCCACTTTATTGGTAACGCCGGTAAACGCTGTAGATTCTTCGGCAATGGTTTGTACGCCTTCAAAGTTGGTATATATTGCTTCATTAAATTCCTTCAGGAAAGAAACAGCGGCCAGATTTTCGTTTCCGCCATACATATTGGGTTCCCATTGCCCGTCTTCTCTGGAATAGTCCAGATAAATCATTGAGGCAACGGCATCAACACGCAGAGCATCGATATGGAACTGTTGCATCCAGAAGATGGCATTACTAATTAAAAAAGATCGTACTTCGGCACGTTCGTAATTGAATATTAAACTTTCCCAGTCCGGGTGATAGCCTTTTTTTGAATCCGGATGTTCGTAAAGATGCGATCCATCGAAAAAACCTAATCCATGAGCGTCAGAAGGGAAGTGGGAGGGTACCCAGTCCAGAATGACTCCTATATTGGCCTGATGAAATGCATCGATGAGTGCCATAAATTCTTGCGGCGTTCCAAATCTGGATGTGGGAGCGAAATAGCCTGTTATCTGGTAGCCCCAGGACGGATCATAAGGGTATTCCATAATTGGCATAAACTCTACATGGGTATAGTTCATGCTTTTTACATAGGGCACTAAATTTTCGGCAAGTTCTTTATAATTTAAAAACCGCTTTTCTTCCAGATTTTTCATCCATGAGCCCAGGTGTACTTCGTAAACAGCATAAGGTTTATCTAAACCGTTTTTATCTTTTCGGTAAGACATCCAGGACGTGTCTTTCCATTTATAATCGGAATTATCCCAAACAATAGAAGCTGTTTTAGGGGGGTGTTCTGCGCGAAGCGCATAAGGGTCAGCTTTTTCTGTTTTGATGTCGTTATTATGGCTTAAAATAGCGTATTTGTATAGAGAACCTTTTCCCAGATTAGGAATAAAGCCTTCCCATATACCGCTGGAATCCCAGCGCACATAAAGCTGATGTTCTTGGGCGTTCCAGTAATTAAAATCGCCAATCACAGAAACCGATTTTGCACTTGGTGCCCAGACGGCAAAATATACGCCGTCTTCACCATCGACGGTGCAGATGTGAGATCCGAATTTTTCAAATAAATTATAGTGTTTACCTGCTTTAAACAGATTGATATCGAAATCTGTAAACAAGCTGAATGGTTTAACCTTAGCCATAAAAAAATGTTATGATACTACCCGAATGGACTATTAAAGTAGTTTTAAATGTTATTTTAATACAAATCCTTCAGGAATTGTTGCGCCTTTTTTAATTACGACTATACCATCTTTTATGAGGTATTTATCGGTTTCTGCGTCTTCCAGATGCGGACCGCCAATAATGGTAACATCGTCTCCAATACGACAGTTTTTATCTATTATGGCATTTTCAATATGGCAGCGTTCGCCAACACCAATTAATATTTTAATGTTTTGATTCTCAATTTCCTCTAAGGTTTCGTAAAAATCGGTTCCCATAATATACGTTTTTATAATAACCGAATCTTTACCAACTCGGGTGCGTATACCAATTACCGACTGTTCTATTTTTTTGGCGTGAATAATACAGCCTTCAGAAATAACGGCTTTATCCAGTTCTTTGCACGATACTTTAGAAGTAGGGAGCATACGGGCGTGGGTGTAAATACGTTTTTCTTTATCGTATAAATTAAATTTAGGAATCTCATCTGTGAGTCCGATATTGGCTTCAAAAAAGGAATCTATATTTCCTATATCGGTCCAGTAGCCTTCGTAAGGATAACTCAATACTTTTAGTTTACCGATTGATTGCGGTATGATTTCCTTTCCAAAATCTATAGTACTTGGGTCGTTCATTAAATCGATTAACAGCTGCCTGTTAAAAACGTAAATTCCCATTGAGGCCAGATATTCTCTGCCTTCAGCTTTCATTTCGTCGCTTACTTCAGATTCCCAGCCTTTAAGTAATTCTGAGTTTGGTTTCTCGATAAACGAGGTAATCATACTGTCTTCGTTACTCTTTAAAATTCCGAAAGAAGTAGCATCCTTGGCATTTACAGGCAGTGTGGCTATGGTAATATCGCAACCACTCTCCTTGTGTTTATTAATAATATCATTAAAATCCATCTGATAGAGTTGATCTCCAGAAAGGATTAAAGCATATTCAAACTCATGACTTAAAAAATGATGCATACTTTGTCTTACGGCATCGGCTGTCCCCTGAAACCAGTTATAATTGGTCATGGTTTGTTCGGCAGCTAGAATATCAACAAAAGCCGAACTGAAAAAACTAAAATGATAGGTGTTTTTAATGTGCCGGTTTAATGAAGCTGAATTAAATTGGGTTAACACATACATGCGTTTAATGTCGGAATTAATACAGTTTGAGATTGGGATATCTACCAATCTGTATTTTCCAGCAATGGGTACAGCGGGTTTAGAACGGTCTGCTGTTAAGGGGTATAGTCTGGAGCCTTGTCCGCCTCCTAAAATAATAGAAAGTACTTCTTCATTAATCATAATGCTGGTTTTAAAGAGTTATAGAGATTAAGATATGCTTTAGCGGAAGCATGCCAAGAGTGATCTATGGTCATGATTTCGCGTCTTATTTGTGTAAATTTCGGGTCGTCGTAAAATGCGACAGCCCTGTTTATGGCATTACAGATTTCTGCAGGTGTTGCCCCGTCATGGCAAATCCCAAATCCGTTTGGTGTATTAATATCAATAACTGTGTCCTTTAAACCTCCTATTTTATTCACAATAGGAATAGTTCCGTATCGTAAGGAATACATCTGATTTAAACCGCAGGGTTCTACGCGGGATGGCATGAGTAAAAAATCTGCTCCGGCATATATAATATGCGATAATTTTTCATCATATCCAATAAAAGTATTGTAAATTCCTGCAAAAGATGGTTTTAAGGTGTTAAGCTGCAATTCTACATCGCTGTTACCTGAACCCAGCAACAGGATGTTGCAGTTGTTTTGTTGTAAAATCGTGTCGAAAATTCCAGGGAACAAATCGCTTCCCTTTTCATGAACCAGGCGACCAATAAAGGCAATTAATGGCTTGTTAATATCTAAATTGAATTCTTTACAAATCCATGCCTTATTGCTTTCCTTGCCTTCGGCAATAGTATCTATGTTATAGTTTTTAATTACATAGCTGTCGGTTTCAGGATTCCATACTTCGGTATCTATACCATTTAGGATGCCTATACATTTTGCATATTCATGGCGTAGTAAAGCTTCAAGACCGTTAGCCGAAGCTTTTAATTCTTCCATATAACTTGGAGAAACTGTGGTTACCCGCCAGGCACATTTTATAGCGGACGCAAGTGGATTTATTACAGAATACCAGTCCAAAAGACCAACATGTACAAAATTGAATTCGGGAATTAAACCTACCAGATCGTGCGAAAACCAACCCTGATATTGTGCATTGTGAATGGTTAATATGGATGGGACACCTTGTAATTTGGCATATTTATAAGACTCTTTCATCATAAAAGGCACCAGACCTGTATGATGGTCGTGACAATGAATGACCTCTGGTAGTTCGTCTTGTTGAATAATCCAGTCTAAAGCACCAATCTGAAAGGCTAAAAAGCGGAGTGTATCTTCGGCAGAGTAGACGTAGTCCTTAAAGAGTAATTCGGGAACGTGAACAAAAAAAATATCAAATTCCAAAGCCTCATTTTGAAGTTTCAGAATTTGATATTCGTAAGTTGTTTCTCCTAAATTTAAAACCGAATTGTAAATGCTATGAAACTGATGTGTACTGGTGTAGGCATTATTATAAAAAGGCATAATAACCCGGCTGTTTGCTCCAAGTTCGTTTTGATACTTCGGCAAAGCCCCAACAACATCGGCAAGACCACCTACTTTAGCTATAGGGTAACATTCGGCACTTAAGTGGGTAATATTCATAGAGTATTAATAGCATTACTCTATAAACTTAAAAATATTATTTGAAATCTGTGTTATTATTCTGTCACTATTACTATAAATATTTTTATGCCCATAATTAATTAACAATTTTAAAATTAAACGGGTGTTAATCGTTTAACTTTAAAACTGCCATAAAGGCCTGTTGCGGTATTTCTACGTTACCTACCTGGCGCATACGTTTCTTACCTTTTTTCTGTTTTTCCAACAGTTTACGTTTACGGGAAATATCTCCACCATAACATTTTGCTGTAACGTCTTTACGTAAAGCTTTTATAGTTTCTCTGGAAATAATTTTAGCTCCGATAGCCGCCTGAATCGGTATATCGAATTGCTGACGCGGAATTAATTCTTTTAATTTTTCACACATTTTCTTACCAATAGTCTGGGCGTTATCGGCATGGATTAATGCAGATAAGGCGTCTACAGGCTGAGCATTTAAAAGAATATCTACACGTACAAGTTTTGACTCACGCATACCAATAGGTGAATAATCGAAAGAGGCATACCCTTTAGATACTGTTTTTAAGCGATCGTAAAAATCAAAAACGATTTCTGCTAAAGGCATATCAAAATTCAACTCAACACGTTCTGGAGTTAAATAGGTTTGATTGGTAATCATACCACGTTTTTCGATACACAGCGACATTACGTTTCCAACAAAGTCTGCTTTGGTAATAATCGTCGCTTTAATATATGGTTCTTCCACACGATCTAAACCAGAAGGATCCGGTAAGTCGGTTGGGTTATTTACAATAATAATCTGGTCAGGATGTTTTTTTGTAAAGGCGTGGTACGATACGTTTGGTACGGTAGTAATTACCGTCATATCAAATTCACGCTCCAAACGTTCCTGAATAATTTCCATGTGAAGCATACCTAGGAATCCACAACGGAAACCAAAACCTAAGGCAGCAGAACTCTCCGGAGTAAATACCAGAGACGCATCGTTAAGCTGAAGTTTTTCCATTGAGGCACGAAGTTCTTCGTAATCTTCAGTATCTACAGGATAAATCCCGGCAAATACCATAGGTTTTACATCTTCGAAACCACTAATGGCATTTTTAGTCGGTTCTTTAGCGTCGGTAATCGTATCACCAACTTTAACTTCTTTTGCTTCTTTTATACCGGTTATAAGATAACCAACATCGCCGGCCTTAATTTCGTTTTTAGGTAGCTGAGTTAGTTTTAAAGTGCCAACTTCATCGGCGTTATAGGTCTTGCCAGTAGCGATAAATTTTATTTGTTGATTCTTTTTAATAGAACCGTGAATAACTCTAAAGTACGTTTCCACACCGCGGAACGGGTTGTAAACCGAGTCGAAAATCAAGGCTTGTAAAGGGGCTTCCGGATCGCCTTTAGGGGCTGGAACACGCTCAATAATAGCCGTTAATATCTCTTGTATACCCAAACCTGTTTTTGCACTGGCAGGAATAACATCAGAAGGATCGCAGCCTAAAAGGTCTACAATATCGTCTGTAACTTCTTCCGGATTTGCGCTAGGGAGATCGACTTTGTTAAGTACAGGAATTATTTCAAGGTCGTTTTCTAAAGCCAGATACAGGTTAGAAATCGTTTGAGCCTGTATACTTTGTGCAGCATCTACAATAAGTAATGCACCTTCACAAGCGGCAATAGATCGAGATACCTCATAAGAGAAATCTACGTGACCCGGAGTGTCAATTAAATTTAAAATATAATGTTCACCATTGTGAATATAGTCCATTTGGATGGCGTGCGATTTAATGGTAATACCACGTTCACGCTCCAGATCCATATTGTCCAGTAACTGATTTTGCTTTTCGCGTTCGGTAACAGAACCTGTAAAATCTAATAAACGATCTGCTAGGGTACTTTTACCATGATCGATGTGTGCAATGATGCAAAAATTTCTGATGTGTTTCATAAAGAAAACTATTCCTTGCTTTAATCTGCAAATATAGTTGATTTACATGACTAATATGAATTTTTTAATCGGGCTTTTTGTAAGAATTAAACTACGTATAAAATGCGGGTTTGCCGTAATTCTATTCAATGTAATTATTTTAAGTTTGTATTCCTAACTAACCTACCTATGCATCAAAAGCTTGCCTTGTTATTCTTTTTTAGCTGTTTATGTTGTTTTTCTCAGGACATAAAGTTAACAGGGCGCGTTACCGATGCTAATAATATTCCCATAGAGTTCGCAAATGTAATTCTTACCCCTGTCGATAATCAGGAGGTTTTAAAAGGAACAACGACCAATCAGGACGGTTATTTTTCTATAGAAGGCATTTCTGCCGAAGCATATCAATTCAACATCAGTTTTATAGGATTTGAAACCTACAAAAAAGAGCTGGCGTTAAAACAGAATTTAGATTTAGGTACGCTTACGCTAAAGGTACTTAATGAAGAGCTGGCTACGGTAGATGTTATTGCAAAAGCGCCAACCTTTAAAAAGCAGCCCGATCGTATTATTTTTAATATAGAACAAACGTCTTTAACCGAGGGCAGTTTAATGGATGTGTTAAAAAGTACGCCTGGCGTTTTAATTATGAACGATGAGATTAGTGTTAAAAATGCGTCTAATATTATTTATCTCATTAACGATAAGCGGGTGTATTTAAGTGGCGAAGATATTCAGCAGTTGCTTTCAGGAACCAGTGCCAACTATGTTCAGGAAGTTGAGGTAATTACAAATCCGCCGGCAAAATACGATGCCGAAGGTGCTGCGGTTATAAACATTAAAATGAGTAAAACTTTTGTTGCGGGGTATCACGGAAGTGTTTTCGGGAATTATACTCAGGGGATTTATCCGAGGTATCATGCCGGAATGAGCCATTTTTACAAAACGAAAAACCTGAATATTTTTGCCAATTATGCGTATAATCAGGATAAAATTAACCGCTATAATTCCGGAACGGTAATTTTTTTGGAAAACGGAGTTAAAACCGGGCAGTGGGATAACGACATAGATCGCGATACGAAATCTAAAACACATACTGCAAATGTGAATATCGATTACGATTTAAATGAAACCAGTTTACTTTCGTTTTCAGCAAATGCCAATATTACGCCATATTGGAAACGGAATACGTACATGGATACCCAGGCGGTAGATTCGGCGTTTACCTCTTTAAATAAGACCGATGATTCCACAACCAATTTAGCTTTTAATCTGGATTATGTGAATCAATCAGAATCCGGAAATCGTCTGGCTATAAATTTACACCATACTAATTACGATTACGATAGAATGCAGGATATCGATTCCAGATATTTCGATGCCGACCAGCAGTTTTTAAGAGATCATGCCTACCATGCCATGGCTGCTCAAAAAACGTATATCTATTCAGGGCAACTGGATTACAGTTTGCCACTTGAAACTATGAGTCTGGAAATGGGGGCGAAGGTGTCGTTTATAGACTCCAACAGCGATGTGGTGCAAATAGTTGATGGATTTTACCCTACGGTAGATGTGACCAATACAGGACTTTTCGACTACACCGAACTCAATTATGCCGGGTATATAAGTGCATCCAAATCCTGGGATTCCTGGCAGCTGTCGGCTGGATTAAGAGGAGAGTATACCGATGCCGAAGGCGATTTGTCTAATCCTGTAACTAAAAACACCTTTAATTATTTTAAATTATTTCCAACAGTTAACATTGCACACGATTTTAATGAAAATCACAGTTTGGGACTCTCTTATGGAAAACGCATTCAACGCCCTACGTATTCGGCTTTAAATCCGTTTAAATTCTATTTTAACGATTATACCTATTTGCAGGGAAATCCTAATTTACAACCTACCATTTCGCATTTAATAACCTTGTCGTATACTTTAAAACAAACCTATACTTTCGAGGTGTACTACCGTTACGAAAATGATCCTGTTTCGGAACTGGTATTTCAAGAAAATAATGCTAATCAGTTAATTTATATGCCTGTAAATCTGGATAAATCGGTAGATTATGGTTTCGATTTTATGACTTATAAGCCGTTTACTAATGTCTGGTCGGTATATGTTATAAATTCCATTTTTCATGAAACCGCCTATTTTAAGGCCTTACAAAGTGGCAATTCTATTGAAACCAACAAAACCTGGGCGATGTATACCAATGTTATGAATTTCTTTACGTTTCTGGAAGACCAGAGTTTAACGGGCGAAATTTCATTATTATACATGTCACCAATGATAAACGGTTCGGCAGATGTGTCTTCCAGAACTCAGGTGGATTTAGGGTTAAAGAAGAGTTTTAACGATGGAAAATGGGTGGCCTCAATAAAAGCCAGTGATATTTTCAGAACTACTGATTTCACTGAAAAAAACAAGTATTTAAATCAGGATAATACCTATTACAGTCGTTTCGATAACCAATGGATTCGCGTTGGTCTGCGTTATAATTTCGGAAACACTAAACTCAGTGTGGCTCAGAAAGAAGAAAAAGAACGTAAGGAACGTAACCGTTTAAAGGGGGAGAGCGCGGGTAATTAATTCATAAAATCCACAAAATATAGTCTTAAGTTATTCGTTTTTAGAATTTTGTATATTAAACAAAATATAAAATAGTAGATAATTCTATCAATTTGAGTACTTTTGCACTCCTAAAAAAACAAGACTTTGGTTAAGATAGATACTATAGAACTTCCGGATTTTCCGTTATTGTTAGCACCAATGGAAGATGTTAGCGATCCGCCGTTTCGCGCTTTATGTAAAGAACAGGGTGCCGATGTGGTATATACTGAATTTATTTCCAGTGAAGGTTTAATTCGCGATGCAGCGAAAAGTACCATGAAACTGGATATTTACGAAAAGGAACGCCCTGTTGGAATTCAGATTTTCGGAGCTAATCTGGATAGCATGTTACAAACGGTAGATATTGTAACTGAGTCGAAACCCGATATTATCGATATTAATTTCGGATGTCCCGTTAAAAAAGTAGTGTCTAAAGGAGCAGGAGCCGGTATTTTAAAAGATATCGACCTAATGGTAAATCTAACCAGAGAAATGGTAAAACGTACACATTTACCTATTACCGTTAAAACCCGATTGGGCTGGGATCACGATTCTATTCGTATTGTAGAAGTTGCAGAACGTTTACAGGATGTGGGTTGTAAAGCCATTTCTATTCACGGGCGTACCAGAGCACAAATGTATAAAGGCGATGCGAATTGGGGACCAATTGCCGAGGTGAAAAATAATCCGCGTATGCATATTCCTGTATTTGGTAACGGCGATGTCGACACACCGGAACGTGCCATGCAAATGCGAGACGAGTACGGTTTAGATGGTTGTATGATCGGACGTGCCAGTATAGGTAATCCGTGGTTTTTTAAACAGGTAAAACACTTTTTCGAAACCGGTGAGCATATGGCACCAATTAGTATTGAAGAGCGTGTAGAAGCAGCCAGACGTCATTTACAAATGGCGATTGACTGGAAAGGAGAAACACTGGGGGTATTTGAAACCAGACGTCATTATACCAACTATTTTAAAGGGATTCCGCATTTTAAAGAATACCGACAGAAAATGGTTACCAGCGATGATGCTAAAGATGTTTTTGCGGCCTTCGATGAAGTTTTAGAACATTTTTCCGATTATCAGTTTACAAATTAAAATCAAAAAAATAGATGTCTATTCACCCTGAATTCTTTTAAAAGGATTCAGGGTGAATAGTTTTAGGTAATTACCTTAGTAATTAGGGTTAGTGTGTATCGATTAAGGATTCCGAAATGCGTACCGAAGCAATTTTAGAAGCCAAAACGCCTAAAACGGAAATGGTGATTAATACCAGAAATACATTCGGAATAGTTATGGTAACCGGATAGGGCAGGCTTGGTGTTATCATAACCAGAGCAAAAGCCTGCTGTAATCCTACAATAACAAGGCCTAAAACAATACCAATAATCCCGCCTAAAATGGCCATTAAACTCCCCTGGTAAAAGAAAATCCTGCGAATGTCTTTAATAGACGCTCCTAATTTAAACAGCGTGCTTAAGGTTTTTTTCTTATCTAAAATCATCATAATAATAGAGCCGATAACATTAAAAAGCGCAATGATTAAAACCAAGGTGAATATTAAGTACACCGCTAAATTTTCGGTATTCAGCATTTTATAAAGCGCATCATTTAGCTGAGCTCTGTTTTTTAGGACTACGGTATTACCCAAAATGTTTTGAAGTTGCTGTTTTATTGTTTCTTCATCAGTATTAGGATTAAGTTTAAATTCTAATGCAGAAACCTGACTGGGTTTATAACTTAAGAGTTCCTGAGTTATTTCAAAAGGGGCATAAACATAGGTGTCGTTTAAGGTTTCGTTTATATCGAATAAGCCTACGTTTACACATTGAATGGAATTAAATGCATTTTTGGTACTTGTAATCTGACCTGTTCCCGGTTTTGGCACGTAAATAGTTACAGCTTTACCATAGTCTAAAACCCCTAAAGATAGCTGGCTGGAAACGCCCCACCCTGAAATCATCTGGTTCGTACCCTGATTAATCCAGCTACCCTGAACAATTACCGAATCAATAGCATTAACGATACCATAATTTTCATCAACCCCTTTAATATAAGCAGGATAATTTTTATTATCGAAAGCCAGAATAACGCGTTCTTCAATAATTTTAGAATAGGAGGCAATGCCTTCTATCTCTTGTAATTTATTCGAAGTAGCAGCATCCAGAATAAAAGATTTTCCTGAAGCCGGTTCTGCCTTTAAATCGGGGTCAATTATAGTTGAAAATTGTAAGGTAAAATCTTTTAAGCCTGCAAAACCAGAAAGTACAATAAACAACGAAGCAGCACCTAGCACAACGCCTACAGCTGCTATTATAGTTATAAAATTAATGGCATTGTTGCTGCTTTTGGAGCGCAAATAACGTTTGGCTATATACAGCGGGAAATTCACTTACGACTTCTTGCGTTTTCCTAACAGATCGGTATCTTTAATAGGGTTCTCTTTGCCTTTTAAAGACTGTTCGATGCGATCGATATATTCTAATGAATCATCAATAAAAAATTCAAGGTTAGGCATGCGGCGTAACTGGTTTTTGGTGCGCTGTGCCAATTCGTGTCTTATTAAGGTCGTGTTGGAACGAATACCAGTTAGTAGTTCTTTGGCTTTATCGTTAGGGAAAATGCTGAGGTAAACTTTGGCAATAGACAGATCAACTGTTACATTTACTTTAGATACCGATATAAGAATCCCTTTCATACCACCTTGCGTTGCGGCTTTTTGTAGTACATCTACTAAGTCGCGTTGTAAAACCGAACCTATTTTTTTCTGTCTGTTACTTTCTTCCATGATGCAAAAATAGTCGATATTTAAAAATAAATTTAGTTTTAGAGCCAAAATTTACAATTCTGAAAGAAAGTAAACATAAATAGGTAAACCTAATATTATGAGCCTGTTGTAAAATTGAAGCTGTATTTTTAAAAAACATTTTAGAAAAAGGCTTGCAGTATATTAAAAATAATAGTAATATTGCACTCCAATTTTGAGGTCCTATAACTCAGTTGGTTAGAGTATCTGACTCATAATCAGAAAGTCCCTGGTTCGAGCCCAGGTGGGACCACTTTTAAGATTGTAAAAGCCTTGCAGACATGCAAGGCTTTTTTGGTTTATAACAGTTAGTTTTTTTATTATACAGTAATATTGCAATTATTTTAAGCAAAGCAATTAACTTAAAAATAGTATTCTTAATATTGGAGGTTTAAAATTGTGTTTTTTGTTTTTAAGTTGCTATTTTGGTTGTATAAATTTAAAAAATTCTGATTTTTAAGTAAAAAAGGACAGTTTTTATATTTTTGCGCGATTCGTAATAAGAAAACATGTTTTTTTAGAGACATTATCTCTTCAAGAATTATTGGATATGCAAAATATATAGATATGAAGAAGTTGTTTGTTTTATTGTTTTTTATCGGTAGTTCAGTTTTTGCCCAAGATCAAAAAACAACTAAGGCAGACAGTGTTTATTTTGCCAAGATGTATTTAAAAGCTGAACAGTACAGAGAAAGCAATCTGGATTCTTCGTTGTATTATTACCAGAAACTCAATACCTTTTTAAAAGAAAAAAAATATGTTCAGAAACAATTAAGAATACTTCTGGATATTGGGAATCTCTATGTTAACAAAGGCCAGACAGATAGGGCAATGGATACCTATTTGAAAATTCTGGAAGAGGCTGAAGAAGTAAATAATTCACAGTATAAACTATACGCCGAAATAAGTATTGCCGGAATTTATCTGGAATCTGAAGATTACAGAAAAGCGCTCGATCTTTATAAAAAAATTAGAGAAGACCAGGTCGTTACAGATTCTACATCATTGTCGCTTCGTCCCTATTGCGCGATTTATAATAATGAAGGGATAGCCAACGAAAATCTGGGAAATTATGAAGAAGCCGAAAAACTATACCATAAAAGTATAGAGCTATCCAAAAAGATTTCTGAGTTTTATTTAATGGCGAATGCTATAAGCAATATGGGGTCTCTGCAAAATAAATTAGGACATTTTCAGGAGGCTTTAAACTGGCACGAGCAGGCGCTGGAAATACGGGAACGTGAAAATATAATTTCGGGTATCTGTCAGTCCCTTACACATATCGGGAAGACCTATGTGTCTTTAGGCGAAATGGAAAAGGCCGAAGATTATCTGCTTCGTGCTCTGGATACATCTACCGAAGTTGGATTATCTAAAAACACTCTGGAAACGGCAATTGCTTTAAAAACTATTTACGAAAATAAACAGGATTTTCAGCGGGCCTTTCAGATGCAGGAACAAGAAATGACGGCGAGAAAGGAAATTTTAAATGAAGAAAGTGTAAAAAATCAGGAGCGCTTAAAAGCTGATTACGAGTACGAATTAGAAAAGAAGACTGAAGAAGATCGCCACAGATTTAAAGAAACCATGTATCAGTTTGGGTCTGCAATTTTAATTTTACTCCTTATTATAGCGCTTATTTTGTTTTTGCTTCAGAAGAGTAAGACGAAACGAACACAGTTGCTTAACGAAAATATTCAGAAAGAAAAAACCTTGCTTCATAAAGAGCTGGATTATAAAAATAAAAAGCTCATGTCTAATCTGATGTTCTTACTTGAAAAAAACGAACTGATTTCAAGTTTAACCAAAGATCTTAAACAGACCAGAAAAATGACGAAGCAGCAAAGCGATAAATTAATATCAGATACACTTATTAATTTAAATCATCATTTAAATCATCAGACCTGGGAAGAATTCGATTTGTATTTTCAGGAAGTTCATGCCGAATTTTATTCAAAACTGGCTACAAATTATCAGTTAACACCTAACGAATTAAAACTGGCAGCCTTTACAAAATTAAATCTGTCATCAAAAGAAATCTCTTCGCTTACCGGACAAAGTGTGCGTACCATAGACGTTGGTAGGTACCGTTTACGTAAGAAATTAAACATAACAAATTCCGAAATTAACTTAACCACCTTTTTAAATAGTATTTAGTGTAACGCTTTGTTGATTTGTGTTTTAAGTGGTTTTGTATACATTATGTATAGGGTAAAAATGAAGTCTGTATAGATTTTGTGACCCCTTTTATTAAGTTTTTAGAAACAATAATTTTTTTATTTGATAACATTAATAACGGTTTTTTTAACGAGAACCATAACTAATCAAATCAAATATGAGAAAACTATTGTTTATGTTTCTTTTGATGTCATTGACCACATTTCAGGGTCATGCTCAAGAGGAATCCGGGGTCCAAACTACAGCCGCCCCGTTTTTATTAATTAATCCCGATGCCCGGAGTGCAGGGATGGGAGATATTGGTGTCGCGACCTCTGCCGATGCCAATTCACAATTCTATAATGCCGCTAAGAATGCTTTTATGGATGATGAAATGGCACTGGGATTTAATTATACCCCTTGGATGAGAGACCTTTCAAAAGACCTGTTTATAGGAAGTTTGTCTTTTGCCAACAGAATTAATGAAAGAAGTACCTGGGGTGTAGGTTTAAGATATTTTTCTTTAGGTTCTATAAATCTTTACGATGCTGCTGGTAACAGTACAGGAAGTGAAAACCCTTACGAACTGGCATTAGACGGATCGTATGCATTAAAACTTAGCGAACATTTTTCTATGGCGGTAACAGGACGTTATGTACGTTCTGACTATGCTATTGCAGAAGAAAATTCCGGCATTAAAACCGTTAATACTGCGGTAGTAGACTTAGGAGTGTATTACCAGTCTGATGAAAAAAGCATAGGAAGTATTTCAGGAATCTGGCGTGCCGGTTTGTCTTTAAGTAATCTTGGTTCTAAAGTAACCGTTGTTGAAGGCGACGATAAAATGCAAATACCTACCAATCTTAAATTAGGTACAGGTTATGAGTTTTTATTAAACGATGCTAATAGTGTAACCGCTAATGCCGAGTTGAGTTCACTATTACTTTCAGATAATGATTTTGGTAAAATCGCTTATGCTTTAGGTGCCGAATACAGTTACAAAAATGTATTTGCCTTACGTTCTGGATATTTTCATGAGGCAGAAGACTACGGAAATAGACAATATGCAACTTTGGGTGCCGGTGTGGCTTTTAAAAGTGCCCGATTAGATATGTCGTACTTAATTAATACGTCGAGTATAAACAGTCCTTTAGCTAATACACTTCGTTTTTCTTTGAGTTTTGTTTTTGGAGGCCAGAATAAAATAGATCAATCTGTAGAAAATACAACTGCATTAAATTAAATAGATAGCAGGGATGGGTAAGGATAATGTAGAACGGTTACTGAAGAAGAATGCATCTCAGCGTAAGGCTTTAAAGTCTTTGCTAAAATCGCTTCAGCAAAATGAAACATCACCGGAATCAACCGAAATAAAAATTGAAACTAATAAATCAAATAAAAATATATTTATGACGATAATTACAAAGCTATTTAAAAAACTGGGCATTCTAACCTTACTTTTCTGGTTAGCCGGTTCTTTAAATGTTATGGCTCAAGAATTCGTTCCGGGAAAGGTCCGGGTAAAAGTAAAACCGAATTCTGTTGAATTGGTAGCCAATAGTTTAAAAACAGCAAAAACAAAAAGAGGGCTTTTAACTACAAACATTGCCAGCTTAGATGCTGTTAATGCTAAGTTTTCTGTTAGTAAAATGCAGCGTGTTTTTCCTCATGCCGGAAAAAACGAGGCTAAACATATTAGACATGGTCTTAACTTGTGGTACGAAATAGATGTAACCAGTCAGGCCGATGTACAGGCAGTAGCACGCGAATATACCAATAATGAGTATATCGATTTTTCTGAGCCTATACGTAAAAAGACCTTAGATTATGCGGGAGTTACAGAAGTAAAACAACTTGCTGCAGGTGCAGCAGCTATGGCTTACAACGATCCGTATTTGGCAGATCAGTGGCATCTTAAAAATAATGGTACTTTGGCTAATTCTGTTGCAGGATCAGACATTAACGTGTTTCCGGCTTGGGAAATTAATGCAGGAACACCAAATGTTATTGTTGCTGTAGTAGATGGTGGTATAGATACCAAACACGAAGATCTTATACCTACGCTTTGGGTAAACGAAGCCGAGTTAAACGGTGAACCTGGAGTTGATGATGACTTTAATGGTTACATAGATGATATTCACGGTTATAACTTTGCCGAAAATACCGGAGCTATATCTGCGCACGAACATGGTACACATGTTGCCGGAACCGTAGCTGCTGCAAGCAATAACGGTAAAGGTGTTGCGGGTGTTGCAGGAGGTACAGGAAAAGGTGATGGTGCACGTCTTATCTCGGCACAGGTGTTTAGCGAAGATGGTACAGGTAATTTTGCTGCAGCTATAGTTTATGGTGCAGATAATGGTGCGGTAATTTCTCAAAACTCCTGGGGATATCAAACTTCAGGGTATTACGAACAAACCGTTTTAGATGCGATAGATTATTTTATTGAAGAAGCAGGAAACTATCCGGGAAGCCCAATGAAAGGTGGAGTTGTTTTATTTGCAGCCGGAAATAACGGAACCGATAGTGAGCACTATCCTGGGTATTACGATAAAACAATCGCTATAGCTTCTACGGGGTCGTCTTATGTAAAAGCACCGTATTCCAATTATGGAAGCTGGGTAGATCTTACCACTACCGGAGGTGATATTGAAGAAGGTACAAAAAACCAGGTGTTAAGTACCTTACCAGATAACCGTTATGGTTATATGCAGGGAACGTCTATGGCAACGCCACATGCTTCGGGTGTAGCGGCTTTAATCGTTTCTCAATACGGTTCTTCAACATTTACAAACGCAGATTTAAAGTACCGTTTATTATCAGGTGTTAGAGATGTAGAAGTGTATAACCCAAATTATACAGGAAAATTAGGGGTTGGTTTTATGGATGCCTACCTGGCGGTAAAGCCTAACGATAATATGGCGCCAGCTGCGATAAGCGATTTAACTTTATTAGGGACATCTGAAGATTTTGCTACGCTTAGCTTTACTGTTCCTGCAGATAAGGGCGATATCACACCTTACCAGTTTAAATTAATCTGGTCTAAGACTACAGATTTCTCTTCTAAAAAAGAGAAAGTTATTAAAAACGGTTTTAATCCGGTTGGACAACTTGTAGAAGTGAATGTTGAAGACCTGGAGTTTGAAACGACTTACTATTTTACAGTTGTAGCAGAAGATCGCTGGGGGAATGTGTCTGAGCAATCTAATGTGGTTGAAGCTACTACAAACAGAGGTCCGGATATTGCTGCCGGAAAGACAAGTGTAGAACTAACAATTGATGCAACACAGGCGCTTAATGCTTCAGAAACATTAGCTGTATTAAATCAGGATACTGGTATTTTAAACTGGAAAGCAGAAACGCGCGAAGTATCGGCTGCTGCATCAGCGACCAGTGTAAAGTTACCTGAAGCAGGAACTTTAAAATCGATGGCCCAGTTCCATGTTGAGAAGCAAAGTGTTCCACTTGTTGAAAAATTTGCGTCTAACAGTGCTGTACCTATGGCCTGGGAAGCTTCAGAAAAAAAGCACTATTTACAAGGATCGATTTATGTTATTGGTGAAGTAGATACGGCTGTTACCAATTCTTCGGCTACTAAATTTGTGGTAAACGATGAAGAAGGATTTAACTTAACTTATGTAAGTGCTTACTTAAATCTAAATCAGGAATTCGGGCCTGCCGTAATGGAAATTTATAAGGGGACGACTATAGATAAGAAAAACCTTATTTATTCAGACGATAGATTTACAGCGTATTCTGAAAGCGATTCAAGAAATTATAATGTAAACTTAACCGAGCACCTGTTCTTTAATAAAGGAGAAACCTTCTGGATTGTATTTCATGTTCCTGCAGGTAACTTATATCCGCTGGGTATAGGGCAGGAAAGCAGCGCAAATGCTTCAGATAATTGTTTAATGAGTTTCGACTTAGGTAACACCTGGGTGTCTCTGGAATCTGCCGTAGAAAATGAAAATTTTGCATGGGTGGTAATCGCTTCAAGTAAAGTAAGCCCAATGCATAAATATATGACCTTAAATCCTGCCGAAGGTAGCATTTACGGTGTAGGAGAAACCGAAATGGGTATTGCTGTTGATGCCAGCGAACTTATTAACGGCACGTATAAATCTAACATCGTAATCCGTTCTAACGACGAGGATACACCACAGTACAGAGTACCGGCTACAGTTACAGTTTCCGGACACAAACCAAGTTTATCTACAGATAATATCCTTGATTTCGGAAGTGTATTTAACGGTTTATCTTCAACTAAAGAAATGACCGTAACCAATAGTGGTTTAGGGCGTTTCCGTACACAAACCATAACATCTTCTAATCCGCAGTTTACAGTAAACACTTCTGTTTATGGTTTAAACGTTGCTGCTAAATCGGAATCAATAATTTCACTTACGTTTACTCCAGATGGTACAGGTAATAAAAATGCTGTTATTACCATGACCAGCAGAAATGGCGATGTGCACGAATTTAATGTGTTTGGTGTAGGTACAGAATCTGCAGAAATTGCAATTAATCCGACAGAGCTAAACTTTGAAAATGTCATGGTAGGCGATGCTGCCGAGGCTAATATTACCATTACAAATAACGGGCAATATCCGTTACAGTATGGTTTCCCTGCTTTTGCAGACGATTTAAATCATATCGAGAATTTACCTGTAAATGTACAGCGTTATCCATATACTTTAGAGGCTATGCCGTATAACGGGTATCAATTCCATGATATCACTGCCGATGGTACAGATATTACAGATTTCTTTAAAGCGTCTAATACCAACGAGTATTATAATGTAGATTTAGGGTTCGATTTTCCTTTCTATGGTAATGCAATTAACGCAATTAATATTACAAAGCGTGGGGTGTTAACACTTGGTGAAGACAGTAGTTTTAATTCGTCACCTAAATTCCACGACACTTATATGCCTGAGGGTTATATAGCAGCCTTATTAAAAGAAGCAGCGCTAGCCGTTACAGGAAGTGTACATTATAAAAGAGAATTAGGAAAACTTATTGTACAGTATACCAATGTACGTCAAGCCTCAGATAAAGAGACGATAAGTTTAACGTTCCAGATAGAACTTTACAGTAACGGAGATATTAAATTTATCTATGATAAGTTAGACGGGTTATTTGCATTCCAGATGAACGGACTTTATAGTGCTATTGAAAATGCAACCAAGACCGACGGTGTACTTGTAAATTCTAGTCTTGATGGCGTATCACTGCCGTTGGCTGCACAAAAAATTGTTCATATCCACAGCCCGGGACTTGGTTTAATTAAAAGCGTATCAGAGCCAAAAGGCATGATTCAGCCGGGAGCATCAAAAGAGGTTGTTATAACTTTAGATGGCGATAAGCTTATAGAAGGTACACATACAGAGTATCTGTCTGTATTATCTAACGATAATTTTAACAGCTCGGTTCCTGTAAAAGTAAATATTAATGTTGTCGGTGGCGGAGCATCAGAATTGGTGTTAAGCGAGACTGAAGTTAGTTTTGGAAATGTGTTCCAGAATGCTAAAGTTAAAGGCATAGTAGGTCTTAAAAATGAAGGAACCAAGCAAATTGCTTTAACCGATGTGAGTTTTAAAAATGTGCAGTTATCTCATACGGCAGAAACTCAGCTGGTATTAGAACCAAACCAGACGTTATTTATACCATACGTATTGAATACCCAAAATATAGGTGAAGTTTCAGATGTTTTAGTAATTACAGATGGAGAAGGTAAAACGTATCAGGTGACCTTCAGCGGAAGCATTACAGATGCACCGGGTATAGAAGTTGCAGAAACTTCATATGTAGAAACTATGGAGACTGAGGCTACTTTGGTAAAACCATTTGTGGTTAAAAACACAGGTAAAGCAACTTTAGAGTATGCCATCGCAGCAACAGAGCATGTAACTGTTGACCAGCCGGCTACAACAACTAGTGTAGAAGACTTTACTTATGTATACAGATCGACTTACGATGCGGTTATGAAACCAGTTCACCAATGGATAAAACTTACAGAAGACGATAAAGTACCATTTTATGTTGCAGATGGTGATTATTGGGAGGTTATAGATTTACCTTTCGAATTTGAGTTTTATAACGAAAAGTACAGTAAACTTTGGATGGGAACTCAAGGGTTGTTAAGTTTTACCGAAGTAGAAGAAAACCTGTCGTATTTCTTCCCTCCTGTGGTACCACAACAAGACGAATTAAATAATTTTATTGCACCATATTTTGCGGCTGGAGGTCCAAATACCAACAATCCTGTAGATACCTGGGGGCGTTACATGAAGGCTTTTGATGACAAAGTTGTGTTTGAGTGGAGAGGTTATCTTAACCTTTATGGTACAGGCGGAGTTTATAGTTTTCAGGCCATTTTATACAAAAACGGAAAAATTAAATTCCAGTATAAAAATGATCCAAGTGTAGGTGTTAGAGCGATTTACGGTTTAGTAGGGATTGAAAACAAAGATGGAAGCGACGGAATTCAAATTGCGCATTTCCAGGAGTATACAAATAATGGCGTAGCGATAGATATTTATCCGGCTAGAAAAGAAACGCTTGAAGCTGGTCAGTCTAAAACTTACGATTTAACTCTTAATACTGCAGGTGTTAATGCCGGAGTTTACGAAGAATCTTTAAAAATCTTTAATAATTCACCTTTAAATCCGGAGGTTGTTGTACCAATAGAATTAACGGTAAACGGGGCATCAGATTTAGCATTTAATCCTGAAGTAGTCGCTTTAGGCGAAAAAATGCTTGTGCCAGATGCATCATTTGTTACAGAGTTTAGTGTAAGCAATACAGGTAATAAAACCATGACTGTGAATAACATCCGATTAGAAGATGGAAGCACAGCTGTTTTAGAACAATTAGTATATAGCTTTAGATGGGGATGGTCGTGGACCACTTTAAGTCCTTCATATAGTTTTGATGTAGAACCAGGTTTTGAATCTGAAACCTTCAGACTTACAATTAACCCGGTAGAAGCAAACGATGCGTATACTAATAAAATACTGGCAGATACTGAAGTTGGTGTAACAGCAGAATTACCAATTACGGCAACCTTTAAATTACCGCCGTCATTCACAGTTAATCAGGAAGAGATTTATCATCTGGCTTATAACAACGATGTGTATTCTCATACCTTAAACTTAGGAAATGCTGAAGGTGAATCGCCATTACAATACGGTATAAGCATGAATTATTTACGTGCAGATGTAGTGCCATCTGCTGTATTAAATGTAACTGAAAATGCCAGCGCATTATTAAGTCAGAGACTGGATAAAACAGCAACTTTAAGCAGAGCGGCCGTACAAGCAGATTTTGCAAATGTCTTAGCACACGACACTGCTGTAACGCCTTACACATCGGTAGGTTATAACGGTGCGACAGAGCTTATTACTTCTACAGAGTTTATTGCACCTGTAACAGGGTTTAATTTATCTCATATCCAAACCTGGTATGTGTCTGGAACCTGGTTAAATTCAGATATTCATGTAGAAATTCGTGTAGGAGATAATGTAGAAAATGCAGATGTATTACATGCAGAAGTTATTAACTATACTATAGATTCAGTAATTCAAGGTGGTGAATTAATTACGTTAGAATTAAGCAAAACAGTTGAATTACAGCCTTACGAAAAATTCTTTGTAGTTATCACGCATCCGCTAGGAGCTGCTTACCCTCAAGGTGTGGCTAAAGTAGAAAAGCATGTTTTAAACCAATTTAAGTTTATTTCTGGCGGACTTTGGTTCGACATACAATCTGCTGGTTTAGCAGGTTACGGCTGGATGGTTCGTGCTGCTGAGGTAACTGCTTCTGAGAAAAACTGGATTACCATTAACGGCGATTACGAAGGCGAAGTTGCCGTAGGCGGTGCTTTAGATGTAGATGTACATTTAAATCCGGCAAGAGCAAATCAGCCAACAAACAAAGGACATATTATTATTTCTACAAACGACCCTGATAATAGTCTGGTAACTATTCCTGTAACACTTGAAATTAATCAGGCTCCTGTTTTAAAATCAGAAGCTAAGTATAGTGTGTACGAAGCAGAAACTTTAAACGTTTCTATTCAAACCAGCGATTTAGAGGCCGATCTTGTAACAAATGCTCAACTGGTTACTGTTAACGAAAAAGCAAGTTTAAGCTTTGATAACGGTGTTGTAAATTTTGTTTATACACCAGATTATGACGATAGCGGTATTAAAACTTTTGAGGTGTCTTTAGAAGACGAAAATGGCATCAAAGGTGTTTCTACAATTACTGTAGAAGTACTGGATGTAAACAGAGCGCCAGAGGTTGCAGAACTTGCTACGCAATACATAAACCTGTATACAGGTTCTTATAAATTAGTATGGGAAAACGTATTTAGCGATCCTGATGGTGATGCTGTAACGTATTCGGCTTCTGTAACAGATAATGGTGTAACAGACTTGTATTTTAATGAAGGGTCTATGTTAGTATCTCCATTAAATTTAGGAACTTCTACAGTAACAATTACAGGTACCGATGAATTTGGAAGTCAGGTAACTGCAGCTTTTGATGTTGTTGTAATTGGTATGATCCAGAATAACAATGAATTAGATAGTAGCTGGGAAGTACATCCTAACCCAGTAGAGGATATTATGTATTTAAAAATGTATAATCCAATATTAGAAGAAGTAAACATTAAGATTTATAATGCTTTAGGTGTTGTTGTAAAAACAGCGCAATCGGAAGGATCAGATAATATGATCGAAGTTCCGGTACAGGAGGTAAATCCTGGTGTTTATTTTGTAGAGTTAACTACCGCCAATGCGAAATCTGTAAAAGAGATTATTAAGAAGTAATTTTTAATTCGTCTTTTTTTAAACCCGGCTCTTTTGAGCCGGGTTTTTTTGTTTAAGAGTTCTGCTTAAGATTTAATTAAAATAATAGGTTTGTATCTGGTTGTCTATAAAGCTGTACATGTCCTTATCGTAACCTACATATTTTTTTAAGATTTTACCCTGAGGATTCAGAATGATTTTTGTAGGGAAATTGGTCACATTAAACTGGTTTACAAAGTTGCTTTCTGTATCTCCTTTTTCACTTAAAAGTTGAATCCAGTCGTATTCGGGATGCTTTTCAAGAAAGTCTGAAATGCGTTGTTTGATATCTCCTGAGTTTATAGCAACTATTTTAAGATGTTGTTTATTTTCGTGATAATAGGTGCTTAATTCCGGCATTTCAGAAACACATGGTCCGCACCAGGTGCCCCAGAAATCAAGGATTACAAACTGACCTTTGTAAGTACTTAAGTCGAACAGGTCTCCATAAAGCGTTGAAGTGGTTTTTATATTGGTAACCGTCTGGCCAATGCGTGTGTTTTTAATACCGTTAATACGTTTTTTCAGTTCTTTATAGTAAGATGTATTGGATAGCTGCGGGTTAAGGTTTTCAAACAGGGCTATGGCAGCTTCACCTTCCAGTTGTTTACGACCCACCATATCCAGCATGGTTTCTACAGAAACGACCGAATTTAAATTCTTAGTAATAAAGTCAATTTTAAGATCCTGAACCTGTAAAGCCAAAGTGTTGGCTACTTTATAGTGCTGGTTTTTTACAATAGTATCCTTCTCATAAAATGCAGCGACATTTTTGTCGGCTATAGTGTTTATTAAAGGATATATTAGTTTATTAAGTTCGGTGAGTTTTGTGTTGGTAATATCTCCTGAGGGAAAGGCATTCATATAATTTGTAACTTCTCCCGTAACTTCAACCTGAGCACCAGGAAAAACATAAAGGGTGAGATAGTTGGACTTGGCAGGAATCCATCCGCGATCTACTTTTTTAATTAAAGCTTCTTTTTTAGAGTAATATTCTCTTTTTTCGACAGATGATGCAAAACCTGTATAAGAAAAGGAATCGTTAACTATTTTTAAGGTGTCTATTCTGTATCCTGTTTTTGAAGTAGAATCCAGTATTCTGGTAAACAACAAATCGTTACCCATACCTTTAATCGTTCCCGAAATATTAAAAACATTGGTGTTAACAGGGCTAGATGGTTTGTTTGAACAGGATAAGGTAAAGAGTGTTATCAGGAAAAGGGAAACAAAGGGTTTGATAAATTTCATGGTATTTCATTTTTAGAATTAAAGAATAGAAAAAGGAATGGGTGTCATTCCTTTTTCTTCCCTAATTCAAATAAACAATCATTACTTGTTTAATTGGTGTGAATTATAGTTGGCCAGTCTTTGCCATCTGTACGTGTTAATCTAACTGTACAGTATTCGTTATAACCGGTGCTGTATCTGTATTCCAGGGCAATATCTATAGAGGCGCCGTCAATTTTTACGACATTCCATTTTTCGTCTACCTGACTTTCAACAGCTACTAATCCGCTGGTATAGTTGTAAATAATTTTTCCTGATTTACTGTAGTAGTAGCCAAACATCAGGTTTTCCATATAATAGGTCTGTCCTTCTAACTGTGTAATGGTTACAGTTCCGGTATCGCCTACATTAATTCTTCCGTAGTTCGAGGCATTTGTCGTTGCTTCAATCCACTCGTAGTTAAAAGTACCTGCCCAGATTGGAGGGGCAATGTCTAAAAATTTGGTTGTAAATGTAAAGCGCTGGTCAGAGCCGGACTGTTTTCTGGAATCTAAAGTGTCTCCGTCTTTATTGTAAATCACCCAGTGGATTTCAAAAAGATCGCCTTCACGTGGTAATTTATCACTTCTGTCAAACTGAAGTTTATTGATGAATTTCCCGTAGGCTTCTTCTGCATTTACAGTGAGCGTAAACAAGCCCTCGTCATTCCATTCGGTTTGGGTAGCAATTAATGTACCGCTGTAATCGAAAGGAGTTGTGTAATTGTATCCGTTTTCTTCCTGCATAGTAAGATAGAATTCAATTTTACTGAACTGGTCTTTGGAAATGTTCGAATTAATCTGAATATCGTAGGCTATATCTGCAACACCCCAGATTTCTTCGTTAGTTTCTAGATAGGTTTCGTAAACAAAATTTCCCATTTCGCTTACTGGAGTTACTTGTAATGAAGTTGTGGCTTGCCAGGCTAAATCGTCTGGATGCGCAGCTTCAATTATAGGGTCGTCATAGCCTTCGTCGTTGCAGGAAACCACAGCTGTAAGGGCTATAAAACAATGTATTAAAACTAGTATTTTTTTCATACGTTTTATATTAAGGTATTAAACAATATGCCTGTTAAAGGTTTGGATTTTGATTAAGAATTTTCGGAGAAATAGGCACAACATATTTGTCACTTCCCGGTTCTAAAGTGATGGTTTGCCCGTCTATTGTTCGGGTAAACGTAGGTATGCTTTCGCCGTAAGCGTGGTAACGTTTCATGTCGAACCAGGTTTTACCTGTAGCAAAAAATTCTTTTCTGCGTTCGTCCTTAATAAACTGTAATAAAGCGGCATCGCCAGAGAAATCTGAACTTGACATCGGTGTATAATTCAGAATTCTGTTGTCTAACAAGGTGTTTAAGCGCTCTATGGCAGTAGCTGTATTTCCAGTTCTAGCATGGCCTTCTGCACTAATCATATACAAGTCCGGCGTTGTAACACCTACCTGGCGCTCTGAATTTATACGGGAATAGGCAAAATTTGGACTTACATCTGCACCGGCATAGGTGAAGTGATTAGCATATAATACGAAGCGGTAATCGTTGTCCTGATCGTATAACGGAATCAGATCAGGGTTATACAACATTCCTGGTCTGTTATAAGAGAAGTTGTAATATTTCGCCCAGACGTTGTCTTGTGTTGTCGTACCAAAATACAGTTCGTTGGTGGAAAGTCCCGACCAGGTATTGCCCGGAGTTCTTAAAGTAAACTGGGTATAATCGTACATAAAATTATACAGGGATAAAGCCTCGTCGGCATAGGTTTTTGCGGCTTCAAAATCGCCTTTGTATAATGCAATCCATGCTCTTAATCCAAGAATAGACGCTTTTCCTGGTCTGAAATTTGTCTCGTCTATAGCGGTAAAGTTTTCCAGAAGCGGCTCGGCGGTATTCAGGTCCTTTTCTATTTGTGCATAAATTTCACCCACGGTAGATCTTGGCAATTGGGCTGTAAGATCTGGTTGTAATGGCATTGGTACTGCCGGAGTGTTTAAGGTGGCATTGGAATAATGCGGTGCGTATTCGTTTACCAGATAGAAGTACGAGAACGCACGCTGGGCATAAGCCTGCCCTTTAATTACTTTGCGGTCCTCTTCGGTGCGTTCGGATAAATCTGCATCGTTTATATCCTGAATAATCAGATTGTAAACATAGATGTTTTTATAACGGTATTTCCAGCTGTTATCCGTTTCGTTTTGTAAATACAACTCCGAACTCCAGCGGTATTGATTGCGTTGAAAATCGTTCAATAACCCGTTGTATAATTCGTCTGTAAGCAGAATATCCGGATCCATGTGTACGATGTTAGCCCAGCCTATATATGTCGGTTCCGGGTTTTCTAGTAGTTTGTCGAAATCTTCTATTGTGTTTGGAATTTTAGATCCAGTAGGGACTACATCCAAAAATTCATCAGGATTACAGGAATAGAAGAAAATGGTCGATATAGCGAATAATATAAGTTTTTTCATTTTCTAGTGTTTTAAAAGGTTGCTCTTAGTCCTAATGTAAACGTCTTTAAATTGTCGTATGCCATGGTGTACATAGCTTCCGGGTCTACACCTCTGTCGTTAGCTACCCAAAGGAACGGGTTTCTAACCTGCGCACTAAATCTTAAATTGGTTAGGAAGGTGTTGGTTAAGAATTTTTCAGGCATAGAATATCCTAAAATCATGTCTCTTACTCTGAAGAAATCGGCTTTAATAACGTTATCCTGAGAATACATGTAGTAATAATCGCCATTCCAGCTGTTTACTCGGCTTTCGGTTTCACCGTTGTATGGGTTTGCGCCCTGATACGATATTTTTGGAATTCTGGTATTCGCTTCGTCTCCTGATTGCTGCCATCTGTTATTCCAGATTTTATTCATGCGTTTGTTGTAATACCAACCGTCGTAACCGCGACCGTAATTGTGGTTAAGTACATGACCAAATTTATAGGTCGCATTTATAGTTAAGTCGAATCCTTTAAAAGCTACCGTACTGCTAAGTCCGCCATACCATGGGGCAAGTGTTGTTCCGTGGTATTTAAGTTCTTCTTCGCCGGCTACACCGTCTTTCCAGGATTTTGTAGTGCCATCGGTGTTTTCAAGTAAAATATTACCACCATTGTCTAATCCTGCGTAGTTAAAGCTGTAAAGGTTTCCGATAGGTTTGCCAACAGCAAGTATACCGTTTTCCACGATTTGATTAGCCGTTTGTAACTGGTCTTCAATATCGGTAACCTCGTTATGGTTGTAAGCAATATTTGCAGAAATATTCCAGTTAAAATCATTAGTGCGGATAATAGTAGTATTTAAAGTAACTTCCACACCGCGGTTAAGCATAGAGGCGTAGTTTATATCTGCACTCTCAAAACCATTGGTCATATCCAGAGCTTTTGTAGCAATAAGGTCGTTACTTTGTCTGTTGTAGTATTCAATCGTACCACCAAGACGGCTGTTAAATAAGTCGAAGTCCAGACCGAAGTTCGTGGTTCTGGTTTCTTCCCATTTTAATTTGTCGTTGGCCGCTTGCGTTAAAATTAACATGTCTAATAATTTACCCCACTGTCTTACATAATTATTGGCAGAAGCATATGGCGAGTAAAAGCTTGATGCGTTACCGTTTATACCGGTAGTGGCACGAAGTCTAAGTCTGTTAACCCAGGAAACACCTTCCATAAAGTTTTCGTTTTCGATATTCCAGGCAACTCCGGCAGACCAAAGTGGCTTGTATCTAAAATCCGGGTCGCTACCAAACAGGTTTTTCTGGTCGATTCTGAAACTGGCATTTACCGCATAGCGTTTGTCGTAATCGTAAGATGCATTGGCAAAGCCTGAAAGTTCGCGTTGGTCATCGTTTGTTGTGTCAAAACCATAATCGTAATATCTGAAACCATTCCATTTGTTATATAGACCGCCTTCAAGAGCAGCTTCGTTAACAGGGATATAGGCCAGGGTTTGTTTGTTAAATCCGTATTTGCGATCGCGAATTTGTTCCGAAGTGATTTTTCTAACTTCCATGCCTCCAAATACATTCAAATCATGCTTATCCCAGGTTTTATCGTAAGTAAGCGTATTTCTAAAAACATAACCCTCTCTGTTATATCTGGAATAGGCGTATCGTGTGCCTTTTGGTAATAAAAAAGTAGGATCGGTTGAGGTTGAAAAAGGATCAGCTGCATAAACATCAGCCACACGAATACGTTGATCGTAATGATTCATTGTCTGATAGATATCGTAATTTCTGGAGCTTTTTTCGTATTGGAAATTCGAACCGAATTTTAAATTTTTAAATAAAGTGGCCTGAGCGCCTAACTGTGCTCTTAGGTATAAACTTTCCTGACTATTATCGTTATGTTCTATGTAATCCAGAGCGTTATACGTGTGCGAGATGCCAGTAAGAGCTTCGCGCTCTCTGGATGCCCAAGGGTTCCAGGTTTTGTAATACTGAATACGTTGACCATATTCGTCTACCAATTCGTTGTATGCCTTTTCGTTTTCAAGGTCGGAAGCATCAAGTCCGTTAAGGATGTCTTTACCTGCAATTCCAGTTAGAGCTGCATTAAATTCAAGTGTTTCGTTAAACTTATACGTGTCTCTCATGTTTAAAACAAACTGATTGGAAGCGTTTCCTATAGAAGCCGTTTTGTTGTCGTTATACATGATGGAAGCGTAAGTCGTGTTTTTTTCGCTACCTCCGGAAACAGCAATATTGTAAGTGTTTTGTATTGGAGTTCTTAGTAAGTACTTTTCCCAGTCTACCGTAGCATTTTTTTTTCTTAAGTTGTTTACAAATTTGTTGTATTCAGCATTGGTCCATTGATCGCCGTTAGGTGCAAGACCAGACACAGACATCTGAGCTTCGTCTAAAAGGCTAACCGGATACCCGTAATTTAAAGCGGTGCTGTAGTTTAAATTCCAGTTTTTATCGATGTATTCCATATCCAGGTCAATCTGGTCGTTAGTGCTCATCCAGTCCATTTTACTATAGTCTACTTTTTGTCCAATAGAGGTAAATGCAGACACATCTACTTTTAATTTCTGATTGGCTTTTCCTTTTTTGGTAACAATTACAATAACACCATTACTGGCACGTGCTCCCCAGATGGAGGCTGCCGAAGCATCTTTTAAGATATTTATAGATTCTACATCTTCAGGGTTCACTTTTAATTCGTAAGGATTCGATACCGGAAACCCGTCTACAACAACTAAAGGTGTGTAAGATAAATTAATGGTACTGCGTCCGCGAACGGTAATCGCGCCGTTACTTGGGTTGTAATCTAAACCCGCAACAGTTCCTTCCAGACGTTCAAGAATATTTACCGAGGATGGACGAGTTTGTAATTGTTTAGCGTCTACCTGACCAAAAGATCCCGCAGAGCGTTCTTTTGCCAGTGTCTGGTATCCTGTAACGACAACTTCGTCAAGTTCGCTGATGTCTTCTTTTAAAGTTACAATTACATTATCTAAACTGGCGTAGGTCGTTAAGTCGATTATGGTTTCTTCGAAGCCCAGATAATGAAATTTTAAGGCCGTTGTGCCTTGAGGGACTTTAATCTTGTAATTACCGTCAATATCACTCATGACTCCGGTGCTACTGTCTACAGTGCTGATTAATACTCCGGAAAGAGGAAGTCCCTGAACATCTTTAACTGTTCCTGCAATAAGCAGATCTTCCTGGGGACTATTGGGAGGTACGGTTTGAGAAACTTGTTTTTTAGGCTTAAGTAAAATTTGTGTATCTCTTACGATATAGGTAATGCTGGTTTCTTTTAAAAGGGTATTTAAAACCGTATCAATTTTTTCTTTACTGGCAGAAATAGAAACTTTACGATTTAAATTGATTTCGTTGGTGCGGTAAATAAATTTAAAGTCAGACGTGGTTTCTATATGGTCTATGGCCTCTTTAAGAGTAACGTTATTCAGTTCTAACGAGATTCTGGCTTTTTGCGCATAATTGTCGTTAGCGTGTAGGCTAAAAAGCGCTGTTAGAAAGAGAAGGAGGGTTAATTTCATCTTCAGATCAAATTTGGGAATTTGGCAATATATGCCAGGCACCCTAAAAATTTTTTTCATATTTTTATTGGTTGAATTTCGTGGTTAATACTTCTTAATCACTACTTAAATCCGGAAGGTGTTCGCAGCATCTTTCGGTTTTTTATTTTTAGTGATTGTCTGTTTGGATTTTTATTGGTGTTTTTCTTTTTCTTATTTATTTCATAGGCATTAGTTTTTAGCTTGGTTTATATAAATGGTATTGTTTTCTATACGATAATTCATGTTGTATAAATCCTTAAAGTAGGATAAAACGGTTTCTATATTTTCATAATCTAAAGTCGCGCTAAACGGTTCTTTTTTCAGTATGTCATCTTCTACGCTTATAACCACATTATACTGGCGTTCCAGTTTTTTGGTTATGTTTTCAAAAGGCATATCTCTAAATACCAGACGGTCCTGCATCCAGGAGGTGTAAATGGCTGTATTTACCTTAGAAACAGAAATGGTTTTGCTGGCATCCTGTTTGTTTAAAGCGCCTTTATATCCCGGATTTAAGAGTGTTTTGTTTTCTGTTTCCTGACTATTAAGAGCTACAGCGCCTTCAACTAATACCACGGCTGTAGTCTGGTCTTCTTTGTAAGCGGATACATTGAATTTTGTTCCTAAAACAGTTACATCCAGTTCGGAAGCTGAGACTATAAATGGCTGATCTTTGTTTTTAGTTACATCAAAATAGGCTTCGCCGCTAAGAAATACTTCTCTTTTACCCGTTGGCATAAATTTTACAGGGAACCTTAATGAGCTTCCTGCATTTAAAAACACAGTTGTGCCGTCAGAAAGGGTTACTTCTAATTTTTTACCGTATGGAATATTTATGGTGTTATACTCCAGGTGGGTTACAGCTGCATTTTGCTGATAATTCAAGGAGTTGCCTTGTTCTACAGCCACCAGATTGCCTTCTGCATCGGTGATGTCTTCAGGTTTATCTGGATTATAAATGTGAATCTGGCCATTATCAAGTTCTAAAGTAATGGACTCGTTACCTGGAGTTAAGGTGTTAAAATTGGAGTTGAATTGTGTTTTTAGTAGAAAGCCAACACAAAGGGCTAAAATTAACAGGGCAGCATATTTGTAAATGCGTTTCCAAAGAGGTTTTACTGCAGGCTGGTTTTTAGATTCCAGGGTCTTCATTACCTGATTATACTGGGCATCTAAATCCAGATTAGTTTTTGATAATCTGATATCGTGACTGGTCTTAACGTAAAAATCAAACTTCTTTTGATTTTTAGGGTCTTGTAGCCAGAGGATTAGCGTATCCAGTTCGCTGGAAGAAATTTCGTTAGATAAATATTTTATAATTAGGTCTTTCAAAATTTGATTGAATTTCTTTTATATTTAGTCTCTATTTAGTAGACGAAAACATTTTAAAAAATCACTATAAAATTTTACAAAAAATTAATATTTAATTTAATATTTTTTTCTACACTTCTATTTATGAGTGACTTAGAGTTGGTTGTGGCTATTGCGAAAAATGATAAAACGGCATTTAAAACCCTTTTTGAGCGCTATTACCAACGCATAAATACCTATGTTTTTACGTTTGTACACGATAATGAAAAAGCTAACGATATTGCGCAACAGGTTTTTGTAAAGCTTTGGGAGCAACGAGAACGTATGTCTTCTATTAGTTCTCCAAGAAGTTATTTGTATTCTATAGCTTATAATATATATGTAGATGATTATCGTGGACTAAAACGGGAGCAGTTGTTTTTAGAGGAATTGCAACGCAGATCTTTGGCCGCTCAGATAGAGGTAAACGACGAGTTAACTCAGGCACGGATTAAAAAATTAAAAGCGGTAATTGACACCTTACCAAAACGCTGTAAAGAAGTTTTATTACTAAATAAAATTGAAGGGTTAAAGTATAAGGAAATTGCCGAGCAACTCGATATTTCTGTGCATACTGTAAACGCACAAATGCAGAATGCCTTTGCTAAAATTAAAGAGGCTTTTGCTAACGACGAATCTATATTTCTTTTAATTTTAAAGTGGTAGCAAAAGTCTTTTTTCGAATGAATACCAAACAAGAATTTAAATATTGAGGAAATATAGACAGTTTCAGTGCGTATTCTTATTATTTTTAAGCCATGAAAGTATTTAAAACGGCGGGCGTAATAGTATGGGGATATTTCCTGTTTGCTGTGTGTTGGTGCCATTCCGCCTTTGCTATTCAAAATATAGAAAAAGACAGTATAAACTACTATTCTAAAGTATTGTCTAATCCTGGAGCAGCATCTAGTCTGGCGCAGGCATTTAAATATTTTGAAAATAAAAGACTTGAAAGCCTGGAGTTAAAAGATACCGTTAGTGCCATTTATTTTTATCAGAAAACGTCTCTTGCACAACATAAGCTGGGCGATTATTACGGTTGTGAAAATTCCATAGTAGAGGCACTTAAACTTATTGGGGATTCGTCATCGCATCATTTAATTCAAAATAAATTGATTTTTTACTTCAGACTCGGAAAAGTCTATACCGAGTTATTGGATTATGAACGGGCATTACAATATTATAAATCAGGCCTGGAACTTGATGTTGATAATAAATACATTAACAAATTTCAGAATAATTTAGGTCTAACCTATTTAAAACAAGGCAATCTGGAATATGCCGAACAAATGTTTCAACACGCTTATAGCAAAGGAAAGGCTTTGGGAGATCTGGAATCAGCCTACAGGGCTTTAGATAATCTGGGGTTTACGCAGTCTAAGTTAAACAATCCGGAAGGTATAAGTAATATGCTGGAGGCTTTGAAATTAAAATCAGAACTAAAGCATAAAGGTAGTATTTACGCCAGTTATATGCATCTTACCCAATATTATCTGGATAAACACAATCAGGAAAGAGCTTATTATTATGCCCTGAAAGGCTACGAAGAAGCCAGACAAATTAACAGTCCGGCTTATGTAAAAGATGCTTTAACACATTTGTTAGCGTCCCGTAGAGATACCATTTTTCAGGCTTATATTACACTTACAGACAGTCTCAATACAGCAGAGCAGCTGGAAGACAATAAGTATGCTAAAATTAAATACGATTATTCTTTAAATGAAAAAAAGGCTCAGGATAATCTCTTAAAACTGGAACGCGAAAAACGCTGGAAGTTTACATATTTATCTTTGGGAATCCTTGTAGCTCTTGGAGGAGGATTTTCCATAAGATATCAGAAGTTAAAACATCGTAAAGATAATTTGCAGCAAATTTATAATACCGAAAAACGTATTTCCAAAAAGCTACACGACGAAGTTGCGAATGATGTACATCGTGTTTTAAACAGATTATACGACAGTCCTAAAATTAACGATAGTGTGTTAGACGATCTGGAACATATTTATAATAGAACCCGCGATATCTCTAAAGATAACAGCGAGCTGGAAGTGAATCGTAATTTCGATAATTTACTGAATGACCTGTTGTTTAGTTATAAAACGGAGCAGATTAATATTATAACCCGAAAATCTTCGGAGCTGGATTGGAATCAAATCGATCCGATTATGAAAGTAGTATTATTTAGAAGTGTGCAGGAACTTCTGGTAAATATGAAAAAACACAGTCAGGCTTCTGTAGTGGTTTTTCAAATGGAAATGAAACATAAAAAAGTCGCGCTGAAATATGCCGATAATGGTATAGGATGCGAGATAAAAAAAGGTTCTGGCATGCAGAATATGGAAAACCGTATTAAAACCATTAAGGGAAGTATTACATTTGAATCTGAACCCGGAAAAGGATTTAAGGTTAAAATGTTATTGTAGTATGATTTCAAAAGTTTTAATAGTAGACGATCACGATATAATAAATGAGGGTGTATTAGCGGTTTTGGAACGTAAAGGTATTACCAATGTAGAAAAGGCGAATTATTGCGATCAGGCCTTTTTAAAACTGCAAAGGGCAGAACTGGAAGGTATGCCATTCGATTTGTTAATTACCGATTTATCATTTCAGGACGATCATCTTAACGTAAGACTGGCTTCTGGCGATCAGCTGGTAGAAGCTGTTCGGGAAGCGGGGCTATCACTCCCCGTTATTGTATATTCTATGGAAACCAGATTGCAGCGCGTGCGAACCCTGGTGCAGCAATTTAATATTAATGGGTATGTTTGTAAAGGGCGACGAAGTAGTTTCGAACTGGACCAGGCCATAGAGGCTGTGCTTCAGAATAAACTATTTTTGTCGGAACCGGTACAACAGGCGGTACACAGCCAATCCTGTACAGATATTCAGGAGTACGATATTTTGCTGATAAAACAATTGTCTTTAGGACTGTCTCAAAGCGAAATCAGTACCTATTTAGAAACTCAAAATATTACACCTAGAAGCTTAAGTTCTATAGAGAAACGTTTAAATAAATTGAAAGATGAATTTAAGGCGAATAATGCCATTCATCTGGTGTCTATAGTTAAAGATCTGGGACTTATTTAGCGTTTTTTTAAGTGGTTACGGTAACCCGTAAACTTTTAATCGAATTAAAATATAGCTTTGCTGAGCTATTAGTTACAAGAGGAAAGGCATTTAACGGCGTGTGAAAACGGATGTTATTTGCCTTTTTATTTGCCGTTTTTTCAAATGGGTTAAAATGCTAAACATTAGCAGTATAATAATGTATTATATTTATACAGTGCCTTTCACTGGGGCAATTTTGTGGGGTATTTATAATGCGTTAGTATGAAGGTATTTCAATGTAGCAACTGTAATTTTCCGGTATTTTTTGAAAATACCATGTGCCAGAACTGTGGTTCTGCTTTAGGCTATTTAAGTAGCAGTAATCAGATTATCTCCAAATATACAAATCAATCAACCTGGAGTATTAACGGGCAGCATTACGGGTATTGTCAGAATTATGCTTTACAGGCCTGTAACTGGCTGGTGCCGGTAAACCACACTTCAGGGTTTTGTGACTCCTGCAATTTAAACCGAACAATTCCTAATTTGTCGGTTCCCGAATATTTTGAGCGCTGGCAGAAAATGGAGGGTGCTAAACATCGTTTAATTTACAGTCTGGAACGGTTGGGACTTCCTGTACAGAGTAAGTTTGAACACGAGGTCTCCGGATTGCTTTTCGATTTTCTGTCAGAAGAAGATGCCCGAGCCGAAGGGAAACAGGTTATGACCGGTCATGCCAATGGTGTAATTACCATACTTCTTGCCGAAGCAGATGCTGTAAGCAGGGAGCAGATACGTAAGTCTTTAAACGAAAAATATCGCACCCTTATTGGACATTTTCGGCACGAGGTAGGACATTATTACTGGGAGCTTATTTTTAAAAATAACGACAATCTGTTAGCCGACTTTCGTGCGATATTTGGCGATGAGCGTCAGGATTATTCCGAAGCCTTAAAACGGCATTATGCCAACGGAGCACCAGCAAACTGGAAATCTTATTTCATAAGTCAGTATGCCTCCTGTCACCCCTGGGAAGACTGGGCCGAAACCTGGGCGCATTATCTTCATATTCTCGATGCCTTGGAAACCGCTTATTATTTTGGTCTGGAAGGGAAACCAAAACTCAATAATTCACCGCACATGGATATTTATCCGGTATTTCCTTATGATAATGAAATGTCCTTTAAGCGTATAATAGATGCTGTGAGTCCGTTGTTTTATGCGGTAAACAGTATAAACCGGTCTATGGGATTAAGTGATGTGTATCCGTTTGTAATATCGGATGCCGTAGAGAAAAAGCTGGAATTTATTCATTTTACACTGCAAAATTACAGGAAAAACTTAGCTTGAACGTCGTAGGGAAAGTTGAGATGCATTCGGAAAAGAGTTACAGGTCATTTAGCTTTCCTGAAATTTACAAAATATGCAGTATAAATCTACCGTTCAGGATATCCAGGCGCGTTTCGATAAGGATGTGGAACGCTTTTCTAATTTAGAAACCGGGCAGGTGTCTACGCTCGATGCAACACTTACTTTAAACCTGATTACCGAAGCCTCTAAGCGTTTGGTGCCAAAAGCAACTCAGGTTTTGGATGTAGGTTGCGGTGCCGGAAATTATACCTTGAAAATGCTGGGAAAATTACCGAACCTAAATTGTACTCTGGTAGATTTAAGTATGCCTATGCTGGAAAAAGCGCAGGAGCGGGTATCTGCTTCAACTTCTGGTTTGGTAGATATTATTCAGGGCGATATCAGAACGGCTGACCTAAACCATAATCAGTTTGATATTATACTGGCCGGTGCTGTTTTACATCATTTACGGGACGATGCAGACTGGGAACAGGTGTTTGAAAAATTGTATCGACTTTTAAAACCTGGTGGCTGTTTAATGATTTCCGATTTGGTCACTCAGGATAATGAGGTGCTCAATGCCTTAATCTGGGATATGTATGGCGAATATCTGGAAAGCGTAGGTGGACTGGATTATAGAAAAACAGTACTCGATTATATAGAAAAGGAGGATTCGCCACGTTCGGTAACATATCAGCTAAAACTGATGCATAAGGTCGGATTTAAGCAGGTGGAATTGCTGCATAAAAATTTGTGTTTCGCTGCGTTTGGTGGTGTAAAATAGCGTGTTTAAAGGTTCTGCTATTAGAAAATTCCTTTTTATTCGATATTGATTATTGTTTTAATGTTTTGTTAAACAATAAGTTGTGGTGATTTGCTTTTAATTTGTTAAATTGGGAGAAGGCAAAAACAGTTGCCGGTTTGTAACCCTTTTCCATTAAAAATGAGGAGCAATAAGATACTAATATTTGGATTCTTGTTCTTTATCACCGGTGCTTGCTTTGCTCAAAATTCGAAGTCAGAGGCACAACAAGATGAGGAAATAGACAGTATTATTTTACAACATAACCGTGCCGCTAATTTTGAAGAACGTCCGATAGGTTTATATCTGGATAAAAGTGCTGTGCAGCGTCAGGGAGGTTCGGGCGTTGCGGTACTTAGCCGGATTTCGGGAGTGTCTTTCGATCGCGGATCTTTATTATCGGTTCGTGGATTGAGCCCCAGATATGCAACAGTTTTAATAGATGGTCTTTCAGCACCAATAACTGAACAAACGGTAAAAGCCTTTGCCATTGGTTTGCTTCCCGGAACCGCGGTTCAGGAACTTGATGTTTTTAAATCGGGAGTTTATAGTAATCCGGCAGAGTGGGCAGGAGCTTTGGTGAATGTGTCTACTAATGCCGATGTCAATCAGGACTATAATACAGTTGCTTTTAATTTAGGCTACCAGCTGCATTTTACATTTAATACCTTTTTAAAAGATACTGATTACGGATCGAAATTTGGTGATTTTTTTGGTTATGGAGCTGCTTCCAGAAAACTTACAAATAATCTTGTTAGTCGTGACGATTTTTCGAAATTAAATAGAAATGAAGCCGCTGCACTTGGGGCACTTCAAAGAAACAGCTGGGCCTTAGAGCAAAGTACGGCGCTGCCTAGTTTTAAATTGGCGTATAATATGGGACGGATTTTAAAAGCCGATTCGACTTCAAAATTAACCACTATAAATTCCGTTTTATTTTCCAGAAATCAAGGCGGTAGCCATGTTAATCGTGCCAATTATTCCGGATATAAAACCGATGATAATGGAACTGTTATTTCGAGCGATTTAGAATCGTATATGACAGATGGGGTTTATAAAACCAGTGCTAGCTTTGCCTTGAATTCCGGATGGTATTATAAGCATAATGATGACAATAGCTATAATTTAGATTTCACTTATTCTCATAACGGGACTAACAGCACGTTATCCAGATATCGCGTGGGGCTAAAGTCAGATAACGAAGCTTATGCGGCTCAATACGGTATGTTAACTAAAAGTGTCCTGCTTTCGAGACTTTCCGGGAGTCATGAGTTTTTTGAAGATACAGATGTCGACTGGTCTTTTGGAGTTTCAGTAACAGGAAGGCAGGAACCAGATTTAAGACGAGCCGGAGCTCAACGCGATTTTAACAATCAGGATGATCCGTTTTTATTAATTATTCCAGAAAGCTCCAAAGCGGACCAGGGGGCTCGATTTTTTAGCGATTTAAACGATGCGTATCTGGGAGGCCGAATAGATGTTGACCATGATTTTATAGATGATGTTTTTGAATTAAAAGCAGGAACCTTATTTGAACGTAATACACGAGATTTTGAAGCGCGAATAATCACTACGGCAAAAGATGATTTTACAGACCCGCTTTTAAGGTTTGTTAGTGCAAGTGAGCTGGGAACGGTGTTTTCTCCGGAAAATTATGGGCCAAACGGTTATTATCTGGTAGATGGTACTACCGATTTCGATGTGTATACCGCTTCTAATTATACGGTAGCAGCCTATGCAGGACTGGAGAATTCTTTTTTTGAAAATCGATTAAAAAGCTCTGTAGGCATACGATTCGAAAAATTTAACCAAAAGCTTCAGTCCGGAGATGTAAATGTAGATGCGAATTCCAATGATGTTTTACCTTATATAAATTTAAATTACAGACTGGGAGACCGGTCTGTAGTTAAAGCGGCCTATACAAAATCGATTAACCGCCCAGCATTCAGAGAGCTTTCGCCGTTTTCATTTTATGATTTCGATTACCGAGCCGATATTTCAGGGAATCCCGATTTAAAAAATGCCAGTATAGATAATTACGATTTAAGCTGGGAGTATGTGTTTGGAAGAGATGAATATCTTGCTGTGAATGCTTTTTATAAACAGATTTCAGACCCTATCGAAATGATTTATGTTATTCGGTCCGATTCTCCTTTGTTTAGTTTTAATAATGCTTCGGGAGCTAATGTGGCGGGACTGGAGCTGGAATGTGCTAAATATCTTAGTTCAAACATAAATTCCTTTCTGTATCGTTTAAATTTCAGAGCCAATATCACTTATACTAACAGTGTTATAGATCTGGGAGCAGATACCAGTGAAGCTACTTCAGAAAGGCCGTTACAAGGTCAGATTCCCCTAATAATTTCTACAGGTTTTGTCTATGCCAACTTAAAAAATACCGTACAGCTAAATCTGGATTATTTATATCAGGGAAAATCTCTTTTTTCGGTTGGTAACGGTGTGGATACCTTTCCGTGGTATATTAAACCTCAGCATTTTTTGAATGCAGGTTTGAGTTTCGCTTTGAATAAAGCGACGAAATTAAGAGTGTTTGCTTCTAATATTTTAAATACGCCTTACGAACAGGTTGAAGATGCTAATTTAGATGGAAAACTGAACGGAAGTGTAGATAAGCAGGTGCTTTACGGCTTGTCTTATCAAAGTTACAGCCTGTCTTTAAGCTATAATTTTTAGAGCTATGGATTTGAAAAAGATTTATATAAAGTTAGTAATACTCTCTGGTGTTTTTCTGCTGGTTCTTGTTTGCGGTTGCGAAAAAATTGAAATATTAGATCCGCCCGATACGACTGGTGAAGTAGAAAAATCAAGTACCGGAGATTCTGATGCACGTGGTATTTATTTTGGATTGAATGAAACCACTACGCAATTTATTGAACCGGCTTCGCTCGATACATATCTGATAGATGATGCTGTTTCTAATTATTTTTCGAATACCAGATTTGCCAGACCAATAAATCTCGATGAGGCTACGGTTTTGGCTCTTGATGAATTTCCGTTGCTTCAGGATGAAGGATTTTTAGATGTTGTGGATACCAATTCAGCTTTTGAGTATACTCCATATGTTGGTGCTTTTGGTGCTGTTATGTCGGATTCCTGGTATATAAACTCCAGTTGGTTTCAGTTAGATCCTCAAAATATAGTGTATGAGTATAATGAAGATACAGTGGTGGAAATTGAGGGGGCTATAACAGTAAATACAAGATGGACCAGCGATAAGCAGTACCTGTTAAAAGGGCAGGTGTTTGTTAAATCAGGAGTCACTTTAACCATAGAACCGGGAACTGTAATTTTTGGCAATAATGGTACTGGAGTAAATGCGGGAGTACTGGTATTTAATCGTGGATCAAAAATAGATGCCAATGGTACTCCCGAACAACCCATAATATTTACAGGAACGGCGGCTCCGGGAGAACGTACGCGCGGTCAGTGGGGTGGCGTGGTTTTTTTAGGAAAAGCGCCTAATAATAAAGGAGACAGTGTTTTGGTGGAGGGGATACAGGGAGAAGAAGATGATGATGGTTTATTTGGCGGTACCGATATAAATGATAATTCTGGAACGTTTAGTTTCTGGCGCGTGGAATATGCAGGCATCGCCATTACACCTGGAAACGAAATTAACAGCATAACATTTGGTAGTGTAGGGGCGGGAACTACAGCGCATCACATTATTATTACCGGAGCCGGAGATGATGCGATGGAATGGTTTGGCGGCGCTGTGCATTTGTCTTACATCGCTACCTATAATACTTTGGATGATGATATGGATATGGATTCCGGATTTTCCGGAGGTATTCAGTTTTTGTATATAGTAAGAAACCCTTATGCCGCAGACGAGTCCGGTTCCAAGGCTTTAGAAATTAGTAGCTCCAGTACCGTGGGAGTAGAGCCTATAACCAAAGCTCAGGTTGTAAATGCTACCATAGTTGGACCTTTATATCAGCTGGATGGGACAGATATAATTTACGATCGTTTATTTCAGGCCGGTTTATCTTCGACTAACGATGCAAGAGCAGAACTTTTAAATTCCATAATTCTGGGGTGTCCGGTTGGTGCGGAAAATCCCTAGGAACTGAATTTGAAATACAGTAACTTTAAAGTGAAAAATAATCTCTATGAACACATTCGAACATTTTGCCATTAACGTAAAAGACCCTAAAGCCATAAGCGATTGGTATTGCCAGCATTTAGGAATGAAAAAAGTGTTGGAAAAGCAAGAAGCACCTTTTATGACCTTTTTAGCCGATGCAACAAACAGGGTCGTGGTAGAATTGTATTACCAGCCCAGTATGCCCATTACCGATTTTAATGAGCAACATCAACTTACTTTTCATTTTGCTTTCGAATCGGATGATGCTGAAAAAGATAAAAACACCTTGTTAGTGGCAGGAGCCACTTTTATAGAAGAGCAGCAGCCGGGACCAGGAACGCATCTGGTGATGCTTCGAGATCCCTGGGGATTACCGCTTCAATTGTGTCAGCGTGCTCAAAAGCTGATTTAGTTTACAGGTATTAAATTTTGTAAACGCAGCCAGTTTTCGCAAGCAGGTTGCCAGTACAAATGAATTTCGGGTTTACTTAGCCCGAAACCATGGCCGCCTTTTTCAAAAATATGCATTTCAGCAGGTACTTTGTTGGCTTTTAAAGCCAGGTAATAATTCAGGCTGTTTTCAACAGGAACTGCTCCATCGTCTGTGGCATGAATTAAAAAAGTCGGGGGTGTGTCTGGAGTAATCTGCAATTCGTTGGAATAGAAGTTTACGGTGTCTTCAGCTGGGTTTTTTCCTAATAAACAAGTTTTAGAACCCTGGTGCGTAATGCCGTCTTTCATGGAAATTACAGGATAAATTAATATGGAAAAGTCCGGTCGTGCCGATATATTGTCGTGTTGATAAACAGCGTCGTTATAATGTGTGGACAGTGTGGAAGCCAGATGGCCACCTGCCGAAAATCCTAAAACACCAATCTTATCAGGATTTAAATGATAGTTCTTGGCATGGCGTCGGGCATAGCGCACAGCTTCCTGAGCATCCTGTAGTGGCCCAATGGTTTTATTAGTCATAATATCGTCGCTTGGTAAGCGGTATTTTAACACAAATACGGTTATACCTAACTGGCTTAGCCAGCTTCCAACTTTTAATCCTTCTTTGTTCATGGCCAGATGACTGTAGCCTCCACCTGGGCATACTACTACAGCGGTACCGTTGGCTGTTTCGGGAGCAGGGGTGTAAACCGTTAAAGTAGGTGTTGTAACTCTGGATGTGCTGGAAAGGATATCGTTGTCATATTCCGGAGCTTCCTTGTAATTACTGTTTGAAATACTGTTTGGAATTTCGGTTTCCCAGAGGGGAATTGTTTTTATGTTCTGACTGTATACAGATGTAATCATGCCTAAACTTAAGCATAATAAATACACGAAAGGTGTTTTGTAAAGGAGTGTTGTAATTTTCATATTATCGGGTTTTAAAGTAGGCTGCTAATTCCGGAACCTGTTTTTGTAATGCTTCGATTACCAGTTCGCTAACTTCTGTGGCGCCTTTAAAGGATAAATGGGTATTGTCCTCTTTGCCGTCGGGGAAATAGGAGTTTTCTCCGGGTTTAAAATGTAAATGTAAAGCAGCTGAAGCTTCCGGGCCGTATTGCATTTCCAGAGTTTCGGTAAGCCATTGTAAGTCGATAAATGGAACGTCTAAATCTTTAGCCACCATTCGCGTTACCAGTGGATAAGCGCCGTGCGTATCTTCCAGTGTACCGAATTCATTAAAATTTCTGCGTACTATAGAAGACAGTAAAATAGGAATGCCTTGTTTTTTGCGGGTTTCTTGTACAAAGCGTTCAAGATTGTACCGGTATTGAGTATAGGGGTTGGTATAGCGATTAGGATCTTTAAACTTTTGGTCGTTATGCCCAAACTGGATAAATACATAATCTCCTGGTTTTATAGCATTGTAAACACTGTCCCAGCGTCCCTCTGTAATAAAACTTCGAGTGCTTCTTCCATTAACAGCTTTATTCTGTACTGTAACATTTTTATTAAAATAGGTGGCAAAAACCTGTCCCCATCCAAATTCCGGATTGGTTTCGGGATTTTTTTTATTTGCCATGGTGGAATCCCCAATCATAAATACGGTGATGGGTTTAGTTTGCAAAGTTCCAAAAGCAGTTAATGCTAAGCTGATAAGGAATAAGACTATAAGTTTTGAACGATTTGAAGATATTATTGCAGCCATTCGGTTTCTGAGTTAATTCCTAAAATGTTTTTTGTTGTATATGTTTTTGCTTCTTTTTTACTTAGTTGATGGGACCAGTTTACTCGGTTTTTCGTTTCGGCACCAGGGCCGGTATTATTGTATTCAGCATAGAACCCGAAAGATTCCGCTTCGGTTTTTTTCCAGTTGTGCCAGCCTTCAGGTAAAATATGGTCTCCTAAATTACAGTCCAGAAAGACCGTTTTCGCATAATAGCGCCAGGGTCTGCCTAAATAGACCTTATGGACATTTGGTGTTGCGGTAAGGGTACAGTTTTGAAAAACAAAGCCAAATTCGGAATGTTTTTCGGTCGAAGCTGCCGTGATGTAAGAATCGCTTTTACTTTTAATTTCGCAGTTTGTAAATAGGGCCGTAGCGTTGCCGAAAATAAAATCGGTAGTACCGGTAATTAAACAGTTTTTAAACCATAGTTTATGATGTTCCCCGGTAAGGTAAACCGTGTCCTGATTACCCAGTATGTTACAATTTTCGATAATACAGGCATTGGCATTGATGCTTAAGGCTATAGCCTGGCCTACAGGTCCTGAAGCATTTTCTATGGTTAAGTTTTTAATATGGGTGTAATTGCCTTCTACCAGAACTGTAGCCGTATGAAAGGTGCTATTTCTCCCTAAATTGATACTTTTAAAATAGTCGTTATAGCTAATGATGGTTTCGGCTTTATCTTCGCCGATAAAGGTGATTTTAGGGTTCCATTCGTACACATGAATTTTTTCGAGGTATTTTCCTTTTTTGATATGTATTGTTATACGGTCGTAAGGGAACGATTTGCAATTATTTATAGCATCCTGAATGTGTGTGTAATCGCCACTACCATCTTGGGCTACCGTTATGTTGTAACTGTTTTTTGGAGTAGGTTTAAGTGCTTTTTTCCATTTTGGATAGGCTTCTAATACTTTGTTTGGTTGTGAGTTGTACCAGGCATAACCCACGCGGCGTTCTCTGCCAATATCCATAATTGACGCTTTTTTTATACCATCGCGATCGCAGAAAAAGGGAGTATTGTCTTCCAGATTCATAAATCGTGCCCAAAGGGGTTTAGCTCCGGGATCCTGGATATAGCGTTTTTCTTTTTTACCGTCATCAGTTGTGTAACGTTCTTCTTTTAAACCGGTAATTTTTGTTTTTTCTAACCACACCACTGCGGCATCTACAGCACGTTTTACTTCGTCTGAAGGATTGTCTATCGACATTAGTAATAAAACGATTTGTGCGGTGTCTACGCCTCCTAAAGACGGTAATTCATAAGCTCGGGCTTTGGCAGGGAGGAAGGTGTTTTCGTCATGTTGGGCACACCATCCTGTAAGTGTACTGTCTTGTTTGTATTGCGTTTTTAATATGCAGGAAATGCCTTTTTTAAAAGCCATTTCGGTTTTAGCTCTGGTGGCTTCATCGAGAGTAATGCCTAAGGTTTCAGAACCTTGGCTAAGGTCTTTTAAAAGCGACATGACGTGTACCATAGCGCCGTCGTTATAGGTAATATGAGTATAGTAACCCTCTTTTAACGGGTAAAATTGTGGCCATCCGCCATTGGCATACTGCGCCTCTAGCAAATAATCCACACCTTTTAAAAAAGCGATTTTGTAAGCTTCGTTTTTTGTGTGCTTATAGACTTTAGACAAATACAGCATTTCCAGGTAGGTGGCGCCGTTGTCTATAGTGCAGCCTTTACTTTTTGATTTAGATTTCTTTAATTCATCTTTTTCAGATTCAGATAAAGGGGTTTGCATAGCAATATTTTTATACCAGCCTCCAATGTCTTTCTGATATAATAGGACGTAATCTGCTATGTCTTGAGCGTCTTTACTTCCGTACCAGTCTTCATCCATTTCCAAGACAATATGCCTCCAGGAATGATCTAAAATTTGGGCTTGTACATGACAATGACACACAGGTAAGTAGAAAAAGGTAAATAAAAATAATAAGGTCTTAAATGTTTTTTGTTGTGTGAAGTACGACATGATTAAGCGATTCAAATGCTATAAGAAAAATTTAAGATGATTTTATTCCTTTGATTTTATAAAAAACGGGGTTTGCAATTAGTAAACCCCGTTAGGTTTTTATATTTTGAACTATTTGTCCAGTTCTATGGCGCCAAGAATAAATGGCCCTACACCTTTAGGGTCGTTATCCTTTTTTCTTTCGTTTACATAGTATTCAAAGGAACCATCGCGATAAGGATTTCCACCTAATCCGGCTACCTGGCACACTTGTGTTAAAGTCAGTTGTCCGTCTGGAGCTACTAAAATTAAATCTCTGGTCATACCATCAAATCCTTTTTCGGCTACGGCTTTGTATTGCTGAGGTAAATATCCCTTGTTCACCCCTTTGGCTAAAGCATAAACAAACATGGCAGTTCCAGAAGCTTCCAGGTAATTTCCTTCTTTATCTCCCATATTGGTAACCTGATACCACAATCCGGAGTCATCCTGATATTTGGCTAATCCTTCGGCCAGTGTATTTAGATAGGTGATAAGTTCTTTGCGTTTTGGGTGATCTTCCGGAAAATAATCCAGGACATCTACAAGAGCCATGGCGTACCAGCCTAAAGAGCGTGACCAGAAATTTGGTGACGTACCGGTTTCTTTGTCGGCCCAGTCCATAGCCTTACTTTCGTCCCAGCCGTGATATAATAACCCTGTTTCTTTATCGTAGGCGTGCTTTTGGATTAGTTCAAACTGTTTGGCTACATCGTCTAAGTTTTTACCGTCTTCGAATTTAAGCGTGTATTCCGCATAAAACGGGGCGCCCATGTATAAACCGTCCAGCCACATCTGGCTTGGATAAATCTTTTTGTGCCAGAATCCGCCTTCGCTGGTTCTTGGGTGTTCTTCCAATTGTAGTTTTAGGGCCTTCATGGCAAGTAAATACTTTTCGTCTTTGGTGTCTTCGTAAAGATCGAACAGTAATTTACCGGCTTCAATCATGTCGATGTTGTATTTCGATTTTTCGTAAGTGGCAATAGTTCCGGTGCTGTCAATTAATTTATCAGCATAAGCTTTAACGTAATCGAAATATTTCTGGTCTTTGGTTTTGTGGTATAAGTGCTCAAAACCGGTTAGAACCAAACCGTGAACATAGTCCCATTTTGCAACCGTTCTGTCGTCTATCATATAGGATTCCGGGCTGCGTTCCATTTCCGATAAGGCCATACGTTCGGACCATTTTAAATGTTCGGGAACAGTTAATTCCGGTGTTGTTTCCTGAGTTGTTTGTGTTTGTGTCGATTCTTTTTTGTCGTCTTTACAACTTGTAAATGCAAGTGTAAGGGCGCAAAGAAATACTAATGGTTTTTTCATGTTATTATAAAGTATCGTTGTTGTTTAATTCTGTTAATTTCTGGTTGATGTAACTTAGAAAGTCAGCTTCATTGGTAATTCCATTTTTCTCTTTTTCCCAGGCAGCCAGAAAATAGAAGCTTACAGGGGCAGTATCTGGTTTAAAAATAACCAGATGGTCGTCTTTCCCTTCTTTTAAGCTTTCTACAGTATCTTTTTTGTAGAACAAGGCCATACCTAACTGATCCGGTACCAGAGTCTGCTCGCCGTAAGTGGCAATGTATGCCCAGTCACCTTCGGTATTTTCGCTTTTAATTAATCCAACCTTATGGTCTACAATTCCGGTACAAATGCCTTCCAAAGCTTCAGAAGTTTGTATAGTGTGTTTGGTAATTCTGGAATCTGGTTTTATACTTAAGGTTGATTTTAAATCGATGGTTTTTCCGGCTGTTTCCCAACCTTTGTAATTTACGTACACCATGGATTGTTCCGGAGTGTTTTCTACCTTAGCCGTGGTTTCCTCTACGGTATTAAAGTGAAGCACTTCGTTATTTACGTAACGTCCAATAGAACCAATTCCCATGGATTTTCCGGCTTTAAGAATGTCCATTCCCCAATCGCTCATTTCATGGTATGAATCAAAACCGTTCTGACCAACACGGTATAGCTCAAGCGTATCGGTAACTTTACCATAAATATCTATGGCATTACGCCAGTCTAAATATAAACGGTAGCCCACTTTATTGCTTTCCCAGCCCGGACCTTCGTAACGGATATACCAGGAATGGTCGGTATGTTCTTTTGGTACGGTAAGTTCAGATACATTTTTAAAACCGGTACTGTTGATGTATTCTTTATGACCTCTGGAACCATCTATCCATTCGCCTCCCTGGGCTATGGAGATTTCGGCGTAGGTTTTTGGCGTTACAACTTCTGTTACCACAGGAGTTTCTTCAATAGGTGTTTCTGCAGTATTGTCTTGTTTTGTATTGTTTTTACAGGAGAAAAGTGCTGCAAGGGATACAATAGGTATAAGGTGAACTGTTTTCATAATGCATTATTTATTTGAGAATATAATTTAAGAAATTTATAGTGGAATCAGCTACGCTATCAAACCATGGGTTAAATAACCAGAAGGTATGTGGTGCGTTGTGTACAGCTGAAATTTTATAATAAATATGGTGTTGTTCTAAGATTGCAATCATCTCATCGCGCCCGGCCTGAAAGCGCTCAAAATTGCTTGGTATAAAAAGCGTCGGGGGACAGTTTTGGTCGACATAGGTTAAAGCCGAAGCTTGTTTCCATAATTCCGGGTTATTGGTTTCGGTATCGCCTAACCAACTTGCTGCCAAAGTACCTTCTTCAGACTTTGGGTGACTAAAAGCCAGAATGCCATCAATATTTACAAGGCCTTTAATGTTTACCGGTGTTTTAGTGAAAATAGGTTTATGAGCCGTAGTGGCAACCAGAGAGGCGATTTGTGCTCCCGAAGAACTGCCCAGAATAATAAGCTGTTCCGGGTTGATATTATAGGTAGCTGCCTGTGTCTTTATAAATGAAATAGCATCGAATACATCACTTACTGCATCCGGAAATTTATTCTGTGGCGCTAATCTGTACTCTATAGTAAAACTATTATATCCGTTAGCTGCCAGTACAGATGCTAAAGGATGTAATAATGATTTTGAACCAGATTTCCAGCCGCCGCCATGAATTAAAATTACCGCAGGTGCGTTTGTGTTTTTTGTATTGATAAACGCATCCAAATACAAACTGTAATTCGGAGTTGTTTTATAGGCAATATTCGGTGTGTATTTTACAATTGAAGTATCGCGTGTTTTGGCAATACTAATATCCGGGTATTTTTTTAAGGCTTTGTTGTAGGCGGATGTAATAGTGTAGGAGGTGTCTTTGATAGGTCGATTTTGAGCAAAAACCACTGTGTTACTAGCTAATAATAACAGTAAAAAAATGTAGTGGCTTTTTAACATGAGTGTTAGGGTTTAGAGGTTATTTTAAATGATTTAGGAGCTCGATAAAATCAAGCTCCTAAATCAAAAGACTAATTCAAACAAACATTACTATATTTTAATCGTAAGCCGGGTTTTGAGTAAAATCGTTATTTTGATTTAAGTCAATGGCTATTTGAGGAATCGGGCGTAAAATTTTAAGTTCGCCATTATTTCCTGCAAAGTTTTCTTCGTTAACTAAATAGTTATACATCGAGGCTCTTTCAACCAAAGTGCCTGTGCGTTTCAGGTCGAACCAACGGTGATATTCACCAAATAATTCACGGCCTCTTTCATCTAAAATGACATCTATATCTATAGTAGTCATTGGGTCAACCCCGGCTCTGCTTCTTACTTCATTTAAACGTTCTAAAGCTGTTCCTGAGTTTCCTGCTTTAAAATAGGCTTCTGCGGCAATTAAATAGGTTTCACCAAGGCGTGATAAAATAATATCTCTGGTACTTGATCTTCCGTTAGAAAATGGCTCGTCCGGATCGTCAAATTTCTTAGCCGTTATTAAAGCGCGGTCACCACTAACTATGCTGGCACTGTAAGTACCATAACTGTGGAATGTTGCTTTTGGATGCGCGGCTTTATAATCTAAACTGTCTTGAGTAGTCGATTTCCAGCTCGGCGCATAATAATCTACAACTTCTAAACCACTATGGTCTTTTTTGTCGTAGTAGTCGTAGTAGCGATCAAAGATTTCTATCATAAAAGTACCTTCCCAACGAGCATCTTTTTCAGTAAACAAGTCGATAGCATAGTCTGTAGCGATTAAGTTATAACTACGGTTAGGTGCATCTCCGGCAACTTCAGCTCCACCGAGGTAAGATCCGAAATAATAAGATTGTAAATTCCCTAATCCTGTTGGGTCTGCAGCGGTTATGGCCTCGCTGTATTGTACAGAAAATAAAGTTTCTGCATTCATTTCGTTTCCAGGTTGCCATAAGTCGTTAAACGGAATGCTTAAGGCCTGACCGTTTATAGCCGCATCGGCTAAAGTGGCTGCCTGGTTAAAGTCGTCTGAAGAACCGAAAGATAAGTATCCTCGTGTTAAATACACTTTAGCTAAAAGGTGTTGTACGGCACGTTTGTTTACGCGACCGTTATAAGCACCGTCTTCCACTAAATTTATGGCTTCAGTTAATTCTGAAATGATGAAACTGTATACTTCTTCTTCAGAATTTCTATCGAAACTTAATATAGGGCTCGAAATGTAATCGGTAATTAAACCAACTCCTCCATAGGATTGCACCAATAAAAAGTAGGCATTCGCTCTTAAATATTTTAGTTCTCCTTTACGGCTGTTAATATTATCGGTTTGTTCTGTAACATCGGCATAATACAAGCCCATATTGGCCTTTTGTATGGCGTTGTAGGCATTAATATACAAATCTTCTATTTCATCTGTACTAGGACTTAAATTCGCATATTCACTAATTTCTATTGGTTGAGGGTTTCTTCCTTCCGAATACATGTCTGTACCAGCACAGAATACCCAAGGCTCTCCTCCGTAAATATCGCTTAAAAGAGCATAGTTGGCATTTACCAAAGCTTCGTATCCGTCTTCAGATACATAAAATTCTTCGGCAACTACATTGGAGCGCACATCTTCTTCAAGATATTTGTCGCAAGAGTTAAATAATAACCCGCAAATTGCTAAACTTATATATATTTTTTTCATGATTTCTGGTTTTAAAATTTCACACTAAGTCCTAATTGGTAAGTTATAGACCCTACACGACCAACACTTAAACTTGCATCTGCCCATTCCGGATCCCAACCATCGTAATCTGTGAATACAAATGGATCTAAAACATTCGCATAAACTCTTAGTGAAGATAATTTTAATCGTTCAGCCAAATCGTTGTCGAAAGTGTAACCAAACGAGATGTTTTTCACTTTTACGTAGGAAACATCGTGGTAGTTTTGAACGCCATCAAATTGTCCTGCATTTCTACCTTGTGGGTATTTATTTGAGAAATTTGATGCTACACCAGCGGTGTTTTCTGGTACATAATAATCTAAACCGGCTAGTTTTTGACGTCCGCGGTCTGTTGTGTTGGTAAAGTTGGCGTGGAATTCACTGTAGATTAAAGAACCCTGACTCGTTACTACAGAGGCAGACATATCGAACTGTCCGACATTTAAAGTCGTGTTGAAACCTCCGGTCCAGTCTGGTACCGTAGACCCTAAAATCATTCGGTCGTAATCTCCTGTTATTTTTCCGTCCGGCACACCATCAGCACCTGAAATGTCTAACACCTTAACTTGTCCTTCTTTTTGACCGTAAGAGGCTGCTTCATCTCTTTCGTTAGCCTGCCAGATGCCGTTAAATTTATAATCGTAAATAGATCCTAAAGCTTCACCAACAAATAGATTGTTACCTATATCGTCTGCGCCGTCACCGTAAATTTCTTCCACTTTGTTGTTGTTTTTAGCAAAGGTGAAGGTGGTTTTCCATCTCACTTTATCGGTTTTAATGTTTACAGTAGTAAGTCCTACTTCAACCCCTTTGTTAGAGATAGATCCTATATTTGAATTTGTGCTGTCCCAGCCAGATTCTATTGGTAGTTTTTGTCCGAATAGTAAATCTTCAGATAATCTGTCGTAAATATCTACCGAACCGAAAATACGTTGGTTAAAGAATCCGTAGTCAATACCAAAGTTAAATTCTCTTGTTTTTTCCCAGACTAAGCTGCTGTTAGAAAGGTCTCCTGGCAACCATCCGTTAGCTGTAGAACCTCCTAATTCGTAATAGCGTTGCTGATCTAAGATGTTTACAGTAGAGTATGGTGAAATTCCGTTGTTACCCGTGTAACCCCAGCTCACTCTAAATTTAAAGTCGGAAACAAAGTCTACATTTTGCATGAAAGATTCTTCGCTTAAACGCCATGCGAATGCTGCAGAAGGGAAAGAATCCCATTTGTTACCATCAGCGAATTTAGACGAACCATCCCATCTGTTTGAGAAGGTGAATAAATAACGGTCTAAGAAGGAATAATTTAAACGTAAAGCAAAAGATGCCAATGTTTCTTTATAGAAATAAGAGCCTAAACCAAACGTAGATTGCTCACCAGATCCCATATTGTAGAAATCTGTATCGAAAGGCATATTTCTCGAGCTCATGGTTGAACCTTCTGTCTCTGTAGAATAGATACTTTGAAGGGCAAGGAAACTAATAGTATGTTTATCGTTAAACGTACGATCGATATTCATCTGGTTGTCCCAGGTATAGTTAAAATTCGATCTCTTTTCCATTTCGGCAGAAGCTAAATCGTTGTTGGAAATACCTGTATTGGTTTGTGGACCCCAGGCTCTACCACGTCTCCAGCTGTCGTATCCGGCAGAGAACGTAGAACGGAAAGATAACCACTCTAAAGGGCTGTATTCTGCAAACACATTACCAATCATGTTATAACGCTTGGTTTCATCAGATGAATTTGCAATTTCCATTAAGGGGTTGTACGTACTGGTTTTGTTAATTAAGTAATCGCCGTTAGCGTCTACCAGTTTCCCCGGCTGCGGGAATAAGTTTCCGTCTAAGTCGTAAGGCGTCATCGCAGGGGCTAAACGGAAGGCTTCACGCATGGCGTACTGGCTTCCGCGTTCTATTTCGCTTAACGCGAAGGTAATGCTGGCTCCTGTAGAGAATTTGTCGTTTATTCTGTGATTAACACTCGATTTAAAAGTGTATTTGTCTAAAGATTCATTTTCAATGTTTCCGGTTTCTGTTTGTACCCCAACACCAACATTATAGCCTAGGCCATTGTCGGCTCTACCTGAAATAGATAAGAAATTGTTAGACTGAGTACCTGTTTTTAAAACGGCATCATACCAGTCGAAGGTTTCGTTGTTTAAGTAGCGTTCCTGTAAAAGGGTGTTTGAAGTACCGAATACTACCTGATCTAAACGCTCAGGAGAAATGTTCATTGGGTTACCTCCATCTGTAGTTGCTAAATACGCCGATTTATGATAGTCTACCCACTCGGCAGTATCCATCATTTTTGGTAAACGTGCAGTATTTTTTAAACCGTAAAATGTTTCGTAAGATACGGTTAACTTACTCTTGGCTCCGGCACCATTTTTAGTGGTTACTAAAACAACCCCATTAGAACCTCTGGAACCGTAAATAGCGGTAGATGAGGCATCTTTTAAGATGTCGATACTCTGGATGTCGTTTGGGTTTAAGAAGTCAATACCATTGGTAATTACTCCGTCTACCACGTATAAAGGGTCTGAGTCTTCGAAGAATGAGTTGTTACCACGAATAGTAATGTCAAATCCATCCCCTGTTCTACCTGAAGAGTTAGAGATTACTACCCCGGCAACGTTACCCTGCATGGCTTCCATAGGGCTGGTAACATTTCTTTCGGTGATTAACTGGGCATCCATACTACCTACAGATCCGGTTAAATCCTTTTTCTTTTGGGTACCGTATCCTACAAGAACCACTTCGTTAAGTTCTTCCAGATCTGGTGCTAAAGAAATGTTGATCGATGTTTGCCCAGAAACATTAATTTCCTGGGTTTTGTAGCCTAAATAACTAACGACCAAAATACCATTAGAGGCTACCGATAAGGAATAATTTCCGTCAAAATCAGTAGTAGTACCGTTAGATGTGTTTTTTTCAATAATATTAACTCCCGGTAAAGGCATATTACTGTCGGTGTCTGTAATTACACCGCTAACGGTTAACTTTTGCTGGGCAAAAGTTACATTGCAAATCAAAAAGGCCAGAATACATAAGTATTTGTTTAAGGACCTCTGATAGTTAAAAGTTAGAGTATTAAATTTCATAATTAGTGAATTGTTAGTTTCGAATTAAGTTTTGATTGTTTGTTTTAGTGGTTCATTTGTCATTTAATTTGTTTCTGTTTGATTTATGTGTGTATTTATTAATTTAAGGTTATCTACGTGTTCAACTTTTTGGGTCTGGCCAACCGTGTTTATGGTTACATTTTTTAAGGTAACATCTTCAATCGGGTAGTCTTTGTGCCCCAGAGCCAGAATACCATATTTACCACCATTGTCGACAGTTATGTTTTCCAGATTTATATTTTTGATTTTAGGGAAGTTTGTTCCTGACTGATTTTTGTAAATCCCGTAAAACAGATTGATTTTTAAAACAGCTTCTTTTACCTGACCAACCTTAAGATTTCTAACGAAAACGTTTTCGACAAAGCCGCCGCGTTTAGAGTTTGTTTTTATACGTATAGCACGGTCAAGATTCGGGCTGTCCATTTCGCAGTTTTCAACAAATACGTTGCGAACGCCAGCCGAAATTTCGCTACCCATTACCACACCACCGTGACCATCGATCATTTTGCAGTTTTGTACCAGAATGTTCTCACTGGCAATAGCTACACGACGTCCTTCGTCATTACGTCCTGATTTTATGGCAATACAGTCGTCTCCAGTATTGAAAATACAGTTTTTAATGATTATATTTTTAGAGTACTCCGGATCGCAGCCATCGTTATTCGGACCGTGACTTTCAACAGTAACACCATCAACAATTATGTTTTGGGATTTTAAAGGATGAATCACCCAAAACGGAGCATTTATTATTTTAACATCCTGAATTAAAATATTTTCACATTCTAAAGGCTGTATAAATGCAGGTCGTAAGTAATGACCATTTCCAAAAATTCGCTCAGAAACAGGAACATTGTTTTCAGCCATTTCAACTAATCGATCTCTGTTTTCAGGTAAGTGCTGTGATGGATTACCCTCCACCCAACCGTAGGTGTCTTTTCCAACCCAAGGCCACCAATTATCTTTGCTGGCATTTCCGTTCAAGATTCCGTTACCAGTAATGGCTATATTTTTTTTGCCTTTGGCATAAATCAATGGTGAGTAATTCATGAGTTCATTACCTTCAAAGGAGGTGTGTACCAATGGGTAGTAATCATTAGGATTGGAACTAAATTGGATTTCGCTCCCTGTTTCTAAATGTAGATTTACATTATCCTCGAGATGGATTGGTCCGGAAAGGAAAATGCCTTCTGGTATTATTACCTTTCCGCCTCCATTTTTAGTACAGGTGGCAATAGCTGCTTTAATGGCCTGAGTGTCGGAATTGGAATCGTTAGCGGTAGCACCAAAATTGGTAATGTTATACGTTTTCGATTTAAATGCTGGTACTTTTACCGTTTTAGAAATTAGGTCGGCCTGAGCCCATGGAGTAGAAGTATAGTCTGAATTTTGAGCCGTTCCCTGTATTTGAAAGAAAATTACAGTGAAAAGCGACAAGTAGATTGTTAATTTTTCACTACAATAATTACTAAAAAAGCCTGAATCCCCCATGTATATTAGCACTTTGTTAATTATTTGTTACAATTTCACATGTAATCGATTACACGAAGCTAAACATTTAGTATCAAAAAACAAATTTATTTTAGATAAATATGGTAATTATGTAATTTAAAGTATATTTTTTATGTAAAATGTAAACTATATCGGCTTTATATTATATATTTAACAATGTTAAAACGATTTTTTCAATTTGTTACCGATTTTAATGTATAATTATGTAATCGATAACATTAATTTAAGAACCAATTTTTTTAACCTGAACGTTTTTATTGTTAATCTTGCAGAATGAACGAAAAAGTTACGATCTACGACATTGCTAAGCGACTTAATATTACTGCAGCTACGGTATCAAGGGCTTTAAATAACAATCCTAAAATTAGTGAAGCAACACGTCTTTTGGTTTTAAAAACAGCCAAAGAGATGAACTATAAGCAAAATAAACTGGCTTTAGCATTAAAGAGTGGGAAGAGTAACAATGTTGGGGTTATTGTACCTTATATAAACAGAAATTTCTTTTCCTCTGTTATTCGGGGTATAGAAGAAGAGCTGTATCCTAAAGGTTATCATGTAATTATTTGTCAGACACACGAGGAAGAACAAAAGGAGATAGACACCATTAGTAATTTGTTAAATGCGCAGGTAGACGGGGTTCTGATGTCAGTTTCCAAACAAACGACAAAAACAGAACATTTTGAGCGTATTCTGGATAAGCATATACCACTGGTTTTTTTCGACAGACGTGCAAAGTTAAAAGGAGTAAGTAGTGTCACTATTGATGATTATCAGGGCGGCTATGATGCTACTAAACATTTAATCGATCAGGGATGCAGACGTATAGTTCATATAGGCGGCGATACAAAACTGGAAATCTATAAGGATCGTTTTGAAGGCTATAAAGCTGCTTTAGAAGCTTCGGGTATTCCTTTTAATCCGGATTATGTGATTATTACAAAAAGTGATACAGAGGCCGGTCAAAAGGCAGCAGAGGAGCTGTTAAAGATGAAAGTTGTACCCGATGCTGTGTTTTCTTCGAGTGATTTTGTGGCTTTAGGCGTTATTCAAAAGTTTAAGGAGCACGGTTTGAGTATTCCTGAGGATATAAGTGTTGTAGGATTTAGTAATGAGCCTTTTACTAAGTTTATGGAATCTACCATAAGTTCTGTAGATCAATGTGCTATGGAAATGGGACGAGTTTCTGCTCGTGTGTTTCTGGAGCAGGTAAAAAATCCGAAAATAAAAATTGAGAAGAAAGTCGAACTTTCTCCTCAATTATTAATTAGAGATTCTTCTTTAAAGAAGTAATTTTATAAAGAAACACCGCGCTTCCAAGGAATAAAGTCGCTTTGGTTTAATGCCATAGCTTTGGTTTGAACTTCACCGCTGGCTACTTGTAAAATGTGTTCCAGCATAGTATCACCCATTTCTTCAATAGATTTTTCACCACGTATCACGGCTCCGGTATCGATGTCAATAATATCCGGCATTTTTTCGGCCAATTCAGAGTTCGATGCTACTTTTATAATTGGTGTTACCGGGTTTCCTGTAGGTGTACCTAATCCGGTGGTAAATAATATAACATTTGCACCAGAACCCGCCATCGCCGTTGTGCTTTCTACATCATTACCTGGAGTACAAAGTAAGTTTAATCCTGGTTTGTGAATGTATTCACCATAATCCAGAACGTCTACCACAGGCGAAGATCCTCCTTTTTTAGCTGCTCCGGCCGATTTCATGGCGTCTGTTATTAAACCGTCTTTGATATTTCCCGGAGACGGATTCATATCGAAACCAGAACCAGCATCGACTACTGACTTTTCGTAAGCTTTCATTAAGTCTAAGAACTTTTTGCCATCTTCATCGTTTACACAACGGTTAACAAGTTCCTGCTCTACACCACAAAGTTCAGGGAATTCCGATAAGATTGCAGTACCTCCCACGGCTGCTAAAATATCTGAAACGCGACCTAAAGTTGGATTGGCTGAAATTCCTGAGAATCCGTCCGATCCACCACATTCTAAACCGACTTTTAGTTTAGATATCGGTGCAGGTTTTCTTTCGATGTTGTTGGCTGCTTTTATGCCTTCGTAAGAGTCTTTAATGATGCCTTTAAGCATGTCGTCTACCGTTCCCGATTTTTGTTGCTCATAAATGATTATCGGTTTTTTATTGTCCGGATTTATTTCAGCTAAAGCATCCTTAAAGATCTGAATTTGTAGATTCTGACAGCCTAAACTTAATACGGTTGCACCTGCAACATTAGGATTGTTAACGTAACCAGCAAGCAGTTTTGCCAGCAGTTCAGAATCTTGTCGAATTCCACCGCAGCCTCCCTGATGGGTAATAAATTTTACATCTATATTTTTAAAAACTCTGGTGTCTTCAATTTCTTCAGGTACATCTTCGCCAGAATCGCTTACGAGCGATCGTAATAAAAGACGATGTTTATTGATGTTTTTATGTAGTAATTCGTTTTCAAATACATCTTTTAACACTTCAATATTTCTGTTTTCACAAAATACCAAAGGAAAAAATAACCAGACGTTGGCCGTGCCTACCTGACCGTCTTCTCTGTGGTACCCCATAAAAGTACGGTCTTTCCATTTGTCTACATTAGGGGCATTCCAGCCTATAGTTTCAGTTTTTCCGAAAACCTTGGCGCTTTCATGTTTTACATTTTCGGTTGTAAGTACTTCTCCCAGTTCGATGATTCGAGAAGCTTTACCAACCAATACACCATACATTATAATTTCATCTCCAACATTAAAGTGTTGTAAGGCGATTTTATGTTTTGCCTTGGTGTCTTTTGTCGCTGTATAGGTATTTCCTTCCAGAGTTAATTGTTCTCCGGCTTTTAAATTGGTAAGAGCTACAGCAACATTATCATCTGCATGTACTTTTATAATTTTGTTTTGCATGGTGTAACCTTTTAAAAAGGATTAAAATTGTTTACTGAATTTATCGAATCCCGCTTCTGTACCTTGCTCGTCAATTGCTTTTAAAGCTGCAACTATAGCTGCTGTAAATTGATTTATTTTTGTTAAATCTTCTCCCCAGTAATCCGTATTCGCTAATATTGTCTTTGCCGTGGCTTCATAATCGTTAAGTGCCCACGCATCTTTAAAAGTTTTAACGATATCTGCATCATCGTTTATAGGTAAAGTTTCATTGTTCCATGTGCCTTGATAAAAACGTATTAATGCGGCAAAAGAAAACATAAGGTGTGTAGGTAGTTTGTCGTTCGTTTTAATATAATCTAACAAACTAGGCAGCACGCGTACTTTAAATTTTGAAATGGAATTTAAAGCAATACTGGAAAGCATATGCTTAATAAACGGATTTCTGAAACGATCGAAAACATCTTCGCCAAATTGTTTTAATTCGTCTTTATCCATGTCTAGCGTAGGGATGATTTCATTGAATACCGCATCTTTTATAAAGGCTCCGGTGAAACTATCGTCTACAGATTCTTTTACAGTTTGTTTGCCCGAAAGTAAGCAAAACGGTACCATAGCAGTATGCGCACCATTAAGGATTTTTACTTTTCGTGTTCTGTAGGGTTGCATGTTGTCTACGATAAGTACATTTAAGTCGGTCTTATCAAACGGAAGTTTTTTCTTTAAATCGTCTCCACCTTCAATAACCCATAAAAAGAACGTTTCCGCAGTTACAATTAAATTGTCTTTGTAATCCAGTTTACTATTGTAGGCTTCGATTTCGTCTTTAGGATAACCAGGGACAATGCGGTCTACTAAAGTGCTGTGGAATGTAGAGTTTTCTAATAACCAGGTTTTAAAGTCTTCCCCTAAATGCCATAAATCGATGTATTTTAGAATGATTTCTTTTAAGGTTTCCGAATTGTGATTTATCAATTCGCATGGAATTATTGTTAAGCCTTTAGAAGCATCTCCGTTAAAATGTTTGAAGCGTTCGTGTAATAACACTGTTAATTTAGCAGGGAAGCTGCTTGGAGGTTGCATATTTAAAGTGTCAGATTCCACATAAGCTATTCCAGCTTCAGTCGTGTTGGAAATAATGAATTCTAACTCATCTTCTTTAGCCAAACTCAGGTAGTCCTGAAAACTTTGGTAAGGATCTACAGATTTTACTATGTTGGTAATTAATTCCTGTTCCTGAGTTTCCTGGCCTTTTTTAATGCCTTTCATGAAAAGAGTATACAAACCATCCTGATCGTTTAACATGGAAACCAATCCACGATCTATAGGTTGAACTACGGCAATTCCTGCATTTAAATCTGCTTTTTTGTTTAATTCCTGAAAGGCGTAATCTACAAAGGCACGGAGAAAATTACCTTCTCCAAACTGAATAACTTTAACAGGAAGTTTATTATCTAATCCCAGATTAGCACGGGTTAATTGTTTTTTTTTTATATCTGACATTTTTTTTGAATTTATGCGGTTTTAAGTTTAAAGTATGATCTTTTATGAATGTCTGTATCTAAAAAAGGTTAGCGTTTTATATGATTATAAGTCTGTTACTTGTTCGTATTTCGGTAATAAGGCTCTCATTGTCACCCAGGCAATCATATAGGCCACAGCACATACACCGAAAATGATAAAATAACCAGATTCTTCGCCTTGGAAGCCCATGAATTTCATTTGAGTTTCTTTAGAGTAATCGAATAACATTCCTGATCCTTTATTGATAAAGAAAGACCCGATACCTCCCGCTAGACCACCAATTCCTGTAATTGTAGCGATGGCTTTTCTTGGAAATAAATCGCCTACAATAGAGAAAATATTGGCTGACCAGGCCTGATGTGCCGCTCCTGCTATACCGATAATAATTACCGGAATCCAATAACTTATGCGTCCTAAAGGTTGAGCTAGTAGGGTAAGTAGTGGAAATAAGGCAAAAATAAACATGGATTTTAAGCGGGCATCGTACGGGTGTTTTCCTTTGTCTACAAAATAACTAGGTAACCAACCACCAATAATAGCAAGCAGCGTAATGGTATATAATATAAATAAAGGAATAGCAGCTTCGGTAGAGTCCATGCCGTAAATTGAACTTAAATAAGCTGGTGTCCAGAAAAGGAAGAACCACCAAACACCATCGGTCATAAATTTACCAACTATAAATACCCAGGTTTGTTTATAGCTGAAACATTTTAAAAGGTTTACATTTTTACGTTTGCCATCGGTTGGTTCTACATCCATATCGTTGTCTTGCTGGATGTAAGCAAGTTCATCTTCCGATACTTTTTTGTGTTTTTCAGGTTTTTCATATAGGAATACCCAGGCGCCCATCCATATAAAACCTAGGGCTCCAATAATAATGAAAGACATTTCCCATCCGTAAGCTTCTGCAATAAACGGAATAGTTAACGGGGCTCCTAAAGCACCAACAGTTGCTCCGGCATTAAAAATACTGGTAGCCAAAGCCCGATCTTTTTTAGGGAAGTATTCTGCAGTAGTTTTAATGGCTGCCGGGAAGTTTCCTGCCTCTCCAAAGGCTAGTACAAGTCTGGCGAAAATAAAGAAAGTAACACTGGCGCTAACAATCATACCTGTATTACTGGCCATTTCTATAGCTTCTTTGGCATGAGAAAAACTTAGCGTCCATGTATCGGTAACATAACCGGCGGTAAAAATTCCTGAAAACGCATGTAAACAAGCTCCTGCTGACCAAATTCCAATCGCCCAAAGAAATCCTTTTTTGGTATCCAGCCAGTCAATTAACGGACCAGCAACAAGCATGCTTATGGCATAGAATATAGAAAATAACGCCGTAACGTTTCCATAGTCATTATTTGTCCAGTTAAATTCAGGGGCGATAAAATCTTTCCAGGTGAGCGATAATACCTGTCGGTCCATGTAATTGATAGTTGTGGCTACGAATAACATGGTACAGATATACCAGCGAAAGTTTGTTTTAGTTTTCATAAGCTATAATTAGTTTTTATGTTAAATCCTATGGTTAAACAGGGCTTTAGTTGTTTGTTTAATAATTTTTGTCTTTGACAAAGTGTGTTTTACAGACTTTAGTTAGCCGGCCTGTATGTTTTAATCATTTCTAAGGTTTCTGATACTTTTTGTGTTAAGGCTTCAAAATTCTTATTAGCAATGATGTCTTTTGTTATTAGTTTCGACCCCATGCCTACACAGGTTACACCAGCTGCAAACCAGGTTTCTATGCTTTCTTTAGTTGGAGATACGCCTCCTGTTGGCATTATACTGGTCCATGGGCAAGGGGCCTTTATGGCTTTAACAAAGTCTGCTCCGTAGGTTCCTCCAGGGAAAAGTTTTACAATTTCGCAGCCTAATTCTTCGGCTCTTGCAATTTCACCTAAAGTGGCACAGCCCGGTGACCAAAGTACTTTTCTTCTATTACAAACGATTGCAATATCTTCGCGAAGTAATGGCGTTACTATAAAGTGGGCGCCCATTTGCATATACAATGAAGCTGCTGCAGCATCGGTAACAGAACCAACGCCTAACATAAGGTCTGGGCAGGCTTTGGAACAATATTTTGCAAGCTCAGCAAATGTTTCGTGTGCAAAGGCGCCACGTGCTGTAAATTCAAACAGTCTTGCGCCACCATCGTAACAGGCCTTAACGACTTGTTGTAATAGTTCAACGTCACTATGATAAAATAGGGGAACCAGGCCAGTGGCCTTCATTTGTTGAGCAACTTCTATTCGAGAGAATGTTTTCATAACTAAAATATTATCGGCTAACACGACCGGAAAGGTCGCCTTGCATTAAATTTTCAACTTCTTGTTTGGAGACTAAATTAACATCGCCATAAATGGTGTGTTTTAAGCTTGATGCCGCGACTGCAAATTCCAGTGCTTTGGCATCATCATAAGTATTAAGACCATAAATTAAGGCGCCCATAAAACTATCTCCCGCACCTATTCTGTCTACGATATGAGTGATATCGTAAGTTGTGGATTTATGCATGGTTTTACCGTCGTAAAGCACGGCAGACCATGTATTGTGAGATGCGCTAATACTACCTCTGTTGGTGATGGCTATTTTCTTGGCTTTTGGAAAACGTTCCATTAATTTTTCAGATAAAGAACGTTGTAATTCTTCTTCGGTTTTTCCTTCAGGGATAATACTGAAATATTTATCTGAAGCATAATCTCCTGCCAGAATAACATCGCAAAGCCCGACCATGTGTTCCATGATTTCGCTAGGTGATTTACCGTAATTCCAAAGGTTGGCTCTATAATTGAAATCTGTAGAAATTGTCAGTCCTAATTTTGAAGCTGCTTCTATGGCTTCGACGCAAACATAGGCTGCATCTTGTGATACTCCAGGTGTGATTCCTGACCAGTGAAACCAGTTGGCATCTTTAAAAACAGCTTCCCAGTCTATCATTCCTGTTTTAATGGTCGAAAAGGATGAATGGGTTCTGTCGTAAACAATTTTACTGCCTCGCATAGAGGCGCCGTTTTCCAGAAAATAGATGCCCATACGTTCTCCTCCTCTTGGAATAAAAGAGGTGCCTACATTGTATTTATTCATTTGCATGACAGCGCTATCTCCAATATCGTTTTGCGGCAGTCTGGTTATAAATTCTACAGGTAATCCAAAATTTACTATGCTGGTAAGTACATTTAATTCGCTTCCGCCATAATCGGCGTTGAATTTATTCACTTGGGAAAATTTTAAACAATCTTGAGTAGAAAGCCTTAATAATATTTCGCCTAATCCAACTACTTTTTTCAATGCTATTCTGGGTATTAATTAATACGTTATTTTATTATTTAACAGGAAAATTAAAGTATTCTTTTGCGTTGTAATACGAAATACCTTGTATCATTTTTCCTATCCATTCCATGTCCTGTGGTAATTCTCCTTTTTCGATTTCTTCACCAAAAAGATTACAAACAATTCTGCGGAAATACTCGTGTCTAGGGAATGACATAAAGCTTCGGGAGTCTGTAAGCATACCTATAAAACAGCTTATAAGTCCCATGTTAGACAAGGCATTTAATTGTTTGGTCATACCATCTTTTTGATCTAAAAACCACCATCCGGAACCAAACTGCACTTTACCTTTTACACTACCATCGTTGAAATTTCCAATCATAGTGGCTAAAACTTCATTATCGGCAGGGTTAAGATTGTATATAATGGTTTTTGTTAATTTATCTTTGGTATCCAGAGTGTTTAGGAATTTAGAAAGATTCTCTGCCTGAGAGAAATCACCAATCGAGTCCCAACCGGTATCCGGTCCTAATTGTGTTAACATTCTGGCGTTATTATTTCTTAATGCACCTAGGTGGAATTGTTGAACCCAACCAAATTCGTGATAGGTTTCGGCTAAGAATAATAAAAGAGCTGTTTGAAATTTTAACGCTTCTAACAGAGAAATAGTTTCTTTGTTTCTGCGTTTTGCAAAAATGGTTTTGATTTCTGCGTCTGTAAAGTTTACAAACGGAATTGCATTTAAGCCGTGGTCTGATAATTTACAGCCATTGTCATTAAAATATGAAATTCTGTTTTTTAAGGCGTCACAAAGCGCATCGTATGTTTTAATTTCAGAATCGGTAACCTTTTCTAAGGCATCAATATATTCGTTGTAGGAATCTGTATCGATAAAAATGGCTTTGTCCGGTCTAAACGAAGTACTCACATAGGTTTGGTTGCCTTCGTTTTTAGCGTATTGCTGATGAAATTCCAGCGTATCTAAAGGATCTTCAGTAGTACAAACAACTTCAACATTCATTTTGCTTAAAATATTCTGACAGCTATAATCATCTGTTTTTAAAATATCAGAAGCTTGTTTGTAAATGCCAGGGGCCGATTTTTCATTTAAAAGTTCATCTATACCGTAATAACGAAGCAATTCTAAGTGCGTCCAGTGGTATAATGGGTTTCTCATCGTGTAAGGTACCGTTTTTCCCCATTGTAGAAATTTCTCTTCGTCTGAAGCACTACCTGTTATGTACTTTTCATTTACACCTAAAGTTCTCATGGCTCTCCACTTATAGTGGTCGCCGTGAATCCAGATTTGAGAAATGTTTTCAAAAGATCTGTTGTTTGCAATATCCTGTGGTGGTAAGTGACAGTGGTAGTCTATAATTGGTAAACTGCTTGCGTAATTATGGTATAATTCTTCAGCAAATTTGTTTTGTAGTAAAAAGTTGTCGGTAATAAAGGTTTTAGATGCACTCATGGTAGGGATAATTAGTTTTCGTTTGCTGGTTTTCCGATAGTTGCTAGTATACCTCCGTCGACATATACAACCTGTCCGTTTACAAAATCACTAGCTTCTGATGCTAAGAATACTGCGGTTCCACCTAAATCTTCAGGTTTTCCCCAGCGCCCTGCAGGTGTTCTGCTAATTATAAAATCATTAAATGGATGTCCGTCTACGCGAATAGGTTCAGTTTGTGATGTTGCAAAATAACCAGGACCGATACCATTTACCTGAATGTTGTACTTTGCCCATTCTGTCGCTAAGTTTCTGGTTAACATTTTTAATCCGCCTTTAGCCGATGCGTATGCAGAAACAGTGTTTCTTCCTAATTCGCTCATCATGGAGCAAATATTGATTATTTTCCCTCCATTATTAGCTATCATGTGTCGTCCGACTAACTGAGACATAATGAATGGTCCAGTAAGATCGACATCAATAACTCGTCTAAAATCTGCAACTTTCATATCTTCTGCAGGAACACGGTTAATAATACCTGCATTGTTAACTAAAATGTGTACAGGGCCTTCTTTTTCAATGATTTCGGTAACTTTGGCTTCGGCTGTTACTTCATCGGTAACGTCAAAAACGTATCCGGAAGCCTCCAGACCTAAAGCTTTATAGTGTTCTACTGCTTTGATTAAAGCATCTTCGGTGATATTTGTGATTACTAATTTTGCTCCGGCTTTTCCTAAAGCTTCTGCCATAGCCATTCCCAAACCGTGAGTCGCTCCAGTTATGATGGCAGTTTTATTTTCTAAACTAAATAGGTTCATATTGATATTATTTTAATTCGTTTGGTGGACAAACATCCATATCTCCGTAATCTAAGTTTTCACCAGCCATACCCCAGATGAACGAGTAGTTTGAGGTTCCGGAACCAGAATGTATAGACCATTCAGGAGATAATACAGCCTGTTTGTTTTTCATAAAAATATGTCTTGTGTTGTCTGTTTCTCCCATAAAATGTGCAATTGTCTGACTTTCGTCTAAGTCGAAATAGAAATAGGCTTCCATACGTCTGTTGTGCGTATGTGCAGGCATAGTATTCCAGACATTTCCAGGTAGTAATTCTGTTAATCCCATTTGCAATTGGCAGGTTTCTACTATGCTGTTTACTATTAGTTTATTAAGGATGCGTTTGTTGGCTAATTTTTCCTCTCCTAATTGAATGATTTCAGCATCTTCTTTTCCTACTTTTTTGGTTGGAAATTGTTTATGAGCCGGGGCAGAGTTGATGTAGAATAAAGCCTGTCCTCCCGGTTTGCTTTCAAAAGTCACTTCTTTATTGCCCTGCCCTACGTAAAGCGCCTCTTTTTTGTTTAACTCGTAAGTTACACCTTCTACGGTTACAATTCCAGGATCTCCAACACTAACAATGCCTAGTTCTCGGCGATCTAAAAAGTTATCTGACTTTAAATAAGGTATGGTTTCTAATTTTAAAGCTTTCGAGGTTGGCATAATTCCTCCTACGATATATCTGTCATACATTGAATATGTAAGTTGAATGGTGTCTTCCTGAAACAGGTTTTCAATTAAGAAATGTTCACGTAATTCTGTGGTTGAATATTTTTGAGCATCTTTAGGGTGTGATGCGTATCTGAAATTGTAATGAGTCATGCTGATTTAATTTTTGTGTAATCGATTACACAAATATATGTTTTTTATTTTAAAATAAACATGGCGAATTAGGATTATATAAAATTAACTGTATTTTTTTGTTTTTTTCTTTAAAAACACACTGCATAATTGTGTAATTGAGTGAATTTTAGAGGTGAAGCAGTCTGAGTTGAGTTGTTAATCGTGCGTTGTTTAATTAAAATTGTTTTTTTGATTTTATCTTTAGATATAGTGTAATGTTATAAGGGTAAATTAATTTCAGTTTTAAGCTAATGGTTTATTTTAAGTGGGTTTTTTATTGGACAAATTAACTTGAAGTTTGAAAGTTCTCCTTTGTAAAGACTTGATTTAAATGCGTTTGTTTTGGAGGAAATTCGATGAATGGTAAGTATTAATAGGGCAATTAATTGTTAAAGTGTTAATTTTTGTGTTAAATTTACCTGAATCAACTATTGATTTAGTAGTTAGTGAAATGAAACTTTCATAAAACCCCAATTTTTTGGTAAATAAAATTGACCAACTACCATAATATGCGAAAGAAAACCAAAATTATTTTACCCTTTTTGATTTTTGCAGGCATTATGTGTTTTGCTCAGAATCCGCCGCAACCAGATGTAGATGGTAGACTGCCTCCTCCTCCAGGTGGTTTACCAATAGATGGAGGAATCGGTGTGTTGTTAGTGGTAGGTGCGTATTATGGTGTAAGAAAATCAATGAAGAAATAAAGGAGTTTTTAATTAATGTTAAATTCCAGTAAACGTTTAACGTACTTTCCTAAAACATCAAATTCCAGATTAATTTCATCTCCAATTTTAAAATGTTTAAAATTTGTATGTTGGTAGGTGTATGGTATTATGGCTACACTAAATTCGTTGCGTTTTGAATTCACCACGGTTAAACTAGTGCCATTAACTGTGATAGAACCTTTCTCAATAGTAATATTATTAAGGTCTTGGTTATAGCTAAAAGTGAATAGCCAGCTACCTGAAGTCTCTTCAATATTAATACATTTTGCAGTTTGGTCTACATGACCTTGTACAATGTGTCCGTCCAAACGATCTCCCAGTTTCATTGCGCGTTCCAGATTAACCAAGTCGTTTACTTTTAGGGATTTTAAGTTGGTTTTATCCAAGGTTTCTTTAATAGCTGTTACGGTGTAAGTGTCGTTGTTAATATTAACTACGGTAAGGCATACGCCATTATGGGCTACACTTTGGTCAATTTTTAATTCAGAGGCCAAATCGCTTTTTATGGTTACATGGAGATTGTCTAATTCGGTTTGCAAATTTGTAACGATACCTAAATTTTCTATAATTCCTGTAAACATATTATCTCATTTATTTGGTTAAATTTGTGGTGATAAAATTACAAACAAATTAGTTATTAAAATTAATGAAGAAGGAAGAAAATATAGTTGTAGGAATTTCAATTGGTGATCTTAATGGTATTGGAGGGGAGATCGTTTTGAAAACCTTTGAAGATTCAAGGATTTTAGAGTTTTGTACGCCGGTTATCTTCGCATCTGTAAAAGTGATGTCGTTTTTTAAGAATCATTTTAATTTCGATATTAATTTTAATGGAATAAATCAGGTGAGTCAAATTATTCCCGGAAAAATTAATGTTATTAATGTCTGGAAAGAAAATGTTTCTGTAAAGTTTGGTAAGGAAGATTTTAAGATTGGTGAGTATGCTATAAAATCTTTAGAAGCTGCTACAGCTGCCTTAAAAAATGGAGATATCGATTTATTGGTAACTGCTCCTATTAATAAGCATAATATTCAGTCTGAAAAATTTAATTTTCCAGGACATACCAATTATCTGGAACAGGAATTGGAAGGGGATAGTTTAATGTTTATGGTTACTCCTGATTTAAAAGTGGGACTGTTAACAGATCATGTTCCGGTAAGTGATATTGCAATACATATCACTCCTGAATTGATCAACAAAAAAATTAATACCATTTATAAATCTTTACAGCAGGATTTTAGAATTAGCAAACCTAAAATAGCTGTTTTAGGCATTAATCCTCATACGGGAGATAATGGTGTGATTGGAAATGAAGACGATGAGGTATTGCGTCCAACATTGCGTAAAATAAAAGAGTCAGGAAAACTTGTTTTTGGTCCATATGCTGCCGATAGTTTTTTTGGTTCTAATAATTATAAAAATTTCGATGCAATAGTAGCATCATATCACGATCAGGGTTTAATCCCTTTTAAAACTTTATCTTTTGGAGAGGGTGTGAATTTTACCGCAGGATTAAATAAGGTAAGGACTTCGCCAGATCATGGCACGGCTTTTGAAATTGCAGGGAAAGGATGTGCTGATGAAAGTTCATTTAAAGAGGCTTTATTTACTGGAATTCAAATCTATAAGAATAGAATGGAGTATGAAGAGCTGGTGAAAAGAGCATAAATTATTGATTAAAAAAGATATAAACAAAAAAATGTTTATAAGTAAGCTTGCCTAAAATAAAATTTTATATATTTGCAGGCTCAAATTAGATATGAAAATGAAGCTGTTGAAAGAATTTACAATTCAATTTATTGGATTAAAATTAGGGAAGCACGAGTTCGAATATCAAATTGGACCAGAGTTCTTTAAGCATTTTGAATATGACGATTTTAATGATGCTAATATTAAAGTTAAGGTTCTTTTAGAAAAGAAGACCACTTTAATGGAATTGCACTTTGAGATTTCTGGAACCGTAAACGTTTATTGCGATGTTACTAATGAACCTTACGATCAGCCTGTTCAAAATGAATTTGATTTAGTGGTTAAGTTTGGAGACGAATATAACGACGAAGAAATAGACTTGCTAATATTACCACATGGCGAATACGAGGTTAATATTCAGCAATATATTTACGAAATAATAGTGTTGTCTGTTCCCTCAAAACGCATTCATCCAGGAGTTGAGGATGGAACCTTAAAATCGGATATATTGGATAAACTAGATGAACTAAGTCCGAAAGAAAAAGAAATAACAAAAGACCAGGAGGATACAGATCCACGCTGGAATACATTAAAAAAACTATTAACGGATAATAAATAAATAGAAAATGGCACATCCTAAGAGAAAAATCTCTAAAACTAGAAGAGATAAAAGAAGAACACACTACAAGGCAACTGCGCCACAAATTGCTACGTGTCCTACAACAGGAGAAGCTCACTTATATCACAGAGCACATTGGCACGAAGGTAAATTATACTACAGAGGTCAAGTATTAATTGACAACTCAGAGGTAGAAGAAAATTTAGCATAAGTATTATGCATGCATATAAAAAAACGCTCCATAGTGAGCGTTTTTTTATGTCATATATGTTTCTTTAAGCCAAAAAGCACTTAATTTGCATTAAAATAATTCAAAATAGAGTATTTTTGTCAAAATTTTGATGTTTTAGATCAAAATCACTCCATTTTTAGTTCTAAGTAACAAAAAGGTTATGAGTAAAATAACAGCGGCAATTACTGCAGTAGGAGGTTATGTGCCAGACTTTGTTTTATCCAATAAGGTTTTAGAATCTATGGTTGATACAAATGATGAGTGGATAACTACTAGAACAGGTATTAAAGAGCGCCGTATTCTTAAAGACGAAGGCAAAGGTACGTCTTACCTTGCCATTAAAGCAGCAGAAAACCTTATTAACAGATCAGGAGTAGATCCAAAAGAAATAGATTTGGTGGTTGTTGCAACAGCTACACCTGATTTATTAGTAGCGTCTACAGCGGTTTATGTAGCGTCTCAAATTGGAGCAACCAATGCATTTGCTTACGATTTACAAGCAGCATGTTCAAGTTTTTTATATGCTATGTCTACGGCATCAGCATATATAGAATCTGGTCGATATAAAAAGGTACTTATTATAGGGGCAGATAAAATGTCTTCTATTATTGATTATACCGACAGAGCAACCTGTATAATTTTTGGAGATGGAGCCGGAGCAGCTTTGTTTGAGCCGAATGAAGAAGGTTATGGTCTACAGGATGAATATTTAAGAAGTGATGGTGCCGGACGAGAATTCTTGAAAATTGAAGCTGGCGGATCCTTATTACCACCAAGCGAAGATACTGTTAAAAACAAACAGCATTTTGTGCATCAGGATGGTAGAACAGTATTTAAATTTGCTGTGTCTAATATGGCCGATGTGGCTGAAAAAATTATGATGCGAAATAATCTTACGCACGACGATGTATCCTGGTTAATTCCACATCAGGCGAATCTGCGTATTATTGACGCAACAGCTGGAAGAATGAATTTAGAAGATTCTAAAGTACTTAAAAACATTCAAAGGTACGGTAATACCACTTCGGCAACCTTACCATTGCTTTTAAGTGATTTCGAATCGAAATTTAAAAAGGGAGATAAATTAATATTTGCTGCGTTTGGAGGTGGATTCACATGGGGATCTACTTATTTAACTTGGGCATACAATTCCTAAATTGACTAATAATAACTTATTTTAAAATCTAAATTGGTATGGATTTAAAAGACATTCAAAATTTAATCAAATTTGTTGCTAAATCAGGTGCAAGCGAGGTTAAGTTAGAAACAGATGATGTAAAGATTACAATAAAAACAGGTGGTGACGATAAGGGAGAAACTACAACTTACGTACAGCAAATACCTGTTAACGCTCCTGTAGCTCAGGCTCCGGTAGCAGCGCAACCTGCTCAGCCTGCAACTCCGGCTCCAGTAGCAGCTGCCGCAGCTGATAATGATTCAAAATATATCACAATTAAGTCTCCTATTATTGGAACATTATATAGAAAACCATCTCCGGACAAGCCAGTATTTGTTGAGGTTGGACAGACTATTAATGAAGGTGATGTGCTTTGTATTATTGAAGCTATGAAACTTTTCAATGAAATTGAATCAGAAGTTTCAGGAAAAATAGTAAAAGTTTTAGTAGACGATTCGTCTCCAGTAGAATTCGATCAGCCATTATTTTTAGTTGATCCATCATAACAAATTTTAAAATTCCAAATCAAATCCCAATTCATTTGGTATTTGGAATTTGAGATTTTTAAATTATATGCGTTATGTTTAAAAAAATACTAATAGCCAATAGAGGGGAAATAGCACTTCGTGTTATTAGAACCTGTAAAGAAATGGGCATAAAAACGGTTGCAGTATATTCTACAGCCGATGCAGATAGTTTGCATGTTAAATTTGCAGACGAAGCCGTTTGTATAGGACCAGCGCCAAGTAGCGAATCCTATTTAAAAATGTCTAATATTATTGCTGCTGCAGAAATTACAAATGCAGATGCAATACATCCAGGATATGGATTCCTTTCAGAAAATGCAAAATTTTCTAAAATCTGCGAAGAACACGATATTAAATTTATCGGTGCTACAGCAGATATGATTTCTAAAATGGGAGATAAGGCTACGGCTAAAGCGACCATGAAAGCTGCCGGAGTGCCTTGTGTACCAGGTAGTGATGGAATTATTGAAGATTTTGAAAGCTGCCAGAAAATCGCTTTGGAAACAGGATATCCTGTTATGCTTAAAGCCACTGCCGGTGGTGGAGGTAAAGGAATGCGAGCTGTCTGGAAAGAAGAAGATCTTAAAGATGCCTGGGATTCTGCCAGAAAAGAAGCTAAAGCAGCCTTTGGTAACGACGGTATGTATATGGAAAAACTTATTGAAGAACCAAGACATATCGAAATCCAGGTTGTAGGAGATTCTACAGGTAAGGCCTGTCATTTATCAGAGCGTGATTGTTCAATTCAACGTCGTCATCAAAAGTTAACCGAAGAAGTGCCTTCGCCTTTTATGACTAAAAAGTTGCGTGATGATATGGGGAAAGCTGCGGTAAGAGCTGCAGAATTTATCAACTATGAAGGAGCTGGAACTATCGAATTTTTAGTAGATAAGCACCGTAATTTTTACTTCATGGAAATGAATACCCGTATTCAGGTAGAACACCCTATCACAGAACAGGTAATTGATTTCGATTTAATTAGAGAGCAGATTTTAGTTGCTGCAGGTGTGCCAATCTCTGGTAAAAATTATACACCAAATTTACATTCTATAGAGTGTCGTATTAATGCAGAAGATCCGTATAACGGTTTCCGTCCTTCTCCAGGTCGTATAACCACTTTACATGCTCCGGGAGGACATGGTGTGCGTTTAGATACGCATGTGTATGCGGGTTATAGTATTCCGCCAAACTACGATTCTATGATTGCTAAGTTAATTACAACTGCGCAGACCCGTGAGGAAGCCATTAGTAAAATGAAACGTGCTTTAGATGAATTCGTTATTGAAGGCATAAAAACCACAATTCCATTTCACAGACAGTTAATGGACGATCCAAATTATATTTCCGGTAATTACACCACGAAATTCATGGAAGACTTCAAAATGGAAGCTCCAAAATCAGAAGAATAAATCTTAAAAACTCCGAAAAAGCTTTCGGAGTTTTTTTTGCTTTAAATTTATTCGCTTCTCCTTCAGATAGTTTTAAATAAATTCTGTATTTCGTTTTATACATATACTTATAAATATGTACATTTCTGAAATAATTAAATTTTTACGGCTTTGAATTTATCCTATTGGGAAATAAAATCCTGGTTCTCCAATATCGATTATGCTATTGTAGGTAGCGGAATTGTAGGCTTAAATTGCGCGTTGTATTTAAAACAACAACATCCTAATGCTAATATTTTAATACTTGAAAAAGGGACTTTACCACAGGGTGCAAGTACTAAAAACGCCGGATTTGCCTGTTTTGGGAGTTTGAGCGAAATTTTAAATGATTTGGAATTTCATTCTGAGGAAGAGGTTTTGTCGCTGGTAAAGCAGCGTGTAAATGGCTTGAGATTACTGCGCGAAAATCTTGGAGATTCTGTCCTGGATTATGCGGCTTGTGGTGGCTATGAATTGTTTTCAGATTCCGATACAGCTTTTTATGAGACGTGTTTATTTCGCATGGATGAGGTCAATCATCTTTTAAAACCTGTATTTAATTACGATGTGTTTCAATTAAAGTCTAATCCCTTTGGTTTTAAAAATATATATGAAAAGCTTGTTTTTAATGTCTTTGAGGGGCAGTTGGATACAGGTAAAATGATGGAAGCTTTATTGCGGAAAGTGCAGGCTGCTGGTGTAAAGATTTTAAATAATATCAGTGTAGAAGCGTTTAGTGAGTTGAATTCAGAAGTCGCTGTAAAAACGAATCAGATAGAGTTCAATTGTAAAAAACTCATCTTAGCCAATAACGGATTTTCCTCGTTATTACTTAACGAACCTGTGAAACCTGCCAGAGCACAAGTATTAATTACAAAACCTATTAAAAACCTGAATATTAAAGGAACTTTTCATTTGGATAGAGGATATTATTATTTTAGAAATATAGATAATAGAATATTGTTTGGAGGTGGCCGACAATTGGATTTTAAAGCGGAAGAGACTACAGAATTTGGAGAAACCAAGAAGGTTCAGGATGCACTTAACCAGCTTTTAAAACATGTTATTTTGCCCGAAACACCATTTGAAGTGGATCATACCTGGAGTGGAATAATGGGGGTAGGAAACCAGAAAAAGGCTATAATTAAACAGGTTTCTGATTTTGTATATTGTGGTATCCGTATGGGGGGCATGGGTGTAGCGATAGGAAGTTATGTAGGGAAATCTCTTGCCAATTTATCTGGAAAAAATTAATGAAACGGCTTTATCGATTTATAGTAAAAGTAGTTAGTATAGCTATATTGGGCTCTGTTTTTGCGGTGTTTTTATTTAAATATATTCCTGTACCTATTACACCATTAATGGTTATACAGAGTTTCAAACAATCCGAAAGGAGTATTCCAAAATTATGGAGTCATGACTGGGTTGCCATGGATGAAATCTCGGTGAACATGCAAAAGTCGGTAATTTGCAGTGAAGACCAGCAGTTTCTTAGTCATAATGGATTTGATTTAAAGGCTATAGAACGCGCGATGGATTACAATAAAAAAGGCAAACACATGCGTGGCGGAAGTACTATAAGTCAGCAAACGGCTAAAAATGTATTTTTATGGCCAGACCGTAGCTGGTTACGTAAAGGTCTGGAAACATATTTTACTTTTTTAATAGAATTAATGTGGACCAAAAAACGTATTCTGGAAGTGTATTTAAACAGTATAGAAATGGGGAAGGGCATTTATGGTGTAGAGGCTGCAGCTCAATTCTGGTTTAAAAAACCAGCTTCAAAATTAACCGCATACGAAGCGGCTGCTATTGCAGCAATTTTACCGAATCCCAGAGTATATAAAGCTAATCCGGCATCGGTTTATATTCAAGGTAGAAAACAGTGGATTGTGAATCAAATGCAGTTTTATGGTCCATTAAAATTTGATGTAAATGGAAAATAATTCTGAAGTTAAAACTGTTTTATTTCAGTGCTGTGTACAATTTATAGAACAGCGATTAAAAAATGTTCAGACCAATATTTTAGAAGTGGAAACGGCTTTAACTTCCGAAACTAAAAGCACGGCCGGCGATAAACATGAAACGGGGCGTGCCATGTTGCAACTTGAGCGTGAAAAATTTGGCGTGCAGTTATCAGAGATAAACAAGGTAAAGCAAGTCTTGAATAAGGTGAATATAGAAAAGTCATCAAAAACAGTCTGTCTGGGTAGTGTTGTGATTACAGATTCAGCGAATTATTTTATAGCTATTAGTGCCGCTGAGTGTAAAGTTGGTACGGTAACGTATTTTGCTATTGCACCAAATACACCTATGGGTCTTCTGTTAATGGGAAAAGAGCAAGGCCATTCCTGTGAGTTTAGGGGACGAAAAATAAAAATTATGGACGTGTTTTAAAGAGGGACTATTTTTAAATAACAAGTTAGACCTTCTTGAAGTTCTGTATCGTTATAAAAATAGATAATCTGTTCCCTGTATTCTGCCGCAATTAAATATTCAGACCCTTTAAAATAGTTTTGTATTACCTTTACTTTAAGTTGAGAAGTCTCGGTTAATTTTAATTGATGCGCATAAACTATGCTACCATCAATAGTATTATATTCTCCAAAAAAGGAGGCTATAAGTGGTTTCTCCGGTGCTTTAAAAAGATTCTTTGGCGTACCTGTAGCAATTAATTCTCCCTTGTTTAACACCATCATTTTATCGGCATAAGGCAGTACGTCTTCGCGATCGTGAGTTGCAACGATACAGGTAATATTTTTGTCTTTTAAAAACTGAAATAAATTACGACGAAGGGTTTGTTTTTGAAAGCTATCAATGTGGCTGAATGGTTCATCCAGTAAGATGATTTCCGGTTGACGAGCAATGGCCCTGGCCAATGCAACGCGTTGTTTCTGGCCACCGCTAAGTAATTTTACCTTCACTTTGGCAAATGCAGTTAATTCAACCAATTCCAGGAGCTCCTGAGTGCGTCTTTCTTTTTCTTCGGGATAGAAATTAGATAGAAATTTACTTATGTTTTCTTCAACAGAAATAAAAGGCATCAAATCGAATTCCTGAGCCACATATTTCATGAAGTCGTAGCCTATTACCAGATTGAATTTAGGACCTAACATAGCTTGTTTTTTCCAGCTTATGTAGCCTTCATTTAAATCGTAAGTGCCATACAGAAGTTTTAATAAGGTGCTTTTTCCAGAGCCGCTTTCGCCTATAACGGATAGATGTTCGCCTTGTTTAACAGAGAACGAGAGGTCTTTAAGCACAGTAGAGTCGTTATAGCCAAAAGACAAATTGTTTACTTCTAACATAATTAAAATTGAAAGGCAAAAATAAGATAAAAAAAGGAAGCGTCATTACTTGCTAAATAACAATAAATGACGCTTTTAATGTGAAAAGGCTGTTGTTTACCCTTTTACATTTTCTTTAGTGGCGCTGGGTAAAACATTGTAACCCATGTTGTATAGGGTAAATCCGAATATGTCTGCATATTGGTCAATAATTTTGCTTACCGGTGTACCTGCACCATGGCCGGCATCAGTTTCTATTCGAATAAGTACCGGATTTCCATTTTTTTGCTTGCTTTGTAACTCGGCAGCAAATTTAAAACTATGGGCTGGTACAACACGATCGTCATGATCTCCTGTCATGATTAATGTGGCTGGATAATTTACACCTGATTTTACGTTGTGTACCGGAGAATAGCCTTTTAAATAGTCAAACATTTCTTTACTATCTTCGGCTGTACCGTAGTCGTAAGCCCAGCCCGCTCCGGCTGTAAATGTGTGGTAGCGCAACATGTCTAAAACACCAACCTGAGGTATGGCTACTTTCATTAAATCCGGGCGTTGTGTCATGGTTGCTCCAACCAGTAATCCACCGTTCGACCCACCTCTGATAGCTAGAAAGTCGGACGAGGTGTAATGTTCTTTAATTAAATATTCAGCTGCAGCAATAAAGTCATCAAACACGTTTTGTTTCTGTAATTTTGTTCCTGCATCGTGCCAGGCTTTACCATATTCTCCTCCTCCTCGTAAATTAGGAACGGCATAAATACCGCCTTGTTCCATCCAAAGCGCATTGGTAATACTAAACGCCGGGGTTAAACTGATATTAAATCCGCCGTAACCGTAAAGTATTGTCGGGTTTTTACCGTTAAGTTCAATGCCTTTTTTATATGAAATAATCATAGGTACTTTAGTGCCGTCTTTAGATTCGTAAAACACCTGTTTGCTTTCGTATTGATCCGGATCGAATTTCACATCTGGTTTTACGTACACCTTGGAAGTACCTGTCTTAGCTTCGTAAGCATAACTTGTTGAAGGTGTAATGTAATTGGAAAATGAGAAGTATAGCGTTTCGTCTTCTTTTTTACCACTGAATCCCGAAACGGTGCCAACGCCCGGAAGTTCAATATCGCGAATTAATTTCCCGTCGTAATCGTACTGTTTCACTTTAGATACGGCATCTACCATGTACTCTGCGAAAATATATCCGCTGCCTGTAGAAGGATTTAAAACATTTTCTGTTTCGGGAATAAAATCTTTCCAATGTTCTGGTGTCGGATTGGAAGCATCTACTGTAATAATTTTTTTATTTGGCGCATTTAAATTGGTTACCAGATACAGTTTGCTGCCAATATTGTCTAATAAATGTGTGTCGCTATCGGTGTGTTCCAGAATAGGAATAAATTTACTGTTAGGCTTGGTAAGATCTTTAATATATAATTTATTTCCGGATGTAGATGTTCTTGGAGATAATATCAAATAACGGTCGTCCTCAGTTACAGTACCATAAATATAGCGGTGCTTTTCTTTGTCGGTGCCGCCGTAAATCAGTTTGTCTTCTTTCTGACTTGTGCCTAATTTATGATAGTACACTTTGTGTTGATCGGTTTTTGCTGATAATTCGCTGCCTTTTGGTTTGTCGTAGCTGGAATAATAAAATCCTTCGTTTCCAAACCACGACATGCCGCTAAACTTTATATCTACTAGAGTGTCTTCGGTGATTTCTTTGGTTTCGGTATTTAGAATAATAACTTTTCTCCAATCACTTCCTCCTTCAGAAATAGAATAGGCTAACATGCTTCCGTCTTTAGAAAAAGACAGGCCTCCAAGCGATGTTGTGCCATCTTCGCTAAATGAATTCGGGTCTAAAAAGACTTCTTCGCCGGTGTTTTCACCAAGTGATCTGTAAATAACACTCTGATTTTGTAATCCGTTGTTTTTGCTGAAATAGGTGTATTTACCTTCTTTAAAAGGCGCGCCAATTTTTTCGTAATTCCACAGGGTTTCAAGTCTTTGTTTTAGTTGTTCTCGGTAAGGTATTTTATCCAGATACCCAAAAGTAACCTGGTTTTCTTCCTTTACCCATTCTTCGGTTTCTACGCTTCTGTCGTCTTCAAGCCAGCGATAAGGGTCTTTAACTTCGGTACCAAAGTAGGTGTCTGAAGAGTCTTTGGTTTGCGTAATAGGGTATTTCACAATCTGATTTTGATTTTTCTTTAATTCCTGTTCGTTTTTACAGGAACTAATGGTTGTTAAAACAATGAGAGAGGCAACTAGTCTTTTCATTTTTAATGTGTTTAATTCCTTCAAATGTAACAAAAAATGCTCCTAAGCCTGAACTTAGGAGCATCTTTTAGCTGTTAAATAAACCTAAAATTTTAGGCTTATAGCATATTATTCGCAATTAAATACTCTGCAATCTGGATGGTATTAGTAGCAGCACCTTTACGTAAGTTGTCTGCAACTATCCACATGTTTAAAGTATTTGCCTGTGATTCGTCACGTCTTATACGGCCTACAAATACTTCGTCTTTATCGTGCGCATAAATTGGCATCGGGTATGTGTTTGTGTCTGTGTTATCCTGAACAACAACGCCTGGTGTTTCGCTTAATATTTTTCTGATATCAGCTAATTCAAAATCATTTTCAAATTCCACATTTACTGATTCTGAATGTCCACCTGCTGTTGGGATTCTCACTGCAGTTGCAGATACGGCAAACGAATTGTCGCTTAAGATTTTTTGAGGTTCTTTAGCTAATTTCATTTCTTCCTTAGTGTATCCGTTATCCTGAAAAACATCGCAATGCGGCAAAGCGTTTCTGCCTATAGGATAAGGATATGCCATTTCGCCTTCTATACCTGCAATTTCATTTTCTAATTGTCTTACCGCTTTTACTCCTGTTCCTGAAACCGATTGGTAAGTTGAAACTACCACACGTTTCATTTTGTATTTTTTATGAAGCGGAGCCAAAGCCATTACTAACTGAATTGTAGAACAGTTTGGGTTGGCAATAATTTTATCTTCTTTAGTTAATTCGCCAGCGTTAATTTCAGGAACTACGAGTTTTTTAGTAGGATCCATTCTCCATGCAGACGAGTTGTCTACAACAGTTGTTCCGGCTTCAGCAAATTTTGGCGCCCATTCTAAAGAGGTATCACCTCCAGCAGAGAACAATGCAACATCTGGTTTCATGCTAACAGCATCGGCTAAACCTACAACTGTATATTCTTTACCTCGGTAGGTAATTGATTTACCTACAGATCGTTCTGATGCAACAGGAATTAATTCTGTTAATGGGAAATTACGTTCTGCTAGAACTTTTAGCATTACCTCGCCAACCATTCCTGTGGCTCCAACTACAGCTACTTTCATTTTATATATCTGGTTTAAAAGTGTATTGAATTATTTTGTGCAAAACTAAGTATTAATAATTTAAAAAAAGCCTTAGTCTGTTTAAAACCAAGGCTTTTTAACAAGAAATAACATAGTGTTAATTATTTAACAAATCTTATTTTTTTAGTAAATCGCGGATTTCAGTTAATAATTCTTCCTGTGTTGGTCCGGCAGGAGGAGCAGGCGCTGCTTCTTCTTTCTTTTTAGTTTTTTCGTAAGCTTTTAAAACCAGGAAGATACAAAGCCCGATGATGATGAAATCTATAATCATCTGAATAAAGTTTCCGTAGTTTACGGTTACAGCAGGAATAACTTCGCCGGCAGCATCGGTAGATGCTTCTTTAAGTACGCATTTTAAATCGGAAAAATTTACATCTCCAAGCATTAAGCCAATAGGAGGCATTAAAATGTCGTTTGTAAATGAAGTTACGATTTTACCAAAAGCGCCGCCAACAATTACGGCGGTTGCCAGATTGATAATGTCGCCTTTCATAAGAAAGGACTTGAAGTCTTTAAAGAAAGCCATACAGTATTTAGGATTGATTAATAAATACTAAAGTATGTAAATTTTCTTATACAGTAGGTTTATTTTGTAATGATGCGTTTTATGCGTTGTGATAAGCCTGTTAAGAGTTCATAAGAAATAGTATTTGCTGTAGCGGCAAAGTCTTCGGCAGTTGGGTTTGTGCCAAAAATAAGAACTTCGTCTCCTTCTTTGCAAGGGATATGGGTTACGTTAACCATTATCATATCCATACATACGTTACCAACAATTGGAGCAGGCTGTCCGTTAATAGTAACAAAGCCTTTGCCATTTCCATATTGTCTGCCAATACCATCGGCATGACCTATGGGAAGCGTAGCGGTTGTAATGGGTTCTGTACTGGTAAAGGCACGGTTATAACCAATACTTTGCCCGGCAGGAATATGGTGAATTTGAGAAATAACTGTTTTTAAAGTAGCTACCGGAATAAAGTTTTTATTTTCTTTTTCGGAGTTGCCATAACCATACATTCCTATGCCGCTTCTTACCATATCCAGATGAGCTTCAGGATAATTTAAAATTCCTGAAGTGTTACAAAGGTGTCTCAAGGGTTTGTAGGGTAATTGGTTTAAAAGGTTGTCTGCAATAGTTTTAAAGCTTGAAATTTGGCCTTTCGTAAATTCCAGTTCCTTTAAATCTTCACTTGCAGCCAGATGAGAAAATATTGAAGCGATTTTAACGCTGTTTTTGTCTTTTAATACGTTCAGGACATCGTCGCATTGGGATTCTGAAAATCCTAAACGATTTAAGCCTGTATTAAATTTTAAATGAATAGGATAAGCGTTTAAGTCTAAACTTTCGGTTAAGGCTATGAATTCCTTTAAAACTTTAAGGCTGTATAAATTAGGTTCTAAGTTGTATTCTATTAAGGTGTAGAAGCTTACGGCTTGTGGGTGTAGCACCAGAATAGGTTTTTTCACTCCGGCCTGTCTTAGGTCAACGCCTTCGCTGGTATATGCTACAGCAAAATAATCGACCTCTAATTGTTCTAAAAAAGGAGCAATGTCCTTGGGTTGACTGCCATAAGCAAAGGCCTTAACCACCGCTAAAAATTTAGTGTCTGCTTTCAGCTTCGATTTAAGGTAATTAATGTTGTGTTCTAAAGCTCTTAAGTCTATTTCCAGTATAGTTTCTTGAGCTTTAGGCATTAGGATTGTCAGGTTTTTGGGAGATGTCTTCGGCATCGTTAACAATCATGTTTTTAACCTTTTCTTTCATCATGGCTTTGTAAAATGCACCGCGACTTAAAGGCTCGTATTCTTCGGTTTCTCCTAGTAAAACCAGTGCGTCGCTAGGCGCTTTTCTGTAGCTGTACTGGGCTAAATTTCCGGTTCTGGTACAAATGGCATGTACCTTAGTAACATATTCGGCTGTAGCCATTAAATTCGGCATTGGCCCAAAAGGGTTGCCTTTAAAATCCATGTCTAAACCGGCAACAATGACGCGGATGCCTTTATTGGCCAGGTCGTTGCAAACCCTTACAATCTCGTCGTCGAAAAACTGAGCTTCATCTATACCAACAACATCACAACCGTCTGCCAGAATAGGAATATTTGCAGCTGCGGGAACAGGGGTAGAGCGAATTTCATTGGCGTCGTGAGAAACAACCATTTCTTCGTTGTAACGTATATCCACAGCAGGTTTAAAGATTTCTACTCTCTGTTTTGCAAATTGTGCACGCTTAAGCCTGCGGATTAATTCTTCGGTCTTTCCAGAGAACATCGATCCGCATATCACTTCTATCCACCCAAATTGTTCTTTATGGTTTACTGTATTTTCGAGAAACATTTTGTAATTTTAACACTAAAATTTGGCAAACTAAGGTTTGCATAAAGGTGGCGTAAATTTATTAAAAATCAAAAGGCGATTGTCGTTTAAATATAAAAGTTATGAAGAAGAAACTGGAACAGGAAGTGATTGGTGTAGCACAGCGAATTATAAATTTGAAAGATTTTAGCGATGTAAATGCAATGCACGCTGAGGTTGCTGTGTTGTACGAAAAACTTTCTGCATTAAAATATCTCGAAGAGAATTACGACGACATTCAATCCACAATAGCAAACGATGCTTCGTTCTTTGGTATGCTGGATTCGGCCTTTAATAATAAAGTTTCTGATAGCTTAGAAATAAATGACTCAGTATATATTAAAGAAGAGCAAAATCATATTCACGAAGAAGAGGAAGACATTGTAGAACCTTTAATGGAAAAGATTAAGGATATCGTTGCACAAATGCCACAAGAGGCAGATGCTGTAGATGATCTTTTTGAGGCTATTACACCAAAGCAGCATTACGAGAAAAATGATTTTGAAGATATAACAGCCGATTTTAAAGAGACCCCGATTTTCGAACCTGTGGCCAATTCGTCCTTAACTAATATAAAACGGTCGTTAAATGATAAATTAAAATCGGGCGGACTTAATATTGGGTTAAACGATAAACTGGCTTTTATAAAACAGTTGTTTGAGGGCAGTAGTGAAGATTATCATCGGGTAATAGCGCAAATAAATACCAGTAGCGATTTTGATGAAGCAAGACATCTAATTCAAAATGTGGTAAAGACCGAATATAACAACTGGGAAGGAAAAGAAGTTTTTGAAGATCGTTTTATGCAGATTATTGAAGCGCGATTTAATTAAACAGCTTTTTTTTATGTGTAAAAAGGGTAAGAATTCCTTCTTTAATTAATTTAGGATCCCGTTTTTTGTGCCCGGAAATTTAATATTGGTTTAATCGCGGTTTATTTCAAAATAACATGAGCAAATTATACATTGTACCCACACCAATCGGTAATCTGGAGGACATGACATTTCGTGCTATAAAAGTCTTAAAAGAAGCCGATTTAATTCTTGCAGAAGATACACGTACCTCAGGAAAACTTTTAAAACATTTTGAAATTTCCACACCTTCGCAATCTCATCATATGCATAACGAGCATAAAACAATCGATGGATTGGTGCAAAAATTAAAGTCGGGAACAACTATAGCTTTAATAAGTGATGCCGGGACTCCGGCTATTTCCGATCCTGGATTTTTATTAACCCGTGCCTGTGTCGAAAATAATATAGAAGTAGAGTGTTTGCCAGGAGCAACAGCATTTGTACCTGCTTTAGTCAATTCGGGACTTCCAAATGATAAATTTGTATTCGAAGGATTTTTGCCGGTTAAAAAGGGCAGACAAACTCGGTTATTACAGCTTGCAGAAGAACCAAGAACTATAATTTTCTACGAATCGCCTCACAAGTTATTGAAAACCCTTGCAAATTTTTGCGAGTATTTTGGAGAAGACCGTCCCGTTTCTGTCTCCAGAGAACTTACTAAACTATATGAGGAAACGATACGAGGCACAGCAAAAGAAGTATTAGAATATTATACTGCTAAACCTCCCAAAGGAGAAATTGTAATAGTTGTAGGAGGAAAGAAATAATTAATAAACTAAGAATATGACAATAGAAGCATTTAAAATAAAATTACAGGAAACACCACAGGATATTATGTTTTCTGATACGATGGATGTTATAGAATCTAATTTTCATTTTACGCCAACTGCGTTTCAAAACGGAACATTAGAAAATAAAGCCGGAGAGAATTCCGGATCTTGTAAGTTATTTGCTTTTGCTAAAGCACAGGGATTTACCAAAGAGGAAACCTTAACTTGTTTTGGGCATTTTTATTTCGAAGATGTGTTAAACGATCCAGAAGGTGCCGGACATCAAAACATCAGAAATTTCATGAAAACCGGATTCGAAGGGTTGCAGTTTGAAGGCGATCCGCTTCAGGCTATTTAAAATTATTAAATACTTAAAAAAAACAAGGTCTTTTTAGATTGAATGGAGTTGTAACAGGTCTTTTTTACAGCTTTTGTGAAATCTTTTCACGGGTGAAGTTTTAGAAATTTTATTTCTTAAATTTATTTCAAACTATAAGCTACCCATTATGACCTTGGAATTTAAAACCTATAATTTAAAGCTAAAACATACTTTTACTATTTCCAGAGAATCTCATGACGTACAACCCACTTTAATTGTAAAGTTAAGTCATGACGGTTTTTATGGGTTGGGCGAGGCGACTTCCAATCCGTATTACAATATTACCGTAGATAAAATGGTAGAAGCGCTTGAGGTTTTAAAATCTGTAATTGAATCTCATCCTAATGAGACCCCGGAAGCTTTTTGGGAACTCATGTATCCACATCTAAAGCACAATATGTTTGCCCTTTGTGCTTTAGATCTGGCGTATAACGATTTGTATGCTAAACGAAAAGGGGAGGTATTATATAAACTCTGGGGCTATAGTATAGAAAATAATCCTAAAACCAATTATACTATAGGTATCGATACTGTAGATAAAATGGTTGCCAAAATGCAGGAAATGCCGTGGCCTATTTATAAAATTAAATTAGGAACCCATGAAGATTTAAAAATAGTAAAAGTACTGCGCGAGTATACTAATGCTGTGTTTCGGGTAGATGCCAATTGTGGCTGGCAGGCAGAGGAAACTATAAATAATGCCATAGCCTTAAAGGAAATGGGTGTAGAGTTTATCGAACAGCCTTTGAAGGCTGGTGATTGGGAAGCTCAAAAAAAAGTCTTCGAAAATTCTGTATTACCAATAATTGCCGATGAAAGTTGCCAGATAGAAGCCGATGTCGATAAATGTTACAATTATTTTCACGGGATTAATGTGAAGCTGGTAAAATGTGGAGGGGTAACTCCAGCCAGAAGAATGCTTCTTCGGGCCAAATCACTAGGAATGAAAACTATGGTGGGATGCATGACCGAATCTACTGTTGGAATTTCAGCAATTGCACATTTATTACCACTTTTAGATTATGTAGACATGGATGGCGCTTTGTTATTGTCCGAAGATATTGCCACGGGGGTCTCTATAAAAGAAGGTGTAATTACCTATAGTGAATTAAATGGAATTGGTGCAAATTTGATTTAGAATTCATGCAGGTTAATAATTTTCCGGACAGAGTTATTCAGGGAGAAAACGAGTCTTATATCTATTTTGGGGGAACGTCTTATTTAGGCATGTCTACGCTGCCTGAATTTCAGGAGCAGTTATTCGAAAGTTTAAAACAATGGGGAACGAGCTATGGAAGCTCCAGAAATTCTAATATTAAATTACAGGTTTACTCCGATTTTGAAAATCAGTTTTCTGCCTTTGTAGGTGCTTCAAGTGCCTTAGCAGTGTCTTCAGGAACTTTAGCAGGTAAGCTGGTTTTAGATTATTTTTCCAGGACATATAGGAGAATCTATCATTACCCTATGAGTCATCCGGCCATATTAGTAAAGGAAAGTATGCCGCTGTATAATGGAAATTCTTTAAATCCGGAGTTGTTAAGCAATACGGCTGAAGAAATTGTAATTGTTCTTGATGCGGTATTGTCATCACAAGTAAAACCAACCTCACTGGAATTCTTAAATCACATTCCTGCTCAAAAACAGATTACTCTTGTTATAGATGAATCTCATAGTCTGGGGATTGTAGGTAACGAAGGTCGAGGTATTTTTAGCTCTATAAAAGCTCCAAACATTAACCGAAAAATACTGGTTGCGTCTATGGCGAAGGCCTTGGGGCTTTCGGCAGGAGTAATTGCTTCCGATAAAGAAACAATAGATGCTTTAGGGCAGGAAATTAGTTTTGTGTCGTCATCTGGAGCTAATCCGGCATATTTGGATACATATATGAAATCTGATCGCTTGTATGCTGAACAACGCAAAAAATTAAAGGAAAACCTAGAGATTTTTTTTAAAGGGGTGGAGTTGCCTGCGGATTTTAAATACGAGAAAAATTATCCGGTAATTTATTGTGAGCAGCGTGGCGTTTATGAGCGTTTGTTAGAAGAAAATATGGTTATTGCCAATTTTAAATATCCGAATTATAAAGAGCAACTTAGTCGGATTGTAATTTCCGCCAACCACACAAAATCCGATTTAAGTAAATTAAAAAATGTCTTAATTAATCTGTAATAATAGTAAGTCATTTTTAGTATAAAAACCAATAGGAACTAATTGTTATGAGTAAATTGAATCTGTTAAGAAAAGTGTTAAGTGTCTTATTTCTAGGGTTGTTTTTATTGGGCTGTAAGCCTGCTCGTATCCGAAAAGAAGTTACCCGGCAACTTGAAAATCCTTTTTACAACAATCAATTTACAGGTTTGCTGGTTGTTAATCCAAAAACCAAGGACACTGTTTTTAGTTATAATGCTGACAGGTATTTCACGCCGGCAAGTAATACCAAATTATTTACACTTTATACCGCTTTAAAATTTCTGCCGGACAGTATTCCTGCTTTTAAATACAGTGTAATTAAAGATACTTTACACCTTTTAGGTACCGGGAATCCTGCGTTTTTACATCCGTATTTTCAGGATAGCACAGCTTTAAAGTTTGCTGGAAAATATAAAAATGTAAATGTGATTTTAAATAATCTGGACGACGATAAATATGGTCCTGGTTGGGCCTGGGAAGATTACGATCGGTATTTTAGTCCGGAGCGCAGTAGTTTTCCTGTGTACGGTAATGTGCTGAGTATAAGCAATACCAATAATAGCTTGCAAACAACCCCGGCGGTTTTTAAGGAAAACGTTCAGGTGTTGCAGCATTCTAGTCAAAGAGCATATAACAATAATACTTTTTATTATAACCCTAAACGTCGCGATACAATAGAAGTGCCTATGGTTTTAAATCCTGCAGTTTTTGATAGTCTATGGCAGAATATTTTACCTGGTAAAGTTAAAATTACTAATTACAAAGGCCAGAAAATGGATGAGGTTGCATATGGTATGCCTTCGGATACCTTGTATAAAAGAATGATGCTTGTGAGTGATAATTTTTTAGCCGAACAGATTCTTATTTTATCAGCTTCAACATTGTCAGATACTTTAAGCTCCAAAAAAATTAGGGCGAACGTTTTAGAAACTTATCTTAAAGATTTAAAGCAAAAACCAAGATGGGTAGATGGTTCGGGCTTAAGCCGCTATAACTTGTTTACGCCGTTGTCTTTTGTGCAGGTATTATCAAAATTATATGCAGATATCCCGGAAGACAGACTTTTCAATCTATTCCCGGTAGGCGGGCAGTCTGGAACCTTGAAGCATTATTATTCAGGTAAGGATAGACCTTATATTTATGCTAAATCCGGTACGGTTGGTAATAACTATGCGTTAAGTGGATATCTGCTTACTAATTCTGGAGAAACCTTAATTTTTAGTTTTATGAATAACCATTATACTACTTCTACAAAAGCTGTAAAACAGCACATGACACAGGTGTTTGAATGGTTAAGGGATAACTATTAATGGCTGTTTTAACCGCGGGTTTTAAAAAATTAAGTGGTATTTTTGATCTGTTAAATTTTAAATCTAAAATCATGTCGCATATCGTTACTACCCAGTGGAAGAAGAATGTTCAATTTGAATCGGATAATCCCAGCGGGCATAAAGTCCTGATAGATTTAGGTCCGGAAAATGGTGGAAAAGGGGAAGGCTTGCGTCCAAAAGCATTAATGCTTACAGCTTTGGCAGGATGCTCTGGTGTAGATATTACCCCGATGCTGGAAAAGATGAAGGTAGAAATTGAAGATTTTAAAATTGTTATAGAAGGGCATCTAACAGAAGATACGCCTTCATACTATCACACTGTAACTGTAGATTATCATTTTTATGGGAAAGATCTGGATGAAAAAAAGATAAATCGCGCAGTAAATCTTTCAGTAGATAAATATTGTGGTGTTATGGAAATGTTTCGTCGTTTTGCCGAAATAAAAGTTACTTCACATTTTCATAACAGCTAATAAAGGAAATAAAGGTCTGGTTTAACATCCGCCCTCTGCTTTGCGTTTCTTTTTCTTTTCAACTGTAATTACTTTTTTAGGAACATTGACGGTTGGTGGAATTATGGTATTGGAGCTATCCAGATGTTTTTTTGAGTCCGAAATATACTCATTAATATCGTAAGGTAGATGTTCTGTTTTAGCCTCTTTCGTGATAAGTTTGTTCTGCGAGTAACTGAGTGCTACAGGAAGAATTTTAAGATTGTCAAATCCTAATTGGTATAGAATTAAGAAAGGGATGTTGGCTTCTTCAGGAGTGGCTCCATAAAGCGCCGTGGGTGTATCTGAATTTTTTAGGTCTTGCAGTAGTTTTTGCGAGGCTTCATTTAGAATGTCAGACGAAGGTATATTTATGGCATTTTGTAAATGACCTTTATTATACTCGTAAGGGTTTCTGATATCTATAAAAGTTACGTCTTGATTTTCGATAAGAGAATAAGGGAGAAAATAATCCTTAGCGCTAATTTTCTCTAATGTATTTTTAGTGTTAAATGCGTAGGTGTTTTTAGGGCGTTTAAAAGTTAAAAATCCTATAAGTACAGCGAGTATAAACAGGGTTGTGGCGATTGAAATCTGTTTGGTTTTTTCTAATTCTTTCATGATAAATAGGTATAAGGTCAATTTCAGACTTAACAGCCTCCTTCTGCTTTGCGCTTCTTTTTCTTTTCTACGGTAATTACCTTTTTAGGTGTTGTAGCGACGGTAGGTAACTCCGTACCTAAATTTTGATCCGGGTATGCTACGCCATAATACATACTGGCTGCCTTTCTGGTAGCATATAGTTTAAAGTCTGCCTCGGGCATGGCCTCGCTTGGTTTAGTAGGGTTGATAATGGTACTATACCAGGTGTTGAGGCCTCCTTGTAAAACGTGTAGATTCTTAAATCCTAGGCGGTCACACAGCATCCAGGCCTGATCGGCATAAAAGGAGTCGTTAGAATAGAACACGACGTCAAACTGGTCTTGGTTGAGGTAGGTAAGAGAGTCTTCGTCCAACAGTTTTGAAAGTGGGATATTAATGGCATTGGGTAAGCTATAATTATTATAGCTTTCTTCGTCCCTTACGTCTACCAAAATAAAGGAAGGGTCCTGGCTAATGAGTCTATGGGAAATATCATCGGTAGAAATATAACGCTCCGGGCTGATGGCATGGCTTAATAATTGTTTAGAGCGTATACCTTCCTGTTTGTCGTATTTAGGAAGTAACACTAATCCTCCAGCTAAAATAATCAGTGTCACGGCCAGAATTTGATATCTGTTTGAAAGAAATTTTATAGTTTTCTTCTGGTTCATGTTATTTTGGTTTAATTAGTAAAACACACTTTTTACCTTTTTTCGAACAATATCGGCAATTCCAAACGCCACTACGGCAATAATGGCAAAAACAAAAATGACCCAGTACGGATTCCAGCCAAAGGAATCTATCAAAGTAATATTGCCAAAGTTAAAACCGTCGTAGATAGGTTCGAAAAGATTGAAAAGCTCTGAAAAGATAAAGACACCAACCATAATACCGAAAACATATACCCAGGCATCCAATTTACCAATGGCTACGGCACACAAACTGGTGCCAGGGCAGAACCCACCGGTTACAAAACCAGCTCCCATAATAACACCGCCAATGATGGCTCCCCATAGGTAAGTTGGGTGCACGTAGAGTTTTGAGATATCCAGATATCCTAGGTAATCCATATAGTAAATGCCAATTACAGATACAGCTGCTGCGGTAAAGAATACTTTCAACACGGCGAAATCGTAACCGTAAAATACACCCGCCAATTTTCGTGAGGATGAGAAGCCGGAAGCTTCTAATACAAATCCAAAGGCAATACCAATAAATATTGCAATAATACTATCCCATTCTGCAGGGATATAACCACCAGGAATTAAAGGTCCCATAATTCTATTTTTTAAGTTTTAAATCCAGTTCTTTCTAAAGAAATAAGCAAAGGCATAGGCCGATCCAAAAATGGCCAACATGGTTAGGAAGCCACCTGTAGACAAAACAGCCATGCCGCTTAAAGCAGCACCACTGGTACATCCTCTTGCAATTTGAGCGCCTAATCCAAATAATATGCCTCCAATTAGTGCAAAAATCAAACGGCGTTTCGTTGTAATTTTCGGCGAATGCTGAACGCGCCATTTTATACGGCCGCTGATACTTCCCGAAATAAACGCGCCAATTAAAATGCCTAAGGCTTCAAATACCAGCCAGGTGTTCATAGGTGATTTATCATCTGTTATAAACTGACTGTAATAGCCATTGTTTTCGGCGTGTTTGGGAGCTATGTTTTCAACTACCGTTACCACGCTGCTTTTTATAGCACCACTTGCTCCTAAACCTCTTCCGGTGAGATAAAAGGTGAAAATAATGATGATGCCCAAAAGGAAACCTCCAAAATAAGGGTTCCAGTATTGGTGTGGGTTTGTTTTAAATTTTGTATTCATATCAAATAATTTAATAGAGGTATCGGGTTAATTGTCCTGCTTCTACCATAATAAACCTAAAAAGAAGTCCGCCAATTATAACTAAGGCAGCCGGCACGGCAACAGGAACTTTATAGCCAAATAATTCAATAACTTCTAATATGGCAGGTACGAGTAATCCAAGTAAGATTACAAAGCCAAAAAACATCAGGGTAAATTCACCGCCTACCAAAAGGTCCATGGCTTCCAATTGTACTTGCGAACCTGCATAATAGCCCATAATCATATGGGTTATCAGTGCAATTTCTATAACAATAAGACCTAAATCTATTTTACTGAACAGATGACGTTCTTCTCTGTTTCTGGACAGTAAAATAATGGCTGCGGCTCCTGTAGATAAACCAGAGGTTAAGAACAGTGGCCCCAGAATAGCATTGTTCCACAGAGGACGTGCATTAAAGGCCGATAATAAAATACCTGTATACACCCCCAAAATTATCGATAAGGGAACAAGGGCATATGCCATATAGGTTCTGTTGGTGATAAGGAATTTTTCAAATTTTTCCAGAAACTTAAATTTTTTAAATAGTTTGAGTTTCAATTCCAAGTTAGGAAAGGTTCTTCTGTAATAGCTAAACATCCATAAAAAGGACAGGGGTGTGGTAATCAAGAGCACCCAAGCGCCCCAGGACATTGGGGATTCTATCCTAAAAGTAGTGTATAATCTCCAGGTGTATAATGGATGTGTTAAATCGTAAACCAGAGCCAATAGGCCAATGGATAGGGCGATTGGCGGTATAACAGCGGCTGCTTTCAGAGCGGGATACTGCTTTTCTTTTCCCATAAGGTAGAATAAAGCTGCAAAGAATAGGATACCTGCAGCAAGTCCTCCCAAAAATAGATACAGGGAGATGGGCCAATGCCAAATTTGTAATGAAGGATCAATGTTTGGAATATTTCGGCCGCTTGTAAATAGTTCTTCTTCCATGGTACTTAAGCGTTAAATGAGATAAAACACGTGAGGATCGGTTCCTGCTTCTGGGGATAGGGTTTTATGTTTTCTGTTTTTCAACAATTGTGATATTTCGCTATTCGGGTCGTCCAAATCGCCAAAATACATGCATTTTGTTGGGCATACAGAGACACATGCGGGCTGTTGCCCTTTTTCCAATCGGTGATGGCAAAACGTACATTTGTCTACATAACCATCTGGGTGTTGGTATCTGGCATCGTAAGGACAGGATTCTATACAGGCGCCACACCCTATACATTGGTCGGCAGTCACCAAAACAATGCCGCCTTCTACAACATGGCTAGCGCCAGTTGGGCAGCATCTTACACATGGCGGATTGGCGCAATGGTTGCAACGTTCCGAGCGCAATTCCAATTCTAGGTTAGGGTAGGAACCGCTAACAGCTTCAGTAATCCAATCCCTGCAATAGCCATGGGGCACATTGTTTTCTGTTTGGCAAGCGACCACACAGTCACTGCAGCCAACACATTTTAAGGTGTCTATCACCATTGCATATCTCATACCATTGTATTTTTATGTGGGTCTTCGGTTAAAATAGAAACAAAGTTTCCTCTTAATCCGGTACCACCCATTAGTGGATCTACGACGATTTGGGAAATAAGTTCGGCGTCACTGGCACCTTTTCCAAAGGCGCGGGTCAATTTTTTATTGTTATGGCCAAAGCCGTGGTACATATACACAGAATCCCAACGAATACGCTCTGTAACTCTCACTTTGATAGGGAAGGCAGATAGAATGCCATCTTGGTTTTTAAGCCAAACGGGTTGGTCTTTTTTAAGATCTAGGATTCGGGCTACCCTAGGGTTGACCCAAAGGGTGTTTTCATTTTTTAAATCACTTAGATAAGGATTGTTGATCGTTCTGCTGAATGTGTGCATTGGAGATCTTCCGTAATTTAGCCTATAAAATCCTTGAGGTGGTTGCGGATGGTGTGTGTAGACAGGCATAGGATCGAATCCTAAATCTTCCAATTCCTGAGAATAGAATTCTATTTTACCGCTTTGGGTACCAAATTCATAATCCTGTCCTTCTTCAAGGAATAGTGGTCCCGAGGTTCTTTCGAAGTTCTTAACACCAATCTTTTTCATTTCATCCAACGACGTCCCCAATTTATTGAGTTGCCATTCAATCACCTCTTCAAAATCGTTGTAATTAAAATAGTCGCCCAAACCAATACGGTCACCAATTTGTTTACTGATCCACCAAGCCGGTTTGGAATTGTATTTAGGTTTTACAGCCGGTATACGAACGGCAATGGACGGATGTCTGTTAGTGGCAGAGCGAATACCGTCATAACGTTCCAAATAGGTGCATTCCGGCAGTACCACATCGGCGTAACCTGTGATTTCCATGGGCATGGTATCTACCACGACCAAAAATTCAACGGCGTTAATAGCTTCAAGGGTTTGTTCTCGCTGTGGTAGGGTGTTTATTAAATTGGTTCCGGCAATCATCCATGCTTTAATAGGGTATGGATTATCTTCATTAGGAATGGTAGCTTTGACTACTTCCGAAGTATTGCCCATTTCGGCAAATGGATATTGCTGACCTATTTCATGCCAGCCCCATTTAGGTTCTGGATAGGCTGGATGCGGATATTTTGGAATACTGATTTTTTCTTTAAAATAGAAGCCACCTCGGTTACCCCAAGAGCCCAACAGCCCATTTAAAATGGCAATGGCTCGTTCGCGTTGCGAGTCGTCTCCATACCAGGTCACATGGCGTCCTGGGTGAACGATAGTAGCTGGGGCGGCCGCAGCCATAAGGCGAGCAGTTTCCCTGATGCTATCAGGTTTTATGGTTGTGATGCCGTAGGCCCATTCCGGGGTATATGGTTTTACGTGGGCTTTTAGTTCCTCGAAACCAATGGCATATTTTTCAACGTATTTTTTATTGTAAAGCTCTTCTTCAATCAACACATGCATCCAAGAGAGTAGTAGGGCAATGTCAGTCGCGGGTTTGATAGGCAACCAATGCGACGATTTACTGGCCGCCGTAGAAAATCTAGGATCTACGGTAATAATCGTGGCGCCATTATCGATGGCATCGGACATCTCTTGAACCTGCGTATTGTGCATGTTCTCTCCAATGTGGGAGCCAATAAGCACTAAGCATTTGGTATCCCGAATATCGGTAGGTTCTGGAGAGCCTACCCATGAGCCGAAGGTGAGTCCAAAGCCCGTTTCTCTTGGGCCTCTACATTGTGCGTAGGCAGGTTCAGCAATGGTGTCGGAACCATAGGCTTTAAAGAGGTGTTCCAAATGACTTCCTGGAGACCCGTGTTTTAAAAGCGCGAACGATTCAGGGCCGTACTTCTGTTTAATTTCTGTGAATTTCTCGGCAATCAGGTCCAAGGCCTCCTCCCAACTGGCTTCCCTATAAGTTTCTTCACCGTTTATGGTGGTTCTTATTAAAGGTGTTTTAAGGCGATCTTCATCGCTGTACATGCCAATTCCTCCCGTACCTCTTGGGCAGAGTCTTCCGTTACAGTGCGGGTCATCATCATTTCCAATCACTTTTTTGATGTCGCCAGTTTCGTCTGTATAGGCCCATGCGGCACATTTCCAAAAGCATACCTCACAATAGGTAGCAGTTCTGGAAAGTTTTTTGGCAAGGTTCTCTTTTACGGCAGCATCCAAGAGTGGATTGGGCGCTAATAAATTGACTGCTGAAGAGGAAAGTGCTAAGCCCCCTAACCCTAAAGCTGAAATTTTGATGAATTTTCTTCTGGATGTCACCATAGCTATTTGGATTCGTTCTTAAAGTTAAGGAATTTTTTAATCTTTTTAGACAGTTTAAAAGTATCATTTCTACACTTGGTTTCTTGTAACAATTGTTACAGTTGAAGCTCTTTTTTGATAGTGTTTTGGGGGTAGATTTATTGTAAATTTGAACAAGCGCTCACTATGAAAGAAAAGACCTATTTTAGATGGATTTTTGCACTGGCCATTTTGTTATTTGGCTTGCTTTATGTTGTGAGGCATACGGATGTTTTTAGGTCTCAGGAATTTTCAGTGGAGCAATATGAAGGTAAGGTTGTTTCTGGAGGTGAATCCTGTTTGCAGTGCCATCAGCAAACCAAGGGGTTTTCAGAATACCACAATCCGGAACTCATAGGCTGCGCCAATTGCCATTTGGGAAATACAAGTTCCTTTAATAAAGAGGAAGCGCATGAAAGCATGGTTTTGATACCGGGTAATTTAGCCGATGCCCAAAAGACCTGTGGAAAATGCCATGCCAACGAATTACACAATGTAGAGCACTCCCTTATGACTACCAATAGTGGGTTGGTGGCGGTCGATAAATTTGTGTTTGGTGAAGCCGATAGCTTGAATGCCTATTACCACATTAAAGACTTGCAGTATTCGGCTGCCGATAAACACTTACGGGATTTATGTGCCAATTGCCATTTGGGAGCCCAAAAAACCGATTATGGGCCTATTACCCAATTAAGTCGGGGGGGAGGGTGCAATGCTTGTCATTTAAATTATTCCCAACAAGCCAAAGCAGACCTTTCTAGTTACATGGTATCTAACAAAACCCAGCTGCCACAAGTACATCCTTCCAATGATGTGTTTATGGATGATACCCATTGTTTTGGCTGCCATAGCCGTTCCAGTAGGATTTCCACCAATTACATAGGGCTTCAGGAAACTTTATTGGATGAAGCTGAGGTGGTCCATGCCAAGGGGTATGTGGTATTGGAAGACAAAAGAGTCTATAAGCAGTTACAGGAAGACGTACATCATACAAAGGGTCTATTGTGTATCGATTGTCATTCCTCGCATGAGGTGATGGGAGATGGTAAGACCTATGCCCACGCCGAAGATGCCGTTACCCTGCAATGCAATGATTGCCATTTCAAATCCAAGCCTCGTACGGTTCCTTTCGATTCAATTGATAGGGAAAGTAGATTGGTTTATTTACATAGAGGTTATGAGCACCGTGACAAAGAAATATTAATTGCAGAAAAAGATGGGCACCCTTTAATAAATACCTATGTGGACTCTTTGGGGAATGCCTTTTTAATTGGAAAAAAGGATCAGAAATTGCATCCTTTGGCTCCCCAATCGGCTGTGTGTTCTCGTGACAATGCCCATAAAAATGTGAGTTGTAGTGCCTGTCATTCCTCATGGACGCCACGTTGCATTGGTTGCCACAATAAGTTTGAAGGCAATGAAGCCCAGGCCTTCGATTTGTTGGATAAGAAATTGGTGAAAGGCCAATGGAAGGAATATGTTGCTGAGTTTTCGGCCTCGCAACCGGCTTTAGGAGTTAGGGAACATAACGACGGTATTATGGTTGAACCCGCCATACCGGGGATGGTCATGACCATAGATAAAGGTAGCTACAGCGGTCAACCTGATACCGATGTGTCCTTTCATAGACTCTTTGCTCCAAATTCACCACATACCACTACTAAAGCGGTGCGCGACTGTAAATCCTGCCATGCCAATCCCTATACTTTGGGCTATGGCAACGGAACTTTGGTATATCAAACAAATAAAGAAATAGGGGAATGGGTCTTTACTCCAGAATATGCCTTAAATCCTAACGATGGTTTACCGGAAGATGCCTGGATTCCTTTTATGAAGGAGGGAACTGCCCAAGAGCCAACATCAACAAGAACCAATTTCAGGCCTTTTAATGTTGAAGAACAAAAGCGTTTGTTATTGGTTGGGGCATGTTTACAGTGCCATGATGATGATTCCAAAGTCATGCAGCAAACCTTGGAACAGGGATTGGAGATGAGTCTGAAACAATTGAGCAAGGCTTGTATTTTACCTGAGTAATATTTTATTTTAAAAATGTAAGCTCTTTTTTATTAGTATTTGGGTTTATAATGATTAAAATGAAAGGATAATTGTTTTAAATAGAAAAATATTGTGGTGTTAAGTAAATGTTTCGCAGTTTTGCAGAGGTAAATGTATACAGGCATTTACGCGATGGTAAAAAACAGACTTCAGATTTAAGACTATGCGTTGGACTTTAAAGCCAAAACCAGATTTAAATAAAGTATCAGCATTAAAAAACGCCTTACAGGTAGACGATTTAACAGCGTCTTTACTTATTCAACGGGGCATTGAAACGTTCGAAGAAGCCAGGTCATTTTTCAGACCTGATTTAAATGCGCTTCACGATCCGTATTTAATGAAAGATATGGATAAGGCTGTTGCGCGAATTGAGCTTGCTTTAGAGCGCGGAGAAAATATTCTGGTTTATGGTGATTACGATGTGGATGGAACAACGTCGGTTGCTTTAATGAGTTCGTATTTAAGGACGCGTCAGGATAATGTAGCGACCTATATTCCAGATCGCTATGATGAAGGTTATGGCGTGTCTTTTAAAGGAATAGATTTCGCCGATGATAACGACTTTACTTTAATTGTGGCTTTAGACTGTGGTATAAAAGCAATTGATAAGGTCGCATACGCCAAGCAAAAAGGTATCGATTTTATTATTTGTGATCATCACCGACCGGGCGCGGAAATCCCTGAAGCTGCTGCGGTACTCGATCCAAAACGCGAAGACTGTAACTATCCGTACAAAGAATTGTGTGGTTGTGGCGTCGGCTTTAAGCTAATTCAGGCGCTGGCTGATAGACAAGGCTTAACTATTCAGGATTTAGGAACGTATCTGGATTTAGTCGCAACAGCAATTGGAGCAGATATTGTACCCATTACCGGAGAAAACAGAATTCTGGCCTATTACGGGTTAGAGGTTATAAATAGTTCACCCAGAGCAGGAATACAATCTATTTTAAATCAGGTAGACAAAACCGAGTTTACGATTACCGATGTGGTATTTATTGTAGCGCCAAGGATAAATGCAGCAGGACGAATGAAGCACGGAAATTATGCAGTCCAGTTGTTAACCGAAACAGATCTTAATTTAGCAGAACAATACGCTGCCGAAATTGAAAGTTTTAATCTAGACCGAAGAGAAGCCGATCAGGATATTACAAAGCAGGCCTTAAGTCAGATAGAACAAAATAAGGAACAGGATAGGTTAACCACAGTGGTGTATCAGGACGACTGGCACAAAGGCGTAATTGGCATTGTGGCTTCGCGATTAACAGAAACCTATTACAGGCCCACTCTGGTATTTACTAAAAGTGGCGACAAGTTGGCGGCATCTGCCCGTTCAGTAATCGGGTTCGATGTTTATAATGCCCTTGAAGCCTGCAGTGAACACATCGAGCAGTTTGGAGGACATAAATATGCAGCGGGTTTAACTTTGAAAGAAGAAAACTACGAGGCTTTTAAACAGGCTTTTGAAGATGCTGTAAGTAATACGATAGACAGAAAATTGCTAACCCCGGAAATAAAAATCGATGCCAACATTGATTTGAAAGATATCACACCTAAGTTCTATCGTATTTTAAAACAATTTGCGCCTTTTGGTCCCGGTAATATGACCCCAATTTTTATGAGTGAAGATATTCTGGATACGGGATACAGCAAGCAGGTGGGGAAAGAACAAGATCATTTAAGAGTCGTATTAAAACAACGAAATTCGCCCACATTTACGGGTATTGGTTTTGGTCTGGGTGAAAAAATTTCGGTAATGTCTACAACAAAACCTTGTAGTATAGTGTATTCTGTGGACGAAAATCACTGGAATGGTACGGTGAGTTTGCAATTAAAATTGCGGGACTTAAATTAAAGCTCCTGCTTTTAAGGTTTCTTCATCTAGTTTAGAAATTCACTTTTGTACATTTGTTATGGTAGTCCATAGTTTATGAAACAAAAAGATCCTTACGCTGCGCTGCGTTATAAAGAATTCAATTGGTTTTTACTCGTGCGTTTTGCCATGGTGTTTGCCTGGTCTATGCAGTTTATCGTTATTGAATGGCAGGTTTATAGTTTAACTAAAAATCCATTGTCTTTGGGAATAATAGGCTTAATGGAAGTTATTCCGGCTGTGTCCATGGCTTTATTTGCTGGACATATAGTCGATCAGAAAGAAAAGCGCAGTTTATTGTTTAAATGTATTTTAGGATTTTCGGTCATCAGTTTAGGGCTATTTTTATTAACCTGGCCTAAAGTTGTCGAAGGGTTTTCAAAACAGTGGATTTTATATGCTATTTATGCCTTAGTATTTTTAGGTGGATTTGTACGATCGTTTTTGGGACCTACAATTTTCTCGTTGTTATCGCTAGTGGTACCTAAAAAACTATATCCTAATGCGGCCACATGGAGTAGTTCGGTATGGCAGATGGGAGCGGTTTTAGGTCCGGCGCTGGCAGGTTTTTCCATTCATTTAATTGGGGTGCACTGGTCTATGTGTTTAATTGTAGGCTTTGCGATAACGGCATTGTTAGCTTTGACTCAAATTTCAAAAAAGCCCATTTTGAACCCTAAAATAGGCGAACCTGTTTTACAAAGTTTAAAAGAAGGTGTGAAATTTGTTTTTGATACCAAGGCCATTTTGGGAGCTATTACTTTAGATATGGTTGCGGTATTGTTTGGAGGTGCTGTCGCACTTTTACCGGTTTTTGCTCAGGATATTTTAAAAGTCGGGCCTCAGGGCTTTGGTGTACTTCGGGCGGCCCCGGCCATTGGTGCGTGTATTACCATGCTTATTTCGGCGTATGTGCCTTTAAATAAAAATGCGGGAATGAAATTGCTTGTGGCCATTTTTGGTTTTGGTGCATCTATAATAGTGTTCGGACTTTCCAAATGGTTCTGGCTGTCTGTTGGTGCTTTATTTTTCAGTGGGGTTTTTGATGGTATTTCCATGGTGATTCGTCAGACGATTTTACAACTTAAAACACCAGATAATATGCGTGGTCGTGTAGCTTCGGTAAATTCCATGTTTGTTGGATCTTCTAACGAGTTGGGAGCTTTTGAAAGTGGATTAACCGCAAAATTAATGGGTACGGTTACTGCTGTAGTTTTTGGTGGTAGTATGACCTTGTTAATTGTTATAGCAACTGGCTTAGTATCCCCCACATTCAGACGTCTGGATTTACGAAAAGATCTTGAAGCTCATGAAAATGAAGCGTAATTAGCTTTCCAGTTTTTTTAGTTCGAATGTTTCTCCATCGAACTTTCCATAGGTATAATAATTAATCCAATCGCCCAGATTAAAATATTTAGAAGTTTCTTTTAACGCTACTTCCATTGGTAAGTGTCGGTGTCCGAAAACAAAAAAATCGTAGGTTTTAGTTTCCAGTTTACGTTTACAGTATTGTACCAGCCATTCGTTGTCTTCGCCTAAAAACTTCGCGTCTTCATCTCCGGAAATAAGTTTGTTTTTTACAGACATGTACTGAGCCAGACGCACACCTAAATCAGGATGTAACCAACGAAAAAGCCATTTTGAAAACGGATTGGTAAATACTTTTTTCATGCGTTTATAACCTTTGTCTCCCGGTCCCAAACCATCGCCGTGGCCAATTAAAAACGTCTTATTGTTGAAAGTGAATTCCTGAGGTTTGTGGTATACAGGAATATTGAGTTCCGTTTCAAAATAATCGTCCATCCACAAATCGTGGTTTCCGACAAAAAAGTAAATGGGAATACCTGCATCCCGTAATTCGGCAAGTTTCCCCAGTGTTCTTACAAAGCCTTTAGGAACTACCGTTTTATATTCGAACCAGAAATCGAACAAATCGCCCAATAAAAATATGGCAGCGGCGTCGTGTTTTATGCTATCCAGCCAGGCTACAAATGTTTTCTCTCGCGGGAGAGATTCCTGTGTTGTAGGAGCACCCAGATGATTGTCTGATGAAAAATAAACGTATTTGCCTTTGGGAATTTGCATGTTGTAAATATAATTAATGTTTGCTCGGTTTTGGAACGTGCTTCGGGATTTGGTTCTGCGTTAAGGATTGAGCCTTTGTTGGAGCTCTTTTTAGAGTTTTAAACCTTAAAAAAGCGACTGGCAAAAGCCTGACCCGTAGCGTAGCTTAGGGTAACGCTCTACTGATTATCGCTGGCATACCATTCGGCAAAACTGGTATCGGTTTCCTGTAATTTTAAAGAATGCAACTGGATGTGATCGGGAAGGTGTTTTTGTATTTTTTGAGCAAAATCGATGACCATCATTTCGCTGGTAGGCTGGTAGTTTACCAGTAAAACATTGTGGCCGCGTGTTTCCAATTCCTTGGCCAGTTCTATATGTGGTGTGTTTTTGTTAAATACAGTAGCGTGGTCGAATACATCTACAATTTCATGCTTTACGATTTTTTTTAAATCGCCAAAATCGATAACCATTCCAAATTTTACATTGGAGTTATCGGTAATTGGAGTGCCAATTACGGTAACCGATAGTTTATAACTGTGGCCATGTACATTCTTGCATTTTCCATCGTAGCCGTAAAGGGCATGACCGGTTTCGAAAGTGAATTGTTTAGTGATTCGAATATTACTCATTATAAAATAATTTAACAGTGCAAAGGTATTGAATTTGTGAAAGCAATTTGTTTTTAGATTATATTTGCGCGCTTTTTATATGAAATACGTGTTAAGGTATTAATTTTTAGGAGTGTAACTAAATGAATAGACGCTTTTAATGCAAATGCTTTTTGAGCATTTGGAGGTTGCTGAAAATCCGTTATACGAGAAGATCATAGATGATCTTTTAAATCAGCAGTACAGTATAGTAGATGACTTTTTTAATGCCGACGAGGTTTTAAAACTCCGGGAATCTATTTTACTTAAATATGAGGAAGATGCATTTAAAAAGGCTGCCATTGGTAATCGCGTAAATGAAACGATTGAAAAATCGATTCGCGGTGATGTGATTCTATGGATAGATGAGCAGGAACAAAATGGGGCCGAAACACTGTTTTTTTCTAAAATAAATGCTTTGGTGCAATATTTAAACAGAACCTGTTTTCTTGGGATATTGCATAAGGAATTCCATTACGCCATATATCCAAAAGGGACGTTTTACAAGCGTCATTTAGATACCTTTCAAAATGACGACCGTAGAAAACTGTCGTTTGTGTGCTATTTGAATGATGAGGACTGGGCACCGGAAAATGGAGGCGAGTTGGTTATTTATACCGATGAAAACGGAGTTGAGGTAGAAAAAGTAATTTATCCGTTTCCTGGTCGAGTGGTTGTTTTCGAAAGTCAGGTATTAGAACACGAGGTAAAACCTGTAAATACTAAACGCTATAGCATTACAGGCTGGCTGAAAACGCGTTAAAATTAACGACGATTTTTTGTGCGGTTATAAATGTAAATTATTACCAGCACTAAAGCGAGTACAAGAAACAGGCCGTTGCCACTTAAAAAGTTTAAAATATTCATAGGTCTTTGTTTTTCTTTTTGTTGTAGTTATAGAGCAGATACGCCACAAGTACTAAAATAATAAAGGGTAACATAGAACCAATAAAAACGCCTATCTGATAACTGGAATCGGGGGCGTTTTGTATTTTTTGCTCAATATCTATGTCCTGAATAAGGGGCATCATTATTTTAGTATTTTGGTTATATCGTCGTTTTCAAATTTAGGAGAATTATATTACCGGACTAAAAAAAGTTGTCTGAATTTTACAATTAGCGGAATACCTCGTGCAGCCATCCAGAGGGTAAAGGCAATAAAAACAGCGTAAAGTTTGTAGTCTAAACGGTCGAACAGTAATAGTGTAGGGACAAATACCAGAAATGTAGAACCTAGTAATACATTTCTCAAATATTTCATCTTTCCTAATCCTTTAAACATTCCATCAAAAATAAAGGCCAGAGCACACAGGGGTTGCATCGCTAAAACAATCCAGAAGACGTCGTAAAACTGCTCCAAAACCAGGGGTTGTTTGGTAAATATGTGACCGATAGGTTTATAAAATAAAGCCCCTGTAAGTGCCAGTACGATGCCAGATAAAATACCGTAAACGATTAATGTATTACTGAGTTTAATTAACAGATCTGGTCGTTTGGCTCCGAATAATTTACCCGATAGTATATTTCCTGCGCTGGCAAATCCGTCAATTAAAAAAGCACCAAAAAACCATAAGTTTATAGCAATGGTGTATGCGGCAATATATGATTTGCCATAACTGGTAGAGAATGAACTGGCTAGAAATAAAGCGGCATTTAGCGCCAGAGTTCTTACAAATAAATTAAGAATCATTACCACGAAATTGTTTATTTCCTTGTTAAAAGGGAAAGAGACAAGTAATGGAATGTCTGTTTTTCTGAACAAATAAATACCCGATAATAAAGCCATTAAAATTTGAGCTATAACGCTGGCATAAGCTGCACCTTTTATGTGCAATGCGGGAATAATTTCGGGAATGCCGTAAACCAAAACATAATCTAAAACAATGTTGGAACAAGATCCCACTATAGCAATTACCATAGGGTAATAAGTGTTTTGTAAACCTCGGAATGTGCCGAAAATGGCAATAGTAAATAAGGTAAAAGGAAAGCCGAAGACTCTAATTTTATAATAGGCTTTAGCGTAATCCAGGATAAGTCCGGAGGCGTTGTAAAGTTTAAATATGGATTCAGCTAGCGGATATGTAATTAGAATTATTAATAGGCTTAGCGCAGTTATTAAGAAAATAGCCTGAGCGGGTAGGTTTTTAACGGCGTCTAAATTGTTGGCGCCTAAATACTGCGAAATAATCGAAGATATGGCACTACGACTCTGTCCCAGTACCCATATTAGCATAGAAATAAAGGTGCCGACTATACCTACTGCAGCCAAGGCCTCTGTGGGATTTATGTTAACATTGCCTACAATTGCAGTGTCGGTAATAGATAAAATAGGTTCGCTAATTCCGGCAATTATAGCCGGAATCGCCAGTTTGTTAATGTGTTTTAGACTAATGGATTGATCCAAATTTTTATGATGTATTGGGTTTAAATCTGCGAAGGTCGTATTTTTTTGTAAGCTGAACTTTAAGCAGAAGAAAGATTATTGGTAGAGTTTTAGATGTTTTAGTTTTTTAATAGTAGTAATTACGGAGTTATTTTATTACTAAGATATTTTTTTAACAATAGAATTTCAGTTTTTATAATACCTGATTTATCTGATTCAGAAGTTTTTTACTTGTTGTGAATTTTCTAAATTTGCATTTCATTTAAAATTAATCTAAATAAAGATAACTGTTTTTGATATGAAACATCTGCTGTATCTTATGTCTGTTATTTGTGTGTTGTTCACCACAAACGCCTGGGCTCAAATTTCGGAAACAGCAAGTTTATCTGGTCGAGTAACCTCAGGTGACGGCGAGCCTCTTACAGGTGTAGATGTCGTTTTGATGAATACAGGGATTGGTACTTATACAGATGTGGATGGGTTCTACAGGTTAACCAATATTCCTGCGGGGACACACAACGTTCAATTTAGTTATGTTGGTTTTACAACACAAACCGTGGTTATCGAGTTGAAATCAGGTGAAGCGTTGGAAAAAGCGATTGTGTTAACGGAAGATGTAACACAAATTGATGAGGTTACAGTTAAGGGCTTGTCTAAAGTTCAAATAGTAAAAAGAGAACCATACAGCGTTAAAGCAATTTCAGCTAAAACATATTATAACCTTTCAACCGATGTTCAGAGTATCCTGGGCCGTGTGGAAGGGGTGAATATTCGCGAGGAAGGTGGTTTAGGATCGGATTCTCAATTTTCTTTGTTTGGATTTTCCGGAAATCAGATTAAATTTTTTATAGATGGAATTCCTATGGATAATTATGGTTCGTCCTTAGGTTTAAATACTATTCCTGTGACTTCCATTGAAAGGATAGAAGTGTACAATGGCGTTGTTCCGGTTTATTTGGGTACAGATGCTTTGGGCGGTGCAGTAAACATTATCACTAAACAGAATAGTAATTTCTTGGATGCAGCCTATACTTTTGGTTCGTTTAATACCCATCGCGTAGCAGTAAATGGAGCTTACACCAATAGTGAAACCGGATTTACAGTACGTGGAAATTTCAACTTTAATTATTCCGATAATGATTATGAAGTTTTAGCCGATATAACCGATGTCAACGGAAATATAGAAGATACGCGTTGGGTGGAACGTTTTCATGATACTTATAAATCGGGAACCGCGAAAGTGGAAGTTGGAGTTGTAGATAAAAGCTATGCCGATCAGTTGTTAATTGGAGTTACGGCGGCCAAAGATGAGAACGATGTGCAGACGGGCGCGACCATGGAAACCGTGTACGGAGGTATAGAGCAAAATAGTGAATCTTTAATTTCAACTTTAAAATACAGTAAATCAAATTTATTTACGGAGGGATTAGATGGCAGTTTTTACGCAGCGTATAATGCTACGAGAACCTTTAATTTAGATAGCTTAACTGGTGTTAGATATAATTGGTTAGGCGAACGTATTTATACGGGAAGTACAGAAGGCGAACAAGGCGAAAGGAATGATGAAACCATGACCGATAACGAATTTAATACCCAATTTAATTTGGGGTATGCGTTAAATGAAGTACATACTGTAGCTTTTAACCATGCGTTTCAGTATTTTAATCGCGAGGTAGACGATGTTTTAAATCCTGATAAACCAGAAAATCAATTTCCAAAGTCTTATTACAAAAATAACCTAGGGGTTTCGTACACTTTTAGTCCAAACAAAAAATGGAATGCAACCCTGTTTGGAAAAGGCTATTTTTTAAATGTTGAAACCAGTAAACAATATGATTTTGGTACTCCTAACGTAAGAATAGATTCTTATAAAAATTCGAAAAATGCTTTTGGTTATGGTTTGGCAACCACTTATTTCCTATTGGAAAACCTTCAGTTAAAAGCATCTTATGAGCACACTTACAGAATGCCTGCTCCAGAGGAAATATTTGGGGACAATCTGTTTGTAACGGCCAATCCAGAGTTGGGGCCTGAGCAAAGTGACAATTTTAATTTTAATGCGAAATGGGATTTTGAGCCTGCAGAAAACCACAATGTACAGTTGGAAGGTAGTTTTATTTATAGAAATGCTTCCGATTTAATTTATCAGAGAGTAACGGTAGCGAATCCGCAAACCAGTTATGCAAATTTAGCGGAGGTGAGAACCCTTGGTTATGCCGGAACGCTTAATTATAAATTTAAAGATTGGTTGCGATTGGGAGGAAATATTACCTATCAGGATATCACGGATCAGGCGGATTTTGTCTATAACGATTATGCTGGTCAGCAAACAAATTTCCAGAAAGGCTTTCGAATTCCTAACACACCTTATTTGTTTGGTAATGTAAATGCTGGTGTCGATTTTAAGGATGTTGTAGTAAAACAATCGCATTTAAGTGTCAATTATTTTTTCAACTACATCAACGAATACTTCTTAAGCTGGGCGGAATATGGATCGGAAGATTCCAAGAAAATTATTCCTGAGCAGTCTTCACACGACTTGGCCGTTAGCTATAGCCTCAAAGATGGCAAATACAATTTCACTTTAGAATGTAAAAACCTAACAGATCAGATGCTGTTTGACCAATATAAATTACAAAAACCGGGACGGGCTTTCTATTTAAAATTCAGATACGCTTTATAAACACAGAACAATAATTAAATACTTTATACTATGAAAATATCAAGAAAAATTTCAGCATGGAGTTTAGGACTTATGGCAGCGGTGTCTATGATGTCTTGTAGCTCAGACGATGATAGTAACGATTCTGGTAGTTCGGTAACCGAAAAACCATTCGCCTTATCATTGGCAATACAGGGGAGTGAAGGTGGTTTTACCTATTATACTGTGCCTTTTGAAGATGTTATGGAAGGAACGCTTTCGGCTTCAGGTCAAGGTATAGAGCAGCCAGGATATTACGATTTTACTAAAGTAGACAATACCATTTATAGTATTGGAGGATTGGATAATACCGATGTGTCTGCCATCACTCAAAATGCCGATCAAACGCTTTCAACAGAAGGGAATGTATCTTTAAATGAAAGTATTTTGGATTTGGTGAAGGCTGATGATGAGACGTTGATTTCTGTGTCTCTACCTTCTACAGTTGGAGGTGTGGTTACCTTCCGTTTGTTTGATGCAAACACTGTAAGTATTACCGAGACTGTAGAATTGCCATCCAGCGATTTACACTCTGCAACAGATGCTGTTCCTGCATATTCAGGGTTACGCGTCGTGGGCAACCATGTATTTTTAAGCTACTATATGAGCAATCCAACAACGTGGGCAACAGAATATACTGATCAAGCACAAGTTGCGGTATATTCTTATCCGGAATTGGAATTCATTAAAGTAATTACAGATGACCGTGTTGGACCAATTGGTGGATTTAACATTAAGTCTGGTTTGGAAGTGGACGAAGCTGGAAATATTTATGCTATTTCTCACTCCAATCCTGCAAACGGATATAGTCAATCAACCAAACCTGCTGGAATTTTAAAAATTAATGCAGGAGAAACTGAATTCGATCAGGAGTATTTCTTCGATGTTGAAGCAGCTGCCGATGGTCATAATATTTCCCATTTAAAATATATTGGAAACGGAAAGGCTTTTGTAGAAGTAAATACAGCAGCTAGAAGCGAGCAGGGGACTTGGTCTGATAGTCCGTTACGTTCGGCTGTTGTGGATTTAAATAACTTCACAGTAAATTATATAGACGGTGTACCACTACATAATGGTGACGGTCGTCGTTTGGCAGCATTGTATAACAATGGTTATGTATATTTATGTATTCCTGAAGATGGTAGTATCCATTTGTACAGAATGGATACAACTAATTATACATCTACCAAAGGAGCTCATATTCAAGCTAATTTCGTAGCAGGATTCTTCAAATTTTAATTTATAAAATATACCGGCTTTCGTACCTATTGTGCAAAGCCGGTTCCTTTTTTAGAGGCTAATGAGTAAAAAGCGTAAAAACCCGAGTAAATTGAGGCAATTAAATAACTGGCTTCACCTATGGCTGGGATTAATTTCCGGTATTGTAGTGTTTATAGTGAGTATTACCGGATGTTTTTATGCCTTTCAGCAGGAGATTAAAGACAGTTTGGAGCCTTGGCGCTTTGTGGAGGTTCAAAACAAACCCTATGTAACCCCTAGTCAATTGCTGGATACTGCAGCCGTTTATATGCCTAATGCTAAACCCACTGGATTAACTTATGCTAATGTAGATGGCGCAGCAGCTGTTGGGTTTGGAGGAATGGAAAACGGAAAACGTACTTTTTCAGTTGTTTTTATGAATCCGTATACAGGAGAATTTTTAAAGAAACAACAGCCTATAGGAAGTGGCCAATTTGACTTCTTTCGTTTTATCATAGATGGTCATAGAGCACTTTGGTTACCATACGAAATTGGGCGCCCTATCGTTGGGGTGTCTACCTTGGTGTTTTTATTGTTGCTTATAACCGGTTTGGTGATGTGGTGGCCGAAAAACTGGAAGAAAAGTAATCGTGATAAAAGTTTTAAGATAAAATGGAGGGCAAAGTTTAAACGCCTTAATTACGATTTACATAATGTTTTAGGCTTTTATGCATTGTTGTTTGGGTTGATTTTGGGAATTACCGGATTGGTCTGGAGCTTTCAATGGTTTGACCAAGCGGTATATTTTGTTGCTTCAGGTGGTGAAATTAAAGAGATGGGGCATCACCATCCTCATTCCAATTTAGAAAATAAAACCTTGGTTTGGAATGATAGCTTGTCACCTTTGGACAAGGCCTGGTATAAAACGCTGGAAATTGATAAACAGGTAAAGGGGATGTATATGACGCCAATTTTGGAAGATGAAGATGATCCTATAGAAATTACGGTATATCATAAAGCGGGATCTTGGTACGACCATAACGAATATTTTTACGACAGGTACAGTTTAGAGCCTCTAGAGCAGGAGGGAAGTAAATTTTCTGAAGCGTCCTTTGCAGATCAGTTATCCATGATGAATTACGACATCCATATTGGTTCTGTTTTTGGTTTGGCTGGAAAGGTATTTGCATTCCTCATCAGTTTAATTTGTGCCAGTTTACCAGTGACCGGATTTTTGGTTTGGTGGCATAAAAAGAAGAAAGCGAATTCTAAAATAACTTAGTATTAGTTGATTAACTTTTATGGAAAGTTGATTTAAACATAAATTTCAATTTTTTGAAATTATGTGAGAAAAAAATGTAATTTTGAGAAAAATTTTTGGGGATGTAGCTCAGTTGGCTAGAGCGCTTGACTGGCAGTCAAGAGGTCGTCGGTTCGAGCCCGATCTTCTCCACTAGTGATAGCAAGGGTTTCAAGAAATTGAAGCCCTTTTTTGTTTTGGAAGCTCTCAGTATTAATCATAATTAGTCGATTCAAAGTTTTTAAAATGCATTCGGAAAATAGAAGTCAAGGGATTTCACGTAGCTGCTTGCTTTCACAATTTAGATCTCATAAGCTGTAGTCGTTTAAATACGGCTTTATAACGAAAAAAAATGGGCTACGTGTTAAATTAAACTTTTCAAACTTTAAAAATCGTAAATTTAATATACCTCTTAAAAATAGGTTTTTCGTTCCACTGTAAATTGCTAATACAATTCAGGTTTAGCTGTTACATTACTAATTGTTCAATAGTTGTAGTATTGAATAGTTACGATTTATAACATGGTAATTCTCCCTGGGCGCGTAAAATTTATTTTATTATGAAACCGCTATTTTTATTAATTGCCATTTGTATTCTTTTTTCATGTTCTGATAACAATAATGATGAAATAGACGAAGACAGACTTATTACTAATTTTAAAGCCTTATACGAAAGCACCATTCATTTTGTTGAATTAAATAAAATGGTTGAAGGGGATAGTATTTTTAAAATTGGAGGAGTAACCAAATCAGGAACACTTAGCTATTCAATAGTAAGTCAGACGCCTAAAAATGCGTTTAAAATTGATGCGGACACAGGAATTATAAGGGTTAATGATGAAAGCCTGATACATACTGTTCCGTTAAACAATATTTTTATTATTAATGTTGAGATTAGAAATGAGGACGTAATTGCGACTTGCAGGTTGAATTTGTATGTGAATACCTGGATAACCACTGAATGTGAACTGGCAATGAATAGGTTTTATGAGTCTTTTTCAGAGGTTATTAGTTATGACGTCTATACTACTTTAGAAATTGAAGGCGATGAATTTCAAATATCCTTTTCGGTTAAAAGCGAAAAAAACCTGTGTAGCATTGGTAATTGGTTCAGTTCTAATAATACAGAGCCTATTTTAGTTGAATTAACCGATGCTGAAGGCGAAGAATTATTGAAGGTAACTTTACAGGCTCAAGATGCTGATGGGTGGGCAGGGGACTATACGTATTTATATGATATTTTATATTATTTAGATATACCATTAAAATCAGATGAGGTATATACATTAAAAGCAACGGGAAACCATTTTGTTTCATATGTGCATAAGAAGAAAAATGATGAAGCTATAGTTTTTCCAATAGATTTAGATGTGTTTACAATAGTTGGTACACAATATACCGACAAGGATGGTAATATTTATACAGATAATACCATATGTATAGAACAGATATATATTATAGATTAGGTCAATATAAGTTAATATATTATAAAGTGTTTTCTGTTGAAGCTACGCAGTTCAAAGATTCTATAGAGGAGGTAATATCCAATTCCACCGATTTGGACTATCGTATCTTTTTATTGGATTATTAGATGCAGGTTTTGCGTCTTCTTCAGGCTAAAGTCCTCTTTCAGGAATAAGATTATTATATATAAGATACCCTTGATTAAGGCGATTCAAAACTTTCTTTTTGCTTAACTGTTTGATTTTAAGTGTTACTAAAAATAATTTCAAAAAAAGGCGT
>NZ_JAENDK010000009.1:0-274793 GCF_051172795.1 Formosa sp. S-31
ATAGTCTGATTGGTTCCTGCATCGGCCACTGGTAAGGCAGTTACGTTTACTGTTACAGCATCAGTTGCACTTACATCACCTTCGGAAACTGTTACTGTATACGTCGTCGTTTCTGATGGACTTACCGTGATACTTTCTGTCGTTTCTCCGTTGCTCCAAACATATGCTGAACCTCCAGTCGCTGTTAAGGTTACGCTCTCGCCTGCACAGATCGTCTGATCGGCTCCGGCATCGGCTTCTACTTCTACTGTTGGGATGTTTACTGTTACTCTTACCTGAGCACTATCCGAACAACCACCGTCATTGAATACTTCAACGGTATAGGTTCTGGTTTGATTTGGTGTTACTGTGATACTGGCTGTAGTCTCACCTGTGTTCCACTTATAAGATGTTCCTCCGGTTGCGGTTAAGGTTACGCTCTCACCTTGTTCTATGGTCTGATTGGTTCCTGCATCGGCCACTGGTAAAGCGGTTACATTTACTGTTACATCATCCGTTGCACTGACATCACCTTCGGAAACTGTTACTGTATACGTCGTTGTTTCTGATGGACTTACCGTGATACTTTCTGTTGTTTCTCCGTTGCTCCAAACATAAGCTGAACCTCCGGTTGCGGTTAAAGTCACGCTCTCGCCTGCACAGATCGTCTGATCGTCTCCGGCATCGGCTTCAACTTCTACTGTTGGGATATTTACTGTTACTCTTACCTGAGCACTATCCGAACAACCGCCGTCATTGAATACTTCAACGGTATAAGTTCTTGTCTGATTTGGTGTTACCGTAATACTGGCTGTAGTCTCGCCTGTGTTCCACTTATAAGATGTTCCTCCGGTTGCGGTTAAGGTTACACTCTCGCCTTGTTCTATAGTCTGATTGGTTCCTGCATCGGCCACTGGTAAGGCAGTTACGTTTACTGTTACAGCATCAGTTGCACTTACATCACCTTCGGAAACTGTTACTGTATAAGTCGTCGTTTCTGATGGGCTTACTGTGATACTTTCCGTGGTTTCTCCGTTGCTCCAAACATAGTCTGAACCTCCGCTTGCGGTTAGTGTCACGCTCTCGCCTGCACAGATCGTCTGATCGGCTCCGGCATCGGCTTCTACTTCTACTGTTGGGATGTTTACTGTTACTCTTACCTGAGCTGTATCTGAACAACCGCCGTCATTGAATACTTCAACGGTATACGTTCTGGTCTGATTTGGTGTTACTGTGATACTGGCTGTAGTCTCGCCTGTATTCCACTTATAAGATGTTCCTCCTGTTGCCGTTAAGGTTACGCTCTCACCTTGCTCTATGGTCTGATTGGTTCCGGCATCGGCTACTGGTAAGGCGGTTACAATTACTGTTACAGCATCCGTTGCACTTACATCCCCTTCAGAAACTGTTACTGTATACGTCGTCGTTTCTGATGGACTTACCGTGATACTTTCTGTCGTTTCTCCGTTGCTCCAAACATAAGCTGAACCTCCGCTTGCGCTTAGTGTCACACTCTCGCCTGCACAGATCGTCTGATCGTCTCCGGCATCAGCTTCAACTTCTACTGTTGGGATATTTACTGTTACTCTTACCTGAGCCTGATAATCACACCCATTGTGAGATACATTTACTGTATATGTAGTAGTTTGAGATGGGGAAACGGTAATTTCGCGCGTAGTTTCCCCTGTACTCCATTTAAAGGATCCCGTTCCGGATACTGACAAGCTTGTGCTTTCTCCTAAATCTATGGTAACATCACTGCCGGCGTTTATCGTTTGCCTGGGAGACACGGTGACGACGACTTCATCGGAATCTGAACATGATCCGTTTGTCCCCGTAACCGTATATGTTGTAGTTTCAGTTGGGTTTACTGTTATGGATTTTGTGGTTGCTCCTGTACTCCACTTATAACTTGAAGCGTTTCCTGTTGCCGTTAATACTACCGAAGCATCTTCACAGGTGGTAACATTATCTCCCGCATTTACCTGAGGAGCTTCATTAACAGTAACTGTAACTTCATCAGTATCTGAGTTTCCTGAACTGTCTTTACCTGTTACTGTATAAGTTGTAGTTTCAGTTGGTGTTACAGTTATACTTTGGGTTGTTGCACCCGTGCTCCACTCATAAGTAGCAGTTCCGCTAGCTTTTAAAGTCACACTTTCTCCAACACATATAGATTGATCTTCTCCGGCGTTTACCGTTACTGAAGGGGTAGTTGTAGATGTATTACCGTCAACACCGTTTAAAAATTCTTCCAAATCAGTATATCCATCTCCATCATAATCTCCTTTGCCATCACGACTTAAATCTCCAAATGTATTTCTTTCCCATTCATCTGCCATACCATCCTTGTCCGTATCATAATTTGATGGACGAGACTTCGATGAAAACGAGGGTACAATATACTCACTTGTACTTAATCTATTTGTATATTTTCCATTTCTAACATTACCTAGCCATTCACTATCTAAAACATCAACGTTACTACTTTTTGACCCATCAGCATTTAAACGAGCATTACAACCGACATCCATTTTTACATCATTAAATGCAGCATCTGATGACTGAATGTTTATTTTAGCTCCTAATAAACTAAATTGACTGCTTTTAAAATAATTTGAAGGTAACTGTTCTCCTCTAGCATACCCTCCTGATTCCAAGAAAAACTTCCAAGACAATTTATTATTTGAATTCATTTCAGACACACTATTCGTTAAAGGAGACTGAGTATTTTTAGCTACATATTTATTTCCTGATGTATAAATTTGCGGAACAATTCCACTTTTATACGAAAAACACTGAAGCCTTGTATCCTGAATTCCTTGTTGCCCGTAATCATAGTAATTATTTATATGATTAAGTTTAAAATTTCCATTTCCCCTAACTAATCTATTGGTTACAGTCCAAGCTACGTTGTTTATAATTTCAAAGTTAGCATTATCCCCTGCAATATTTGGGAAACGATGAGAGCCATTATACCATAAATTATTTAAAATTGAAATGTTACCTACATTAGTTACAGTCCCCGATTCACCTCCAAAAATTGAACCATTTTTACTTTCTGCAAATAAAGACCTTTGAACTGTAATATTATTTACAGTACTCCCCGCTTCAGTGGAGTACCAACTCGCAGTTTCATCTGCTCCAAAGGCAAAAGAACAATGGTCGAATATTAAATTAGTCATATTTGATACCGCAGAGAAACTATCATCTCCATAATCAATTCCACCTTTAAATCTTATATGCCTTACAATTATATTGCTAACCCCACTGAAATGAACCTTACTCCCATCTATAGTAATTCCTCCTTCTGGAGCTGTTTGCCCTGCTATAGTAATGTTTTTACCGCTACTTGATCCTAAAGTTAATCTTGATGACAATTTAATTACTCCACTAACATCAAATACTATAGTTCTTGGAACACTATAATCAGTAAGTGCAGATCTTAAAGACCCTGTACCACTATCATTTAAATTTGTTACATGTACAACTAAACCACCACGGCCACCAGAAGTATAGGCACCGGCTCCGTAAGCGGTAGGAAATGCTTTTGTTTGCGCATTAACAATTGTGGTAAACGATAAAATAACTACTAAAAAAAGGGAAACTTTTTTTAATTTATTCCATAAAAGAGAGGCGCCTGTTGAAAAACAGGTAGGTAATAAATAGCTCATTTCTAACAGATTTGGGGTTTGTTATTTTAAACTTTTCTAAAAATAACTGATTAATATTTTTGCGTTTCTATAATTTTAATTAAATCGACGAACAACATACTAATTGTAAGAAAAAACATATTTAATTTACATTTTGTAATACTTTATACTCACTTCGTCGACAAAATCTTTTTATTCAAAAAGAAATTCGAGGTATATACGCAAAGGTTTTAGCTTTGGATTTTTGCCTAAATGTTAAAAGACTAATTTTAAAAAGTTTAAGCTTTAATACACCTATTATTTTAAATCCTGCTCTCAAAACAAACAAGTCAAAAAAAGTGTACAAACAACACTTAAAACCCTGATAAACAAAACAATAATTAAAACACATTTCATTTAAATTCCATCTTGTAAAATTATACCGATTATGTAACAGAAGGCATAACAATAATTTCAACAAAATCAAGATGTAAGAATTACACATCAAATATTAACACAATTATTTCTTACATTCTTGAAAAAGAACTTAAAAACCTTGAAGCATACCAGATATTTTAACAAAAAAAGAGACCTTTTTTATAACGAGCTTCGATAGATCTAAAACTTAAAAATCTCAGAACGTAATTAGGGTTAGATTTTAAATAGTTAAAAATTAATTTCGTTATCTCATTTTAGGTTGATGCTCTCTTTTCTTAATTAAAATTAAGCTCCTTTTATCCTTATTTTTTTTCAAAAAAACTTTATAAGACTTTATAAATCTGTCCTAATTTCTTCACTTTATTTTTTTATATTTATACATATAATCTTTTGCTATTGAATACTTAAGCCCTTAAAACAAGAACTTCATTCTAAACTCTACTTTTATTTGAACCACCTAATAAGCATAGTTGTCCCCGTTTATAATGTTGAATTATACATTGAAAAGTGTATCAATTCAATTATAACTCAAACGCATCAAAATTTAGAAATTATTCTTATTGATGACGGCTCTACAGACAACAGTGGGTACCTTTGTGATTTACTTGAAAAAAAAGATAAACGAATAAAAGTTTACCATATACCTAATGGAGGTTCCAGTATTGCCAGAAACTTTGGATTACAAAAATGTCAAGGTGATTATATTGGTTTTGTTGACAGTGACGATTGGATAAGACCAAATATGTTTGAAGTGCTATTAAAATTTTCCATTGATAATAATTTAAATGTGGTAGAATGCAGCTCTATAGACTCCCGGATGGAACATAAAACCGATTTTAATAAAGATATTTCTAATTGCTCCAAAATAGAAAATAGGAAAACTGCCTTAAAACGTATATTGGAATACAGACGGTTTGCTGTATGGAGAAGGATTTATCACCATTCAATTGTAAAAGACAGATTTTTTATTGAACATATACTTCATCAGGACGTATACTATACTCTTGATATAATAAACGAATCTCCTAAAATAGGTTTCATTGATTTTCCTTTTTATATCTACAATAGAGAAAATACAGATAGTGTAATAAGAAGTAATTACTCAATAAAAAAACTTAATTCTATAAATGCAGGCGCTTATGTTTTAGAAAACACCAAACAATATGATTCCGAAATAAAATCTTTAGCCAAAATTTATCTTTTTAACTTTCTAATATATCATTATAACTCTCTTTTTATGTTTAATGAATTAGACCCTCATTTTTTTCAACGATCAAAAATAAGGCAAATTTTCAAAACCAATTTAAGTCTAAGAACCCTCAATTTTTATAGGTTAATGGTCATCTTTTTACCTCCTAAGATATACGAAAAATTTCTTGCTTTAAATAAGACACGAATTCGTACTCAAGTTAAATTTTTGAAACAGTTAAAAAATGTCTAGAGTAAAAAACGCTATAAAAAACATAAAATTTAGTTTGTTTTTTTACATCCTATTTTTGCTTGTACAGTTCCTGTCTCGGAAAATATTTCTTGAAAATTTAGGAGATGAATTTATGGGGTTAACAGGTACGCTGCAAAGCTTTCTTAAATTTTTAAATTTGGCAGAATTGGGAATAGGAACAGCTGTAGGTTTTAGCTTATACAAGCCTATTTTAGAAAACAATACATCCAAAATAAATGAATTAATTAATCTATTCGGGTATTTATATAAAAAAATTGGTTTTGTAATTATAGGTGCGGGTTTTATATTATCATTATTTTTTCCACTTATTTTCAATACGATATCCTTTTCTTTAATCATAGTTTATTTCGCCTTTTACTCTTTTCTTCTGGGCTCCTGTTTTAATTTTTTTTTTAACTATCATATTTTTTTACTCGAAGCAGACCAAAAGAATTATATAATTACTTCTTATTCGCAAACCTTAAATTTAATTAAGATAATTATACAATGTTTTCTTGTTGTATACTTTAGAAACGTTTATTTATGGATTGCATTAGAATTATCCTATTTCATAATATTCAGTATTTTATTAAGATATAGAGTAGCCAAAGAATATCCTTGGTTAGGATTAAAAAATACAGCTACTAAAAGCATACTAAAAACACATCCCGAATTAATAAAAAAAATCAAACAAATTTCCATTCACAAATTTGGCGCCTTTGTTACCAATGGGACTGATCAAATTTTAGTTTTTGCCTTTATTAGTATAGAAACTGTTGCTTTTTTTGGCAATTACCAATTAATTTTCAATAAACTATTACAACTAATAAACACCTCATTTGCAGGAACAGGTGCTGGTATCGGTAATTTAGTTGCTGAAAACAATAAAATCCAAATTAAAAAAGTTTTCTGGGAAATGATGGCTTTAAGATTTTACATTGCCGGGATTATTTTTATTGTACTTCAATTTTTGGTTGAACCTTTTATTTCATTATGGTTAGGAGATAAATATATTTTAGAACGGAATGTATTATTCCTATTCTTATTAAACACTTTTATTATGCAAATAAGGGTTCCTGTAGATCATTTTAAAGATGCATATGGGCTATTTCAAGACGTATGGGCCCCAGTTATACAAAGTATTATAAATTTAGTTTCATCTATAATTTTATTACAATACTTTGGCCTGGCAGGAATTTTAATGGGTACGCTTACAGCCTTTTCCTTAATTATTCTTATTTGGCGCCCCTATTATTTATATAAGTTTGGTTTTAAAGAAACGATATGGGCATATTGGAAAGAGTTTGTAAAATTAACCCTTACTTTAACCCTTTCATATTTTATAAGCCAATTCTGCTTTAAGTTTATAAATATGTCGTCTCAAAATAATTTCTTTGAGCTTGTTTTATTAGGGACAAAAGTTTGTGTTATCACCTTTATTATTTATACTCCACTAATATATATATCGAATCAAGGATTCAGAAATGTTTCCAAACGCCTCGTTAACCTTTTAACTAAAAAATGATGAAAATACATTTTATTATTTCAACTTTAAAGGGAGGTGGAGCCGAAAGAGTTCTTTCAATTCTTGCTTCAGAATTTGCAAAAATTAACACCTATGAAATTAATGTTATTACATTAAATGAACATAAAGACTTTTACACACTTCACCCCTCTGTAAAAAGGATTTCGATGGACTTTGGTAAAATCCCTAATCACACCGTAAAAGCTTTTTTTAACCTTTCAAAGTATTATTCAAATAAAAAAAACCGACCGGACCTTATTATTTCATTTATGACGTTAATAAATTTAATTACAATACCTATCGCTAAATTCTATTCTATTCCAATAATTGCGGAAGAACACAATAGTCATTTACGGTCCTTCAAAAATCGTGAATTCTTAAGTAAATTGACAAAAAAACACCTATATAAACGTGCGAACTTCCTAACGGTACTTACAAAATTTGATGTCCCTTATTATACCAATTTTGGAGCAAATGTTGTAGTCATGCCAAATCCCTGTAGTTTTCCTCCAATAAAAGCACAAGAAGCTATGGATAGAGATAAAACCATTCTTGCTGTTGGAAACTTAGACAGATATCACCATAAAGGGTTCGATAATCTCATTAAATTTATAGAACCAATTTTAAAATCAAATCCAGAATGGCAATTAAAAATAGTAGGTTCCGGCACTAATGGGTTAACAATTTTAACTGCATTAGTACAAGAACATGAATTATCCAATCAAATCACTTTTACTGGATTTATTTCCGATATATCCAAACTTATGCAATCCTCTTCTATTTTTATTTTATCTTCAAGATTTGAAGGCTTACCCATGGTGCTTTTAGAAGCCATGTCTCAAGGTATGGCTTGCATTGCATACGATTGTAAAACGGGACCATCTGACATTATTACACATAAATACAATGGTATTTTAATATCAAATCAGAACGCAAGTGAAATGCAAAAGGAATTACAAAACTTAATTGATAATAAAAATCTAAGGCTTACAATTGGTTGCAATGGATTAAAATCCTTGAAAAAATATCATATAAATACAATAATTAAAAATTACGAGGAGCTTTTCAATAAAATCCTTAATTAAATACCATGAAGAATAAGTTAATATTTGTTTGCTTTATTTGGCCTTTAATTTGTAGTTGTCTAAACATTCAAAGATTAACTTCTGCATTTATTTCTATTGGATTCTCTCAATTTATAGCCTATACAAATTTAATCTTAATTATATTAGGTTTCTTTTTTATAATTAAAGATCGTGGAGAACTTTCGAAAACTGCCGGTCTTTGGTTTTATTTTTACTTATTATACTACTGTCTAGGTATTATTGCCTCTGGTATTTATGGCTTCGAAAACCCTGAAGTATCATTATTAGCATCTTTAGTGCCTCTGATATATTTTATAGGATTTTATTTCTTTCTAAGCAACCAGGTTTATTTCAGTTTATTTACAAAAGTAATAACCATTTCTTATGTTCTATCTTCCTTTATTACCATCTTGCTTTTTAAAATAAATTACGATTTTGACAAAGGTGGGTTTTATTTATACAAATTAGATCGCGCAGGAGGAGCTTTTGCCGATGCAAACAATGCTTCTTTTGTAAGTATACTCGCTTTTCTATTCTTCCAAAAATTTTATGTCGCAAAAAATACAATTCAAAAGATTTTTAAAATAAGTATACTTTTAGTTATTTTTTACAGCATATTCATAACCCTATCTACGACAGGCCTATTCATTTTTGTTTTGGTATTTATCCTAACAAATTATAAACTCCTTAAGGGCTTTAGAGTTTTGTTGTTTTCAGCCATAGTTGTGCTTTTCTATTTTGGCCTTTTTTTACTAAAGGATAATTACAATCAACTAAACCTATCTGATAATCAAATAAAAAAAGTTGATAACATTGTAAATGTTTTAACATTAAACACGGATAAAATAGATAGTTCAGAGCGAGGAGAACTAGTTCAAAATCTACTTTATTATGTAAATCAAAAACCATTATTAGGGAATGGTATTGGTTTTTCATCATTTATGCGTGGGCACAATACTTACATAGGAGTTTGGGGGGATGCAGGAATAATTACATTTCTATTTTTCTTATTTATGTTGATTATATACCTAGTAAAAACATTACTGTTAAAAAATCACATTAAATTCTTCTGTTTATCCCTATTAACAACAATTTATGTTTTTATGCTAACCCTTCAAACAGTAATAAATCAATCTTATGTAATTGTTGTATTTGCTTTTTTAGGATATATAATAGATAAAAGGGAATTATTAGAAAGTAAAATACAGGTTAATAAATAAAAATAGAATAAAAATGGTAACTCCTCAATCATTAAATAATCCAAGAAGATATTATATCTTATCCATTTTAGCTCTATTATTATCATTAGGAGTTGTCAGTTATATTTATAATAAGTTACAAGAAATACAAATTCCTGGTTGGTCTGAAAATATTCAGGCATTTCCTAATTCAACTTATTACGACAAAGAAATCAAAACTAGTTTCACAAAAGAATTAAACACTCCTATTATAGAAAAATATAATCAATTATTTAAATATTTTGCTCGTGGCGCTTATAATTATAAATCAAAATCTAATGCGCTTATATATTATCCTGGTGCTATAAGTTCTAGAGGAAGAACAACAAATGCTATTGAGGGTTTTGCTAGATTTTTTCCTTTAGCAGCTTCATGGTTATATTCTGAAAACCCTCGTAATATACAATTTAAAACTAGTTCCTATAACCTTATAACATTATTAAAGGCAGGAATATTAGCAGGAACTAATAGGAATCACCCTGAATATTGGGGAGATATTCAGGACAAAGACCAACGTGTAGTTGAAGCTGCTGACATTGCCTTAGGCTTATGGTTAAGTAAATCTTTCATTTGGGAGGAATTTACTTTAAGTGAAAAAAAGCAAATTTACTCTTGGTTGGAACAAGCTATAAATAAAGAAATTGTTGACAATAACTGGAATTTATTTCCTATTATAATTATCAAATCATTAGAAGCATTGGGTTTTAAAAATGACCAAAATTCTCATCATATTAATTCCTTATATAATTCTTATAAAAAAAAACATTATTTAGGAGATGGCTGGTTTGATGACCCCCCTAAAGGGATTGATTATTATAATGCTTGGTCTATACATTACACTTTATTCTGGATAGATCAAATTGACCCGAACTTCGATCATAATTTTATAAAAACAAGTCTATCAGATTTTTTAAAATTTTATAAATATCTTTTCAGTGAGAATGGTTTCCCTATTATGGGTAGAAGCGTTTGTTACCGCATGGCGGCACCTTCACCTATAATTGCCGGGGCTATTTTATTACCCAACGAAATTTCTCCTGGTTTTGCATTAAATACACTAGATGCGACATGGTCATTTTTTATTGCCAAAAATGCACTCAAAAACGGGAAAGTTACCCAAGGTTATTTTGAAGACGACTTAAGTCTTTTGGACTCTTACTCTGGTGCTGGAAGCTGCTTATGGTCTTTACGCTCACTAGTTTTGGCTTTTTATGCGGACAAACACATTAGCCTTTTTAATTCAGAAAAGGAATTACTTCCTGTACAAATATCTGATTTCGTCGTCAACAATAAAACTATAGGTTGGAATATTAGTGGAAATAAGTCTAATCAAAAAATCACTTTAAAAATTCAAAAAAATTTCGAAAACCCTGATTACACAATACTACCCTATGGATTAATTAATAGTATAAAAGAAAAAATATTTAAAAGGCCTTTCCGACCAAATAACAGCAATGCACTTTATAAAAATTACATTTACACAACTGATGTTGAATTTCTAAATAAACCATAAAAGCAATAAAAATTATCGATAATTCATATTATTTCTCCGTGATATAATTTATTTAGACACACTACAACTCGTTTAAATTCAGTTTTTTCATTCTCTTATAGCATTTTAAAAATATAATTCTCAACATCCTATAAACTATTAAATGATGATTAATCCTAACCTTACTGATTATAGCTTTAATTGAACCATTTAAAGATTTTATTTGATTATTACATTTATATGAAACATCTTTAAATGAATTATTTAGAGGATAATTTTACACATTATTACCAATATTTTTTCGCCCCGATATTTAACTGTAAATATTTAAACCGAAAGTAAATGGCAACTTTAAAGAAAATAAAATTAATTTTTATTCTTCCCGATTTAAAGTCTGGTGGTGCAGAAAGAGTTATGTCTTTTATTGCCAATAATATTTCCAAAGAAAAATTTGAAACATCGCTTTGGCTAGCCGGCTCAGATAAATTAACAGCCTATACAATCAACTCTATCGACATAAAATATTTTAACAAAAAAAGGGTATTACATGCTATCCCAAATTTTTTCTTTTCCCTTTTAAAAACAAAACCAGATATTGTTATCGGCTCTATTGCTCATGTAAACACCGCTATAGCATTGCTTTCCCTTCTATTTCCTAAAACAAAATTTATTGGTCGTGAAGCGAACGTCATGAGTGTCGTTAAAAATTATAAACCAACAAAAGCCAGAATGGGAAAACTTATTCCTATAACTTATAGTTACAAGTTTTTAGATTTAATTTTATGCCAATCTCAAGACATGTATCTTGACATGAAGTCCACATTTAATTTTCCGAGCAATAAATTAAGAATAATTAATAACCCTATAACTGACAATTTTAATTTAAAACCTGAAAAAATCAAATTAAATGCACCGGTTCAATTTATTACAGTTGCTCAATTAAAAAAGCAAAAAGGGCACAAGCGTATAATAAAAACACTAGCTAAATTAAACCTGAATTACCATTATACTATTATTGGCAAAGGACCGGAAGAGGACGAAATTTATAAAATGATTAAAACCTTTGATTTAGATGATAAAATAACACATATTCCATTTACAAAAGAAGTTAATAAGTTCCTTGCAAATAGCGATTTCTTTTTGCAAGGGTCATATGTAGAAGGGTTCCCAAATTGTCTCATTGAAAGCTGTGCTGTAGGTACTCCTGTTTTAGCTTATAAAGCCCCAGGCGGATTGGATGAAATTATAGAAGAAGGAATAAATGGCCTAATTGCAACTAATGATGATGAATATTTACAGAATATAATAAAGGCCATTAAAGAAATTAAATGGGAGTCTAAAAAGATTAGAGAATCTGTCTATAAAAAATTCAATAAAGAACATATACTTAAACAATACGAAGATTTATTCTTAGAAGTTTATAATATTAATAAAATTGAGTACTAACAAACCTAATATAAGTATTTTAAGCATTACCCTTGGAAGTGGTGGCGCAGAAAAAGTCATTAGTCTATTACTAAAAGAATTGACTAAAGACTATAATGTTACTCTTGTATTATTTTACAATTTGATTCACTTTCCAATTCCAAAAGGCGTTAAGGTTCATTACTTATCGAATACAACTCCTGAGCGGCCTTTTTATTTAAAATTAGCAGACTTAATACGCTTTACCAAAGCTTATAACTCATTTTTAAAAACTAATAATATTACCATTTCAGTATCCTTCCTCGCCTTTCCAAATTTTGTAAATGGAATTGTTCGTAGTCGAAATAAAAAAGTAAAAACAATTATTAGTGAACGAGGATTTCCTTCAGATAATACTTCCAGCAAATTATCTCTTTATATTTCAAAGATCTTCTATCCTATTTATTACAATAAATGCGATAAATTATTTTCTAATTCAGTTTATATCAATCAGGATTTAAAGAACAACTTTAAAGTTACAATTCCGATGGATGTTATTTATAATCCTATTGAACTACCTGAAAGCACCATAACACCTGAAAGCCTTATTAAGAATTTCGATGTTCTTAAAATAATTACCGCAGGTACATTAAACAAAAGAAAAAACCAAATCATGATTTTTCGTGCTTTACAGAATTCCGAAAACAATTATAACCTCACTGTACTAGGAGATGGACCTCTTAAAGGTTTTTTAAAAAAATCCATAAAAGACTATAAATTAAAAAATAGAGTAAATCTAGTTGGTAGAGTTAAAAACGTAAACCAAAGCTTTATTTCAAACCATTGCTTTGTTTTATCTTCATTTACCGAAGGCTTCCCAAATGCCCTCTTAGAAGCTATGGCTGTTGGTTTACCCTGTATTTCCACAAATTGTTTGTCGGGACCTTTAGAACTACTAAACGCCAATGAAATTCTGAATATCGAAAAAGGGACTTTTTACAAAGCTAAATATGGGTTACTTATTAATAACAACGATCATATAGGATTAAAAAAAGCATTAGACTTTTTAAAGCACAATCCTTCCGAAAGAGTAAACTATAGTAAATTAAGCTTACAAAGAGCTAAAGAATATGAACTTAAAAGTATTTATTCTAAATTCTATCAATTTATAAACAATTAAAGCTTATGTGTGGAATTAATGGAATTATTATAAAGGACGACACAAAAGAAAGAGATATAAAAGCCATTCTTTCTAAAATGAATAATTTAATTATTCACAGAGGCCCAGATGAAGATGGTTTTTTTATAGAGAGTAACAATTCCTGCTCTATAGGAATGGCTATGCGTCGTCTATCTATTATCGATTTAACATCTGGAAAACAGCCTATATATACAGATGATAAACAAATTGTAATCATTTTTAATGGAGAAATTTATAATTATAGAGTCCTAAAATCTAAACTGGAATCTGAAGGAATTAAATTTAAGACCACTAGTGATACGGAGGTTATTTTAAAACTATACGAAAAATATGGAGTAGAATCCTTTCAATGGCTGGATGGTATGTTTGCGTTTAGTATTTACGATAAAATTCAAAATAAAGTATTTATAGCCAGAGATTATTTTGGGGAAAAGCCTTTATATTATACACAAACCGAAACTCAATTCATTTGGGCATCAGAATTAAAGTCAATTATTAACACATTGGACTACTCCCCTAGTATTTCAAAATCAGGATTAAATCTCTACTTTCGTCTTACCTATATCCCTGCACCACATACTATCTATGAAAATATCTATAAACTGGAAGCTAATCATTATATCTCCTACAATTTAATTACAAATAGCTTAGAAATCCATAAAATTAACGAGTCAGCTAAAGCAAAAAAACAAGACATTTCTTTTGCTGCAGCAAAAGCGAAAACAAAAGAGTTGGTTTATAACAGTGTTACCTCCAGATCTATTTCTGATGTGGCCTTGGGTACATTTTTATCAGGAGGTGTTGACTCTTCCATAATTTCACTATGTTTATCACAGGAATCAGATAAGAAAATTGAGACTTTTTCAATTGGATTTAAAAAAGCGACTTACGACGAAACAGATAAATCCAGAGTAATTGCCAAACTTATTAATAGTAACCATCACGAATTCATAATAGATGAAGACGATTTAAAAGATAACATTCACGATATATTAATTAATTTCGATGAACCGTTTTCAGATACAGCATCACTTCCAACCTATCTACTATCCCAAAAAACAAGGCAACATGTAACTGTGGCGCTCACTGGAGACGGTGGCGATGAAGTTTTTGGTGGATACAACAAGTATTACATAGGTAAAATGAATGAAAAATATACCAGAATAATACCAAAAACAATACATAGCTCTGTTCATTTCTGGAGTAAAAAGCTATTAATTAATAAAGATGATAGTAGAGGTAAAAAATTTAAAATCAAAAAATTACTTAATGCTATAAATTATAATGGTAACTTTTATTGGGACATTATTTCCTTAGCGAATACCAAGATTGAATTAACAGAATTATTAAAACCTGAGTTTTTAATTGAGGACATATTTGAAGAGTATAAAAACACTTTAAATATGGAAAAAGCAGAATCTTTAACAGATTTTAGACAAGTAGATAAAATTTTAAGTTTAGAAGGAGGTATGCTCCCTAAAGTAGATCGAACAAGTATGATGAACTCTCTGGAATGTAGAGCTCCCTTTTTAAATAAAGACATTTGGGATTTTACAAATTCTTTACCAGAAAATTATTTAATGCATGGCTGGAACAAAAAATACATTTTAAAAGAAAGTTTTAAAGATCAGTTCCCAGAAAATTTCTTAGAAAAAAGCAAAAGCGGGTTTGGATCTCCTACTGGCGACTGGTTAAGACAGAGCTTGCGCAAAGAACTGGAACATTATATTGAACCTGAGCTACTGAAAAGCCAAAATATATTCAACATAGAAGCCATTACAACATTAGTACGAAACCATTTGGACGGAAAAAAAGACAGCACCTTCAGAGTCTGGTCTTTCTACTGTTTTCAAAAATGGTACACATTTAATTATCTTAAAGATTAAAGGACTAAATGAAATCAAAACGCATACTTATTATTGCTTCGCATCCCGGATCACTAACTCACTTTAGAGGAGATTTTATTTTCAGTTTAATAAAAAAAGGATACTCTGTTTTTACTGCATCACCCTGTAATACGGATGAAATTAAAGATCGATTAAAAAAAATGGGAGCCACTCCTCTGGAATTCAATTTACAACGAACAGGCATAAATCCATTAAAGGATATAAAAGCAATAAAGGAATTACAACAAATATTAAAAGAGAGACAAATTGACCTCGTATTTCCATATACTGTAAAGCCAGTTATTTATGGGTCTTTAGCGGCTAACAGTCTTAACATCCCAGTAATTTCTCTTATAACCGGCTTAGGTTTTACTTTCTCAGGATTGACCCAAAAAGCTAAAATATTACAACGCCTTAATGAAATTTTATATAAAATTTCTATCAGAAAAAATAAAGTAATTGTGTTTCAAAACAAAGATGATTATCAATTATTCTTAGACCGCAATATTTTAACTTCTAAAAATAAGGTAGCCTTTGTAAGTGGTTCTGGTGTCAATTTAAATAAATATAAATATCGAATAAATAACAACGTGATAGATTCTGTTCGGTTTTTATTTGTAGCCCGGTTAATTAAGGAAAAAGGAATAGATCTTTATTTAGCGGCAGCTGAAGCTTTAAAAAACAAATATCCTAAAACCGAATTTCACGTAATTGGTATCCCGGAAACCTCTCCAACAGCAATTAGTATTTCTAAACTTAATGAATTACATGACAAAAACATTATAATATATCACGGTAAACAAAGCAATGTCGCAGAACATTTGCACAATACAGATGTTTTTGTATTACCCACTTATTATCGAGAAGGAATACCTAGATCTATTTTAGAAGCACTCTCTGTAGGCTTACCTATTATAACTACCAATACTCCAGGGTGCAAAGAAACCGTTATAACCGATAAAAACGGTATTTTAATTTCTCCTCAAAATTATAATGAACTCAAGGAGGCTTTAGAATACTTTATTCTTAACAAGGAAAAAATTAAGAATATGGGGATTAATAGTAGAAAATATGCCGAAGATAAATTTGATGTAAACATTATTAATAATGAATTAATACACCTAATCAATGACACTCTTAATTAAATTATAGCATAAGTTAACTTTTTTATGAAGCAGAAATCTATTCTACACGATTACTAACACCCTTTTGATTTTGTACTAAAACGCGACTTAACAAGTTTGAGGTCCAAATTATACGTCCACAATGCTCTAAATGCCAAAGGGCTTTACCATCAATTACATTTCCAGCTAAAAGAGGTCCCATAACATATAGATTCCTTGAAGCTTCAAAATTATTCGTCTTTATTCCTATTTTAGACAAGTTTATTTGTATGTAATTTTTGTCTTTAAGATTCTTTAATAAAGGTGGTAATGTTGAATCTTCAAAATTAATGCTTCCCATACAATTAATAAGTATATCAAATTCTATAGGATACAAATGCTCCTTTTTTAAAGAATCTTCATATACAAGTTTAATTCGTCCTTTTTCTGTTTTCCTAATTTCAGAAAACCGACCAGTTAAATGTGTAAACTTATTGGATTGTTTTAATTCATCCACAACACTAGTATAATGTCCTCCTGCACAACGTTGATGTTTACCAATTTCATTACCGTATTTACATGCAAAATTTTCAAGTTCTATCTCATCTAATTTATCCAGTAAGAATTTAAAAGAATCTGATATAACTCCAACAGTGCTTGCTACTCCAAGCCCCATAGTTTGGGCTTTCTTTATATCTTTAATAGCTGCTTCTCTAATATCTATTGCTTCTATTTGTTTTTTTTTCTGAAGCGCTAATAAATTTGAAGGATTGTATTCATTTTTGATATTTGAATTAATATTTGATTCTGGTAATACCCCGTTAGTAGAAAGCATAACATAATTATTTATTGATTGCCTAGATAAAACACTACTATTCAACTTATACACCGCCTCGAGACCACTGGCATTGGCTCCTATTACTAAAACATTTGTTTCTTTGTCCTTTCTCCTTTTTTTAATAAAATCTTCTATCTTATTAATATTCTCATCTACACCGGGACTATACAAATCATTTATTAGTAACATATCCGAGCTTTCGGAACCAAACTCTATTTCACAGATTTTTTTATAAGGCAGCGAACCAACACATAAAACTGTACTTCTTGCTTGAATAATCTCTCCTGAATCTAAGATCAAATGAGAAATATCTTCTGAATTCTCGTAATCAATGACTTCTGAAGTAATAAAGTTTAGATTTATAATATTACCACTAATTGCCTTTTCTATTGCTTTATTTAAGATTTCTGAGATATAATTTCCAAAAAATGTTCTGGGAACGAACAAATCATCCCATTTATTTTGATTTATTTCATTTTTATTTGCTTCAAACCATCTTTTTGCTTCTCTTCCCCCTTTATCTAAAAAATTTGAAATTAACGATTCCTTATTATCCTTAATCCAGAGAATAAAAGATTTACGCTCGTCTTCAGGTAAAAAGCTTTTTAATGAATTAATAAGTAATACAGTATCTCCTGATCGTTTACCGTATGGTATACCTTTAAAAAAATCGCCGTATTTATCTATTAAGGTAATTTTCAAATTAGGTGAATTACAATCAGAAGACAAGGTTTTAATTATATGTAAAAGAGTAAAACCAGATGCAATTCCTGATCCTACAAATACTATATCTGACACTTCCTTTACACCTTGCATACAAAACTGATTTTCAATTCATTAAACAAAAAAAATAAGTCTGAATATAAAAAAACAGTTTTTAATGATAAATTATATTAGTTAAAAGGAGGAAATTCGAAGATAAAACTCACAAAGTAAACTTATTAAAATAACTTGGAATATTCTTTGAATATAAAGCATATAAAATTATAGAAGTAAACAACTAGATTCATAAGCCAAGCTTAATTAATTATCAGGGGAATAGCAGGGTCCTTATAGCGTAACACTTTAGCAGGATTTCCACATACCACGGCATAATCCGGAACTTCTCTAATTACAACTGAACCCGCTCCTATTAAACACTCTATACCTAGTTTAGATATACCAGTCATTATGGTTGAACCTAGACCTAAAAAAGCCCTTTCCCCAATACTTAAGCTCGCACCTACATGAACACCGGAAGACATAAAAACACTTTTACCAATTTTAGTATGATGTCCTATTGTTGTTCCCATATTAACCATAAAATAATCTCCTATCGTCACATATGGCATTACTGAGTTTCCTGGTAACATATAAATAGCTTCACCTAGAATAACATTAGGGCTAATTATTACTGATGGATGTATATAATTAGGTGTATTATAACCTTCTAACTTTAATGAAGACAAATATTCCTGTCTAATTACATTATTTCCTATTGGACAATAAATATCGGTATAGTTGTCTTTAAACTTTTTGGAAAACAAATCTCCATACTTGCCAATCACTTTCACCCCCCTAATTTCTGTACCCTGAATTTCATCTTTATCATCTATAAAACCATGAATTTCTATACCTGCTTCTTTCAAATAAGCGGTATAAATTTCTCCATGAGTACCTGCTCCTATAATAACTGCCTTTTTCATTATACTTATACCTTATTCCCTTTAAATGGTGCCATATTTAATCCTTCCGATTGATTTACATTTTCCCTCATAACCACTTTCTTGATTGTTAGTAAAATGATTTTTAAATCTGTTCGAAAAGTCACATTATTTACATACCAAACATCTAAATTAAACTTTTCTTCCCAAGACAGTGAATTTCTGCCGTTAACCTGTGCCCATCCCGTTATGCCCGGGCGTTTACTATGCCGTTGCTTTTGATAATCATTATAGTAGACTAGGTATTTTACAAGTAACGGTCTTGGCCCAATTAAACTCATATCTCCCTTTAACACATTAAAAAGTTGCGGTATTTCGTCTAAAGAAACGGCTCTAATAAAAGCACCTATTTTATTAATACGTAAATGATAAGGTAATAGCTCCCCGTTTTCATCTACTTCATCAGTCATTGACTTGAATTTTATAAGATTAAATATCTTTTCATCCTTACCTGGTCGTTTTTGTCTAAAAAAAGGATTTCCTTTAAAAGTTACACTCAATACAACAACTAAAATTAAAAAAACTGGGATTAAGATTATAAGAGCAAAAACTGCAACAACAACATCAATTATCCGTTTAAAAATTTTATCATACATATATGTTGCTGTTATAAATTTTTAAAATCATACATTACATTACATTACATTATTTAAGTCTATTTTTTTCTCAATAAAAAATCACAACATTTTAAGAAAAACTAAATACTTTCAACCGAATAAATATACTAAAATATCACTCCCTCTCAAACTGATTATAAAGGTTTTAAACTAAAAGTTCAACTAAATTCAATTAAAATAAAAATTCACAAAAACAGTCTAGGAGACAATAACATTATTGCTAATAAATTTTATTTTAAAAAAAATAAACATTATAATTAAACCTCTGATTACATTACAATTATTTACCTTTAGCTTATATATACCAATAATATTACTAACAATTGTCCCAATAAACTGAAGTATTAATATGTGCCTATACAAACTAGAACATCTGTTAATATCCAATTCCATAGACATAAATACTTACCAATTAATTTTAGATGAATTTTCATCTAAAACCCCATTTTACTCCCTTGAATATTTAGATCATAATAAATCCGGAAACTTAAGTTATTTTGTTTTTAAAAAACATAATAAACCTTTAGCATTACTTCCTATTTATTTAAATCCCTCACCCAATAAATTCAATGACATACAATATTACGATGCCATATCTCCCTATGGTTATAGTGGCCCTCTGTATCAGGATGTCATTTCAGAGAATGAAATAACCCTATTTTGGAATTACGTAGACCAATGGTATTTAAAAAATAATGTTATAACAGAATTTATCAGGTTTAGCTTAAATAACAATTATTTAAATTATAGTGGACTTCTTATTCCATCTTTAAAAAATATTACGGGAGAGCTTACCTCCTACAATGAGATCTGGTCTAATTTTAAGCAAAAAGTTAGAAACAATTACCGAAAAGCACTCTCTTCTAAATTAAGCATCAAAATATATTATAAGGAAATTTCTTTAAAACATATTCGGGAATTTTACAATATTTATATAAACACTATGATTAGAAAGGAAGCAACAGATTCTTTTTTTCATGATATAGATTATTTTGTCAACCTCATAAACAACAATAAATCTAATGTTATTTTAGCCATCGTATATAAACAGTCCCTACCTGTTTCTACAGAACTTATTTTAACTGTAAACAAAAAACTCTATTCTTATTTGGGTGGTACTATGGAAACCTTTTTTGATTGCAGACCAAACGATTATTTAAAAAATGAAATTATCAAATGGGCTATTGACAATAATTTTGACTTCTATTGTCTAGGAGGAGGACGAAAAGACCTAGATGGACTTTATCATTACAAAAAATCATTTTTCCCTAAGGATAAAGAAGAAATTTATTATACGGGCCGGAAGGTTATAAATCGTAAAATTTATAATTTACTATTAAGTGAGCACAACCTTAATTACGAGGAATTAGAACATTTAATTACAATTCCTAAAATATATTTCCCCTTTTATAAACCTCAAACATAGACTTAATAACTGGTACACTAATAAACAAAAGCGAATGACCTTGTATAAATCTTTTTTTAAACGATTTATTGACTTTATAATTGCTGTAAGTGGATTCATTACCCTATTACCTGTTTTTATTATACTAACATTAATTCTATTAATTACCAACCAAGGAAAACCATTTTTTACACAAAAACGACCAGGTAAGAATGAAAAAATATTTAAGATTATTAAATTTAAATCAATGACTGATGCGAAAGACAAAAACGGTAATCTTTTACCTGAATCAAAACGGATTACTAAAATTGGAAAATTCATAAGAAAAACTTCTCTTGATGAAATTCCACAACTTATAAATATTATTATCGGGGATATGAGTATAATTGGCCCCAGGCCATTATTAGTCAACTATCTTCAATACTACAATACAATACAAAAACACAGACACGATATTAGACCCGGAATTACTGGGTGGGCTCAGGTTAATGGCAGGAATACTTTAAATTGGGAAGACCGCTTTAATCACGATGTTTGGTATGTTGATAATCTATCTCTAAAACTGGATTTAAAAATTATTTTTCTAACCATAAAAAAAGTTCTTAAAAGAGAGGATATTTACGATTTAGAACAGGTAGAACTTAAAGAATTCAAAGGTACGACAAACAACTTATAACCAAACTTTTAATAATCAAATATCTCGTACCTAATATCTGAAATTTAAATTTAATGCGTACTACAAACCTTTCAAAGGAAATTAACAACCCTTTAAAGAAAATATTTGAAAACCATATTTGAATTCATGATGTTTACTATAAAAATCAATAGCCTTATAAGAAGCCTTATTTTCTAATTTTCACACATAAACAATCAAAAACTTAATAGTTTGACATCGGTCTACTTTTCTATTTCTATGAAATTAACAGTCGAAAACACAAGACTAAATTTAAATCTTTTAAGTTTAAATAGTTTAACGAAAAAGATAAAAAAGCTAAACTAGAGGTCTATATATTAATAACTAAACTATTTTGCATTAACCACCTTTCATTTTAAATTATGGTGATACTGGGCCTCAACTATTATTTTCACGATTCCACTGCTTGTATAATAAAAAACGGAGAATTAATCGTTGCTATTGAAGAAGAACGGTTAAACAGAGACAAGCATACCAGAGTTTTTCCTTCACTAGCCATAGAGCGATGTCTAAAAATTGCTAATCTAGAATATAACGACATAGACCATATAGCTGTATCTATAAAGCCTAATCATAATTTAGGAAAAAAAATCATTCATGGACTTACTCATTTAAAAACAATCAAACCCTTTATCAATCACGAGCTGGTACATGGATACAACAAACAGAAAAGTTTCTGGAACTGGCATAGCTATCATTGGCCCTCTAAAAAACAAGGCCCGAAAGTTCATTTTATTCCACACCATTATTGCCATGCTCCTGGAAGCTTTTTTGTTTCCCCGTACGAAGAGGCTGCCTTATTAAGCATTGACGGATCTGGAGAATGGGCTACTTCCTGGTTAGGGTACGGAAAAGGAAATAACATTACTTGCTTAGGGCAAAGTTTTTTCCCGCATTCTTTAGGATCATTTTATGAAGCTGTTACGCAATTTTGTGGATTTAGAACTAGTTATGACGAAGGAAAAACCATGGGTTTGGCTCCAATGGGAGATTCTTCTGTGTTTTTTAATGAGGTAGATAAAATTATATCCATTAGTAAAGAAGGAGAAATTTCCATAGACTTATCTTATTTTAATTACCAGAACATGAGCTGGAAAAGATGCTCTGAAAAATTTTATAAAATTTTTGGCTCTCCAAGGCAAAAAAATGCCCCGTTTGAAAAACACCATTTGGATATAGCTGCTGCATTTCAACGTGTTTTAGAAAATAAAGTATTAGAAATATGTAATATAATACACTCAAAGACACAAACCGATTATCTTGTTATATCCGGAGGAGTATCTCTTAATAGTGTAATGAACGGAAGGATTGTTAAGGAAAGTCCTTTTAAAGACATTTATGTTATGCCTGCGGCTGGAGACAACGGAACCGCTATCGGCGCAGCCTTTTATTTGTACAATTCTATTTTAAATTACCCCAGATCTTACATTCATTTAAATCCATACATTGGCACAACTTATTCAAATTCCGAAATAGAAATGGTCTTAAAAGGAGCTAAACTAAATTACGAAACCTTTGAAGATATTTGCGAGGAGGCGGCTAAACTTTTAGAAAAAGGCAACATAATAGGATGGTTTCAAGGTCCAATGGAAATTGGTCCACGTGCCCTTGGCAGCCGTAGTATTTTAGCAAACCCAGCTTATCCTAACATGAAAGACAAAATAAATGCTGAAGTAAAATTTAGAGAAGCTTACCGTCCTTTTGCCCCCTCCACCATAGTGGAAGCTAAAAACGATTTCTTCGACTTAGATGTTGAAGCTCCTTTTATGCTAAAAGTATGTAATGTATTAAAAGATAAGCAATCTATGATTCCTGCGGTAACACATGTAGATGGTAGTGCCAGATTACAAACTGTTAGGCGCGAATTACATCCTCTATATTACGATTTGATAAAAAAACTTGGAGAACGCACCGGAGCTCCAGTAGTATTAAATACTAGTTTCAATATTCAAGGAGAACCTGTGGTAGAGTCCCCTCAGGATGCTTTAAGATGCTTTTTTTCCACAGGCTTGGACTATCTTGTAATAGGAAATTATTTAATTTCAAAATAACTATTTTACGATGAATAATTTTTCTAAGACGTTTGAAAGTCATACTTTAAAATACTGGTCAAATCGAAAAAACATAAATAAGGCTGAGCAATATATTTTTTCAAAGTATCTGAAAAACAAAAATAATTCCATTTTAGATGCAGGAACGGGTTCAGGAATACTAGCCTTCTATTTCGAACAGGCACTCGGTTTTAAAAACATTGTAGCTTTCGATATTATTCCTAAAATGATAGATATTGCCAAAGAAAAAGCTTCAATAATAAAATCTAATATAAATTTTCAAGTCGCGGATGCCTCTTCTTTACAAACCTTAAAAGATGAATCTTTTGACTATTTATGCTACCTGCAACAAATTATTTGTATGGTCCCTCAATCGAAATTAAATGATGCGCTAAAAGAAGCCCACAGACTGGGAAAGAAAGATAGTCTCTACTTTTTTAGTTTTTTAAACTGGAATTCCAGATGGTATAACCCTTTTTTAAGCTTCGCTTTAAATTCCACAAGATTTTTAAAAGGTAATCCCTTTCAGAAATACTATCTTCCAGAAGTAAAACTGAAAGGAAAATTAAATTTAGATTTTTTTAAATCAGACCAACATCCTATACTTTGGATTAAGAAGAATGATATAGAAAAACTACTCCATAAAAATGGATTTTCAATAGAATCAATTTTTACAGAATACGAATTAACTAACAAAAAGGGATCTAATATTTATGTTATCTGTTCTAAAAGTTAATCTTATAATCACATATTAAGATCCAACAAAATCTTCAACAAAACCTTGCGTATCATTATAAACACCTTCCTTTGAAAACACGGTGCGTACCGTGCTCAACAGAATCCTACAATCTAACAGAAAACTATAATTTTCAACATACCAAATATCGTGGGTAAATTTTTCTTCCCAACTTAAAGTATTCCTACCATTAACCTGAGCCCACCCTGTTATTCCTGGTTTTACATCATGTCTTTTTCTTTGTTCATTAGAATAATAAGGTAAATATCTGATTAACAACGGCCTTGGTCCTATCAAACTCATTTCCCCTCTTAAAACGTTAATTAGTTGCGGAATTTCATCCAAAGAGTAATCCCTAATAAATTTTCCTATTTTGGTTAACCTGTCTCTTTCCGGTAATAATTTGCCCTTTTTATCTACTTCTTCAGTCATCGATCTAAATTTGATAATTTTAAAAACTTGCTCATTTTTACCTGGACGTTCTTGTATAAAAAAGGGTTTACCTTTATTTATCCAAAACAAAATCACTGTAAGTATTAGCAAAATTGGAGATAAAAAAATTATAACCAAGATGGCTATAACAAAATCTAGAAAGGGTTTAAATAAAAACTTATAGGGCATAAAGAATAACATATAAGTTCTAAATCAATTAGATTTAAACTCAATATGTCAAAATTAACACCTTTTTAAACTTTTCCTAATTATTTCATTGATTTTTGAAATTTAAATTCTATTGATAATTTATTACATAAAATAATTTTCAAGACTTCACTAAACCTATTTTTTTTAAGTAAAATCTTCTAAAATTCTAAACGTAAATATCTGCTATTCATCGGTTTTATTTGTCTAAGTTTAAACATTTTACGGATATTTATATATAACTAATTAATTAAAAGCTCAATCTATCATATCCTTTTTATGTTCCAGATCTTAAGAAAACATAAAAATTGTGGTAATTCATTACGTAACAATTTTGCCTATGAAATCAAAAATATGGTTATCATCTCCTCATATGGGAGGACACGAAATGGAGTTTATTAAAGATGCTTTTAATACGAATTGGATTGCCCCTTTGGGTCCAAATGTTTCCGGATTTGAAAATGATTTAAAAAACTACCTTATTAAAAAAGTCGAAGTTGCAGCTGTAAGTTCTGGCACTGCCGCCTTACATTTAGCCCTTATTTTGTTACAGGTAGGACCTGAAGATGAAGTTATATGTCAATCTAAAACATTTTCTGCTTCTGCGAATCCAATTGTTTACCAAGGTGCTTCTCCTGTTTTTGTAGATAGTGAACGTAAAACCTGGAATATATGTCCGGAATTACTAGAGACAACTATACAGGACCGAATTAAAAAAGGTAAAAAACCAAAAGCCATAATAGCTGTGCATTTATATGGCATGCCTTACCAAACAGAGAAAATTAAAAATATTGGAAAACAATATAACATCCCAGTAATTGAAGATAGTGCCGAAGCTTTAGGTAGTGCTGTAAATAAAGAAAAATGTGGAACATTTGGAGATTTAGCAATATTATCATTTAACGGTAATAAAATAATTACTACCTCTGGAGGTGGTGCCCTTATTTGTAATACTATTACACAAAAAGAAAAAGCTGTTTTCCTATCAACACAAGCAAAAGATCAGGATGTAGCTTATGTACATAGCCAAATTGGATATAATTACAGAATGTCTAACATTATTGCAGGAATTGGGAGAGGACAAATGTTAACTTTAGACAACCACGTTACTAAAAGACGAAACAATTATAAATATTACAAAGAACAACTAAATACAATCCCACAAATTGAATTTTTAAACGAGCCGGAAGGCTATTTTTCAAACCGATGGCTAACTTGTATTTTGCTAGAAAACCAAGCTGATAAAGAGGCTATTAGAATATTATTAGATTCTAATAATATAGAAACCCGGCCACTTTGGAAACCAATGCACCAACAACCTGTTTTTAAAAATGCTCCCAGCTATATTAATGGTGTGTCAGATGATTTGTTTAATAGAGGTTTGTGTTTACCTAGTGGTTCTAATTTAGATAAATCTGATTTAGACAAAGTTATTACTTTAATACAGCAATATTTTGGATAAAATTAATAACATACTATTAAAATTATCGAAACGCTATGCTTCTAAATGGCTGGTCTTATTATTCGATTTATGTTTAGTAGCTATTACATTCTTTTTTGCTTATTTAATTAGATTCAATTTTGAATTATCCTTTGATTTTCTAAAATTTATAAAACAAATCCCTTTTGTTTTACTTGCGGCTGCAATAAGCTTTATCGCCGTTAGCTCTCACAAAGGTGTTGTAAGATTTACAGGGGTAAAAGATGTTATAAACATTATAGTTGGTATTAACCTTTTAGCTACGGTTTTAATAATTACTACACATCTTAGCAGAGAATACAAGTACGATAGTCTTTTTGATATTCCTGGTTCTATTATATATATTCACCTACTGTTAAACATCTTCTTCCTTATTGGGGCCAAGTTCTTTATAAGATCTGTTTACCATAGTATAATCTCAGAACATGCCTTAAATAAAAAAAGAGACAAAGTAATACTTATTTATGGAGCTGGAAATTCGGGTAATATTACATACGATGCCATTACTAATGACCCTAAAAGTAATATAGAAATTTTTGGTTTTATAGATGATAATATCAAAAAAACTGGCAAGAAAATTAATCAACTCGATGTCTATCATCCCTCTAAAATAACCGTCGATTTTATAAAAAAACATAAAATTGATGAGATTATTATTTCCATACAACATATTGCTCCTGAACGATTATTAGATATAACTAAAGACTTTCTCTCTAAATCTATAAAAGTTAAAATAACACCTCCTGTTCAACAATGGATAGATGGTGATTTAACCGTTAGTCAGATTAAAGAAGTTAATATAGAAGATTTATTAGGGAGAGAACCTATTTCTATTGAAAATCCAGTTTTAATAGATGAATACGACAATAAAATTATTTTGATTACAGGGGCAGCAGGGTCTATTGGAAGTGAGATTGCGAGAAAATTAACCAGATTCAATTATAAAAAAATAATACTCTTAGATAATGCAGAATCTCCACTCTATAATTTACAACAAGAATTTATTCAAAAAAATATTAAAAAGTTTGAAATAATTTTGGCTGATGTTAGAAACACCATAAGATTAAACCAAGTTTTCGAGTTATACCGTCCTAACATTGTGTTTCATGCCGCGGCCTATAAACATGTCCCTTTAATGGAACAAAGTCCATTTGAGGCTGTAAGTGTGAATATAAGTGGAACTATAAATATTTCAAATCTATCTATAAAATACGGTTGTCATAAATTTGTTATGGTATCCACAGACAAAGCTGTTAATCCAACCAATGTAATGGGAGCAACAAAACGTATTGCTGAGTTATACATAAGCTGCCTGAATAAAAAAGGGAATACTAAGTTTATCATTACACGATTTGGAAATGTTTTAGGCTCGAACGGCTCTGTAATTCCTTTATTTAAAAAGCAAATTGAAAAAGGCGGTCCTCTAACAGTAACCCACAAAGATATTACCCGCTATTTTATGACGATTCCCGAAGCCTGCTCCTTAGTCTTAGAGGCTGCAGCAATGGGTAGCGGTGGAGAAATTTTTGTTTTTGACATGGGTAAATCAGTTAAAATATTTGATTTAGCTGTAAACATGATAACCTTATCTGGTCTAAAATACCCTGAAGATATTGATATACAAATTACAGGATTACGGCCGGGAGAAAAAATATATGAAGAATTATTGGCTAATGGAGAAAACACCAGACCTACATATCATGAAAAAATAATGATTGCTAAAGCGAGGAAAATTGACACTAAAACCATACTTGAAAAAATCATTGAACTTCATAATTATAACCCTAATTGTCAAGCATTAGAAACTGTATCTAAGATCAAAGAAATTGTTCCTGAATATAAATCGAACAATTCCAAATTTGAAATATTAGATAGTAAATCCTAAACCATTTATGAAATTTTATTGCCAACCTAATCCTATCCAAAACATTACTTTAATAATATTAATCTTAATATTAAGTTCTTGCAGTGCCTCAAGAGAACATTTAGTGTATTTTCAAGATGAACCAGCTTCTGATACAACTGAATTAAATAATTTTGAAATAAAATTTAAAACAGACGATTTATTAACTATTGACGTTTCGGCCTTGGATCCCGAAGCAGCTAGGCCGTTTAATTTACCTGCAGTTTCCTATAACGCTTCTTCTATTTTAGCAGCACAGGGAACCTTAAAAATGCAGACCTACTTAATCGACAATCAGGGTAATATAGAATTTCCTGTATTAGGAACTTTAAAATTAGGAGGCTTAACGAGAAGTGAAGCAAATAACTTTCTAAAAATTAAATTAGAAGAATATTTAAAAGATCCAATAGTAAATATCAGATTAGCCAATTTTACCATTACAGTATTAGGCGAAGTCAACAGACCTGGAACCTATAACGTACAAGACGAAAAGATTTCTTTAAACGAAGCTTTAGGTTTAGCAGGTGATTTAACTATTTACGGTAAAAGAGAAAATGTGTTCTTAATAAGAGAAATAGATGGTCAAAACAGATATTACAAGTTTGACTTAACATCTATCAATGTATTAAACTCTCCTTATTTTTATTTAACCCAGAATGATGTAATTTATGTAGAACCTAATAAATCTAGAATTAGATCTTCCAATTACAATCAAAACAATGTTGTTTTAATTTCTGCAATTGCCACTTTAGCTACCATTACAGCTTTAATCTTTAAATAATATGGACAATCAAAATATAGATAATAACCTTAATCTAAATGACATACTCCACAGGTATGTTTCTCAATGGAAATTCTTTGCTTTATCTGTCTTCCTGTGCTTGTCATTAGCCTTTATTTATTTAAGATATTCAACTAATCAATATAAAAGTTCTGCCATAATTAAAATTAAAGAAGATCAGCAAACCAATAAACTCCCTGAAATATCAGGATTTCAAAATTTCGGAATGTTTGCTGGTGATTTTGGTCAAGTTCAAGATGAATTGGAAATTTTAAAGTCTAAAACTTTAATAGAACAGGTTGTAAAAGATTTAAAATTAAATATCTCGTATTTTGTACAAGGCAGAATAAAGGATAAAGAAAACTATATCGATCCCCCTCTAAGTTTAACTCTTTTTAAAAATGATTCTATTATAAACAAAGTAGATACTACCTTTTATGTTAATATTTTATCTCCATCCGAATTTAAAATCACCAACAAACCATCTACAATTAGTCCTTCAGAAACAGGAACACTTCACCATTTTGGAGATAAAATTAACTCTTCCTTCGGTGGTTTTATTATTACACCAAATTTAGATTCAGATAGTACAGCTCCAGGAACGATAATTGAAGTTAACTTCACTCCCGTAACGAAATTAGTTGAAGGCTATCAAAAAGCATTAGTTTTAGAAAACACAGAAGGTTCTAACATAATAAAACTCTCTTTAAACGGAACCATTAGAGCAAAATCAGAAAACTTTTTAAACAAACTAATTCTTAAATACAATGAGGATGTGGTTAATGATAAAGAAGAAATTATAAAAGTTACTTCTGATTTTATCACTAATCGATTAGATATTGTATCGGAAGAATTAGAAAAAGTTGATTTAACCGCAGAAACATTAAAAAAAGATAATCGTTTATCAGATTTAGCCTCTCAATCCAACATATTCCTTCAATCGGAACGGGAAAACGAATCCAATTTAATAGAGACAACCAATCAGATTCAACTCATTGGGTATATGGAACAGCATTTAAAGGATAATAATGCAAATGGAGATTTACTTCCTGCTAACGTAGGTATTCAAGATCCAACAATAGCACAGGTTACTAGGAGTCATAACGATTTAGTTCTTCAACGCAATCGCATATTAAAAAATTCAAGTGAAAAAAACCCTACGGTTATAAATCTAGACAGCCAAATTAAAGAGTTAAAAGCTAATTTGCAGCAAAGTTTAGCTAATTTAAAATCATCTAGTCAAATTACTCTTAATTCATTAAAAAAAGCAGATTCTAGAATAAACGCTGAAATTTATTCCACACCAACTAAAGAACGTAAATTTAGAGATATTACAAGACAACAAAACATAAAAGAATCTCTCTATCTTTATTTACTTGAGAAACGAGAAGAAACAGCAATTACTTTAGGTATGTCTTCTCCGAATGCAAAAATAATAGATTGGGCTTATAGTTCTAACATTCCAGTAAGTCCCAAAAAAATGATAGTATATCTCGGTGCATTTCTTTTAGGCTTAGGCATTCCTACTGCTCTTATTTACGGAGGAGATTTGCTTGACAACAAAGTTCATTCTAAAAAAGACATAACCAACATTTTAAATATTCCTTATATAGGAGAAATACCTAAATCACCATTAAAGGATGTTCCTGTAAAAAAAGTAGATTACTCCCCAAAAGCAGAATCTTTCAGAATTTTACGTACGAATATTGATTTTATGTTACAAAACATAACTCATAAGTCTAAAATCGTATTTGTTACTTCCACAACCAGTCAGGAAGGTAAATCACACACCTCTGTAAACCTGGCATTATCTCTAGCGCATTCAGAAAAATCTGTATTACTCATCGAAACAGATATCAGAGTACCAAGAGCTTCAAAATATTTAGAAGTTCAAAACAAAACCGGACTTACAGATTTTATAAGTAATAAGAATTTAACACTAGACGATGTCTTAGTTGAGTCTAAAAATAGTCCAAACTTAAAAGTAATTCCTTCAGGAACCATACCGCCTAACCCAGCTGAATTGTTATTAAGCAATAGAGTGGCTGAACTTTTTGAAACAGTGAATAATCAATTTGATTACATTATAGTGGATACAGCCGCTGTAGGTTTAGTTACCGATACCTTATTAATTAGTAAATACGCTGATTTATTTATTTACGTAGTAAAAGCCAATTATTTGGACAAACGAAATTTACACATTGCGCAAACTATGTACAATGAAAAACGTTTACCAAATATGACGATACTTTTAAATAATGCAGATCAGAAAAAAAGTTATGGCTACGGTTATGGTTACGGTTATGGAAAAAATCCAAACAAATTGGAAAAATGGTGGAAAAAATACCTTCCTGCAAAATCATAGATTTAAGCCTAATTAAAAAAATAGTCAATCTTGATTGTAAATTCATTGCTTGATTTTCATTAATCCTATCCTTATTTTTCTGATTAATATTTATTTCTCTATGTAAAATATATTTTTCATAAAAATAATAGCAGCTTAATACACTAAGTATTTTTTACGTATTTTTATTTTCAAAATACTTAAAAACTAATGTCCATTTATAATAAGACATATCAAAACGCTACACCTTTTAAATTAGAGCTTGGATGCCATTCATGTTTAAACACCATGTGTTTGATTAAAAGGAATTTGATATCATTGGAAAGTTGTAACTCTAACATTTCCAAAAGCACTATAAATTGTAAAAAAGGACAACAATTTATTATGGAAGGCGCTCCAGTAAATGGATTATATTTTATCTTAAAAGGCAAAGCCAAAGTATTCCGAACCGGATTAAACGGGAAAGAGCAAATTGTAAGATTTGCAAAAGAAGGTGAAATAATTGGACATCGTGGATTCGGGACCGAAGAATACTACACCATAGGAGCTATAGCATTAGAAAATGCTACATTATGCTATTTTTCAAAACACATACTTCAGGAGATCCTTCATAAAAACCCGGAATTCACCTATGATTTAATGTTATTTTATGCCAACGAGCTTAATAAAAGTGAATCAAAAGTTAAATCCTTATCCCAAATGACTGTTCGGGAACGCCTTGCCGATACCCTACTATATATTCACAGAAAATTTGGCACAGTAAACAGCTATTTGAATCTTCCGCTTAGCCGAAAGGAATATGCCGATTATGCAGGTACATCAGAGGAGCAGGTCATCCGAATATTATCAGCCTTTAAAGCAGAAAACACCATTAAGCTTTTTGGAAAAAAAATAGCTATTCTAGATATTCACAAACTAAAAAGTGAAATAAAAGACCACAACTTCTTTCTTGACAGTTAGAACACAATTTTAGCATACATAATTTCAAACTATCCAGTTCTTCAGGTAATTGAACCTATATATCCATCTATCTTCTAGTTAATTCAATTGTAAAATTTTAGGTAATTATATCTAAAAACACAGAAACCACACTATCACACACGCCAACATAACACCTTGTATTACAAATCAATAACTCAAAAACCTGTGTTATATCATATTTTTTACTATCAAAAAATATAATATATCATGCTATTAGTCATTTACAAACTCAACAACTACTTATAAATTTGAACCATAACTAAGTACTAATACTTAAAAAAATAACTATGAAAGCAATACTAAAACAAATCACTTTAATTTTACCGCTCTCTATTTTACTTTCTGCCTGCGGAGGAAAAGAGAAACAAAACTCTATTGCCGCAAATGTTACTTCAAAACAATCAGCCCCTAATACCTTGTTAATCGAAAAACCCCAACTTACTTTTGGTTTCATTAAACTTACCGATATGGCTCCTTTAGCTATAGCCAAAGAAAAAGGATTTTTTGAAGAAGAAGGCTTATTTGTTTCTATCGAAGCACAATCTAATTGGAAAAATGTTCTTGATCGTGTTATAGACGGGCAACTCGACGGCTCTCATATGTTAGCCGGACAGCCGATTGCTGCAGGTGCTGGATTTGGAAGACAAGCTGAACTTGTAACGCCATTTTCTATGGACTTAAATGGTAATGGTATAACCGTTTCTAATGAAGTTTGGGAAAATATGAAACCAAATATACCTAAGGATTCCGAAGGTAAGCCTGTCCACCCAATAAAAGCAGAAGCGTTAAAACCAGTGATTCAATCTTACAAAAAGCAGGGCAAACCCTTTAAAATGGGTATGGTTTTTCCCGTATCTACACATAACTACGAAATAAGATACTGGCTGGCTGCTGCGGGTATTAATCCTGGGATGTACACTGCGGAAAATGTACAAGGCCAAATAGATGCTGAAGTTCTTCTTTCAGTAACCCCTCCGCCACAAATGCCTGCCACACTTGAAGCTGGGACCATTTATGGATACTGTGTGGGTGAACCGTGGAATCAACAGGCTGTATTTAAAAGTATAGGAGTTCCTGTGGTAACAAATTACGACATATGGAAAAACAACCCTGAAAAAGTGTTTGTTATGACCAAAAAATTTGTAGAAGAAAACCCGAATACCGCTATTGCAGTCACTAAAGCACTAATTAGAGCCGGAAAATGGCTTGATGAACCAGAAAACCGAATGGAAGCAGTCAAAATATTATCCATGTCGCAATATGTTGGAGCTGATGAAGCTGTTTTAGCAAATTCTATGACTGGCACATTTGAATTTGAAAAAGGAGACAAACGCGAAATGCCCGATTTTAATGTGTTTTATAAATATCACGCGACTTACCCTTACTATTCCGACGGTATATGGTTTTTAACTCAAATGCGTCGCTGGGGTCAAATTCCGGAAGCAAAACCTTCAAACTGGTATGAGGAAACTATCAAAAACATATACCGACCAGACATTTGGAAGAAAGCAGCGACTTTGTTAGTTGAAGAAGGTCACATACCAGAATCAGATATCCCTCAAACCGACGGCTACAAACCTGCTACAGCAGATTTTATAGACGGTAAAATTTTCGATGCCAAATCTCCTATTGAATATATTAACAGCTTTAATATTGGAAACAAAGATCTTAGTATACAATAATAATTCCTTTTAAAACACGCATTAGTCATGAAACAAATTATAGCAATAGAGCGCGTTTCCAGATTTATAGGACTAGGTTTTATATTTACGCTAATGGATCGACTTACAGGAAATCTAAAAACACTGGACGTCTCAAAACTGATAAAAAAGACAATAATTCCTTTGGCTTCAATCCTCCTATTTATCGGTTTATGGCACTTAGGCGCAAAAGCCCTTTATAACAGAGAGGCTAACTACAAAATAGAAAAGACTTTGGAAGCACAGGGCATTGAAGCAGCCGAAGCTTTACGAGCATGTATAAACTCAGGAGATATTAGCTGCCAACCCAACAGTTTACCTGCTCCTGGGCAGGTTTGGGATTCTTATAAATCGTTGATAAAAGATCACAATCAAATTTCGGAAGATAAAGCTGCTTTTAAAGTCAAAACCTCAGAAATCAACGCGAAACGCATTGCCAACGGTGAGTCCCCTATTACCTATACAGGAAGACCTTCGTTTATTGACCAGATTATTATGAGCCTGAAAACAGTCTTCGCCGGCTTTCTGCTTGCATTATGTATAGCAGTACCTATAGGTATCTTAATCGGTTTGAGCCCTGTATTAAAAAATGCACTTAACTGGTTCATTCAGATTTTCAAACCTGTTTCCCCCGTTGTGTGGTATTTGTTAGTGTTTATGATTGTAAAAACCATTTTGATAGATTCTTCTGAAGACAGTTCATTCATTATTTCCTTCATAAGTGTTGGTCTCTGTTCTATGTGGGCTACACTGGTTAATACAGCTATGGGTGTAGCATCGGTAGATAAGGACTATCTTAATGTTGCCAAAGTTCTAAAGCTTGGCCCTGTACAAAAGGTTTTTAAAGTTATTTTACCCGCCTCGCTTCCCTTAATTTTCACCGGCTTAAAAATCACCCTTTCCGTTGCCTGGATGGTTTTAATTGCTATCGAATTGTTAGCACAAAGTCCAGGTTTGGGATCTTTTGTTTGGGAAGAATTTCAAAATGGAGCAAATGATTCTAACTCAAAAATCATTGTAGCCATGTTTGTGATAGGCATTATCGGTTTTTTGTTGGACCGCGTTATGCTTACAATTCAAAATTCAGTGTCTTACAACTCCAATTAAACCTTTAAAAATCAAAAACAATGGCATACCTAGAATTAAAACAGGTTTATAAATCTTTCGGTACTAACACTGAAATCTGCAATGTTCTTTCCAACATCAATTTAAGAATTGATGAAGGCGAATTTGTAGCCATAGTTGGCTTTACTGGTAGTGGAAAAACCACTTTGGTAAACCTTATAAATGGTTTAATTTCTCCAACTAAAGGCGAAATTATATTTAAAGGGAAACCCGTTTCAGGTACTAGCCACGAACGCGGTGTAATCTTTCAAAACTACTCGCTTCTTCCTTGGTTAACCGTAGGGCAGAATATTTATATCGCTGTAAAAGAAGTTTTCCCTAAGCTCACTAAAACTCACATACAAACTATAGTAGCTAAGCATGTAGAGATGGTAAATTTAAGCCACGCCATACACAAATATCCTAAAGAACTTTCCGGTGGTATGCGCCAGCGTGTTGCTGTTGCACGAGCATTAGCTATGAAACCTGAAATGATAATAATGGATGAACCCCTTGGAGCCCTGGATGCGCTTACCCGTGGCAACCTTCAAGATGAAATTTTAAATATCTGGGAAAAAGATAAACGCACAGCTTTACTCATTACAAACGATGTAGACGAAGGTATTTACATGGCTGACCGGATTATACCATTATGCCCGGGACCTAACGCAACTCTAGGACCTGAATTTAAAATAAACATAGAACGCCCAAGAGATAAAACCGCTTTAAACGACATACCGGAATTTAAAAACACTCGGAACGAAATTATAGAATTCCTCATGGACATTGGAGACCAAAGAAAATCCAACACTAAAAAGGAATACATATTACCAGATTTACAACCCAGGAATTTTGTTAACCAGTTTTAAAAGATAATTATGAATACAACTTCAATAAAATCAGAATTGGGAGAAAACGGTATTATATATCCCTCAAACAATATTATGCTCGATTTAAAACATTTAAAAAAAGTATACCCAACTCCACAAGGTGATTACACCGTTTTAGAAGATTTAAATCTTCAGATAAAGAGAGAAGAATTTGTCACAATTATTGGCCATTCAGGCTGTGGAAAAACCACCATGCTTTCTATGATTGCCGGACTTAACTCTATATCTGGCGGCAGTATCTCTGTTTTAGGAAACAGCATTAAAGGGCCTGGACCAGATCGCGGGGTAATATTTCAATCACCAAGTTTAATGCCGTGGATGACGGCGTTACAGAATGTATTACTTGGTGTTAACAAAGTCTTTCCTCATGCCACAAAAAACCAGCTAAAAGATATTGCTAAATACTACTTACATAAAGTTGGTCTTGAAGCAGACTTTCATAAAAAAGCATCCTCCTTGTCTCAAGGAATGCAGCAACGTGTTGGTATAGCAAGGGCTTTCGCCATTAAACCAAAAGTTCTATTATTGGATGAACCCTTCGGAATGCTGGATTCATTAACACGCGGAGAATTACAGGACATTCTGATTGAAATCTGGAATAAGGAAAAAATTACCGCGATTATGATTACTCACGATGTGGATGAAGCTATTTTTTTAGCAGACCGCGTAGTAATGATGACAAGTGGACCTAAAGCCAGAATTGGAGATGTTTTAAATATAGATTTTAAAAGGCCCAGAACGCGAAAATCCGTTTTAGAGCATAACAATTATTACAAATACAGAAAACATTTAATAGACTTTTTAGAACACTAAAAACAGAACCAAACCAATAAATCCATAAAAATGAAAAATAAAATTTTAATCACTATCCTGATGATAACGGGATTTCAATTTGCACAGGCCCAGTTTACTTTAGATGGAGAATTCAGGCCAAGAACGGAATATAGACACGGTTTTGGCAGTATAATGCCAGACAATACCGAACCCGGCTTTTCAATTAGTACAAGAGCACGCATTAACGCCGCTTACCAATCCAGTGCTTACACCTTTTACCTTAGTTTTCAAGATGTACTCACCTGGGGGGAAAACAGACAAATAAAACCAGTAGACACCAATAATTCCTTTGCTATTTTTCAAGCCTGGGCTAATATAAAACTCGGTTCAGGATTTTCAACCAAAATCGGACGTCAGGTTATTTCATATGACGATCAACGCATTATGGGCGGCCTGGATTGGGCTCAGCAAGGAAGAAATCATGACGCTGCCCTGGTTCAATATAAAAACGAATCGTTTATGCTAGACTTAGGTTTGGCTTTCAATCAGGATTTCGATGGCATTGCTGGTAATGTCAGCGGATTTGTTAATACAGGGAATGAATATACAGAAGACCCGGGGTTCTTTACTTATAAAGCCATGCAATATCTTTACTTAAAGAAAGAATGGAATACTTTTAAAGCAAGTATATTAGCTTTGAACAATACGTTTCAGGATTTCAGAACCATAGATGGAGAACGCGTTTATGCTGGATACGGCGTTAGTAGCTTACAAACTATTGGTACTCATTTAGAATATACTCCCGGAGCATTTGGAATTACAGGGAATGCCTTTTTACAAACCGGAGACCGGGTAAACGACCTTAGCGTTAAAGGTGCTTATTTATTAGGTCTGGATGCAAGTTACAAAATAACTAAAGGCATTAGTCTGGGCCTTGGATTTGAAATTATTAGCGGTAATGATGCCGATGGCGGTGAAACCGGAGCTTTCTTCCCGCTTTACGGAACTAATCATAAATTCAACGGATTCATGGACTATTTTTATGTTGGAAATCATGCCAACTCCATTGGTTTAGTGGATATCCACGCCAATGCTAATTTTAAATTAAACGAAACTTCTTCTCTATTATTTAAGATTTTACACTTTAGCGGAGAACAGGAATTAGCCAGCGGAGAAAAATCTTTAGGAACAGAATTAGACCTGGTTTACTCAAAATCCTTCAAAGGTTTTGCTCTAAAACTAGGTTACTCCCAGATGTTCGCAGGAGATGGTATGTACGAACTGAAAGGCGTTGCTGAAAACGATGCGGCAAATGCTCAGAACTGGGCCTGGGCCATGTTAATTATGAAACCTAAATTTATAAACGGTACAAATTAAACTGAATATTATTTATAAAAAAACAGGCTGTCTAATTAGACAGCCTGTTTCAATTTATACTAAAAAAAGAAAATTAGTTTCCTTTTTTATAATCTTCTAAGAATTTAGCTAAACCTATGTCTGTTAACGGGTGGTTTAAAAGCCCTTCGATAGAGCTTAATGGACCAGTCATAACATCGGCACCTAATTTAGCACAGTCAATAACGTGCATAGTATGACGAACAGAAGCTGCTAAAATCTGAGTTTCGAATCCATAGTTATCATAGATATGACGGATTTCAGAAATAAGGTTTAATCCATCTGTAGAAATGTCATCTAAACGACCAACAAAAGGAGATACGTAAGTTGCTCCCGCTTTAGCAGCTAAAATAGCCTGACCAGGAGAGAATACTAAAGTTACATTAGTTCTTATTCCTTTTTCAGAAAAATATTTACATGCTTTTACGCCATCTTTAATCATTGGAAGTTTAACAACAATCTGCTCGTGTAATTCAGCTAAAGCTTCTCCTTCTCTAACCATACCTTCGAAATCTGTAGCAATTACCTCTGCACTTACATCACCATCAACAATATTACAGATATCTACATAATGTTTTAAAATGTTGTCATGTCCTGTAATACCTTCTTTGGCCATTAAAGACGGATTAGTTGTAACACCATCTAAAACACCTAATTCCTGTGCTTCTTTAATCTGAGCTAAGTTCGCTGTGTCAATAAAAAATTTCATTATTCTAAGTTTAATTTTAGTTGCAATTTATACACCGCTAATTTACAACTTTAAGACCGCTTTTAATGTGATTTTTAAAAAATTATAACAAAAACTACGAAAACGTTTACGTATTATAACTTATAATGATTTATAAGCAATTTTTCATAAATACGGTCTGGTAAGATGCGTTTTAACACGATGGAAAAAGTCTGCATGAATTCCCCTACCTTATAATGTATTTTAGGTTTTTTAGTATTAATAATATTATAAATAGCCTGAGCCATAACTTTAGGATCTTTACCAGAATCTACATGAGAATCCATTAACTTCAGGGTATTACCATAGGATTGTTTATACGGAGAATCTTCAAGGACTGGAGCATGAAAACGACCGGAGGCAATATTGGTTGCAAAATCGCCCGGTGCAACATTGGTCATTTTAATATTAAAATCTTTAAGCTCCATATTATATGCTTCAGTAACCAACTCTAAAGCCCCCTTACTGGCACTATAAATTCCACGGTAAGGCAATCCCATATAACCCGCTATGGAAGTCACATTTATAATTAAACCTGCACCTTGTTTTCGCATTTGAGGTAAGACGGCTTTAATGACTTCCAGCGGACCAAAGAAATTAGTTTCGAAATTATTTTTAATTTCCGCCATCGGGATTTCTTCTATTGGTCCCGTAATTCCAACTCCAGCATTATTTATTAAAACATCCAGTTTACCTTCTAACTCTAAAAGCGATTGCACACAGGTCTGAATGGTATCGGCATCTCTAACATCAAGTTTTAAAATAGGAAAACTACTGGAAGCATAACGTTCAGGCGATCTGCTGGTACCGTAAACCACAAAACCTTTTTCCTTTAAAAATTCGCCAATAGATTTTCCTATACCAGAAGAACCTCCTGTAATTAAAACAACTTTAGACATAATAATTTGGATTGTTAACGCGCCAAAAATACAATTTTTTAAACCGTAAAAAGAAGTGAATTTTACGAAACAATAAGGCACAAAAAAAGGCAAGCTACCTACATCACACCGCTACGACCATCTACCTTTGCTGCGTTCCCGCCCTGGAGGATTCAACAGGAGCTGGTTGTGTAGGACTTGCCGCTGCAAAGATACATCCTTTTTATTTTTACGCAATGATTTTTTAAACTGATTTTTAATAAATACCTTGCTTTAAATTAAATTTCAAAGATGAAAACAACCAACATACTCACTATCACTTTTTTATATGTTTTATTATTTTCCTGCGGCAGTAGCTCCAACGATAAAAAAAGTGATTTTTCTATAAAAACTAATGCTCCTGGCAACGGGATTTCCTTGCATGAGACCCTAAATGTATCTCTAAAAAATCCGAAAAACATCGCGTTCGACTCGGTTGCTTATTTTTTAAATGATATAAAAATCACCCCTTCCACACCTTTAAATGAACAAAAATTAGGGAAGCAAATTATTAAAGCTACAGTATATTTAAACGGAGAATCGCAAACCGTAACACAACCGCTTTTAATATTAAACGATACACCGCCTACCGTATACAATTTCGAATTATTAAACGAATATCCTCACGATATAACATCATACACTCAAGGCTTAGAATTTTACAATAAAAAATTATACGAAAGTACCGGACAATATAAAGAATCTAAACTGAGACAAGTAGATTTTAAAACCGGGGAAGTATTAAAAAACATAAATCTGGCCAACGAATATTTTGGCGAAGGCCTAACTATTTTAAACGACAATTTATACCAGCTTACCTGGCAAAAAGGAACCGGATTTGTGTACGACGTAAACACGCTTGAAAAGAAATCGACCTTTAAATACAATAATAGTAAAGAAGGCTGGGGACTTTGTAACGATGGCAAAATACTTTACAAAAGCGATGGTACAGAAAAAATCTGGATTCTGGACCCTGAAACTCTAGAAGAAAAAGATTACATTCAGATATATACAAATAAGGGAAAAATTGGTCGTGTAAACGAACTGGAATGGATAGACGGTAAAATTTATGCAAACATTTACCAAAAAGACGGAGTGGCTATAATAAACCCTAAAAACGGTGCTGTAGAAGGTGTTATCGATTTTTCTTCTTTAAAGAAAAAAGTTACGCAACATCAAGGCTTAGATGTTTTAAATGGCATGGCCTTTAATCCGGACACGAAAACCCTGTTTATTACAGGTAAACGCTGGGATAAAATGTTTGAAGTAAAGGTTACACCTAAAAACTAAGGTATGAAATCTTACCAATTAAGCGTTACCGTTACCCAGGACGACCTGGACGATTTAAACCATGTAAACAATGTACGCTATCTGGACTGGGCGCAAGACATCGCTAAAGCACACTGGAAAGCTGCTGCTACCCCAGAAATGCAGGAATTATACATTTGGGTTGTTATAGAACATCATATTTACTATAAAGGAGAAGCGCTTTTAGGCGATAAGCTCATGTTAAAAACTTATATAAAGGAAGCTTCCGGAGTAAAATCCATCCGAATTGTAGAACTGTACAATGAAGCTACAAATAAGCTTTTATTTACAGCAGAAACGCATTGGTGCTTAATCCATACACAAACCAAACGCCCATATCGCATCCCCGAAGATGTTAAAGCTATTTTTCAATAAAACAGCCTTATTTAAAAAATCTTCTTTTTTAAAATTTTAAATTTACCCTTTCCTCAATTCAAAGGAATAACCAAATATTATGAAACGTATCTTCTACTTTTTTTGTTGTCTTATATTTTTATCGCTTTGGAGTTCCTGCCGTAAGGATTTCGATTTTTCACCAAGTAAAGGTCAGCTTAGCTTTTCCAGAGATACCATATATTTAGATACTGTATTTTCAAATATAGGTTCCAGCACATATAATCTAAAAGTATACAACAACAGCAACGAAGATATTGTTATTCCATCGTTACAATTGCAACGAGGAGAAAATTCCGGCTACCGTTTAAATGTTGACGGAATACCGGGAAAATCTTTCGAAAACATAGAAATCCTTGCAAAAGACAGTATGTATGTTTTTATTGAAACCACTATAGATTATAACGATTTTAAAAATACTGAAAACACCTATTTGTATACCGATCAGATTGCATTCGATTCTGGAGCTAATCAGCAAACTATAGAATTGGTAACTTTAGTACAGGACGCTACATTCATTTACCCTTCCAAAGACAATGACGGGCTGATTGAAACTTTGAGTGTAGAAGTTAATGGAGAAGTATTAGAATCTAATATCCAAGGGCGTTATTTAACCGATGAAGAATTAACCTTTACTAACGAAAAACCTTATGTAATCTATGGATATGCTGCCGTAGACAACACCAAAACACTAACAATTAATGCTGGTGCCAGATTACATTTCCATGCCAATTCCGGATTATTTATAGCTGAAGGCGCTTCTATTCATGTAAACGGGACTTATAGTAATGATCAGGAAACCCTTGAAAATGAAGTAATTTTTGAAGGGGATCGTATGGAACCTCTTTTTGCAGATATACCAGGACAATGGGGTACAATCTGGTTATTTAACAATAGTACTAACAATCATTTTAATTATGCCACCATAAAAAATGCGACCATAGGCATTTTAAGTGAAGGGAATCCAAACGAGGAAAAATTAACCTTAACTAACACACAAATCTACAATAGCAGTAATTTTGGTATTTTAGGAAGAAACACCTCTATTACGGCCAATAACCTGGTTATTAACAACAGCGGTCAAACCTCATTCGCTGCTACTTTGGGCGGAAAATACAATGTTACTCATAGTACCATTGCCAATTACTGGAGAAGTAGCTTCAGACAATATCCTGCGCTGTTAATCAATAATTTTGAACTGGATGAAAATGACACTGCCTATTTAGCCGATTTAAACGAAGCTAACTTTAATAACTGTATCATTTTTGGAAATGATAATCCGGAATTTATAATTGATGAACTTGAAGATGATGCCGTAGTATTTAATTTTAAGTTTACCAATTGTCTGGCGCGTTTTCAAAAATCAGCCTCGAATAATTTTGATGGTTCTAATTACGATTTTGAAAACACGGAGCATTATGAAAACATGATTTTAAACGAAGCCCCGGATTTTAAAAACCCGGAGGAAAACGAACTGATTATAGGTGATAATTCAGCTGCCAAAAATGCCGGTTCGACTTTATTTTCGAATCTTGTTCCATTCGATATATTAAACATTAACAGGACTTCCAATCCTGATCTGGGAGCTTACCAACACGTCATTTTCGAAGAAGATTAAACGGTTACAAAGGGAGTAAATCGCAATACCAGAATCCAACAGCCTCTGTTGAATTATCTGGTGCAGGATATTCTCTGTAGGTCTTCTCTCCTATCTTAAAAGGTATGGCTGTATTAAAATTTGGCCCATCGAAACAGAAGGTATGAAACTCACCGTTTTCTCCACAAGGGTCTACACCATCAGGTAAATTATTTATTACCTCCTCGGTTAACACAGTCCCTACAAAATTTTCAGAAAAATATTTAGCATTGGCGGTAACAACTATAGCTTTAAATCCTAAATTCAAAAAGTCGGTCATAAGTTGTCTCGTATCGCGCTTCCACAAAGGGAAAACACCTGTCAATCCTACTTCCAGCAATTGCATTTCCCGATAAAATTTTAAATCTTCCAAAAAAATATCACCAAAAGCAGCATGCGTAAAACCGTCTGCTTTTAACTGATTGGTCGCATTGGTCATTATAGTACTGTAATCTTCCATATTAGGCGCTTCAGGTAAGGCAATATACTGCACCGGGAGCCCAATCGCATCTGTTTGCTGTTTTACAAGTTCTTCCCGTAATCCGTGCATAGACACCCGTTTGTAATGCGAGTTAATTGTAGTAACTAATTTTTTAACATCGTAGGTTTTATCCTGTTGTAATTCGAATAAAGCCAGAGCAGAATCTTTGCCTGTACTCCAGTTAAAATAAGTATTATGCATAAATTATTCGTTTAAATACATGGCATTGGGTAATGGTAGTAATCCCTTACTATCGCTTAAATAGGTATATTCAAAATTATCTGATTGAAAAGCCGCTCTGTCCGTACCGGTAATCTGAGCTAAAGCAATCTGTAATAAAGGCTCTGTTATGCTTCCCAGTTCGCCTAAATTACCATAATGTTCCCTTATCGCTATATCAGGTGTTAATCCGTCATAATAATCAGTTACTCCTTCTGCATTTAAAGATTTGAAAATTAAAGGTTGCATAGCATAAGTATGAGTTGGATTTACACCGCTTTTACTAAAATCGGGAGAATCGTAAAGCGTTCTGGAAGCCTGATATTTTCCTGTTGTTACATCACCTATCTGAATTACTTCTATATAAGGTTTTAATCCATTAATTATAAGCTCACTTGCAGAAGCAGTACTTTGTGTAGTCAATACATAAACCCTACTTAATTGTAAACTATTAATTGTTTCTTTAAAGGTTGTACTGTTATTGGAATTCTGTTTTTCCATAACATCAACAAAAGGAATAAGTAAAGCTTCCGGATTCTGGTTTTCGAAATAGCTCTGCCAGTCGCTGTTCCATTGTTCTTTTACAAATACATCTCCCGTAAATTGCCCTGTAATCATTGAAGCCAGCCAGGTTGCTGTTCTTACAGAACCACCCGGATTATACCGTAAATCTAACACTAAATCTGTTACACCTGCACTTTTAAACGCACCAAAAACACTGTTTAACTGCGAATCGAAAGCATCGGTTCCTGTAAACCCATTGTACATGAGGTAAGCGACTTTTTGATTGTTCAACGCTATTACCTTATTGATGTAAACAGGATTTTCGGTATACTCAGATTTCACAAGTGCTATTTCTTCATCTATAGACTCTATACTATCATCACTGGTGCTAGTGGTGCCCTGATTGTTATATCCAGCAAGACCGATACTGTAAGCAGATCCCGACATTAAACCAATATTAGTATCAGAAGACGAATTATAATACAAATATTCTCCGTCTACTCTATTAAACAAATATCCACGCTCTACCCCTTTAATATCGGCATCGGTATTAGGTAAAACATAACGCACATAACCAAATACCGCATTACTATTTGCAAACTTTACTAAGCCATATTCCATTCCATGGGTAGTACTCTGTCCGCTAAATTGTTGTTCTAAGGCGATATAATCATCGGTAATCCAGCTGAATCTGTCTTCGGTGTTTCGATTATATAATAGACTGTAAAACAAATCTTCCGGCTCGGTATAAGAGGACAAATATTTTAAATAATCAGAATCGGAAGTAAATCTGTTGTCGGCTAAATTCGGTACTTCGTCCTTATAGAGGTAAAACGTGTTTAAACCTTTCCAAACAAAATCATTGATATCCTGAGAAGCGACTGGGTTGTCGTCCTGATCTTTAAAACAAGACGTAAAAGTTAAAGCTATAAAACTGAGTAAGAGCAATCGATAAAATCGGGGCATAAAACATATTTTAAAAGGTTAAATTTACTCGAATTTTAAGTGGCTAAAAAATAAATTGTAACAAATTAACTTGTCATTCGTCGTAATTACAAATAACCACAAGTAGATTATTAATCAATCAAAAAATGAACCAATCGGAATTTTTAAACATAGTGATGCCTTTTAAAGATAAGGTATATCGTTTGGCTAAACGTTTACTGATTTCTAATGAAGAAGCCGAAGATGCAACTCAGGAAATTCTGATTAAACTATGGAATAATAAAAAGAAAATGTCGAGTTATAAAAACATAGAAGCATTTTCCATGACCATGACAAAAAACCTGTGTTACGATAAGTTAAAGTCGAAACAGGCACAAAATTTAAAAATAGTACATAGTAATTACGAAGACCACCAGACCAGTTTACAAAAGCAAGTGGAAACAGAAGATAGTTTAAGCTGGGTTGGAAAAATAATTGAAGGTTTGCCAGAACAACAGCGTTTAATTATTCAACTGAGAGATATAGAGCAATACGATTTAGATGAAATTGCAAAAATGCTGGACATGAATAACACAGCAGTAAGAGTCGCTTTATCGCGTGCCAGAAAAACAATTCGAGAAAAATTAACTAATACGCATAATTATGGTATTAAATAATATAGAAAAACTAATAGAAAAGTACGAGAACGGAGAAACCTCAATTAAAGAAGAGGCGTACTTAAGAACATATTTTCAAAATGAGACTATTCCCCCTCATTTAGAAATGTACAAACCTTTGTTTGCGTATTTTAAAACAAGTCAGCAGGAGCGGTTTACCAAAGACATTCCATTACAACCTAAAAAAAGACACATTTATTCGTGGTTATCTGTCGCAGCTGTATCGGTACTCATGTTAGGCTTCTATTTAAAAAGCACGCAAAGTTTTACGACCCAGGACGATTTAGGAACAATACAGGATCCACAGTTAGCCTATAACGAAGTGGTAAAATCTTTAGAATTAATTTCTAAATCCCTAAATAAAGGGACTTCTACAGTTAACTATTTAAACAGTTATAACAAAGGAGTTTCTACTTTAAATTATATAGACGAACTCGAACAATCCTCTAACATCATTTTTAAAACAAAAAAATAATATATCATGAAAACGCTAATATATCCTAATTTAAAAACAATGAATAAAAAGTTAATCTTGTTATTATTGGCCATTTTTATCCTTCCTGCAAGTGTAATGGCACAAACTATTTTCGAAAAATACAGCGAAAATCCGAATGTTACCTATGTTAACATTAAACCTAAAATGTTTAAAATGCTGGCTAAGCTGGACATAAGTACAGATGACCCTGAATCGCAGGCTTATTTAAACATGGTAAATAGTATAACCAGTTTTAAAACCATCATTACCGATGACAAAGCCATTGCCACAGACATTTCCGGTTGGATGAAATCCAAAAAGGGAGGTCTTGAAGAGTTAATGGAAGTTAAAGACGATGGATCGGAAGTAAAATTCTATGTTAAAGAAGGACGCGACGAAGATCACGTAAAAGAACTCCTGATTTTTGTTAACGGTATCGGCGATTTAACCAAAGATGCCAATATAGAAGTCAATGGTAAAAAACGAGAAATAGAAACTGTAATCGCTTTATTAACCGGCGATATAGACTTAAATGAAATCTCTAAACTTACCAGTAAAATGAATATCCCTGGAGGAGAACATTTAGACAAGGAAAAAAACAAATAAAAACATATACCCTCTGCATAATAAAACATGCAGAGGGTACATTAAAATCAATCAGAATATGAAATCCTTACATTATATATTTTACATCTGTTTTTTAAGCTTACTTATCACAAGTTGCAAATCGGAACCTACCCTGCAAACTTACTTTGTAGATCATCAGGAAGCTGAAAATTTTACTACAATAGATTTACCAGTGTCTATGTTAAGCCTCGATGAATCCAAATTAACCGAAGACCAGAAACAAACAGTAAAATCGATTAAACACTTAAATTTTTTAGGATACAAAAAAAGTGATATGCAACTAGAAGCTTATAATACAGAACTGGCTAAGGTTGGCGAAATTCTTAAAAACAAATCGTATAACGACCTGATGGATGCCCATAGTAAACACGGAAAATTCACCTTAAAATACTTAGGAGATGATGAAGCCTCTATAGACGAACTTATCGTTTTTGGAAGCTCTGACGAACTAGGGTTTGGCGTATTACGTGTTTTAGGCGACAATATGAAACCATCACAAATAATCAAATTAGGAAAAGCACTGGAAGCCGGAGACTTTGACTCATCGCAATTAAATGATGTTGTTAAGTTCTTTCATGCCGATTCCGTTCAGAAATAATTACCCTTACAATTTACTAATAAAAAAGGCTTCCCATTGGAAGCCTTTTTTAGTTCAATATTTTAAACGAATACCCCTTATTTTTTAGAGGGTGTATCAGTTGACTTGTTTAAAGGTTCGCTCATTTCCATAGAAATGGATGAACGTTCAAACTTAATTTTACCCGCTAAGGTTTCAATAACACAACTGTTATCTTTATCGTTTAAATCTACAATTTTACCGTGCATACCACTCTTGGTAACAACACGATCGCCACGCTTTAATTCAGCAGCGAATTTCTTTTCCTTTTTTTGACGTTTCATTTGTGGTGCAATCATGAAAAAATACACGACTACAAACATTAAAATAAACGGCAAAAAAGAACTTATTCCTTCTCCCATGATTACGATTGCATTTGAGGTGCCTTAGTCTTTTGAATCTGGCTTGTTGCGTTAGCATCAGGCTTAACAAAAGCTTTAATCTTTACTAAATCTTTACCGGTTTCGGTATTAGAAGATACAGTAATAGTTTTCGTTACATTATTAGCTCCAGACCCGTTGAATTTTACAGTAAATTGTCCAGTAGCCCCAGGTGCTAAAGGTTCTTTACTCCAGTCTTTAGGTACAGTACAACCACAAGATGTAGCAATATTAGTAATTACTAAAGGAGCATCTCCTGTATTAGTATATTTAAAAACTGTTTCTACGGCAGTTTTTGACTCAATTTCACCAAAATCGTGCTCGGTTTCTTCGAAAGTAATTACCGGAAACTTAGAAGCATTTGCATCGCGTTCTGCTGCTTCTGCTACATTTTCATCACTGATTTTTTTTGAGGCATCGTCTTTACAAGACGTAAAAGCGATTAAGCATAATGTACTTAATCCTAGTATTATTTTTTTCATGATAATGTTTTTTGAGGTCATAAAAGTAATAATTATTTCCTTTTACATCAACCCTCGCCCTACTTTATTTAAAGTACCCTTCTCCTGATACTCTTTTACAAGCTTATCTAAAATACCATTTATAAAAATGCTGCTCTTTGGAGTAGAGTATTCTTTTGCGATTTCAAGGTATTCGTTAATCGATACTTTTACCGGAATGGAAGGAAAGTTTTGAATTTCGCACACTGCCATTTGCATAAGAATATAATCTATTTGAGCTATACGTTCTGCTTCCCAGTTTTTCGCCTTCTGGTCTATGGCTTCATTAAGTTTAGACTGGTTTAATATGGTTTTCTTAAACAGTTTAATTGCAAACTCCTTATCGTCTAAATCTTTAAATAACTTTGGCGTAAAATAATTATCAGCAACTGTAGGCTTTACTTTTCTAAGTAACTTTAAAATGTTGGTGTTTACTGTTGGTAAATCGTCTAACCAGGTTAAGTTTTTATCTTCGAGATAATCGTACAACTTTTCGTTAGGCGCAACTATTTCTTTAAAAACATCAACTACAAAATGCTTGTCTTCCTTAAAATCGGAAGTTCGAGTTTGCATATACTCCTTATAAATATCGCTGGCTAGAATGGCCTTGTAAATAACCTCTACATACTCATCGTCCAGATCCCAGTTCTTAACACCATACTGCTCTATAGCATCTTTTAATGCACGGTTATTCTTTAGAAGTTGCAATACTTCATTATTTACAAATTTTCGATTTGGATTTTTATCCTCTGCTGTAGGTAAATGCTTTAAAGAAGACTTATCTAAAACATCTTCTGCTTTTTTCTGAACTTCAATAAGTAAAGATAATTGCAGTAAATACAAATTGTACATGTCTTCCAGACTCTGCACTAAGAATTTTTGATCTTTACTAAAATCATCACTTTCACCGCCATTAAAGGCATAAATGGTCTGCATTACTTTTACACGAATATGTCTTCTGTTAAGCATGGTTACAAAGAACTTTTAAACATCTTTTACAAGATGATATGAATAATTAGTCTAACTGACTCTTAATAAATTAAAAAGGCGAAAGTTGATTAACTTTCGCCTTGCAAAAATAAGCTTTTTAAGCTAAATAAATTATTTATTGTTCTCTTTTTTTCGAGTCTCAATTCTTTCTTTAGCAACATGTAATGCAGCAAGGTTTGTTGTAATATTATTTACTTCTGCATTGGTCAATATCTCTAAAGTTGTATTATAGATATTTTCAGTTTTGCGCATAATCTCCTGCTTGCCATACCCTTCCAACTCGGCATAAACATTAATAATACCACCGGCATTAATTAAGAAATCCGGAGCATAAACTATACCGCGTTCCTGTAAAATTGCGCCATGTACCTGCTCGTTAGCTAACTGGTTGTTAGCGGCTCCAGCAATAATCTGTACATTTAGTTTATTAATTGTTTCGTCGTTAATAGTGGCTCCTAAAGCACAAGGTGCGTAAATATCTACAGCTTCAGTATATAAATCCTGACCGCGATAAATTTGTGCTCCATACGCTTTACTTACAGCTTCAAGACGGTCTTCGTTAATATCGCTGATGATAACTTTAGCACCTTCGTTAGCCAGATGCTCTACCAAAGACTCACCAACGTGACCAATACCCTGAACTAAAACTGATTTACCTTCTAAATTATCGTTACCAAACTTAAATTTAGCAGCAGCTTTCATCCCCATAAACACGCCAAAAGCAGTAATTGGAGACGGATTTCCTGCACCTCCTTTAGATTCTGAAATTCCCGTTACATAAGGTGTTACTTCACGAACTAAATCCATATCGGCAGTTTCCATACCAACGTCTTCAGCCGTAATATACTTCCCGCTTAAAGAATGTACAAACTCACCGAATTTTTTCATTAATTCCGGTGTCTTTTGCGTTTTAGCATCCCCTATAATTACAGCTTTACCACCTCCTAAATTCAAACCGGTAACTGCTGACTTGTAAGTCATTCCACGAGATAAACGCAATACATCGTTTAAAGCTTCCCATTCGTTATTATAATTCCACATTCTAGTTCCTCCCAACGCAGGTCCTAATACTGTGTTATGAATACCAATAATTGCTTTTAAACCTGTATCTTTGTCGTTGCAAAATACTATTTGCTCATGATTATTAAAAGATACCTGACCAAACACAGGATCTACTTTATGAAGATCTTTTGCACTAATAACGTCTGAAATCATTTTTAGTTATTTTTAAGTTAATGTTGTTTTTTATTAAATTATCTCTAAAAACATTGGTCAAATTTAAATCTAAATTATCATATCCGCAAACGTTTTCGCGTTAAAACCTTCTTTTAACATATTTTTTCACAATACCTTAATGAAAGAACTTCAACATTTAAATAAATATTTCTTTAAGTATAAATATCACTTATTATTAGGAATTATTATTACCATAGTAGCTCGTATTTTTCTGCTATTCACTCCTCGTTTTGTAAGAGAAATCTTTAAAGTGGTCGAAGATTACAAGGCTGGAAAAATTTCAGAGATAGCCATAGTAAAATCAGAGCTTTTAGAAGATATTTTTTATATCATTGGTGCTGCTGTTATCGCAGGTATTTTCACCTTTTTAATGCGTCAGACTATTATAAATATGTCTCGGTATATTGAATACGATTTAAAAAATGAAATTTACCAGCAGTATCAAAGACTCTCTTTAAACTTTTACAAAAAAAACCGAACGGGCGATTTAATGAATCGCATCAGTGAAGATGTTGGTCGGGTTCGTATGTATGCCGGACCTGCCATTATGTATAGCATCAATACAATTACATTATTCATAATTGCCTTGGTATACATGTACAGCGAAGCCCCTAAACTTACGTTATACACGGTTATCCCCTTACCTATTCTATCTGTAGCTATTTATAAACTGAGTAAAGAAATCCATAAACGAAGTACTACGGTTCAGGTCTATTTATCTAAATTATCGACCTTTACTCAAGAGAGTTTTAGTGGCATTTCGGTAATAAAAGCCTACGGCATAGAACCACAAACCTCTAAGAATTTTGAATCTTTATCTGAAGGTAGTAAAGACAAGCAATTAGCTTTAGTAAGAATTCAGGCCTTATTTTTTCCTATGATGGTATTACTTATTGGTATTAGTAACCTTATCGTGATTTACATTGGAGGCATGCAATATATTAATGGCGAAATTGAAAGTCTGGGAACCATTGCCGAATTTATTATATATGTTAATATGCTTACATGGCCGGTAGCTACTGTTGGCTGGGTAACCTCAATCATTCAACAGGCGGAAGCCTCTCAAAAACGTATTAATGAATTTTTAGATATTCAGCCGGAAATTAAAAATACGGTTGAAACACCTTCACATATTACCGGAGATATCGCCTTTAAAAATGTATCCTTTACCTACGACGACACCAATATTGAAGCCTTAAAAAACGTAACTTTTGACATTAAACACGGAGAAACTCTGGCTATTATAGGAAAAACAGGATCTGGAAAATCGACTATACTTGACTTAATCGGGCGTTTATATGACTGTAATTCCGGTGAAATTTCTATAGATAACACTGCCATCAACAAATTGAATTTATACAGTTTAAGAGATAGTATTGGCTATGTTCCGCAGGATGCCTTTTTATTCTCAGACTCTATAAAGAACAACATCATGTTTGGTAAGGAAGATGCAACCGAAGAAGAAGTTATTCAGGCAGCTAAACAAGCACAAGTACATAAAAATATTGTAAAATTTGCTCAGGGCTATAATACTGTTCTGGGTGAACGCGGAATTACCCTGTCCGGCGGACAAAAACAACGGGTATCAATAGCCCGAGCTATTATTAAAGATCCTAAAATTTTACTTTTCGACGACTGTCTTTCTGCAGTCGACACCGAAACCGAAGAGAAAATCTTATCTAATTTATACAAAATTGCTAACGGAAAAACCACTATTATAGTGAGTCACAGGGTGTCTTCGGCTAAAAATGCTGACAAAATTATAGTATTAGACAATGGTAAAATCATTCAGGAGGGTACACATAACTCCCTAATTAACAAAGAGGGATACTACAAAACCCTATATTTAAAGCAACTTAGTGAAAAAGAAATATCATAATTTGTTGGTTGGTAACTCTTTTTTTTAGATTTTTGAAAGCAAATTGCTTTTCATTTCAACAAATTAATAGCAACATAAATTAAACATTTATAAATCTTATTAATAGCAAAAATGACTATGAATAATAATGACATGATGGAGAAAGAGGAGATTTTTTCTAAAGTATTACGAGCTGGAAGACGAACATATTTCTTTGATGTTAGAGCTACAAAAGCAGGAGATTATTACCTAACGGTTACCGAAAGTAAAAAGTTTACTAACGACGATGGGTCGTACCACTACAAAAAACATAAAATATATCTTTACAAAGAAGACTTTTCTGAATTTAGAGAGATTTTAGAAGAAATGACGGATTACATTATTAATGAAAAAGGAGATGAAGTTATAAGCGAGCGTCATCAGAAAGATTTCAAAAAAGATTATCTGGATGAAGTAGTTGCTGAAAACGTGGAAGTAGTTCATAATTCTGCCGATAAGTTTACAGACATCGATTTTGACGATATATAATAAATATCCACATAACAAAACGTATAAAAAAAGCCATTTTCGAATGGCTTTTTTTATACTATAAATTGAGAATAAACGGCTTATAATTTAACTGCAAGCAATTGCAACAACAATACAGTTAGCAACCAGCTTACTCCTGCTGTCCAGCCTAATACACTACCTAAAACCAAACCAACGATTAGCAGCCACACAGGAACCAGAGTAATAGCTAAAGCAAATCGAAACGTAGAAATAAATTCAATTTCCTTTATTTTAGGACGAAATACTTTTGTCCATAACAAATACGCTGGGAAAACAGCAAGCTTAACAAGAATATTAAAAAACTGCTTTAATTCTTTTAAAGCCGATTTTTGCCTGATAAATCCTTTTAATTGTTCCTTATGTTCCAGGTAATGATTTACAGTTTCGGGCTCTAAAAAATTAGCTTCTAAGGTTTCAAGTTCCTTTTCTTTTTCATGATAAGTATCATCCGCAATATGCGTGGTAAGGCGCTGTAATTTATGCTGTACCGTTTCTCTTAATAACTTCACCTCATTTTTACTATCGGTTTTAGTAAAACCACTGGCAGAAACAGGTGTTCCCACATTCAACAGAACCTCGTTACCGTAATCTAAAGCATCCTCATAATTAATACCCACAGGAACTAATTGTAAATCTAATTCCGGATATTTCGCTTTAAAATCAAATACAATCCGTGTAAAGCCTTTGCTTAACGGTCTTACCTTTCGCACCCAGGCGTGACTTCCTTCCGGAAAGATTACAATAGTCTTATTTAAACTCAGTATATCTGTACAGGAATCAAAAATTTCATTATTATTAGAAATGGAATTCCAACCATCTCTCACTCTGTAAACAGGCAACATATTAAGTCCCCTTAAAAACTTTGCAATAACAGGCTTTTTAAACACGCTGGCACGAGTTAAATAATAACAAAACTGTCCGGACTTTGTCGCCAGCAACAAAGCATCTAACAAGGCATTCTGATGGTTTGCCAATAGTAATACCGGTCCTTTTTCAGGAATATTTTCCCGATTTTTCACTGTAATTCTTCTATAATAAAAGAAAAGTCCTAAACCGATGTAAGCCCGTAAAAAGTGCAAACCTGTCTGACGTTTTCTCATGAATTTAAATTGATTTTTTGGACCAGTAATACGCAATTAGTAAGCCCGAAATTATATGCCACACACCCCAGAAAGCAGCTATTATAGCCATACCTCCCAGGCCATTAAAAAATGTAAAAATTAAAAGTAAACCCAGTCCCGAATTCTGAATTCCGGTTTCTATAGCTATGGTTTTTTGATTTTTAAATGAAAGGCCAAAGACTTTGGCAATAAATAATCCTAAAGCTATGGCCATAAGGTTATGAACAATCCCCAAAACCAAAACCGAATGAATATAAGCGTTAAAAACATCCAGGTTCTGGAATAATGCCACAATTACAATACCAATAAAAACAACAATAGAAAGTGGTTTGAGTATATTGGATATTCTAAGCGCTAAAGTTTCTTTATAACGTCTTAGTACCATTCCTACACCTAATGGAAGCCCTAATATTAGAATGATAACCTTAAACAAATCCAGAGGCTGCAAGGCTATATGCTGTAACAATTGAGATGTAGGAGAATACAGGTTACCATAAAACTGAAAATTTAAAGGAGTCATAAACAAGGCCAAACCAGTAGACAAGGCCGTTAAGCTTACGGACAAGGCTGTATTTCCTTTCGCCAGATGACTTATAAAATTTGAAATATTACCTCCCGGACACGCAGCCACCATCATCATTCCGAGAGCAATACTCGGTTTCGGATGTATAATTATAACTACTAAATATGTCAGTAAAGGCAAGAGGAAAAACTGAGATAAAATCCCTACTGCTACCACTTTTGGCTGTTTGAATAAAGTTTTAAAATCTTGTTTGGTTATAGTTAACGCTACCCCGAACATTACAACAGCAAGAGCTGCATTTAAAACCCACACTCCATTGCTGTTAAAATAAATTTTAACCAGATCTATGTCCTGCATAAGCTATTATAGTACCGGTGTACCGTTTTCTACTTTAACTTCTGGGTGCAACAACATAACATCTTTATGCTTTACAGCTCCTAATACCAGACATTCACTCATAAATTTTGCAATCTGCTTTTTTGGAAAATTAACCACTGCCACAATCTGACGATTTACTAGTTCCTCCTTTTTGTATAACGCAGTAATCTGAGCAGACGTCTTTTTAACGCCTAAATCCCCAAAATCGATATGTAACTGATAGGCAGGGTTTCTGGCTTCGGGAAAATCATGAACGTCTATTATGGTGCCTACACGTAAATCAACGGCAGAAAAATTTTCAAAATTTATGGTCTCTTTCATTTTTTAAAAGTACAAATTATTGCGAACTTTGATTCAAACTTTACACTTATGGCCAATACTCCATCTAATATGATGCCCTTACAAACCGAGGCTCCAGACTTTACGCTTTGGGATACAATTTCAGATAAAATCTATAGCTTACAAGATTTAAAGGGGTCGCAAGGTACGGTAATCTTTTTTATATGTAACCATTGCCCTTTTGTAAAACATGTAAATAAAGCCTTAGTACAATTAACAAACGATTATAAAGAAAAAGGGTTTGGTTTTATGGGCATTTCAAGCAATGATATTGAAAATTATCCTCAGGACGCGCCCGATAAAATGAAAGAACACGCAAAAATTGAAAGCTATAATTTCCCGTATTTATTTGATGAGACTCAGGAAGTTGCAAAGGCTTATGACGCTGCCTGCACGCCAGATTTTTATGTTTTCGATACCAATTTAAAACTACAATATCGCGGACAATTAGACGATTCCAGACCGGGAAATAACATACCTGTTACCGGTGAAGATATTCGACACGCCTTAGATTGTATACTGTCCGGAACACCAAACTCAAAAGTTCAGAAACCCAGTATTGGCTGCAATATAAAATGGTTTAAAGAGTAATCCAGCCTTTTTGTTCCAGAGCCTTTACTATATGAGCATAGTGATGCTGGCTATGCCAGGCATAAATACCAATATTCTCTTTTAAATAGACTTTTCGGTTTGTTTCCGGATGAACAAAATACCTGTTAAGATCGGATTCTTCTAAATTGCGGATCAGGCAGACTAGCTTTTTGTGGATTGCCTCTAAATGTAAAAGCGAAGCACTGATATGGGAATGTTTGGCATCTTCAAGATCGGCCCACTTATCCTGATTATATGCTTTAATTAATGGCGCATCTTCTGTTAACGTCCATTTAAATCGTGTATAGCTATGATGGTGACTATCGGCCAGATGGTGAATAACCTGTCTTACTGTCCAGCCTCCCGGCCTGTATTCGCAGTTTAACTGGTGATCTGTCAATGGTTTTACCAGAGCGTTTAAATGTTTCGGAAAACGCTCCAATACCTCTGTCCACGACTTGATATGCTGTTTGGATATAGGATCCGGACATATAAACTGCCCTATGGGAAATTTTAATTCCTCTAAATCTTTATCTGTAGTTTCCATAACTGCCCTTTCCCGTTTATTCTAAAAATTATACATGAAACCAAAACTTATACGCATGGCATCCCGACTTTTGTCTATAGAACGATTTATATCGTTTACACTACCGTCCACTTCAATGGTCTTTATACCATAATCCAGTTCCAAACCTATAGTCATGCGTTCGTAGGCATCATACATCACATTAAAAATACCATAATAATGCTTATGAATAAAATCGCCTTCAACGAATACCGTAGCATCTTCCAAGGCTTCATGAATTAAAAGCCGTTCAGAATTATCTAACTGAAACCTCGTCGCTCCAAACACCACATTAGGATGTAATTTTTTTGTGATATAATAACTGTAAGAAATCCATCCTCCAAATGCCGGTGTAGCCTTAACATCGTTTACCCCTACCGGATACCCGTCAAAACCTCCTCCAGAGACTGTGGTTAGATAGGCTGAAATACCCTTACCTCCAACCAGTTGAAACTGAAGATTATTTAATTTTGGTTGATAATTTCCGCTAAAACTTACACCATATCCCAAAAATTTATCAAGATCATCATCTATTTTATAACGAATACTTCGTAAAATTGACGACAATCTTAAATGCCCCCAATCCCTTTTATATTTTACTGCAAAAGTAATATCCGGCATAAACTGGTCTGCTTCTTCCAGTAAAGGCTGATATTCGGCATAAATAAAATTTGTATCCAGCGGAGCTTCCAGACTAGCCTCATAAATCCAATTCGGATTCCCGAAAGTATTCATGTATTTTACATGGGGACTTCTCAGCCAGACTCCTGAAGGTGGCCCTTCCAGTTCCATGATATCCGGCCAGATATCTTCATCTCCAAAATTATTCCACATTTGTCCAATTTGCCAGTGTTCAGTTTCAACATAAGCTTTTCTCAACCTGAACTTACCGTCTCCTCCCCAGAAATCAGATTCTACAACCGCCTTGATTTTTTTACCATTTTTTGTAACTATAAAAGTGCTCCACCTAATCTGAGTCTGATACAAATCGGCATTAAGACTTTTATCGTCATCCGTCCCGAAGACATTAATTAATCCTACATTAAAAGTTTCGTTATCGTTTAACCCTCCAAAAAGATCTAAATAACCATTTAATTTCATATTAACCCCCAGGCTTGATTTTAAGCGGGGTTGGTCATCAATAGAATCTTGAGATGTGATGGTTAAGAAGGGATCCTGGGCAAAAATCTGTACACTGACGAGCACAAAAAGTGCAGTAAAATAATGTTTCATAAAGGCCGGATTAGAGCATATTAAATTACTTATATTTAACAAGATAACAAAACAATCATATTAAAACACAACCTGTTATCATTCGTAATTTATAATTATACTAACGCCTTACCATATGATTTTTAGATGTATTAATCTCTAATTGTCAAATGAGAGCGCTTTATAATTAAAAAAACACTAATCTTAAAACACCAGAAACTCCTTTCCTAGGGATAAACTTAAATGAATATCCTCTTAAAATAAAAAAAGCGACCATTATAGGGTCGCTTTTTCTTATGCTTCTAGATAAATTAAACATTGATCTAATTCCGGGTTCTGCTGTACAAGAGATTCTATAAAAACCTTTAGCTCTTCTATTTCATACGGCAGTAATCTTTGAAGGGCCTTTTGTACTTCTTTGCAAAACAACGCAGTATCAAAACTAACTTTACTAAGTACAGTTTTGGTATACTCCAACATTGCTCTTGCCATAGTTAATTCGTTTAGTTTTAGTTAATAATTCCGATTTGGGTAAAATTATAAATAGGCAAAAATGGTTCCTTATATTCTCTAAAAATATTAAAAAATATCTAAATATTAACTTAAAACTAAAAATAATCTGTTAAAATCTATTATCACCATCAAGTAAATCTCCTAATCCTCCCAGAATACTACCTTCTCCTTTTTTATTGTTTCCTCGAGGTAAAGCTGCCAAAACACGACCAGCTAAACGGCTAAACGGTAGGGATTGTATATACACCGTTCCCGGCCCCTGTAATCTCGCAAAAAACAAACCTTCTCCGCCAAAAACAGTATTACGAATACCTCCTATAAATTCGATATCGTAATCTATATCCTGAGTAAACCCTACTATACATCCGGTATCTACTCTTAAAGTTTCGCCGGCACGAAGTTCTTTTTTTGCCAGAGTACCTCCGGCATGAACAAAGGCCATACCGTCACCTTCCAGCTTTTGCATTATAAATCCTTCTCCGCCAAATAAACCTCGCCCTAAACGTTTAGAAAACTCTATACCTACACTAACCCCTTTTGCTGCACATAAAAAGGCATCTTTCTGGCATATTACCTTTCCTCCAAATCGAGATAGATCTACAGCTAAAATCTTTCCAGGATACGGCGACGCAAAAGACACTTTTCGTTTCTCCAGATGTGTATTATAGAACGCAGTCATAAACAAACTTTCTCCTGTTAAAATGCGTTTACCTGCTCCTAAAATAGATCCTAAAAAGCCCTGATCTTTCTGGGATCCATCTCCAAACAAGGTCTCCATCTTAATGTCATTTTCCATCATCATAAAGCTACCCGCCTCTGCGATTACTCCCTCATTCTGGTCTAGTTCAATTTCAACATACTGCATTTCTTCACCGTAAATCTGATAATCTATTTCATGTGCTCTCATTGTATTTATTTTAAGGTTATATACATTGGTTGAAAAATTTTAGTTTTTGTTACAACATTCAGGATTTCAATTTAAGTGTCCATTGAAATCTGAAAGTAGACACGACAACACCTTCCCGATTTGTACCTACTGAAGTCATCCACACTGTTTGTCCTTCTCCTGTATCAATCGCCTTTTCAATCGTTGCGTTTAAAAGATTACCATCATCGCAAACAAAAGTTATCAGTCCGGTTGCTTTTTTAGAAAAATGAGCTTCGTTACTTAAAATGAGCATAGAAATTGACTTTCCGGTTGCTGCTATTTTTGACATTACCAAAGCCCCTGTAGTAAATTCAGCAGCCATACCCTGAACAGCCCAGAACATAGAACGAAACGGATTTTGGTTAATCCAACGATGCCTAACCGTTACCACACAATGTTGTTCCGAGATGGCTTTAGTACGAATCCCACAGAGATAAGCGGCAGGTAACTTAAACATAGTAAACCTGTTAAGTTTGGAAGGAGAAAGGGTCATTACTTTTATGTTTTTATAATCGAAAAATCGAAATGCACAGTTTTTTAAAACGAAATGCACATCATTTTCCTTTTTAAATTAATCTAAATGTACAAATAAATACCCTTTTAAAAAGGTATTAAAAGGGTATTAAAAACTACTTAAATAACATTATATCCGTATAGCTACTACTATAATTTACACTTGTATTTACTTCCTGTTTGGTTGCATGAGCAAACGGATTCGATGCTAGAGTTCTATTTCCAACCCACTCACAAAGCTCTATTATAGATGATTTATTAGATGTAAAGTAGAAGTATCTTTGCCCTTCCAACACACTCAAAACATCTAAATAGTCCGTTAAATTCCAATAATTTTTATAAGTCATCGATGTTGTTTGTAGATATGGCGGATCTATTAAGAACACTACATTAGGTGTATCTTTATACTGCTCAAACAATACTTTATAATCTAAGTTCACAATGTCTAAACCAGATAAATATCCTTCTGCATTATAATCACTCATCCTAACGCAATTATATAGCGTACTTTTCTCTAAATCGGTATAATTAAGCACATACTTCATACTAAATAACAGCGACGACGATATTGTAATATAATCTACATACCCGTTTTCATTTTCATGCTGTTTTATCGTTTTTAAGACACTTTCCCTAACCTCACCCGTGATACGCTTATCTTTAGGCCAATCGTTTACTAACGTCCTTATTTTTGCCAACAACACGTTAGTTTGTGGTATAGCGTTAATTCGTTCACGATAATTATCGTAATCGTTATACACTACTTTAGCATTCGGATAATGATGTTTTGCCGTATGAGCTAATAAACCACTGCCTCCAAATAAGTCTACATACACACCGTTGGAAGGATAATTATGCAATGCATCTTTAAAGGATTTAATAAATTTCCGTTTCTGACCCATAAACGGCAAAGGTGCAGTGTTGTACTGTTTTTTCTTCATTTCTGTTCGTTTTTTGATTGATGATTAATTGATGATTGATTGATAAACTCTATATTTGCGCCTCCTACACCTTATCACATAAAAAAAGCCAACGACACTAGAAGACTTATGTCCTCCAGTAGCCGTTGGCTCTGTGATTAAAAAGGTGTAGGAAGCTTTTTTTAATGCTGGGGGACTCTTATTTATCCCCCAATAATCGTTGATTAGTCGATTATCGTGTAATTTTTTTCGAGGGTTTTCCTCGTTCTGTCCATGTCGCGTTGGGCTTGGCCTTTGGTTTTTATAGCACCTTTTACCTCTGCTTTTGGTGTGTTAGAATTATCCAATATGGCCAGATAAAACACATACTCACTACCTACTTCTAAATTTTTAGCGGAGACATTGTAACTGTCATACTTACCTGCGCTTAATATAGCTCGGTCGCTAATAATATCGGTTACGGTAGCAACTTTCTTGTGTAAGGTTGATTTTTGAGCAAAACTGGCAACACTCACCAATAATGCCATAACTACTAATAGTTTCTTCATAATTTATAGGGGTTTTAAAATATTTAGATTATCAAATTGATGTGCTTTAGTTCTGGCCGCTAAAACCCCGTTATACATCGCATTATAACAATGGTTATTATCCAGCTTATCTAATAGCTTTACTAATAGCTTACCGTAATTATTTAAGCTGTTAAGCTCTGCATTCCAACCAAGGACTTCGCTTATGGTGTCGTCTTTATTTCCGAAAGCGTAACGGATATCCGTATCCTGCAAAAACAACCAGTTAAAAAAGCCGCCAAACACGGCGTTGCCTAGTTGATCGTAACTTGCAGCGATCTCTATAAAGAAACTGGATGTCCCTGCCATAATATCGCGCGCTTTGCGGTTTTCGTTAGTAACACTTACCACGACTTTCCAAATAAACGCTAGTGGCGTTACTAAAGCAAAAAGCACTAGGCTAATTGCTATTAATACAAGTCCTAAAAAGACTTTTCCTATATTGATTAAGGTTTCTTTCATAATTTTTTAAACTTCAAAAGGGTAATCGTGTTCGTCGTATAGTTCTATAATACCTGCGCGTAATTTTGCTTCTAATTGGTTGTACAAATCTGCACCTACATTTTCAGCTCCCAACTTTACCAACATCATGTAACACTTTGTCCATTTACCTTGGTTTATTGTGTCTCCAAGTGGCTCTAGCAACACTTCTATAGCATTGTATTGATCTAGAGCTAAACCAGAACCAACCTGAGCACGAAGCGCAGCCGTCATTAAACGAAACTCATCCTTACCTCGTTCTTCACGTAAAATCTGCAAATCTACCTGCTCCTGTATTAAACGTTGTTGCTCTTTTGCAGCATTAGCATCAAGTTCTTCCTGGGTTAACTCTATCAATTTATAAGTAAATTCATTGCTCCCTTCAACCTTATCTAATTCTCCTAATTTGTGGGTAGATTTATCATATGTTGGTGTTACAACAGGGTAAAGCCCCTCTACTTCGTGTAAATCAGACCTAAGGTTAAAACCTCCTAACCAACCATTGAATCTACTAGGTATCACTCTAAATAGATGTATTGGTTCGGTGAATGTTATATGTGGATTATTATCTATAATCTCTTGTGTTACTTGTATTGCTTTCATTATGATATATTGATTATTGATGGGTATTTTTGTTTAAAGAATTGGAATAGGGAATTCCTTTCTTTTTGAGTTAATATGCTATTAAAACTCATAAATTGATATATATACGCACTGCATCCCCATTGTCTATCCTGAGTAGCACCTCCTCTCGACCCCAAGAAAAGTGTCCCTCCGTTAATTGCTGACGAAGCATCCGAAACCTGAACAGATACTGCAAATATCTCATTCGTCGTACTACCTCCAGTTAACTCTAAACTAACACCCCCCGCGCTCGAAGATAATAGTCCAAAATCATTGTTAGCGTTTTTGCTTATTAAACTATTTGTCACAGTTGAACCTCCCGCTATGTAATCATAGGTAGATTGACTCCGCATTTGAGCAACTATAAAAAATTCTTTAGTATAACTAGTTAAATTCGCTACTGGCGAAACACTCCCTAACGAATTGTTATAACCTGAACCAACATTAACAAAATATCCCGCCTTATTGCCTAATGAATCGACACTATACCTCGGAGTACCTATACCAATGGCATATCTTAATCCCCAAAATTCATCAGACCTTCTATCCGTTAAACCTAATATATAGTCTTCGTATCCCGAATCTGTGGATAATGTTACCGTATCTTCATCAGAAAAGTCTAACCAATGTTGAACTACTTCTCGCCATGCCATTCCTGAGTTATTTCCCTGTCTCCTTTGCATATATGTGTATTATTAATTAGGTTGAGAAATTGTAATATCGATATTTAAAACGCCTGCGTATTTCGCGATTTTTAGAGAAACAGAATTACGTGCTCCACCAGTTTCAAAATCAGACCCATAAAAGTTCCATCCTGCCCCTCCATCACTAATGACTTCTGTTGTTGTTGCATATATTATTGCACTAATAACAACACTACTATCATCGGGTAATGCTGTTGTATCTACTGCTAAAGCGGTATCTCCGGTTAATGTCAATCTATAGTCTACAGCTGCACCTACAACAAATGTATAGGTGCCAGTTACAGCTGCATTCACTATTGCTGTACCTACAATTTCCTCCTCATTTGGAGCTTCAGTCAAATACCCCGCATCGGCATGGTTCCCCCAACCGTATGCGGTAACGCCCTGGTTAATTTTAGCTAATAAAGCTGCTGCTAGTTTAGACTCTGTAATGGCATTTGCTGCGATGGTCCAGATAAGCCCGGAACTGGTAACTACGATGTCTCCAAAAGTGCCGTCTACTACTCCGGTTCCTCCACCACCTGCAACCCAAACCGCATCGTCATCGTCCCACAGGTAACGCACCACATTACTGCCTACGCCGGCATCGACATTGGCATAGTTTCCAGGTGAAGCTGCGGGATGCGCAGCCTCTAAAGCATCTAACGATAAATAAGACCCTAAATACTTAGACGCGCCGGAAACATAGTCAGATATATTAACTTCTTTAATAATACCATTTGCGTCTACACCCAATACATAAGGCACTGTGTTATCTATAAAGTTTCCAACACCAAAACTGTACAATACTATCGCGTAGTTTGCCCCGCCAGACATATCGCCTAAAATAATCGCGTCGGTTACATCTATATAGCATTCACCCCCTCTTATACGTGTCATCCATTCCGGAGTTATCTGTATTTCGCCCTGAGATCCTATAGAAAACACACTTCCGTTACTACTCATATACAATGATGATAATGAGCTACTACCATTACCTAATCTAATAAATGTTGGGGCTCCATATCCACCAGATGACCCATTCATTCCTATATCTAAACTCCCCAAAGTAGAATGAATTTCCCATTCTGTTTTATCACCCTCTATATAAGGGGTAGGTACTTTAAATCTCAAAAACCGATTACTTTGAATATCAGCCGCACTAATAACTATACCACCTGCAATAGTATCAGTTCCTACTTTTAAATCGTGTCGCGATCCTGGAGTCTCATCAAATACCAAAGTTGATAAACCTTTTAAACCGCCTGCATCGTCTATAATAGGGATTTGTGTTTCATCGCCATCAATAGCAATAGAATCCCCCAACCCCTCAAGCTTTTGCTTTTCTTCGGTTGTAAAGTTGTTTTCGGTTAAACCGTAACCATCAACCTTATCTACTTTTTGACTTAGATAAGTTTCTAAATTTTCAACTGAGGCCGTTGGTATCTTTTCGTCTTTATGCCAAAAGCTATCCCATGTTGCCCAGAACTGCGCTTGTGTTGGGTAGAGATTAGTTTTAAACCAGTTTTTTATTGTGCTTAATGGAGTTGTTGCCATATTAGTTTCCTGTATAAATGATGTATGCTAATGTGTAGTATGGTGGTCTGTTTTCGTGTGCTTCGCCCTCTCCTTGGGATGCTATAGTATGACGGTGATCACCGCTCTGACTTGTCGTTGCTGTACCTCTTGCAACCTCTCCGGCATTACTATCAAAAGGTTTATCTGTACCCGATGTCACCGGTACATTAGGCACTGTATGACTGTGAGCTCCAGAATAGCCTGATAAACCACCATGATCGTGAGCAGGCATTTCAGCAATGCTTAGCGTATGTTTCTTTTCTCCTCCTGTTTTACCTATGGCATTATAATCGTCATCGTCTGGATTATAACCTACAATAAACTGACCTCTTAAATCTGGCGTATTATTGGTACCATCGCACAATTGCCAGCCTGTTGGTATATCTGCAATTACACCGCTGTATAGTTGTGGATTGGTGCCTGGAGGGAGTATGCGTCCGGCTAATGCCAGCAAACTGCCTGCTTTTTTAAAATCGCTCCAGTTCATGGCTCCGGTTCCAGAGGCAAACGTTACGTAACGCTTATATAAAACGGCTTTAGACTCTCCGTTTTCAAACAGCTTATTCGTGGTTTCCTCTATAATTCTAACCGTAGACTGAGCGACACCGCCTTTAAATTCAAAAACTTCACCGTTTACATATACCACACCATCAGTCACCGTGCCACCAACAACATCGCAACCTTTTATAATAGCCTTATCGCCTGCAATAGCGCCCAAAGCATTAAACAAACCGTAAGCCGTTTGCATGGCATCCAGTGTGTCGGTTTCTAACGGAAATCCTCCTGTTTGTAAAAAATTCTGTTTATTCATTTAGTTCTATAATTAAATAGCGTTTGCCGCCTAATCTGTAATAATCTATTAAAGCTCGAAGCTCATAACTTTGGTTTTGTGCGATACTTTGGGGCACATATACCAGAAAATCGGCTCCGGTATCCGCAAATTCCAAGGACTGAAACAAGGTTAAAGTTCCCAGGTATTTTGTTTGGTTTTCTACAGGTGTATAGATATATGTTTTTGCCGCTTCGCCCCCTGTACCATCTATATATATGCGTCTTAAATCGGGGTCGAAATAATCGTTCAGCACCTTCCTTAAATGGCACACCTGCCCGTTATGGTTTAGCTTATACATATTACGCTCCCGGTACTGCTTCCAATTGGTATGCGTTGTTACCAGAGGGGTAATAAAGGCGTAAATCCAAGCTATAAACTTTTGCTTTCGCAAGCCTATAAGCTGAAAGTTTAACGCCAGTTTATAAAAGTCTACACTATACCACATACGTTATACTATCATAGTTATCTACCTTAAAGTAACCGCTCTCAGGTATCTGTTTTACTGCTATTCCTACTGGTTGCCCGTAGTCGTTTACAAACGGATCTATCCAGGAGCTTTCCATGCTATTTACTACCGGAATTAAAACACCATCCACCTGCTGCAGCTTATCCACAAAGTGAGCCAGAACAAAAGCCCCGTCGAAAGGCAGCTCTCGCATATATTCTTCTATAGCATCTTTTACTGGATAAGTTCCCGGATATAAAATACTTCCCCCATTAGCGTCAAGCACTAAAGGATCTCTGTAAATGGTTAGGTTAGGAAATAACAGATCTGGCAAATAGTTAATAATGGTAAGCTTTACCCCGGCATAACGTATTTCATTAAAGTACGCTCCAAAAGATTCGCGCTGCTGGTCTGTTATCGGCGCCAATTCCTCATCGGTTTCTCCTGCTATCTTTATAATTACACGGCTTTCATCATCACTTTCGTTAACAGCTGCGTACTTAATTATTTTAGAAGTTTCAATTTGTTCATCTGTTGCCCCGTCATTATCAAACTCATCACTATCGGTCAATAAGTCAAACCCGTATTGAAACGCCAAGGCTTTAGATCTGTACCAGGGCAAACGTCCGGACTTTTGGTTGTAAAGGGCATTGTCTACTTCCTTCTTATGATTATCAAAGATTAACTCATGCAGAAAAACGGCATACGCCACGATTTCAAACAAGATGTTTTCTACACTTACTAAAGAAAACTCATCGTTAAAATTCGCCCCTAAAGCAAAACCATAAGCATTGGCTAAAGATGCATTCCCCATAAAACTGGAGGTCATTTCTGTTTTTATTTCTGTTCGTGTTCTGCCCATAATTAACTCACTACAAAATCTATTTCTATACCCATATAACCTATACCTCCCTGTGCCGGAGGTGCAACTGCTGCTTCTGCTCCAGCCGTTGCCGGAACCTGATAAGAAAACAGGCTTACTATACTTTTACGCGCTACGGTATGCGCCTCGAAATGCTCACCAATAACCACATCGTCCGTAACACTACGGCCATTATTAGCCAGAGCCATGGCGAAGGCTTCATCTATGCTGCCTGTTCCCTGGATTACCAGGTCGAAAAAAGACTGTCCTTGTTTAGCTATCATAATCGGCTATAATTTCAAAGGGTTTATTTTCATACAAAGACACCTTACTCACTCGTAAACCATCCTTGGCAAAGTGTTCTCTTATTTTATGTCTGTACTCCAGATAATCTTCATTCAATACCAAATCTTCAATCCCTACACCTAAATCCGGTCGCCATTTAATTTCTCCCTGGGTAGCCAAAAGCATTATTCCTTTATTTTGCTGAAGCGTGTGCCCTACCACAACACCACTAACTATTTTGTTTTGGGAGTCTCTAACCACATTTATCATTAGATCTAATACTTCCCCTGCAGAAGGATCGCCTATTAATTGTATGCCTGTGCCTTTTCCCATTATTCTAAATTGCCTTGAAAGCTTCCTGTTACTGCCCCGTTAGGTGCTGTTAATCCTGTGGTATATACTATTGTTGCTGTTTTTACATAAGTATCGACCGCTGTACTTAATCGCTCTGCAAACTCTTCAATCGAGTTTTCTTCCCGTTCCATCATATCCGTCATAATCTGGATGATGTTTGCCTTTAAACTGTCTTTATCCAATGCCATTTAAATCTATTTTAAAAGCGCTTTAAACTTGGTTTCAAAAGCTTCAATTGCCGTTATCGTATCCGGTAAAGGCAAACCACTTGGTCCTACTGGTGTATATACTTTTAATTGCTTTAACAGGGTTGCCAGATCCTGGAACACTTCATTTAATGAACAGGTTTCATTTTTAACCCCTACTTTACTATCTGTGCTATCCACTTCCACTTCCAGAGCGCCTTGGACCAGTACTATCTTTTCAAACTCATCAACCTTAATAATCGTTAGGTTATCCAGTTTCCCGGTATGGCTTAACATCACCACATTACTCCCTACTTTTGGGGTTAACAGCACATAATTAGTATCTCCGTTACTGGTAGCTTTTAGTTTTACATCGGTTAACTTTAAGCCACCTTTAACTTCTACTGTGCAAACATCTCCAGAGACACTTAACACCTTCGCCGGAATAGGTAAATTGGGAGTCGCTCCAACAATTTCCCGCAGTAAACGCTTTACTTCTTTTATATCCGACATTAGCTTAGTTTTATTCCTGGTGTAATAGTTCGCCTTCCTCCGGCTTCACTTAAACTGGTTGTTACCCCGGTAACAAAATACCACGCTGTTTTTTCTGGGTAATCTTCATCCTTTATCCTTGCGGAAAAGGTTGGTTTGCACATGGGGATTAACCAGGTATCGAAACTTCCTTCGTACCCCGCTGCACTTTGTCTTATCACTTCATTATTAGCTATGCGCTTCATGGAAGCTTCATCCATAGCACCTACTTTAAGCGTTACCCGGTTTCCTCCGGTTGTTCCTGCAGATACTTGCTTAACATTTCCTTTTACATCGGTGCTTTCCACGATAACTTCAACTTTAGCATCTAACTTGTTATTAAATTCTAAGCTTGAATTTTCAATGTTTTTTTGCATCGAATAAAAGACCTCTCCTCCCTTTTCTACATAAGGCGGGTGTATGTGCAGCACTTTATTTTCTGTATCAAAATAGATATCTGCCTTAGTCTCTTCCTGAAGCTTTTTAAGCACATCGTAACCCGTTGCCTGGTGTATGGTAAACTTCTCGTAGTTTACCTCGTAATTACAGTTTACTTTAAAGCTGCTATCAATGTTATCAACTATATATTGAGCTACCTTTGTTACTGTAGTAGGCTTCAACTCTACATCCGGAACACCTACACGAAACAAAAACAAGGCATCCTCGCACAGTATTTTTAAAGAACTATCGTTGTTTGTAATGTCCTGTATAAATCCGGTAAACTCCGTTTCCAGTTTATTATCGTAACCCATTTTAATTACTACCTCGGTACCTCGCGCTATTTTGTTTTCAAAGTTTAATGGGGCGTTCATTACCGCTTCAGGCAATACTATAGTGGCCGTATCTGCAAGATTATCCACACTGGAGATAATCTCGCACTCTGCCATAAGTGCCAGCTGAAAGCTTTTGCCTGCTTTATTTTTAAATTGTATGTACCAGTCTATGTTTAGCACGCGGTTGTCTTCTTTTTTTTTGATCGAGTGTTATATACTTTAGGAGCTTCTATATTAAAATACCGAAGACCTAAAATCGGGTCGTAATAAAAATTAATCACCTAATTCTAATAATAGTTTATAATCAAAATCGCTGTACGCCTTAATCTCATAAGCCTGTACATTTTCACCTTTGGTAAATGGAAAATTAAAGTCTTCTACGACTATCCTATCAATACCTAATAGGTGCAATGGCTCACATTTTACTTCTATACTTTGAGCCGCTATCAATACATCTCGTAATGCTGTAAAATCCTCTATAGGATAACAATCGGACACATCACCGGTAAGAATGGATCCCATTAAAACACCTGTAATGGTTATTTCGTAATCCCTCTGTGTCCAGCGTTCTTTTATGCTTCCCCCTAAAACCTGCCCTTTACTGGTTATTGCCTTAGCTACATTACGCCTAATTATACTATTGCCTCCTTTAATATTTAGCATTGGTTCATAAGGCAACAAATACCATGTATTTCTATTATCTAAGGAAAAGGACAATGGAAAAAACTGCTCAGAGGCTTCTACCGGCACATCGGATTTCCATAAATCTGCCTCTAAACCAAAAGCCTGTTCCTTTACAACACTTTGCCCTGTAGCCCCTAAAAATGGCACTGGAGGTAACACATGTTTACTCAACTCGTTTTGCACGATTTGAAACCTGTTTGTTTGCCCTGCCCCTATAAGGGATGAGAATATCAATCCTTTTTTATCAAATTCCATTAGCTTCCTGCTGTTGTGGCTAAAGCCAAAGTTCGTAACAGTGCATCTGTGGTATTATCCTGCATTTGCTTTGCACTGTCTTTAAAATCGTCTCCTTTTATGTTTAAAACACCTACAAGGCTTTCCAGACTTATAGTAATGTAATTGTGTTTACTGCCTCCTGTGGCAATAGCTTTGTTGGTTTTGCTTCCTGTTCCGGTTCCTCCAGACGGGGTTACACTGTTAAACGATGGCCCTGCACTTGATGTCATGGCTCCTGGAACTCCCGGCTTGGTAATTCCCGAAGTCGTGTAAGCATCAGAAGCCAGATCACCGCGTTTCATGGCGTCTGCCCAACCATCTTTAAATCTTCCTGCAGCCCTCTTTCCTGCAGCTACTCCAAGAAATTCAGAGGTTGCCTGTTTCCCGGTTTCCCATGCTTTTTTATAATCCCTGTTAAAAAAATGCGTTAGGGCTTTACCTATTCCGGTAATACCGGTTAGCAAACCTTTAATCCGGTCAATAACAAATTCCTTCATTACGGTACCGAAGAGCTTCATAGCTTCCCAACCTTTAAAAATCACCTGTCTAAAACCTTCAAACTTATTCCAAGCCCAAACCACACCAACGCCCAAAGCCACAACACCGGCAATAATTAACCCGATTGGGTTAGCGTTCATTGCTGCGTTTAAACCCCATTGAATACCTGTCCAGACTGCAGTAGCTCCACTGGTAATACTGGTCCAAAAGGCCTGCATTTTTGTTGCACTGGTAACAAAGCTTAAAGCCTTTCCTGCTCCGGTAAATAATGGAATAAGGTTACTTACATCAAAAGCCATACGACCAGCTTCCGAGGCAAAAGCTAATGCGCCTCCGGTAGCATTAAACAGGCTAATTTTTAAATCGTCATACCTAGCCTTTAATCTTGCTGCTTTTTCGGCTGGAGCTTCCATAACAACAGCCGCCTGCTCGTACGCGGTATTGGTATCGGTAATCTTGCCTTTTAATTCGTCCTGAGCTTCAATACCACTTATTAAAGCTAAAGCCGCATTATTGTTTTCTCTTCCAAATATTTTGGTCATTAAGGCCTGATCGCCCATTATTTTTCGTAATGGTTTTAAGCGCTCTGTAAAATCTTTAGAATTATCGGAAAGCGTAGTAATATCTACACCTGCAGCCTGAAGCTCCTTTTGTATGTCTTTAGGTAAAAACCGCCCGGTTGATAATATGGATAAGGTATTACGCAAAGCCACACCGCCTTCACTTCCTCGTTTACCTGCCTTATCTAATATCTGAATGGCTGCCGCATGCTCTTCAAAACGAAGCGATGCCGCCTTTGCAGCCATACCAGACTGTTCTAAAGCTGCTTTTTGTTGTGGGAGTTCCGCACTGCCTTCTTTGGCTGCAGCCGCCATGATGTTCATCATGCGGTTCATTTCTGCAGTCGCTTTCATGGGGTCGTTTAAAGATACCTGGTACTGGTTCATGGCTGTTGTCAATACCTCGGTTGCTGCGTTGGTATCGTTGCTCATGGTTTTACTCAAGGTACTTACTGCGGTTCCCATGCCTTGTAAAGCTTTAGGTGCCTTTCCAAGTTCCGGAGATAATTGAGATAATATAAGTTTATAAGACTCTACACTGGCTGCAGCGTCACCGCCAAAAGCTCTGGCATTACTACGGGCATAGCCTTCAATTTCTTTAAGCTTGTTCCCGGTTACATCGGTAATGGCCGATAAATCTGCTAAAGACGTACTTAATTTTAATCCTGGTGCAGCCATAGCATCTAAACCCTGAGAAGCTGCTCCAACATTCTGGATAAACGCATTTAACTGCATGCCCGAAAGCTTGCTGTTAATCTTATCCATAGTCTGGGAAAACTTATTCCCTAAACCCTGAACGCGCTTATCTACATTATTTAAACCCTTATCTAAACGCTCAACGGATGCAGCGACTTTGTCGGCATCCGATTTGAATTTTAGTATGTAGTTTAAAGTATTGTCCATGTTGGTTTGTTAGTCCTAGACTTGGGGGTTTTCCAGTTTTCTTATATACTCCAGTTCCTTAATACGTCGTGCCCATATTGTTAGCGGGAGGCTTGATGGGTCTTGAATGCCGAAGTAGTACCTGAGTTGCGCATCTCCAATGCGCATAAAATCGTTAGGATCTACTTCGGCAGCCTCTAGAGCTTTTCCACTTCTACTTCGTCAAAAGTGAGCAGCGCCATGATTTCTTCACCAATACCCATAAAAATATCGTCCTTGGTTTCAATCTCCTTATCACCATCCAGATAGCAGGCTTTTAATAAGGCGGCATTAAACTTTAAGCCGCTGGTTTGATTGCCAGAGCTTAAATACTCCATTTCGGTTCTGGTAGGCTTACGGTAATAAGCCGACTTGTCGTACTTCTTAGACTTTATCCGGATAACGTCTCCAAACTTGTCTTTCCACTCGGTAATCTGGTCTGTTGTTGCTGTAAACATGATTATGCTTGGTTTTTAAGTTTTACAAAAATGAATGGCAACTTAATCTCCTGGAACTTGTCGCCTTGTTTAATGTCTTTAGGGGCTTCTAAAAAGCGAATCCCCATAGCGCGATCGGTGGTCATCACATCGCCTAAACTTGGGTTTCCGTAAGCAAATAAGCCGTCTAAAGACAAGCTTAATACACTGCCTTTTCCTGCTCTTACCAAAGCTTCGTAGTCACTTTGCAATAATGCTATTTCACCTTCGTAGGCAATGTTCCCGCTTTGAATACCCTGCGGGTAACGCCCTTTAGCATATAAATGCTCACGCTCTATTTTTTCGGTGTACTTCACCGCTCTAATTCCGGTGATGTCCTGACCACCTAAAATCAGTGTTAGGTCGGCCCACTCGTATTGTCTTGAATCAAACATATTTCCTGTTAATTAAGTTCTACATCGTACCCCAACGCTATTTCTATCCAGCGCGCAATACCTTTCGGTCTTACTTTAAGCACCATTAGGATTTTGTTGGTTTGTGATACATTGGTTTCTAAATCAAACCCGGCCTGAACACCTAAATCGTTAGGGTTGGTTTTGTCTCTGGATAACTCCCCGGCATTGGTCATCTGGTTGAAAATGGCGCTTTCAATACGCCCTTCCACGTCCTTCGCATAAATAGGATCCACGGTACCTTCGTTGGTTAAATCGAAATCGTTTAAAACTTCGTTACTCGCAATATTATGCGCCACTTTAAAGGCTTTGTCTATGGTTCTGCGACGGCTTATGTAATGGTAATCGTCGGCTTCATCGGTAGCCAGACGCCCGTCTGTAATGTAGTACCCTGCTTTACCAACGTGAGTTCTAAACGTGATATAGCCTTTATCGTGCAGACTTTCCACATCGTAAGTCTCAACCGGCTCATCTACTATAAAAGCGGTTAGATTAGCCAGAGCACCTACTTTAACTTTACCAGGGCTTTCCTGTACCTGGGTTCTTGCTAAACGTCCAGCCAATAAACTGGTAGACGCGCCTTTGGTTGCAGTTGCACCGGTTCTGGTTTCTGTAGCACCTACAAACACCCCAACACGGTTATTGCTTTCGGTTAACAAACTTTCCAAATCGGTATGCGTACCGTTAAAGGCATAAGCCTCTAAAATGGTAAAGAATGGGGCAAAATAAGTGTTGGTGTAATTATCTGCCAAGGTTTGTGCTGCGGTTCTGGCTAAAGCAACATCAGCATCCAAGCCGTTTTCTATGGTTGGTACATAGGCCGCCTCCGGTGAGAATGCCGTAAATAAAGCGGTTAGTTTTCCGTTAGCTGCATCCAGTAACGCTTCTGCCGGAGCTTTCCCGGTTACACCGTCTGGAGTAAACCAGTCGCTTACTATATCGCCTTTATCAAAGCCCATCAACCAAAGCTCTGTGCCTTCTCCTGCTTCGGCGTAAAACTCAGACAACCATGTGTACAATACATAATTATCTACATCGGCAACAATGCCAAGGTTGGCCACATCGGTCATGCCTTTTAATACATATGGTGTGTTTAGGGCAAATTTATCTGCAATAGCTACTGCCGAGGCCAACAAACCAAAAACACCGTCGGCAGATGGTACCACTGTACCAATATTGCCATTGCTAAATTTTATACTTATTCCTGGTAACATATCTTATGCGTTTAAGATTACTCTTCCTCTTCGTTAGTAGTTGTATTCAAGGACGCGTCTACATCCTGAATTGCCTTAATTCTAAGTTCTCCGGCTTCAATAACTGTCTTGGCAGTTTCTCCTTCCAGAGCTGCTTTTACGGCCTCTACTGTATCAAGCTTTTTAATAGCTCTTATACGAAGCTTTGCCTTTTGCATCGGGGTTAGATCTTCTAAATTAGCTTCTGTTTTCTCTGAAGCTTTTTTAGAATCAGCTTCAACCTTGGCTACTGGTTTAACCACCTCTTCAACAGACTTATCTTTTAAGCCTCTGGCATGCGTTTTGGCATGTTCCTTTTTGTAGAATGGTGTACCGTCAGACGTTTTGAAATAGCGTCCTAAATTTGGGTTTCTCTTAAATACTTTGTCTGTGCTCATGATCTGTGAATTTTATGGTTTGTTGGATTTACCGTTGAATAATCGTTTAAAAAATCCCGTCTTTGGTTCAGGTTCCGGGATGCTGTCCTGTATACTGTTTTTAACCTCGATAGCACTATTGCTGTCTGGTTTAATAATGATGTTTATCGGATCGGCCTTATTAGACTTTATCTTACTAAACTCATTGGTCACGGTGTTATTAATAGCCGTGGTGTTCTTCTGGATCGCCTGCTCTATTAAAGCCTTCTGGTTGTCCAGCATTTTTTCGGCTGTAGTAACAGATACTTTGTAGCCTATTACTACTCCTATAAGAATCCCTAATAAGAGAATCAATACATTTTCGGCGGTGTTTTTCCAGTTCATTAAATCGGTTTTAAAAGCGTTTTAAACATGCATTTCAAAATGCGGAGTATCAATAAACCCGTCTTTGATATCGTTCTTATTCCAATCGCCTCCCCAACGGTTTGCCGGGTGTAGGGTTTCCCAAAAATCACCAAGGATTTTAATAGTGTTCCAGTCGTAGGTTAATTGGTTATTTACAAAAACATTAAAGTCTACTGCCAGTCGCTTTAAGTGATCGGAGTTCATGGTTTTACTCTTTCCAGACTGCACATAAATAAGCTGTTGCTCGTTGGTTCTGTATGCTTCCCCAAAGGTTAGCTCTAAACCGTTTTTATAAGCAAACTCAATAAGCTTTGCTATGTTACGCGTAAACAGGCGTTGGTATTCGCTTAACTTCATTACTCTTGTTTTTTAAAGGGTTTCCCTAACTTTTCTTTTATATAACCAAGGATGCCAGAGGCCTCTGGATAACCCAAGGCTTCTAAATTCTCTAACAGGCTAATAACTAACTGGATGATTACTCCAGACAGGAAAGCCCAATACAAAAGCACAAATGGATCCATTTCAAAGTCCATTATCTGAGGAAAATCCAAGCCAATCATAAAACTGTTCAGCATAAAGAGAACAACCATATAGACGCCTACCTTTAAAAACATACGTCCCATTTTACGAGACTCCACTTTTTCGCCTTTCTTTTGAGATGCCTTTATTCCTGTTTTGAACTCCATAACATTAAGAAGCGCAAAAGCAGAAAATACAATAAGTGGTATTCCAAAATAGCTTTTAAGCAACGTTTCGATAGCTCCTAAAAGAAAAGCTATACTTAAAGTCTTAGGACTATACAAGTGCCCAAAAGCACTATCTCGAAACTCATATAGACTATCAAATCCAAAGCCCTGTACAAAAAAGTTTAGTGTTTTCATGTGTTAAAAGAAAAGGCTACTACCTATGCAGTAGCCTTTTATTAATAGATTTGAGGTTTATCTTATGGCTCCGATTTTCTTAGCCTGGTAAGGCGTTGCGATGAAATAATGACGGTAGTTCAACTCGTTTGCCTGTGTTCTTGGATTACTCTTTGCAGGTGTAAAATACTGCTTGGTAATACCTGTTTTCTTGGCAATGGCATCTTCTGCAAACATCACAGAGGCTTCTGTATCTCCTGCCGCTGCCACCGCTCCAAAGGCTTTTTTAGCACCGGTATTGTCGTAAAGCGGATGCGTACCGTCCTCGAACTTGTAAATTTTAAAGCCTGCAATTACTGGTGCCGGTTGCCCCATTTTATAATCAACCAATAGGTTTCCAAAACGGTCACGATCTAAAAGTAAATCGTTCCAGTGATCGTTAGATAATACCAGTCTGGCGCCTTTGTACGGGAATGCTCTTTTGGCTTCCACCAAATCTTTATACACTAAACGTAAACGTCCGGTACCATCGTCTTCTCCTGAAGTTTGTATTACTGGAGTATCTGCAGTATGTCCTGCCGGCGCAATTGAGTGCAGAGCTTTATCATACTTATCACCGTTAATTGAACGGGTATGCGATTTAGTAACCGTATCAATCTTATCGTAAGATGCTCCAATGGTATCGTCATCAGATAAGGTAGTTACTTTAGTTTGATACTTATCTAAAGTAATCTCGATGGTACCATCATCGTAAACCTGTACATCAATCGGGTACGTAGTATTGTTAATCAATACATCTACGTCAAACTCGGTAGTAGGCACATATATTTTTTGTTTTTCGGAAAGCGTACCCTCATTTATGGTAATTGGATTTACTCCAATCTCCGCAATACCTTCCAACCAAGGAGCGACGTCACCTTTTCTAAGGTTGTCAATCACTCTACCTAGCCATATTTCTGGAAAATTTCCTGCCATGTCTTATTATTGTTTTGGGGTGAATAATTGTTTGTAAGCCTCGGTGTTTTCAGCTTTAAAAGCCAATTTCTGTTCAAGACTTAATTTCATGAAGTCCTCAACGGTCTTAACTTCGCCAGATCCGGCTTCGCCACCTTTAACCTGAGCTGCTAAACTTGCTTTTGCAGGAATAGCTGCAAGGGTTGTATCTAACAGGCTTTCGTTAGCAATACCAAGGTTTACAAACTCCTCGATTTTATCGGCGTTAATTTTGCCCGCCTTGTGTGCTAACTGCACTTTGTTTTTAATGCCCTCTAAAGCTTTTTGCTCTTCGGCTTCCTTTAAAGCATTGTACTTTAACTCAGCTGCTTGTTTTTCAGCCTGCAGCTTCACAACACGTTCGCTTACGGCGTCTGCATCGTGCTCTAATTGGGTTGCTGCATAGCCTAATGCTAAAGCCGCAGCAGATGTTAATGTAATTTTCATATTCTCGTTTTGTGGATTTTGAGTAGGGTTAAGTCCTGCCGGATCTGTCGGTGCCAAAGCCAGACATAAGTTTTGCACTTCCTGTTCTGTTAATGGTGTATTGCTGTCGTCTACATACAGCCTTATGGCATTGGCGTTACTTGGTACAGCAACAATAGACACTTCGTACAGTTCGCATTTTTCCAGTACTAATTCGCCGGCAACAAACTTTAAATCGTCACGGTTAAAGCGTACCCCCATAGAGCAGCTCTTTATAAAACCGCGATTAACTTTACCCTCAATTACAGCTGCGGATTCGTCGTCGCTATCAAATACCGGCAATCCTGATAAAATACCCTTATCGGCCTTAATATCTTCCCACGCTCCTATAACAGCTCTGGTGCTATTCACATGAGAATCCAGCATGATCGGGTTTTTGCTAAACCTCGTTAGGTCAACACCGTTTGTAGGGATAAAGAATCCGTAGCTGTTCTTTTGGGCTTCGTCATTAAAGACGAATCTTGTTTTTGGCATAAATGCGTAATTGTTATGACTAATTCAGGTGACAAATATTAGCCTTACACCATCCCTTTACAAATAGTTGCAAAGGCTCCGAACACTTGTGTTTACAAGGCTTACAAGGTTGAAAAGCTGCTTTACAGCTTTTTGATATGGGCAGTCAAAAAACCCACTTTTGTTACAAACAAAGGCAGATGGGATTAAAGAAAACAGAGGCGAAAGAGTACGCCAAAATGCTCTATATAGATACGTCTCAAAAACTTACTGTTAAGGAAATTGCAGAGCGTGTAAGTGTGCGCCCTGGTACCGTTAGCAAATGGATTAAAGAGGAAGAATGGGATAAACTAAGAAAGTCCTTAATGGTGACCAGGCAAAAAATGATTGCCGATCTGTACGATCAGTTGGAATGGCTTAACGATGATATTAAAAGCCGTGACATTAAAGTGGCTGAAGCCAAAGAAGCCAATACCATTGCTGTAATCACATCATCTATAAAACGTCTGGAAACCGAAACCTCCATTGCCGAGGTGTATGAGGTTGCTACATCTTTCCTTGACTTTGTAAAGCCTATGGACTTCGATTTATACAAAAAGCTTATCCCTGTTTTTGATGCCTTTATTAATGCCAAACTTAAATAATGAGTAAAGCCGAAGACAAAAAGTTTTTAAAGCTCTGGCAACAATACCGCGAGAATACCTCTAAGGCAACCCCTATTGACCTTACCGAAACCCCTGCGCAAAAAAAGAAGCGTATGGAGTATCTGGAGGCCAACCCTGAAGAGTGGAAAAAATACTACTTTCCTCACTATTGCACTTCGGAATCTGCCAAGTTCCACCGCGACTTTTTTAAACGTGTTTTAAAGAATGCTGAGTGGTACGAGGTCATTTCCTGGGCGCGGGAGTTAGCCAAATCCGTGAGTGTAATGTTAGCTGTGTTGTTCCTGGTCCTTACAGGTAAAAAACGCAACACCCTGTTAGTTTCCAACTCTTTTGAAAATGCTAAGCGTTTACTCCTGCCTTATAAGAGCGAGTTAGAATCTAACAACCGTATTATAAACGATTACGGCGATCAGGAAAGCCTTGGTAATTGGGAGGCACACGAGTTTATTACAAAAAAAGGCGCATCCTTTAGAGCGCTGGGAGCAGGACAAAGCCCCCGTGGAACCCGTAACGATGCTGTGCGTCCGGACGTAATATTGGTGGATGATATTGATACCGATGAAGAATGTAGAAATCCGCAGCGTATAAAAGATAAAATGAACTGGATTGAAGACGCACTCTATCCAACCCGTTCTACATCTAATCCGTTGCTTTGGATAGCTGCAGGTAACATCATTTCAAAATACTGTTGTATTACCGAAATGGCTAAAAAAGCCGATCACCATGATATTGTAAATATTCGTGATAAGGACGGTAAAAGTACATGGCCAGCCAAAAACACCGAAACCTTAATAGATCGTGTGTTATCTAAAATATCATGGCGCGCTTCACAAAAGGAATACTTTAACAACCCAATAAGTTTAGGAGACACCTTTAAAGAGATTACGTACGACAAGTGTCCGCCATTGAAATACTGCGATGAAGTTATTATTTACGCAGACCCTTCCACCTCCAACAAAGACCGAGGCACGAACAAACAGGCGTCTTATAAATCAGTCGGGGTTATTGGACGAAAAGGACGCAAATACTATTTATACAAAATATGGTTAAAGCAAACCAGTAATGCCAAGTTTGTAAACTGGCTTTATGAAGCCTACTTGTATTGTAAAGAAAAAGGCGTTGACACCCTTCGTGTCATGATCGAAAACAACAGCTTACAAAACCCGCATTACGAACAGGTATTACTGCCTTTAATTTATCAAAAGGCTGCTACTTATGGTTTCACTTTACCGGTACGTCCGGACACCAGAAAAAAGCCTGATAAATTCTTTAGGATAGAAGGAACTCTGGAACCGCTAAACGATCACGGCAACCTTATTTTCAATACTGCGGAAAAGAAAGATCCTAACATGCTTAAAATGGAGGACCAGATGTTAGGCGTAAGCGAAAAAGCCACTGTTATGGATGGTCCCGATATGCTCGAAGGCGGTGTATGGCAATTACAAAACAGACAATCTAAAAAACAAACATCCTACGCCTACGGGCAAAGGGAATCAAGACACTATTAATTATGTTTTTAACCGAAGCAGATTTAGAAAGCGGCATTTACGGCTACCAGATAGACCAGATTACAGAAGGAGACGATAACATTGTAAGCATGGCTATGGCTGCCGCCGAAGAGGAAGTACGCAGTTACCTAAGCGGTAATAACCGTATTGAAAACTTCGACGGACGTTTGCGCTACGATGTAGACGCCATTTTAAGCGCCCAGGACTCAGAACGCAACCCTTTAATCTTAAAGCACACGGTAACGATTGCCAAATGGTGGATTGTCGAGCTTTGTAATGCCGATGTTATTTACGAACAGGCCAAAGAACGTTACGACCGCAGTATAAAATGGCTTACTGATTTACGAGACGGCACCGTAAACCTTAGTACCCTGCCCCAATTAAGCCAGGAAGACTTAGACGCCGATACGCGTCAACCTTTCAGTTATGGATCACGCCCAAAATTTAACCACGAGTAATATGCACAACGCCCGTATAGGTAAAACCACACAAGTAGCTTTGGCCAATGTTAAAACCAATGCCAAAAAGCCAAATATAGCCACATCTATAGTTCCAAAAGCTGTGGCTCGTATCAGACAAGATATTAAGAGCTGGAACAAAGCCCTGCAACTTACCAAGCTTGAAGATAATCCTAAGTGGTTTTTATACCATCAACTATTGGATGAAATAGGACTGGACGCCTTATTAACCTCGCAGTATAAAAACCGTTTATTAAAAGCGCTTTCTGAAAACATCATTCTAAAGAAACCAAATGGCGACGTTGACCAGGAACAAACAGACCTGCTTAACAATGCCGTATTTACTAACGACATTAACGGGCATATACTGGACAGCATTTACAAAGGGCATTCCTTAATTGAGTTGTCGTTTAATGATGATGAAAGGCTTAAAGTTGATTTAATTCCGCGCGCGAATGTAGATCCAACCTTTGGGGCAGTGTACCCAGACTATACCGAAGACAAAAAGATACTGTATCGCGATACTGCCGAATATGGTACCTGGTTACTGGAATTTGGAAAACCCAAAGATTACGGCTTGTTTAACAATGCCGTACCTCATGTATTGTTTAAACGTTTTGCGCAAAGCTGTTGGTCTGAGCTGTGTGAGATTTACGGCATCCCTCCCCGCTTCATGAAAACCAACACGCAGGATCCAACTATGGTTAAACGTGCTGAAAACATGATGACTGATATGGGTGCTGCTGCCTGGTTTATTATTGATGAGTCTGAAAGCTTTGAATTTGCCAAAGGCGTGTCCACATCCGGAGACGTATACGGCAACTTAATTACGCTTTGTAATAACGAAATATCGATGCTTATAAGCGGGGCTGTAATTGGGCAAGACACCAAAAACGGCAACCGAAGCAAAGATGAAAGCTCACAGGAAATGCTCCAGACACTTATTGAAAGTGATTTATCGCTTTTAGAGGCCTACTGGAACACCAGTGTCATTCCTGCATTGGTTAACCTTGGCGTTTTAAAAGGGGAGCTTGTATATGCTTACGAGCAAACCGAAGATCTGGAACAACTGTGGAAAATGACCAGCGAAGCCCTGCCGTATTACGATGTGAATCCGGAATGGGTAAAGGAGAAATTTGGCATTGATGTTCTAGGCAAAAAAGAAGCGCCACAGCAAAACAACTTAAACTTAGGTTTCGATTTTTTCGACTAAGCCCCAAAGCGTATTTTGGGGCATTGCATCATAGATTAGATTTTCTGTACGATTGCCAGTGCGATACTTGTAAGCATGAGGCCGAAGTTTTAAACCTTGCTGCAGCCCCTTTTAAAAGACTTTTAAAAAGCGTTGAAAAGGCATATAAAGCCCTGCATAAAAAGGGCAGTTATCACCCAGACGATTTAAACACCGTTGAAGCTTACCAGGATCTTATTTTTGAAACAAACGGCGTACTCTCCAGAGCGTTTAAAGACAACGACATTTCTGCAGTTATGCTTAACCATCTGGAAAATGATGTATTTGTGTTTTCGGGGCTAAAAACCCATGCGCAACTGTTTGAAGCCTCCAGACTATTACTAACCGATGATAAAACCGTAAAAAGCTTTGCGGCCTTTAGTAAAGATGTAGCTGCAATAAAAAGTAATTACAACGAAAACTATCTGGAGGCTGAGTATGATTTTGCGGTTGGTTCTGTGCAAATGGCAGAGCGTTGGGAAGGGTTTAGTAAAGGCGATCGGTATGTGTTGCAGTATCGCACTGCAGCCGATGATAAAGTAAGAGCTACGCACCAGGTACTTCACAACATCACCTTACCAAAAGACGATCCGTTTTGGGATAAATATTTCCCGCCGAATGGTTGGCGGTGTCGTTGTACCACAGTTCAAGTCTTAAAAGCCTTAGCTGAGATATTCGACTCTGAAGAGGCTATAAAACGCGGGGAAAAAGCCACAACGCAAATTGGTAAAAACGGTAAAAACAAACTGGAGATTTTCAGGTTTAATGCAGGAAAACAAAAAATAGTATTCCCGCCAAAGCACCCATATAACAAAGTGGCTGGAGCTAAAAAAGCAAAAGCTGCAGTAGAACAATTAAATGTAAAGGAGCTAAAGACTACACAGGATGTAAGCGATCATTTTGAAGCCTTTTCTAAAGCACACCCGCATTACTTTGCCAAAGGCTTTAAGCATGTAAAAACAACCACTAAAAGAGGGGTTAACGGGTACACCTATATGGAAGGCGATGTGTATTTAACCAAGCCTATTCTAGACCGGGTTAGACAAGGTATAAACCATATTAAAAAGGGATTAAAAACCACCTTAGAGCAGGAAACAGCCTTATCTACCATGCACCACGAAATACTGCATAACAGTAACAAAGTAGGTAATGTTAGAATGACCAAACTTCAGGTAAGGTACATGGAACTGGCTAACGAGTTTATTAGTAGAAAACGCCTTCCGGACTTTTTAAAAAATCTAGGAGGAAACCTCGAAAATAAGGACCTAATGAATAATCGTAGTAATACTGGTTACAATACCATGGTTAGAAATTACGATGCTTTAATTGATTTTGTAAAGGGGGATAGAACACAAATTATTAATGCAGTTGAAAAGCACTTAATTAATGAGAACTACCAGATACAGGCCGAAGGATTAATAAATGCGATTGCAGACAATACGCCTTATAAGCTTAATAAAAACAATGTGAGGTCTTTAATTTCGTACGGATTAAGAAGCTCGGAAGAACATTATAAAACCTACTTAAATGCTAATAAAGAATTACTCAAAACCAAAGGCAGATAACTCTCCTTTGTATGCCTTCTGGATGGCGCTTTTAAGTTTAGTGTTTTCTGTTAGATCTGCGAAGTCTAGAAGATCTTTAATGCGGGTTTCGATACTGGCCATCTGGATGTATTCGGCTTTAGAAAATTCAATACCAAACTCATCACGAATGATTGAAACATCATCCGTAAGATCAAAAATAGTCGTGGTTCTTAAATCGCGTTGTAATACGTCCATAATCACAAATATACAAATTTTAAAACATGTTTAAGGATTTTGTAAATAATCTCACCGAGGACGTTCGTATACAGCTTTCTCAGGAGTTTGACCGCAACTTTGAGCGCAAGGGTTTCTTTAATAAAAAGTGGCCAGAAACCAAGCTTAAAAACTCGCGTGGTTCCTTAATGCTTCGTACCGGTCGCGGTCGGCGTAGTATTAAGAGTAAAGCTGCAAACGGGCAAATACACTGGAGTAGCAATTTACCCTATATGGGCATACATAACGAAGGCGGTGAAATAATGGTGACCGCTAAAATGAAACGCTTTTTCTGGGCCATGTATTACAAAGCCTCCGGGGGCGTATTATACAATGTAAAACGCAAAGCCCCTGCCCTAACCAAACGCAACGAAAAACTAAGCGATGAAGCCGCCAAGTGGAAAGCTCTGGCTTTAAAAAAAGTAGGCAGCACCATGACAATGCAACAACGCCAGTTTATTGGCTGGCATCCGCAAGTCGATGTGCATATACGCAAGGTTATAGATGTAAACCTGCAGGAACTAAACCAAAAGATAAACCAAAAACTTAAACCGTAATGGATACCGTAATTAAAAGCATACAAGATAAAATAACCAGTTTGCCAGAGGTTAAATATGTAGATGAGGATTGGGGACAATTAGACTATTACAGTCCAAACTTCCCGGTGCAATGGCCTTGTGTTTTAATAGATATTACAAACGCTCAATTTGAAAACATTGGTAAGGACCGCAGCGCAACCCCGGTTAACCGACAGACTGCAGATACTATTGTTAGCCTAACGATTGCGAATATGAAACTAACCAACAGTAGCGGACGTGCGCCACAACTGCAAAAAGACACCGCTTTTAATATCTGGGCGCTTCAGCAAAAAATACATGAAATTTTACAGGGTTGGAAACCTACAGAAAGCACCGGAGCATTAACCAGACGGGGCTTTACACGGGTAAAGCGCGACGATGGTGTCCAGGAATATACGGTAGTATACAGTTTAGGAATGACGAATGTATAACACCACTCACCCACGTTCAAGCATGACGTGTTGTTTAACAAACTATGAGAGGTGTTAAAACATACGCATCTGGCTATCTTCTATAGCCTGAATATCTTTAAGCTGTTTAACTACCGGAGTGCCTAATATTTCGTAAAGGGTTGTTCTGGAAATAGCAAAACGCGGATAAATGTAATTGCGCCAAATTACGGTTGTAGGAATGTCGGGGTTCTTAACCTCGTTGTAATAGTCAAGAACTTTCTGGTAACGTAGTAATTTGTTTTTCTGGATGCCGAGCTGTTGGGACTGACGCTTTGTCATATAACAAACATAACCAAAATATTAACATGAGGCAATAAAAAAAGGCTCTTAAAGAGCCTCTTAATGAATACACATTCTTGATGTTACTCGCGAACTTCGTCAAACAAATTTAACTAATTTATTACCAATAAAAAAACCACTCTGGATTTGAGTGGTTTTTTTCGCTGGTTATTCTTTAGGAAGTTCCTACACTATCTCTTTTAATTTTTCAATGAATTTAGGCACCTCAATTTTAAAATACCTTGGATTTGATAATTCACTCCATACAACAGACCTATCTAATCCTTTAGAGTCTACCCCTAAATATGAAATATAAGCTTCGCGATAAGTTTTAATCCACATTATAGCCAAATTCATACAACTTTGCACCTCTTGTGCTGCTTCAGCTTTACTTTTTTTATTACTAGCTTTTCTTAATTTGAGATCAGCCATTTGAAAGTCACTATATGTTCTTTCCAATTTATCTAGCAAATCCAACCAATCTTCATCTCTCATCATAGCGCTTAACCTTTACAAATTAAAAATTCGCCAAACCCCTCCTACCTTATCCAATCTTACATTTAAGTCTAAATTTCTGTTTTGAACTACCCTATACTTAAAACTGTCTTTTATTAGCTCTGGTGTAGCTGATGGTAAGAACTCTCTATTCCATGTTGGATATAAATCCAAAAACTTACCAACCACTTCCCGAAACACTAAACGTTGTTTTCCTTTTATTTCTAGATCCTTGTCTGCTCCATCGTAATACACATTAAAAATTACTCGCATACACTTATCGCAGCCCATTTGTTTTTGATCTAAAATCTCTTCTGGAGTAAGTTCAGAAGGAATGTAATAATAAACACTATTATTATCTATGGTTTTAACCGTAAGAAAGTCGTAATCTGTAGCTGCAGCTGAAGCAATACCATCCGCAAAAGCCCTTGCTGTAAGAGAGTCTAACTTGTTTACTTTATTTGAGACTTCCTTATACTTTAAGTCTGATAATTCGTAACCGTTTTGCGCAGAAATAAATAAACTGCTTAAAAATGCTATTGAGTAAAGTAGTTTTTTCATAAATTAAAATTTTATAACCTTGAGTTTTGAATCTTCATAAAACAAAGATATTGTTCTGTTTTCAATATCTACATTTGTCTTTATGGTGTATTCTTTATCAATTTTTTTAATCAGTTTTTTCCTTGATATATCTACAATATTAAATTGATAACTTCTACAAGTATCAAACACCGCAACTGTGCCGTTCTCATCAATTAAACAGGTATCTCCTATGTTTTGTCTTAAATCTTGTGCGAAAATCTCAGAACCACTTAAATCAAACACTCTAAAACTACTTTGTTCCTTTTCACAAGACATCCAATCATTACAGATCACAATTCCATTGTTAGAAACATTACATATATGTGGCCTATTTAATTTATTTACATAAAGCACTGTCTTTGTTTTTGTTTCTACCAAAGCTACGCTACCTTCCTTATTTTCATTATAACCGTCTATAAAAACGACACAATACGCTCCATTTTCCGAAAAGACTTTTACCCCATAAAAACCGATCACTTCTTGTTCACGAAAGTTAACCCGTTCACTCTTGTAAAAAAGCTGCCCATCTTCTCTAATAAAATCTATTTTTCGACTTCCCTCCCATATATTAAATTTTGGTTGAGAAACATCACTCAAATTTTCAGGTTGCAAATTCCTTCTCCTATTTTTAAGGGAGACTGATATCATAAAAACAAACAACACACCACTAATAACAAACAATATATTCATTAACAAAGTTTTATTAAAAATAACAAAGCCCACTATAAAATAGCAGGCTTTGTTAACATTTTAGTTGTAAGAAGTTTTTTTGATGGTGAACGACAGTTTTAACAGGGTTTTTATCAAGATTTAAAAAAGTGGATTTTGGTGGTTTTTGGTGTCCTTTTATGTAATACCCCTTTGTTTTACATTTAAAAATAACTTTAAAATTATTTTATCATGATCTACATTATTTTTATTCAAACAGACACAGAAAAAGAGCTATTTAGACGCCACCGTAACGCAGTCCCTAGATCTAAGGAATTTATAATTCATGAAGATTTACAATATATTGTGGATTTCGTATTTCATGGCCCTGGCAAAATGATAAGAGTACTTATAAGCCCTACTGAAACCTCATTTTTTAAAGAACAGCCCGCTAAAAATGACCCGCTTTCATATCCTCTTATTAGCATCTAAAACAACTTGAAATTTGGTTTTAAAGTGTATTATATTTTAGCAGAGAGGAAATACATTTAAACTAAGCATGGTAACGACAATAGGGGCGTTACCATGCTTTTAATAAATATATTTAATCATACCTACCTTTAATCGTTTAAAGTGAACATTTCATTGCTTATGCTGTAAATTATTAAGTCTATAAAAATTAGATTCATTAAATTGTCAGAATTATTAACATAAAACTAAACTAATTAACCTCTAATAAATGGAAAACAAATTAATAAATTTTCACATCTTCAGATACCACCTTCTACCTTTAAGTAAAAAAAACAAACAGTTTGAGATGTTTGAAAATTCAGACTTGTCATTTGAGGAAATTAAAGAACGAAAAAACGAATTCTTTAGAAACATCTTAGACGAACTAACAAGTATTGAAAACAAGCATCACCCTTTAAAGCTTGAACATAATGAAGACGATAAATACATCTTCAAAATGGCTAATAAAAAAACTACCAGAATTACCCAGAACTTTAAAAACCAAATAATAGCTAACGAGCCTTTTTGTTATATTGTTTTTGACAACGATCCGACCGTTCAAAAAATTGCAATAAGTGACAACCCCGAAGCTTTTTCATCTCCAATTGTAGTTAAAAACAACTTAAGAAGAATTTTCAGAAAAGGACTTGAAAAATATGGCTTAAATATTGAAATAGAACAACTATTTGATAAAAAAGGATTCTGGGAGTATGTTAAAGAACATAAAAAAGAAATCACTTATATCAATTTTCAGTTCATAAAGCCTAATTTAGCAAACATATCTAGAAGTCTTCCCGAAGCCTTTAAAGATTTTGCTAATGACACAAATAGCCATGATAGTCATATAATTATTAAGGCTCCTGAAAAAGGAACATTAGATAATATTAACAAAGATAATAAGGATATATCTGGTTTGGTTGATTACACTTCGAATGGAGCCGGTAGTATTAAACTAAAAGTAAAGGGTGTTAGAACACAATTAAACACCAAGGAAAACCCCAAAATAATTAAAATGGCGGAAATTGAAGAAGCTGAAATTGAAGGCTCTCCAGAAGAAGTAATTAAATTTTATAAAACATTGATGCAATTTGAAATTGATTAAGCACATATCTTTTTTTTTAGTAATTGGATTTCTAATTTGCACTTTAGGGAATATACTGGAATCCAAATCTCTATTCAAATACCTAGAAGATAACATTATAGGATTACTATTAACTCTACTTGCTATTAACACTGCCACTCTTGGTTTAATAGCATCTAAAATTCAAGACTTTCTAATACACTATCCAACATTTAATTTTACAAAAGTGCTTAAAGAGATGAAAACATCACTATTTGAGCAAATTATTCTGATTATCATTAGTGTTGTTACATTATTATTAAAAAACAGCTTAGTATTAGACTTCAAACTGAAAAATGATATTGGAGAAGTAATCTTAGTCACTGTACTAGCCTATTCCATAGATATCTTATGGGATACGGGAAAGGCTGTATTTATTATAATTGAGGAAATTCAAAATATGAACAAAAAAAAATAGGCCAGTAAATACTAGCCTATTTTTTTCTATGACAATAAACGCAGCATAAGTTTCCTGAACTTTTTTGCGTCCTCTATGGAATAATTTTCTAATCTACTAAGTGCACTCTTCAGATTAGGAAGGCTTGACTTTATACTAGCCGAAACCCCTTTAAAATCAGTCCTAGTTTGTATATCATATTCATCATTATTTTCATTATAATCTAAGGTTAACAATACTTGTTCGTCATTCTCTAATTCAATTAATTTTGCAAATTTTGTCATCTTTTAAATAGTGTTTAAAGTTTTTTTAAATTGGGTTACCGGTTCGTAATATCTGTTTCCTTATAGGTTTTTGGATAGTATGGCAAATAGGTTCTGGCTTCGGCTTCGGTGTTAAACACACAAGGCAGATCGTTATCGATACTATCGGCACGACACCAAAACACCCATAGCCATCTTAAATAAAAAATGTACTCGGTTTTCCCGGTTGCGTAATCGCGCTTTACTAGTCTTACTTTTTTCATTTTAAAGGTTTTGTGAAATGATTGCTAGCAATACTAGCATGATGATTATAAATGGTAGCGGGTTTGGTTCTGGGGTACCTCGCAAGTACGGATCGTCTAACCATTCGCTATTGTGCATGGTATTCCTTTTTTAAGTGGTGTATTGTAAAATGACAAAAGTCTACGCCTGTTAAAAGCCAGTCGTTCTTATCGATTTGCATCCATTTTGCCGCGATAGCCTTACTTCTTGGATTTTCGATGTTTAAAAACACAATGTTTGCTATAACATTGGTTTTAAATTCAGATAAGGCTTTGTTGTCCTGTATTAAAATCCTATCGATACCTTTTAAGTAGTGTTGTACAGCTTCCTGAAGCTTGTTTTTAGCTACCAATTGATGGCCGTTGTAAGTTGTGTATTTCATAGTATTAGTGTTTAAGGTTATATTTTGATTTATTAGCTATTCGGGTTATTTACTTATAATACCTCCTGGTGTTACTCCTTCCTTTTACAATCTCCTCGTTACTGCGTTCTATATGACGTATGGTGTTTTTAACCCGCTTATCCAGGTCTGCACTAAAATTGCCGTTTTTGTGGGTTTCGCTCTGGTTAATAGACTGGCTAATTACAGCCCGTTCCCTACGCTGTACATAATCTTTAACATGCTTTAAAATGCGTGCCGGGGTTAGGTTAATTATATCGGCTTCTTTAATCTCGTAGCAAATGGCCAGTATATCTTCCAGCTTTAACTGGCGATAGTCGTAGTTTGCCAAAAGCTCTTCGGCTATAACCTGGGCTTGGGGTTGTGGGAGTACTTTAGCAAAATACATACTGGTACCAATAAACATATTGCATACACAGCGTTTTACTAAGGTTTCTCCATTGGCGCGCTTGCTTAATATGCCTAGCGAATTGGTATTGGCATTTACTGCCCTAGTAAGGTTCATACCGGCGTAGTGTTTTACTACGGCGGTGTTGCTATAGTTGGACACTGCTGTTAGTTCCAGAAGCGAAGGTGTTATTTTGTTGCTTAATTGCATGGATAATGATGTTTAGTTTGGAGTTGATATACTTTAAGTCGGTGTTATTCTGATGAAATTCGGGGAGGGTGTTCCACTTAGAGAGGATAAGCTGCCAGAGATCCAGAGCTGCCGTATCGTTACCTCCGTTTAATTTCTGCAGGTAGCCTATAACCTGTTTTAAGGCTTTACCGTCTGCTCCGGTAAACTTGGGTTCTAACTGGGCGTATTCACTGTAAAAGTGCTGCCATTCGTCCAGAAACATGGTGTAAAGGCTTTTCTCTTGTGTAATTATGCTGTAGTTTACTTTATTCTGGTATGTCTTATTAAAGTTTCCAAAATCGTCCTCGTGTCGTGGTACAATGCGCCCGATCTGGCGCAGCATAGCATTATCCAGTTTCCCGCGCAGGTGTTCCAGTTTTCTAAACTTCTTATCGCGGTAGGTTACTTTTAAATGCGTGTTGGTTTCTATAATTTCTATGTTGTAGTGATGCGTCATAACAAATTTGTGTACTAATGTCTTGGAGTGGTATAGCGGTCTAAAACTGATGCTTTACTGTAAAGCCTTAGTAAGACAAAAACAATTACAGCCAGAACCAGGAATATAGCCGCTATGGTTAGAATTAAATTTAACATGCGTTTAAATGGGTTTTAAAAGGATTTGGAAACCATGTTTTCCAGAGCGGAAATCACTTTACTTGCTTCAATAGGCGTCATATCCTGCAATGGCTTTTTAACAGGAGATTGCCCGGTTTTAAATGTGCCGCGAAGCCATTTATCCAGAGCACCAAGATCGGCCACACGTCTGCCTGTTTTAGGATGCGCTTTTACCCAGCCGTACTGGATGCAAAGACTTAAAATGTATTTATGCTGGCTATTGTCTTTATCGTAAAAAGACCACAGCGTTCTTTTGGTTTGTTTTGTTACTGTCATGCTGTTTAAAATAGCGCGGTGCTTTGGTAGATTGGGTATGTGCTATTAATCTAGCACCGCGCGTTGTAATTAGGGTTTTACTAATACTAGAGTTTTACGGTCTATACGCTTATAAGTTGCGCCTTCTTTAAGTGCTTTAGCCTCCATATCTTTAACTTTGGCAAGGGCTTTTATGGCTTTTTCTCGCAGGAAAGCCGGGTTGTTTTCAATCTCCTGATGCATGTTTAATTACACCGAAAACCGGAAGCTTAATTTTTTACTTACACCATCTACATCTATAAACTTCCAGCCACTTACGTACATGCTGTTTTGGGTGCGGATTTGAGCATTGAAAATGATGTCCAGACCATCGTCGAAACGCTCATCGTTAAACTCATCTTTAAGTTTACTTAGTTCGATAATCTTAGCAGGGTTAAGCATCCCTGTTTTAGCATTTGGCTTCAAAAAAGTATCTACCGCCTTGGCTAGTTTAAGCGTGTTCTGGTCGTTATTACCATCGGATAAGGATTTAATAAACTCTTTGATTTTGGCAACGCCTGCCGCCTCGGTGCCGTCGAACTTAATAGTAACATTGTGGCCTATGGTGATGCTGGCAGAACCGTCTGGTAAGGTTGATGTGTGACTGTCCTGCGGATCGTTACCGTAAACCTGTTCTTTTAACCCCTTTATCGGCTCAAAATCTTTAAACAGCGTTTCAATTAAAATGGCTGTAATGTCGTTGTGGTGTATAAGCTTATCGATGTTACGAGTAACAAACTCGCTCGATAATTCTTTAAACGCTTTACGATCATTTTTTACTTTTTCTTTTTCGGCTTTAGCTTCGTTAGCTAATTGTTTCATAAGCGCCTCTTTGTCGGCTGCTGATAATTTTGTGATGTCTAATGTTGAAGTACTCATTTTAATATTCAGATGAAAGGGTTAATTGTTCTACTAATTTGCTGCGTTCGTTATACTTTGTGGTGTAATGCGGGTGGTCTCGATTATTATCCAACCAGAAATTAAGGGCATCGATCTTGTTTTCGATTTGTTTAGGCGTCATGGGCTAGTTTTATAAGTGGTTTAGAGAATAGCTGGTAAATACCGTCGACACTCTGGTTGTAGAAGCTTCGTGCCGTTTCTGGATCCAGTTGGAACTGATAGTCTTTAACCTGATCTACAAAGTCCTTTTCGAGTTCCGAAAGTTGTTTGTACCACCAGTTAAAAAGCGGTGTACAGGTAAGCACCTTTTGCAAGGATTTGCGGTTTTTAGCCTTGGTGCAGCACCAGTTAAAATACAGGTCTAAAACCAATTTGTAATACTGGTCTGCGTTAAGCTGTAAGCTTGTTAATACTTGTTTTTTCATGGTTTTGTTGATTAAAATTGTTATGATGCGCCACGAAGCTTATCGTAGCCTTCCTGATAAATAATGTACTGTCCGCCGTTTGGCCCTATTGTTCTCCCCTGGCAAACTGCCAGATACCCGGAAACAAAAATTTTCATTTTGGCATTGTACCGGATGGACTTTTCAAACTCGGTTCTTGGGTTTTTACCTTCCGCCTGCCCTACTATAATTAGAATGATATTCTTTTTAGTGATTTGCTTTTTCAAAGCCAGATACTCCTCCCAATTTGTGGTGATGTCTTTAATAGAATCTATAATAACCACTTTAGGCGGGTTGCGTTTTTTTAGGTAAGCCATAAGCTCACTATACGAATAGCTCTGGGTATGAAAATTATCCTCGACCTCGTTCATACTAAACAGTTCTGTTCTGTCTATATACTCGGCGTCGTCTGGTTCTTCCTCGCATAAATTATACAATACCTTCATGTTTAATAAAGCCAGTGCTTTTGCGAGTTGCATTAAAAAGCTGCTTTTTCCACTCCCGGAGTTACCCCAAACAAACCATATACCGCGGTCCTGTGGTCTGCCAAGGGCTTCCCTGAAAACACCGTCCCACTGGAGGCGGTTAACTTTTTGGTTTTGAATGTTTGCAACTGTAAGGACTTTTTTAAGGGATGGGGCAGCTAGCGTGTTGCTAGATTTTAATTGTGTCAATGCTATTAATCAATCTAAAGGTTACACAAACATGTTTACTCGCTTAATGTTTAGCACGCGCTCTACAAGTGGAAGAGACAACGGAACCGATAACCTATCAGCCTCGCGCATACATGGCACCAATACATCGTGAAGCTCGCCGTAGTTATCGCACTCTTCCTGCAGAAACTTTCTAAGTTGGCGATCTTCAACCTCATTTAAAAAGAGTTTAAATGTTCTGTCTATTGAAGGTAAATGGCGAATACCAAACTTAATACGGCGGTATAATTGCGGAATGCCCTTTGCATCCTTTTTGCGCAGCTTATCTATTTGTCCGGTTAACTGGCTGGTACCAATAAGCACGATACTACAATACTTGTCTAAGTAATCGTAAAACTCTTTAATGGAACACAGAGCAGATACTTTTAAATACTCGCTTTCGTCGAATATTAACTGTGGCTTTTTACCATAGTTGTATAGCATTTTAAGACTTAAAGCGATATCGCGAATCTTAGAGCTTTTATGTTTGGCAGGCGGTACTTTTAACACGGCACACACTTTTTCTAACAGGCCGTTAAGTGTGTCCTCGCTCCCTACTTTTACATGAAACACATCTGCCGGGTGCTTTTTTGCATACAGGCTAATGGCGTGAGATTTACCAGAACCGGTTTCCCCAACAATAAGGCGTGTGTAAGCGTGTTCGCGAGCCTCTTCCAAAACGGCAATCATTTGGGTAAGCTGCGGTGTTGCACGGTTAACCCAATACTGTTTTTCTGTAGTATAGTCTAACAACTCTGCAAGCTTCATAAAATGCTTATTTGGAATATCGCCTACATTGCCTTTTCCGGCATCGTAAGTAAACACACCTTTTAAAATACTTGTTATATACTCTTTACGAACACCTGTGCGGTCGCTTACAATAGTTTGACTAATAGCATGCAGGTTTATATACTCCTGTAGCTTGTGGGCTATATCTTGTTTTTGTTCTTGATTCATGGGTTAGTTATATGCAGGTTTCTAATTCTTTAATGGCTTCGTTTAGGGTTTCGGCTGTATTGGCTATTTGTGCTGTTTTCGCCTCGAAGGCCTTACCCTTTTCGCTCTGGTACCAGGCGTCTGTTCTTTTAAGGGCTGCTGCATCTCGTTTTTCTGTTTTTCTAATAAGTTCTTCACGTACTTTAATGAGTTTTTCTAATTGGGGTTTCATTTCGTTTAATCGAGGTAATCGTTAATATTTACTTTATCCTGGTAGTACTCCAGTTGTTCGTCCAGAAAGGACTTGTTTTGTTTTCGGGTTTCTTTTTTCTCTTGTTTTAAAGCCAGTTTCTGTGCTTTTTCCTTCGTGTTTAAACGAGCTGCAGACTTATGGTTTTTGTGTTGCCCCATGCTGTCTGACAGTAAGTGTTTAGCAAGGGTGTCGTTTAGTTCTGGGCGGGTTAAAAGCGGTTCTATTAGTCTGGAGTTCTCGGCGCGCTCTTCAACAATCATATTAACTACAGACTTATTGAATTGACGTACTCTGTTAAGTTCCTGCTCGTCGCCTTCTTTTCTATTGGCTAATGCCATAGGCTGCACATACTTTTGCTCCAGCATAAAGCGCTCTTTGCCATCTGCAGACACAGCCAATACTTTAGACAGATCGTTTACATCGTACTGGATGGACCAGTCCTTATCTGCATGGTGACGGAAATTGATATCGAAACTATCGTAGGCATATTTTTCACCGTGAATAGTAAGTATTAAACCGTCTCCTTTTAATTTATTGGTAAAACCTGTATTGTTACCAAAGGTTAACAGGTAACTCTCGTCTGTCATAATGGTTTTGTGCTCCGGCTGCGTGCTTAACCAGTTTTCTCCAAACTGTTTTCCTTTTTTGGAACGTTCTGCATTAATAATGGATTCTATTTGTTTTATACACCCAAGCTGATCGGGAAACTGCTTTTTAATCTTGTTTAAATACTCGCTATTTGGTTGGTTTTTTGAACCACTGTTTACGTTATGCCCAGACCAGTTATTTAAGAGTTTACAGTACTTTTTATTGATTTGATTGAAATACGGCTCAATAACTTTAGCTTTGGCATTACCTACAGATGCCGGAGATATATTGCGGGTAATCTCTTTATAAGTAGACTTTAAAGTTTTAAAGGCGTAGTTATCCATCTGCAACTCGAAAGGCATATAGAAGTCTCCAAACATCTCGCGTGCATGCTGCATGGCATTTTGTAAGGCTTCCTTAATAAGTTCCGGTGTCTCGTGAGTACCAATAGCAAAACCTATTGGATAATTATTAAAGGTGTCCAGAACCACGACCACCGTTAAGCGGTTGTGATAAGTTGTTACGCTATGCCCCTTTTCGTTTATTGTGGTTTTCTGGTACAGTAATTCTGCATCCCACCCGTCTAAAGTCCAATATAACATTGGCGTATCTGGACGATCTCGTTTTACTTGCATCAGCACATTATTCTTAAGCGACTTTACACCATTACGACCGGCATGCGATACTACTTTCTTACTGTTTTTACGGTTAGAAACCGTCATGGCTGTAATGGTTTTCCAGTCCATTTTTTCGGCAACGGTGTTGTAAATCGTACTTATTAACTCATTATCCAGATTAGTATGCTTTGAGATCAACTCATCTAAAAGAGCCATCTGGTCTTTTTCAGCTACCTTCTTAGCATTACTGTTTTGAAGTTTACCGGAGATAAGCGTTTTGTATGCGTTTTGTTTAGATTGCTCTAAAGCCTTGGCATAAGTTGTTGCTTTACGACGTAAACCGTCTTTACTCGCTGGCAAAGTGTGAGCCACTTCGCGAAAAGCGTTTACATCGTTACTTAGCGATTGCCAGATATCTAATTTGGTATACCCTAAAGCTTTGGCATAATCCTTACGGTTGTTTTTCATCTCGATAACTGTATTTAATACCGATGCATTATAGGTGTACTCTTCTACTAACTTTAAATCGAGTTTCTTCTCGTTATTGTCGCCGTAACGGTGAGCTACATAAAAATCGAAGGCATTTCTATCTGTTTGATAATGCTTAGAAAACCAAGACTTTTTAACCTCCTCTTTGGGATTTCCAAAATTGGTAGTAATGGCATCCTTCCAGTCTCTGGACAACGAAGAAAACAAGATTAAAGCACCACCGCCCCAGGATCCATTACGCAATTGGGTTTCTGTACAGTTATTACTGTCCATGCGATGCTTTAAAGCTCTGTATGTTATAAGCCCTAGAGTGTCCGGATGCGGTTTCTTATCGGTAGTAAGAAACTTGATCTTTACACCAAGCCTATTATCGTATGTTACAAATGGGGTTTCCTGGTTCATACCGCTTAGTTTTTCTTACTAAGGATTTGTAGAATAGCTTCGGCTCTGTGAGCAAATGGGTGGTTGTAGAATTGCTCTACATTATATTCTTTAATAATTTCTAATACATTAGGTAAATACCCTAAGGAGCAGTCTGTAATAAGATACTTCACCTTGTCTGCCTTTAAAATGTCTTTAATAAACAGGAAGGCTTCAGCATCCATGTCCTCTAAAGAATCGTAAACCGTATGATGATTTTTTTGATTAGTGATAAGCACTACCAACAATCTCCCAGACTTAGCTACAATAAGATCTAATACGGCGAAACCTTCCGGTAATCCGTTAATGGTTCTTACTAATTGTTTCGACTTGAAAGATTCAATAAGAGCTTCTCTGTTTTCTACAATCTCCTTCATTCCTGTAACAGCATCTTCCTTTTCTCTATTATATCTCATACGAGCTGCGTTACTATCAATTCCGCCTAACATCTTACCTAACACGATGTAATCCCCTTTTACTATCTTGCTATTTAATTGAGCTTTAACAGCAAGTATCTCTTGACGTTTCATACCTTTGTTTTTGTGTGGTTATTAGAACAAAGATATAAACAACTTGTGTACAAAAACAATAAAAAAGAAAACATTTTGTGTATTTAATTTTTAAGACATGGATAAAACATTGATAATTAATAAAATAATTGAACACTATAATTTTAAATCTGATGCTGATTTTGCCAGATTTTTGGGAATAAGGCCTCAAACATTATCAAATTGGAAGTCCAGAAACACCTATGATGCAGAGTTACTATACACAAAATGTGTAAACATAAATCCAGAATGGTTACTTACTGGAGAGGGGGAGCTTCTGAAAACGGAGGAAAATAGCTTAAACGAGCAGACAGTACCGTATACAAATAGTAATATGCCTAAGCTTATTACTGTGGACTCGCAGGGTGAAGAGAATATTGTACTGGTCCCTGTATCTGCCAGAGCCGGTTATTTAAAAGGTTACGGAGACCCATCCTTTATTGGTTCGTTGCCCACATATAGACTACCTAGATTAAGTAACGGTACTTTCAGAATGTTTGAAGTGAAAGGACAAAGTATGATCCCTACCCTGCACGATAGATCTATTGTTGTTGGGGAATGGGTTGAAAACTGGAACGATATTAAGGATAACCAGGTTTACATAGTAGTAACTGATGAAGGTGTAGTAGTAAAGCGTGTACTAAACCGCCTGGAGAAATACGGCAACCTTTACCTAAAAAGTGATAACAGATCTGAATACCCTTCTTATACTGTTACTCAAAATGAAATAAAGGAAGTCTGGAAGGTAAACCTAGCCATGATTTTCGAGCTTTTGGACCCGTCTACAATCTTCGATAGAGTAAATGATCTGGAGGCTGAAATCCTCAATATTAAAGGGGCTATTCAACAAAACACACCTAAAAAATCATAACAATCTGATTGTCAATATAAATACATTTTTACAGTATGCAATACGGGGGTAACTAACTTTAGATTACCCCTTTTTTTATGTATAAAATTTACATTTGCGGGGTTCGTAGTCTTTAATTTTTGCACTACTTATTACACCCTACATTACACCCTATACTTCACCCTATGCCTGTTTTAGGCAAAAATCAAAAGAACCAAAAACCAGTCTTATGAGGGACATAAAAGACCATAAAAAAACCCTCAACCCTCTTATTTTTCAAGGGATTGAGGGATATAGTCACAAAAAAATTTAAATCAGGGTTAAATACTATTTAAAAAGACGGTAAAAAGACGGCAAATACCAGTATGTGTGCAAATCGTAAAACACGGGTAAAATGCCAAAAAAGCCCCGAAACACCTTATTTCACAAGGCTTTCAAGCGTTTTTAGACTAAAATGTTTTTTGGGCAAAACGTTTTTTGGGGGGTATTTTTCATAAAATTATTGAAAATATTCCACAATACAATTTGTTAATATTTTGTTAATTTACACTACTATGTTTTGCATAATACCTTCTTTTGGATATATATTTGTATAAGAAACTATTATACACTTTTAATCATGCTGGATAATCACCAAAAAAATATAGCCACTTTTATTCATCTTTCTACCTTTTCAAGATTCATTATTCCTTTAGGAAATTTTATTGCTCCACTGGTATTATGGATTGCCAATAAAGATAAATCTCAATTTATAGATAGACACGGTAAGGAAATTCTAAACTTTCAAATTAGCATTTTACTTTACACTATAGTATTGGGCATAATAACTATACCTTTTTTTATTTTCAATATATTAAGCGGAATTGATTTTATAGACATAAATCTATTTAACAACATTCAAATAAATATTGGTAAACCCTCTCCTCTTTTATATTTAGGAGGCGCCTTGGGCGGATTGGCTGTTATTGCCTTTATTGTAGAATTAGCGTTAATTGTACGTGCCAGTTTAAAAGCCAAAGAAGGTGAAGATTACCACTACCCCTTTACAATACATTTCATCAAATAACACAATCATCAAATCAATCAAAAAATGAACAGTTTAAAATTAAAACGTATTAAAACATGATTCGAGTATTTTTAAATCCAATGAGTTACACCAAGTGTCTGGCGCAGACCTTTAAATACGATAACAGATGAAAATAGAAAACACAAAAGCCCAAATGCGTAAAGGTGTTTTAGAATATTGCATCTTATCCATTTTAAAAGATGAAGATGCCTATGTGGCAGAAATTCTAGACACTTTAAAAGACGCAAAAATGCTGGTAGTAGAAGGTACGATTTACCCTTTACTTACCCGCCTTAAGAATGCCGGTCTCCTTAATTACCGCTGGGAAGAATCCACTTCGGGTCCTCCAAGAAAATATTACGGATTAACCGAAACAGGAAAATTATTTTTAAGCGAATTAAACACTACCTGGAGCGAATTACAACACGCAGTAAACCTAGTAACACGTCAAAAAAACAACAGCAATGAATAAAACAGTCAACATAAATTTAGCAGGTATATTCTTTCACATCGACGAAGATGCATACCAAAAATTGCAACGCTATCTTGAGGCTATTAAACGTTCATTTACAGACTCTCAAGGACGATCTGAAATTATTTCGGATATCGAAGCCAGAATTGCCGAACTTTTCAGCGAACGCATTACGCACGACAGACAAGTTATTAGTTCTAAAGAGGTAGACGAGGTTATTTCTATCATGGGACAACCTGAAGATTATCTTGTAGACGACGAAATTTTTGAAGACGAACCTGTATATAAATCGACTGGAAAATCGTCTAAAAAATTATACAGAGATACTAGTAATTCTTACATAGGTGGTGTTGCTGCGGGCCTTGGCCATTATTTAGGAATAGATGCCATTTGGGTACGTTTAATCTGGATTCTTTTAACCCTTGGGTCTGGCGGGACTTTCATCCTTATTTACATCTTATTCTGGATTTTGGTTCCCGAAGCCCTGACCACAGCCGAAAAGCTTACTATGACAGGAGAGCCGGTGAATATAAGCAACATTGAAAAAAAAATTAAAAAAGGGTTTGAAGACGTATCAGACACCGTAAAAAATGTAGATTACGAAAAGTATGGTAACAAAGTAAAATCCACTTCCAAATCGTTCTTTGACACTATAGGAGAAATCATCATGTTTTTCCTAAAATTGTTTGCCAAATTCATAGGTGTTATTCTTATAATTTTTGGAGCAGTATCTATTTTCGCTTTGGTTGTTAGCTTATTATCTTTTGGTAGTTCTTCTTTTTTTAATCCCTGGTGGATGAACTATCCTAATGCTTTTACAACTACGGGACTGCCTATCTGGCTGGCCTCTCTCCTGGTATTCTTTAGTGTAGGTATTCCATGTTTCTTTATTTTGTATTTAGGCTTAAAAATTCTGATTAACAATTTAAAATCTATAGGCCGGGTTGCTAAATTCACTTTATTAGGATTGTGGTTAATTTCCCTTATCGGATTAATAACCGCGGGAATAAAACAGGCCGCAGAATTCTCTACAGAATCTGTTGTTACGAAAAAGGAAAACCTAATATTCGATAGCTCTGATACTTTACAAATTAAAATGATTACCAAATCAAAGTTTAATCGCAATATACACCGCGGAGGCGATTTTAGAATAGTATATAACGACAACAATGAAAAAGTAATCTTTTCTAAAGATATCAGGTTAACTGTGCGGTCTACAAAAGACAGTATTGCTTCCATACAGATAGAAAAAGAATCTAAAGGCCAGAATTTTCTTGAAGCTCAGGAGCGTGCCGAAGCCATTGTTTACAATTACAGTTTAAGCAATAACGAACTTTTATTAGACTGCTATTTATTAACCGATTTCCAAAATAAATTTAGAGATCAGGAAGTTGAAATTATATTATATCTGCCAGAAGGCACTTATGTTCACTTTAATAAAAACACGAGATCGTTCTTAAATTATTACAATTCGTCAGACAATATTGTATCATCCAGTGAAGCTGGAAATACCATACAAATTTTAAACGATGCCTTTAATTGTGTGAATTGCCCTGAAGAATTTGAACTAGAAGATGATGACGATGGTTATATAGATTTAAACATAAATGACGAAAACGGCTCTGTAAAAATTAATAGTAATGGTGTAAAAATTAAAAGTGACGAAGTCGATATTCAAATCGGAAATCACGGAATGCGAGCTGACAGCTCAGACATAAATGTAAATATAGACGAAGATGGTATAAGTATTCAGTCCAAAGATTAACATCAATTTCATCAATCAAAAATCAATCAACACTATGGAAACTTTAGTCAAATTTATTGCTGCATTAATTATAGATATTCTATGTTAACAAAACGCAATCACTAACACAAACCAATTACTAATTAAAAAGCCGAAGCAATTGTATTTGCTTCGGCTTTTTTTATTTAATCTTTTAAAGGTTCTTTCATTGCAAAATCCGGATGCCCCGACTGCCAGTAAAAGAATGAAAATATATTAGAAAAATCGTTTAAGCGCTGCGTTAGTGTAGTACGTCCTCCATGACCGCCTTCAAAATTAGTGTAAAACAAAATTGGTGAATCTCCGGCATGATCATGCTGCATCTTGGCCGCAAATTTGGCAGGCTGCCAGGCAATTACCCTAGGGTCATTCATTCCGGCTGTTATTAACATAGCAGGATAATCTGTACCGTCTTTTAAATGTAAATACGAGTCCATTTCCAGTAAGCCTTTAAATTCTTCTGGGTCCTTAACAGTTCCGAACTCAGGTGTATTTACGGGACCATTTGGTGTTTCTTCCATACGTACGGGATTCATACATCCCACCATTGGCGCTGCCGCTGCAAATAAATCCGGCCGTTCTGTTACCGCTCTGCCAACAAAAATGCCTCCAGCGCTTCCTCCAAAAATTGAAAGCTTATCCGCTGAAGTATACCCCTCATGTATTAGGTATTCTGCCGTGGCAATACCATCTTTCCATGTGTTTGGTTTGTTTAATTTTTGACCCGCTTTATGCCAGGCATCTCCAAGCTCTCCTCCTCCACGAACATGCGGCACCACCAGAATACCATCGTACAGCGTATAAGCCAGAGTTATGGGACTAAAAAATGGCTCGGTAGATATGCCATAAGAGCCATAACTGTAAATGACCGCCGGATTTGTTCCATCCAGTTTTAAATCCTTTTTATGCACAATAGAAACCGGTACCATAACACCATCATGCGATTTTATCATAACTTCCTTAGCAACCAAATCTTCAAGTTCCGGATATTCTACAGGAGTAGACATTGGCTGATACGTAAAGGTATCGGATTTCGCGGTATACAAATAGCGCTTATCCGGAGAAGTCCAACCGGATATGTTAATCCAGATTTCCCCGAATTCGGGACCTCTGGATCCAATATCGGCACGCCCTGCTGTAAAAGGCAAATTCAATTGTTTGGCAGTTGTAGTCCCCTTTTCTAAAAAATAAACATTAGCCTCAACGCCGTTTTTAACCGTAGCGTAATATAAACCGTCTTTGGTTAATTCAAAACCTGTAATGATTTCATCCGGCGATTCCTTGATTACAAGTTTTGCTTTGGAAAACTGAGGAGAACTTAAAGACGATTTAACTATTTTATAGTTCGGCGCATCATTGTAGGTTAAGTAATATACCTCTCCGTCCTTTATTTTCATATTTACTACATTATCATTTCGCGATATTATAGGGTCCCAGTCCTTTTGTGAGTTTTCTATAAAAATTCTCCCATTTTTATCTACAGATTCCACCATCAAAAACTTTTTCTGAGCCTCTTTGGAATACATGATATAAGGATACTCTGAAGCCATCATTCCTAACGGAGCAAAATTCGCTTTAGAAAAATACGCTTTGTCCTCAGACTGCTTAGTCCCTACGCTATGAATATAATTTGATAAATACAATTGTCGATTTACATCCTTTAGATCGGCGGAATTAAGTTTTATATAGCAAAATTCATTTCCTGAAGGTAACCAGGAAACCGCTTCCGCCAGTTCCAGAACTTCCCCATATTGTTCTCCGTTGGCTTTAAAAATTAAAACATCCGGATTCTCCGATCCATTGGCGGCAACACTTACAGCTATTTTATCCCCTTTTATATTTGGAGTTATAGAAGAAATAACATAGGTCTGTCCTTCAGTTTTATTGTATTGAGTGGGGTCGAAGAACAAGACTTCCTTTCCCGCGTAGCCTTTGCGTTTATACATTTTACTTATTTCTTCGCCAGGAATCCGTTTTAAATAATAATACGTATTGTCGTCTGCAATTTCTAAGTACGAAATTGAAACAGATCGTCGCTCCAGCAGTTCTTTCATTTTGTTAAACAAATCCTGTTTCCCAGAAATATTATTTAAAACCGCTTCGGAGTAATTCGTATTGGCTTTCATCCAGGTAATAACCTTATCATCATTTAAATCTTCTAAGTACTGATAGGGATCATTTAAGGTAACATCAAAATAGGTGTTGGTAACATTTTTTTGAGGAAGGAGTTCCGGTTTAACCGTTTGCTGAGCTGCAACAATTGTGGCAACCAAAAAAAGCATAGCACAAATCATTTTTTTCATAATGCATCAATTTATGAGTTAGTAATATGCTATTAACCAATACAATTTCTCAAGGAAAGCTCAAGATACAAAAAAACCGAAACAAATGCTTCGGTTTCAATGTTTTAGAATAAATATTTTAAAAAGCTTAGGCTTCTACCTCTACTTCTTTAGCTGCTAAATAACGTTCTGCATCAAGCGCTGCCATACAACCTGTACCTGCCGCTGTAATAGCTTGTCTGTACACATGATCTGCTGCATCACCAGACACAAATACACCTTCTATATTCGTTTTAGAAGTTCCTGGCTGATTGATAATGTATCCCGTTTCATCCAGTTCTAAAAAGTCCTTAAAGACGTCTGTATTTGGTTTATGTCCGATAGCTACAAAAAATCCTGTTGCAGGAATTTCTGAAACTTCATTACTTATATTATTCTTCACCTTTATACTGGTAACTACTTGTCCGTCACCAATAACTTCTTCTGTCTCGGTATTGAATAAAATTTCAATGTTTTCAGTTTTCTTTACACGATCAGCCATAATTTTAGACGCTCTAAATTCATCTCGTCTTACTAACATGGTTACTTTTTTACAAAGTTTAGACAGGTAATGTGCTTCTTCGCATGCAGAATCTCCTGCTCCAACGATAACGACTTCCTGATTTCTGTAGAAGAATCCATCGCAAACCGCGCAAGCAGAAACACCGCCACCTAATTGTAAATATTTTTGTTCAGAAGGTAATCCTAAATATTTTGCTGATGCACCTGTTGAAATTATTACTGTATCACAGTTGATTTCCTGTGTTTCGTTAATCCATACTTTATGTACATCTCCTGAAAAGTCTACTTTTGTAACCCAACCATCACGAATATCTGCTCCAAAACGTTTCGCCTGTTCCTGTAATTGAATCATCATTTCAGGTCCTGTAATTCCTTCTGGATAACCCGGGAAATTCTCAACTTCATTAGTTGTTGTTAATTGCCCACCTGGTTGCATTCCCTGATATAATACCGGAAACATATTGGCACGAGCTGCGTAAATTGCAGCAGTATATCCTGCTGGACCAGATCCTATAATTAAGCACTTTACTTTTTCAATTGTATCAGACATAACTTTATATTAATTTAAATCTCTGCAAAAGTAGAATTTTTAGGCTAATCCTTACAGTTTAATTTATTAAAAGTTATTATCATTATATAAAATTAAATGATATAATATCTAAATTAAGAATTCAATAAAAATAGTTTTTGACTAATTGAGATTTCAGTTTATTATAGATTATTATATGATGTGTATTGAGGTAAATCTGAAATACATTAAAATTGATAAAATGTGAAATTGATTTTCACATGATGCTAGCTTGAAAATATTTTTTAATTCAGACTTGTCATTCCGTATTGATTAATGCTTTGTTTTTCATTTTCGGCAAGCGAAAACTTCAATTCTGTCCAAGCTGTACCTTCAATCCCTTTTAATTCAATTCCGGTGTCGGTTTTAATAATGGTTATTAGAAAATCAGTAAGATTCTTATCTTTAATTGAGGAAACTTTATCTAATTCAACCATACCGTATTCATCAACAGCCTGAGGTTGATAGTTATTAAGGTTAAATGATAAATCTACCCAAGAACCTCCTTTAACATTCTTCATTTTTATCCCATTTTCAGTTTTCTCGATTATAACATTAAAATCCTTTAAACTGCTAGACTTTATTTCTTGAGCCACTGCCTTAAAACTTGCTGTTAAAAGAAATAATACGAGAAATACATTACATACCTTTTTGTTAAAATTCAATTTTGATTTCATATACAATTTAGTTTAGTTGGTTAGTCTTTATTTGAAGAAATACTTTAGTAAATTAACTGGAGCCTCAAAACAATCTTTTAAACAAAGCAAACGCACCATATTTAATTCCTACATTTAAAAGCGCCTGAATCCAGTTTAGCGGTTGAATATCTTCTTTAAAATCGCCTTTTAAGCCTTTCATTTCTTCCCAGGCTATCTGGCGTTCCAAATCCAGACGTTTTAATTCGTAATCAATCTCCTCGAATGTTCTAAAATCTTTTTTCATAGTTTAATCGAAAAAATTATGAGACATTTTCTGAATAAACCTATGGTCTATGCGATGTCTTAATAAATAAATAACCAGCGCCACAAGAAAAAATGCACCGCCTACAATCAGAGCTCCAAGGGCCAGGCTATCTAAAGCTTTGCCTATAGCCAGAGCAGCCGACAATGCAAAAAATAAAAACGCGATAAATACAACACCTCCAATAACAAAGATTTTCCCCAGTAAACTCATAGCAACGGTAAATTGCTGAAAAACCTTTAAGCGAACATACTGGTGAGAAGATTTTACATACCGCTCACCAATATCTTTAGCTTTACCGGAAGTCTCATTTAAAGATTCAAAAACACTCATATATTATGATTTTTGAAATTTCTTGTTTTGAGCTTTTAAATCGGCTAATTTTTTTTCTAAACTGGAAATAAGATCATCAGCTTTATGACTGGCACCTTTAACTAATGAATCTAATTGCTCGTCCAAGGTTACTTTTTTAGACTGCATGCTACTTGCCATTTTATCTTTAAGATCGCTGGCATTTACATTAATTTTATCGCGTGCCGCCATGGCTTCATCTGTCAGTTTTTGTCTGGTAACACTCCCTTTTTCCGGAGCAAAAAGAATACCCGCCAAAGCACCTATAGCTGTACCTGCAATAAGTCCTAATAATGCACTACTACTGTTACTCATGATGTTAGGTTTTTAATGGATTAAATGTATTGATTAATATAACGTTCCTTAAAATTACAATTTTAAGTTTAACAAATCTAATTATTTACAAAAAAGAGAATGGCTACAAATCAGTTTTTAATGAACGCTAAAGCAATCTGTTTTTTTAATAATCCTGTACTGGAAAGCTCCGATTTATTATAAAAGTATATCACACCTTTATCTTATTAGTAATACCTTAAAATATCTTACTTAAAATTATTATATCTCAAAATGATATCCCGAATTCACCAACTTCCTGTAATTATCGGCATTAAACTGATATAAGAATGCTCCTCGTCTGGAATTTGACTTATCTTTCTCTTCCAGTTTTTCCAAAACCTTTAAAGAAAGCACCTTTTTTCTGAAATTCCCCGAATCAAATTCACATTGGTATATGGCTTCATACAAACTCTGCAATTGCGGAATTGTAAACTTTTCCGGCAGCAGCTCAAACCCAATCGGTTGATATTTAGCTTTACGTCTTAATTCCTCTAAAGCATCTATTACCATCTGATTATGATCTAAAGTTAATTGAGGCACTTCATTTAAATTACACCAATAAGCACCGTGTTTTTCAACCAGTGCTTTATCGTAGTCATCGATTCGTATCAAAGCGTACTGCGCAATGGAAATACAGCGCGCGCCCTTGTCTCTATCCACTCTGGTGTAGGTTTTTAATTGTTCTAAAAACACATGGTCGAGACCTGTAATTTGCTTTAAAACGCGTTTAGCTGAAGTGTTATCATCTTCATCCAGTTCTACAAAACTCCCAATTAAAGACCAATCTCCTTTGTCGGGTTCTACTCGTCTTTTAAAGATTAACAATTTAAGTTCTCCCTGGTCAAACCCAAAAACAATACAATCGGATGCAACATACATTTTGTCATTGGAAGCGTAATAGTCTATTTGTTGTTTGATCATAAGTACTAAAATAAAAGTTAAAATTAATAAAAGTATAATTTACATTTATTAATTTTAACTAATTTTTAAAACCGGCTGGTTTTAGTATTAAAAAACCTAAAAACTAATGAAAGACACTTTACTAAAAAACATACAAAATTCCTTTAAAAGTCAGTTTAAAGGAGAGCCGCTTATGGTATTTTCTCCCGGTCGCATCAATGTTATTGGTGAACATACCGATTATAATGATGGATTTGTTTTTCCGGCAGCTATTGACAAAGGCATTGCTGCTGCAGTCCAACAATCAGACAACGACTTTTGTATCGCACATGCTTACGATTTAGATGAGTATTACGAATTTACTTTAGACCAGATTTCACCTTTAAATCAAGGTGGCTGGCGCAATTATATTATAGGTGTTGTTGCCGAGATTCAGAAAAAAGGAATTTCTCTGTCCCCTTTTAACATTGTATTTGGAGGCAACATTCCCGAAGGCGCCGGATTATCATCATCTGCTGCATTAGAAAACAGTGTGGTTTTTAGCCTTAATGAATTATTCAATCTTGGTTTAAGCAAATCGGAAATGATTTTAATTTCTCAACAGGCAGAACACAATTATGCTGGAGTAAAATGTGGTATTATGGACCAGTACGCCAGCATGTTCGGACAAAAAGATCAGGCTTTATTATTGGACTGCCGTACACAGGAAGCGACACCTTTTAAAATTGATTTTCACGATTATCAATTACTATTAATAAATACAAATGTAAAACACGACCTGTCTGAGGCCGCTTATAACGACCGCAGACAAGTGTGCGAAAATGTAAGCAAGCTTCTTAACATAAAAGCCTTAAGAGATGCTACAGCCTCAGACTTGGTGGCTATAAAACCTCAACTTTTAGAAGAAGATTATCAGAAAGCACTTTTTGTAATTCAGGAAAACAACCGAGCACTGGAAGCCGTTGAAGCTATGAAAGCTAACGAACTGGAGCATTTAGGTTCTTTGCTTTTTGGCTCGCATGATGGCCTTCAGCATCAGTATCAGGTAAGTTGTAAAGAGTTAGATTTTTTAGTTGATTTCGCAAAAAACAGTCCGCATATTATCGGTGCACGAATGATGGGTGGCGGATTTGGCGGCTGTACCATTAATATCGTAAAAAAGTCCGAACTGGAAACCCTTCAGGACACTATTGCAAATGTTTATAAAGCAGCCTTCGATAAAGACTGTTCGTTCTATAATGTAAACCTGTCCGAAGGTACTCATCTTGTTTCAATGTAATCCCTATAATTAAAAGTATTATGACTAATAATATTCACGAATATTCACATAAACGATTAAATGTATTAACCGGAGAATGGGTTTTGGTTTCTCCACATCGCGCCAAACGTCCATGGCAAGGTCAGAATGAAGACGTTGCTAATGAGGTACGGCCAAGCCATGACGAAACTTGCTATTTATGTTCAGGAAATGTAAGAGCTAATGGTGAAAAAAACCCGGATTACACCGATGTTTTTGTATTTACCAACGATTTTGCAGCTCTTCAAAAAGATTCTGAAACCTTTTCTGTAAAAGACGGGCTGTTACAAGCCGAAAGCGAACAAGGCATCTGTAAAGTTATTTGTTTTAGTCCCGACCATTCTAAAAGTCTGGCTAATATGTCGGTACCGGCAATAAACAAAGTTGTAAAAACCTGGCAACACGAATACAAGACTCTTGGTGAGCTACCATTGATTAACTATGTCCAAATTTTTGAAAACAAAGGTGCAATTATGGGGTGTAGTAATCCTCATCCACACGGACAAATCTGGAGCCAGTCTACCTTACCTAACGAAGTCATTAAAAAAGATACACAACAAAAACAATATTACGACACCAATAAATCGACGATATTGTCTGATTACTTAACACAGGAGTTTGAGGCTAAAGAGCGTATTATTTACGAAAATAAAGACTTCGTTGTATTAGTGCCATTCTGGGCTACCTGGCCTTTCGAAACTATGATTGTACCTAAAGAAGCTCAAAAACATATTCTGGAAATGAACGATAACCAGACAGAAGCTTTCGCAGATGCCATTTCCGTAATTACGAAAGCCTACGACAAATTATTTAATATTTCTTTCCCGTATTCCAGCGGAATTCATCAGGCTCCTACTAATAACGAAGACAACACTCATTGGCACTGGCATATGAGTTTTTATCCGCCATTACTTCGTAGTGCTACGGTTAAAAAATTTATGGTCGGATACGAAATGTTTGGCTCTCCTCAACGAGACATTACCCCGGAGTGGGCGGCAAACACTTTAAAAGCACTGGTTTAATCACCATGGGAATAGCTTCCCTTTTTCAATATAATACCATGATAACATTAAAATTATCAAAATCTGTTTTAAACCCATTAAAATACACACTAAGTATTTTAATGGGTTTAATTTTTATGTCAGCAGCCTGTCAAAATAACTCCAGAGCTGTTTATGTAGACCCTAAGGGAGTTATGCGCTGGGATGACACTCAAAAAGAAGTTAAAGGTTTTGGTGTAAACTACACCGTACCTTTCGCTCACGGATACCGTTCTGCCATCCGTATGGGATTAGATCCTAAAACGGAAATGGATAAGGATATTTACCATTTATCACGTCTTGGCTTTGACTTATTTAGAATACATGTCTGGGATACTGAAATTAGTGATACCAAAGGAAACCTTTTACAGAACGAACATTTAGATGCGTTCGATTACTTAATTTATAAACTAAAAGAAAAGGGGTTCAATTTCGTTATAACTCCTATAGCATTTTGGGGAAATGGCTGGCCCGAACCAGATACTCCATCCCCTGGCTTTGCCTACAAATATGGAAAAGCCGATTGCCTTACTAATCCTGACGCCATAAAAGCTCAGGAAAATTATTTGGCTCAGTTTTTAAACCATATTAATCCGTATACCCAAACTGCCTATAAAAACGACCCAAATGTTATTGCTTTCGAAATCAGCAACGAACCACACCATTCCGGAAGCGGCACTGAAGTCACCAAATTTGTATCTGGCATGGTAAAAGCCTTAAAAAGCACAGGAACTAAAAAACCGATATTTTACAATATAAGTCATGGCGTTCATTTTGTTGACGATTATTTTAAAGGCGGAATTCAAGGCGGAACGTTTCAGTGGTATCCGACAGGTTTAGGTTACCAAAAAGAACTTTCTGGCAATCTGCTGCCTAATGTAAACGATTATACCATACCTTTTGAAGCTGCAATAAAAAAACACCACGGTGCAAAACTGGTTTACGAATTTGACACCGCCGATGTTGGAAAGTCTTACCTCTACCCTGCCATGGCCAGAAGCTTCAGAACTGCAGGCATCCAGATCGCCACACAATTTGCTTACGACCCTATGTTTACGGCATATTCAAATACAGAATATAACACACATTATATGAATCTGGTGTATACGCCACAAAAAGCACTTAGTTTAATGATTTGCTCCAAGATCTTTCATGAAATTCCCATGTATGAAAATTTCGGTGGCTACCCTAAAAACTCATCATTTCAAAATATAGCCATAGACTACGAACGGGATTTAGCTGTGTATAATTCCGAAGACACTTTTATCTACACAAATTCTACCAATGCTATTCCTAAAAATGAAACCGAACTCAAACAGATATCTGGGTATGGCAATTCATCTTTGGTACAATACGACGGGACTGGAGCCTATTTTTTAGATCAAATAGAAGAAGGTATCTGGCGCTTAGAACTTTTACCCGATGCTGTTTGGGTAGATAATCCTTTTGGAAAAAACAGTCCCAAAAAAACTGTGGCTGTAATCAACTGGCAAACACATAATTTTACACTCAACCTTAAAGATTTAAAATCTGATTTTTCAGTTAAAGCAATAAACTCAGGAAACACATTTACATCGCACACTAAAAATCAGACATTTAAAATACGTCCCGGAACCTATATTTTAACCCGTAAAGGACTCAATAAAACCGTATCTCCGACAACACCTTTTAAACAAAATCTTTTAAATGATTTCTATGCTCCGGAAGCTACTGTAAACAAAACCTGGCTAACACACACACCTATAAAAGAAGCGACAGCGAATACCTCATTTAAAATTAAAGCCACTTGCATCGTTACCGAGCAACCAAAAACCCTAAAAATTGTTGGATACAGCGGACATGCTCAAATTAATCTGGAAATGAGCAAAACAGCGCCTTATCAATACGAAGTCAAAATCCCAAAAGAACAACTGCAAACAGGGTATTTTAAATATCATATTATTATAGATTACGAAGATGGAAAAACCCTAAGCTACCCTTCCGGGCATGAAGGACAACTTTCAGACTGGGACTACTATCATCAAAACATGTATAGTACGACACTGGTCCCTGCAACCAACCCTATACTATTGTTCAATGCTTTAGAAGATTTCGATAATTTAGTCATTCCATGGCGAGACGGTTTACAGTTACAACCGACGACAATTCCTGATGAAGCTGAAGTGCAAATACCTTTAAAAACCATCTACCAACCCGATAATGAAAATTTAAATGCCGAGCCTATTTACGATTACTCCTTTAAACATTTTATTCTGGACAGAATTGCAGGACGAGAATCAGATTTAGCAAGTAAAACACAAATTATAATAAAAGGACATTCTTTAAATAATAAACCCTGTACCATTCAATTAGCTCTGGTAACACATACAGGGGCATCCTTCGGAAAAACAATCACTTTACAGCCCGAAACAGACACTTACACTATAAACACATCCGATTTAAAACCTGTAAAAACCGTTACACTTCCACGACCGTATCCCAGCTTTTTACCCTATTACTTCGAACATCAAAACACAGAATCGTTTGATATAAACACGGTTGAAAGTATACAATTCTCTATTGGTCCGGGTATTTCTAAAACAGAACTTACAAAACCTCAAGGCATTGGACTTATTAATGTGACTTTAGAATAACAGAAACACGATTTCATAAAAACAAAACAGCACTTGGATATCCAAGTGCTGTTTATAAAATCTTGAGGCAAAAAAGACTTGCGAATCACGCAATAACTATGCTATTTGCGTAATGTTATCGATTTTAATGGTTAAATTATTTAAGCGGTTTAATTCGGTTTTTAACCCGCTGTAAATTGAAGTTTTAGAACTTTCAAAATACCCTTTGGTATTTTCAAATAAATCCTGATAATACTGCACGCCTCCTTTTAAATTATCTACAAAAGAGGTAAAATAGCGTTTATCTTTATTGTTTGATATTGTTCCTACTTCATTTAATTTTTCAGTAATATAATCTACATATATCGTTAATTCCTTTACGAACATATTTGGACGTTCTGGCGATACAATATTTTTTAATTCCCCGTAAATATAAGAGGTCATATCTTTTAAAGACATAATTTTAGAAAAGTATGCCATATTAGGCCCAGGACAAACAGAAACACCTTTACCTTCGGTCTTGGTATCTAAATTATATTTTAACAAGGCCGATGTTCCCAGCCCTACACAAGTACAGGACTTCTCTGTAATTTTATTAAAAGCCTTATCATATGCTTCTTTATCCAAATTCTGAGCGTCGAGTTCCTTTAGTTTTAAATGCTGATACTGTCTGGATGCCGTACATAAACCTTCTTCCAGAAATTCCTTATTTAAAGCCACAAACTTTTTAGGACAGGCACTTCCCGGACGATTTTTATCTATATTTCTCTGTTTTTCCAGATCCTTGGTATTACCTTTTAAGCTGTTAAAAGGCACGCCCAAAGGCGAAATATCACTTAAGTATAAATCTTTTTCTTTTGCCTGCACCATTTGGTTAAGCGTATCATCATCTACTGTAGTCGCCTCTGGAACAAGTAAAAAAGGTGTCCCCCAGCCTACAGAATCCAGTTTATACTGATCTAATAAAAATTCGTGTTCTTCGTTAGTTCCCACGCCACCCTGAGCAGTAATTTTAACATCTAAAATATCCTGAGGAACCACTAAATTCTTTTCGGATAAAGCTTTGCTTAATAGCTCGAATAATTCGTTTGCAAGACTACCTTTATTAGTTTGAAACTCGTTTAATATTGGGCCCATTAGTAAGCCGTTAGTCGCGAAAGCATGGCCACCACAATTTAAACCAGATTCAATTCTATACTCAGAAACCCAAAGTCCCTTTTTAGCTAAAATTTTTCCCTGAATTAAGGCCGAACGATAATCGCTAACCTTTAGAATTATTTTCTTTTTGATATATCCTTCAGCATCAGGATAAAAATCTTTAAAATTTTCCAGATAGCTGAATAAATGTGGATTCATCCCTGCAGAAAGAATTAAAGACGAACTTAAATCACTGTTTGCATAGCCTCTTAAAGCTGAATGCGCATCGTTATACTCGGTTGGTAATTTACTTTTATCCTTGTAATTATCCTTATCTACCTTGGTCATAATATTGACATCGATACTTCCCTTTCTTAAATGGCTGGATAAAAATTCTTTGGCTTTTTCCAGTCCAAAAGGTTTCGAAATAAATGCAGACACCTGTTCTTTTAGCTGAGACGTTCCAGGTAATAAATTTAAATACTGTTTTAGATCTTCAATATGAGACGCATTTGCAGCTTTTAACTGGTTAAATTTTTGTTCGGAAACCTCGTGTATTAAATTTAAGTACGAAGTAATACGCTTGGCTCGGAAATCGGTTTGATTGGCATCAATTTCCTCATATGGCATCTGGAACATACTACAATACATCTTTCTTAACTTCTCGATAAGAATATCATCTACCAGCGAAATGGCCGAATCGATACCTAAATGCGATACTTTAAGCGGTGTATCTATAGTAAACCCAATACCCATTACAGGAATATGAAATGAGTGTGTTTTGGTCATGATTAATCTTTTTTTATCTCTTTATTTTCAGACAAAGAGACGCAAAGGTCATGTACTGAATTTACATAGACTATGATTTTTGTCATATCTCAATGCAAATCCTGCAATTCTAATCAGCAAAACACTATAGTTTAAACCCTGGTTATTCTATAGTTAAACCCAGACTATTATAAAGTTTAGCCACAGCAACTAGTTGCTTGGTAAGCAAATCATTTTCTTTTAACTGCGCATCAATTAATTTTTGTTCGCGCGAGTTAATTAAAAATAAAGAACTATCTCCAAGAGCAAATTTACGCTCTTCGGCCTTAACCATGGTTTCGTAATCCTGAACTATATTTTTAATTAACGCATTCTGAGTTTCTAAAGAAGTTAATTCAGCCTGAATAGCTTCGGCTTTATTTTTGATTTTTAATACTGAATTTACTCTATCGAGTTTAGCATCCTCCAGTTTTAAATTAGCCAGACGTAAATCGCCACGCTCCTTTCTTAAAAACAAAGGCATACTAAAATTAACAAACGCCTTATAATTTGCCGTATTAAACGAATTTATTTGATCGACATCCTGAGTTAAAAAATTATACTGTAAGTCTAATTTAGGAAGCAACTTGGTCTTTTTATAAAACTTATCTATATCTAATTGCCCTATTTTAGCATCTAAGCTTAAAACTTTAGGATGCAGTTGCAGTAAAGCATCATCGTTATCTAAATTTTTTAAAGCCAGGGAAGCTTTTAAACTGTCTACAGAAGGTAATTCCGGCATAACATCGGGTTGAACTTCCATAGGAATATCATTAACCCACAAATAATTACTCAATTCCAGACGTGCCTTTTGCATATGTAAATTAGCCGCTTCCAGCCCCAGTTCTCTATTCTGGTAGGTAATTCTTGCTTCGGTAGCATCGATAGCTGCTTTGTCGCCTTCTTCCACGCTTAACACTACAGCTTCGTAACGTTGTTTCGCATTTTGTAAAGACGTGGTATAAATATCCTGTTCGGTAGCTGCCTGCAACCAGTTAAAATATGCCTTACTGGCCTCGAACAACAAATTGTTTACTAAAAGATTGCGCTCAGCAGCTGTCTGGTCCTTAAAATACTTCGCTTTTTTTAATGTAGCCATACGCTCATCAATCAATAGCCCCTGAGCCAGAGAAAAAGAAACACCCGCACTGTAAAGTCCATCTTCAGGAACTGTTAAACTCGGATCTAAATAATACCCTGTATTATTTTCGAAATTAGCTTTAAACTCTACACCATACCAGGTTGGTACTTTAAAGGTTGAATAAAATGTATCATAATACTCGGTGCCTTTAAACTTTTTACGGTCGTAATCGACTTCTATTTTAGGATCGAAACCACCACGTGCCTTTAACAAATTTGCTTCTCCGGAACTCAAAACAATATCTGCCTGTTTCATGATGGGATGATATTTTTTAACATACCCCAGAAACTCTTCGAAAGACAATATATTCTCAGGAGCAGTTTGTGCCTCTAATGAAAACCCGAAAGCAAACATCGCAATAAAAAAGACAATTATACTTCTCATTACTTTTTAGATTTAACGTTTTCAGCACTATTAGGCTGATAGTAATTAGGAGGAAAACCGTTTAACTTACGCCATAATTCAAACCAGATTGGCACATCTTCCAGTAATGCAAAAGTATACGCACCAGAACCCACACTTAATTTTTCAGGCCAGGCATTTTCATTTTTATCTGGAGCGATAAGTACTCTAAATTTTCCGTTTGGACTAATAAACGATTCAATAGCCACAACATTTCCGGCATAAGTACCATAAGATGTGTTTGGCCAGCCGCTAAAGAAAATGGAAGGCCAGCCATCAAACTGAATCCTTACGGTTTCTCCTATATGCAATAAAGGCAAATCTATAGGATTTATATAAGTTTCTACTGCCAGTTGAAAGTTAGCAGGCATAATTCCTACCAACTGCTCGCCTTCCTTAAAAGTCTCTCCAATTCCGCCTTTTAACGCTTTTGTAATATACCCATTTTGTGGTGCTTTAATATAATACATATCGTTACGCATTTCATAGTTAGTCGATTGACTTTCTAATTTAGAGACCTGTGCTTCGGCCTCGTATTGACTGGACTCTGCAGTATACATATCGCTAGTGGTTTTAGCTATCTTATCGGCATATTCCGCGCCAATTCTGTTCAGTTCTATTCCCGCATTTATCACATCGTTTTTACTGCTTAACAGTTTATTTTCCTGAGCAATAAGTTTAGCCTGAGCTTCCTGTAATTTTACTCGTTTTTCTTCAACATCGGTTACGGCTTTCAGGCCTTCACTTTGCAACGTTTTAGTACGGTTGTATTGACGCTCTACAATTTCATAATTGTTTTTTAAGGCCTCCAAATCCATACTATCACTAACCACCTTAAATTTAGACTGTTCTAACTTATTTTGTGCCTGAGAAAGTTTTAATTGTCTTTCATTTTTTAGAGCAGCCACCTGATTCCCTAGAGCCTTAATTTTTTCCTGATAGGATACGACCGATTTACTTTTAGCCTCTTTCTGAATATTAGTACGGGCTACTAAATTAGGATCCTGATATTCATTTTTAATCTCAGAAATATGTAAAATAGTATCGCCTTTTTTCACGTAATCCCCTTCCATAACATACCAGTGTTCTATACGTCCAGGAATTGGCGACTGGATGGTTTGTGGTCTCTGATCCGGGGTTAAAGTTGTAACGTACCCGCGACCACTAACATTTTGAGTCCAAGGTAAAAACAATACAACCAAAATAATTATGGTAAAAATGGCTAACATGCGGTTAAACACTTTACTGTTTTTAGGAGAAAAGGCCTTTTTATACGACTTGTATTCTTCTAAAGGTATCTTTTTATTAAGCTGAGTATTTGAAATGTTTAACATTATATATTCGCTTGATTAATAATTTGTCCGTTTGAAATTTCTATGGTTTTATTACAATATGGCCACCATTGCTGATTCTGACTCGAAATTACCAATGCCCATGGTCTTTCCTTAGCCGTTAGATATTTCATAAGTTGTTCCGCTTCGTCATTTTCAAAATATTCTAACGGATCTTTTAATAGCAACAACTTAGGTTTATGTACAATTGCTCTTGCTAATAATATACGTTTAGATACGGTAAACGGTATTTGCTGCCCTTCCGGATACAATACCGTATCTATACCCTTAGGCTGCGTTTTTATAAAAGGTAATAATCCGGTACTTTTTAAAACCTCATGCAACTGCTCCTGAGAAATATCTTTTCTTCCAAAGGTTATATTCTCTAAAATGGTTCCTTCAAAAGGCAATTGAAATGGTAACACCTGTCCCACATAAGCTCTGTATTTATTTGGCCAAACCCCAATCATGGAAAAATCATTCACATAGAAAGCACCATAAGTTGGCGTAAGTAAACCAGATAATATTTTAAGCAAAGTGGTTTTTCCGGAACCCGATTCGCCATCAAGTAAAATACGATCGCTTTTCTCAATATTGAAACTAAGCTGACTTAATACTTTATACCCCTCCGGATCTCTATACGTAAGTTTGTCTAATTCGATATGTAAATCGCGCTCTAATTCAAATGGATCTTCTCCCGATTGCTCCTCCAGTTCTTTATCGACAACCTGCCCTATTTTCTCCAAAGAAGTCAGCACGTCGTAAAAAGACTCCAAACCACGAATTAATTTTTCAACTGAAGTAATAACCAATAGAATAATAATTTCGGCTGCGACAAACTGACCAATGTTCATTTGCTGATTCAAAACCAGTAAACCTCCGATACTTAAAAGTCCGGCAGTTACCAAAACTTTAAATCCAATTAATTGTAAAAACTGAAGCACTAACACCTTAAAATGACTCTCTCTGGCATCTAAATATTGCGAGGTATAATAATCATTTTTTTCCATAGCAAGGTTGGTTCTTCCTGACAGTTTAAAACTTGTTAAAGATCTGGAAACCTCCTGTAACCAGTGCGCTACTTTATACTTGTTTTTCGACTCCAGTAAACTGGTATCTAATCCTTTCTTAGCTGTAAATTTAAAAACCAGATAAATTAGAACCACAAGTAAAAGACCGTAAAAAATGAAAAAGGCGTGATAAAAAGATAATAAAATCAAACCGAAAATGATCTGTAAAACAGCTGCCGGAAAATCTATTAAAATCTTAGATAAACTTTTCTGTATGGTTAAAATATCGAAAAAGCGATTAGCCAGTTCCGGCGGATAATAATTATGCAGTTCCTTCATTTTAATTTTCGGGAATCGGTAGGCAAATTCAAAAGATGCTCTGGTGAAGATTTTCTGCTGTACCATTTCCAGTATACGCATTTGCATAAGCTGTAATACACCTTGAAACGCTACCCCTAGAGTTACCAGTACCACAAGTACAATCCAGGAGGTAGAAACCTGTGCTCCCTGAATTAAATTGATAATGGCCTGTATTCCTAAAGGCAATGTTAATGCAACTATCCCAGCGAAAATAGCATAATAAAAAATCTGGCGAATATCCCTTTCATCTAACTTTAAAAGGTATATAAAGCGCCTCCACGGAGACATTATTTTTTTCATTTATTTATTTTTTTCTTTATCAACAATATATAGCGTTACTTTTTTACTACTAACTAAGAGTCTTATCTACTAGTTCTTTATAAAATCTAACCAAATCATTTTTATCTTGCATAGTATTGGTTAATCCCGGAATATGCTCTGCAAAATAGCGCTGCTGCAAAGCACTTTCTATAACTGTAGACACTAACATAACCGGAAATTCAAAATTTGGATTTACATCCAGAACTAATTGACTAACACGTTGTACTACGCGCTTATAAATTTTATGAAATCCCTTTTTATTCTCCAAGTCTACATCTTTAGTGTAAAAAGATTTAATAGATTCCGAAATAATTATTCGGTTTAAAACTACTTCGTCTATATAACTAAAACTGTGATCTTCTTTAACCTCTTCTGTTAGTATACATATGGCATTATGGAGTTTTTCCTTAGGTGTTGTGGCAGAACTTAAGGCTACTATTAACTTATACTCAATCCAGCTCCAGTACCAGTTAACCAGATACATTAAAAAATAATGTTTATTCTCGAAATAGCGATAAATAGAACTTTCGTTTGAGCCAATTAGCTTCCCAAGCTTTTTAAAATTAAAAGCCTCAAACCCGCATTCATCAATTAATACAATCCCTTTGTTTACAATCTTTTTTCCTAAATCTGACGATTCCGGATTCTTAATATAAAGGTCGGGATTAATTACAATCTGTATTGGTAATTCTTCCATAGCATCACAAATATAATAGTATTACTATTAAAACATAACTGCTATACTATTTTTATAAAATTTTTAAGATTTCTAACTAAACGATTTAGAGCGATTAACATCCAAGCCTTTCCCAAAATGGTTTAGTGCATTCATTGCCTGTTTCATGGTTATTGGTATATATTCGCAGGATTCAACAGGAAAATAACGCACTTCTCCAGCATCCATCTTAGGAGCATCTGGCACATAAACAGCTAATAAATCAGGGTTACTACGATCGGTAATAAAAGCGACTAAATAGAATGCTTCTTCTTTAAGCAAAACAGGTTCCCAAAAGTTTTGTTTTTCATAAACTACATCATCTATAAGGCGGTATTTCATCATCTGAAACGACGGAAAAAAATAGAACAAACGTTCTTCAACCTTGTTTCCCCATTGTTTAAAAAATCCATGCAATAAAAAATATCCAAAAATGTAACCTATAAATAAAATCACCAGAATACCAACTATAAAAACTGCCGCTGAACCAAAGACCGATTTTAAATCCAACAACTCTGTTAATTTATGAGAAACAGGCAATAACAGCTGCAGCGCTTTAGAAAATAAGACAACAACTATTAACATTGGTACAACAAAAAACAAGGTTCCTGCCAGAACGTATTTTACTATTGATTTAGGTTTTAACATAAGAGACTAAAATTAAAATCTGTTTTATCTGTGTAAGTTACCAAATTTAAAGTCAGAAATTGCACTCCAGATTTGTAAGACACTCGAAAACTTTAAACCTTAAAAAAATGCCGAAAATTTTGTAAATTTAAGTAAGCAGTATTCGATATAACATTTATCTACAATAAATTACACTTAAAAACATATGAAAACTTATAGCCTTTTACTTTTTAGTTTACTTTGCTGTGTTCAGCTATGCTTTTCACAAACCAAAGCAGAAAGAAAAGAAGCGAAAAAAGCGCAAGAAGCGGAAGCTTTTAAAAATGTAAAAACGCTGGTAGAATCTGGGTCGTATATGTTCGAAGCCGACTGGGCTTTTGCCCAGGGTGGCGCTCGAATAAATCTGATCGGAAATCCGAACTTCTTAATTGTAGATCAGGGACACACTAAAGGCGATTTACCTTATTTTGGAGTAGCCCAAATAGTAAATTACGGAGGTGATGGCGGAATTAATTTTGACGGACCAGCAGAAAATTATACCATTAGCTATAATAAAAAGAAAAACTGGGTACTCGTTAAATTTTCCACCAGTGACAAACTGGAAGGTATAAATGTTATTTTAAAAGTACTTGGCCCGGAAAGTGCAACTGTATCCATTAACAGTAACACCCGAAATTCCATTACTTACGACGGGAAAGTAATTGAGATCCCAGAAGATTTGAAGAAAAACTGAAGGACATTAATCTGCTAAATAACGAACCAAAATCATAAAACAGAACACTCAAAAAAATAAGTGTTAAAATCACACAAATAATTAATAAAACAATTAGTTCAATATCGGAATCGTTTGTAAAACCTATGCAATTGAATTATATTCACATAAAACTAACTAAGCTCAAAAATCGCAACTGAATTTTGGCTAAATAATGCCCTTTGAACTATAACTTAAAATGAAATATTCCATTCTGACAACCCCCGTATCAATAGCTATTATTAGTCTTTTTACAACATTCACAGCCTGCAAAACGGAAAACACAAAACCACAAAAAGCACAACCCAATTGGGCTGAGCAGCATTTGGAAATGGCAGCCAACAACTACAAAACCCTTTCCAAAAACGTTCCTGTCAACCAATTTCCCACTACTTATACCAACGATACTCTTAGATTTAGTGACTCTGGTTGGTGGTGCAGTGGTTTTTACCCAGGTACTTTGGTGTATTTATTTGAAGGCACTCAAGATTCCATGTTTCTTAAAACCGTCGAAACAAAATTGACAGAACTTAAAAAAGAACAATATAATACCACCACCCACGATTTAGGATTTATGATGTTCTGCAGTTATGGCAATGCTTATCAAGTAACGCACAACCCTAAATATGCCGAAATCATCAAAAATGCATCACAATCTATAAGCTCTCGTTTCAATCCAAAAACGGGAACTATCCGCTCTTGGGATCCTGCACCGTGGAATGACAAATGGGAATACCCTGTAATCATTGACAATATGATGAACTTGGAAATGCTTCTTTGGGCTGGGAAACAATTCAACAACCATAAATTTACCGAAGTAGCCTTAACACATGCCGATACCACGCTAAACAATCATTTCCGTAAAGATTTTAGCAGTTACCATGTTGTGTCCTACGATACCATTTCAGGAAATGTTGAAATGAAAAATACCGATCAAGGCTATGCCGATGAATCCTCTTGGGCACGAGGACAAGCCTGGGGATTGTACGGCTACACCACCATGTACCGATATACCAAAAACCAAAAGTATTTAGAACATGCCATGGGTATTGCTGACTTTATAGTGAACCATCCCAACCTTCCTGAAAATAAAATTCCGTATTGGGATTTTGACGCTCCAAATATTCCCAATGCCAAAAGAGATGCCTCGGCTGCGGCTATCATGGCTTCTGCCTTTTTGGAACTCAAAAACTACGCTTCTGAAGACAAAGCCAAAATCTATTTTAACACTGCCGAACAAATGCTCAAGAGTCTTTCTTCTCCTGAATATTTTGCATCGCAAGATGAACAAGGCGGTTTTATCATCAAACATTGTGTTGGGAATATGCCTGATAATACCGAAGTTGATGTTCCCCTCTCCTATGCCGACTATTATTACGTGGAAGCACTTTTAAGATACTTAAACAAAATAGAACTCATCAATTAGACATTAGGCAATCATGTTAAAACATACGTTTTCCTATCTTTTACTTTTTCTTTTAGCAGCATCTTGCCATAAGACTTCGTTCCAAAAACCTTTAGAAACCAGCATCTCTCACGTGGGTGAAGGTTGGGCCAAGAACTCTATCAATACGGTTATTTTCAGAAAAAATTCGTTAGTAACTCACAACAAACACCAGTACATTGCTTACTATAATCCAGAAGGCCATGTGGTATTGGGAAAAAGACTCCTAAAATCCAGCCAATGGGAAACCTTCGTCACTCCTTACACCGCCCATGTAGAAGATGCCCATAACTCAATCAGCATTATGGTTGATAGCGAGGGGTTTTTACATGTGGCTTGGGGCAACCACAACAATCAGCTTAACTATGCGAAAAGTGTACGTCCCAATTCCTTGGAACTAGGCAAGAAAACACCAATGTTGAGCGACAAAGAGCAACAGGTCAGTTACCCTGAATTCTACGCCTTACAGGATGGCAACCTCCTGTTTTTCTATAGAGATGGAGGTTCTGGAAATGGTAATCTAGTCATCAACCATTACAACACCCAAACCCAAACTTGGCACAGGGTACAGGATAATCTTATAGACGGAGAAGGTTTAAGAAATGCCTATTGGCAGGCCTATGTAGACAAAAATGACCAAATTCATATTTCTTGGGTTTGGAGGGAAAGCCCCGATGTGGCTAGCAATCATGATTTGGCTTACGCCACTTCCAAAGACGGTGGGAAAACCTGGCAAAAATCGACAGGAGAAATTTACCAACTTCCTATTACAGAAAGCTCTGCTGAAGTGATTGAAAACATCCCTCAAAACAGCGAGCTTATCAACCAAACTTCCATGACCTCCGACAAGCATGGCAATCCTTTCATTGTGAGTTATTGGCGTGAAGCAGATAGTGAGATTCCGCAATTCCATCTTACCTACAAAACAGACCAATGGCAAACTGTCGATTTAAGTTTCAGAAAAACACCTTTTAGCCTAAGTGGACTAGGTACGAAATCCATTCCTATTTCCAGACCACAAATAGTGGTTACAAATTCAAATCAAGTATTGGTTATTTTCAGAGATGAAGAACGTGGCAGTAAAGTTTCTATTGCCCATAACACTATTCCCTTTAACACCAAATGGCAAGTCTTGGATTTAAGCCAAGAATCATATGCGGCGTGGGAACCAACCTTAGATACCGAACTTTGGAAAACCTCAAAAACACTAAGCCTGTTTTTACAAAAAACCTATCAAGTAGACGGTGAAGGCTTATCCAATATTCAGAAAAGTGATGTTGAAGTTTTAGACTGGCAACCTTAAAAAATAAAACGATGAAAATCACATTTACATTAATAGCACTCTTTTTAACAGCGAATTTCACAAGGCTAAATGCCCAAAGCAACCAAAAAGCAGCGGCTGTTTTTCAAATTGACCAACCTGATTACGAACAGAGTCCCTATACAGGAATGACCAAACAACACTGGAGGGATGCCGCATTATACATATTGGAAGGCGCCTTTTCATACATCGATTCCTATGAAGACCCGATGAAGTTCCCCAAATTACCAGGTAAAAGCTACCCGCATAACGAAGATCAGGTACCAACGGAAAAGCTAGAAGGCTTATGCCGTACGTTGTTTGTAGCAGCGCCACTTTTAAAGGAAAATCCCTCCTTACAGGTTAACGGCCTTGATGTGGCAAAATATTATCGCCTTCAAATTTTAAATTTACTAGATCCTTCTAAGGCCTCCTATATCCCACCTAGAACTCAAGATCAGGGGCCTACGCAAATTCTCGTAGAGTTTGGAGCGTTGGCCATTTCACTTTTTGTAGCACCGGAGGCCATTTGGGAACCATTGTCCCAAGAGCAAAAAGACACCTTAGCCCATACCATGCTGAGCTATGGAAATGGACCAACTGTACCTTCCAACTGGAGGTTTTTCAACATTTTCGTGATGAGTTTTTTCAAAGATCAAGGATACCCCATAAACGAGAAATTATTAACCGAATATTTAAATCTATCCCTAGATCAATACCGTGCGGATGGCTGGTATAATGACGCTCCTGCCTATGACTATTACAGCATGTGGGCCTTTCAGCTTTACGGTATTTTATGGTCTGAATTTTACGGACAGAAGTACCTCCCAGAAATTGCAGCAAAGTTCACCAGTAATTTTACAGACATGACCGACAATTATCCTTATCTGTTTTCAAAAAATGGAGAAATGATCATGTATGGCAGAAGTATCAGCTATCGGTTTGCTTCTATTAGCCCGCTACCCTTTTTCGGAACCTTAGAAAATGAAGACATTAATTATGGTTGGATGCGCAGAATTTCCTCAGGCGTCCTAATGCAGTTTTTGTCCAACCCAGAATTTCTGGAAGACGAAGTTCCTACTCTCGGCTTTTACGGACATTTTGAACCTGCCGTTCAAAATTACAGCTGTCGCGGCAGTGTGTATTGGATAGGCAAAGCCTTTCTTGGGTTGCTCATTCCTGACAACAATCCATTTTGGACTGCCAGAGAAAACAATGGCCCTTGGAAAACCGATTTCAAAAAAGATACGGTTTACAATAAATTTCAAAAAAAGTCGAACATCTTAATTACAGATTACCCCAATATTGGCGCTTCAGAAATACGTGCTTGGTGTCATGAAAAAGTAGCGGATGATTGGCAAAAGTTCCGTTCTTCTGAAAATTACAATAAACTGTCCTACAACAGTGCCTTTCCCTGGCAAGCAGATGGACAGAACGGAGAAGTCTCAATGAATTATGCCATCAAAAACCAAAAAAATGAATGGGAAGTATTTAGACTTTACGATTTCAAAAAATTTGAGGACAGTATTTACTATCGAGATGCTGTTTTGGAAACCGATGAAACTGTTACCATGCAATTGGCCGACATTCCTTTACCAAATGGCATACTGCGTGTAGACCTGAACACAACCAACAAACCATTGGAAATACGTTTGGGTCATTACGCCCTTCCCAAATTGGAAAAAGATATCAAATACTCCAGAAAACGCATTGATGGCCACGAGGTATTGATTATGGATAACGGCACCTACCAACTTGCCATGGTCATACTGAGTGGTTGGGACAACTTAGAATTTGTTGAAACTACAAGATTGCATCCTGTTTCCGGAGAAAGCAGTGTTTTGAATGCTGTTGCCCAATACGCACCAAAAGAAGACAACGTTTTTGCATGTTTGATGCTTTGGAAAACATCGGGAGACTCTTGGAGTAAAGAGGATTTGGTTCCTGTAAAAAATGTAAAATTGAAAAATAACAAGGTCATTATCAAAATGAAAGATGGTAGTACAAAAACCTGTAAATTTTCAAATTAAAACACCGCTCAAAATTTATCATATTATCATTTTTCATTCACCAAAAGCACTTTTTTAACAAATTGAAGTAATATTTTTTGATAAATCAAAAAATTAAAACGATTAAATTAAAGGACAAACCGTATATTTATAGTCAAAATAACCATAAGCTTGTTTTTGAAAAGCAATTTACTCTGTTCTTTAATTTAATTAACCGATGAAACCAATATTTACAGTCCTAGTAATTCTATGTACATTTTATACGGCTAAAGCCCAAAACCAAAATTACAAGCAAACAACCCAAGAAGGATATTATACCAACCCAATATTCCCTGGTGATTATCCAGACCCAAGTATTTTAAGGGATGGAGATGATTTTTACATGGTGCATTCTTCTTTTGAATACTATCCTGGCCTTTTGATTTGGCACTCTACAGACCTCATCAACTGGGAACCAGTTACCAATGCCCTGAACACTTATGTAGGTTCCGTTTGGGCACCGGATTTGGTAAAATATGAAGGCAAGTATTACATTTATTTCCCGGCAAGCGATACCAACTATGTGATTGTTGCCGACGATATTAAAGGCCCTTGGAGCGCTCCAAAAGAATTAAAAATTACCATGATCGACCCCGGTCATATCACGGATGACCAAGGCAACCGCTACCTCTATTTCAGTAGCGGCAGCTATGTACCACTTTCCATAGACGGTCTTACCGTGACAGGAGAACCTAAACATGTGTATGATGGTTGGGAAATTCCACGCGAATGGAGTATTGAATGTTTCTGTATGGAAGGTCCTAAACTGTTTAAACGAGGGGATTACTACTACCTCACCGTTGCCGAAGGTGGTACCGCTGGACCCGCCACTGGGCATATGGTGATTTCCGCACGTTCCAAATCGCCTTTAGGACCATGGGAGAATGCGCCTCACAATCCCATCCTTAGAACGCAATCTGTAGACGAACAATGGCGGTCTATGGGACACGCCACTATTTTTGAAGACGGACATGACCAATGGTATATGCTATTCCACGGCTATGAAAAAGGGTTTTACAATATGGGACGTCAAACCATGTTGACACCTATTGAATGGACCAAAGATGGCTGGTACAAAATCCCTGACCATATTGACATTAACAAGGCGATCAAACTACCGAATCTTAAAAACAAACTGAAAAACAACTTCACGTTAAGTGACACCTTCAAAGGTCCAGAACTAGCACCACAATGGAGTTTCTTTAAAGGATCCGAAACCAACAGGTATCAGTTTACCGACAACAGCCTAGAAGTTAAAGGGAAAGGCAACGGTGTTGCCAATTGCTCCCCTTTACTGGCCATGCCTGCCAACCATTCCTATACCGCAGACGTGGAATTGGAAATTGAAGGAGAAGCCATAGGCGGCTTGGTATTGTTCTATAACGAAAGTGCGTTTTCGGGAATTCTAGCTGACAAAGAAAATGTATTGGCCAATTTAAGAGGTTGGCAGTTTCCTACAGAACGTAACGTCATTAAAAGACACGTATATCTACGCCTGAAAAACACCAATAACTTGGTTGACATGTACTACAGTTTAGACGGAAAGGAATGGCTTAAAATTGAAAACTCATTCGATGCCACTGCCTACCACCACAATGTCCTTAGTGGTTTTATGGGACTAAGAATTGGCCTATGCTCTATGGGAGAAGGCAACGTACGTTTCAAGAATTTTGTTTATACTCCGCTGAATTAAAGCATAATGACAATACTACCAAAAACACTAAAATTAAACGGCATCAAACTTACCATTATCACGGTAATGGCCTGCTTCAACCTCTTTGGACAAACAGCTCCAGCCACTTTTGAAAATCCTATTCTCCCTGGGTATCATCCCGACCCGTCCATTTGCAGGGTGGATGACGACTATTATTTGATCAATTCCACCTTTGTTTGGTTCCCTGGTTTACCAATTTATCACAGTAAAGACCTTGTAAATTGGGAACTTATTGGGCATGCTATTGACCGCCCAGATCAAATGAATTTCGATAAGTTACCAGATATGCTTGGCCTCTTTGCTGCTACCATTAGGCATCACGATGGCGTATTTTACATCATCAATACCTGTGTGGGGTGCGGGATGAACTTCTATGTAACCGCTACCAACCCTGCAGGTCCATGGTCCGATCCTAATTGGCTGCCTGAAGCCGATGGTATTGACCCTTCGTTGATGTGGGACGATGATGGCAAATGTTACTATACGGGAGTTGTAGGTGCCGAAACGCCAGAATGGAAAGACCAAGGGGTTATTTTCACCCAAGAACTGGATTTACAACAAAAGAAATTGGTAGGCGAACGCCATAATGCTACCTATGGCCATGCCAACAACGCTTCCTATTCCGAAGGGCCACATCTTTATAAAATAAACGGCAAATACCTCTTGATGATTTCTGAAGGAGGTACAGGCATTTACCACGCCCTTACCGTGCACCATAGCGATTCTGTATTTGGTCCCTACACTACGGACTATATCAACCCTGTGTTGAGCCACCGTCATTTAGGGCAAGATTACCCCGTACATGCCATTGGCCATGGCGATTTGGTACAGACCCAAAACGGCGAATGGTGGTGCGTGATGCTAGGCAAACGTCGATTGGACAGACTAACCACTCTTGCCAGGGAAACCTTTTTGGCCAAAGTGGAGTTTGATGGGCAAACGCCCGTGTTCAATCCAGGTGAAGGCAAAGTACTCATGACACAAACCCGTCCCAATTTACCTTGGACGCCTTTTGAAAAACAACCTGCCAAGGACGAATTTGAAGGCGATAAACTGGATCTAAAATGGAGTACCATTCGGACGCCTAAGGAACCGTTTTATAATGTAAGCAAAGGAGCGCTTAGCCTCAATCTGCGAAAGGAAGTCATGGACAGCCTTGTCAATTCTTCCATTTTGGTGCAGCGCATTGAACACCATAAATTTGAAGCTTCCACCAAAATGACTTTTAAAACCTCCAAAGATAATGAACAGGCAGGTTTAACAGTGTACAGAACCAACGAAAATCACTTCAACCTTTTAAAAGACAAGAATTCCTTGGTATTGATCAAAGCTTTTAAAGGCGAACAAACCGAAATTGCCCGTATCCCCTACAAAAACAAAGAGGTCTATTTTCATGTAGAAGGCAACGATTTGGACATTCAATTTAGCTACGGTGAAACTTTGGAGGCCCTAAAACCAATTGGGGACAAACAAAACCTCATTGTGATTGCAGATCTTCAGGGGAATGCCATGTTTAATGGTCCGGGTATTGGCATGTATGCCACCAGTAATGGCAAGACCTCCAAAAACAAAGCGGTTTTTGATTGGTTTTATTATGAGGGCAAATAATAATTATTATAAAAATTAATATGAGGAACTAATAACACAATTAAATATAGTGTATTGCAATTTCAAGTCAGAACAGTTTTTCTCTTAAAAAAACGCTTCTACAATTTAAGAAGCGTTTTTTTTGTTTATATACTAACAAAACGCTCCAAAAAGTAAAAATTACCTATTTGCACAAAAGCATCTAAAATCGTAACATTACAACTCTATTTTAATACCCTTAAAGAACTTCATGGAAAGCCAAGACATTAAACCTCAAAGTCCGAAAGACGAACCTATCGTAGAAAATAAAGAATTAAGCATCTGGGAAGCCCTGATACCTGTAATAGCACTGGTATTAATGCTGTTCTACAATGTAAAATTTGCTTTTGGAGACGATGCTTTAAGTGGAAGTAATCAGTTTATTTTACTCTTGGGTGCCGCAGTTGCCGCCGTAGTTGGCTTTTTCAACAAGGTATCATACGATCAGATGTTAGAAGAGGTCGCTTTAAATATAAAATCCACATCCGGAGCTTTACTTATTCTTCTTTTTGTAGGTTCTTTGGCTGGCACCTGGTTGATAAGCGGTATTATACCCTCCATGATTTATTATGGTTTACAGATTTTAAATCCAAGTATATTTTTACCTGCATGCGTTATAATCTGCGCTATTATATCTGTTGCTACGGGAAGTAGCTGGACTACTTCTGCCACAGTAGGTATTGCTTTAATAGGTATAGGAAATGCCTTAGGCATCTCTTCGGGAATGACTGCCGGAGCTGTTATTTCGGGCGCTTATTTCGGAGATAAAATGTCTCCACTTAGCGATACCACCAATCTGGCCCCGGCAATGGCAGGAGGTGAATTGTTTTCGCATATAAAATATATGACCCTAACTACAGTCCCTACATTAATCGTTACACTTGTATTATTTATAATTATAAGTCTGTCGCTGGATATTTCAGGAACAACAGACACCTCAGATATGTTATCTGCCATTGACGCGTCATTTAACATCTCTCCTTGGCTATTTTTAGTTCCCGCTCTAGTAATTTTTATGATTATCAAAAAAACACCACCGCTACCTGCCCTATTAGTCGGTACACTTTTAGGAGGTGTGTTTGCGCTTATCTTTCAACCGGAAATCGTGAAACAAATTACAGGAGCTACAGAACTCACTACGCTTTCTGCTTATAAAGGCGTTATGACCGCCATGACTGTAGACACTTCAGTGAACACTACCAGTGCCGAATTAAACGACTTGTTTTCGTCTGGAGGTATGGCTGGTATGTTAGGAACTATCTGGTTAATAATTTGTGCTATGGTCTTTGGAGGTATAATGGATGCCATCGGAGCTCTATCCAGAATCAGTCGAGCTGTTCTAAATCTTTTCGATTCTGTATTCGGTTTATTTGCCAGTACAGTAATTAGCTGTGTTGGTTTAAACGCCATTGCCAGCGACCAGTATTTAGCCATCGTAATTCCGGGAAGAATGTATAAAAAAGCGTTCGAAGACAAAGGGCTGGCTCCAGAAAACCTAAGTCGCACCCTGGAAGATTCCGGTACGGTAACCTCTGTTTTAGTGCCTTGGAACACCTGTGGAGCGTACCAAAGCAGCGTATTAGGAGTAGACACCTGGTCGTATGCCGGCTATGCCTTCTTTAACTACTTAAGTCCATTTACAACTTTATTATTCGCCGCCTTCAGAATAAAAATAAAGCAGCTTACAGATAAATAACACAAAACTATACAGTTAACATTTTACCATAACTAAAACTTATACATCTATAAAAATTTAAAATTTTGTTGACATTTTAAATCCACCTAGAGCCCTATATTTGCACAAAGAAAAATAATAATCATTTAATAAAAAATACTATGGCATTTGTAGGAAAAAAATTCCCAAATTTAAACGTTGACGCAATGAATGAAATGGGCGATACTTTTAAAGTAAACGTTCTAGAAGAAGCTGTTAACAACAAGAAAAAAGTAGTTTTATTCTGGTATCCAAAAGACTTTACTTTTGTTTGTCCAACAGAATTACACGCATTCCAGTCAGCAGTTGCTGAATTCGAAAAAAGAAACACTATTGTAATTGGTGCTTCTTGTGATACTCCAGAAGTTCACTTTGCTTGGTTAAACACAGCTAAAGACAATGGTGGTATCGAAGGTGTAACTTACCCAATCCTAGCAGATTCTAACAGAAACTTAGCTTCTACTTTAGGAATCTTAGATATTACTAACGAAACTTACAACGAAGAGACTGGTATTGTAACTGTTGAAGGTGACAACGTAACTTACAGAGCGACTTACATTATCGACGAAGATGGTATCGTACAACACGAAAGCATTAACAACATGCCTTTAGGTAGAAATGTTGGTGAGTACTTACGTTTAGTAGATGCTTTAACTCACGTACAGGAAAAAGGTGAAGTTTGTCCAGCAAACTGGGAAGAAGGAAAAGACGCTATGAACGCTAACAGAGATGGTGTTGCTAGTTACTTAGCTTCTCACTAATAAATAAATTCAATCTACCATCCTTTTTCGGTAAAGGATGGTAACCTAAAAAATACGCTTATGTTACAAGAATTAGAACAAGACAATTTAAACGATATCGTATCAGAAAACGATACAGTAATCGTACAGTATTCAGCGACTTGGTGTGGTAATTGCAGAATTATGAAACCAAAGTTTAAAAAATTATCTACTGAAAACGAAAATGTAACGTTTGTTATCGCTGATGCCGAAAAATTTACAGAATCAAGAAAATTAGCCAATGTAGACAACTTACCTACGTTTGCTGCCTTTAAAAAAGGGGAATTTGTAAATCAGGTGCAAACAAACAAGTTTGACGTTTTAAAAGAATTAGTCGATGAAGTTACCAGTAATTAAGCACTTAACTCAGTTTATAGAAGAAAACGATGAGGATTTCGTTCACGAAACCATCGAAACGCTTGAAGCTTTAACTGAAGTGCCATCTTTAAAAGATGAAGAATTAGATGTTATTGGTGAATTGATTTCTAATATGTACGGTGCTATAGAGGTAAATACCATGATAAAAAGCGGTACCCCTCAAAAAGAAGCCTTAAACAGTTTCATGAAACGCGTATTAGGATCTATAGACAAATAACTTTATAGATTGTATAAAACAAAAATCCCGACATAAATTATATGTCGGGATTTTTGTTTTATGACTTTTACTTTTAAAATAATTCAGCTGAATCGATTTGAAGATTTTCAATAAATGATATGGACCTTTCAATATCATCATGTAAAATTCTATCGTCTGTTACAAACGGTACTACTTCCTGATACGATTTCAAAAATGATTCAATAAACTCAGATGACTTCAGAGGTGAACGCAATTGCAAGGCCTGAGAGGCATTAAATAATTCAATAGCCAGAATACGCTCTACATTGTTTACTAGTTTATAAGCCTGAGTTGCGGCATTAGCCCCCATACTAACATGATCTTCCTGACCGTTACTGGAAACTATACTATCTACACTTGCAGGTGTTGCTAACTGCTTATTTGCACTAACAATACTAGCTGCGGTATACTGCGGAATCATAAAACCTGAATTCAATCCAGGATTATTCACTAAAAAGGCCGGTAATCCTCGCAAGCCTGAAACCAGCTGAAAAATTCTGCGTTCCGAAATATTTCCTAATTCTGCCATAGCTATTTTTAAATAGTCTAAAGCCAAAGCTAAAGGCTGACCGTGAAAATTCCCTCCCGAGATAATCTCATCTTCTTCAGCAAATATATTAGGGTTATCTGTCACCGAATTAATTTCAGTTTTAAATGTTTTCTCTACAAACGCCAAAGTATCCTTACTCGCACCGTGTACCTGAGGTATACATCTAAAAGAATATGGATCCTGTACATGTTGCTTTTCCTGTGTAATTAATGCACTGCCATCTAAAAATTCACGAACGCGTTCTGCTGTTTTTAACTGTCCGTTATGAGGTCTTGCCAAGTGTACCAATTCATTAAATGGCTCAATTCTTCCATCAAAAGCATCTAATGACACACATCCTATTAAATCGGCTAAGTAAGATAGTTTGTAGGATTTTAATAGTAAGTGAACGCCATAGGCACTCATAAACTGTGTGCCGTTAAGTAGCGCTAAGCCTTCTTTAGAACGCAAAGCTATAGGAGCCCAGTTTAATTTTTTCAATAAAACTTCGGATGCCATAAGTTCTCCCTCAAACACCACTTCACCTTTACCCAATAATGGTAAAGACAAGTGTGCCAAAGGTGCCAAATCTCCCGAAGCTCCTAAAGAGCCCTGAGTATAAACCACAGGTAAAATATCGTTATTAAAAAATTCAATTAAACGATTTACCGTTTCCAATTGCACCCCACTATGCCCATAACTCAACGATTGAATCTTAAATAGCAACATTAACTTAACGACTTTCTGAGGCACTTGTTCTCCCGTACCACAAGCATGAGACATTACCAGATTCTCCTGAAGTTTCGTTAAATTCTCTCTGGAAATTTTTACGTTATATAAAGACCCAAACCCGGTATTAATACCATAAATAGGTTTGTCCTGAGATTTCATTTTTTCGTCTAAATACTCGCGACACTTTAAAATACTCTGTTTCGCCTCTTCCGATAATTGTAATTTTTTATGTTCTGTTACAATGTCCTGAATCGTTGTAAGATCAAGAGTTTTATTAGAGATTGAATGATAATTATTCATAATATATAATTAATGAGCGCAAAAATCTTCATTTTTGTTAAACAAAACAAACTTTTACAAATAATTCATAAAGATTAGAACGAATCTCTTATTTTTGGGAAACTTAAAATGAACTTAAAATGAAAAAAACACTTTTTGCCCTAGGTGCGCTTAGTATTTTCGCCTGCCAGCAAGCCCCAAAAGAAATTAAAGATTACGCTTCCCTTTCGGGAAAAATTTCCAACAAAAATAGTGATTCACTACTTATTCGTAGCAGAACTTATAATAAAACTATAAAAGTTAACGAAGATGGTACTTTTAGTGATACGCTTAAGGTTGAAGCTGGTCTGTACAACTTTTTCGACGGTACAGAATCAACAACTATTTTTCTTAAAAACGGGTATGATTTAAATATATCTTTAGACACCAAGACATTTGACGAATCGCTTAAATATACTGGAGAAGGTGCCAACGACAACAACTTCCTGGCTGAAAAATCTTTATTACAGGAAAAATTATTCGATCAGGATTTCTCAACTCTGGATATGGATGGTTTAGATAAAGCCTTTAATGATATAGAATCGGAATTAACTAAGTTCTATGCTTCAAAAACAGAAGTAGATTCTTTAGCCATTACACCATTTACGAGTAGTTTACCTCGTATGCTGGATAGCTATAAAAAATACTATGCAGGAGCTATTTTACTTAGACAGGAAATGGCAGGAAAACCATCACCTGAATTTACCGATTACGAAAACATAGACGGTACTAAAACATCTTTAGCAGATTTAAAAGGAAAGTATGTGTATGTTGATGTTTGGGCTACCTGGTGCGGACCTTGTAAAGCTGAAATCCCATCTTTAAAAGCTTTAGAAAAAGAATATCACGGTAAAAACATTGCTTTTGTTAGTATGTCTGTGGACGACGACAGAACGCATGGTGGGTCATGGGACAAAGCCAAGGAAGACTGGAAAGCTATGGTTGCCGATAAAGAATTAAGTGGTATACAGATTATGGCTCCGGAAGGTTGGAAATCTCAATTTGTACAGGATTACAAAATTACGGGTATCCCAAGATTTATCTTAATAGATCCTGCTGGAAATGTGGTTGACCCTAGTGCCCCAAGACCTTCAGACGAAAAAATTAAAGAGATTTTTAACGCGTTAAGTATTTAATTCTCTACATTAAAATATAAAAAAAGCCGCTTTTCAGCGGCTTTTTTTATCTGTATCAGTTCTGAATTTACAATATGCCATCCATAATTTCTTGAACTACTTCCGGATTTAATAATGTACTGGTATCTCCCAGATTGGAAGTATCGTTGCTCGCTATTTTACGAAGAATTCTGCGCATAATTTTACCACTTCGTGTTTTGGGCAAAGCACTGGTAAATTGTATTTTATCTAACTTCGCTATAGCGCCTACTCTATCAGTAATCACCTGATTAATTTCATTTCTCAAGTTATTCTGATCACGAGATTCTCCGGTTTCCTTTAAGGTTACATAACCATATAAAGCATTGCCTTTTACTTCATGAGGAAATCCTACAATTGCTGATTCTGCAACGGCTGGGTGTTCGTTAATCGCATCCTCGATAGGTGCTGTTCCTAAATTATGTCCGGAAACAATTATTACATCGTCTACACGACCTGTTATTCTGTAATAGCCAACCTCATCACGTAAAGCACCGTCACCGGTAAAGTACATATTTTCAAAGGCCGAAAAATACGTGTCTTTGTAACGTTCATGGTTCCCCCAGATAGTTCTGGCAATCGAAGGCCACGGAAATTTAATACACAAACGGCCATCCACCTGATTTCCTTTTATTTCCTCTCCGTTTTCATCTAATAGCGCGGGTTGTATTCCGGGAAACGGTAACGTGGCATAAGTCGGTTTTGTTGGTGTTACATAAGGTAAAGGCGTAATCATTACCCCACCTGTTTCGGTTTGCCACCAGGTATCTACTATCGGACTTTTATGTTTCCCCACATTATCATTATACCAGTGCCAGGCCTCTTCATTTATCGGTTCTCCTACAGAACCTAACACTTTTAACGAAGATAAATCGTGTTTTTCAACAAACTCAATACTCTGCTTTCCTAAAGCCCTGATCGCCGTAGGTGCGGTATAAAACTGATTGACTTTATGCTTATCTACTATATCCCAGAAGCGTCCAAAATCGGGATATTGTGGCACCCCTTCAAACATTACCGTAGTTGCACCATTAGCTAACGGACCATAAACTATATAACTATGTCCGGTAATCCAACCGATATCGGCAGTGCACCAGTACACATCGCCATCTTTATATTGAAATACATTTTTAAACGTGTATGCCGAATACACCATGTAACCTCCTGTGGTATGCACCATGCCTTTAGGTTTACCTGTAGAGCCCGAAGTATATAAGATAAATAAAGGATCTTCAGCATCCATAATTTCAGGTTCGCACGCTGCAGATGCTTCGTCCAGTAAAGGCTTCAACCAAAGATCACGACCTTCTTTCATAGTGATTTTTGAATTTATTCTGTTTACCACCAACACCGTTTCTACAGACGAGCAGGTTTCCAAACCATCGTCTACAATACCTTTAAGATCGATGGTTTTTGCTCCGCGATACGAGCCGTCGGAAGTAATGACCATTTTACATGCACTATCGTTAATTCTGGAAGCCAAAGCGTTGGATGAAAACCCTGCAAAGACCACCGAATGAATGGCTCCTATTCGGGCACAGGCTAAAAGTGAAATAGCCAGCTCTGGAATCATGGGCAGGTAAATACAAACACGATCACCTTTGTTGATGCCTTTAGATTTTAAAACATTAGCCATCTTACACACCCGTTCGTGTAATTGCTTAAAGGTTATATATTCCGCTTCCTCTTCAGGACTATTGGGCTCAAAAATAATAGCGGGTTTATCGCCTTTAGTCACCAAATGTCTGTCTATACAATTTTCTGTAATATTCAGCTGAGCGCCTTCATACCATTTTATCTCCGGTTTTTTAAAATCCCAGCTTAGTACTTTGTCCCATTTTTTGCGCCACATAAAATGCTCTTCTGCAACTTCTGCCCAAAAGCTTTCGGGATCGCGAACCGATTTTCTGTAGACCTGATAATATTCTTCTAAATGCTTTATATGATAATTACTCATTAAATGATATTTTATAGTTTTCTTTAAATTTTACACATTATATAAATTTAAACTCTAAAATATAAAAATATACCAAACTCAATAAGTTTTTTCTACCGATAACACAAATTAAACGACTGACTATAGAAAATTAAATACAAATAAGATATTCTTTAATCCTTTTTCTGTTTTACTATAAAAATAAAGAAGCACTGATTTTCTCAATGAATTCCGAATAATTAAATCTACATTATTGCGAATTATGGTCTTCACACAGAATCTGGTAAAATAAAGCTTTAATGTGAAGCCGCCTGTTTAACTCCACTTGGTATTCTGATCGACTCTACCATATCCTGAACCGCTTCTGAAGGCGCCGGTGTAAGTCTGGAAATTACTACAGATACAACTACATTTACCAGCATAGCAATAGTACCGAAACCTTCTGGTGACGTTCCAAACCACCATTCGCTTTCGGGTAAAGGATCAAAAACACCTATAAGTCCGGTTTTAAACCGAACCATATAAAAGAGCATCAAAAGCGTCCCAATTACCATTCCGGCGATAGCTCCCTCCTTATTCATTCTCTTATCAAAAATTCCGAGTATAATAGCCGGAAAAAACGACGCTGCTGCTAGGCCAAAAGCCAAAGCAACCACTGCCGCCACAAAACCGGGCGGATATATCCCAAATAAACCAGCTATAACAATAGCTACAATAATAGATATACGCGCTATTTTTAATTCGTCGGAATCCGATATATCCGGACGTATTTGTTTTTTAATTAAATCATGAGAAATAGAAGTGGAAATAACCAATAATAAACCGGCTGCTGTAGATAATGCAGCTGCCAAACCACCGGCTGCTACCAAAGCAATAACCCAATCGGGTAATTTTGCTATTTCCGGATTAGCTAATACCATAATATCACGATCCACATACAATTCGTTAGGGTGAATACTGGCATTAGTAATTAATCGTTCGCCATGTTCGCCTCTTTCTTCTGTAAACTTTGGGGTTTTACCATCCAAAGCCTGTCCGTTAAGGTATTGTATTTTTCCGTCAGCATTTTTATCTATCCAGGCTATAAGCCCAGTATTCTCCCAGTTTTTAAACCATTCCGGAATGTTGGTATAACTTTCATCCCTTACCGTTTCTATTAGATTAGTTCGCGAAAACACAGCAATTGCAGGAGCAGTAGTATACAAAATAGCGATAAAAAGCAAAGCCAGGCCAGCCGATTTACGCGCATCTTTAACCTTGGGCACGGTAAAAAACCTTACGATTACATGTGGTAAACCTGCAGTCCCTACCATTAATGCCAAGGTAATAGCAAACACATCCCAGGTAGATTTAGATCCGGAGGTATAGGCTTTAAAACCTAATTGCGTATGCAAATCATCCAGTTTATCCAACAAATATACCCCGTCTGTTCCTTTACTTCCCATACCGAATTGTGGTACCGGACTTCCCGTCATTTGAATCGATATAAAAATAGCCGGCACCATAAAAGCAAAAATAAGCACGCAGTACTGTGCTACCTGTGTATAAGTAATCCCTTTCATGCCTCCTAAAAAAGCAAAAACCAAAACTACCGCCATGCCAATTATAACACCTACAGTAATGTCAACCTGTAAAAACTGAGAAAACACAATACCAACACCCCGCATTTGACCTGCCACATAAGTGAAGGACACAATTAAAGCACAAATTACAGCAACGGTTCTTGCTGCATTAGAGTAATACCGGTCGCCAATAAAATCGGGAACAGTAAATTTTCCAAATTTTCTGAGATAAGGTGCCAGTAACAAGGCCAGTAATACGTAACCACCGGTCCACCCCATTAAAAACACAGAACCATCGTAACCACTGAAGGAAATAATACCTGCCATAGAAATAAATGAAGCGGCACTCATCCAGTCTGCTGCCGTGGCCAGCCCATTTGCCAGGGGAGACACGCCTCCTCCAGCAACATAAAAATCTTTAGTAGATCCTGCTCTGGCCCAAAAAGCAATTCCAAAATATAAGGCAAATGTAATTCCAACTAAAATCCAGGTCCAAACTTGTACTCCCATAACTATGTTCTCTTATAATTTATTTATCGTAACCGTACTTCTTATCCAGTTTATTCATTAAACGGACATATACAAAAATTAAAATCACGAAAACATAAATTGAACCTTGCTGAGCGAACCAGAATCCCAGCTTAAACCCTCCTAATTTAATAGCGTTAAGCTGATCTTTAAATAAAATTCCGGCGCCATAGGACACCAAAAACCAAATCGATAATAAAACAATAAGATATTTCAGGTTCTCCCTCCAATATGCCTTGGCCTGTTGATTTTCTTTCATAAAGTGTTGGATTAATAATGTAATTGAAATTGAATCTCATGATTTGGCCGTACCCAGACTTACATTCATTACGGAATACTCATTAAACCGAAATCAATAAAACCGAAAATACATTATTATTTTAACATTTTTATTAAGAAATTGTAATTTTCAAACTCATATAATTATTACAAAACTAATTCTTATACAAAGACAATAGCAACAGGCTTATATTTTCGGCTGAAACTAACGCTCAAGCTTTTTCACATAAATAGTTACCTGTTTTAAAACACGAGGCGCCATAATTAAAGTCGCCAACATGGTTGGAATTGCCATTAAAGCGAAAAAACCATCTATTAGATTAATCATCATGGATAATGAGGTTGTGGCTCCCACAATAATACTGGCGATATAAATATAGTTGTACCAATGTTTATTTTGAGCTCCAAACAAAAAGGACATACATTTGGAACCGTAATAGGAATAAGAAAACAACGACGAAATACTAAAAATAAAAATACAGATGAGTAGCAAGTATTTACCAGCATACGGGATAGCCTTATTAAAAGCTGTTGCTGTTAAACTTACACCATTAGCATCGGACGTTTGCCAGACTCCGGTTACAAGAATAGCGAGAGCTGTTAAAGTACAAACCACTAAAGTATCTATAGCAGGTCCTAACATTGCTACCAGGCCTTCTCTAACAGGCTCCGTCGTTTTAGCTGCCCCATGTGCCATAGGAGCGGTTCCTATTCCTGCTTCGTTAGAGAATGCAGCTCTTCGAATTCCTAAAAGAATTAAACCACCTAATGTTCCGCCTAAAAAAGTATCCCCTTTAAAATTGTGAGCTGTAAAAGCATTAGACAATATCATTCCTAAATACTTAGGCACCTGATCGTAATTAACGAATAAAATAATGAGCACCAGTACAAAATACAACACTACCATAGAAGGCACTAATTTTGCAGCTGTTTTACTAATACGATCCAGACCACCCAGAATAACAAAACTAGTAAGCGCCACTAAAACCAATCCGATAATAAAACTGGATGTAAAACCAACAGGAATATGATTTGGAGCTAACAAAATATCATTTATAGCCTGAGTTAACTGATTTACATTAAAAATAGGAAGTGCACCTACCAGGCCGCAAACACTAAACATTACCGCCAGAGGTTTCCATTTAGCCCCCAAACCTTCGGTAATAAAATACATAGGTCCGCCTTGTAATTGTCCCTCGCTATCTTTTCCTCTGTACATAATTGCCAAAGCAGAAGTAAAAAATTTGGTAGCCATACCAATAACAGCACTTACCCACATCCAGAAAACTGCACCGGGACCACCAATAGCAATTGCTACAGCTACTCCGGCAATATTTCCCATACCTACGGTAGCCGACAAAGCCGTTGTTAGTGCCTGAAAATGTGAAATCTCACCGGGATCATCGGGGTTATCATATTTTCCTCTTAAGACCTGAATGGCATGTCCCATAAACCGGAAAGGTAAAAACCGCGAATACATGAGTAAATACAACCCGCCTCCGGTTAACAAAATAAGCAATGGCAAACCCCATACAAAAGATGCAAAATCTGATAAAAACTGCTCTAATTCCAGCATTATATATTGTGTTTTAAAAGCTTAAATATATCTTTTTTATCCTTAAACCATTACCAATAATTCACAAAACAAAAGCTATTTTAAAAGAATCAGCAATTATATTCTTAATTTTTTCAACAACATTTTAATTCTACACACTCATTATCAAGATCTTAATTTAAATACTATTTTTGACCTTTTAATTCTATATTTTTTGAAAGCGACCAGGTTATATTTTATCGATGCCGTTAGAGCATTTGCTATTTTAATGATGTTACAAGGACATTTTATTGATGGCCTGCTCGATCCTGTTTATAAATCGACCGACCATCTTGCTTTTAATATCTGGAATTATTTCAGAGGGAACACTGCTCCTGTATTTTTTACTATTTCAGGATTAATAGTCATGCTCTTACTTTTAAAAGCAAGAGAAAAACAAACCGATAAGCTTCGCATAAAAAAAAGCATTAAACGCGGATTTAATTTAATACTTACCGGATACTTGCTTCGCATCCCTTTCTTTATGTGGTTTAGCGGACATTTTAACACCTATTTTTTAGTTACCGATGTCCTCCAGATTATAGGACTGTCCTTAATTCTTTTAAATGGGATTTATTATCTGGCAAAATCAAACCTCTACGTACTTACAGGAATTTTAACAAGTATCGGGACTTTAATTTTTCTTACCGAACCCTATTACCGCAATTTAGAAGTCAGTCGGTTACCTCTGGCTATTTCTAATTATCTTAGTAAATCTAATGGCTCTGTGTTTACCATATTTCCATGGTTTGCTTATGTTTGCTTTGGAGCGGTAATTGCAGTAGCGTTTCACAAATTCCAGGACAAACCTCATTTTAAACTAAAAACACTGTCGATTTTTACTGCTTCTGGTTTATTCCTAATCTTTTTGTCATCTCCGATTTTAAGCTGGATGTCTCAGATTACAGGTATAGACTTATTTGAATCCATAGCAGTCTATAACTACCTTAATTTAAGACTGGGTAATGTTTTAATAACTTTTGCTGTATTTTTTGCTTTAGAATCTCGCCTGAAACATCCATTAATTACACGATTAGGAGCGCATACGCTTTCTGTTTATGTAGTTCATTTTATAATACTTTATGGAAGCTTTATAGGAACTGGTCTATACCGTTTTTTGCATCATACACTAAGGCCATGGCCAGCTGTTATCGGCGCTGCATTATTTATGATTTCGGTATCGGTTATTGTACTGTTATACGAAGCCAAAATAAAAGCCTTCCTGAAAATGTCATTCAGAAAGGCTGTTATAATATTTAAATTTAATACCGTAAGACGTTTACGCCTTTACAGACGCTAAGTAGTTTTCGACATTTGCTTTTATACGGGCTTCAATATTGGAAACATCTGCTTTATTAAAAGTTTCTCCCATAATGTTTTCGTATAATTCGATATAACGATCGCTTACAGTTTCTATATATTCATCTGTCATTTCCGGTAATACCTGACCTTCTAATCCCTGGAATCCGTTAGTAATTAACCACTGACGCACAAATTCTTTAGACAATTGCTTTTGAGGTTCTCCTTTTTTCTGACGCTCTATATAGCCTTCAGCATAAAAATAACGTGAAGAATCCGGGGTATGAATTTCGTCTATAAGAACGATTTTACCGTCCTTAGTTTTTCCAAATTCATACTTCGTATCTACCAGAATTAAACCGCGACCAGCTGCAATTTCAGTTCCTCTTTGAAATAATTTGCGCGTATAGTCTTCTAAAACTTCATAATCGGCTTCTGAAACAATTCCTTTTTTAATTATATCTGCTCTGGAAATGTCTTCGTCGTGATCGCCCATTTCTGCTTTAGTTGCAGGCGTAATAATTGGCTCCGGAAATTTATCATTTTCCTTCATTCCTTCCGGAAGTGCTACACCACATAATTCTCGTTTTCCAGCTTTGTACTCGCGTGCAGCATGCCCAGACATATACCCACGAATAACCATTTCTACTTTAAAAGGTTCACACAAATGCCCCACTGCTACATTTGGATCTGGCGTTGCCACCAGCCAGTTAGGCACTAAATCTTCGGTCTGTGCCATAAATTTAGTAGCAATCTGATTTAAAATTTGACCTTTAAAAGGAATGCCTTTAGGCATTACAACATCAAACGCACTTAATCTGTCTGTGGCAATCATTACCAACAAATCGTCATTAATATTGTAAACCTCTCTTACTTTTCCTTTATAAACACTTTTCTGACCTGGAAAATTGAAATTAGTTTCTGTAATTGTCATGGTATTATTTTTGCATCTGCTCCGTATTGAGATGCGCTATTTGTTAATTTAAAATAATAAAAAACACTATGTTTTTAGCAGTACAAAAGTAAGTAATAATTCATGAAATGATTCATGCCTTTCTAATATTCCGTAAATCTTTATTACAGTGAAAAGGTATGTAACAGCTTTACGTGTTCAGCTTTCTGATACCAGTCGTTGTATACTAACTCCACCTCATTTACATTAAACGTACCAAAATCGAACTCCCTATACTGGTTTAAACAATTTATAAATTCAGCTTTTTGTTGTAATTCTGATTTAAATCGGACAACAGTAGCATGAGCTGTCTGAATGGTATACCGTGAATCTAAAGATTGTTGTAAACTGCTATTTTTAAACTTGTGTCGCAAAGCGTCCCGAAGTTGATTTAAACCTTCTGAAGTTGGAAAACCCTGAATCATAATACAGGATAGTGAACCGGTAACACCCTTAAATGCAATTGAAAATTCCTGAATTTGCTGCAAACACTCCTGAATGAGATGTATATAATCCTGCAACACTATGGTTTTTAACCGAAATCCGGAATAACATGAAATTACAGACATTACTGTAATATGAATATCGCTATCGGGATAATAATACTGATTAGGATCGACCGCTTTTAAATCGTCCAGAAAAGTTTGAATCCTTAAATTCACACATTCCGGAGGCCTAATTCTTAAAGTGATTCCTCTTCTAAAATCCTTTTTATCTGAAATTAAATTATCTGTACTATAAATATCATTTTCTAAGGCGTGTAGAGTATTGCTATACAATCCGTCATAATGAGCTTTCAAATGCATTTAAACAAACAGGATTCCTTTAGTTGAAATTAAATTGAGAAGGCAAAAACCAGAGAATAAGACAGCCTTATTCTCTGTTTTCTATACTCTTGTAAGCTTCAATAACTTTTTTAACCAGTTTATGACGAATAACATCTTTATCGTCTAAGTAAATCATCCCTACACCTTCCACATTTCTTAAAATTAGCAAGGCTTCTTTTAACCCTGAAGTGGTACGTCTTGGTAAATCTACCTGCCCCGGATCGCCAGTTAATAAAAACTTAGCATTTTTCCCCATACGGGTAAGGAACATTTTCATCTGGGCATGTGTGGTATTCTGTCCTTCATCTAAAATTACAAAGGCATTGTCTAAAGTACGACCACGCATAAAGGCCAGCGGTGCTATTTGTATGGTTCCGTTTTCAATGTACATAGCCAGTTTTTCAGGAGCAATCATATCGCGAAGTGCATCGTAGAGCGGCTGCATATACGGATCCAGTTTTTCCTTTAAATCTCCTGGTAAAAACCCTAAATTCTCCCCGGCCTCAACTGCTGGTCGGGTTAAAATAATACGCTTAACTTCTTTGTTCTTTAAAGCCTGTACAGCTAAAGCCACCCCGGTATAGGTTTTTCCTGTTCCCGCTGGTCCTATCGCAAAAACCATATCGTTTTTACGCATGCTTTCCACAAGTTTACGCTGATTCGCTGTTTGGGCGCGTATTAATTTCCCGCTAACACCATGTACAATAACCTCACCGCTTTGCTGAGACGTCGTGTAATCGTCACTACTCTGACTTGTAAGTACACGCTCTATGGTATTCTCGTCTAATTTATTGTATTTGGCAAAATGATTCAGTAGCATGGTAAGTCGACGATCGAACTCTTCTAAGAGATCTTCATCTCCAAAGGCTTTAATTTTATTGCCGCGGGCAACGATTTTTAATTTGGGGAAATATTTTTTAAGTAATTCAATATTTACATTTTGTGCTCCAAAAAACTCTTTTGGAGTAATCTCTTCAAGTTCTATAATAATTTCGTTCAAAAGCTACTCGATTAAATTAAATATATCAGTTAAGTTTTATTAGTTTTGTGCTTCTAACAAATCTAATCAATTTTACCTCAGATATGTGAAAAACATATCAACAATTCACGTATGGCAATAATAACTTTAACGACTGATTTTGGTGAGAAAGATCACTTTGCTGGCGCAATTAAAGGGGCTGTCTACAGTGAATTGTCGGATGTTAGAATTGTTGATATCTCGCATTCGGTAACCCCATTTAGCATCTCAGAAGCGGCTTATATTATCCAAAATGCCTACACCAGTTTTCCCAAAGGCACCATACACATTATAGGTATAGATGCCGAAATTAATCCGGAGAACAAGCATATAGCAGTCCTGCTGGATGGCCATTATTTTATCTGTGCCAACAATGGCATTATGAGTATGATTTGTGCTGAAATTAATCCGGAGAAAATTGTAGAAATTAACATTCACGATAAAATTCAGACGAGTTTTCCTGTTTTGGATGTGTTTGTAAAGGTAGCCTGCCATATAGCAAGAGGAGGTACTCTGGAAGTGATTGGCAAGACGATTGAGGAAATAAAACCCATACAAAATATTAAGCCCTATGTAAATGACGAACAAAACCAGATTATTGGAAGCATTATTTACATAGACAATTACGGGAATGTGGTAACCAATATTAAACAGAAGTTTTTTGAAACCATACAAAAAGGACGAAACTATAAAATTTCAGCCCGAAACCACAACTTTACTACTATTCACAGGAAATACAGCGATATTATAGATTTCTCCAAACCGAGGGACGAACGACAAGCAGAAGGAAAAGGATTAGTGGTTTTTAATTCGTCCAAATACCTGGAAATTGCCATTTATAAAAGCAATACTACAAATATTGGAGGTGCCTCTACCCTTATGGGACTGGATTTAATGGATACCATAACCGTAAATTTCTCAAAAGAATAGGTATGTTTGCACGCATAGTTAAAATGAGTTTTAAACCTTCTGAAGTGGAAGCTTTTAAAACGCTGTTTCAATCTAAAAAGGAATTGATTCGTAACTTTAACGGATGTATGTTTTTAGAACTCTATCAGGATAAAACTAATACAAACATATTTTTTACCTATAGCTATTGGAATACCGAAGAGGATTTAGAGCTGTACAGGCAATCTGAGTTGTTTAAATCCGTTTGGTATGAAACAAAACAATTATTTAACGATAAACCCGAAGCCTGGAGTGTAGACAAACTGGTGAGTCTGCCATAACGCTTTTTATATATTACAACACATGTTTGCAATCTTAAAAAAAGAAATAAATACTTTTTTTTCATCGCCCATAGGCTATTTAGTTATCGGCCTATTTTTACTCTTTAATGGCTTGTTTTTATGGTTTTTCAAGGGAGAGTTTAATATACTGGATAGCGGATTTGCAGATGCGTCGCCTTTTTTCCTTCTGGCTCCATGGATTTTAATTTTCCTGGTTCCTGCAGTGACCATGCGCAGTTTTTCCGATGAAAAAAAACAGGGAACTTTAGAACTTTTGCTCACTAAACCACTTACGAAATTACAAATTGTACTCGGCAAATTTTTGGGTGCTTTTAGCTTAATACTAATTACTCTTGTTCCTACGCTTCTGTATATTTATACCCTATTTAAATTAGGGGCTCCGGAAGGCAATCTGGATTTAGGCAGTACCATGGGGTCTTATTTCGGACTAATTTTCCTTACTGCCGCATATACTGCCATAGGCGTATTTGCTTCATCGCTGTCAGATAATCAGATTGTAGCCTTTTTGCTAGCCGTGTTTTTATGTTTCTTTTTCTATTTAGGTTTTGAAGGGATTGCAAATTTAATATCCAGCGATTTTATAGATGGCCTGGGAATGAGTTACCATTACAAAAGTATATGTCGAGGTGTATTAGACACACGCGATCTCATTTACTTTTTAAGTATATCCTTCTTGTTTATCACCCTAACCCAAATTAATATCAACAAAAAATAACCATGATACTTACAACTGCTTTTGTAATTATAATTTCGGTCCTTTTCGTCCTATTATGGCTATTTGCCAGAACTATAGACAAACGTATTTGGGTTAGTGGTCTCATTAGCCTTGTACTCACTCCTGTAATATATTTTTATGTACTGTATCCTTTAATCAACATTTTTACCGATTATCATCATGAAAAATATTTTGATTCAGAAGCATGGAAAGGCAAACCGGGATTACGCTACGAAATGGCAGACCATCTGGAAACATCAGAATTAGTGATTAACAAATCAAAAAATGAAGTCGCCCAACTACTGGGTAAGCCAGAATGGTTTAGCTGGAACGATGCCATTAAAGCAAACGATTCTAATTTCTGGAATTACAATTTAGGTATAAAACCCGGAGCCTTTAACCGCATGCAGGAATGTATTAAAATAACCTTTGATGCTGATAAGGCTTCAAAAGTTGAACATTATCAATTAGAATTAAAATTTGATGAGTAAAAACGTAAAACAAATCGCTCTTGTTGTTGGTGTTTTAATTTTAGTCAACATCATAGGAGCTAAGCTATATAAACGATTCGATTTAACTCAGGATCACAGATACACTTTAAGCGAAGCCACAAAAAACATTATTAACGATGTCGATTCCCCAGTGCTTATCGATGTATTTTTAGAAGGAGAAGGGTTTCCTTCGGAATTCAGAAAGCTACAGGCAGAAACAAAGCAGCTGTTGGACGAACTTTATGCCGAAAACAGTAATATCAAATACAATTTTATAAATCCGTTAGAAAACGAAGCTAATCGCGATAAGGTTATACAGCAGCTTAACGATCGAGGGATGACGCCGATGCAGTTAACCGTTCAGGAAAACGGCAAGAGCAGTCAGGAAATTATTTTTCCATGGGCTTTAGCCAGTTACAACAATACTACCGTAAAAATTCCTCTGGTAAAAAACAAGCTGGGAGCTTCCCAACAGGATCTGGTTAGCAATTCCGTTCAACATCTGGAATATGCATTTGCCGATGGACTAAATAAATTAGTTTATCCTAAACGTAAAAAAATCGCTGTATTAAAAGGTAATGGCGAACTGGAAAATAAATACATAGCCGATTTTGTTACTACCCTGCGCGATTATTATTTTATAGCTCCTTTTACACTGGATAGTGTAGAACTTGCCCCTAGAAAAACCCTGAAAGCTTTAAACGCTTACGACCTGATTATAGCAGCAAAACCGACTGAGGCGTTTTCTGAAAAAGAAAAATTTGTTCTAGACCAATATACCATGAACGGCGGTAAAAGCCTATGGCTAATAGATGCCGTGGCCATGGAAAAAGACAGCCTTTACAACGCAGAAGGACGCTCCATTGCTCTGGCTCGCGATTTAAATCTTACCGATCTTTTCTTTAAATACGGGGTAAGAATTAACCCTGTTCTGGTAAGTACACCGTATTCTGCCCCCATAACACTGGCCATGGGCGAAGGCAGCAATGCTCAGTTCCAGAATTTACGCTGGCCTTACTCCCCGCTTGTAAATCCGGAAAACCATCACCCTATAGTAAACAATATCAATTTAATTAAATTCGATTTTGCAAACCCTATAGACACGCTTAAAAACAATCTTAAAAAAACCATTCTACTGGAAAGTGCCAAACTCAGCAAACTGGAAGGTACTCCTAAAGAAATTAGTTTAGATATTGTCACCAAAGACCCCGATCCTAAGCAGTTTATCAATGGAAGTCAGCCACTGGCTGTTCTTGTTGAAGGAGTGTTTACCTCGGCCTACAAAAACCGTTTAAAGCCCTTTAAATTAGATTCTGAAAAAGAAACCGGAAGTCTGGCAAAAATAATTGTGGTGTCTGATGGCGATCTGATTAAAAATGATGTGATAAAAAATATTCCTCAGGAATTAGGTTTCGATCGCTGGACCGGTCAGCTCTTCGGAAATAAAGAATTCTTACTGAATACCGTAAATTATCTGCTGGACGATAACGGACTTATAAACATTAGAACGAAAGAAATAAAGGTTCCTTTCTTAAATCACGAGAAAATTGCGGAGTCCAAATTAAGCTGGCAACTGCTTAATACCCTGTTACCATTGGGCTTATTAGCCATCTTCGGAATTGCATTTAATTATATACGCAAAAAAAAGTACAGTGCCTAAATGTTAATAAGTTTGTTTCTTAATTAAACCTTTAACCGATATATTTGTAAGAAGTATAATTAACCTTTAAGATACAGATGAAATTTATAGTATCAAGTACCTATTTATTAAAGCAATTACAAGTACTGGGTGGTGTAATTAACAGTTCGAACACCTTACCTATTTTAGATAATTTCCTTTTTGAATTAAGCAGTTCTAAGTTAACTGTTTCGGCAAGCGACTTAGAAACCACCATGTCTGCCACACTTGAAGTAGAAAGTGATAGCGATGGTAGTGTAGCCATTCCTGCGCGTTTACTTTTAGATACTTTAAAAACGTTTCCAGAGCAACCTCTAACCTTTATTATTGAAGACAATAATACTATAGAAATAAGCTCTAATCACGGTAAATATGCATTGGCATACGCCGACGGAAAAGAATTTCCTAAAGCTGTTACCCTGGAAAATCCAAGCACAACAACTATTCAGGGAGACATTTTGGCAACCGCCATTAGCAAAACTATATTTGCTGCAGGTAACGACGATTTACGTCCGGTAATGAGTGGCGTGTTTTTCCAGTTCTCTACAGAAGGTTTAACCTTTGTAGCTACCGATGCTCATAAATTAGTAAAATATACTCGTGAAGATGTTTCTGCAAGTCAGGTCGCAGAATTCATTATGCCTAAAAAGCCTTTAAATTTATTAAAAGGTATACTGGCTGGAAGCGAAGACGATGTTATTGTTGAATACAACGATTCTAATGCAAAATTCACATTTGATAATGTAGAGCTTATTTGTCGTTTAATTGACGGTAAATATCCAAACTACGAAGCGGTAATACCAAAAGAAAACCCTAACAAACTTACTATTGCCAGAAATCAGTTTTTAAGTTCGGTAAAACGTGTTAGTATTTTCTCTAATAAAACCACGCACCAGATTCGTTTAAAAATTGCCGGTGCAGAATTAAATATTTCTGCCGAAGATATTGACTATAGCAACAAGGCCGAAGAACGTTTAACCTGTGATTATCAGGGAGACGATATGCAGATAGGCTTCAACTCGCGTTTCTTAACAGAAATGTTAAACAACCTGAATGCCGATGACGTTCAACTTGAAATGAGTTTACCAAACAGGGCTGGAATCTTAACACCTGTAGATGGTTTAGACGAAGGAGAACAGGTTACTATGCTGGTAATGCCGGTAATGCTTAACAACTAAAACATTACATTAAATAATTAATCCTATTGAAGTCCTGTAGATTTTTTAATTTACAGGACTTTACTTTTTAAATCCTTTATATTCTTAATAACAAAAGAACTCTGAATGTTGGAAATAATACTCAGCTTAGACAACTTCCTTAAAACGAATTCCTGATACTCATTCATATCCTTTAAAAGAATCTTCAATAAAAGGTCGTACGTCCCCGCAATATAATTAGCCTCCACAACATCATCCAAAGTATTTATATAAGCTTCAAACGCTTTAAAAGGCTCTTCCTGATGACTGTTTAAAGTAACCTGGCAATACACCACTAACGTTTTTCCCAGCTTATTGTAATCTATTACAGCAGTATATTTATTAATAACCCCCGAAGCCTCCAGCTTCTTAATACGTTCATGTACGGGTGTTATTGAAAGGTTTACGCCTTCTGCCAGTTGTTTTATAGACTGTTTTCCATCCCGTTCCAGGGCTTCAATCAGTTTATAGTCAATATCGTCCAGTTTAATCATGGTATTATTTTCTATTTCGGTGTTAAACTTTCAGTTAAAAAGAATTTTATTCTTCAAAAATAATATTATTAGAATAATTTTTCAAATAAACTTCCTTAACACAAAATATTTACCACATAATATATCTTTGCGTAACAAATTTTAATATTATGAACTCAGCAGAAATCAAAGAAATCTACCACAGAATTAAACACTTTTCAGACAGCTTTTTAGGCTATCCTGTATCCAAAGATTTCTCTTACCAGGACTTTGCTCCTTTTTTAGGGATTTGCATCAATAACGTAGGTGATCCCGAAACCCCTTCTACATTTGCCATAGATACTAAAGATATAGAACTGAAGTGTATTTCATTTTTTGCCGAAATGCTTTCCACCAACATGCAGGATGTTTGGGGTTATTTAACCAACGGAGGAACCGAAGGTAATCTTTATGCCTTATACCTTGCACGTGAAAGTTTCCCTAATGCTATGGTATACTATAGTGAAAGTACACATTATAGTGTTAAAAAAAACCTGCATTTATTAAATATACCTAACATTGTAATCCGCTCTCAGGAAAACGGCGAAATGGACTATGAAGATCTGGAACAATCTGTTGCGCTTCGTCGTGATAAACCCGCTATTTTCTTTTTAAACATTGGAACTACAATGACAGAAGCCGTAGACAAACTGGACGAAATTAAGCGCATTATTAAAAAGTTTGCCATCAAGGATTATTTCATCCACTGCGATGCGGCCTTTTTAGGGACCATTGCTCCTTACGTAAACCCAAAACCTAAATTTGACTTTGCCGAAGGCGTAGATAGTATTGCCATTTCCGGACACAAATTTATTGGTAGCCCTATTCCATGTGGTGCTGTACTAGTAAAACGAAGACACCGCGATCGTATCGCCAACATGGTTTCTTATGTTGGGACTATGGATACTACAATTACAGGTTCGCGTAACGGCCTTACACCATTATTTATCTGGGATTTCATCCAGAGACACGGGCATGACGGACTAAAGGCACGTGTTGTAGCTGCCCAGAAAGTTGCGGCATATACTGAAGAGGAATTAAACAAAATTGGGGTAAAAGCCTGGAGAAATAACCAGGGATTAACTGTAATCTTACCTAAACCAAGTATAGCACTTTGTAAAAAACATCAGCTGGCATCTCAGGAGGATATAGCACACGTTATTTGTGTACCCGGTATTACCATTGCTCAAATTGATGGTTTTATTGCCGATTTAAAAGCTGAGATTAACGCTATTCCCACAGAAGCTGAAGCTGTTTTAGCTTAGCATAAATACTTTTTTCATGTTAAAAAAAACGCCAACTGAAAAGTTGGCGTTTTTAACTTTATCTTAAAAAGGATTAACTAATAAAATTAAAAGATAAAGGATATCTTGGTGTTTCTCCGTTACTCACTTTAATGGCATTCAAAATAGGAAATACAATCCCAAGTATACCAATGAGGGCAAAACCTAATAATCCTAGTCCTAATACAAGTATTAACGGTACGCAAATTAAAGCGTAAACAATTAAACTGATTTGAAAATTAAGGATGTTTTTACCATTTTCATCCATCATCCAAACTTTATCTTTTTGAGTTATCCAGATAATTAAAGGAATTAACAAACTTCCAAAACCGGTTATTAAAGTAACCAGCTGACTTAAATGGGTAATAACTAAAAGTTGTTTATCTTCTCTCATGGTTTCAATACTTTAACTGTTATACATAAGACGACAAACCTTTTAAAATGTTACACCATTTTTTTAGTGCGGAAGCTTATTTTTTACGACTCCATAAACAAAAGTGCCTAAAACAGCCGATAGGAACACAACAATTACAGGTACAAATCCTGCCCCGATCAACACAAATATAGGGCCCGGACATGCTCCGGCTAAAGCCCATCCGAGACCAAAAATGATACCGCCATACATGTATCTGGCAAAAGAGCGCTCTTTTTCTTCAATAATTATAGGATCGCCATCGAAGGTTCTTAATTTTTTACGCTTAATCAACTGAACAAAAATAACCCCAAAAGCTAAGGCTGTTCCTATAATACCATACATATGAAAAGATTCAAATCTGAACATTTCATAAATTCTGAACCACGACGCAGCTTCCGATTTATACATTATAATTCCGAAAGCAAAACCTAAAACGATATATATTAACTTTTTCATGTTCTTAAAAAATTAAAGGAAACAACAGGTGAACCATTACTAATCCACCTATAAAAAATCCAATTACGGCAATTAAAGATGGTAATTGCAAATTACTTAATCCGGAAATAGCATGACCAGACGTACAACCTCCGGCATAGCGCGCACCGAAACCGATTAAAAATCCGCCTGAAATTAAAATCACCCAAGTTTTAACACTTGATAATGCTTCCATCGAAAATAACTCTGCCGGTAAATAGCTGTTCTTGTCAGAAATATTTAAATCCTGTAGTGCTAGTTTTGTACTTTCACTAATATCCGGAATACTGTTAGCCGATAAATATTGTGCTGCTACAAAACCGCCTAAAACAGCGCCAATAACAACAAATAAATTCCAACTATCCTGTTTCCAGTTGTAATTAAAAAAATCGCTGGCTTTACCGCCTCCGCACATACTACAAAATGTTCTTAAGTTAGATGACATTCCAAATCGTTTGCCGGAAAGCAACAATAAAAACATGAGTACCGCAATTAAAAAGCCCGAAACATACCAAGGCCAGGGGTTTAAAATAAAATCCATAGTTTAATTAAAATATTTTTTTTGAAGGCAAAAATAGGTTTTACATCTATTAGCTATGTAACCTAAGTTACCTTAAATTTAAATTAGTACTTTTTATATCCCATTACAAATTAAAACCTTAAATAATTTTAATTCGTTATCTTTCAAAATCATAAGGTTACTATGAAAACAGCTTTAAAAATTACCGGTATTCTTCTTCTAATTATATTAAGTTTTGTGGTTTATACCAATTACCCAAAATTGGATATTATTACAGGGTTTGCCTCTAAAAATGTATGTTCATGCACGTTTATAGCACAAAGAGACCTTACCTCTATAGAAAGTCAGGATAACGACTTTTCTCCTGTTTTTTATACTAAAAACAATATTAATTACAAGAACAAATCGGTTACTTCTACTCTTTTCGGCCTTAATCCCAGAACAGCTGTTTATAAAGAAGGTTTAGGCTGTATTTTACTCCCTGAAAACTCTAGTGCGCAACAAATCAGTTTAAAACCTAAGCGGAATTTCAAACCAAATACTGCTCCTTTCCCATATGGAGATGAAGCACAAAAAGACACAATTTTCAAAAACATTGATTATAAGCAACTAGATAAAGCGGTTAATAACGCCTTCGATGCTCCCAATGAAAAACAAAAGCGTACCCGAGCACTTTTGGTTATTTACAAAGATCATATTATAGCCGAAAAATATGCCGATGGTTTTAACAAAGACACGAAAATTTTAGGCTGGTCTATGACCAAAAGTATTACCAGTGCTATTGTTGGAGTTCTTGAAAAGCAAGGAAAAGTAAATAGAAATCAATTCCATTTATTTAAATCCTGGGATGAAGACCAGCGCGCAGAAATCACTTTAAATAACCTCTTACAAATGAATAGTGGACTGGAATGGACTGAAGATTACAATGCCATTTCCGATGTCACAAAAATGCTGTATCAGGCACCTGATATGCCTAAAATACAATTAGAAAAACCACTAATAAACAAACCCAACCAACATTGGAATTATTCATCCGGAACCACAAATTTAATATCAGCATTTATTGCGAATCAGTTTAAAAACAAGCAGGATTATCTGGATTTCTGGTATACCGAGCTTATAGATAAGATTGGGATGCATTCCATGGTTATTGAAACAGATTTTGAAGCGAATTTTATTGGATCGTCATATGGCTGGGCTACCGCAAGAGACTGGAGTAAATTTGGTTTATTATATCTGCACAATGGAATCTGGAATGGAGAAGAAATATTAACTAAAGCATGGATAAATTACACCACGACCCCGACAAACACCTCGGACGGCATTTACGGCGCTCAATTCTGGTTAAATGCCGGAGGCCAGTTTCCGGATTTACCAAAAGACCTGTATTCCTGTAATGGCTTTCAAGGGCAAAAAGTAAGCATCATTCCATCAAAAGAAACGGTTATCGTTCGCTTTGGATTAACCGAAGCACCTGAATTTGATTTTAATGTTATGCTTTCAGGAATCCTGAAAGCCATAAAATAAAAACTCCCGACTATACAAGCCAGGAGTTCTTTATATTTTTAATATAGTACTCGATTTTATTACGCTATACTTCTTAAATGCGCCATTTTAATAGCAGCAATGGCCGCTTCTGTCCCTTTATTGCCATGAATTCCTCCAGAACGGTCTATAGCCTGTTGCATAGTATTATCTGTTAACACACAAAAAATAACCGGAGTGTCATGTAATACATTTAAATCTTTAATCCCCTGAGCTACGCCTTCGCAAACAAAATCGAAATGTTTAGTTTCTCCCTGGATTACACTACCTATTGCGATAACAACATCTACATGTTGTTCCTGCATTTTCTTGCAACCGTAAATCAACTCATAGCTTCCCGGAACTTGCCAGTGTTTGATATTGTCGGCACTAACACCATGTTCTAGAAGTGTATTATAAGCCCCTTCAAACAACCCATTGGTTATGGTATCATTCCATTCTGAAACAACAATCCCAAACCGAAAGTTGTTCGCGTTTGGGATTGTTGTTTTATCGTAATCGGATAAATTTTTATTAGCTGTTGCCATATATTATTTATTTGCTAACACCTGTGCTTTTCCAATAAACACATCGATAGTAGTAGCTTCAGCCGAATTTGGATACTCATTCTTTACTTTTTCGAAGTAGCCTAAAGCCTTATCTGCTTTACCTAATTCTAAAGCTACTAAACCTGCTTTATTTAAATACATTGGTGTTGTAAATTCATTTGTTCTTATTTCTGCAGCTTCCTTATAGTAATCTAAAGCGTCGTCTAACTGGTTTAACTGAACAAAAGCATCTCCTATTGCACCTTTAGCTAAAGGAGCCAAAGCTTCATCTTCGCTTGTAAAATTGCTTAAATGTTCAACAGCGTTTTTATAATCTTTTAAATTTAAATAAGCCATACCTGCGTAATACTCTGCAAGATTAGCTGCCGGAGTTCCTCCATGTTCGTTTATGATATCTAACATACCATATTTCCCATTTCCTCCGTTTAACGCTAAAGTATAAAGTGAATCCTTTTCCGTTCCGTTTACAGCTTCATTAAAGTACTTTTGTGCCTGGAACATATCGTTCATAGCTTCACTTTCTTTTGGCTGCGCTACAAATTCATTATAACCTAAATATCCTAAAACAAGAGCTGCAACCACCCCTATAATAACAAAAATATACTTTTGGTTACCTGCTACCCATTCTTCAGTCTTTGAAGCCGTTTCGTCTAAAGTATTAAAAACTTCGGCTGTAGTTGAAGTTTCTTCTACGTTATCGAAATTTTCAATTTCGGTTTCTACTTCAGGTTTTGCAGTTGGTTTGTAACCTCTTTTCTTATAAGTTGCCATAAATTCTATATTAGTCGGCGCAAAAATAAAATTTTTCTGTAGAAATAAAAGCTAATTTATTTGTTATTTTTCAATAATTTGCGGCACTTTCTAACGTAAAAATCGTTTTAGATCTTTATCTTTCGTTTTATGATTCTAAAATCCTTATCTGTAATTAATTATAAAAATTTTGAAAGCGAATCGTTTGAATTCGACAACAAAATTAATTGCTTTGTAGGACAAAACGGAGTTGGAAAGACAAATATTTTGGATGCTATTTATCATCTGGCCTTCGGAAAAAGTTACTTTAACCCTGTTGCTTCCCAGAATATTAACCACAATGCCGATTTTTTTGTAGTAAATGGTGATTTTTTGAAAGGTGACACGCCCGAAAAAATTATTGTAAGTTTAAAACAGGGACAAAAAAAAGTGATAAAACGCAACGGTAAGCCGTACGAAAAATTTAGTGACCATATTGGTTTTATACCCCTGGTAATTATCTCTCCGGCAGATCGCGATTTAATTATTGAAGGCAGCGAAACTCGCAGAAAATTTCTGGATAGTGTGATTTCGCAAAGTGATAAATCCTATTTAAACGACCTTATTAATTACAACAAAACTGTGGCACAACGCAATGCCTTATTAAAATATTTTGCACTTAACTACACGTTTAACAAAGACACACTGGACGTTTATAACCAGCAAATGCACGAGCTTGGCACCTCAATTTTCGAAAAGCGAAAGACCTTTCTGGAAACCTTTGTTCCTATTTTCAAGGCACGTCATAAAGTAATAAGCAACGGGCAGGAAACCATAGACCTCTGTTATAAAAGTGATTTATTTAATGGCCCACTTATCGAATTGTTAAACCAAAACATTGGTAAAGATCGTGCCGTACAATACACCTCTACTGGTATACATAAAGACGATTTATTATTTCAGATTAAAGACCATCCGATAAAAAAATTCGGTAGTCAAGGGCAACAAAAATCGTTTTTAATCGCTTTAAAATTAGCACAGTTCGATTTTATTAAAGCGCAAAGTGGAGTTAATCCTATTCTGCTTTTAGATGATATTTTTGATAAACTGGACGAACAACGTGTGGGACAAATTATTAAATTGGTGGACGATGCCAATTTTGGGCAATTGTTTATTAGTGATACACATGCCGACAGGACAGAGAATGCTATTAAGCAAGTGCATCAATCTTATCAATTATTTAAAATTGGCGAATAACATTATAGCTATGAAATATCTGTTAACAGGTTTATCCTTAATTCTTTTATTAGCCTGTACTTCTAAACCAGACATTAATCCTGAAGATTTAAACGGGTACTGGGAAATAGAAGACGTGACTTTACCCGATGGCTCTAAACACATTTACAAAATAAACGAAACCGTAGAACAATTCGAACTGAATGACAGTTTAAAAGGCTTCAGACAAAAAATGAAACCAACGGATAAGGATGTCTATATTCCCGTTACGGAAAAAGAAACTATAACTCTTAAGACTGAAGGTGACAGTATAAACCTGTATTACAAGACGCCTTTTTCCAGCTGGAAGGAAACCATTCTGGAATTAGATAAAAATCATTTAAAACTTACTAACCCAAACCATAACATTTACTCGTATAAACGTTATATCCCTTTAAACCTTTAATATTTCATGGCTAAACGTAATAATGATCATTTAAGCATTTCAGACGTTCTAAAAGAATTTGTGGAAACCAATAAACTAGAACGTGGTTTAGACAAGGTTAATGTTAGAGATGCCTGGACCAAACTTATGGGAAACGGCGTAAACAATTACACTACAGCCATTAGCTTAGAACGTGAGACACTTTACGTGCAGTTAAGTTCCAGTGTGCTTAGAGAAGAGTTGAGTTACGGTAAGCAAAAAATTATTGCAATGCTTAATGAGGATCTGGGTAAAGAAGTGGTAAAAAAATTGGTCTTAAGATAAAACAGCAACTAAGACATCAGGAGTACCAATAGTTCTTTTAACAAATCGCCCTGAGATACGGCATTTGCCCCCACCCCTTTACTTTTAACATCGAATTCCCTTAAAGTTGCTATATTAGCACTTACCTTTTTCATTGGGTAATTTCTAACTGCTGTTAAATATTCGTCCACAAAATACGGACTAATTTTTAGGGCCTGAGCTACATTACGCGGATTCTTATCACTCATACCATGCACATGAAGTAATTGAGAAAAGAAACTAAAGAGTAACGAAACCGTAACCACCATAGGATTGTCCTTAGGGTTATCGGCAAAATATTTTACTATTTTATGAGCTTTTACGGCATCTTTAGCACCAACGGCCTTTCTTAACTCAAAATTATTATAATCCTTACTTATCCCGATATTCTCCTCGATATGGTCGGGTGTAATCTGGGTGCCTTCAGGTAAAATTATCTGAAGTTTTTCCAGTTCATTACTTATTTTACTCAAATTAGTTCCTAAAAACTCCACAAGCATCTGTGCTGCTTTAGGCGTAATAGTATACGATTTAGGAGATAATACGCGTCTAATCCAATCGGCTACCTGGTTTTCGTAAAGTTTCTTACTTTCATAAACCAGACCTGTTTTATTAATGGTTTTGTATACCGCTTTCCGTTTGTCTACAGATTTATACTTATAGTTAAGCACCAGAATAGTAGATGGCTGCGGTTGCTTAGCGTAATCCACAAGCTTGTCTATAGTTCGGGCTAATTCCTGAGCTTCCTTTACTATAACCACCTGATATTCGGCCATCATCGGGAAGCGCTTAGCCTGACCAACAATATCTTCTATAGTAACATCACGACCATAAAGCACCATCTGGTTAAAGCCTTTCTCCTCTTCACTAAGTACATTGGCTTCAATGTAATCAGAGATTTTATCTATATAATAAGGTTCTTCCCCCATTAACAGATAAATAGGTTTTAATTTCTTTTGCTTAATATCGGCTACTAATTGTTTAATTTCGTCCAAACTGTAAATGCTCTGGTATTGAATTCCAAAAATAAGGTGATGGAATTTGGTTTTTGAATTATGAAATCTACCTTTGAACACTCAAGAATTAATCATGCAGGAGCTCAACTTTCCAAGGTTTACATTTCGATTCAAAAATAGCGAAAATAAAATTTCTATTTTTGATGAAATACGTAAAAAATTTATCGTTCTTCAGCCAGAAGAATGGGTACGACAACACTGTGTACAATACTTAATTCAGGTTAAGGGATTTCCAAAATCTCTGATTAATGTGGAGAAAGAACTTAGCGTAAATAATTTAAAAAAGCGCTACGATATTGTAGTTTTTAATCCTGACGGTTCCATACATTTAATAGTGGAATGTAAAGCACCAAAAGTAACTATAGACCAAACTACTTTCGACCAGATTGCCCGATATAACCTAACGTTAAACGGCGAGTATTTAATGGTAACTAACGGATTAAATCATTATTATTGTCAGATGGACTTTAAAGCCGAAGCCTATAATTTTTTAAAAGACATTCCCAATTATAAAGACCATAACTAAGCCATGAAGCTCGCTATCGTTATTTTAAACTGGAACGGCAAAGCCTTACTGCAACAATTTTCACCTTCAGTTATATCCCATTCTCCAGAAGCAGATATATATGTAATTGACAATGCTTCTACCGATGATTCTGTGTTTTTTTTAAAAACAGAGTTTCCAGATGTAAAAATTATTATTAATTCTGAAAACGGTGGCTATGCCAAGGGGTACAATGAAGGCTTAAAACACGTAGATGCCGATATTTACTGCTTATTAAACAACGATATTGAAGTTTCTCCTAATTGGTTACAGCCTATAATTGAAACTTTTAAAACACAACCTAACACGGCCGTTATACAACCCAAAATTTTAGATTTCAAAAACCGGGAGTATTTTGAATATGCCGGAGCCGCAGGTGGCTTTATAGATAAATATGGCTATCCGTTTTGTCGCGGTCGTATTTTTGATACTCTGGAAAAAGACCTGGGACAATACAATGCTGAAGAAGACATTTTCTGGGCTACCGGTGCCTGTCTGTTCATCAGGTCATCCGTTTTTAAATCACTACAAGGTTTCGATGAGCATTTCTTTGCACATATGGAAGAAATCGACTTATGCTGGAGAGCAAAAAATTTAAACCATACCATTAAATGTGTCCCTGCTTCTACAGTTTATCATGTTGGAGGCGCAACCTTACAATCGTCTAATCCGCAGAAAACCTATTTAAATTTCAGAAACAGTCTTTACACACTAGTAAAAAATGCCAGTGGCAATATTTTCGGAATTATTTTCATGCGCTTACTTTTAGATGGACTCGCTGCCGTTAAATTTTTAATAGCTCTAAAACCCTTCCATATAGTATCTATTTTAAAAGCACATTTTAAGTTTTATTTGCATTTACCAAGACTCCTAAAACAGCGAAAAACAACGTTAAAGACAAAAAATTATTTTACGGTCCGCTCGATTGTTTGGGCATATTTTGTTAAAAAAAATAAAAACTTTAATCAATTATAAATAAGTTCATAAAAGTTTTGTTAAAGCGCTTTTAAGCGTCATTTTTTTTATATTTTTGGTATGTTTAAATATAATTTAAAAAATTCTCATGAAGAAACTGATTTTAAGCAGTGTAGCTGCTTTACTCCTTTTATCATCTTGTGTATCTAAGAAAGAATATGCTGCTTTAGAAGCCAAACAAAAAGAAACTCAAGATTTACTGAATTCTGCAACTGTTAAATTAAATGCCTGTTTGACCGATAAGGCAGCCGCTACGGCAAGAGCAGAAGCACTTAAAGATCAAATTGACGATTTAATTGACACTAAAGGTAATTTAACTACCTTAACACAAAAAGGTGCTGAAAACCTTGAAAAGTCTTTAGAAAGTTTAAAAGAAAAAGATCTTAAAATTACACGTTTACAAGACGCTTTAACTAAAAAAGACAGTGTTACTTTAGCTGTAGTTACCAGTTTAAAACGTGAAGTGGGAATTAACGATCCTGATATTGAAATTAACGTTGAAAAAGGAGTTGTTTTCATTTCGATTGCAGATAAATTATTATTTAAAAGCGGAAGTTATATCGTAACAGACCGTGCAAAAGAAGTGCTAGCTAAAGTAGCTAAAGTTGTTAACAGTAAACCAAACTTCGAGTGTATGGTAGAAGGTCATACAGACGACGTGCCTTACAAAAAAGGTGGTATTTTAGAAGACAACTGGGATTTAAGTGTTAAACGTGCAACTTCTGTTGTACGTGCATTACAAGACTTAGACGTTAATCCAGCTCAACTTATTGCTGCTGGTAGAAGTCACTATGTGCCTTTAGTTGCTAACGACACTCCAGAAAACAGAGCTACAAACAGACGTACGCGTATTGTTGTTCTTCCTAAAATCGACCAGTTCTACGAAATGGTAGAAAAAGAAATGAAAAATTTAGCAGGAGAAGGTAACTAATCCAGAGTTAAAATAAATGAGAGAAGAGCTCAACCGAAAGGTTGAGCTTTTTTTATGCCCCTATCCATGCATTTAGTATCTTTACTTAGTAATTTAAAAAATTAAACCAATGAAATATCGCAGCCTCGGCAAAACCAACTTTAACATTTCTGAAATCTCTTTAGGCACCTGGCAGGTTGGTGGTAAATGGGGATCTGAATTCAATCACAGTTCTGCCGACAGCTTACTAAATACAGCAATAGATCAGGGTGTTAATTTTATAGATACCGCCGATGTTTACGATAACGGATTAAGCGAAACTGCTGTTGGCCGCGTAGTACGTTCCCGTTCCGAACGCATTTATGTAGCTACAAAATGTGGACGCCAAATTACGCCACACGTCAATGAGGGCTACACACCTGAAGTTCTAAAAAAATATGTAGAAGACAGTTTAAAACGTACCGGACTGGATTGTCTGGACCTGATACAATTACACTGCCCACCGACTGAAGTCTTCTATCGTCCAGAAATTTTTGAAACTTTCGACCGCTTAAAGGATGAAGGCAAAATTTTAAATTTAGGAGTGAGTGTAGAAAAAGTTGAAGAAGGTTTGAAAGCCATCGAATTTGATAACGTAACAACCGTTCAGATTATATTTAATGTCTTTCGCCAGAGACCTTCTGAACTGTTTTTTAAAGAAGCTTCAAAAAAGAATGTTGGAATTATTGCTAGAGTGCCATTAGCCAGCGGACTACTTAGTGGAAAATTTTCCAAACAAACCACATTTGGACCAGACGACCACAGAACTTTTAACAGAAACGGAGATGCCTTCGATAAAGGCGAAACCTTTTCCGGAATTCCATACGACTTGGGACTAAAAGCGGTAGATGAGCTCAAAGCCTTATTCCCGAATAACTCGAATCTGGCACCTATAGCTTTACAATGGATTTTAAAATTCCCTGAAATAAGCTGCATTATACCAGGTGCTTCTAAAGCCGAACAGGTTCTATCCAACCTTTCTGCTTTAAATTTACCTGAACTCTCGGAAACGCAATTCAATGAAATGAACCGTATTTACGACCAATATATAAAACCAGAAGTGCATCAGTTATGGTAAATGAACAAACTCCAGACACCTCAAAATTAATCACCAGAGACTGGTTGGCTATAGAACGGACGAAACTGGCTAACGAACGTACGTTCTTAGCGTATTTCAGAACCTTTATGGTGTTTTTAGGTACGGGACTTACCATTATAAAAATGCATATGTTCGAGAATCTGGAATCTTTTGGAATTGTATTACTCATTATTGCTCCTATCGTTCTGGGTATAGGCCTTTATAGGTTAATATACGTTAGAAAATTAATACGAAACCATTATAAAGTGTAAATGAAAGCAGCTACTGTAAAAGCGCTAAAAACCGAACTGGAAGATTTGTCGCAACCCGAACTTATTGCCTTATGTCTGCGATTATCAAAATTCAAAAAAGAAAATAAAGAACTACTCACCTATTTACTTTTTGAGGCGTCGGATGAAGGTGAATTCATCGCTCAGGTTCAAACAGAAATTCGTCAGGAGTTTGAGGCTATTAATACCAAAAGCTATTTCTACATTAAAAAAAGTGTTCGTAAAATACTTCGAAGGATAAAAACATATTGCCGCTATTCCGGCAAAAAAGAAACCGAAGTTGAATTACTCTTGTTTTTTTGCTCCGAATTAAAAGACATGAAACCAGATTACAAACGAGACACCAGCTTGAGAAATATTTATAACAGACAATTGGAAAGTATTAAAAAACACATTACCACACTGCATGAAGACCTACAATACGATTTTAATTTAGAATTGGAAAACTTATAACTTACAAGCTTGTTTTTATATCGTAATTGGTCATTTTTAGAATGATTTTTCCCGTTTTAACGCCATCGGCTTTCAATTCAGTTTTATCGACCTCGGCACCTTTGCCCATATAATTTAAAGGAATTTTTATACGTTCAATTTCAAAATTCACATGAACCATATCCGGTAAAATTTCGCTTTCCTTATCATAATTAAACACCACCACATAAGTGCCGTTTTTCTTGGTATTTATTTCTGATTCTACGACCCGTTCCAAGCGAGTATCCAGCAATAAGGTAGCAATAGCAAAGTCAGCTCGCTTATCGGTTGGAATTACATTTACAGCTTTTAGCGACACCCCTTGCCTCAACTCTTCCCCCCGGTCTACAGTTATAAACGGATATTCAAACAATTGTTGAAGTGAAAAATCCAGCCCTCGTTTAGGTAACATGACAAAATCTGTAGACTCAAACTTTGTGGGTTTTCCTTTCTGATACACCATTTTGGCGTATTTCGTTGGCATATTAATAAAGCTAACATCAACATCCAGTTGCAAATCCACATTAAAAGCCGTTATGGCATCCATACGCGATTTTACAGCTAACAAATCGGCATCAACTTCCTGAGCCGCTGCATTTAATACTACTAAAAACAAAAATACGAATCGCATCATCCTATATCTTTTTTATCGAATACATACACTCCCAAAGCTATACATGCCCCTATATAAATGGTTAACATTAGTGTATTCCGACCTATTAATTTCCAATCTATTACATGATAGAAAAAATATTGCCAGGTATCGTTTAGCTTAACAAATAAAACACTGTTTATAAAGGAATACCCGAAATCTACCTTCAATAAAATATTCGAGAGTATTAAAAATAAAGCTGCAACTATCCATGTTTTGGTTGTTTCCTTAAAAAATACGGCTAAAGTTAGACTGGCAACCGAAAAAAATACCATGGAAAATGCCCCTGAAAAAAAGGCCCAGATGAGACGTTTAAATGCGTCTTCCTGTTCAAAAAAATTAAGCGCATTTAAATACACTATTAAGTCGCCCTTTCCAAATATACCATAGGATAGCAAAAATGATGAAAGCGCTACTAACACGACTACAATCAATGTAAAAATAATAGCTACAATGTATTTACTCAACATAAACTTCCACTTACTTACGGGTTGTAGCATGACAGCCTGAACCGTGCGATCTTTATACTCAGAAGTCAGCATACCTGAAACTATAATCATTAAAATTAAAGGCAGATTAAACCACAATGAATTTAAAATGAGATATACCAATAAATTGCCATTTAACAGCGAGCCTTCAAAATAAAAAGACTGTTTTAAATTATCCAGCAAAATATCAATAATCGTTGCCCCTTGAAAATATGCACTAATCAGCACCACACTTTCAATAAGAAATAAGGCAGCCAATGCGTAATAGGTTTTTCCCTGTTTAAACAATTTATAAAATTCTGATGCTACTAATGCTCTCATACTTTCGAATAATCAAACAGTTTATCCATATTTAATTCCGGTACACAGGAGGTAATGTAGATCTGTTCTTCCTGTAATTTTTGAATGAGCTTTGGCACCTCTTCGGCTTTTAATTGCACGCTTGCTGAATTTCCTTTAAATTGAACTTCATAGCCTTTTAAGACTCTTGCATTTTTAATATCCGGAGCACTAAAACTATAACTGGTCGTATTATGTACTATGAGTTCCTGAGTTGGTCCCGATTTTATAATACTACCGTCTTTAATGACATAAAGCATGTTGCAAATTTTACTCAGCTCTTCTATTATATGTGAGGAGATTATAATGGCCAACCCTTCCTTTTCGGCCAAATCGGTAATTAATCCTCTTAAAGCAGTAATTCCCAATGGATCCAAACCGGAAAATGGTTCGTCCAGAATTAAACATTTAGGATGATTAAGCATGGCTATCGCTATTGCCAAACGCTGCTTCATGCCCATAGAAAAATTACGCACCGGATCATGTCTGTCCACTGGAAGTCCTACTTCTTTAAGTTTAAGCTCCAATTCAGAATCACTGAGTTTTAAGCCCTGAATTTTACAGAACAACCTCAGGTTTTCCCGAGCATTTAAATATTCATATAACGCTGGTTTTTCAATAATTCCACCAATAGGTTTTACCCCTTTAACATTTAAAGTTACAGTACCCGAATCTGGTTGTATTAAGCCTAAAATAATTTTAAACAAGGTCGTTTTTCCTGCGCCGTTTGCTCCCAGCAAACCACAAATTTCTCCAGCCTTACAAGCTAAATTCACCGCTTTCAAGACATGAAGATTACCATATGATTTCGTTACGTTCTTAACCGATAAAATCATGAAGTAAGTTCCAATTGAAGTTTTTTATAATCGAACCTAGGTGTGTATTTTTTTTCGAGAAAGGTTCTGGACCAAAATGCCTTTTTAAATAAGAATAACGGATCCTTGACCATAAAATAAGGCACAAAATGATGCCATTTTACGCCCCGTTTTTCATAATATGCAGCCACTTTCTGTTCTATGCCCAACTCACTGGCTGCAACCAGAGCTGCGGCACGCTGACATTTAGAGCCGATGTAATTTGCAGCAATTCTATTCTGGAATCCATATTCGTAAAACTGATCTTTTGCTCTTCTGTAATTCTGAAACCGCGACCAACCATCCATAACAACCAGAAATATATGCACAAAACTAAACAGAAAACAAACCAGTAAAATACCTTGTACCCAACGATTATCCTGTTTCAGCGATTCCTTAAAAAAATGCCAGAATACTATAGATTCAATTATAAAGAGTGCTAAAGAATAATACAGAAGTTTTCCTACCCTGAGATAGGATATTAGAATGTTTGGTTGTTTTGGTAGATTAATAGATTCCATCTAACCAAAATAAATAATTCTTTTCTTACATTCAAATAATATCTTAAAAATTAGGCACATAAAAAAAGCCTGCAGAAATCTGCAGGCTTCATATTATAAAGAATGATAAAATTAAAACATTTCTCTACCTGAAAAATGGAATGCACCTTCTATAGCAGCATTCTCATCGCTATCACTTCCGTGAACAGCGTTTTCACTGATAGAATCAGCGAACATTTTACGAATAGTACCTTCTGCAGCATCAGCCGGATTAGTTGCTCCGATTAAAGTTCTAAAGTCTGCAACTGCATTTTCTTTTTCTAAAATTGCAGCTACTATTGGTCCGCGAGTCATATATTCTACTAACTCTCCAAAAAACGGACGTTCGCTGTGAATTGCATAAAATGCTTCAGCATCTGCCTTAGTCATTTGAGTTAATTTCATAGCTACGATTCTAAATCCTGAAGCGTTAATTTTTTCTAAGATTGCGCCAATGTGTCCTTTTTCAACCGCATCTGGCTTAAGCATTGTAAATGTTCTATTTGTTGCCATTTGTTTTTTAAATTTGCTGCAAAAGTAATGCATTTCTTTACAAATACCTCATATTCCAATATTAAAAAATTGTATCTTCGCCGCCTATGACAGGAACAGAAATAAGCAGTATTAAGACACTTTTAAGCGCTCCAAAACGTATAGTAATTGTACCTCATAAAAATCCCGATGGCGATGCCATGGGATCCAGTTTAGGTTTGTATCATTACCTTAAACACTATAATCACGAGGTTGTGGTAATGTCTCCAAACGATTATCCTGACTTTTTAAAATGGTTACCTGGAGATGATACTGTTCTTAATTTTGAGAGTAATACAGATATTTGCGAAGAGCACCTGGCTAATGCCGAAATCATTTTTACTTTAGACTTTAATGCCTTACACCGTGTTGGTCTTTTAGGACAGGACATTTCAAAATCTGCCGCAATAAAAATCATGATAGACCACCATCAACAACCGGACGATTATGCGAAGTATATGTATTCGGATGTGTCTATGAGTTCTACCTGTGAAATGGTTTATAATTTTATTGCCATGCTGGGCGATTTAAATTTAATAACCAAGGACATTGCCACCTGTTTATATACAGGAATTATGACCGACACCGGATCGTTCCGATATGCATCAACAACCAGCCAGACCCATTACATTATAGGTAAACTTATAGAACACGGTGCCAGTAATGCCCAAATTCACAATAACATTTACGACACCAATTCTTACGAAAAACTTCAGTTACTGGGCTGTGCCTTGAGTAATTTAAAAGTTATACCAGAATACAGGACAGCATATATTACGCTTTCGCAGGACGAATTAAATAAATTCAACTTTAAAAAAGGAGATACTGAAGGCTTTGTAAACTATGGTTTATCTTTAAACAACATAATTTTTGCCGCGATTTTCATTGAACACAAACAGGAAAATATTATTAAAATCTCTTTGCGCTCGAAAGGTGATTTCTCTGTAAATGAATTTTCGCGACACTATTTTGAAGGAGGCGGACATACCAACGCTGCCGGCGGAAAAAGCGATTTATCGTTAGATGATACAATTGAAAAATTTATTAGTATCTTACCTAACCATAAAAATGAATTAACCTCATGAGAAAAATTCTTTTAGGTGGTCTGATTATTAGCAGTCTATTTGCCTGTAAATCTCCCGAAGCCAGACGACCAATTTCTGTTAAAGGCGGGTCGTTTATAGACGAATCTATAGCGCGAAACGCAACTTTATTTCAAGCTGAAAAAGAGCAATTTCAAAATATAATCGATAAGAATCCGAACCAAAAATATCTGGCCTCTCAAAGTGGCTTTTGGTACACTTACAACAAACAAATAGCATCCGACAGCTTACCAAAACCGGATTATGGCGATATTGTTGTGTTCGATTACGATGTAAAATCCCTGAGTGGTATCCAGATCTATTCGGAGTCGGAAACCAAACCTGATCGCTATGTAATGGATCAGCAGGAATTATTTACCGGATTACGAGAAGGCCTGAAACTGATGAAGGCAGGCGAAACCGTAACCTTTCTATTTCCTTCATCAAAAGCCTATGGCTATTACGGCGATGAAAATAAAATAGGCACTAACATCCCCTTAATCTGTAAAGTCACAGTACATTCAATAACCGAAAATTAATTATAATCATATGACATTTTTAAAACAAACAATGAAGTTATTCCTACTTACAATTCTGTTAAGTTTTACGGCGTGTAATGAAAAATATCCCGATTTACCAGACGGGATGTATGCCGAAATAGTTACTAACAAAGGTACCATGGTAGTCAATTTAGAATACCAAAAAGTACCGGTAACCGTAGCTAACTTTGTTTCTTTAGCCGAAGGAACAAATACTATGGTAGACAGTATGTACAAATCTAAAAAATTCTATAACGGAACTATTTTTCACCGTGTAATAGACAAGTTCATGATTCAGGGTGGTGACCCAACAGGCACTGGAACAGGTAGCCCTGGATACAAATTTAACGACGAGTTTAACGACGAATTAAAACACGATAAACCTGGAATTTTATCAATGGCTAACTCCGGACCAAACACCAACGGAAGTCAGTTTTTTATCACCGAAGTTCCAACACCACATCTGGATAACAGACACACGGTTTTTGGAGAAGTAGTTGAAGGTTTAGCCGTTCAGGATACTATTTCAAATGTTAAAGGAGACGCCAGAAACAAGCCTCTGGAAGATGTTGTTATTAATGAAGTAAACATTATAAGAAAAGGTGCTGAAGCCAAGAAATTTGATGCCAATAAAATTTTCTTAAACAGTTTTGCTGAAATTGAAAAACAGAAAAAAGAAGCTGAAGAAAAATTAAACGCCGCTAAAGCTGAATTTTTAGAAGGCGACAAAGCCTTAAGAGCGAAGGTTAAGAACTTCCCTTCAGGTTTAGGTATGGCAATGATAAGCGAAGGAACTGGCGTTAAACCTACTGCCGAAGATTTCGTGCTTATTGGTTATGCAGGATATCTGGAAGACGGGTCTTTATTCGATTCGAACGATGTGGAAATTGCTAAAACCTATGGGGTTTACAATCCACAACGCGATCAGCAGGGTGGTTACGAACCTTTTCCTATGATTTATAACGAAACAGCCAGTTTAATTCCTGGATTCAGAGAAGCCATGCTTAACATGAATGTTGGAGATAAAGCTCGTGTATATATTCCTTCTGCATTAGCTTACGGTGAAAGAGGAGCGCCTCCGGTAATTAAACCTAATACACCGCTTATTTTTGATTTAGAAATTGTAGCTATAAAAGAATAACGCAACACCCAATAAAAAAGCCGCTTAATTAAAATTTAAGCGGCTTTTTTTATCCATTAATGTATCCTATTTCACAGGGATAGACTTTAAAATTTCAAGTACAAAATTCCAGTATTTTTGAGTTGACGAAATACTGGCGCGTTCATCTGGAGAATGTGCTCCTTTAATAGTAGGTCCAAAACTAATCATTTCCATATCCGGATAATTAGATCCTAAAATACCACATTCCAATCCAGCATGACAAGCAGCTACATGTGCCTTGACACCGTTTAATTTTTCATAAGTTTCATCCAGAACCTTTAAGATTGAAGACTCCATATTTGGTGTCCATCCCGGATAATCACCTGAAAACTCCACTTCGCAACCTGTTAATTCAAAAGTTGCTCTTAAGGTATTTGCTAGATCCCATTTAGAGCTGTCTACCGAAGATCGTGTTAAACAGGCCACCTTAATTTGTCCGTCTTTTAATTCCACTCGTGCAATATTGTTAGAAGTCTCCACCAAATCCGGAATATCGGCACTCATACGATACACACCATTTACAGCGGCATATAAAGCTCTTGTAAAACCTTCCTGAACCCCTAAATCCATAATCTTCTCAGGAGTATCTATGGCTTCCAACACAATATTTAAGCCTGGTTCCATGGTTTTTAATTCTTCCTTAATAACCTCGCTTACCTGTGCTATCTCTAATTCAAATGCCTCTTTATGTATGGCATCTATAGCCACTATAGCTTTACTTTCTCTAGGAATTGCATTTCGTAAGCTTCCGCCATCTATTTCAGAAATACGTAAACCAAAATTTTCAAAACCATCGAATAAAATACGGTTTAGAATTTTATTTGCATTGCCCAGACCTTTGTGAATATCCATTCCTGAATGTCCGCCCTGAAGACCTTTAACAGTAATTTTATACCCAATTTTAAATTCTGGTGTTTCTTCTTCTGCATACGAGCGTGTGGCAGTAACATCTACACCTCCGGCGCAACCTACTCCTATTTCATCGTCTTCTTCGGTATCCAGGTTTAAAAGAATTTCACCTTTAAGCAAACCACCTTTTAACCCCTGAGCTCCGGTCATTCCAGTTTCCTCATCAATAGTAAATAAGGCCTCAAGCTCCGGATGCACAATACTATCGCTTTCTAAAATCGCCATTATTGTAGCCACGCCCAGACCATTATCGGCTCCTAAAGTCGTTCCTTTTGCTCGTACCCAGTCCCCATCGACATACATTTCAATACCCTGAGTCGCAAAATCAAAAACGGTATCATTATTTTTTTGATGCACCATATCCAGATGCGATTGCATAACTATAGGTTTACGATCTTCCATTCCCGGAGTTGCCGGCTTTCGTATAATTACATTTCCAACTTCATCTACCACGGTTTCCAGACCTAAAGACGTTCCAAAATCTTTCATAAAGACTATTACTTCTTCCTCTTTTTTAGAAGCTCTTGGCACAGCATTTAAGTCTGCAAATTTATTCCAAAGTGCTTTGGGTTCCAGTACTCTTATTTCTGAATTCATAATATCGGTTTAAATTGTTGCACAAAGGTAGGTATTCGCAACTAGCTATTACAAACATTTACCTATTTTTGAGTTATGCGTAAAAACCCAAAAACATACCTGGCCCTTGCCCTACTTCCGCTTTACGGCCTGATTAAATACATCTCCGGATATCCTGAACTTGTAGAACAGGTTTATAGTCATGGTATGTACCCCTATATTTCTAAAATGTTCCGGTTTGCTTTAGGCTGGTTACCGTTCTCTTTTGGAGATTTAATGTATGCCTTTAGTATTATTTACATTCTGCGCTGGTTGTATATAAACAGAAAACGAATTGTAACAGATACCAAAAACTGGCTGACAGACATTCTTGCTGCCGTAACTGTAATTTATTTTGCTTTTCATCTGTTTTGGGGTATGAATTACTATCGACTTCCGCTACACCGGAATTTAAATTTAGAAGCCGATTATACCACAGAACAATTATTGGATGTTACCCGGATTCTAATTTCAAAAACCAACAGCCTTCAGCTCCAGCTTACAAAAAACGATACTCTTAAAGTTGATATTCCTTTTAGTAAAACTGAAATCATGAAGAAATCAGTAGCAGGGTATCGCAATCTTAAAAAACAATTCCCGCATTTAAACTATCCGCCTCGAAGTATTAAGTTGTCATTATTTAGTGTGCCTTTAACCTACATGGGGTTTAGCGGATATTTAAATCCTTTAACCAACGAAGCTCAGGTAGATTATCTAATTCCCTCTTACAAATTTCCAACCACAACCGCCCATGAAATAGCGCATCAACTAGGATATGCTGCTGAAAATGAAGCCAATTTTATAGGTTGCCTCGCGAGTATTAACAACGATAATTTATACCTTAAATATTCCGGATACGCCTTTGGCCTAAGACATTGCTTAAACGAAATTTACAAGCGGGACCCCCTACTTTTCGAAAACACTGTTGTTAATGTAAACCCTGGTGTTTTAAAAAATTACGAAGAAACCAGACTGTTCTGGGAAAGTTATCAAAACCCTTTGGAACCTGTTTTCAAACTCACTTACAACTCGTATTTACAAGCCAATAACCAGGCCGATGGTATGGAGAGTTATAGTTATGTTGTAGCCTTATTAGTAAATTATTTTCAAAAGTTTCCGGCCTAAGCAATTTATACCTACGACATAGCTCCTATAAAAATTTGCATTATTTTTGCGACATGGAAAAACACATCAGCAGTTTACAAAACCCCTTAATAAAACACTTATTTCAATTAAAGGAAAAATCGCGCGAACGTAGAAAATCGGGCACTTTTTTAATTGAAGGCCAGCGTGAAATTACTCTGGCTATAAAGGGAAACTACAACATAAACACCGTTTTATATTGTCCGGAAGTATTCAACCAGAATGATTTTTCATTTTTAGCCCCTTCTACTGCCGACCTCATTGAAATTTCCAAAGACGTTTACCAAAAGCTGGCCTATCGTAAAACTACCGAAGGCATTCTGGCAGTAGCACAAACTAAAACAAACAGTTTAGAGCAATTAGAATTTAGTACTTCCAATCCTTTAATTTTGATTGCTGAAGCACCCGAAAAACCAGGAAACATTGGGGCCTTACTCCGTACTGCCGATGCTGCAAATGTTGATGCTTTTATTATTGCCAATCCTAAAACGGATTTATACAACCCAAATATTATTCGATCCAGTGTAGGTTGCGTGTTTACCAATCAGGTTGCTACAGGGTCAACTAAAGAGATTATCGCCTTTTTAAAATCGAAAGGCATAAATATATATTGCGCAGCGCTACAGGCATCCAAACCTTATCACACTATAGATTTTACAGGAGCTACGGCCTTGGTTGTTGGCACAGAAGCCACAGGTTTGAGCGCAGACTGGTTAGACGAGGCTACCCAAAATATTATCATCCCCATGGGGGGCGAAATAGATTCTATGAATGTATCTGTTGCAGCGGGTATATTGGTTTTTGAAGCGAAACGCCAGCGGCAATTTGCGTAATTTTACCTGTCCTACCCCTTAAATATTCTATTATGACTTCCACTACCCTTTTTTATATTATAATTGCGATTTTAAGTATCAGCTTTATTGTTGATAAAGTTCTGGATGCTTTAAATGCCAGGCACTATAACGATACCTTGCCAAAGGAATTACAGGATGTTTACGATGCCGAAGAGTATAAAAAATCGCAAGCTTATAAAAGCACTAACTATAAATTCGGAATTTTAAGTTCAAGCTTTTCATTTATAATTACTCTGGTCTTTTTATGGTGCGACGGATTTAATATCATTGACACATTTTCAAGACAATTCAGTAGTAACCCTATTATCGTTGCGTTAATATTCTTTGGCGTAATCATGTTCGCCAGCGATATCCTGACTACCCCTTTTTCATACTACAAAACATTTGTAATCGAAGAACAATTCGGGTTTAACAAAACGACAAAGGCCACATTCTTTACTGATAAAATTAAAGGCTGGGTTATGGCTGCAATTTTAGGTGGTGGACTATTATCATTAATTATCTGGTTTTACACTATTACCGGAGCTCAGTTCTGGATTTACGCCTGGGCACTTATTGCTGTGTTTAGTGTAGCTATAAATATGTTTTACGCCAAATTAATTGTGCCTTTATTTAATAAACAAACCTCTTTAGAACAAGGAAGTTTAAGAGATAAAATTTCTGCTTATGCCAAAACAGTTGGTTTTAAACTGGATAATATTTTTATAATTGATGGTTCTAAACGCAGCACTAAGGCGAATGCCTATTTTTCCGGGTTTGGAAGTGAGAAACGTGTTACCTTATACGACACATTGGTAAACGATTTAAGTGAAGAAGAAATTGTAGCGGTACTGGCTCACGAAGTGGGACATTACAAAAAGAAGCACATCATTTTTAATTTAGTTGCTTCAGTTGTGCTAACTGGAGTTACTCTATATATTTTATCACTATGTATTGCTGAGCCTGTCCTATCTCAGGCCATAGGTGTATCAACGCCGAGTTTTCATGTAGGCTTAATTGCTTTTGGATTATTATATAGTCCAATAAGTGAAATTACAGGCCTTATAATGAATGTGTTTTCTAGAAAATTCGAATATCAAGCAGACGATTATGCTAAGAAAACCTATAATGCGAACGATTTAATTACTTCGCTAAAAAAACTTTCAAAACACAGTCTAAGTAATTTAACACCACACCCGGCTTATGTGTTTATGCATTACTCTCATCCTACTTTATTCAGCCGGATTAAGAATTTAAAAAAGGAATAAACTTAGAGTAAAGGTGACCATAAACGTGCCAGTTTTTCAGTGAGTTCGTGATACCAGGAACGGTTTTTCCAACGCTCCAGAATAATTTCATCGGCATCATTTAAGTCGTTGTAAAAGGCGTCCCGAAGCTTTTCATTTATACCCTTATCGTAAACAATGGCATTCACTTCAAAATTTAAATCGAAACTTCTTAAATCCATATTCGCCGACCCTACTATGGCAATCTCATCATCAATCGTCATAGTTTTCGCATGCACAAACCCTTTCGTGTATCTGTAAATTGAAACTCCCGAATGCATTAATTCTTCGTAATACGAACTTGCAGCTGCATTAACCAATTTAGAATCGGAAGTTCTGGGTACCAGCAATTTCACCTTTACCCCACTTAAAGCTGCAATACACAAGGCATCCATAATACTTTCGTTTGGAATAAAATAAGGTGTAGTAATTAAGATTTCGCGTTCTGCTAAACTAATAGCCTGAAGCAATGCATACAAGATCGTGGGGGTTTTAGAATCGGGTCCACTAGCTGCAATCTGCACCGCGACATTTGCTTTAGTTTCATAAGTTTCCAGTTCAGGAAAAAGCTCCTTTGTAGGTTCTATCTCGCAATTAGCGCAGAAATTCCAGTCGCACAAAAACAAATACTGCAAATACCAGATTGCCGGTCCGTGAATTTTTAAATGCGTATCGCGCCAATATGAAAAAGGTTCTGTATCTATAGAGTTTATATATTTATCGCAAACATTAATTCCTCCTACAAACCCCACTCGACCGTCAATTACAATAATCTTTCGGTGATTTCTGTAATTCATTCTGTTGGCCAGATAAATCAGTTTAACTTTATAAAACGGGAAGGCTTCTATGCCCGCATTGCGCAAACGCATTACCAGACTTTTACGAATTGAACTACTCCCGTAATCGTCGTACATAAAACGGACTTTAACACCTTCCTGAGCCTTTTTAATTAATAACTCCTCTATTTTTCTTCCAACAACATCATCGGTAAAAATATAGTATTCCAGATGGATATGATGCTTTGCTGAAGCTATGGCTTTATAGACTTCAGGAAATTTAGACTCACCATTTATCAATAAATCCACTTCGTTTTTATTGGTAAGCGGACTAGAAATTTCCTGAAACAACAACCGAACTAGCTTTTTATTAGACTCTAAAATCTCTCCTTTACTCCGTATTATTTCTTTCGCATATTGCTGAAGCTGAATGGCTAGCTGTCGTTCAAATTTGATATTATTAAAGAGTTTTTTACTATAGATTTTTGTGTTTCTATAATTCATTCCAAACGAAAAATAGAAAATAATGCCTAATACCGGAATGAAAATAACCAATAGCAGATACGACAACGTTTTGGTAATATGGTGCGTATCGTAAATTACACGCAAACAAACTAATGCGACTACGACAATGTATAATATTTGCAAAACGGAGGTCCATTCCATAGGCCTTAATTACTAAGCTGTTTATTTTTTTCTTCTATCCAACGCGACATAAACTTAGTGCTTTGTAGGCTATGATGCTGTAACATAGCCCCTGTAAAATTAGATAATCTATGCGCTTCTAAATGCTCTAAAAGATTAGAAATTGAATTCAAAAACAACGATTTAAATATATTTTCATTAAAACGACTGTTATAAACCGCATACCCCTGATTCTGAGATGTTTCCCATACAGATTGTGAATTATATAAATCTACAGCCTGCCTTGAAAATGAAACAGGCTCATCTTCTATAAAACCATTGGCTGGCATCGTTCCAAACATACCTTCGGAAGCTATAGAAGACATAGCACAGGGCGTTCCGCTTTTCATGGCATCAACAAGTTTTCCTTTTAGGCCTGCTCCAAATACCAGTGGAGCAAGACATACTCTGGCCTGTTTCATCACGTCATCCACGCTTTCTGCAAATCCCATAATTAAAAAGCCATCTTTAGGTTGATGCAATTGATTTACTTTCTGGCTCGCATAAGCGCCGTAGACATGCACTTCTGCTTTTGGTAAAGCCTTTCTTATCTCCGGCCAGATAATCTGCTTTAAATGTAAAACAGACTGATAATTGGGTTCATGTAAAAAATTACCTATAGTTATAAAATGAGATCGCGAAGCATAATTGGGATTAGCCTTTTGGTCTGTCTCCGTAAGAGGTTGGAGCATAAATGGCAAATACAGTAATAAATCAGCTGGCACTTTAAATGTTTCGGCTAAAAGCGTCATTTCTGCTTCAGAAATTATTAAAGTTAAATCGCAGCGATAAATACTGGCTATTTCCCTTTTAGCCACTTCGTTAAACAAAAAGGTGTTATTGAATTCAGTCTTGAGTTTATAAGCCTGTTGTCTGCCTTTTCTTAAACTATGCAGATCTTCAGTATCTAATAGTTTCAGCGCTTTTGGGCAATGTTCGGAAACCCGCCAGCCAAACTGTTCCTCGGTCATAAACCGATCGAACATAACAATATCTGGCTGAAGATATTTTAAAAATTCATCGAAACTACTATCATTAATTTTTACAGTTTCCGTGGCTATTCCTAAAGTCTCAAGACCTACAGCCTGTGCTCCTCTGGAACTGGCACTCACAAAAGTAATTTTATAGTCTTGTGACTGAAAGGCTTCTATTAATTGCATCATTCGGCTCCCTGCCGCAGAAGACCTGGGCTCGGGCCAAACAAACCCAATTATTAAAACCGATAATTTCATCTACTCCGCTTTAGGTATCAAACTGTATTTTATACGTAAATTCTGTGCCCACTCTTTAACCGATTCTATATCGGCGTCAGACAATTTGGCCTCGCTATGAGCCCAGGTATACGATTCTAAAGGCATACTTCTATCTTCTACCATCTCTATTAACTCTTCAATTTTGTGGTCCTTGCGTTTTACAGAATAAGCATCCCATTTAGACACATTAAAATGTTTTTTACCATCTTCAACATGTTCTGCCATCCAGTAATTAACCGGCGTAATATTACTATACCATGGATATCGTGTATAGTCACTATGGCAATCGTAACAACTTTCCTTTAAAATTACACTTACATTTTCCGGAGGATTTGTATCAGCTTCAAACACCTTTATTGAGGTTAAATCACCTTCGTTTTTCTGCGGTCCGAAAAATTGAGCAATTACAAAAACAATTAGCAAAAGCCATCCGATTTTCTTTAGAATTTTCATTTTTATTATTTTTATAAACTAAAATAGGAAAATAAAGTGACTACTGAACAGCTCTACGATCAATTAAATTATGTAGACAGTACCAAGGCTTCAAGATTGAAGTTTGCCCAACAGATTTTAAATCAACCTGAATTAACGCCTGTTCTTTTGGAACTTATTTTAAAAGTTGACGACGCTTTATCCTCCAAGGCAGCATGGATTCTGGAAGTTGCTTGCGGTGAAAACCTGAATATATTACTCCCCTATCTCGATTATTTTACTCTAAAAATGCCAACAGTCCATTTTGATTCGGCAGTACGATCTATAGCGAAAATTTGCGAATATCTAACCAAGGCATTTTATATCAGCTCAGATCCCGAAGTCAAAACACATCTAAAATCTGAACACAAAGAACGGATTATAGAACTATGTTTCGACTATATGATAAATGATAATAAAACAGCCCCCAAAGCCTATAGCATGCAAACACTTTTCTTACTGGGTAAAGAATACTCCTGGATTCACCCCGAATTAGCTACTATTTTACAACGCGATTTTCAACAAGGAAGTGCAGGTTTTAAAGCCCGGGCCCGACACATTTTAAAAGCCATTACCACGACATAACTTTTTTAAGCTCTTCGTCTGAAATACTTAGCAATTTACTATCCATTAAACGTCCGGTTAATATTTTCCAGTTATTATCCTTTTTAAAAATTGGTTTTAACACCTTATGCGCACGATCAAATTCTTTATTATTCAGCAAATTAATACCATACCAGTATTGCATTTCAATATTATCCGGATATAATTTTTGAGCACTTAAATACAGTTCTTCTGCAAGTTTAGAATCTCCTTTTTCCATGGCTACATCACCCTTATTCATAAAATCGTAAGCTTTCTGAATACCAATTAAGCGTTCCAGTTCTGCCACCGGATTTTCATGATCTTCCACTCTTAAATCCATAACAGTATCTTCCCACGAATTTCCTGTACTTTCAGCCTTTACTATTTTTATTGCTGCCGACTGGCTTCCTCGAATATCTCCTTTTTCTGCTTCAGCCGCTTTCATGGCTGCAATAATACGGGTACTTAAATCGCCTTTTGTCGTTTCATAGGCTTTGGCCATAGCCTTCCAGACTGTATTTTTAAGCATCATATTAGCCTGCACAGAAAAATTCTTCCCCACATAATGACCCGCTTCTCCAATACATAAATCCCCGGTATGTGCAGCCACATCACCATTTCCATTTAAAAAAGCCACCTGTCTGTACATTTGACCTTCATCTTCTGTCAATAATTCTTCTAATGCAGCCTTAGGACTTTTACCTTCTGACATAAGCTTCAACCCATTAGGCCCGTAACTAGGATTCACCAGCGCCTGAGTAGCTACAACTCCCACACCAGCCTGACCATAAATAACCACACTCCCCACGCTAAACCAATGACTTTGTACGGCAACTGCCATGTTGCCCGTAACAGAATCTCTGGCAACAATGGAATACGTATGGGTATACGGTTCAGCCTTTTTGTATACTTGAGCATGACCAACAAGTAGTGAAAAAAATAAAAATACAAAGATGTAAAAAGATTTCATAATCGTAGTTTAGTAGTTAGAGTTCTAATTTAGCTAATTATTTAATTTATTATAGCTTTTCTTATACTGTGAATTTCTGTCTTCTATCTAAAAAGATTATCTTCGCACTTTTAAAAAACAACACAAAAAAACATGTCATTAACACCACTTAATGCGATATCTCCAATCGATGGTCGTTACGGAAGTAAAACCCAATCATTGTCGGCTTATTTTTCTGAAGAAGCCTTAATTAAATACAGAATACAGGTTGAAATTGAATACTTTATTGCACTTTGCCAGGTGCCTTTAGAGCAATTAAAAGATTTCGACACTACAAAATTTGATGCTTTAAGAGCTATATATAAAAACTTCACTTCTGAAGATGCCTTAGCGATTAAAGATATAGAGAAAGTGACTAATCACGATGTTAAAGCTGTAGAATATTTTATAAAAGAAAAATTCGATACTTTAAATATATCACAATACAAAGAGTTTATCCATTTCGGATTAACCTCTCAGGATATCAATAATACGGCAATTCCTTTAAGTATTAAGGAAGCCCTTAACGATGTATACTTACCGGAATTCAACAGCGTTTTAGAAAAACTTAAAGATTTGGCTGTAGAATGGTCAGACGTTTCTATGCTTGCAAGAACACATGGTCAGCCGGCATCTCCTACCCGTTTAGGCAAAGAGATTGAAGTATTTGTTGTTCGTTTAAATCAGCAGATTGAAACATTAAAAACAGTACCGCATGCTGCTAAATTTGGTGGTGCAACGGGTAACTTTAATGCTCACCATCTGGCATTTAAACATATCGACTGGAAAATTTTCGGACGCACGTTTGTACAGGATATTTTAGGCTTACACCACTCTTTCCCTACGACTCAGATTGAACACTACGACCATATGGCGGCCTTATTCGACAATTTAAAGCGTATTAACACGATTTTAATTGACCTTGACCGAGATATCTGGACCTATGTATCTATGGATTACTTTAAACAAAAAATTAAAGCCGGAGAAGTAGGAAGTTCTGCTATGCCGCATAAAGTAAATCCTATCGATTTTGAAAACAGTGAAGGGAATTTAGGTATTGCCAATGCTATTTTTGAACATTTAGCGGCAAAGTTACCTATTTCAAGACTGCAACGTGATTTAACAGACAGTACCGTTTTAAGAAATGTCGGCGTTCCTTTTGGTCATACTCTAATCGGATTCCAATCAACTTTAAAAGGTCTTAACAAGTTACTTTTAAACAAAGACAAGTTTGCTGAAGATTTAGAAAACAACTGGGCGGTTGTTGCCGAAGCAATTCAAACCATTTTAAGACGAGAAGGTTACCCTAACCCTTACGAAACCTTAAAAGGCTTAACCCGAACAAACGAAAAAATAAATCAATTGTCTATTTCTAATTTTATTGATACCTTAGATGTATCTGAAACTATAAAATCAGAATTAAAAGCTATTACTCCATCTAATTACACCGGAGTATAATAAAGACCCTAAAAATGATATCAGACAAAACGTCTTTTTATTTAACTGTTGTTGTGTCTTTTGGATTCACAATATCCGGACTTCTTAAAATTCTGGATAATTTTGTAGTCATTACATTATTAATGCTGGGCTTTATTATAATTGTTGCAAACCTGTTTACGCACGAAAAAGTCCATCATGAAGAATACGAAAAACCAACGCCGGAAATGGACGACTTTGATGTCTTTTAACTTATAAACAATAAAAAAAGCTGCTAAAAAATTAGCAGCTTTTTTTTTATTAATATTCAAAACATTTATTCCTCTTCTAGCTCTGCGCGTTTTAAAACCACTTCCGGTAAGGCCTTTTTAGCTTTAGCTCCCATTATTTTTAATTTTTCAACACTGGATATTAAATTCCCTCTTCCATCTACAAGTTTATTCATGGCCGAACTATAATCTTTTTTAGCATCGTCGAGCTTTTTACCAACTCCTGTCAAATCTTTAAGTAAGCCTTCAAACTTATCGTACAGCGCTCCTGCTTGTCTGGCAATTTCCAAAGCATTCCTCTGTTGCTTTTCATTATTCCACATCGTATCAATAGTGCGCAAAGTTGCCAATAAGGTTGCTGGTGTAACGATAACAATATTCTTTTCGAAAGCCCGGTTATACAGTGTGTTATCTTCATTTACTGCCACGGCAAAAGCGGGTTCTATAGGGATAAAAAGCAATACAAAATCAGGAGAATCCATATCGTATAAATCCTGATAATTTTTAGCCGACAATTGGTCGACATGCCTGCGAATAGAATTAACATGAGCCTTTAAATACAAAGCACGCTCTTCATTTTCGGCATTTACAAAACGTTCGTAATCTACCAGAGAAACCTTGGAATCAATAATCATTCTTTTGTTATCCGGTAAATGGAGAACCACATCGGGTAACACACGCGTACCGTCTTCGCGTGTAAAATGCTGCTGAACAAAATATTCCCTGTCTTTTTCCAACCCGGATTTTTCCAGAACACGTTCCAGAACCAATTCGCCCCAGTTCCCCTGCATTTTACTATCTCCTTTTAAAGCACGCGTTAAATTAGTCGCCTCTTTAGTCATTTGTAAATTAAGATCTCGAAGCCCCAAAAGCTGCTCCTTCAAAGCCGAGTGCATACTTATATTTTCTTTTTGAGAATCTTCCACACGTTTTTCGAACCCCTGAATTTTTTCGTGTAACGGAGATAAAATATGCTTTAGATTTTCCTTATTCTGAAGGGTAAACTTTTCCGATTTTTCCTCAAGAATTTTATTCGCCAGTAATTCAAAGTCCCTGCGTAGTTGCTCCTGTTGTTTTACCAGATCTTTATCGCGTTGTACATGCTGCTCCTGTAAATTTTGAAATTCTGTAGACTTACGTGTAAAGGCTTCATTTAAAAACTCCTTTTCCCGTCTTATAGCATCCCGATCCCCTTCTATTTTCAACAGTTCTTTCTGAAGCTTATCTAATTGCTGGTTAAAAATGGTATTCTGCTTTTCATTTTCCGAATCAGTATAGGTTTTAAAATGGTTAAATTGCTCCTGTAGTTGCAAATTGCGTTCCTCCAACCGTGCTAACTCGCCCTTAGCTTTCAAGCGAGACATTATAACGCCCAGCCCTGCCCCTATTCCAGCAGAAACTAAAGCCGTAGAAAATAGTATAAGTGTATCGTTCATAAATCGCGTTCTATTACTCCAAATATAGCATTTATATTAGAAGACATAGGTGTCTGGAGTCTTAGTAAAACGATTATTTATTTACTCTAAAAGTTCCTGTTTTTTCATCGAACTGAATCAGGTCGGTCGGAAATAGCTGTGAGAAAACCCCTTGCGAAATTAAGTTACAAGGCGAATCGGATATCACCTGTTCAGGAGTCATTACTATCATTTTATCGCATAACTGAATGGCTAAATCTATTTCGTGCGACGAAAACAAAATGGTTTTCCCTGTTTCTTTAGCCAATTTCTGAAGCAATTTTAAAACGTAGGCCTTATGATACATATCCAGGTGCGTAGTTGGCTCATCTAAAATAATTAGATCTGTATCCTGGGCAAGTGCACGAGAAATCATGACTTTTTGCAACTGACCATCGCTAAGTTCAAAACATTTTTTATGCTTTAAGGCTTCAATATGAGTTAAACTTAGTGCGTAATTTACTTTTTGAATATCTGTATCAGACAGGCTACCAATCCAGTTCGTATACGGATGCCTACCTAAAGCCACCAACTCAAAAACCGATAAATTTTTAGAAATCAGTTTTTCTGTAAAAACGATACTCAGCACTTTCGCCAACTGCAAAGCATCATAGGTATCTAAAGCTTTACTATTGATATAAACGGCACCTTCCAAAGCATCCTGAGTCTGCGTTAAAGTTCTTAATAGTGTCGATTTACCAATACCATTTGCTCCTACAAGACTAACCAACTCTCCTCTATTAAGAGTTATATTAATACCTTCCGCAATACAGGTTTCTGATCGTTTAGAACGATATCCCACCTTTAAATTTTCGGCCTTTAAAACAATATGCGATTTAGTCTCCTCCATTTTAAAATACCATACTTCGTTTGCGCACAAGCAGCCAGATTACAATAGGCGCCCCTACCAGCGAGGTAATTGCATTAATTGGTAAAGTATAATCACTGTTTGGGATTTGTGCAATCGTATCACAAATCAGCATAATTATTGCTCCTAAAAGAATTACAGCCGGTAATAAAATATTGTGGTTTGATGTATTAAAAATTAATCGGGTGACATGCGGAATGGCTAATCCTATAAAAGCTATAGGCCCGGCAAATGCTGTAATGGTTCCTGCCAGTAAGCTTGTTGCCAGAATAATTATTAATCGGCTTCGCTTAAGGTGTAACCCCAGACTTTGCGCATAATTTTCACCCAGAAGCAGGGTATTTAAAGCCTTTATCGAAACTAAACTTAATAGTAATCCCAGAACATATAATACCCCAAAAATTATAATTTCATTCCATGATAAATTGCCTAAACTACCGAAGCCCCAGAAAATATAACGCTGGAGTTGCTCAGCCGAACTGAAATAAGACAAGACACCAACTATAGCTCCTGTAATACTGGAAAACATTAGACCTATAATTAACAAAGCCATAGTATCCCGCACACGCAGTGACACTATTAAAACCGCACTTAAAACCAGAAAACTGCCCAGACTAGCAGCAATTACTATACTCCATTTAGACATTAAGAATACTGCAAGGACACCTTCGAAAATTCCAGCGCCTAAAATAATCAAGGCCACACCCAAACTGGCTCCGGAACTAATCCCCAGTACAAAAGGTCCTGCCAGAGGATTCCTAAATAGGGTCTGCATTAATAAACCAGAAACACCAAGGCCCGAGCCCACCATGATAGCCGTTATGGTTTTTGGCAATCTGTAATTTTGAATAATATACTGCCAGGATTCTTGTTTACTTGTTCCCAACAGGCTTTCTATAATTTGTTTTAAAGGAATAGAAACCGAGCCCAAACCAATATTTAATAGCACACAAACAAGCAACACTAAAATTAGTATCACAAAAACACCTTTATATGTTTTACTTTCCGGCACTTATTGTAAAGGTTTAAAAAACGAAAGTTGATACTCCTGTAACAATTCGGGATGCGCAATTTTTATTAAATCTTTTAATACCAGATCCGGCCTGCTTAATCCCTTTTCATAATACAACACACCACCGGTAGCTCCCGTAGTCGTGCTTACAGTAAATATATTTTTACTCTTAAAAGCTTTAAATGTTCCATAATGGCTGTTAGCATCCTCCAAGGCCTCATAGCTTGGATAATATGATGGATTGAACCATAAATCTGCCGACTGTGCTTTCGTAAAAACAGTTTCAAAATTTAACGCCAGACTGCCTGACGCTGCGGTGCTAGCCCAAAGATAATCCACATTAGCGTCTTTAAGTAACTGACCTTCAGGACTTGTTCCGCTTGGTAAATACCACACATCCTTATGCATGGCTCCGCTTAAAACGGTTGGTCTGTTTTTTACTGACTTTGCCAGTTCCCGAGCCGAAATATAACCTGCTTCTATAGCTTTAAACACAGAATCAGCTTTTACTTCTTTATCATACAGTACTCCAAATAATTTTATCCACTCCGCCTTTGCAAGCGGTGATTCTTCTACCCAGTCGCCATTATAAATAACCGGAATCTTAGCGTTTGTAATCGTTTCGAAAGCACTGTTATTCCCGTCTATTCCAAAAGCAATAAGCACATCGGGACGCAATTCTAAAAGGACTTCGGTATTTATACCTTCATTTTTACCTAACTCACGGATTTCACCAGAATCTATACGTGTTCTAATTTTAGGTAAAGACACATACGTCGTTCCTGGAAAACCAATTAAACTTGCTGTCTCTTCCAATAATTCTAAAGCTGGTAAATGCGTTGTAGAGGTCACAACAATATCGTCTACAGGCACCGGAATAATACCATCAAAATTGTTATAATTCAGATTAATTTTTATCGGACTTTGTTTATCAACCAAAGCGTACTTAAAAGTAGTTTCGCTTTTAGGCCAGGGACTAAAAATTTCTAAAATCTTATATCCCTCAAAGGCGGTCACACTAAAACCTTTAGCATAACTTAAGCTTATTTTTTCACCTTTAACTTTAGATTCACTTTCTTGTTTTGTATCATCTTTACAACAAAAAAAACAGAGACAAAGCACTAAAAAAAAATAATTTAACTTAGATATCATGAAAGATTTTTATTTGAAAACACCTTGCTAATTAATCTTAATCCGTGTGTAACTTCATTTAATTTTACACGGGAAAAATCTGTTCAAATGTAAGCATATATATCTCAGTCAAAATAAAAAAAGTCAAATTTTTGGAATTTCCTTAAATTCCACCACCTCAAAATAAGGCTATAAAAAATTCTGATTTATCAATTTGTTTACATGGAAAAAGATTACATTTACAGCGAATTTTGGTTCCAATCATACAATGATGGATTAAAAGGGAATTGAGTGAAATTCTCAAACTGTTCCCGCAACTGTAATCTTAGTTCTGTTTAACAGAATGCTTGTTATTACTACTTCAATATACCACTGATTTTTTAATTGGGAAGGTGAATAACAAGACGAGAGTCAGGAGACCTGCCAGAAGCATTATTAACGTAAATGACTTTCGGGTAAAAGGTCTTGAAGCTATGACAAAATATTTTACTTTCTTTTTAATAAGCATTGGAGTTACTCTGAATTTTCATGCGCAAACAGAACCCGTAGAAACTTTAGATGAAGTTTTAATTACGGCAGATACCCAATTAAAAACCTTTAGTGAATCACAATCCGTTTTAATCCTTAGCGATAGTATTATTAACATAAACCAGCCTTCTTTAACCAGTTTACTGCAATATAACACGCCTATTTATTTTAAAGAAAACGGACTAGGCATGGTATCATCACCTTCCTTCCGCGGTACCACAGCGCAACAGACCGCGGTGGTCTGGAATGGCATTAACATCAATTCCCTATTTAACGGACAAACCGATTTTAACACACTAAATACGACAGACTTCAACAATATAAGTGTTAAAAGCGGTGGAGGTAGCGTAATTTATGGTAGCGGAGCTATAGGCGGCAGCATCCATTTAAACAATAATTTCGACTATTCCGAAGGCTTTAAAAACACGGTTAAAAGCAGTTACGGTAGCTTTAACACCTTTCAGTTTTTATACAGAAATAACATTACCACGAACAATCTTAGCGCCAATATAAATGTGAGTCGTAACAGTTCAGACAACGATTACCAATATGCAGATTCTGAAAATTATAACAGAAACGGTGCGTTTTACAATACCAGTATAAATGCTAATATTAGCTACAAATTGAATAAGCTGAATATTTTAAAATTTCACACTTATGCTTTCGACGGCGAGCGCCACTTCTCGCTAATCTTCCCTTCGGAAACTCCTACAAAATATCACGATTTTAATACACGGCATCTACTGGAATGGGACGGATTTTATAAGGCATTCACTTCGAAATTGAAATTAGGGTACCTCACCGAAGACTATAAATATTACGGAAACATAAATTCCACAAATCATACTTTTGGCAAGGTAAACACCCTAATTGCTAAATACGATTTAAGCTATACACCTTCGGAACAACTTACAATAAACACCATTATAGATGGCACTCAAAACAAAGGCAAAGGCTCCAGTATTGCTGAAGAAACCAGGCAAATTGCCAGTTTTAACTTGTTATTAAAGCACAAAATTCAGACCTGGTTTTTATACGAGATTGGCTTGCGTCAGGAAGTTACCAATACTTATAAAAGTCCGTTTTTATACAATCTCGGACTACAATTTAAAATTGCAAATCCATACACTATCACGCTTAATGGTTCTAAAAACTTCAGAATTCCAACCTTTAACGATTTATACTGGGAAGGCAGTGGTAACACGGATTTAAAACCAGAGACTTCATATCAGCTAGAATTAGGTAATCACTTAAATTTTAAATCTGTTTCACTATCGGCCACCGCATATTATAACAAAATAAACGATATGATTCGCTGGCTGCCAAACGGATCGCTTTGGAAACCTGTTAATACAGATCAGGTTGAAACCTATGGCGTTGAAAGCACCCTACATTACACCTATAATATTGGATCTCATCAGTTTTCCTTTAACTCAACTTACGCCTATACTATTTCAAAAAACACAGAAACTGACAAACAGCTTATTTACGTCCCGAAACACAAAACAACAGCTAGCCTGGGATATACCTTTAAAAAGGTCTCTGCCTTTTATCAATATTTATATGTTGGCGATGTGTACACCACCACCGACAATGCAAGCCAATACCGTTTAGATGCCTACCAGGTTTCTAACATCGGTCTGGATTACACCTTCGGTAAACGTTATACACTGGGCACTAAAGTAAATAACCTGTTTAATACAAACTATCAAAGTGTATCTAACCGCTATATGCCCGGACGAAACTATTCAATTTACATTAATATAACATTTTAATTATTTCACTATGAAACGAATAAACAAATTTATTCTACTAAGCTGCATTAGTCTTTCCTTATTTAGTTCCTGTAGTTCTGACGATGATGGAAACGACACACCGAATCTACCAAAAGGCACCTACGATAATGGCTATTTTATTATAAATGAAGGCGGAAGCGATCCTTCAACAGCCAGCATCTCATTTATAAGCGAAGACAATACTTTAAACTCCGATATTTACCGCACGGAAAACCCTAACGCTTCAGAAACAGGAAGCTATTTACAAAGCATGTTTTTTGATGACACCAGAGCTTTTATAATTTCAGGACAGGCAAATCAAATTACCGTTGTAGATCGCTACACTTTTGAATACATCACCACTTTAGATTCCGATTTCACTGCACCGCGTTACGGGGTAGTTATAGACGATACGGCCTATGTTACCAACTCAAACGGCTGGGATGATGGTTCTGATGATTTTATTACCATTATTAATTTGAACGATTATTCCACTAGCAAATTAGCTTTGGGTATTACTGCCGAAGCTATTACAGAGGCGAACGATATAATTTATATTTCCAACGGATATTACGGTGCCGGTCAAACCATAACAGTACTAGACCCTAAAACCAATACTACACAACTTATCGATTTAGGAGAAGGCAATGCTCCTAATTCCTTCGAAATTCAAAATGGCAATTTATTTGTACTCACAAACAATGCCGGTTCAAATTCAAACATATTTAAAATTAATATTGCGACTAACGCTATTAGTCAACAAATGATTTTACCAACTTTACTAGCAGATGCCAAGCAACTCGATATTGAAGACAACACTATATATTTTACTAATAATACCAGTGTGTTTAAAGTTAGTACATCGGGAGACGAAGATTCTTTCGGTAAAGTGTTGGAATACACCTCAACTTCAGACTGGGGAGCCATGTACGGCTTTGCTGTGAACAATGGTACGATTTATATTGCCGATGCAGGCGATTTTATTTCTAATGGCACAACTTTCGAGTTCTCTCTAAACGGAAATCAACTCAACAGTTATGTTACTGGTATTAGCCCAAATTCCTTTTATTTTAATAACTAGTTATTAAGTTAACTAGTATCAAAAAAAGGCAACCTAACGGTTGCCTTTTTTCTTTATAATATATGTATTTACCAAATGTTATTAGTCTACAAACAAAGGTCTTTCTGCCATAAGAGCATTCACTTTTGTTGCTACACCTTCTAAAACGGCTTCATCTTCAAGGTTCATAATTACCTCATCTACAAGATCAGCAATAGTCTGCATCTCTCCTTCTTTTAATCCACGTGAAGTCACAGCTGCTGTTCCAATACGAATACCTGAAGTTACAAAAGGAGATTTATCATCAAATGGCACCATATTTTTATTTACGGTAATTTCAGCTTTTACTAAAGCTTCTTCTGCCTGCTTACCGGAAACATCTTTATTTCTTAAATCGATTAGCATCATGTGGTTATCAGTTCCTCCCGAAATAATATTATATCCCTTAGCCACAAACGCCTCAGCTAAAGCTGCTGCATTTTTCTTAACCTGTAACATGTAATTTAGGTACTCATCGGTTAATGCCTCTCCAAAAGCAATGGCTTTAGCCGCAATAATATGCTCTAAAGGCCCACCTTGATTTCCAGGGAAAACTGCAGAATCAAATAAAGAAGACATTTTTCGAGGTGTACCGTTTTTAAGGGTTAAACCAAACGGGTTATCAAAATCTTCACCCATCATAATCATACCTCCTCTTGGTCCTCTTAATGTTTTATGAGTTGTAGTCGTTACTACATGACAGTGAGGAATCGGATCGTTTAAAATGCCTTTAGCTATTAAACCGGCTGGATGCGAAATATCGGCCATTAAGATAGCACCTACACTGTCCGCGATTTCACGGAAACGCTTAAAGTCGATATCTCTTGAATAAGCAGAAGCCCCGGCAATAATAAGCTTCGGTTGTTCTTTAGTGGCAATCTCCTGAATTTTATCGTAGTTTAAAACTCCTGTTTCCTGCTCTACACCGTAAAATACAGGATTGTATAATTTTCCTGAAAAGTTTACCGGTGACCCGTGAGTTAAATGTCCTCCGTGAGATAAATCAAATCCTAAAATTTTATCACCAGGCTTTAAACAGGCAGCAAATACAGCGGTGTTTGCCTGACTTCCGGAGTGTGGTTGCACATTAACATAAGCTGCTCCAAAAAGCGCTTTTGCGCGATCAATTGCAATTTGCTCTACTTCATCTACCACTTCACAGCCTCCGTAATAGCGCTTGCCAGGATACCCTTCAGCATATTTATTTGTTAGTACAGAACCTGCTGCTTCCATCACCTGGTCGCTCACAAAGTTTTCCGAGGCAATTAACTCTAAACCATGTAATTGGCGTTGTTTTTCAGCTTCAATTAATTCAAAAATTTGTTCGTCGCGTTGCATAATTGTAATTATCGTTAAAAATTCCTCAAAAATAATAAATAGATTAGTTAAATACATCAAAAAACATATATTTGAATAGAAATTATTAAACAATTAATCAACAACTACGTTATGCAGATATCCGCTAACAATCCCGATAGAAAAACCTGGCTTCACGTCGATAAAAACTCCGATTTCCCGATACAAAATATTCCTTTTGGTGTTTTCCTTACCCGAGACGACATCATTACCATTGGAACACGTATTGGGGATACGGCTATAGACTTGGGCGCCTTGCATCAGTTGGGATATTTTGACGACATTCCTTTAACCGATGATATTTTCCTTCAGGATACTTTGAACGACTTTATTGCCGACGGAAGAAAAACCTGGCGTGCCGTTAGAAATAAAATTGCCGATATTTTTGATGATGAAAACGATACCTTAAAAAACAATAAACAGCATAAAGAAATTGTATTATTTCGATTAGATGAAATTGAAATGCAATTACCGGTTGAAATTGGAGATTATACCGATTTTTACTCCAGCATCGAACATGCTACCAATGTAGGAACCATGTTTAGAAGTGCTGAAAATGCGTTAATGCCAAACTGGTTGCACATTCCGGTAGGATACCACGGCAGGAGTTCATCTATTATTCCATCTGGAATTCCAGTACACAGACCACAGGGACAAACGTTACCTGAAGGTGCTACAGAGCCTGTTTTCGGACCTTCAAAACTTGTAGACTTTGAGCTTGAAATGGCCTTTATCACTACCGATGCCAACGATTTAGGAGAGCCTATACCTGTTGAAGAAGCAGAAGAATATATTTTTGGTCTGGTATTATTCAACGACTGGAGCGCCCGCGATATTCAAAAATGGGAATACGTGCCACTTGGCCCGTTCCTGGCAAAAAGCTTTGCCTCTTCTATGTCACCATGGATTGTAACATTAGACGCATTGGAACCTTACCGTGTACAGGGACCAAAACCTATAAAGAAGCAAATGCCTTACCTGCAATCTAAAGGACCTAAAAGTTTCGACATTAATTTAGAAGTGGCCATTCAACCAAAAAAAGCAAAGGAAACCATAGTATCACGTTCCAACTTTAAATATATGTACTGGAACATGTCTCAGCAACTAGCACATCATACCATTAACGGATGTCCTGTAAATTCGGGAGACCTGATGGGTAGTGGCACCATTTCCGGGCCTACACCAGACACGTTTGGTTCTATGCTGGAGTTAACATGGAAAGGTGAAAAACCATTAAAAATGAAAGACGGCAGCGAACGAACTTTTATTAACGATTATGATACTGTTATTATGCGTGGTTATTGTGAAAATGACGGTACAAGAATAGGATTCGGAGAAGTAAAAACCCAGTTACTCCCGGTATTTAATCCTAAGAAAAAATAATATTTTAAAAAGCCCGAAATTAAATTCGGGCTTTTTTTATACCTGATATGAAGCTAAATCTACCTGATTAATCTGCCCATGCGAAGCATGTTCAATCACTTCTCCATTTTTAATAATGAGCAATTGCGGAGATTCGTGATACACCTTAAACACTTCGGAAACTACATTCGACACATCCCGGTTTTGTAACAGGTCCAGAAAATACATATCCAGTTGTAAACTGTCATCGAATGCCCTTTCAAATTGTCTTAACACCATACTACTAATTCCACATCGTGTAGAATGTTTAAAAATTACCTGTGTTTTGCTTTTGGAAGCCTCCATAATTCCCTCCAGCTGAGCGGTGTTCAACAATGGTTTCCAAGGGACTCCCCCCTCATCTTTTAACGTATTGTTAGCAAACAACTTATCAAAAAACCCCATAATATTTATTAATTTTAAGTCTTACTTCAGACTTCATTAAACCGACAAATAGTCAGTGTATTTCACTAAAAACATGTCTTTTTGTCCTTCTTTTTGTAATGGTAAGATAATTGAATTAACCATTGAAAAACAAAATAACTATGAACTTTAACAATTATACAATAAAATCGCAAGAAGCCATACAACGTGCGCAACAAATTGCTCAGGAGTATGGTCAGCAAAGCATAGAAAACGAACATGTTTTCAAAGCCATTTCGGAGGTGGATGAAAATGTACTACCATTCCTTTTAAAAAAACTAAATGTTAACACCAATATTTTAGCTCAGGCGGTAGAAAAACAAATTGAAAGTTTCCCTAAAGTTTCCGGAGGCGATATTATGGCTTCACGAGACCTGGGTTCTACTCTAAACGAAGCATCCAGCATTGCTAAAAAAATGAAAGACGAGTATGTTTCTGTAGAGCATTTAATTCTGGCCATTTTAAAATCTAAAAGCAAAGTAGCTCAAATGCTAAAGGATCAGGGTGTAACAGAAAAAGGACTTACAGCAGCTATAGAAGAATTACGTAAAGGCGATCGCGTAACATCTCAAAGTCAGGAAGAAACTTATAATGCTCTAAATAAATATGCTAAAAACCTAAACGAATTAGCAAGAACAGGAAAACTGGATCCTGTAATTGGTCGTGACGAAGAAATACGTAGAATTCTTCAAATTTTATCGCGTCGCACCAAAAACAATCCCATTCTGGTAGGTGAACCTGGTACCGGTAAAACAGCAATTGCAGAAGGTCTTGCTCACAGGATCGTGGATGGAGATGTACCTGAAAACCTAAAAGACAAGCAGATTTTTGCTTTGGATATGGGTGCACTTATTGCTGGTGCAAAATACAAGGGTGAATTTGAAGAGCGCCTAAAAGCCGTAATTAAAGAAGTTACAACCAGCGAAGGCGACATAGTACTGTTTATTGATGAAATACACACCCTGGTTGGTGCAGGCGGCGGACAAGGCGCTATGGATGCAGCCAATATTTTAAAACCTGCTTTAGCCCGTGGCGAATTACGAGCAATAGGAGCCACTACCTTAGACGAATACCAGAAATATTTCGAAAAAGACAAGGCCTTAGAACGTCGTTTCCAAAAAGTAATGGTAGACGAACCGGATACAGAAAGTGCCATTTCCATATTACGTGGAATTAAAGAAAAATACGAAACACACCATAAGGTAAGGATAAAGGACGAAGCTATAATTGGCGCTGTAGAATTATCCGAACGCTATATTACCAATCGTTTTTTACCAGATAAAGCCATTGACCTGATGGATGAAGCTGCTTCTAAACTTCGTATGGAAATTAACTCTAAACCAGAAGAATTGGATGTTTTAGATCGTAAAATCATGCAGTTGGAAATCGAGATTGAAGCCATTAAACGGGAGAAAGACGAGGTAAAACTAAAAAGTCTTAAAGGTGATTTAGCGAACTTAAAAGAAGAGCGCAACGAGATTAATGCCAAATGGAAAAGTGAAAAAGAAGTGGTAGATAATATTCAGGCTACAAAACTGAATATAGAAAACTTTAAACTGGAAGCCGAACGTGCAGAACGTGAAGGCGATTATGGCAAGGTTGCAGAAATTCGATATGGAAAAATAAAAGATGCTCAGGAACGTCTGGACTTACTTCAAAAGGAATTAAATGAAAACCAGTCCGGAAGCTCCTTAATTAAAGAAGAAGTTACGTATGATGACATTGCTGAAGTTGTAGCAAAATGGACGGGAATACCGGTTACTAAAATGCTGCAAAGCGAACGCGATAAATTACTGAGACTGGAAGACGAATTACACAAACGAGTTGTTGGTCAGGAAGAAGCTATTGCAGCTGTTAGTGATGCTGTTCGCCGAAGCCGTGCCGGTTTACAAAATCCGCAAAAACCCATAGGAACCTTCCTGTTCCTGGGAACAACCGGGGTTGGTAAGACCGAGCTGGCCAAAGCGCTGGCAGAATACCTGTTCGACGATGAAAATGCGATGACCCGTATCGATATGAGCGAATATCAGGAGCGTCATGCCGTAAGCCGACTTGTAGGTGCTCCTCCTGGATATGTAGGGTACGACGAAGGCGGCCAGTTAACCGAAGCTGTAAGACGTAAACCGTATTCCGTAGTGCTTTTAGACGAAATAGAAAAAGCGCATCCGGACACCTTCAATATCCTGTTACAGGTATTGGATGAAGGCCGTTTAACAGATAACAAAGGCCGGGTAGCCGATTTTAAAAACACCATTATTATCATGACATCCAATATGGGTAGTCAAATAATACAGGAACGTTTTGAAGCAACTAAAGACATAGAAAGCGCTATAGAAACAGCAAAACTGGATGTCCTGGCACTTTTAAAACAATCAGTACGACCTGAATTCTTAAACAGAATAGACGACACCATTATGTTTACACCGCTAAGCAAAGAAAACATTATAGACATTGTAGGGTTACAACTTAAAGGTGTCGCTAAAATGTTAGGACAACAGGGCATAACTTTCGATTCGACGCCTGAGGCCATAAATTATCTGGCTGAAAAAGGATACAATCCGGAGTATGGTGCCCGACCTGTAAAACGTGTAATACAAAAAGAAGTATTAAATGCACTAAGTAAAGAAATCCTGTCCGGCAAGGTTACCACAGACAGTATTATTTTACTGGACGCCTTCGATGATGAATTGGTATTCAGAAATCAAGATCATTTAGTACACGAAGAATAATTAAAATTTTGTTAAAAAGACATACCTGAAATACTAGGCCATAGAAAGTGTCGTTTTATGCATAAGGTTGGTTAGTTAAAAAGCAACGTGAATCCTATTCTGGAGGAACGTTGCTTTTTTTTATATATCCATCTTAATATTTACGAGTATCTGAAATAGGATTTAACCATTCTGATTTTGAAGTTGTAGAATTTAGATGTTCCTTTTTTAAATAACGAGCTCTCGCTTGTTTCAATTCAGATTTAAATGTATTAGAATTGAATGTAGCTGAACCTTTTCCTAGTGCCTGTTGTTCCAAGGCCAGAAAATTATTTTTTAAAACATCACTACCATACACTGAAATAAAAGTTCCCATGTTCGGAATTTCCGGATTCAATTTAATCAACCAGACTTTTAAGGCGTATAAAATTTTAAAAGAATCAGACTGTACTAAGACACGTTCTAACTGTTTAAAGGCATACCCTTCAGAAGCCCTGTACATCGCTTTATGATGTTTTATTTTTTTTATACCCCAAGGCAAGAGTTTATAAAGCACATACAGGGTTAAAAGTCCTAATAGCAATAGCTCTATAAAACGTTTTATCGTTAATCCAAATATTAAAAATGGTTTATCTTCTTCAGGTATTGCTGAGTTTTCTGCTTCCAGTTGTTTTTTAATACCAGCCAGCATTTTCAAATCCGGATTCGGCGCTACTTCTATCCTTAAAGAATCGATAACTTTTTTATAAAACTGTCGGTTATTATAATTCCAAAACACAAACTCAATACGAGGTAAAACGACCTCGCCTTCCTTTTCGAATAAATAATTCGCGGCATCGGTTCTTGAGGATGAAATTGACGTTTTCGTTTTATTGGTATTCACCCCCGGGCGTTTCGGATAAATACTTACCCCTGGAATGCTATCCCAAATCACCGCCGGAATAAACTCTCCTGTCGTACCAGCAGCCGATCTTGTTATCGTCCGCTGAAGCACATCGCCTACTTTCACGTTCTTTGTATCTGTACTCCAATGCTCATTAATAGTTAAATTACCGGAAACCAACCAATTGTTCGGATTATACCCTAAAGGCACTGGTTTAACTGTAATCGTTTTAGGCTTAGTATGTATGGTGTGTTTTATACCTTTATAACCACCGGGAGCAGGCGACTCCACATCGATTGACAAAGGCTGAATGGTCAATGTACCTTCCTGAGTTGGAAACACGTTGTAAATAAAATCAACCCCCGCATAATCTTTACCGCTAATCGTTTTACGATTGGAAAGCGATCTGAAGTACACCGTTAAAGCTCCTTCGATCTGAATATTTCCAACATCTACTCCCGAAGTAAACCATGTACTAGTGTATACCGAAACCGTCATCTGGATTGGCTGACCGATATAAGCCTCATCGTGATTAACCGTGACATAACTAATTAAATTTTGAGCGGACACACCACACCCTAACACAAATAAAAAGCACAGTATTTTAATTCTTTTTACCATGATGTTTGGGTTTGTTCTACATCTACCTGATTATGCTTTACCTGATACTGAAACTTACGCTTTAAAAACAAGGCAGGATCATCGTCTACTTTTCGCATTAAAATGTTTTTAGGAATACTCCCTTTCCCCGATTCAAAATCATCCGGTAACTCATCCAATTCCTTTCCTTTGCGTTTTCCTGTATTTACAGTTTCCTCCAGCCGTTGCTTTTCCATGTCTTTTTTAGTAGCCTTTTGTCCGCCACCACCTAAATCTTCAGGAGAATCATTTTGTTTATTTTCAGCGTTAGGTTTTTCATCGCCAACTTTACTTTCCTCGGCAGACATCTCATCCTTTTGCAATAAGGCTTCATTAATATTTTTAAGCCCCGTATTAGCCTCCTCCATTTCAGGATGATTTTTCACCAAAGTTTCAAATACCTGTTGAGCTTTTTCTAAATCACCTAATTTGGCATAAGTTAGTCCTAAATTAAATTGACCATTTGCAGTGGAATCCTTTTCAAATTCGGCCTTAGCCTTAGTAAAATTCCCTGCTTTATAATAGGCAGCCCCTTTATGCATAGGATCATTAAACCCTTCTGCTGCTTGGGCATATTCTTGGTTGTCGTATTGCAATTGCGCCTGATAGGCTTTGGTGTACCATAAATCTTTAAACTGAAACCCACCCTCCTTTTTCTCTAAATCCTGATTCTGACAAGACATTGCACCAATACACAGCACTATACTCAACAGACTCCAACCTTTTCTGAAAGAAAACAAAAACAAAATCATTAACGGAATCAGCAACCAATACCCATTATCCTGCCAATGTTCATCCTGTTTTTTAGGTTTTTCTTCAAAAATTAGATGATCGCTAACCGATTCCGCAAAAAGCTTTACATCACTCTTATCTAAAGTCATTTCCATTACAGTAACTCCTTCAATTTGTCTTAAAGCCTCTAAAGCTTCCATATTTAATTTTGAAGTAACAAGATTACCTTTTTCCTTAAGTGCAACTTTCAAATTGTTAAATGATGGTACATGCCCCCCTTCCTTTGTTGCCATCGGGTATACATGTAAATCAATGTTATTATTTTGAATAAAATCACTTACATCTGCCAGATTCAAATCGACCAGGTCGTCTGTAAATAGTAATATGCGACCAGGTGCTTTATTATCTACAAACAAACTATCTAACTTAGCAAACAGCATTTTAAAACTTGTTCCCCTGCGCGGCATCATGTGTGGTTGTAAACCATCCAAATTATCATTGATAATTTTATAATCGGTTGTAAAGGGCACAACAGTATGTGTAGACCCTGAAAAGACCAGCAAAGCCGTTTCGGCCCGCGGATTCGCTTCCAACAAATCGTGAATTTTAAATTTAGCACGTTCTAAACGGTTTGGGGAGACATCAGTAGTCAACATACTTTGCGACAAGTCTAAAGCCACAACCAATTTGGAAGCAACTTTTTTAGCAGGCGCTTGTTCTTCTGCCCAGGTAGGTCCTAAAAATCCAATAAACCCTATAGCAAATAAGACTAAAAGAGAAATATGAATAAAACGCACTTTCCAGGTTGTCCCCTTCTGGATTACATAAGGCTGCAGATGTTTCGCGATGTGTTTTTTCCATCTGGCATTATCGCCATAAAACACGATTCCTAAAAAAATAACTATTGCTATAGGAATGCTCAGCCAAAGATATTCGGCGCGCAAAAAATGGAATTTACCCCAATCTATGTCCTTCCAAATGGCTTTCATAGTCAATTCCGTTTTAGGCGTTTTATTATCAGTACCAAATTATTAATAGCAACTGAAGTAATAGCAAGAATTAAAGCAATACCTAACGGAATATAATACAGTAAGGTTTTTGGCGTATAACTTTCTTCCTCATATTCTATCGGCTCCAGCGTATCTAAAGTCTTATACACATCTTGTAGCGCTTCGGTGTTTTGCGCTCTAAAATATTTTCCGTTAGTCATTTCGGCAATATCCTGAAGTGTGCGTTCATCCAAATCGGAAGAAGAGCTACTCGGATCACCAATTCCAATAGTATAAATAACTGTAGAATCCTTTTTTGCGAGATTAGCGGCATCCAATGGCAAAATATCCATACCAGAATCGATACCATCGGTTAACAACAACATGACTTTCTGCGGAATGGTGTCGCGTTGAAACAAATCCATCCCTTTTACAATAGCTTTCCCAATGTTAGTCATCTGCCCGGCCATGCCCACATCAGCTTCATCCAGCATAGTTTCCACCGTTCTTAAATCGGACGTAAATGGCGCCTGGATATAGGCACTCGACCCAAAAAACAACAATCCCATGCGGTCACTTTTCCGTTCTTTAATAAAATCTTTCATCAGGTTTTTCACAGCCATCCATCGCGTTGAACGTTTTCCGTTAACCACCCAATCGGTGTTCCCCATACTAAAGGAAATATCGGTTGCAATTAAAAAATTTCGAGACGTTTTAATTTTTTTTTCGGACTCACCTACCAATTGTGGCGAAGACAAAGCAATTACTAAAAACCCCCAGATTGTGTACATTATTAACCAGGCCCACCAAGGTCTGCGTTTTACAAAAGAGGCCGTTTTAGGCTTTTGTTTCGACACTTCGGCTGCACGCTTAAAATACGTATAACGCAAGGCTGTACTTCGATTTTTTATTGCAGGAAACAACCAATATACCAATAGAGGTAAGGGTAACAGCAGAGCGACATACGGATAGGCAATGTGAAAATTCTCAGGCATGATGTGTAATCCAGTGTATACTTTTGTTTTTAAATTGGTCTTTACTAAAACCGGAAGCGTCTTCAACTCGATCTTTATAAACTGCCTGTAAAATAGCAGTTTCATCGGCCGAAAAATTAGATTGCTTTACCTTATTATCTAAAAACTGCAACCAGTCTTTACCGTGCAAAGCGGCCACTTCTGTGCGACCAAAAGTTTGTATAGCGGTTCGCTTAAGTGTAATCAAAATCGCATTAATGTATTGCGCTAAACTCAAGTCCGTTTGCACTGATAAGGTTTGAATATGCTGTACAGCATCCCTCAAATACTGCTTCTTTTTATAAGCAACATACCATTTGTACAACCCAAACAAAAACAGCAACACCAATACACCAAACACTATTTTCCACCCGAGCGTATCGTAACTATACGGTATAGGCTCGGGTTCTTTTAAATCGCCCAGTTGCAAGGTTTTTTCCTGAAAAAATCCCATACATAACATACTATGTAAATTCCCAATCCTCATATTTTTCCAGGAGCATTATATTGCGTAAACACCTGTATTAATTGTTCTTCAATCGGATCAACTGTATTAATTTTAAACAGGCTGATATTGTATTTTTCTATTTCTTTCTTAAAAGCTTCGTAATTCGATTCAAAATCCACTTTTAATTCCTGTACCACGCGCTTACGTTGTTTTAATAAACTGATTTGTTTTATATCGTTAGTCAGCGTTAATTTATCATCCGGTAATTCTTCCTCCATAGGATCGAATAACTTAATAAGAATAACATCGTTATGTTGCGATAACATACTCATGTATTTTATTGTTTCCGGATTATACCGATAAAAATCACTAATGATAAGGACTATATAATCGTGAGTAATGATATTTTGTAATTTCGAAATCATATCTTTTAGTTTCGTTTCGTAATCGAAAGATTTCTGATTATAAATTTCCGCATTGGCATCCACAATTTTCTGCAGGAACTGCAACACATTGCGCTGGTCACGTTTGGGTGTAATTAAATCGTAAGTATCCCCCTTAAACACCAGACCACCTACCCGATCACCTCCTTTTAAAATTTTGTACGCTGCAATAGAAGCCAGTTCACCTGCCACAACAGCTTTAGTTTTAGAGACAGAACCAAAGCCCATAGTCGGCGACTGATCGACAAATATGAAAGCAGGCTTTTCTTTTTCTTCGGTAAACACTTTGGTATGTGTTACCCCGGTTTTAGCTGTGACACGCCAGTCAATTTTTCTGATATCATCACCTATCACATAAGGCCGCGCTTCTTCAAAATCCAAACCTCTTCCACGCAAGCGCGATGCAAATCGTCCGGATAATACACTATTCGACTTTTGTCGCCCTACTTTAAAATTAAGCACTGTATTAAGCCACTCGAATTGCAATAAATATTCGAGCGTTAAAAACACATTTTGATCTTTTGATGCTTTTAATTTCATATCAAGAACTCTAAAATTAGGCTACAACAGCAACTGCTTCTAAAATTTTATCAACCACCTGATTCACTGAAATACCTTCTGCTCTCGCTTTATAGCTTAAAGCGATGCGATGTCGTAATACGTCTTTAATTACCGCATGAATATTGTCTGGAGAAACAAAGTCTTTTCCTTCCATCCAGGCATTTACGCGACTGCACCGATCTAACGCAATAGTACCACGCGGACTTGATCCGAAATCAATCCAGCTCGCTAAAGTGTCATCAAATCGTTCCGGGTATCGGGTTGCTGAAATAAGACTCACCATATATTTTTCCAATTCCTCGCTAACAGTAATATTTCCTATGTCCTTACGGGCATCAAAAATAGTCTGTTGTGGAATGGTTTGTACGGTTTTGGAAGATTCAGATTTTGGTTGCTGCTCCTGTTTATTTAAATGCAAAATTTCTAACTCTGATACATCATCGGGATAGTCAATTACCACATGCATTAAAAAACGGTCCATTTGCGCTTCGGGCAATGGGTAAGTACCTTCCTGCTCAATAGGGTTTTGAGTTGCCATTACCATAAACAAATCATCCATTTTATAGGTTTTTCCCGCAACAGTAACCTGACGTTCTTCCATGGCTTCTAATAACGCCGACTGCACTTTGGCCGGAGCACGGTTAATTTCGTCTGCCAGAATAAGATTACTAAAAATAGGTCCTTTTTGAAAAGTGAATTTTTCGGCAGCATCCGGCTGATAAATTTCCGTTCCCGTAATATCTGTAGGCAATAAATCCGGCGTGAATTGTATTCTGCTTAAATCGCAATCCAGATATTTCGATAAGGTTTTTATCGCCCGTGTTTTTGCCAGCCCCGGCAAACCTTCCAGCAACATATTACCATCGGCTAACAATACTAAAATTAAACGATCTATAAGCTCCTGTTGCCCGATTATAGCTTCGGACATCTGAGATTTTAAAAATACAATGGCTTCATGTGAGGTCATACGCAAGTCTTTAAATAAATGAAATTGAAAACGGATTACTGGAAACTAAAAATCTGTTTAAAGTCGTTTTTCATATCGACCACCAACCAGTTCTTTTCTTTAGCTTCCACCAAGGCTGTTTCAAGATGCCCGCTCAACGTTTTGGTATCGTATTCAAATTCGCGTTCACCATCGGTATGATGCAAGATAACGCACATCGATTTATATTTAGAACTGGAAGTATACTGCATCATAGCCTGATCGCCATCACTGTTTCCGCCGCAGAATACGGGCTTTTTACCAATAAAACGATGAATAGCTACCGGCTTGCCTGCTTTATCGTCTACATATAATTCGCCCTCTGTTTTTGTAATCCGAGGTATCCCATCTACAACTTCATATTTTAATTCGCCGTAGGACCCTATAACCTGATACGGTGGAATACCATAAATATCCTCGGTCCATACACGCATAAAATCAGCCCCTCCACCACTAACTATAAAGGTTTTAAATTCGTTATCTCTTAAGTAATCCAACAACTGAAGCATAGGTAAATACACTGCCTCTGTATATAGTTTATTAAATTTTTTACTTTTTGTGGTATCAATCCAGGTTTTAACCGACTCATTAAATTCCGATTCGGTTCTTGCCGTATTCACTTTATTAATCACATTAATTAAGCCTTTCATTCCTGCTTTTTTCAACGGCTCTAAATCGCCATTTACTACCCCCGTAACAACGGCGTCTTTTTTCCATTCGGGTTTATTTGAATATTCTTTCTTCAAATAATCAAAAATATATTGCGCCTGATTTGGCACCGGCTGTTCGGGCCATAAGGTCCCGTCGTTATCAAAAACTGCTATACGATCTTTTACAGGAATATAATCGGGAGATCCGTCCTGAGTAACAGCTTCTACCCAATCTACAATACGTTGTTTCGGAGCGTCTGCCCAGGCCGAAAGCACCTCTATTTTAACGTCTTCAACTACTGGTTCTTCATAAATATCGGCCTCTTTAGGTTCATTTTTACATCCTGTAAAACACAATACTCCACAAGCTAAAGCCAAGGTTACATAATTTAATTTCATAATAGGTGGTTTAAAATTTATTGATTACTAAATATACTTATTTATAGCCGATTAATAAACTATGTTACAGTTATCTATACAAAAAAAAGCTTCCCGTAGTAAGAACATACAGGAAGCTTCTCTTTAAAAAGATATAGAAATTATTATTTCCCTTCTCCAATATTCATAAACGAAGCCATAACCTCATCTAAGTTAAAGGATGCTGGTTTTTGCCTTGGCGGAAAATCTTTAAAGGTAGAAATCATCTTCCCTGCATATGCCTGAGCAGGTCCTCCTAAGAACTGCATATGCTCTTCCAGCCAGCTATAATAATTATTAGAATTGTGCTGAGCACGCTCGAACGGATCCATACGTAAATCGAAAATTAAAGGAATACGTAACTGTACAAAAGGATACATCCAAACTCCGAATTTAGACGATTGCTGCTCCATAAATACCAGTTTCCAGCGGTCGTAACGCAAGGCAACTAACTGTCCGTCATCGTTCCAGTAAAAGAATTCTCGTCTTGGCCAGTTTGTACCACCGTACTGATTAAATTCTTCTTTCTTTTCGCCTGTTAAAAACGGTAATAAGTTATAACCATCTAAATGGACTTTATAACCTTTGTAACCAGCAGCCAGTTTATCTTTAATATCCGGCACTCCGGCAGCTGCCATTAAAGTTGGCACCCAATCGTTACCCGCTACAATATTATTAACTACACCTCCTGCAGGAATCTTATTTGGCCATTTTACAATACATGGTACGCGGTAAGCCCCTTCCCAGTTGGTATTTTTTTCACCTCTAAACGGTGTAATTCCACCATCAGGCCACATGTTAAAATGTGGACCATTATCGGTAGTATATACTATAATCGTATTTTCATCCAGACCTTTATCTTTTAAATGCTGTAAAAGTTTACCCACTTCGTCGTCATGCTGAATCATACCATCGGCATAAAAATTCAGACCGGATTTCCCTTGATAACTTTCAGGCGGATGGGTTACGTAGTGCATTCTGGTAGTATTAAACCAAAGGAAAAATGGTTTACTGGCATTTTTATCGACAAACTTAATCGCCGCATCTAAAAATTCCTGATCTACAGTTTCCATACGCTTTTTAGTTAATGGTCCTGTATCTTCAATTTTACCATCAGCTGTACTTCTTATAACACCACGAGGTCCGAAGTTTTTTCTGAATTCCGGATTTTTAGGATAATCATCCAGTTCCGGAGTTTCTTCAGCATTTAAGTGATATAAGTTCCCGTAAAACTCATCGAACCCGTGATTGGTAGGTAAAAATTCATCCAGATCACCCAAGTGGTTTTTACCAAACTGCCCTGTGGCATAGCCAAGCGGTTTTAACATTTCGGCCAGAGTAGGGTCTTCTTTTTGTATCCCCAGTTTAGATCCTGGAATACCTACTTTAGTCATTCCTGTTCTAACAGGCATTTGTCCTGTAATAAAGGCTGCACGCCCTGCAGTACAGGATTGCTCGGCATAATAATCGGTGAAAATGGTGCCTTCGGCAGCTAATTGATCGAGATGAGGCGTTTTAAACCCCATCATACCGCGGTTGTTGTAGCTTAAATTCCAGTACCCCACATCGTCGCCCATAATTACGACTATGTTTGGTTTTTTCTGTGCGAAGCCTGAAAAAGCCAGCAAACACAACAACCATGTTGATAAAAGTTGTCTTTGATTCATAAAAAAAATATTGATTAATTGATTAATAAATAAGAGCGCCTTGGTTAACATTTTAAGCTGTAATTAAATCACTATCAGCTTTAAACGCTTCTAAAGTTAAGAAAATAACTACACAACCAACTAATTATCAATACTATTTTTACACAAACTTAAAGTTGTCGTCTTTTTTCTATAATTTTTTGAAAGGTGGAAGGTGTTAGCCCTGTAATCTTTTTAAACTGCCCGGAAAGATGTGCCACACTGCTGTAATTTAAGCGGTGCGCTATTTCGGTAAGCGTTAAACGGGCGTCTGACGACATGAGTTCTTTAGCTAAATCTATTTTTTTTAGCATGACAAAATTTTCAATGGAATTATAAGTCACCTCGGAAAAAATAGTGGATAAATAACTATAGGAATATTCCAGTTTCTCTGAAAGAATTGTAGAAGTATTATATGCTTTTGCCTCTTCACTATCGTAAATCATTTCAGTTATAATATCCTTTATGCGCTGCACCAAAACCTCGCGTTCGTCCTGAATTAAAGAAATACCAAAAAACCGGAGCGCTTCAGTCAATTCGACCTGTTGCTCTGGCCTTAGCGGTTTCTGTGTTTCAATTTCACCTAAACCGGATAAGGTATACGGAATATTGAGTCGCTCTAATTCAGATTCTAAAACACGTTTACAAACCACCTGATAATCAAATTTCACAAATAATTTCATAGTTACCAATTAACTTACTGTCCTGCCATATGAGTCGGGCAGCTTCCAAAATACAAATATAAACAGGACCAGAACTTATCTGTAAAACTTTTTCGACAAGCGACATATTTCGTTTAAAATATAACAAATAGAAAAAGGGCATATTTTAAAAATATACCCTTTAAATATTAACTAAAATCCCTTTTCTTTTAATCTACAGCATCCTCTATGGCGTCTCCTGTATCTTCCACACCATCTTCTATGGCATCGCCTGCATCTTCAATACCGTCTCCAATATCGTCTGCTGCATCTTCAATCTTTTCTGATGTTGTTTTATTTTCTCTGCAACTTGTTACACTTAAACTTGTGGTTCCTAAGGCGAACATGACAAGAATAATATACATTGTCTTTTTCATATAGTTATAGTTTAAAATTTATAGTATTAGACTTTTTTTCGCCCTGTAAACAGCGAAATAATAAAAAGTACGATAAAAATGAAGAATAAAATTTTTGCAATACTTGCTGCTCCTGCTGCAATGCCTCCAAATCCGAAAATGGCTGCTATTATTGCTAAAATTACGAATGTTACTGTCCAACGTAGCATAATGTCTGGTTTTAAATGATTAATATTAATAGTAAACGATATTACTATTTGCTTACTGTAAAGGTCTTACAATTACACGACAGCGATTAACTGTATCCAATTAAAACTTAACGCATTAGGTTCGCAAGCACCTTTTAAACCGCATCATCCAGCCCCAGAAGCTGCTGAAATTCGTCTATATTATTATTTACAGATAAACGGTTAGCTGTAGCAAACCTGTTTATGGTGTAACCATGAGGACGTTGTAAACCAGCTAGAGCCGTTTTTAAATTTGCAGACTGATCTAACCACAACTTACAACTATCCGGATGCAATATTGCTGGCTGCATCGTGTTTTCTGTCCCAGAAGACACAAATTTGCTTGGCTTAGTATTTACAATTAAAGAACAGCTATAAAAACCATCTTCCAACTGGCTGTAGATTCCAGCCACACAAAACGGGGCGTCGTCTTTATTGACATTGTAATACGATTTTACCTCGCCGTTAACATTGTAAAACCCGAAATATCCCGTTACAGGAATCAAGCAGCGTTTTATCATTTTACTGCCCGTAATTAATCGGCCTACATCTTCTGCTTTAACATTTAAAGTACTCTGTTTTTGCTGAAACGGTTTCCACTCCCCTTTAAAATATTCGGGCAACATGCCCCAGATTGCAAAATCAATGCGCTTTGAGTCTTCCCATGTTATTACAGGAATAATACTTTCCTGCATGCCGTTAATGATAAATTTAGACCGATAAAGATGTGGAAATTTGAATGTAGCCTTCAATTCCTCTTCCATAATCGCTTTGCTTGCTATATTCGATAATTTGTAAAACATACTTTTCTTTTTCTAAAATTTTTAAAAACTTCATAATCTCTAAATATCCCTCCCTTAATTGCTTTTAGATTTCTACAGGTATTTATTTGCTTCACTATCCACCTGTTTACCATATTTTTGTTTATAAATCCGTAGAATTAATAAAAACAAACTAATAAGCAAAGGCCCGAACACTAAACCTATAAACCCAAACAAGGGCACACCAACCACAACACCTATTAAGGTTATAACCGGATGTACATCGTCCAAACGCTTAAGTATTACCAGGCGCAATAAGTTATCTGTAGAACCTACAATTACAAAACCATAAATTAAAATACCCCAGGCCTGAAAGGTATTACCGTGAATTAAAGCTATAGCAAATACTGGTAACGTACCTATTAAAGTCCCTACAAATGGAATCATAGAGCCAATAAAAACAATAACACCCCAAAAAAACGGATCGGGTATATTAAAAATAAGAAATCCTATTAAAGCCACAATCCCCTGAGCCAAAGCCACTAAAGGAATCCCTATAGCGTTAGATTTTACCATAGCCAGACTATCGCGGCCAATAATTTTGAGATTATCCTTACTGATTGGAATATATTCTACCAATGCCGATTTTAATGCCTGTTTATTAGTTAACATATAAAACAGCATAACGTACATAATAGCGATAGAAATAAACATATTAAACGTGCTTCCCACAAGGTCCGGCACATTTTCAGACAACCAGGACGGCACCGAAGACCAATCCAGGTTATCGGTAAACTTATACCCTAAACTATCTTCCCAGACTTTAATCTGTTTTTTTATGGTATTAAAAAGCACTTCGGTTTTCCCAAGTGCATTTTCCAGTCGTTTTCCCAGTAATAAAACAATAGTGGTTACCGGAATTAAGACTCCAATAAACGATCCTAATAACAATACAGCTGCAGCCAGATTTACATTCCATTTTTTGGCCAGCAAATAAGTCATTGGGCGTTGTAACAACACAAAAAATGTTATCGCTCCCAGCACCCCTGGCAGATATGGTAACATTTCGGCAAAAATTAAACCACCTAACAATACTATCAGTAATAATACAAACACTTGCCGGATGACCTGAGGACTAATTAGTTTTGTCATGTATAAATCATTTCTCGTTTTACAAAGGTCGCAACAGACTTCGCACTAAGTTAATGCTAATCAACTTAATATTATCTGATTTAAGGAAAACACCCAATAGAACAATACCCTATTAAAATAATAAATTAAAATCATGGTATACTTTTTTAAAACGAATTGAGTTAATACTATAATTTTTAGCAGCCGTTTATATGTAAGCATCGACCTACTTTTGACCCCACAAGAAACCATTATAAAACAAAATTCCATGAAAAAACAATTTTTAGTTTTAGCATTAAGTTTAATAGGTATAAGCGCAACAGCCCAGTCCTGGTCTACAAAAGCTCAACTTGGAGTTAAAGGAGGCGTTAATTTTGCAACCGTTAAAGGTGACCGTTTCGACAGTCCGGATTCCCGAACCAGTTTCAACGCTGGTTTGATACTGGAAGCTCCTTTAAATGAAATTATTTCCTTACAACCCGAAGCTTTTTATTCCGGACAAGGTTTTAAAATTGACGAAGATTACGATGCCGAATATCAGGTAGATTATATTCAGGTTCCGGTACTTTTAAAAGTATATATCGTTGAAGGATTAAATATACAGGTCGGACCTCAGTTTGGATTCAAAATTAATGAAGAACTCGATTTTGAACCAACGAACGATGATGGTGATATAAACACGAATGAAATAGAAGATTTCGACATGCAGATCGCCACTGGTCTGGAATACAAATTTGCTCAGAACTTTTTTATTCAGGGACGATACACCTACGGTTTTTCTGAACTGATTAAAGACTACGATGTACATAGTTCGGTATTTTCTGTAGGGATAGGATTTATGTTCTAAGCCTTTAAAATATAATCTTAGCGCAAGCGGCTGTACTAATAATTCTATTAGACAACCGCTTATTTTTTTTATTAATTATTCTGTTTTAACGGCATGGTCGTTTGGCTGTACTCCACCACCGGTATAATGCGCAAACACCCAGGTAAACTGAGCCCCGAAAAACAAAATTAAACAGGAATAAGACACCCAGAGTAAAATAAGCACGACAGTACCAGCCGCACCATACGTAGATCCCGGATTAGATTTTCCAAAATAGTAGCCCATTAAAGATTGTCCCAGAACAAACAGTACCGCAGTTAAAAATCCGCCTACCCACACACTCCGCCATTTAATTTTTACATCGGGTAAATACTTAAACATTAAAGCAAACAAGGTTGCTATAATAGCCAGAGATATGCAGAGGTCTAAAAAATAAGCCAGATATAAGATAATATCGGGGAATAATTTTCGAATATAATTATTTAACAGCGAAATTCCAGTTGAAACAATTAAACTAATTAACAGCAGGAAGCCTATAACCAGAATAAAAGCAAAGCCTCTTGCTCGTTTTTTAAGCATGCCCCAGATATTAATTTTTGACGTACTTACAGCTTCTATCCCCCAGATCTCATTTAAAGACAACTGCAAATGATAAAACACTCCAGTCGACCCAAACAAAAGAGTAGCAATTCCTATAATTGTAGACGTTAGATTTTTATTAGGATTTTGCGTCTCCTTGATCATGGTTTCTATAGACTGAGCAGCGTCTACTCCCAAAGCAGAAGAAAACTCCTGAGTCAATTCGCCTTCAATAATATCCTGTCCCCAAACAGATCCTATCACATTAATAATGATAACCAATAAAGCAGGAAGCGACAACACGGTATAATATGCTATTATGGCACTTAAACGCCAAGGATCGCTATCTAACCATCTTCGTAAAGTATCTTTTAACAGTTTAGGTAAATCTTTAATTTTAAATCGTCGTGACTCCGAGTTAGTCATAGCCCAGCTCTTTTTTATCAATTAAATTACTGTTTTTATTTGTTTTAAGGCCCAGAAGTAATCCAAATCTTATTAAATTTTAATTGAGCGCAGGAAAAAATGATTTGAGTTAAAAATAAATTTGATTTAAAATTAGATTTGTTGTAATACAGAATAATATAAATTATGAGTACTTCCAAAGCCCGTTTATACTACGAGACTACGCACCTGCAAGAAACAAATACAACATATGCCACAACTAAAAAGAAACACAACATACATAAAAACTTAACTAGTAAAAAATGGAACTCTTCCCGTGCAAGGTTTAAAGACAGATATGGAACAAAAGGAATGATTAACTGAAAGCTTTAATACGATGGATATAAGATATGAATATGTAAACATTACCCAAAACAATTATTTTGAATATTTAATGTCTGAAAAGTTAGGCCCCATAATTCGAAAATACCCCTTTGTTGATGGAGCAAAAGTATTTTTTAAGGTTGAAAACAATGCAGACCATTTAGATAATATTTGTGAAATAAAAATAATTGCAAACAACGAGAACCTTACAGCTGCAAACAATCAGGAATCTATAGAAATGGCTATAAACAAATCAGCCAAAGACATAGAAACGCAGCTGGAACACATAAAATCTCAATTAAAACTTAATTAATAGCTTAATAAAAAGTTTTACCTTGAACACATAAAACCTTCTTTAAAAACCTTCAATACGTCTTGAAGGTTTTTAAATGTCAATACAATAACGAAACATTATGACCTCGAATTCGAAAATCCCCTTAGTTAGTTCTGATTTTAATTCAAAATTTAATGCTCCATTTTGGGAACACACCGAATTAGGGAAGGTTTCGCTATGGCCAGAACATTTAATTTTCGGATTAAACCTCATCCTTAAATCCAGTCAGCCCATGGCTATATGCTGGGGTAACACCAAGCATTTTTTTTATAACAAAGCATTTTTGGCCGCTAATTTAAGCCCTGATACCAATTTTGATACTTTTGGACTTCCTTTAGACAAGGCCCCGTTACACCCTGAAATCAAAACACAAATTCTGCTTTGCTTTAATGGGGAGCAACCAGAAACTACAGCCGATTTAACTTTTAATAATGTAAAACAAAAACCATCTTACTGGTCTTTTGCCTTTAGCCCACTGTGCTCAAATCCGGAAACTATAAGCGGAGTATTAATACAGGCCTTAAACAAAACCCCGGTTATAAAGGCAAAAGCAAAATCGGAACATCTTCTTAAACGTCTAAACAATACCATACGACAAGCCCCAACAGGGGTCTTGATTATTTCGGCAAAAACACAAAATATCGAAATAATAAACAGAAAATTCAAACAACTCCTGCCTGCAAAAGTAACAGATTTAATAGACCAACCTTTTACTAAAGCGCTACCGCACTGTAATTTTGATTTAAAAAGCGAAATAGTAAAATTACTACAAACCGGAACCGGATTTCAGGCTAATGAAATTCAAGTAAAAAACACGTTTGATTGGCCCAACGAAATCAGGTATTTTAATATTTTAGGCGAAGCCATTTATAACGAAGAGCAGGAAATTACAGGTGCTATAATAGCCAGCACAGAAGTAACGGAAACCATCATTGCAAAACAAAAGGTTAGCAAAAGTGAATACAGATTTAAAAGTCTTATAGATAACAGCCCTATACCAATAGCACTGTTCTCAGGACCGGATCATGTGATAACAATGGCCAACAAAACCATGATACATGATATCTGGAGAAAAACCGAAAAAGATATTATTAACAAGCCGCTTGTAGACGTATTTCCGGAATTAAAAGCACAAAAATACCCGGAACTTCTGGATAAGGTTTATAAAACCGGTATACCACATAAAGAGAAAGAATCTAAAGCGCTTATAGAGGGTAACGATGGCACCAAGGCGTTTTATTTCGATTTTGAATACTCCCCTATTTTTGAGAGCGACAATAAAATATCGGGAGTAATGACTACTTCCATTAATGTAACCGAAAATGTAATTTCGAGAAAAAAAATAGAAAAAACAGAAGCACGCCTGCGCATTGCCACCGAGGCTGCAAAGCTAGCCACTTGGGAACTCGATTTAAAATCATCCAAAATTTCTCACAGCAAAAGACTAGCAGTTATATTTGGCTACCCGGAAGACAAAAAGTTGACACACGAAGCTATACGCAAACATGTAAACCGAAAAGATTTAAAAGATATTTTACTCCCTGCTTTCGAAAAAGGTCTTAAAACAGGTTCTTACTTTTCAGAAGTTAAAGCGTATAAAGACAACGGAGAGCAGCTCTGGATTAGAAAACAAGGCAAAGTGCTATATGCCGAAGACGGACAACCGGAAAAAATAATTGGTACACTGCGCGATGTGACTTCCGAAAGAAACAACCAGCAGCGTTTAATAGAAAACGAACAGAAATTCAGGCTTTTGGCAGACTCCATGCCTCAAAAAGTCTGGATTACCGATAAGGAAGGTAATGTCAATTATTTTAATAAAACCGTATACGATTTTACCGGTTTTAAACTGGACAAATTTAATCCGGAAAACTGGCTGGACTTCGTTCATCCCGACGACCACAAAGAGAACATTCGACTTTGGGAACACGCTGTAAACACGGGAGAAGATTATTTATGCGAACATCGCTTCAGACGCTTTGACGGACAATATCGCTGGCAGTTAAGCCGTGCTATTGCGCAACGCGACGAAAAAGGAAACATTCAACGCTGGGTTGGTACGAGCACCGATATTCAGGACCAGAAAATGTTTCTTAAAGAACTGGAACGCCAGGTTACAGAACGTACAAAATTACTAGCCGAGACAAACTCCAAACTAGAAAATTCTATAGAAGAATTGCAACGCATGAACGAAGAACTCCAGTCTTTCGCTTATATTTCCAGTCACGATTTACAGGAACCTTTACGTAAGATTCAGATTTTTGCATCCCGAATCCAGGATGTAGAAAAAGATAATCTATCTGAAACCGGAAAAGATTATTTTAATCGTATGCAAAAATCTGCCAGCCGTATGCAGGCACTGATTAAGGATCTTCTTGCCTATTCCAGAACCAACACTTCCGTACGAGCTTACGAAGAAACCGATTTAAATGATATCATAAACGAAGTAAAAGCGGATTTGAAGGAATTGCTTCAAGACAAACAGGTTACTTTAGAAGTAGATAGTTTATGTTCGGTCGAAATTATACCGTTTCAGTTTATTCAACTGTTTAGCAACTTAATCAGTAACGCTATAAAATTTTCGAGAACAGATATTCCTCCTGTTATAAAAATTGAAAGTATAATTGATAAGGGCGCTAAATTCAACATAGAAGAACTGAATACCGAAGAAGACTACTGCCATATTAAAGTATCTGATAATGGTATTGGGTTTAACCCGAAATACAGCGAGCAGATTTTTGAAGTTTTTGAACGTTTACATACCAGAACAACTTATGAAGGTACAGGTATAGGTCTGGCAATTGTAAAAAAAATCGTAGAAAACCATGAAGGTTATATTTTTGCCAGCAGCAAGGAACAACAAGGTGCAACCTTCAATATTTATATTCCAATAAACAAATCGATGTAATGCTATTTTTTTTTAGAATCCACATTATATTTATCTGTACATTTACATGCTTAGCCTGATACAGGCCTAAAACCCATACTAAACAATTTATAGGATTATAATTTGTTATTGTTATAAATTCGCAATTACCCTATGAGCTTAAAAGCCTTAAACATTGCTCTTGTAGACGATGACGAAGACGATCGTTTTCTATTTAAAGAAGCTATTGATCAAATCCATATTCAAACGGAATTAAGTCTGTTTGAAAATGGTCAGCTATTTATGGATTTTCTGAACACCCCGAAAATTAAATTACCACAGGTGGTGTTTTTAGATTTAAATATGCCGGTAAAAAACGGACTGGAATGTCTTCAGGAAATAAGAAGCACTGATACCTTAAAGGAATTATCAGTAGCTATTTATTCTACCTCCTCGTCTGAAACAGACATTAACGAAACCTTTATAAACGGAGCAAACATTTACATTAATAAACCTACTGAGTTTTCTAAATTAAAATCGGTTATTGAAAAAGTACTGCAAATTAACTGGCAATACAACACTTCAAACCTCAACAAAGAAAACTTTATAATGCGTTTGTAATTCAAAGCTTCGACTTAAAAAACACACCAAAACTCCGACAGTCATCGTCGGAGTTTTTTTATCCCCTTCATTTTCAATGAGCTTCTTTAAAGCTATCGCTTATTTTCACATCGGTACTCAGAAACATTTCATTTAAACAGCTGTTTTAACATAAACTTCACATAAACAACATTTTACCTCATTAAAACGATTGAAATCTAAAAATTATATAACAGTATCTAAAAATTGTGTAACACAAAAGCCTGAGTATTTTCTGAATTTTGAAATATCATTAACCATAAAAACAAAAATTAATATATGAAACCAAATTCAGATCAGAATGCCCGTGTAGGACAAGTAAGAAAAAAGTCCTTTTTTACATCTCTTAATTTAAACAGCATTGTGAGCCGCATAGACAACCAGACTCACATTATTACCGATCTTGAAACCAAATAAGTGTTACTAAAGCACCTATTCAATTTTACTTTCATATTAATTTACATTAAAAGCGATCTCATGAAAACCTTAAATATTAAATCGACCACTGCCACTAAAATGATTAAAGACCTTCAGGTTCTAATTGGCGGCGACATAAAATCTTACAACAAAGAACATATTTTAACTGTAGATAATAGTCTGGCAACGGGAACAATAAGTGCCATTTCTGTTAAGAAAAGCATTTCATTTTTAGCCTTCGATATTACATTTAACGAGGACATTACATTAAAGAACACGTTTTTAAAATCTGCTCCTATTTACTTTACCTATTGTTCTGAAGGGCATGTAGAACACAGCTTTACAGAGCAGGATACTGTAAACACGCTGGACGCTTTTCAAACAGCAATCTTACGAAGCACCTCCTCTAAAAGTAATGTGTACTACTTTAAAAAACAGGTGAATTTTAATTTCTCTACAATTGTAGTTAATACGGACGACATTTCTTTGGCTACTAATGAACTGAATGCACAACTAAGTGAGACTTTCAGTCCGACAAATCAAGGAGAGAACTTTATCTATTTTGGGTCTTACAATCTAAAAATAGCAGAAAAAATAGAACAGTTAAACACCATTTCGCAAGACGGTGTGGTAAGACGTTTATTAATAGAAAGCACCGTACAGGCCATACTTGCCTTAGAAATACAACAACACAAAGATGATGTGGCACATGCTAATTCTCATTTTGGTTCGCTTAATATAAACGAACTGGAAACGATAAAAGAGGTTTCCTTGTTTATTAATAACTATCCCGAAAAACAATACACCCTTAAATATTTAAGTCATAAATCTGCTTTATCACCTTCCAAATTACAAGAAGGATTCAAGTTACTTTACGGCAGAACAGTAACCGATTATATAAGAAATGTACGTGTGGAAAAAGCAGAAGAATTGATTAAAACCACAGATTTAAATATTTCTGAAATTGTATATACCGTAGGACTTACCAGTCGTAGTTATTTCTCTAAAATCTTTAAAGAAAAATACAATTGCAGTCCGAAACAATATCAGGACAACCAAAACACGTTAGCTGCCACAGCATAACATATATACTATTTTACACTACTTAACAGACAAAGCGGATTAGCAAAATACTAATCCGCTTTGATTTTACATCCCATTTATTTTAACGTTTCAGTGTGATTAATGTTATTTCCGGCCGCATACCCAAACGTCCGGGAAATCCCAGCCAACCTAATCCCCGGGTTACATACAGAAACTGTGATCCGTTTTTATACAAACCAGCCCAGTGTTTATATTTATACTTTATAGGGCTCCAGGCCTTATTTCTAATGCGTAATCCGGCCTGCATGCCATGGGTATGCCCCGATAAAGTTAAAGCTATATTTGTATGTCCTACCACCTCTTCGCTCCAATGTGTAGGGTCGTGAGACAGTAATATTTTAAATACATCCGGCTCCAGACCTTTTAAACTTTGCTCTAAATCGCCATATTGCTTAAACGGTGGATTACCCCAGTTTTCCACGCCTACAACCGCCACAGTTTCTCCATCCTTTTCAATACCATCCCATTCATTTAATAGCACATTAAAATCCACTTTTTTATAAAACTGCTTTACCTGTTCCAGATTTGCTTCCTTTTCAGCTTCTGAGTCCCATAAACTATAATCGCCGTAATCATGATTTCCTAATACAGCATACTTTTTAATTTGTTTGTCCAGTTTTAAAAAACTACGCCCCCAGCCTTTTAGTTCCCATGCAAAATTATTCACTAGGTCGCCGGTAAAACACAAGATATCCGGTTTTAAATCATTAATAATTTTGAACGCCCTGTTAAGCACTTTAAATCTGTAGTTTAGACTGCCCAGATGTAAATCTGAAATATGCACCAGTCGCATACCGTTAAAAGCTTCCGGTAAGTCTTTATGATGGACTGTAATGTGATAGGTTTTAAAATGATAAACTGCTTTAAAAATAGCATACACTATCGCAAAAAAAGGCATAAAACCAGCCACAAGGCCTAACAACGGCACAATAATAACCGATTTTTCACTTGAAAACACGTTATGAGTTACACTAAACACTGTGATAAAAATCACAAAAATAATTTTAGGAATAAATGACGATACCGTTAAACCGTACAGTCTGGAAATAAGCTTTTGTTTTTTACGTGCATCAATATGATCCAGTCTTATTTTTAAAATGATAATAGCCGTTATCAATCCAATAGAGAAAAATACAAAAGCACTATTTATAATCAGCTTAAACCCCTTAGAGTCCACGCTCTGCATTATAATTTGCAACCAGTAAAATGCTAAAGTATCTACAGCTAAAATAACAAGGCAGAGCAATAAAATAGACGCTAAGGAGTAGGTTTTCATTTCATTTTGTATTTCAACATATAAAAGTACTGCATTCTGTAAAAAACGCATAACACATTTAAAATCAATATGAATCTAATCCATATATTAACAATTTTAGAGCCTGCTTTTTAAGATTTTACTAATAAAAACGAACTTCATTAATATCTACGTAAAAATACTTAGTTCGCTATTTTAATCGAAAATAAATCGCTATATTCGATAAGACATAACGCTTATATAATTATGATATCTGTAACCGAGGCCTTAGGACTAATAAATGCAACTTCTGTACCCGAACGCATCAAACCTATGCGCATAGAAAAAACACTGGGATTAATTTTAGGAGAAGACATTACAGCGCCTATAAATATGCCGCCTTTCAGGCAATCCGCTATGGATGGTTATGCCTTTATCTGGAGCGAAAATGACAATATTGTATTACATGTTATAGATACCTTTAAAGCTGGAGATACCACAAATATAGATTTAAAACCTGAGGAAGCCGTTCGGATTTTTACAGGAGCAAAAGTACCCGACCAGGCCGATACTGTGGTTATGCAGGAACACGTTAACACAAAAGACCAGCAAGCCATTATAATTAAAGCACCGAAAAAAGGAGCCAATGTTAGACCTGTTGGGGAACAGGTAAAAAAAGGCGATGTTGTTTTAAAAAAGGGACTTCAAATTAATGAAGCTACTATTGGCTTTCTCGCCGGACTTGGTATTAGAAAAGTAGCTGTTATTAAACCGCCTAAAATAGCTATACTGGTAACAGGTAACGAGCTACAAAACGCGGGAACTCCTTTAGCAGATGGTGCGATTTACGAAAGTAATTCCATTATGCTAAAAATGGCATTAAAGCGTTTTGGGTATTCTAAAGTTAAAATATTTCGTGCCAGAGACACACTAAAAGCGACCAAACAAGGTATAAAAAAAGGCTTAAAATTTGGGGATGTTTTATTGATTTCAGGCGGCATTTCTGTAGGTGATTACGACTTTGTAAAAGAGGCTCTGGAATCGAAAAAGGTTAAAGCTCATTTTTATAAAATAAATCAGAAACCCGGCAAACCACTTTGGTTTGGACAAAAGGACCAAAAATTTGTGTTTGCCCTACCGGGAAATCCAGCTTCGGCATTAACCTGCTTTTATGTATACGCGCTTCCGCTGATAAAAAAAATATCAGGAATAAAAACACCTCATTTACAACGAACAGAAGCCAGAATATCGTCCGATTTCAATAATAACTCAGGAAAATCCCTTTTCCTTAAGGCGACCTTAAAGGATAATGAATTAAGCATTTTGCAAGGACAACAATCGTCTATGTTACACACTTTTTCTAGTAGCAATGTTTTAGCTTACATCCCCGAAGACGTAAAAACAATTTCTAAAGGCGATGCAATAACCTGTATAAAATTAAACAGTTATGGAAATTAAAAGTAGGATATGGATTGAAAAAGAAGGAAAACCATTTCTTGGATTTGGCAAAATTCAACTTTTAAAAATGGTAGACCAGACCCGTTCTATAAGTGCCGCTGCTAAAAGCCTGAACATGTCTTATAAAAAAGCATGGAATCTCCTAAACGATATGGAAGAACTTTCCGAACAACCTTTACTCGTTAAACATATTGGTGGAAAATCGGGAGGCAGTACTGTATTAACCGCTTATGGAAAGACCATAATCAAGGAGTTTGAACACCTTAATACGAAATGTGAAACCTTTTTAAATAACGAATTTAAAACCTCAGCCCATGGAGTTTCTGAATCCTAGCACATTTTTAGTATTTTCACTAATACTGGTAGGCATATCCTTTTTATATGCCTCGGTAGGTCATGGCGGTGCCAGTGGCTATCTGGCTTTAATGGCCTTATTTTCCTTTCCTGTAGCTGTAATTAAACCTACAGCCTTATTGCTGAATATTTTTGTAAGTGGTGTAGCATTCTGGTATTTCAAAAAAAACCAACATTTTAACTGGAAGTTATTTTACCCCTTCGCCTTAAGCTCCATTCCAGCCGCTTTTCTCGGAGGCTACATTTCCATTAACACGACATTGTACAAACAAATTCTGGGCATCTTTTTAGCTATTGCTGTTTTGCGCATACTTGGTGTTTTTGGTAAAGAAAAATCTGAAAAACGGCAGGTAAATTTACCCTTAGCCTTACTGATTGGTTTTGGCATCGGGCTTTTTTCAGGAATGATTGGTATTGGCGGCGGAATAATTTTAAGTCCGATAATCTTACTTCTGGCCTGGGGAAATACTAAAGAATCCGCGGCAGTTTCTGCGCTCTTTATTTTTGTAAACTCCATTTCGGGAATGATTGGATTTTTACTAAATAGGGAAACCTTTCCTTCCGAAGCCTTTTACCTCGTCCCTTTTGCGCTCATTGGAGGCACTGTTGGAGCCATTTACGGCAGTCAGAAATTTTCCAATTTAAAACTAACCTATGTGCTGTCAGTCGTTTTAATATTAGCATCGTTTAAACTCTTTCTGTTCTAATGCAAAATCAAAAACACATATCGGCATATATACTTTGTGGCGGAAAAAGCTCCAGAATGCAAACAGAAAAAGGTTTGGTGGAATTTAACAGTAAACCATTTATCGAATGGATTATTGAGGCTGTTAAGCCAATTACCGATAATATTTATCTGGTAACAGAAAACACAAGTTACAGCAAATATAATTATCCGCTGTTAGCAGACATTCACAAAAACAAAGGACCAGTTGGCGGTATATATACGGCTTTATCTCACACGTCGACACATCAGAATTTAATTCTAAGTTGCGACATTCCTATGATAAGCACTGACATTATAAAACGCTATCTTATCAATTCAAAAGTGATAAATTCTCATATCAGTTTTGTTTCAGACAGTACCAGAGATTACCCTTTAATTGGCATGTACACTTCTAATAATTTACCGCGGTTTGAGCAGGCTATACGTACCAACCAATTAAAGTTAATGACCTTAATTAAATCGTCCACCTACCATCGCATAGAGGTGGCAACAAAAGATTATGATGCCTTGCACAATGTAAACACTAAGGACGAATTACAACATTTAATAGACCGTAAATCATGAAAAAAGCAGTAATACAACCCAAAGTAACTCTGGTAGGCGCAGGGCCGGGCGATCCCGATTTACTTACCCTTAAAGCGGTAAAAGCGTTAAAAAAGGCTAAAGCCGTGTTATACGATGCCCTGGTCAATGAAGCTATTTTAGATTATGCGCCTAAAGCTGTTAAACTTTATATAGGAAAACGCAAGGGACAACACAGCCATACCCAGGACGAAATAAACGATTTACTGGTTACATATGCCAAGAAATACGGTAAAGTAGTCCGTTTAAAAGGCGGCGATCCTTTTGTCTTTGGAAGAGGTAAAGAGGAAACCGATTATCTGGAAGGATTCGGAATAAAGACTGCGATAATTCCCGGAATAACCTCAGCTATTGCTGTACCGGCATCCATAGGAATTCCTGTTACGCAACGCAAAATGGCACAAAGTTTCTGGGTTATAACAGGGACAACCTCGTCAAGAACTTTATCTCCGGATATAAAGCTTGCCGCCCAGTCAACTGCCACAGTGGTTATATTAATGGGCATGTCTAAACTACCGGAAATTATGACGATTTACAAAAATTGCAATAAACAGGACACGCCTGTAGCTGTAATCCAAAATGGCACCAAAAAAGAAGCCAGACAGGCTATAGGAACTGTTTCCAACATAGAACAACTGGTGAAGGAAAAGCAACTGGCTGCTCCTGCAATTATTATTATCGGTGAAGTGGTAAACGGCCATAAAAGTTTACTGACTTATTTTAATGAACAATTTTTAGAAGATGAATTTATATATCAGAATTTAGATATAGAACCTATTTTAGCTTAAGATGGACAAAAACGAATTATATCCGATATTTTTAAAAGTAAACCACTTAGATGTTTTAATCGTTGGTGGAGGCAATGTGGGTTTAGAAAAGTTAAGTTTTTTACTTAAATCAAGTCCAAATGCCAATGTAGAAGTTATAGCCTTGGACTTTTTAAAAGCGTTGGAAGAACTGGCTGAACAACATCCAAATGTAAAACTCACAGAAAAAGCCTATGAAGTTTCCGATTTAGAAAACAGACATATTGTTATAGGCTGTACAGATAATCTGGAAGTAAATCTTCAAATAAACAAGGATGCCAAAGCCCGACATTTATTAGTTAATATTGCCGACACGCCAGACCAGTGCGATTTCTATTTAGGAGGAATTGTAACCAAAGGTCATGTAAAAATTGCCATTTCCACAAATGGAAAATCACCGACAACCGCCAAAAGGTTAAGACAGTTTCTGGAAGATGTTATTCCTGACAATATTACTGATTTTGTCCAAAATATAAACGCATACCGCAGCACCATAAAGGGTGACTTTCAGGATAAAGTAGACGCCCTGAATAAATTAACAGAAGGATTAGTGAATAAACAAGACAGCTAATGATTACTATAAAATATTTTGGCATGCTTGCCGAACAGGCTAAATGCCAGCAGGAACATTTAGAATTTAAAGAATTAACCTTAGCCGAACTTATTGAAGACATAAAGACAAAACATCAGTTTAACAGCTTATCATTTAATGTGGCGCTGAACCAGAAACTGGTTCAGAACAGTAAAGATCAAAAGCTGAAATACAACGACGAAATCGCATTATTACCTCCTTTTGCAGGCGGGTAATTATTAAATATTAATCTTAAAAACCAGTAAAAAAAATGAAAAATCAAAATGTATTTATTGAGGGAGCCATTGCTCCGGAATTTATTGCATCCTCTATTGCCAAACATCAAAGCAAGCAAACTATAGGAGCACATAACATCTTTTTAGGGCAGGTTCGCGCCGATGAAGTCCAGGACAAAAAAGTAGCCGCTATAGAATTTACAGCCTATAATGATATGGCCTTAGAACAAATTGCTGCTATTAGAGAAAAAGCCTTTAAAACGTTCGATTTAACCTGCCTACACATTCACCATAGTTTAGGAAAAATTAATGCGGGAGAAATCTGCTTTTTTGTTTTTGTTTCAGCAAAACACAGTAAAGAAGTCTACGCCGCTACAGAATATCTTGTTAATATCGTTAAGAAGAAAGTCCCTATTTTTGGAAAGGAAATTTTTGAAGACAGTACCCACCAGTGGAAAACAAACATAAACTAACCCATGGTCGATATAACCCATAAAATAAAAACACTACGTACAGCAACAGCCCACGCTGTGGTTAAGGTAAGTAAGCCTGAAACCATAGACGCTTTAAAAAGGAATACCGTTCCCAAAGGGAATGTCTTTGAAATGGCAAAAACAGCAGGGCTTTTCGCTGTAAAAAACACACATACCGTAATCCCCGATTGCCACCCTCTACCTATTGAATTCACTTCTGTAGATTATACCATAAAGGATCTGACTATAACCATCCATTTCAATGTAAAAACCATTTACAAAACGGGCGTGGAAGTTGAAGCAATGCATGGTGCTTCTGTGGTTGCCCTTACCATGTACGACATGCTTAAACCCATAGATAAGCAAATAGAAATAGGGACCATTAAATTGATTGAAAAAAAAGGAGGCAAAAGTTCTTTTAACAGCAAAACTATTTCCAGATTAAAAGCCAGCGTCATAGTCTGTTCCGATACCATATCACAAGGCAAAAAAGAAGATTTCGCTGGAAAGGCCATAATTGAAAAACTTGAGTCCAATAATGTACAAATAGAACATTACAATATTATTCCAGACGAAATTGAAGACATAAGAAATCAGGCCTTACATCTTTGTAAAAGCAGCAACCTTATTATTTTTACCGGAGGTACGGGCTTATCGTTTAGAGATGTTACACCAGAAGCTTTAGAACCTATTTTAGAGCGTCGTATTCCAGGTATAGAAGAAGCCATCCGTAGTTACGGGCAGGACCGCATGCCCTACGCCATGTTATCCAGAAGCGTTGCCGGAACCATAGGAAATTGTTTAATTCTGGCCTTACCAGGATCTACCAATGGCGCCAAAGAATCTATGGACGCTGTATTCCCGCACCTGCTTCACGTTTTTAAAATATTAAGAGGTCAACAACATTAAAATGACACAACCCAGTAACATATTAACCGATAGCTTTGGCAGAAAACATACGTACTTACGAATTTCCCTGACCGAAAAATGCAATTTAAGATGTACCTATTGTATGCCCGAAAACGGTGTTCCATTATCACCAAAATCGGATATTATGACTGCTGATGAAATATTTAAAATCGCCAGTATATTTGTAAAAAACGGCGTCACTAAAATCCGTTTAACAGGTGGAGAGCCTTTAGTTAGAAAAGATTTTTCAGAAATTTTAAAACGATTGGCTTCACTAAACATTTCGTTATCCATTACAACAAATGCAGTTTTAACTGACCGCTTTATCTCAGATTTTAAATCCTGTAATTTACAGGATATCAACGTAAGTCTGGACAGTTTAAATCGTGATAAATTCGTTTATATTACCAGAAGAGATCAGTTTAAAAAAGCTTACCAAAACATAATTCAATTACTTGAAGAAGGTTTTAACGTTAAACTAAATATCGTTCTTATTAAAAATTTTAACGATAACGAGATTCACGATTTTATAAACCTGACTAAATGGCTTCCTGTTAGTATTCGCTTTATAGAATTTATGCCTTTCGATGGCAACAACTGGAATAAATCCAAGTTAGTAACACAGAAAGAAATTTTACAGACAGCAGCCTCATATTTTGGAAACACCAACATTCTTCCTTTAAAAAACGATGCCCATTTTACGGCACGCAACTATCAGGTTAATGGTTTTAAAGGCACATTTGGCATTATTAGTTCTGTTAGCAATCCTTTCTGCGACAGCTGCAACCGTATACGTTTAACAGCAAACGGACGTATAAAAAACTGTTTATTCTCGAACAATGAAACAAATCTGTTGCACGCCTTTAGAAATGGAGAAAATATTGAACCTTTAATACAGGGTTTAATTAAGAAAAAACACGCTATAAGAGCAGGTATGTCGGATTTTGAAACCTTAAATAACCCCGAATTACACAACAACAACCGGAGCATGATTACTATTGGTGGTTAATCCTGAGTAATATGCTTTTTAAAAATCTTTTTTACAAAAGAATACTTGGGTGCCTCACATAACGAACAGCAATAGGTTTCCGGCAAAGCATCAAAAGGCACAAATGGTTCTATATTCTGTGTTGCATCCCCATAAGCTTCGTTATATACAGTTAAGCACTCCGGACACTGATATACTTCGTAATCTACAACCTCATCTTCTCTTTTTATTTCAGATACAGAATCATTTTCATTACCCAGCTGTTCAAAATACAACTGACTTAATTCCATAAGCAATCCTGGCAGTTCCACCTGATCTATATTTTGAACATGTGTAATATAGTCCCGCGTGTTAGGGTCAAAATTTTTGGCGTACAACAAATTATAAGTGTCCCGAATCTTAAAATCGGAAAGTCCTTCCGGACGCTCATTTTTTTCAATAACAACCGATGTAAAGTAATAGGCCTTTTTGGAGTAAGCTGTAATTGCAAAAGTTAAACCGTATGTACTAATATCATTCTGATCGAAATTAGCAACCAGATATTTTTTTAATTTCAACGCCTCGTCATCAGCAACCGGCAAATGCCAGTTTAATTCCAACATGGAATGCCTTACATTAATCCCGTATTTTCCCAGGAATTTTTCCCAAATTAATTTTGATTCTCCAGGAATATCTTTAATGATAAAGGACTTCCAGGGCGTAATGGAAATTTTACCAATTTTACAATCTGAACACAAATCGCACATGGCTTTTAAAAACTTTAAATCGTAGCGATTATTTCGCCAATACAGTCCCAACCAATATTTATCGTTACCAATACGATTCATTCCTTCGTAATACGGAAATGGATAGAAAGGCACCTGAAGCGGTTTATCTATAGTTCGGTTATTAGCGTCAATGGTATCATTTACCAAATCAAAAATCATATCAACAGCATCTGGTTCTTCCAGCAGTAACCCTTCAATAGTCAATTGAATTTTAGCCATATCCCAACTGTAAATCAGTGCCGGGTACATTTCGGTTTGTTCCCAATCTGGTAGCCTCACATACAAATACCAGTAATCTTCATGCTCGGATGCAATAAAATTAAGGTTTCCGGTAAACAAGGGTACTAAACGCTGTTTCGGATCTGTTATATTAATTTTCAATCGGGTATCTACTCCAAACTGCTCCAGAACATACAAATACTTTTCTCCGGTTAACCACGAGGTACTGGAAAAAATACCAGCGCTGACATAAGAAGATACTATATTTTCTGAACCGCCCTGATGCAAGGGTATTAACTGCACATTTTCAATCGCCTGTAACGCTTCGGTTTTCACCTGCCCCGGAAACAATATATCCTGACGGGAACCAAACAAAACTGAGTCTAAGCCCAGACTTTCAGCTGTTAAACAAATAGATTTTAATTCCCCTGGAGACAACACCCCGCCTTTTATTATTAATCGCGATAATTCCTGCATTACACCAATACTTTATAATTATTCAACAACTCCCTAACTTCTGTTTTACAACTTCCACAGCCTAAACCAGCTCCGGTTTGATTACATAGCTCTGTAAAATTAACACAGCCTCCTGCTATAGCTTCATTTATATTTCCTTCTCCAACCTGACTACAAGAACAGATAAGCTTACCTAAAACCGGTTTATTATTGGAACTACCGCGCAACAAAGTATCACGTTTATCCGATAATTCAACTTTACTTTCTATTAAGGTTTTGAATTCCGCAAACTCATTTTTATCGCCCATTAATACAGCTCCCACTAACAAATCATCTTTTACGATACACTTTTTATAATAACGTTTAGACATATCCATAAATACAATCTCTTCGTAAGAATTATCATTTTCCGGAACTGAAATATCCCCAAGGCTACACAAATCAAGATCACTGAATTTTAGAATATTCATGGCCACAGAACCTTTATACATACTACTGATATCTCCCGCAAGAAAATTGGCTAAAATAGCAGCCTGTTCTTCTGCTGCCGATGTAATTCCTAAAATTGAATTATTAAATTCGGCGATTTCACCTATGGCAAAAATATCCGGGTCGGAAGATTGCAAATGATGGTTAACTTTTATCCCTCGTCCGCAATCCACTCCACCAGCCTTGGCTATTTCAATATTAGGACGCGTCCCGATGGCATATACTATAGCATTAGATTTAAACGTTTTTCCACTTTTTAAAGTTATATTCAGACTATGTTTTTCATCGCCATCAAAAACGGTACTAACTTCGTTTGAGAAATAAATTTGTATACCTAATTCCTGAACATGTTTAGCAAGTAATTTACATGAAATAGCATCCAGTTGGCGCTCCATTAAATTGGAAGCCCTCTGAATTATAGTGGTTTTAACCTGTCTGTGTTTGAGTGCCGCCGCCAGCTCAAGACCTAAAAGCCCCCCCCCAACTATAGTAACGTGCTGCGCTTCGGCATTTAAATTTGTCCCGTCTAAATAAGATTTAAATCTATCTGCATCTGTTTTAGAACGCAGTGTAAACCGGCCTGGTAAATTTAAATTAACATCGTTAGGCACAAAAGCCCGACTTCCAGTCGCCAGAATTAATTTATCGTAAGCATGCGAATTTCCTTCATTATCGATTACGCATTTTTGCTTACGGTCTATATCAACAACAAATCGCCCCGAATGCATTGTAATATTTAAGAGCTTTAACTCCTGCTCCTTTATTTTTAAGAGTTGTTCCCAAGTAAGTTCTTCGGTAACGTATTCAGGCAATAACACCCGATTATAAAAGGGATTATGCTCTTTGGAAAATACTGCAATCTCATCCGTTTCTATATGTTCTCTATAATTCTGAATAAAACGAAAGGCAGCTGCCCCGGCTCCTACCACGATTATTTTTTCCTTTACCTTTTTAAATTTTGACACGGATACCCTGGTATATTTAAAATCAGGTTCTTTAGATACCGGATCGACTATAGTATGTGTTAAATTATTGGTCCTGTTTAAGCTGCTTTGCAGCTGCTTTCCCCAGTGCATTGGCAGAAAAACAACACCATTTTTAACACTATCGGTAACCTTAGTACGAACCCGTACCACACCATTAGCACTACTCACTTCCGCAACATCTCCGTCTTTCAATTTATTAATAAAAGCATCTACAGGGCTTATTTCGAGTACCGGGCTACTATAATGCGTTTTTAATCGGGATACTTTTCCTGTTTTAGTCATAGTATGCCATTGGTCCCTCACCCGTCCAGTGGTTAAAATTAAAGGATACGTAGCATTAGGCTGATCGGATACATTACCTGTAAATTCAGGAATATTAAATATTGCTTTTTTTGAAGGCGTATAAAATTGCTTATCCTCAAACAACCTTGCCGTACCGTTAAAACTGTTTCCAGAAACCGGCCACTGAAACGTTCCTTCCTGTTTTAAGCGCTCGTAAGTTAATTTAGATACATCTATATTGGTTCCTTTGGTCATGGCGCAGTATTCAGCATAAATTTCGGCTGTATTAGTGTAATTAAAACCTTCAAACCCCATTTTATTAGCAAACTCACACAAAATTTCAACATCTGGTTTGGCTTCTCCCGGTGCTTCTATCACCTTTGGCAAATACGAAATGCGACGCTCGGAATTCGTCATAGTTCCTTCCTTCTCCAACCAACCGGCTGCCGGAAGAATTAAATCGGCGTGTTCCAGAGTATCCGATCGATGCGAAATATCCTGGACCACGACAAACTTAGCCTGTTTTAAAGCTTTTTCTATTTTATTGGCATTAGGCATACTTACCATAGGGTTAGTACATACTATCCAAACGGCTTTCATTTTACCCGACTCCAAGGCCTCAAACATTTCTGTTGCCGTGTAGCCGGCTTTATCTGATATCTTATCTACCTTCCAGAAGTCTGCAACCTCCTGCCTGTGTGTTTCATTAAACAAATCTTTATGCGCCGCCAGTAAATTAGCCATGCCTCCTACTTCGCGACCGCCCATGGCATTAGGCTGACCGGTTAAGGAGAACGGCCCCGATCCCGGTTTTCCAATCTGCCCCGTGATTAAAGACAAATTAAGTAGAGCATAATTTTTATTAACACCAACCGCACTCTGGTTTAACCCCATAGCCCACATACTGATAAATGACTTAGACTGCCCGATAATCTGAGCAGCCTTTTTAATGTCATCTAAAGAAATACCACAAATTTTTGCAGCTTCTTTAAGTGAAGTGGAACAGACTTGTTTTTTATACTTATCGAAATTTTCGGTATGGTTTCGTATAAACGATTTATCTATTAAACCACGTTCTATTAAACGTCTGCCAATAGCATTATAGAGTACTACATCGGTTCCCGGTAAAATTTGAAGATGCAAATCGGCAAAATTTGCAGAATCTGTCTTGCGCGGATCGACCACCAGGATTTTCACATCAGGATGTTTTTCTTTATGCTGCTCTATTCTTCTGAATAGTATAGGATGACACCAAGCAGGATTTGCGCCCGCTATTAAAAAGCAATCTGCCAATTCAATATCTGCATATGCAATGGGCACAGAATCTTCACCAAAAGTTTTTTTATATCCTACAACCGCAGAACTCATACATAATCTGGAATTGGTATCTATATTATTAGTACCTAAAAACCCCTTTGTTAGTTTGTTTGCTATGTAATATTCTTCGGTTAGACATTGCCCGGACACGTAAAAACCTACACTATCCGGACCATGCTTTTTTATAATGGATTGGAACACTTTTGCTGCTCGGTCTAAAGCGGTATCCCAGGACACGCGTTCTAACGGGTGCGATTTACTCCACCTCATACTAGGAAACAAAATGCGGTCTGACACATCGTTGGCTACATAATGTAAATTCATCCCTTTAGAACATAACATACCGCGATTAACAGGATGCTCCTTATCGCCTTCAACATAAACCTTGTTATTCTCGTCCTTTTTAACGACAATTCCACAACCTACGCCACAGTACGAACATGTTGTTTTTATTTCCTTTTGAAGCATCATAATTCTTTAAACACTATTATAATTTATATTAAATGTAATAAAAGCCGATTATAATCCTTTCTGTTTTAAACAGATTGTGTAGCAAATTCCGCTTCAAATTCAGACGCTTCCTCTTCTACGTTCACAGTTTTAAACTTTATGGCTAAGGTTAGCAGAGAGGCCACTATCACCATAAACCCAATAATTAAATAACCACTTGAAACGGCTTCTGAAGCCGCAGCTGCCTGAGCTGATTTTACTGCCTCAGCCCCCAAGCCTTCACTGGCGATAATTGCTGATTTTTCAGCAACTGCCGATTTAGATTTTAGCAATAATGCGGCAAGAAATGCACCCACATTACCACCAGCACCTACAATTCCTGAAATAGAACCTATCGCCTTTTTGTTTACAAAAGGAACCACAGAAAACGTTGCTCCTTCTGCCATTTGTACAGACAAACTAAACAATACCAGAAATACAATACCCAGAACCAGGCCATTAACAGATGAAAATACAGACAAGATTATACCTTCGGCAGCCAGGATTACAGAAAGAAAAAGCACTCGTCCTCTTAATCCTTTAAGACTCCCGAATTTATCTCCAAAAAAGCCACCTAAAGTACGTGCAAAAATATTCATTAAAGCAAAGGACAACACGATATTTCCTGCCGAAACACGTTCCAGTTGAAAAGTATTCTGCAAATAATCATCCATAGTACCGTATACCGTAAGCTCAATACCAAAACATGCGGCATACACAAAAAATAAAATCCAGACACGATAATCTTTTATAGCTTCCAAAAAGCCAACCTCATCTTTTTTAGTCTTTGGTAATTTACCTTCGGCCTTTAAAGCCTTAAAATTACCATCTAAAGTATCCTGAGTGAAATTGTAATACACCAGTCCCATTAAAAAACATACTACCCCGGCAATAATCATAGCGTATCTCCAGGCTTCAGCTTCAGCAACTCCGAAACCCACAACTGCAGCAGCAATTAAAGGCATTCCTAAGCGGTTGGCTCCTCCTCCTAAATTTCCCCAACCCGCCGAAGTAGCATTAGCAGTTCCCACGATATTAGGTGCAAACATTATAGACGTATGATATTGCGTAATCACAAAAGAAGCGCCGATAAACCCGATAAAGAAGCGACACACTAAAAACTGAAATGGAGTTTGTACCAGCCCAAGTAGCACCACAGGTATTGCTCCTATTACCAGCAACCAGCTATAACATAATCGCGGACCATATTTATCGCATAACTTACCTATAAGCAATCTGGCAAAGACAGTACCTGAAACAGCAAGAATTATTGAATTCCATTTTTGAGAAGGTGTTAAACCCAGATCTTTAACAACATCGGGCATAAATGGTACAATACCAAACCAGGAAAAGAAACAAAGAAAAAAAGCAATAGACGTAATCCAAAATGTACGTATGGGTAAGCTTTTAAAGTTTAAAAGATCTAATTTTGTGGCTTTTGCAGTTTTCATAATAGTCAGTATTATACGTTAACGACATAAAATTAAGTATTAATACTTAATTAATACTTAAAAATTTACGTATAATTTCAACTATTACGTACTTAACAAAAAATCAAAATTATTTTAATAAAAATTCAAAAAATCAGATTAAAAACTACGTTTTAACTAACTTAAATTCAGCGAAAAACTTAAATAAGATTATATTTTGAAGCTATTTTAGTTAATTCCATCAAGTTCTTAACCTCCATTTTTTTCATTAGATTAAATCGATGTACTTCTGCGGTACGTTTACTTACATTTAAATCTTCTGCAATTTCCTTATTACTTTTTCCGTCTAAGACCAAAGCCAGAATCTGCTTTTCTCTTTTGGTTAACTTAAATTGTTCTGCCAAAGTATCCTGAACAACGGGAGGCTCTGTCCCTCTGGCTTTAAGGTTATTTACTATAATTGAAGACACATCTCCAGAGAAATATTTCCCCCCTGAAGCCACCATATTCAAGGCTTTCATGAACTCTTCTTTACTCGACCCTTTTAGCAGATAGCCATCTGCCCCGGCATTTATAGCGTTTAAAACATACTCTTCGGAATCGTGCATAGACAACACAAGAGTCTTAACCTTGTGATTTTGTTCTTTTAACGCTGCAACCACCTCTATTCCATTCATTTCCGGCATACGAATATCAACAATAAGAATATCAGGGTCAGATACCTTTAAAATCTGGAGTGCTTCCTTTCCGTTTGAAGCTTCATTTATAACGTGAACCCCTTCCTGATCTTCCAAAAGCGACTTGATACCGTCACGAACTAAAACATGATCGTCGGCTAAAACAACATTTATCATACTATATTACCTATTTTTATATAAGTACAAATTAATTAAAATTTAAGTAAAATCACGTAATTAAATTGGGATATTAAGTGTAATTCTGGTTCCTGTTTCTGGTGATGAACTTAAAAACAGGCGTCCGTTTATATAATTAATACGTTCTTTCATAAAAGTCATTCCCATACCTCCGTCCCCGGTTCTTACATTTTTAGGTTGGTTTACATCAAAGCCTTTTCCGTCATCGTCTATAACCACGCTTAAAATATGTTCGCTATGAGAAATCGTAATTAATATATATGTAGAATCTGCATATTTAATAGCATTATTTATGGCTTCCTGCGTAATGCGATAAATATTTATTTCTACGAGATTATCTAAACGCTTATTAAAATTACTGGTATTATGAAGTACTATTTTTTTCCCGGTTAATTTAGAAAGCTCCTGAGTAAGCTTAGTTAATGCCGGCACAATACCATAATCGCTCAACTCTGGCGGTGTTAAATTAAAAGTAGCAGCCCGCACCCCCTGAATTATACTAGCGGCCAAACCTTTGAGGTCTTCTACTTTTTTGCTCGCCTTTTCAATATTATCCAGATTAATACTCTCCAGATTATACTTTAATCCCGTAAGCATCTGGCCTATGCCGTCATGTATATCCTTAGCTATTCTGTTTTGTTCTTTCTCCTGGTTTTCAATAATCTTACTCGAAATTATTTTCTGCTGATTCATTCGCTCTTCATAACTTTCGCGAGTAAGTGTTTCCACTTCCAGTTGGGCCTGTTTCTTATCTGTAATATCTGAAGCTATAATTATAAGTTCGAATTGTTCCTGTTTTAATTGCACCGGAACCATATACATTTCCAGCCAAAGCATATTTCCTGCTTTCGTTTCCGCCTTAATTTCACCTTGCCATCCTGATTTGTGATACGCCTTTAATAAATGTTCTAGATATTCCTGCTGTTTTTTGTCCTGACTTAAGATTTCTGAAAACGTCTGCCCATTCGAAGAGTTGGAAAAATTGAACAAGCGGGAAAATTTACTTCCGATGTGTAAAATATGTCCTTCAGAAGTCACTCGGGCAAATAATAAAGTCTTGTCCATTGCCTGACTCAAAACCCGTAATTCTTTAACCGATTTTTCATTTTCTTCCCGTAGACGATCAGCTTCATGAGCGGTATTAATGGCCTTTTGCTCAGACACCATTAATTTATTTATTATTTGCATGACCATACGGGCAGTTGGCTTAAATATGAAGAAAAACTCTGCCAGTAATAAAATCAAAGTAAATACCGTTAAGGCAAGTTCCCAGTGCTGTAGTAATTTTACTTTCTGATTGGTTTCAAAATCGTATTGATTTACAATATCATCCATTTTAATCAGAAACTGCTGTTCGTTGGCAATCACCTTATTCATATAAGGCAATAATTTCTCTTTTGATACTTCCGGATTAGAATCCAACACCCCAATCAACGACTTTGCTGCTTCCGAAATAACCGTATAGGGCTGCTCCAGATCTGAAAATTTAAGTAGTACAGCCGAACTGTTACGTCCGGATAAGTTGAGACTGGCATCGCCCTCTAATAAAGCTTTATGACTTGTTTGCCAAAGTTGTAAAGTAGATTTTAAAGTATCCTTAAGAGCTTTCCGCTCCGATACGATACTCGTATTAGTCAGTAACAAAACTTCTTTACTCAATTTCTGACTCAACATACGTTGCCGCCCGGCTACGTTTATAACGGTAGAGTCGTCCTGCTGATCCTTTAAGAAGTTACGGATAATAAACTGACTAACAATAATGGAAAATGCAATAGCACTTAAAGCAATAATATATAAACGGCGTAGCCTGTTAAATGTACTGCTATCTAAAGAACTACTGTTGCCATTCATGCAAAAATTAAGCTAAAGCTTGTTTTATAAGATTTAAACTCTTGTCTGAATATGATAATTCAAGTGCTTTTTTATGTCCGGTTTCAGACATTTTATTCCAGGTTTTTTTAACTATATCAATCAACTTTTCATCACTGTGTTTTGAAGCGAAATCTTCAAAATAATACTGAAGAAAAACCAGACACACTACATCCTCCAAAGTCTGAGAATCGGCGTCCTTTTTAAACGATTTTTTACTGATTAAAAACTGAACACGTGCTATAAATTCTTCGTCGTACCCCACTTGTTTCAGAATATCGCCCGCTAAACCAACGTGCATTTTTTTAAGCTCATTTCTCCAACTCATATAGCCAGGTTTATCCATTGGATAATCTTTTCTCGGGATTTCCCATCGGCAAATATGCTGAGCTCTGGCTGCAATTTGAAGAGCCTCTGAGGCATCGGATTTGAAATTTAACAAACAATCTGTCATTCGACGAGAATACACTAACTCCTTCGGATAAGATACTCCATCTATAATTTCCTGATTTTGATCTTTCGAGTTTTTTTCATCGATTAATGCTATAGCCTGTTCAAATTTTGTACTCACGCTGATTTAATTAGGTTAAGATATACTCAAATCTATTCAGAAAATCCGATATACACAAAGTTGTCCTCTACTTTTACCGGATAAATAGTAATTGCATTCAAATCGCCATTTAGATTTTCACCTGTTTCCAGAGAAAATGTTTTTTTATGTAACGGGCATGCTACTTTCGGAGTCCCTTTTTCATCGCCAATCATCCCTCTGGACAAAACCATTTCCAGTTTGTGCGGGCAAACATTCTGGCAGGCATACCAGGCATTACGTCTTTTAAAATAATAGACTGCTATTTGCTTATCCTTATACTTTACGCAAACACCGCCGTTAGCAGGAAACTTACTCACTTCAGCTGCCCGAAACCAGACATTAACAGCTGTAGAGGTACTTACACTGGCATATCGCTCTAATATTGTATTCATGACTTTGTATTTTTAGATGTTAAAAATTAAACCGTCCATGGTTCAGGCATTTTTTGATCGCGCATAGGTACAAATACCAGATTATCATCGGAATCATCGGAATTGATAAAATGTTTAAAACGCATTTTCTTTTCTTCACTTTCAATAACCTGTTTCCATTCGCATTCGTAAGCATTTACAAGACCTTGCATTTCGCGTTCTAGATCTTCTCCTATGCTTAAACTATCATCTATTACCACTTTTTTCAATTGTTCCAAACCGCCTTCAAGCTTCTCCAGCCAGGTTGCTGTACGCATTAAAGGCGCCGCTGTTTGGATATAATACATTAAAAACCGATCCAGATATTTTATAACAGTATTATTATCTATTTTTTCAGCCAGTAACACGGCGTGTTTAGGTGTTGCTCCTCCGTTCCCGCACACGTACAAATTCCAACCGCCTTCCACAGCTATGACACCGAAATCTTTACCTCTTGCCTCTGCACATTCTCTGATACAACCCGAAACTCCTCCTTTAATTTTATGAGGTGAACGCAGACCTTTATAGCGTTCTTCGAGTTCGATTGCGAAACTTACACTTTCATCCAGACCATAGCGACACCAGGTCGATCCTACACAGCTTTTTACGGTCCTTAATGATTTGCCGTACGCATGTCCGCTTTCAAAACCAGCATCTATTAATAATTTCCAGATGGCAGGTAAATCATTTAGTTCGGCTCCAAATAAATCGATACGCTGCCCACCGGTAATTTTAGTATATAAATCGTATTTCTTGGCTACTTCACCAAGTACTATAAGTTTATCTGGCGTAATTTCTCCTCCCGGAATTCGGGGCACTACAGAATAGGTACCATTGCGTTGAATATTAGCAAGAAACTTATCATTGGAATCCTGAATAACATCTTCTTTATTTGCGGTATCCATATAAAGGCTGGCAAAAATAGAAGCAACCAAAGGTTTACAGATTTCACAGCCATCGCCAGAACCACAAACTTCTAAAGCCTCATCGAAGGTTTTTAATTTTTTAACTTTTACAATGCCGTATAACTCCTGTCTGCTATAGGCAAAATGTTCACAAATTACATTTTTAACTGTTTTTCCCAGAGACTTTAAGGTTTCATTTACCAAATCGGTAACCATAGGCTTACAACCGCCACAACTCGTACTCGCTTTAGTACAGGATACTACTGCTGATAAACCTTCGCATCCTCCCTCGGATACAGCAGAACAAATTGTCCCTTTAGACACATTTTCACAAGAACAAATTTGAGCATTATCCGGTAAATCGAGCACGCTTCCAAAAGAAGAAGCCCCATCGCTGGCTGGTAAAATTAACTGAGACGGATCTTCCGGAATCGTCATTCCGTTTAAATATATTTGATGCAACATGTTATAATCGGAAGCATCACCTACTAGAATTCCACCTAACAGTGACTTTCCGTCTAAACTCACATTTATTCTTTTGTACAGGTGCTGGGTTTTATTTTCAAAAATTACAGAATGCCCCTTAGAAGCAGGCATAAACGGCTCTCCAAAACTAGCTACATCAACTCCTATTAATTTTAATTTAGTAGACATATCTATAGACTCAACCATCAATGCAGATTCTCCTAAAATCTGATTTACCGCAACCTCGGCCATATCATAGCCCGGAGCCACCAAACCATAAATCATGTCCTTATACAAAGCCACCTCGCCTATTGCAAAAATAGCCTCATCGGAAGTCTGCATCTTATTATTAACAACAATACCGCCACGAAATCCCATTTCTAAATTACAGGTTTTTCCCAGCTCGTCACGCGGCCGAATTCCAGCCGATATTATAAGCATCTCCACATCCAGCACATCATCCTCACCAAACTCCATACCCGTAATAGCACCATTCCCTAGAATCTGATTTGTTGCCTTACTTAAATGAATATTCAGCCCCATAGACTCTAGCTTTAATTTAAGTACCTGACTACTTCTTGTATCTAATTGTCTTGGCATTAATTTAGGCGCAAATTCTACTATATGAGGCTCTAAGCCCATATCTAAAACAGCCTTTCCTGCTTCCAGCCCTAATAGTCCACCTCCTAAAACTGCTGCTCTGGCCTTCGGATTCCTTGCTTTTAACTTAGCTGCATAATCCAGCATGGCTTCCAGATCTTCTATGGTACGATACACAAAAACACCGTCTTTCTCTACCCCTTTAATAGAAGGTACAAAAGCAGATGATCCTGTCGCCAAAACCAGATAATCATACGAATAATCAACATCTTTAGTCGTTGTAATTTTTTTACTTTCCCTATGAATATCGGTTACCCGTTCTCCAACAATTAAATCGATATTATTGTCCTTATACCATTCTGCAGGAGCCATTTCCAAAGCCTTCGCATCTTGATTTTCGAAGAACTCACTCAAATGTACACGATCGTAAGCTGGTCGGGGTTCTTCCCCAAACACTATTAGTTTATAAGCTTCTCCGACTAATTTAGCTACAAATTTTTCACAAAATTTATAACCAACCATTCCATTTCCAACGACGATAATTGTTTTCATATACGTAGTATATTTTCGATTACTTAATCAAAATTAAGTATTTATACTTAATTAAATATATTTTTACGTATAAAAATCTTACGCAATACGTATTTTTAACAATAATACATTTTGAAGCCTCTAATTTTATGAAAACTGAAAGATTTTGGATTATTTATGCGCCAAGTGTTATTTAATAACACTAAAATTCAAAGCCATAGACATCTAATTTACAGGCTAAGAGAAAGTCTTTTGAAGTAACACTAAACTATTTCCGGAATACCTGATTTTAAAATAAAGTATACATTAAAGCCATATAAATCGCCTGAATAAGGAAAATAGAAAGAGCCATTGAAATTTTGGCAGAAGGCTTAGTAAAGAATAAACTGGGACATTAAAAACTACATTAGTACTATTATAGTAAATAAAACAAAAAAGCCTGCCGAAAGCAGACTTTTTTGTTTTATTTATTAATTTACCAAATATTTAACGGGGTTTCCTTTATGTTTCCATTCCGAAATCCCGCCTTGCAGGTCGTAAACTTTTACAAAACCCGCTGCTCTCAGCTCTTTGGCACATTTGGAACTTTTTGTTCCACTGTGACAATACAAAACCACCGGGCGTTGTTTATCCAGATTTTTAATATCTTCTTTAAATGTTGGCGAATTAAAATCGATATTCTGTGAATTATGAATATAGCCGTGTTCTTCAATTTCCGACGGATGTCTGACATCCACAAGCTGCACATCGTCCATGGCTATTATCGATTGCATTTCAGTCACAGAAACCTGCTCTATAGTATTAGATGTATCGTCTTTACAGCTCACACCGCACAACAATACCAGAACAATTCCTAAATTTAGAACTAAGGGTTTCATATTTGATAAAATCTTATGGCTCAACAATATCTCCTGCCCAGTCCATAAAACCGCCTAAAAGGTTATAAGTGTTTTCAAATCCTAATTGATTCATAATAGCACAAGCCTTTGCACTACGCATTCCGGATCTGCAATACACATAATAGGTTTTAGACTTATCCAGAGCATCAACCTGTTTTACGAATTCTTCGCCTAAATAAATATCGATATGCTTCGCATTTGGAATATACCCCTGATCTACTTCATCATCGGTTCTTACATCCAAAATTACTGCATTATCATCGTTAGCCAGTTGGTCTGCCCACTCTTCCTGTGTTAAATCTGCCATGTTATTTTCGCATTTATTGCACAAATTTAGAATTTCTTTAAGAGATAAACGAAAAAAAATCCGAAATATGATATTTCGGATTTTAACATAAAATATTTTAGAAATACTAAGCCTTAATAGTACAGCCTATAGCTTTTGTTTCGGTTTCTTTTATTTCCTCACCAGATAACAAAGCATCTACAGCATTTTCTACATATTTTGTTTTTACTGCTGCAGGATCCTGATAATTATCGTCGATAGCTCCTATATATTTTACTACATTTCCTTTATTCGTTTTCTGAAGTACAAAAACATGCGGCGTTTTAGTTGCACCATACTGCGGATATATAGACTGATCGGCATCGATTACATACGGAAATGTAAAGCCTTTTTCTTTAGCTCTTACTTTCATCGCATCCAGATTATCAGCTGGTTTAATATCTGTATTATTTGGCATTATAGCAATTACAGGATACCCCTTAGAAGCGTACTTTTTATCTAAAGCTATAATTCTGTCTTCATAGGAAACAGCATACGGACAAGTATTACAGGTAAAAATAACAATATATCCTTTAGCATGTTTAAAATCCTTTAAGGATACCATTTTACCATCTACGTTTTTAAGATTAAAATCGGTTGCAATGTCGCCAACCTTATAGCCTCCTGAATTAATACCTGAGCTAAATGCAGACATAATTAATAGCATAATGACTGCAGAAAGTGTTTTTAGAGTTTTCATAATATTTAATTTATAAATTGTTTAATAGCGTGTTCTAATGCTTCATAAGTAAACGATTGCTCAAAAAATTCTCGCTTATCTTTGGTATATATTATAGTAGCCGGTATGGATCCAGACCAATCTGCATTAACCTTTGGTATCCAGGTATTGGCATCAGGATCGTTTAAAGCTATAACTTCCGATTGTATTTCATGCTCCCTTATAAACGGTTTAAGCTTAGTTTCGTATTGGTTTACAAAATCTAAACTTACCAACAGGACCTCTACATCTTTATCTCCATAAGTTGTTGGTAGCTCTTCAAAATAAGGTAATTCCTTTACACAGGGTCCACACCAGGTGGCCCAGAAATTCACAACATAAATTTTATCGCCTGTTTTATGTAATAGCGGCTCAAGTTCATTAAAATTATAAATAGTCAATTCCGGATTTACAATTTCTTGAGTTTCTCCCATCTCCTCCTTCGGGTGATTTAAAACAACGTTTTCTTTCGGAGCTTCTTTACAGGATACTACTGCCAATAAAACTAAAATTAATATATGCTTCATACTATAAATGTAACGAACCAAAAATGTCAATTTAAAAACTTTAACAAAAAAATATGAATTAAATGTATCGCGTATTCAAAAAATCCACTACATTTGTATATACAAATATTGTACATGAAACAATTGGAAGACATATTAAAATCTACAAAGCCTATTCCACTAAAACGGAAAACGGTTCTCAATATTAATTACTCCAGTATATGGACAAAAGATATTGTAAATTGTGTTTTAAAATCTTTCGATATTTCTAACGAACAATTTAATGTATTACGCATTTTAAGAGGTAAAAAAGGAAGTCCTGCCAACTTACAGGATATTCAGGATCGTATGATAAACAAAATGAGTAATACCACGCGATTGGTCGATAAACTTATAGCCAAAGGGTATGTAGAACGTTTTGTTTGCGAAAAGAACAGACGCAAAGTTGAAATTTTCATCACTCAGGATGGACTTAAACTGCTAAAAGAAATAGATCCTGTTCTGGAACAAACTGAAGCCGACATTACCGCTAACCTATCGGCCGAAGAAATGGAAACTTTAAATTTTTTATTGACAAAACTGAGATCGTAATTTTTTTAAAACTCAAACACTTGTATATACAATTAAAGTAAAGACAACAATACTATGAATACTTATATTAAACAACTTAACTGGAGATATGCTGTAAAGCAATTCGACAATACTAAAAAAATATCCGAAGAGGATTTAAACATTTTAAAAGAAGCTATTCAGTTGTCAGCATCTTCTTACGGTTTACAACCTTATAAAGTTATAATTGTGGAAGATAAAGCCACAAGAGAACAACTAAAAGCTGCTTCATGGAATCAATCTCAGATTACAGACGCCTCTCACATGATTGTTCTTGCAAATATGACTGATGCCGATGAATCGCTTGTAGACAACTATATTGATAATGTTAGCGAAACTCGAGGCATTGCCAAAGAAAATCTAACGGGATATTCAGACATGATGAAATCTAATGTTGTTGCACTTCCTACAGAAGTAAAAGACAACTGGACAGCAAAACAGGCCTACATCGCCTTAGGAAACTTATTATCAGCCGCTGCATTCTTAAAAATCGATGCCTGTCCTATGGAAGGTTTCGACAGTAAGGCGTACAATCAAATTTTAGGTTTAGAAAAAGAAAACTTAAACGCAGCTGTGGTAATTACTCTGGGATACCGAGCAGAAGAAGACCAGACACAACATTATAAAAAAGTAAGAAAACCTGAAAACGAATTGTTTTCAACTATATAATTAATTCAAATAAAAACAAAACCTAAATTAAATTTCAAATGAAAAATTCAATTAAAAGAGCAGCAGTTTTAGTATTAGCCTTAGCTTTTGCTTCATTCACAACTTTAAAAGACAAAAAAGTTGATGTTAAAGAAAGTACAATCACTTGGGTAGGTCACAAAGTAACTGGAGAACATAACGGTACTATCAGTTTAAAAGAAGGGGCGCTTTCTTTTAGTGGGAAAACCTTAGTCGGTGGTGACTTTACTATGGATATGACAAGCATTAATACAAAAGACCTTGAAGGAGAATGGAAAGATAAATTAGACGGGCATTTAAAAGCAGACGATTTCTTTGGTGTTGAAAAATATCCGACGGCTACTTTAAAATTCACGAAAGTTGAAGGTTCTGGAGCAGATTATACTGTAACTGGTGACTTAACTATTAAAGGAATTACTAAGCCTATTACATTTAAAATGCATGTAGCTGATGGAACTGCTACTGCAGCTTTAAAAATAGACAGAACTAAATACGATATTAAATACGGATCGGCTAGCTTCTTCGACAACTTACAAGACAAAGCCATTTACGATGAATTCGATTTAAACGTGTCTTTAAAATACTAAGAACTCCCTAATTCAATTCTTGATAGCAATGTGTGATTGCTTTAATTCCTGCAGTCTTAATAGTAAACTATTGAGCTGCAGGAATTTTTATTTTACTTTTTAAATATTTTTATTTGATAACTAAATATACATTGCTATATTTGATACAAATAAATAACAATTTTGAAAATAAATTTAAATATTACTTGGTGGTGGAACTCTCGAAACTCAAACTTCGTGAACTAGACCTATAGTATATTTTAAACATAATACAAACAAGGCTTGTCATTCACGACAAGCCTTTTTTATTGCAATTAAAAGATGAAAACATTCAAATTAACCACACATTACAAAAAAATCCTGGCCGACACGATAACCCCGGTAAGTGTTTATCTAAAAATTCGGGATAAGTTTCCTAACAGTATTTTATTAGAGAGTAGTGATTACCACGCCAATGATAACAGTTTTTCCTATATCTGTTTTAATCCCATAGCCTCGATTAAAGTACAACATGAGAATATAACCCAACGATTACCCAATGGTGAATCAATCACAAATATTATCGATCAAAACACGAATGTTACGGAAAGCATTCACGAATTCACTAAACGATTTAAAGTGGACTCGAACAGCGATTTTAAATTTATAAATAATGGTGTTTTTGGCTATATCGCATACGATGCGGTACGTTATTTTGAAGACCTTTCCATTTCAAAAAAAGACAAAGGTTTAGATATTCCCGACATTTATTATGCCGTATATCAAAACATTATTGCAATAAATCACTTTAAAAACGAAGCCTACATTTTTGCACATTGTTACGATGGCGAAAATAATATTGATGATATCCATCAACTCATTAAAGCCAATCAGTTTGCCAGTTATCAGTTTTCTGTGGAACAAGATATCAAATCTAATTTAACAGATGCAGAATACAAAAAGCATGTGGAACTGGCTAAGCAACATTGTGCACGGGGTGATGTATTCCAGTTAGTGTTATCTAAAAAATTCTCTCAGGAATTTAAAGGAGACGAGTTTAATGTATATCGTGCTTTACGTAGTATTAACCCCTCGCCTTACCTGTTTTATTTCGATTATGGAATCTTTAAAATTTTTGGCAGTTCTCCGGAAGCACAACTAGTAGTTAAAGACGGTCAGGCAGAAATTCATCCTATTGCAGGAACATTTAAGCGCACCGGAAACGATGAAAAAGATGCCGAACTGGCTAAACAATTGGCTTTAGACGACAAAGAAAATGCCGAACACGTTATGCTGGTCGATCTGGCAAGGAACGATTTAAGCCGTCATGGTAATGAGGTAACTGTAGATACCTACCGCGAGGTACAGTTTTTCTCTCATGTCATTCACCTGGTGAGCAAGGTTACCGGTAAAAAACACAAAAACACCTCAACCATGCAAGTCGTAGCCGATACTTTTCCGGCAGGCACTTTAAGCGGAGCTCCAAAACATATGGCCATGCGGCTTATAGAAAAATACGAAAAAACCAGTAGGGAATTTTACGGCGGTGCCATTGGTTTTATGGATTTTGATGGTAACTTTAATCATGCCATCATGATACGAACATTTTTAAGTAAAGACCATAAATTGCACTGGCAGGCCGGAGCAGGAATAGTTTCAAAATCTAAACCGGAAGACGAATTACAGGAAGTATACAACAAACTGGGCGCCCTAACCAAAGCTATCGAACTAGCAAATAGCATCTAAAAAACTTAAACGATACATCGCATTATGAAACATATATTAGTTATAGATAATTACGACAGTTTTACTTATAATCTGGTGCATTACCTCGAGGATCTAGGCTGTCAGGTTACCGTACGTCGCAATGATAAAATCAGTCTGGAAGAAGTCGCTGTTTTCGATAAAATTGTACTGTCTCCCGGCCCTGGAATTCCAGACGAAGCCGGTCTGTTAAAACCTATAATAAAAACCTATGCCCCTACCAAAAGCATTCTTGGGGTATGTTTAGGACAACAAGCTATAGCCGAAGTTTTTGGTGGTACTATTTCCAATTTAGATACGGTTTACCACGGGGTGGCCACTCAGGTTTCTTTAGCTGTAAACGATGAAACTTTATTTAAAGGGTTTGACACCTCTTTTCCTGTAGGTCGCTACCATTCCTGGGTGGTAGACACGAAACTTCCGGAAGTTTTGGAAGCCACTTCTTTTGATGAAAACGGACAGATAATGTCCTTACGCCATAAAATTTACAATGTTAGAGGTGTACAGTATCATCCCGAATCGGTTTTAACGCCTAATGGAAAACAAATGCTTAAAAACTGGTTAGACTCCTAATTATGAAACAAATACTTAACAGACTCATCAATCACGAGCATATTACTAAAAAAGAAGCGAAAGATGTTCTTGTAAACATTTCACTTGGTAAATACAACCAAAGCCAGATAGCTTCTTTTTTAACGGTCTATATGATGCGCAGCATTACCACCGACGAACTGGAAGGTTTCAGGGATGCCCTGTTGGACTTATGTCTGGCAGTGGATTTTTCGGAATATAATACCATTGATTTATGTGGTACAGGTGGAGACGGTAAAGATACGTTCAACATCTCAACACTGGCTTCATTCATTACGGCCGGAGCAGGTGTAAATGTTACCAAACATGGCAATTACGGAGTCTCTTCTGTTTCTGGTTCCAGTAATGTTTTAGAAACTCTGGGTGTAAAATTCACTAATGATTCCGGTTTTTTAGAACGCTGTCTGGAAAAAGCCGGCATTTGTGTTTTGCATGCTCCCCTATTCCATCCCGCCATGAAAAACGTAGCTCCTATAAGAAGAGAACTTGGTGTAAAAACGTTCTTTAATATGCTTGGTCCAATGGTAAATCCTGCCTTTCCTAAAAATCAGTTGGTGGGGGTATTTAGTCTGGAACTGGCAAGGTTATATGGATATTTATACCAGAATACAGATAAAAACTTCACGATTTTACACGCTTTGGATGGTTACGACGAAATTTCACTGACCTGTGATACCAAGGTGATTTCAAACCATGCGGAAACCATGTTGTCACCTGAAGATTTTGGAGTGTCCCGTATTTCTCAAGAGGCTATTTTTGGAGGAAATACCGTGCATGAAGCCGCAGATATTTTTGTTAATATTCTAAATGGAAAAGGAACGGAAGCACAAAATAATGTGGTCTGTACCAATGCCGCTATGGCCATAGCTACCGTGAATAAAATCTCGATTTCAGACAGTTTCGAAGCAGCCAAAGTTTCTTTAGAATCAGGTGAAGCCTTAAAACGATTCAAAATTTTAGTAGACTTAAGCGCATAGCATCATGAATATATTAGAAAAAATTGTAGCCGACAAACGACTTGAGGTTGCCTTAAGAAAAAGCCTGATTCCGGTAGAGCAACTAGAACATTCTGTACTATTTAACAGGCCCGTAAACTCATTGGTTTCAGCTTTGAAACAGAGTACAACAGGTATTATTGCAGAACATAAACGCAGATCACCATCAAAAGCCTTAATTAACCAGAGTTTAAATGTTTTCGATGTGGCTAAAGGTTACGAAAGTGCAGGTGTTTGCGGGATGTCCGTATTAACCGATGGCAAATATTTTGGAGGTAGTTTAGATGATTTATTAACCGCAAGAGCGTCTTGCAATCTGCCCTTGTTGCGCAAAGAATTCATCATAGATGAATATCAGATTATCGAAGCCAAAGCCTACGGTGCAGATGTTATTTTATTAATCGCTGCTATTTTGCCCCGTGAAGATATTAAACGCTTTTCCGAACTGGCTAAAAGTTTAAATTTAGAAGTGCTATTAGAAGTACATAATCAAGAAGAACTTCATAAGTCTGTTATGCCCAGCCTGGATATGCTTGGTGTAAATAACCGGAATTTAAAAACTTTCGAGGTGTCTTTGGAAACCAGCAAAAGCCTTAGTGAAATTATTCCAACCGATTTTGTAAAGGTCTCTGAAAGTGGCATCAGTAGTATCGAAGCCATAAAAACCTTGAAACCTTTTGGATACAAAGGCTTTTTAATTGGTGAAAATTTTATGAAAACCGATAACGCCGGAGCAAGTGCTGCACAGTTTATAAACGCTTTAAATTCGTAATATGAAACTGAAAGTATGCGGCATGAAATACCCTGACAATATTAAAGCGGTTGGCAGTTTAAAACCAGACTATCTCGGATTTATATTTTACGAGAATTCAGCACGGCTTTTCTCTACTGAAATTCCGGAATTGCCGGAAACCATTAAAAAAGTTGGTGTATTTGTAAATGCCGATCTGGAAACTGTAAAATCAACAATTTTAAAACACAATCTTCACGCAGTACAGCTGCACGGTGAAGAATCAGTTACTTTCTTTAAAACGTTAAAAAATCAATTACCAGATATAGATCTTATAAAAGTATTTTCTATACAAGATGATTTCAACTTTACTATTTTAAAACCCTTCGAACCCTTTTGCCACTATTTTCTATTCGACACTAAGGGGAAGCTTCCAGGAGGAAATGGTTATACTTTTAACTGGAATATTCTTAAGAATTACCCGTCTACAAAACCCTATTTTTTAAGTGGAGGCATTGGTCCGGATGAAATTAAAAAGTTAAATGATTTTTTTAATAGTCCGGCCTCAAAATACTGTTATGCCATAGATGTTAACAGTAAGTTTGAGACCAAACCCGGGTTTAAAAACCTAAATACTTTAGTTCATTTTAAAACAAAATTACACATTAACACTACAACACCAGCTATGAGTTACAATATAAACGATAAAGGGTATTACGGCGAATTTGGGGGAGCTTATATCCCAGAAATGCTGTACCCTAATGTAGAGGAATTACGCCAGAATTATTTAAAAATAATGTATGAGCCTTCTTTTCAGGAAGAATTTCAACAATTATTAAAAGACTATGTTGGAAGGCCATCTCCCCTTTATTATGCTAAGCGCTTAAGTGAAAAATACAATACAAAAATCTATTTAAAACGTGAAGATTTAAACCACACCGGTGCACATAAAATTAACAATACGATAGGTCAGATTTTAATGGCAAAACGTCTTGGTAAAAAACGAATTATTGCAGAAACTGGTGCCGGTCAACATGGTGTGGCCACCGCTACGGTTTGTGCACTTATGGGGCTGGAATGCATTGTATATATGGGTGAAATTGATATTGCCCGCCAAGCGCCAAATGTGGCTCGCATGAAAATGCTTGGAGCTACTGTTGTTCCGGCGCTTTCAGGAAGCAGAACTTTAAAAGATGCCACTAACGAAGCCATACGCGACTGGATTAATAACCCGGTTAACACCCATTACATTATAGGAAGCGTTGTTGGACCTCATCCCTACCCCGATATGGTAGCCCGTTTTCAGGCGGTTATTTCGCAGGAAATAGAAGGGCAATTACAGGAAAAAGAAGGACGTAAAAAACCAGACCACATCATTGCCTGTGTCGGTGGAGGCAGTAATGCTGCCGGGGCTTTCTATCAGTATTTAGACGAAACCGATGTGAATTTAATTGCTGTGGAAGCTGCAGGTTTAGGAGTGGATTCTGGAGAGAGTGCCGCAACCTCAGCACTTGGAAAAGAAGGTATTATTCATGGCAGTAAAACCTTGTTAATGCAGACAGAAGACGGACAAATTACGGAGCCCTATTCTATATCTGCAGGTCTGGATTACCCAGGAGTGGGACCAATGCATGCTAATTTATATACAACAGGCCGTGCAGAATTTATCTCAATTACAGACGATCAGGCCATGCAAGCCGGTATGGAACTTTGTAAACTGGAAGGTATTATTCCTGCTATTGAAAGTTCGCACGCTCTTGCTGTATTTAACACCCGAGAATTTAAACCAGAAGACATAGTGGTATTGAGTTTATCCGGACGTGGTGATAAAGATTTAAACACCTACATTAATTATTTTAAGTTATAGTTTGAAATCATGAATAGAATTAACAATACACTTCAAAACGAAAATACTTTACTGTCTATATATTTTACGGCTGGATATCCTGAATTAAGCAATACAGTTACTATCATAGAACAACTGGAACAAGCTGGTGTTGATTTGATTGAGATTGGCTTACCGTTTAGCGACCCTTTAGCCGATGGCCCAACCATACAAGCCAGCTCTACAAAAGCATTACAAAATGGCATGACTACAACCATATTATTCGAACAATTAAAAGATATCAGAAAAACCGTTTCCATTCCATTAATTATTATGGGCTATTTTAATCCTATGCTACAATATGGCGTTGAAGCATTTTGTAAAAAGTGTGCTGAAATTGGTATCGATGGATTAATTATTCCCGATTTACCCGTAGCTGAATACAACGCGCATTACAAGACAATATTTGATAAATATGGATTGATTAATGTCTTTTTAATTACACCTCAAACCTCCGACGAACGAATAAGATTTATTGATGATATTTCCAACGGGTTTATTTACATGGTTAGTAGTGCCAGCGTAACCGGAAGTCAGTCGGGATTCGGCGAAGAACAAACGGCATATTTTAAACGTATTTCCGAAATGCAACTTAAAAACCCGCAGATTATCGGTTTCGGAATTAATAACGATACTACATTTAATCAGGCTACAACCTATACCAAAGGCGCTATAATAGGTAGTGCTTTTATAAAACATTTAACGGAAAACGGGGTATTAAAAATTAAGGATTTTGTATCTAAAATAAGGGCATAAGAAAATATATATTCATTTGATATACTTAAAATTACGGTATCGATTTTCTATCAACATGAGCTTTTAATTTGTACATTTCAGTACTAAAACTCCGGACTCCTAAACCTAATTTGAGATTCTGGTGTTACGAATTATAGTTGATCAGTAAACCACCATGCTATGGAAGACATTGAAAATATTGAACTGGCGTATTTAAGTTTAGATGATTATCAGGAACTCAAGGCTGCCATGATAGAATCATACAGCAGTATGCCCGATTCGTACTGGCGGGAACACCAGATTGAAACCCTGATTAAACGATTTCCAGAAGGTCAGGTTGTTATTAAAATAAATAACCAGATTGCCGGTTGTGCATTATCGATAATTGTAGATTACAAAAAATTTGACGATGCACATACCTATAAACAAATTACCGGAAATTATACATTTAGCACCCACAACAAAAACGGCGATGTTATTTACGGTATCGATGTGTTTATAAAACCGGAATTCAGAGGGCTTCGTCTGGGGAGACGTCTATACGATTATCGTAAAGAATTATGCGAGCGGCTTAATTTGAGAGGGCTGGCCTTTGGAGGCCGAATCCCTAATTACCACAAATATTCCAGTGAGTTAACACCTAAACAATACATTGAAAAAGTAAGACGCAAAGAAATACACGATCCGGTATTAAATTTTCAGATTTCTAATGACTTCCATCCTACCCGAGTCTTGAAAAATTATCTGGAAGGCGACACCAATTCTGAAGACTACGCTGTATTACTGGAGTGGGATAATATTTATTATGAGAAGAAGGAAACTAAAGCTGCCACTATAAAAAAAATAGTTCGCTTAGGGTTAATTCAATGGCAAATGCGTCCGTACAAAAATCTGGATGAAGTGATGCAGCAAGCCGAATATTTTATTGATGCTGTATCGGGTTACCGCAGCGATTTTGCTTTATTCCCCGAATTTTTTAATGCGCCGTTAATGGCGAAAGACAATCATTTGTCAGAGCCTGAAGCTATCAGACTACTTGCAGAACACACAACCGAAATTGTACATCAGTTTTCAAAACTGGCCATTTCATATAACATTAATATCATAACCGGGAGTATGCCCGAAATTGCAGAGGATAATCGCTTATACAATGTGGGGTATTTGTGCAAACGAGATGGAACAACAGAACGCTACGAAAAACTACATGTAACGCCAGACGAAGCGAAAGTCTGGGGTATGGAAGGCGGACATAAATTACAGGCTTTCGATACCGATTGTGGTAAAATTGGTATTTTAATCTGCTATGATTCCGAATTTCCGGAATTAAGCCGTTTGCTGGCCGATGAAGGTATGGATATCTTATTTGTACCCTTTTTAACCGATACACAAAACGGCTATTCACGCGTTAGACATTGTGCTCAGGCCCGTGCCATTGAAAACGAATGTTATGTTGCCATTGCCGGCAGTGTGGGTAATTTACCCAAAGTTCATAATATGGATATACAATTTGCCCAATCCATGGTATTTACACCCTGCGATTTCGCCTTCCCTGCCAACGGTATAAAAGCCGAAGCTACTCCAAATACCGAAATGATTTTAATTGCCGATGTCGATATCGACCTGCTTAGAAACCTCAACCAGTTTGGAAGTGTAAAAAACCTGAAAGACCGTAGAAAAGACATTTTCGAACTCAGAAAAAAATAAAATTTCCATTTATACATTTTTAACAAAAATCACTGTAGGATAAATAAAACCTTACAGTGATTTTCCTTTTTTATACACCTTTACAAAGTCACTTGCATTAGTCTTTGTTAATTTTTTACAAATTTTAACATTTAAACAAACGTTTAATTTAAACAAGTGTTTAATTTTGTAGCCTGAAATTCAAAATGGCTAGGTATGGAATTAAACGAGAAACAAATTAAAATCCTGAAAACTGCGGAAGAACTTTTTGCGGAACACGGTTTTGATGGTACTTCGGTAAGGTTAATAGCGAAAGCTGCAGGCATAAATATTGCGATGATTTCGTATTACTTCGGTTCTAAAGAAAAACTTTTAGAAGCCCTTTTGGTTTACCGTTTAAAATATTTTCGTTTACAGGCAGAAGCCATAATAAATACACAAAGTAATTATTTCGAAAAATTAGACGCCTTCATAGACCTGCTCATAAAACGTATTCATAAAAATCGTCGCACCTATAAAATTGTAAATTTTGAGTATTCCAACGGTACACGTACTATCGATTTTGAAACCTACGAAAACTATAAAAAGAAAAATTATCAGATTCTGGAGCATTTTGTTTTGCAAGGACAAAAGGACGGTGCTTTTAAAACCGATGTCAATATCCAGTTAATCATCCCTAGTATTTTAGGACCCTATTTCCATTTTTATTTCAATAAACTCTTTTATAAAAATTTACTAAATCTAAACACAAAAGAAGATGTAGAATATTACGTCCATAATCAATTAACAAAACACATACAGCAAACAATAAAAGCATTATTAACTTATGAAAAATAAAATTACGTCTCTACTATTAATAACACTACTTAGTGTTTTCTCGACGTATGCCCAGAGTACAAAGACTATAAGTCTGGAAGAAGCAGTTAGCCTGGCTATAAACAACAGTGATATCTCTAAAATAAATGAAGCTAAAATAGCAGCTTCCCAAAGCGAAGTAAACGTAGCTAAAAATGCACAGTATCCCGATCTAAGTATAGGTGGACAATATCGTCATTTAACCAAAGTTGATTTCGAAAATAAATTAGGAGCATCTTCAGCAGATACTAATTCCGAATCGACTACACTACCTAATGTTAATCAGTTACTGATGGGGCAGGCAGATATAAGCATGCCACTGTTTTCCGGATTTAAAATTAAAAATGCCGTTGAAGCAAGTAAAAACCTCCATCTCGCCACAACATATAAGGCAAAAAATGACAATGAACAACTCGCACTGACGACTATAAATTTATACATAACATTGTATAAGGCCGAAGAATCCATAGCCCTGTTCGAGGATAATTTAAAAAGTGCAAAACAACGCGTCAAAGATTTTACAGCTATGGAAGAAAATGGCATTTTGGCCAAAAACGACCTTTTAAAAGCTCAACTTCAAGAATCTAGCGTAGAGCTTTCACTTGAAGAAGCACGAAAAAACAAGCGTATTTTAAATTACAAACTGGCTGTCTTATTAAAGCTTCCGGAAGACACGGTTATTTCTACCATTCATAAGGATTTTGGAATGGTACCCGAAACCGTTAAAAGTGATTCCATATATAGAAACGACCTTCAGGCTTTAAAGTATCAGGAATTGGCTACCGAAAATCAGATAAAAATGGCCAAAGCCAATTACTATCCATCTATAGGTTTGGTGGGTGGATATATGGCAGCCGATGTCCGTAATGCATTTACCTTAACAAACGCCATAAATTTTGGTGTTGGCGTATCGTATAATCTATCTGATATTTTTAAAAATAAAAGCGAAGTCGAAGTTGCTAAAAGTAAAGCTGAAGAACTTCAATATGCCATAGATAAAGTGACCGATGATATTAAAATAGAAATTGAAAATGCAAACCAGGAATATCTGCTGGCCTTAAAAAAGTTAGACGTTTATACCATTTCGGAAGAGCAGGCTGTTGAAAATTACCGTATCGTAAAAGATAAATTCGATAATGGATTGGCCGATACCAACGATACGCTTGAAGCCGATTTACAACAATTACAGGCCAAAATAAATTTAGCTTATGCCAGAGCAGACATTTCTCAAAAATATTACGAGTTACTTACAGCTCAAGGTAGATTAACACAATTAATAAACAAGTAATAATACACGACATTAAACATGGAAAAGAATAAAAAAACCAATAAAAAATTCATACTCATCATTTCGGTTTTAATGGGTATAGGCATAGTATATGGTACATATAAGTTTATACATTCGTTATCTCATGAAGAAACCGATGACGCTCAGGTTGAAGCCCATATGACACCAATTATACCACATGTAAGCGGGTATATACAACATGTTCTGGTTGAAGATAACCAAATGGTAAAAAAGGGAGACACCTTGTTTATCGTAGATAATACAGATTATATTATTCAGTTGGAACAGGCTCAGGCTAATGTCGCAGGTGCAGAGAGTGGTTTGGCTGTTTCTCAGGCCAGCATCGGGTCGTATAAAGCAAACTCTAACGCTGCCTCTGCTCAGGCCAATTCTGCTACCGTTAATATTGAAACGGCAAAAATCAGATTATGGAGAGCACAAAACGATTTTAAACGTTACGAAAATTTATATCAAAACCACTCCATTACTACACAACAATACGAACAGGCTTTAGCCGCCAAGCAGGAAGCTGAAAAACAACTTGAAATTTTAAAGCAGCAACAAGCTGCGAGTTCCAGCCAAAGTCACGCAGCCTCAAATCAAACGGTTATTTCTGAAAAGCAGGTTACTGTTGCCGAAGCCAAATTAAAAGTAGCACAAGCTTCTTTAAGTAAAGCGCTTCAGGACGTAGCCTATACTTTTGTAACTGCACCAATAGACGGGCAGTTATCTGCTGTTCGTATTCAGGAAGGTCAGTTCGTGCAACCAGGGCAATCGCTGTTTTATTTGGTAAATACTAAAGACAAATGGGTCGTTGCTAATTTTAAAGAAACCCAACTGTCCAAAATGCAAATCGGACAGAAAGTAAGTATTAAAGTTGATGCTTATCCGGACGCTAAATTCGAAGGTATTGTATCTAATTTCTCACCGGCAACAGGTTCTAAATTTTCACTTTTACCTCCGGATAATGCAACTGGAAACTTTGTGAAAACCATTCAGAGATTACCTGTAAAAATAAACTTTACAGATAATAATGACGCCGAACAATTTTTAAAATTACGTTCGGGTATGAACGCTGTTATTGATGTGCATTTAAAATAAATTATGCAACAAACAAACGAAAACAGTTTAATAGAATATGGTTTTAGACGGGTAATTATTACCATAACAGCTGTGTTATGTGCCCTTCTGGAAATTATAGATACTACCATTGTTAATGTGGCCCTAAACGATATGAAAGGAAGTTTGGGTGCAACATTAACCGATGTAGCTTGGGTAATTACAGCTTATGCTATTGCCAATGTTATCGTTATTCCTATGACGAGCTGGTTGTCTAAACAGTTTGGAAGACGAAATTATTTTGCGGCTTCTATTATAATTTTTACAACGGCATCGTTTTTATGTGGTAACGCTACAAATATCTGGGAGCTTGTCGCCTTTAGATTTATCCAAGGGCTTGGTGGAGGCGCGTTACTTGTAACTGCTCAAACTATCATTACAGAAAGTTATCCCATGGAAAAACGAGGTATGGCTCAGGCCATTTATGGTATGGGGGTCATTGTTGGCCCTACTCTGGGGCCACCTCTGGGAGGCTATTTAGTAGATAATTTTTCTTGGCCTTATATTTTTTATATCAATATTCCGTTAGGAATTATTGCTACATTTTTAACCTTAATGTTCGTAAAAAGTCCTAAATATGGTGAAAAACTAAAAGCCAGTCAGGTAGACTGGTGGGGCATAATACTTTTAGCAACTTTTATAGGATCCCTACAGTTTGTACTGGAACACGGGCAGCAGGACGACTGGTTTGATAACGGTTTAATTACAACACTAAGTATAACCACTTTATTCGGGTTAATATTATTTATCTGGAGAGAGCTAACTTACGAGCATCCTATTGTAAACCTTAAAGTTTTAAAAGACGGAAATTTAAGAGTAGGAACCATAATGACCTTCATTTTAGGATTTGGTCTATACGGGTCTACCTTCATCATCCCAATTTACACCCAGTCCATTTTAGGATTTACAGCAACAGATGCAGGATTACTTCTTATACCGAGTTCAATTACTACCGGATTAATGATGCCCATTATTGGTAAACTCATCCAAAAAGGAGTGCCTCAGAAATACATGGTAACGGCAGGTTTTTCCATATTCTTTATCTACAGTTTATGGATGTATATTGAAATGACTCCAGACACCGGGGTAGAACATTTTTACTGGCCCTTAATCGTTCGAGGGGTTGGACTAGGCCTTTTATTTGTACCTATTACCACCTTATCACTATCCACGTTAAGAGGTAAAGATATTGGAGACGGCGCTGCATTTACAGGAATGATGCGGCAACTTGGTGGTTCTTTTGGTATTGCTATTATTACTACCATGATTTCCAGATGGACACAACAACATCGGGTTAACCTGTTACCCAATCTGGATGTAACAAAATTTAATGTTCAGGAACGCATACAGGGCATACAACATATGTTTACGGGGAAAGGGTATTCCACAAACGAAGCCTTAAATAAAACCTTTCAATTACTTGACATGTCTGTAATGAAACAGGCCACGGTATTATCATACATGGATATTTTCTTATACCTTGGCGTTTTATTCCTCTTATGTGTACCTTTTGTATTATTAATAAAAAAAGGAGCTGGAAAAGTAGATATGAGTGCCGCGCACTAATCCAAATCATTTTAAGTTTACAACCCTTATTTGTTTTCAATCTTTTTTAGGTTGAGGCATTTAAGGGTTATTTTTTTAATTAAAAAGTTTAGTATCTTAGCTTTAAGCAAATTTATTTGCACCTACAGCTTATATCAATATCAAAATAACCAACTCATGCTAAACCAACGATTAGCCTCCAAACATTTGACCTTCTTGTTTATTTTAACCAGTTGTATATTTACAACACTTCAGGCGCAGGAAGAAACCTCTAAAGACACTTTAGTCTTAAATAACAAAGACAAAATTATTGGTGACATTAAAGAAATGACCAAAGGCGTTTTAACCTTTGAAACGGATTATAGTGACAGTGATTTTAAAATAGAATGGAAAAATGTCATTTACGTAAGCAGCGCTCAAACGTATTTACTTTCCCTGTCTAACGGAAGACGCATTAACAGTACACTACAAACCAAACCAAGCGATTCTACCAAAGTTACTCTGGTCCAGGAAGGAGAAACCATAGAAACGACGATTGAAGACATTGTCTTTATTAAAGCTATTGAAAACAGCTTTATTTCCAGACTTGACGCCAGCTTATCGGTAGGATTTAACTTTGCTAAGACCAATAATCTAACTCAGTTTTCCATTTTGAGTAACTTGGGCTATACAGCCGAAAAATGGGGGTTTACTGCAGCTTTTAACTCAGTGAGAAGTAATCAGGACGATGTAGATGAAACCAAACGTACCGATGCGAGTCTTGGTGCCAAATACTTTATGAGGCACGACTGGTTTGCCCTTATGAATGCCAACTTTTTAGCAAACGACGAACAGTTATTAAAATTACGTAGCTCGCCTCAAGGGGGTATTGGTAAATATTTTGTTCATTCCAACAAAGTCTATTTTGCCACAGGTACCGGTTTAGCCTGGACTAATGAAATTTATACCGACTCGTCTATAGATACAAAAAACAGTTTGGAAGCCTTTGTCTCTTTAGAACTAAACATGTTCGATTATGGTGATTTAAGCCTCTACTCTAAATTTGTTGCCTATCCCAGTTTAACTGAAAAAGATCGTGTTAGAACCGATTTAAATTTAAACGTAAAATACGATTTACCTTTGGATTTCTTCGTACAGGTAGGTTTAACGCATAACTACGATAGCAAACCTGTACAAGGGGCTTCTACTGTGGATTATGTGTTTCAAACGACTATTGGATGGGAATTGGATTAAGCTCTGTGAACAGTATCTAAAAAGCCGGAATCTTGACAATTCCGACTTTTTTATATCTTCTTTTTTGAAAGCATTACATACGCTCAGGAACCTGAATTCCTAATAAACTGAATGCATTTTTAATTGTGTAAGCTACCGCTTGCGACAATTGTACTCTGAGTATTTTTTCGTTTTCATCATCTGCACCTAAAATCGATACATTTTGATAAAACGAGTTAAACTCTTTTACTAAATCGTATGTATAATTTGCTATTAAAGCCGGACTAAATTGCCCTGCTGCCAATTGTACCGTTTCCGGGAACAATTGTAATTGCTTTAATAAAGACTTCTCTTTTTCGTGTAATTTTAATCCGGTAACCGCTGAAGAAAAATCAAAATCGGCTTTGCGAATTATAGACTGAATTCTTGCATAGGTATACTGGATAAACGGCCCTGTATTTCCCTGAAAATCGATAGATTCCTTAGGGTCAAATAAAATTCGCTTTTTAGGGTCTACTTTTAGAATGTAATATTTTAAAGCGCCCAGGCCTATCGTACTATAAAGTGCCTGTTTCTCATCTGGAGTATAACCATCCAGCTTTCCAAGCTCTTCTGAAATTTCTCCTGCAGTCTCGGCCATTTCCGAAACTAAATCGTCTGCATCTACAACAGTTCCTTCTCTACTTTTCATTTTTCCGCTAGGCAGATCTACCATACCATAACTTAAATGGTAAAGATTCTCAGCCCAATCGAAACCTAATTTCTTTAAAATTAAAAACAGCACTTTAAAATGATAATCCTGTTCGTTTCCTACAGTATAAACCAGTCCTCCAACATCCGGATAATCTTTAATACGTTGTATGGCTGTTCCTATATCCTGGGTCATATACACAGCTGTACCATCTGCACGAAGTACCAGCTTTTCATCAAGCCCTTCTTCTGTTAAATCGCACCATACAGAACCGTCTTCTTTTTTATAGAAAACTCCGGTTTTTAAACCTTCAGCAACAAAAGCTTTTCCTAACAAATACGTATCGCTCTCGTAATAGTAGCAATCAAAATCAACACCAAGATTCTTATAGGTCACATCAAAACCATCGTAAACCCATTGGTTCATCGTTTTCCATAAATCCACAACTTCTACATCACCCGACTCCCATTTTAGCAGCATGTCCTGAGCTTCTAAAAGCAAAGGCGCCTGTTTCTTAGCATCGTCTTCACTTAAACCTGTGGCTTTTAAAGCTTCTATTTCTTTTTTGTATTCCTGATCGAACTTAACGTAGTAATTTCCTACCAGCTTATCGCCTTTTAAACCTGTAGACTCCGGAGTTTCTCCATTTCCAAAACGCTTCCAGGCTAACATACTTTTACAAATGTGAATTCCACGATCGTTTATAACCTGAGTTTTATATACCTTTTTTCCCGAAGCTTTTAAAATTTCGGCAACACTATAACCTAATAAATTGTTTCTGATGTGCCCTAAATGCAAAGGCTTATTTGTATTTGGTGATGAATATTCAACCATAACAGCTTTATCATCAGATTGAGGAGTTACAAAACCATAATCGGTTAAGCTTTTAATTTGATTAAACCAACCCTGATAATACGAGTCGGAAATCACAATATTTAAAAAGCCTTTAACGACATTAAAGCCGGTAATTACATCCACTTCTTTCACTAAAAACGCTCCTATAGCCTCACCTATTTGTACCGGATTTCCTTTAACAACGCGAAGCATCGGAAAAATAACTACGGTAATATCCCCTTCAAACTCTTTACGGGTGGATTGAAATTCCACAGTTTCCAATTCGGCGCCATATATAGTTTTAACCGCTTGTTTTACTTGAAAAGATAATGTGTCTTGTAATTGCATTCTACTGGTTTTTTAAGTCTGCAAAGATACTATTTTTATCAGATTTTACCTTCGGAAACCCTTGGAAGATAATATGCATTTACTCTAAAACACCGAAATAGAATTAAAATTTAAACGAAAATTCATCTCATATTTATTAAAAGTGCATTTCGTCGACAAAACTGTTGTTTTTCCTACTTTTTAACCGTTCATCGAAACTGTGTATTTTCAACTTATAATGAATCAACATTTTAACTAATTTATTAGTATTAAATCGCAGAAATTAGATTTATAATACGCTTTTCATAACTTTGATTTTGTAAGACGCTATTACTCTACCTCTTAATTATTTAGAAGAAGAGACATTAACAATTTAAAAACACGCCTTAATCTACTATTGTCTACACTTAAATTTTGACAATAAAATTTAGGCGTGCGATTCGCACTCGAATGAGAAAGATAATTTTATTAATTATTCTTTTATATGGATTTTCTGGCTTTGCACAAAACGAAGCTATAGACAGTCTATCGGTACAACTGGCTTTTCGCCAGGCCGATACGACCAAAGTCGATCTTTCCATAAAACTTGTTAATGAATTGTATGATAAGAAGGATTACGATCTGGCCTTAAAATATATAAGTCAGACAGAAAAACTGGCTACAGATTTAAATTACAAATCTGGACTTGCAAAAATTGCTTATCTAAAGGCATTAAATTACATAAAAAAGGAAGATTACCTTAATGCCATAAACCATTTCTCCGAAGCAAAATCACGGTTTTCATTACTTCACGATACTTTAGCGATTAGCAGAATAAATAATCAAATCGGTTTAATAGAAATTTCCCGAGGTCATTACGACAAAGGCTTACAGCATACTTTATCTGCAATTCAGGAACTTGAAAAAAGAAACCTGACTTCCGAATTAAAAGATACCTATAAAGCACTTACCAAAGCCTATCTGGTAAACCGAAAATACGATAAGGCGATTTCCAACAGCTTAAAACTATTGGAAATTGAACAAAAACTAGGCAGTACAACCGATTTAATTGATGTAAACAAAAATTTAGGTCTGCTCTACGGTTTAGAACTTGAACATAAAAAATCCATAGATTATTACGAAAAAGCTCTAAGCCTGAATACGGAAACAAACGATTCTCTTCTTGCTTTTATACTGCCCAAACTAGGCTACGAATACATTCAGTACCGGGAATATGAAAAAGCCGGGCAATATCTTGCCAAAAGTTTAAAACTAAACCGACAAACGAACAACAGGACTGCACTAATAGAAACCCTGAATGCCACAGGCGAATTAAACCTTAGACTCAATAAAACCAATCTAGCAGAGCATCAGCTTTTAGAAGCTTACACCTTATTAAGAGATGATCAGAATAAAACTGCAGAGTTAAAAAATTACGACTTATTAAAAACCGTCGATTCCTTACAACGGGATTATCAGCGGGCATTAATGTGGCAGCAAAAATTCTACACTCTAAAAGATAGTTTACATAGGTTACAACAGATCTCAATAAACGAAACTAAAGACAACATAGAATCTCTAAATACATTTGACTCTCCAGAATATACTATTTCTCAAACCGACGTAAAACCCTCGTACGCCGGTTTGGGAATGTCTGGCGACGACCAGCAGGAATTTAATAAGTTACGCATTATTTCTTATTCTCTGTTTGCTGCTTTTGCTATAGTAACCACGTTTTTAGTCCTGACTTATTTAAATAGAAATCGTCGTTTAAAATACACGCACGATCTGGAAGAAAAAAACAAAAAGATTGAATTACAAAATAAAGCGATACTCGAACAATCTGCACACCTGGAAAGTATAAATCATGTTAAAGATCGCTTGTTTTCGATAGTTTCTCACGATTTAAAAGATTCTCTAACCTCCATAAACGGTTTTATAGATTTACTGAAAGAAGGATCGCTAAGTCGACAGGAATTCGACAAATTAATCCCGGAATTAAGCGAAAATGCCAGCAACGCCTCCCTGCTATTGTTTAACCTTTTAAACTGGTCGAAATCTCAAATGGAATCTTTAGAACCTAATGCCAGTATTTTTAATATTCGGGAAGTAGTATTGGATAAAGTAAAACTACTGGAACACAAATTATCAGACAAAAACATAACCTTAATAGATAACACACTTAAAGATTTTGTTTACGCCGACCAAAGTATGATAGAAATTGTAATACAAAACCTGTTAACCAATGCCATAAAATTTAGCAAGTCCGGAGATACCATTACCATAACGAACAAAATTAGTAATGGCAATTCTATTATCAGTATTTCAGATACAGGGATAGGCATCTCTAAATCCAATATAGACAAGTTATTTAAAAATAACAGCTATACCACGGTAGGAACTAAAAACGAAAAAGGTACAGGTTTAGGCCTATCTATCTGTAAAGAATTAGTCGATCTAAATCAGGGGAAAATCTGGGTAGAAAGCATGGAACATGTTGGAAGTACATTCTATGTGCAACTGCCAAAATCTAAAATTGACTAATTTAGCTTAGGCAAAAACACTTCTGCCATCATACAACGGGCACTTCCCCCTCCACAGGCTTCAATAGTATCTAAAGAACTATGTACTATTTTACAATGATTTTCTATACTTTCAATCTGCTTAGGTGTTAAAGACTGATAAGCCGCACTACTCATTATTAATAGTCTTTCATTATTTGCTCCTTTCACCTGTAACATATTCCCTGCAAAATGCTGCACCTGTTTTTCTGTAATAGCTATAACTTCTTTTCCACTTTCTTTTAAATGCTGTACAACCTGTTTACGTTCCTTTTTGTCATCAATGCATTCCAGACAAATAACTGCAAAGGTTTCAGCTAGACACATCATAACATTTGTATGATAAATGGCTTTACGGTCTCCATTTACGGTTTGATTTGCAGTGAATACCACAGGAAAATACTCAAAGTCTTCACAAAACTCAATAAACAAATCTTCATCGGCTCGAGGAGACAAAGCACAGTATGCCTTTCTGTTTTTGCGATCCAGTAATAAGCTTCCGGTCCCTTCTAAAAACACACCGTCGTCTTCGGCACTGGTATAATCTATAATATTTTCTATTACAAACCCTTGTTCTTCAAGAATATCAAGTACATCTTCCCTACGCTCCAAACGTCTGTTTTCTGCAAACATCGGGTAAAGTGCTACGGTGCCGTTTTCATGGAAAGAAATCCAGTTATTCGGAAAAATGGAATCCGGAGTATCAAACTCCTTAGAATCTTCTATCACTATAACATGCACTCCAGCTGCCTTTAACTTCTCAACATAAGCGTCAAACTCGCGTTGCGCTTTGGCGTTTACACTTTCTGGAAGCATACCGTCTAAAACTTTTTGATAATAATTATTAACCGCCGTTTGCTCATTCATTCTGAAATTCACCGGGCGAATCATTAAAATAGTATTTGTAGTTTGTTCCATTAGTGTGAAATTTTCTGCGAAATTAAGACTTTTTATGCAACTATAATTGAATTAATTACTCGCGATGATACATTAAATCTAAGAGCTGATTCATATGATTAAAGGTTTTGGTAGCATGACCTTGTAATTCATTATAAATATCCTGTTGGGTAAACCCAAAAACATCAAACCCTCCGGCTTTTGCTGCTGTTACTCCGGTAAAACTATCTTCGATTACCAGACATTCGTCAGGGCTAAATCCCATGGTTTTGGCCGCCCAGAGAAACACTGCAGGATCCGGTTTCCAGGTATTGATCGTGTAGCAGCTAAATATTTTGCCTTCAAACTGATTTAAAAGCCCTGTTACTCCCAGATTAAGTCTGATTTTTTCTTCGGGTCCACTGGACGCTACACAAAATGGTATTTCTAGTTGCTGCAGAACTTCCGAGACACCCTCGATAGCTTTCATTTCTGTTTTAAAGATTTCGAAACTTATACGGCGATAATCGGATTCAAAAGATTCTGGTAAAGTCTTACCAATACGTTTTTCTATTTTAGAAATACAGGAACCTACACTACCGCCCTTAAACAGCTTAATGGCCGATTCCAGATTTAAATCAGCACCATGCTCATTGGCCAATTCGGCTAAAACACCGTTACTCAAGGCTTCACTATCCACTAAAACACCGTCACAATCGAAAATGACACATTTATACTTTCCCATACTTAAGGAGTTGTTGAGGAAACCTGCAATACTTTTCCATTATAAAAAGCATGCCCTGTTAAGGCGAAATTAGAAATGTACCCCGCCATTGCTTCGGGTGTGGTAGGTGCTATATATCCTGGAAAGGCTTCGGCTAACATTTCAGTTTGAACTGCCCCAAGAGCCAGTACATTAAAAGCGATACCGGAGTCTTTATATTCTTCCGCAAGCAATTCAGATAAGGTGATTACCGCTCCTTTACTAGAACTATAAGCTGCCAGTCCAGGAAATTTTAAACTTCCCTGAATGCCCCCCATAGAACTGATGGTCACAACATGACTTCCTTTGTTCATAAAAGGTAAAGTTACCCGAGTTAACTCGGCAACCCCAAAAACATTCGTTTGATACACCTTTAAAAAATCTTCTGAACTTAATTCTGAAAAAGGTTTATTTACAAGCGCTCCGGCATTGTGAATTAAAATATCGACATGCTTAAAATTATCCTGAATAAAAGTTTCTGTTTTCTTATAATCTTCAGGCGAACTTAAATCAAACGGTAAAGCTGTAACCTGTGCTAAATTTAATTTTTTCACAGGTTCGGTATTTCTGGATAAGGCCATTACATTGTGCCCCAATGCGGCAAAGCTCTTAACTAACTCTAAACCAATTCCCCTGCTGGTACCGGTAATTATAACATTTTTCATTTTCTGATTTCTCTTTTAAATACTAAAATCATTTACCTTAACAAATATAGCTGCTCCAGTTTACTTTCCACAGGAATTAATAAGACTTTATGTTTTAAAACAACTTACTTTATTCCCTTGTTTCAAATTTTCCATACACTGGTTATAGCTTTACTAAGAATTCAACCTAAATATTATTCATTTTTTTGTAACTTTAAGTACATTCCTTTAAATGTTGCTTTCTCTGTTTTGGATATTTCCATTATTCAAACCGTATTTCAATCCTATATCTTTAAAACAAATAGTTAGTTGCATAATTGCCCTGTTTTCTATGTAGTACGAGTTCCTCCTTCCATTTGTGGTGCCTAAAATAAAATATAACCCTTTAAACACTACTAATATGAAAACACAAAAACAGCATCTATTATCCCTTACATTTTGTCTTCTGGCACTAGGTATTCAAAACCAACTTCAAGCTCAGGACTATGAAATGTCTATGGCAAAAACGGCAGATGACATGACTTTAACCTGGAACAAGGCGCCTGACTTTTTTCCTGGTTGTACTTTTACTATTCTACATGGTGACCTAGCTAAACCTAATCTTGATTTCTTTTTTAAAATTGAACCAGATACTGAAGTTGTAGAACATACGCATAATTCTTCTGAGCGAATGATTTTAATATCTGGCGAACTGGAAGTACAGTATCAAGGCGAAAAATCTCAAATTATGAAACCGGGAACTTACGCTTATGGTCCACCGAAAAAACCACATCGCGCAAAATGTTTAAAAGGAGATCCTTGTGTATTATTCATTGCCATGGTTGAGCCATTTTCTGCCGAACCTACTGGCTTAGCAATGAAAGACTAAAGTCTCATGATTTTTAAAACTTTAAAATTAGATAAATCCTGTGTAAACAGGATTTATTTGCTTGAACACGTGAGCAATTACAGCTCAATCCAGCTTTAAACTGCAACAAAATAAAACCAGTTATCGACTAAAATTGCATAACACACTAAAAATCACTATTTTAAAATTAAAAAATACGATTATGCCAATATTTATGGATCGCCACGACGTATCTGAAAATGTTTCAGCGGAAATTCTGGCTGAGATACATCAGGAAGATTTAAAAATTGAAAAGGACTTTAATTGCAAAGGTTTTACATATTGGTTTGACGGTAAACGAAAACATGTATTTTGCTTAATTGAAGCACCAAATAAAGAAGCTATAGAAGACATGCACAGACAGGCGCATGGAGATGTACCCAATACCATTATAGAAGTGGAGCCCGACATAGTGGAATCCTTTTTGGGTCGTATATCAGATCCCGAGAACAAAAAAAACACCAGCCTAAATATTATTGAAGACTCAGCATTTCGCATTTTAATGGTTGTTAAAGTCAATTCCACATTACAACATAATACCAAAACAACTAATAAAAATTATACGAAAGAATTGAATAACTGTATTAATGACCTAATACAACAAAATCAAGGAACGCTTGTAAAAAAAAGGACTAACTATTATCTAATTTCCTTTACCTCGGCTGCACAGGCAGTTTCATGTGCTTTAAGACTTAATTTAGCAATGAAACCAAAACACTGCTCTGATACGATTTTAAAAATTGGCATTGCATCCGGCGATCCTGTAACAAATAAAGCAGAGATTTTTGAAGACACCATTATGTTAACCAACCAGCTTTGTGAACATGTAGATTCTGAAATCACTATTACTTACGAAGTAAAGACATTGTACGAAAACGAAAAAAACATTTTTATAAAATCACATTCTAATATAAGAGTATTATTGCCTTCAGAAGAAAAATTTCTGACCAGCCTCATCCAGATTACTGAACATTCATGGCAGAACCCAGAATTTAACATTGATGATTTTAGTGAAAACATAGGGTATAGCAAGTCACAACTCTATCGAAAATTAACCAATTTAACAGGAAAATCACCAAACAGCTTTATTAAAGATTTCAGATTAAACCGAGCAAAATACTTGTTGGAACAACAAAAAGGGAACATATCTGAAATTGCTTTTGAAACCGGATTTAATAGTCTGGCCTATTTTTCAAAATGTTTTAAAAATAAATTCAATATTCTACCTTCCCAGTACTTAGCCTAAGAACTTACACCTCATAACACATAAATGGTCAATGATTGAATTCTACTAATTTTTGAATTATTTGTACAAATCGACTTTGTAATAGCTTATTAATTTTATAAGTGAAAAAATAGTATAGTTATTAATCTAAAACCAATCACTTATGAAAACATTAAAATCATTCTTTTTTCTCTGTCTTGTATTAACGTCAACCATCGCAATGGCTCAGGAAAAATCTGTTGCCGATTTATTACGAGATGAAGCCGCTACTCCCGATAAACACATGTATGTTATAGAACGCGAAATGCCCGATGTGGGTTTATTAAGCGATACCGAGCTTCAAGGTGCCAGCCAGACCTCCTGCAAAGTACTACATGAGTTAGGATCCGATATAAAATGGGTAAGTAGTTTTGTAACTGGAAATAAAATTTATTGCATTTACCTGGCCACAGACAAAGATCTGGTAATAAAACACGCCAAACAGGCTGGTTTCCCAGCAGATGCTGTTTCTGAAGTTGTAAATGTAATAGATCCGTCTACTGCTAAACTATAATTTAAAACCGAATATTATGCCACGATAAGTTATAGAACGAGAGATTCCCGGGGCTGGGAATCTCACTAAAGAAGAACTTAAGTCCATTTCGCAAACCTCATGTAATGTGTTAAGAAACATGGGACCTGAAATTAACTGGGTACACAGCTATGTTGCCGAAAACAAAATATATTGTGTTTACATTGCTCCAAATAAAGCACTGATTGAAGAGCATGCCAAACAAGGCGGATTCCCTGTAAACCTGATTAGTGAGGTTACTACAGTAATTGATCCTATTACATCTGAATAGATAAAAAAGCAAAAGCCTAACTCCTTTTGGAGTTAGGCTTTTAATATTTAGGATACTATCTGGAAACCATATGATTTCCAAATTAAAGTATTACATTAACATTGATAACGGATTCTCTATAAATCCTTTTAATGTTTGTAAGAATTCTGCACCAGTAGCACCGTCTACGGTTCTGTGGTCGCAAGCTAAACATAACTTCATAGTATGTCCAACTACAATCTCACCATTTTTTACTACCGGTTTCTGTACAATTGCACCTACCGATAAAATAGCTGAGTTAGGCTGATTAATAATAGAAGTAAAACTTTCTATACCAAACATTCCTAAGTTAGAAATAGTAAAGGTACTACCTTCCATTTCTGCAGGCGTTAATTTCTTATTACGAGCTCTTCCTGCAAAATCTTTAACTGCAGCACCAATTTGAGGTAAACTTAATGTATCTGCATATTTTACAACCGGAACAACTAAACCGTCTTCTACTGCTACTGCCACACCAATGTTAACATGGTGATTTAAACGCATTTTATCTGCAAACCACTGAGAATTAACCTGCGGATGTAATTTTAACGCTTTAGCACATGCCTTCACCACGATATCGTTAAATGATATTTTAGTATCCGGAATTTCGTTTACCTGCTTACGGAATGCCATCGCATTTTCCATATCAAACTCCACATTTAAATAATAATGCGGTGCAGTAAATTTAGATTCTGATAACCGTTTAGCAATAACCTTACGCATTTGAGAATTTGTTTTCTCTTCAAAATCTTCAACACCCTGAGCAACCGGAGCTGATGCTGCAGGAGCAGGAGCTGCTGCCGGAGGTGTAAAGTTTTCTATATCGCGTTTTACTATACGTCCATTTTCTCCAGAACCTTTAACCTGAGCCAGGTTAATTCCTTTTTCGTCGGCAATCTTTTTCGCTAAAGGAGATATGAATAATCGTCCGCCTTCATTATTTACTACTGGCTGAGCCTCCACTGCTTTTACTTCTGCCTTTGGAGCTGCTGCAGATTGTGCCGCTTTTGGCGCCTCTGTCTTAGAAGCTGCTTCTGCCTTCGGGGCCGGAGCTGCGGTTCCAAAATTATTTACAATTCCGGAAACATCTGTTCCTGCAGGACCGATTATAGCTAAAAGTGAATCTACTTTTGCTGATTCGCCTTCATTTAAACCTACATATAATAAAGTACCGGCATTGAAAGATTCAAATTCCATAGTAGCTTTATCTGTTTCTATCTCGGCAAGGATATCGCCTTCTTCAACAGTATCTCCTACTTTTTTCAACCAACTAGCTACAGTACCCTCTTCCATAGTATCACTTAATCGTGGCATAGATACCACTGCAACACCTTCAGGAATGGCTACTTCTGCAGCCGGGGCTTCTGCAACTGCAGGAGCTTCGGTTTTCGGTTCTTCTGCTGAACTTGGTGCAGCCGATCCACCACTAATTATGCCTGAAATATCTTCACCTTCCTCACCTATTACAGCTAAAAGCTCATCTACTTTTGTCGTTTCACCTTCCTGAACTCCAATATGAAGTAGAGTCCCTTCGTGGAACGATTCGAACTCCATAGTAGCCTTATCTGTTTCTATTTCGGCAAGGATATCTCCTTCTGATACTTTATCTCCTACTTTTTTTAACCACGTTGCAACAGTACCTTCTTCCATGGTATCGCTTAAACGAGGCATAGTAATAATTTCAGCCATAGCTTATAATTTATGTTGTAAAAATGGATAATCTTCTTGTTCGTAAACAACATCGTACATTACGTTCTTTTCTGGGAACGGAGATTCTTCAGCAAATTTTTCACATTCGCTTACTAAATCTTTTACGCGCTTATCAATTTTCTTGATATCAGCTTCTGTAGCATATTTCTTTTTAAGAATAATATCCTTAACCTGAGTAATAGGATCTATTTTCTTGTATTCTTCTACTTCTTCTTTAGTACGATAATGTTGTGCATCACTCATAGAATGCCCGCGATATCTGTACGTTTTTAATTCTAAGAAAGTTGGTCCTCCACCGCTGCGAGCTCTTTTAATAGCTTCATCGAACGCTTCGGCAACTTTTACAGGATCCATACCATCTACTGGTCCACAAGGCATTTCGTAACCTAATCCAAGCTTCCAAACTTCTTCGTGGTTAGCTGTACGTTTAACAGATGTTCCCATAGCATAACCGTTATTTTCACAAACGAAAACTACAGGTAAGTTCCATAGCATGGCTAAGTTAAAAGTTTCGTGAAGTGAACCCTGACGCGCAGCACCATCACCAAAACAACAAATGGTTACTCCACCTGTTCCGTGATATTTATCACCAAAAGCCATACCTGCTCCTAATGGAATCTGACCTCCAACAATACCGTGACCACCATAAAAACCGTGCTCTTTAGAAAAAATATGCATAGAACCACCTAAACCTTGAGATGTCCCTGTTGCTTTACCATAAAGTTCGGCCATTACACGTCTAGGATCTACCCCCATACCTATAGGTTGTACGTGATTTCTATAAGCGGTAATCATCTTATCTTTAGACAAGTCCATTGCATGTAAAGCACCTGCTAAAATCGCTTCCTGACCATTGTATAAGTGTAAAAATCCTCTTACTTTTTGTTGAATGTAAACTGCAGCTAATTTATCTTCAAATTTTCTCCAGAATAACATGTCTTCATACCATTTAATGTATGTTTCCTTTGTGACTTTTTGCATGAGTAACGTTATTTTTAAAAACGAGTAACAAAAGTAATACTTTAGACATTAAGGAAAAAACCGAAAACCTTAAAAATTAACAAAAAAATCATAAAACAGATTTTTCAAACACAAGAGGTAATAAATTCTTTAGAGAATTCGATTTTATCACTTTTCCGGTTTCGCCCATAAAATAAATTTCTATAGGCGTTCCTTGCTTAATTTCATATTCTGAAATCGCCTGCCTGCACGCACCACAAGGCGGAATTGGAGTATTTGTTACCGTTTTTAAGGAACCGGCTGTTAACGCCATTCGAACTATTTTAGCTTCAGGGTATTGTGCTCCGGCATAATAAATTGCCGTGCGTTCTGCACATAATCCGGAAGGATAAGATGCATTTTCCTGATTGCTACCGGTAACAATTTTTCCATTATCCAAAAGCAATGCGGCGCCGACTAAAAATTTGGAATAGGGGGCATATGCCTTTTTTCTTATTGCAATTGCCTCGTTCATTAAATCTATGACTTCCGGATCTAATTCTTCAATACTGTCGTAAACAAAAAGTGTAGCTTCTATTTTTAATTCTTTCATTAAAACATGTTTAAATGCATCGTATTAAAGATAAGAAACTTCTAAAAACAAAAAACTATTGCCGATGGCAATAGTTTTTTATACATCCTATGGTTAAAAACCCTTAGTATTCGGTATAAGTACCTTCTCCTAAATTAAACGTTAAAGAGAAACGTAATGTATTTTCTAAAGGACTTTGAACTTTTGAAGTTGAGAATAAATAAGATAAATCGATATTGATTACATTATATTTAAATCCGGCACCTAGAGCAAAAAACTGTCTGGCACCTTTCTCCTGACTCTCGTGAAAATATCCGGCTCTGAATCCGAATGATTCCTGATACATATATTCTGCACCTAATGCATATGTAAACTCCTGCATTTCTTCTTTAAATCCGCCTGGAGCATCACCAAAAGACTGGAACATTCCTCTTAAGAAATTTACATCCGGATCTTTACCATCGTAAATAACACCTGTGTTTACCACAGAACCTAATTGATCTACGTCTTCGTCGTATTGTCCGTTTCCGTTTAAATCTTCATATTCGTATTCCGTACCATAAATTGGAGGTGTTGGCACCAATAGTTTTGTTACTTCGGCAGTTACTGCCAACTTATTGTAATCATCGAATATAAAATCGAATCCTCCTCCTAAACGTAAAGTGGTTGGCTGAAAGTTATCTACTCCACCTTCGTCATACTTAAATTTAGGTCCGATATTCTGAATAGCAAAACCACCTCTCCAACGACCATTAAAATCGTTATAAGCTTCTTCCTCACTTTGGTAGTATCCACTAATATCCACACCAAAGGTATTAGCAGCTTCAGCGTTTGAGTCTACACCACTAATTCTAAGATCTGAACGTAAATAACGCATAGCTACAGACATAGAGAACTGATCGCTAAGCTTTAAAGCGTAGGACGCATCTAACGATAACTCGTTAGGACGCTGAATTAAAGCTTCTGTAAATTCATCCTGAACGAATTCGATATCACCTAAAGAAAAATAACGAAAACTTGCAGCAAAAGCACTACGTTCATTAATTCGATTATAATAAGACAGATTACCTAAAAAGATATCGTTTACCAGTTTACTCAAATATGGTGTATAACTTACAGCTATTCCCTGCTTGGCTTTAGAGAATGCGTATTTAGAAGAGTTCCACTGCTGTGAAAACCCATCTACCGATGTCGCAACTCCCATATCTCCCATAGACGCTGCTCTTGCATCGGATGCTATAAGTAAAAAAGGAACTCCGGTTGTAATTACTCTCGAATCATAATCATCTGGAATTATTGTCGTAGTTTGTGCTTGGATGTTGATAGCGAATAATACAAATAGAATTGCTAAAAGTGTTGTTTTCATGTAAATAATTTATTTTGCAAATATAATTTTTTATTAAAGTATGACAAGTTTCTCTATTTTTTCTACGGTTTTATTTAAGGTATTGGACTTAACAGTTAATTTATAAACATAAACACCTTTACCTATTTTATCTCCAAAATCGTCTCTCCCATCCCAAACGATATCTCTTGACAAAGAAGAACTTCCCTGATTACAGCATTCTCCCCCATTTGTCTGTCCATTTAAAGTTCTAACGAGTTTTCCCGAGACGGTAAAGATTTGTATTGAAACGTCTAAAGTATCGGAACTATTGTGGTTAAACCAAAATTCTGTGTAATTAACGAATGGATTTGGGTAATTTAAGACGTTATTGACTACTAATTTCTGATCTTCATCGAAAACGATGAACTGAATTTCGGTAGTCGAGGAATTATTATAAACATCCCAGGCCTTAACACTTAAGGTATGTAAACCTGGTTCTAAATCGCGAAACGGATAAGTTGCCACACCTTTTTGATAACTATCAATCTCAGTTTCATAATAATCGTTCAACACATAAGGATTGGTTTCATCTCCATCTATTAAAGCTACAATATCATGCCCGATACCGCTTGCCGTATTTATTCCGTTTTCATCCTCCAGTTTTACCAGTAAAGAAGGCGAGGTATTGGTAATTCCACCAGAGACAAAATTTTCATCATTCATAAAGATCGAAACTAATGGTCCGGTGTTATCTTCAGGAGCATTTTCATTTATTCCTCCTATTTTCACCTGATTTACACTTGCCCCGGTCTGGTCCTGTGTGGGATTTTCTGTTTTTGAATAAAAACTTAATTTACCGTAACCTTCCGGCACTCCAATGTCCTTTGGCACAACAAATTCAAATTGAAACTGCCCATTGGATACCGAGGCTTGTCCTCTAAAAATAATTTCACCCAAGGTGGTAAAATCCATAGTATATACCGATCCGTTTACGGTAGTTCCATCATTACCCAAAGTAGTCCGCTCAATTTCCTTATCGTAAATTGTAGATGTTAGAACTCCGTTATAATCTGTTAACACCTGGCCAGAAGCATCGGTAACCTCCCCGGATAATGAGACTTTACTTAAGGCTTTTAAAGGTTCAGTTGTTGGGGAAACCGCTTTACCGTTAACCTGAGTTAGTCTGATATTTGGATTTGGAATAGCCAGTTTCATGGCAGGATCCCCAATATAAAACACCAAATGTCTTTGGCTTGTTCCCGATATAGAAGAGTTTGTTTTTGTTAATCGCAAGGCTTCAGCCATAGAAGGATACGTATTACCTGTACTACCAGAACCATTGTAAGCAAACAGATATTCACTCAACACCGTATTAAAAGCAATACCAACACTTACAAATATTTCTCTTGTTGTAGTTATCAAACTTATTGCTCCTCCATTAGTGTTCCAGAATGTGTATTCTCCGGCAGTTGGTCGCAAGGGGTTATCAAATCTAGTGTATTCACAGGTCACCGTTACAAAGCAATTCATTTTACACACGTTCGTTAAGTTTTCTGCATCCGGCTTCATAAAAATACGTTCGTGCGCCAGACCGTCTTCTCCTCCATGCCCAAAATAATTCACTAACAATGCTCCGTTTTCAATAGCATTAACCATAGCCTGATTTACTTCTGTATACCTATTTCCTCCGGCAGAAGATTCCTGTTGATAGGCATCGGAATGTATTTTTGTGACATTTAAAAACGGTTTATGTTCCGATATGAGGTTCGCTATATTATCTGTTGTTTGCTCTAACACTACTTCCCAGGATTCATCAACATCATCCGAAACCATAACTACACCATTTCTCCAACTCCCGAATGAAGCATCTGTATAATATCGCTCAATTTTATCAACCATATCTTTGGCCTGAGACGGAGAATCTGCTATTATTCGTCCAACAGCAATATCCAATCGATCTGAAGTTCCCATATTTCCTTCATTTTCATCCATCATACCATAAAAATCATCAGATATATACGAGTTTGTCAAGCTGAAACTTTCATAAGAATGCCAGGAGGGTACAATATTGGTATTATTCTGCACTCGATCTTTATAATCGTAAGATCCATCTCCAAACAAACACACATATTTTAAACGATTTGCTTCGGAACTGGCATTATCGTATACATACTTAATTAAGTTACGAATTGCAGCAATATCTGGATTACCAGTACTAAATTCTTTATAAATTTCCTCGAGTGTTACAACCTTGACATTTAAACCATATTGAGCTGTATTAATATCGGCTAAACGCATAGCCTGAGTATAAAAGTTTTCGGGAGCTACAATTATATAGTCTATATCCTGAAATTGTCCTGACTCGTTTGAAAAAATACTGCCTTTTAAATCCTGATTGCTAATTCGGGTACTGGACTCTCTTCGTGGTGTAAAGTAATCTGAGGGTGTAAGCGCCACGAATTTTTCCAAAAGCCCCGATTGGCGCTTAAATGTAATTACACCAGCACTTTCCGTATTTTCTAAATTTGTTACATTATTAATATCGGTAACATTCCAGATTTCGGAGATTCGACTGGCTTCCTGAACTTCGTAAGCAACGACTCCCGAAGTTGTAGTTACCCTATTGTTATAAAATTCAAACTGTTTACCGTAAAATTTTAAACCTCGTGTAGGCTCAAGAGAAATATAATCTAAATACCCTAAAGCACTTGGATTTCCTCTTTTGTCATAATTTAATCCGATTCTGATTGTTTCATTGGTACTTTCGATTTTCGTATTCAATACCGCCTGATTGGCTAATGTAGGATCGTTCGCCGCACTAACATTAAGTGTTGTTATCGAATTTCCATTAACACTTACATTAAAGGCTGAAGGATTACCTGAGGTAGAAGCAACAATGGTTTTTAACGGAATAGATTCCGTAGTAATCAGATCAGGAATTTCAAAAGTAAACAACTTTTGCAGAGTGACATCAAAACGATCTCCAAACCAACGTCTCCCGAGACTAGCCAGATTATAATCATCATTTTCATGAAACACGTACATTTGATGTGTATTAATTGTATAATCTGAGGCTGACTCAGGTTGAATAAAATTCTGAATACGTTTCCCATCGTTAGGCCCGATTTGTAAATAATACGATGTTTTATCTGTATAACAGTTTATATTGGTATTTTTCGAACTGTCATATCCTCTAGGACCAACAGCATAAAACAAAATATAATCGCCGTTATCAAAACTTCCATCCTCTTCCCCTACAACTTTAATGGCATTTTCCACAACATCGAATGGCTGAACTTCACTATTACTATAAGGAATCATCTGACCACCGTTACCAAAAATTTTTAACTGTTTAGGATTTATATTATTCACATTTAATCCTAAACTTTCAATAAACGATTTAGATAATCTGTATACGCCAGTGGTATCCACAAAAAACTGGAACCACTCCCCAGACTTTAATACAGAACTACTAATAGTTTGATTATACCTATTGGTTCTTTCACTACTTATTCCAAATTTATAACTTACTTTAAACGAGGTGATCCTTTTATAAGTATTTTGTCCATCTTTTACAATAGGTGATAACTTTAAAAAAGCATACGTTTTTTCACGAGCCTTGGCAGTCTTCAGGCTAAATTCGACCTTCGAAGGAATCTTTTGTGTATCTAATTGCCCAAGTTCTTGTTTTGAAATAGCACTATAAGTAACATTTTCTAACTGTACTGAACGTTCATTTATAGGTCCACTAGTTTCCCATTGTTGAATATAAGAAATCCCTTCTTCAAAACTATAATTAAATGCGTCACTATTAAATGAAGGCAGTTCTAAAGTATAACTTCCTGCTGAAATAGTTTGCGACTTCCCCCATGAAATCTGGAAATCTTTAGATTGAGAAAAGCCTACAAATGAGACACATAAAACAAAAAATAGTATAAAAGTCGTTTTCATTATTTAGTTAACGTTTCACAAGGTCAGTTAGTATAATAGCTGAATAATTTAAAAATTGATTCAAAAGTACAATAATAATTTATCTAAACCAGCGTTTATAAAATCGAGATAAGTGGTCAAAAATGGTCAAAATCATCGGTATAAGGTTAAAAAAATAGGATGAAATACACTTTTTTTAGATCAAATTTTATATATTCGCTTGTGGTATAAGGTTAAATTCTTATATTGCGTCACCAAAAATAACATTTGCTTACTTAAACGTATGGATATGAAAAACGTAGTAACAATTAAAGGAGTATTAGTAATAACACTCGCTTTAGCCGCTATTAGCTGTAAAAATTCAGGCTCGAAAAACAGTTCGAGGGCCACAGGATGGGAAATTAATTCTAAAGAGGGAGGTTTCCAATACAACACTCAATATAAAGAGCAAGAAACTGCTCCTGGTTTAGTGTTTATCGAGGGAGGTACCTTTACTAAAGGTAAAGTACAAGATGATGTAATGCACGACTGGAACAATACTCCAACACAACAACACGTACAATCGTTCTATATGGACGAAACGGAAGTAACAAATATTATGTATTTAGAATATTTAGATTACTTAAAGCGTTTATATCCACCTTCACAAGAAAACTTCAGAGCAATTTATAACGGAGCTTTACCAGATACTTTAGTATGGAGAAACCGTTTAGGGTATAACGAAGTAATGACTGACAACTACCTGCGTCACCCTGCCTATGCAGAATACCCTGTAGTTGGTGTTAGCTGGATTCAGGCTGTAGAATTCGCAAAATGGCGTACAGATCGTGTTAACGAACACAATTTAGCCGATGCGGGTTACTTAGACAAGAATGCCATTTTAACTGATGTTTCTGCCGATTCAAACTTTTCTACCGAAGCTTATATTAATGCTCCGTCACAAACCTATGCTGGTAATGAAGAGATTAAAATAACAAGTAAAAAAGGGACAACTAAAACCGATCCAGAAGGAAATGAAGTTGAAACCAATATTTATGCTACCCGCGAAACAGGTATCATTTCGCCATCGTATAGACTACCTACAGAAACAGAATGGGAATACGCCGCTTTAGGTCTTTCTGAATTAAGAGAATACAACGTATATCGTGGTAGAAAGAAATACCCATGGGATGGTCAATATACACGTTCTGGCAAACGTAGAACTTTAGGCGATCAAATGGCTAACTTCAAACAAGGAAAAGGAGATTACGGTGGAATTGCCGGTTGGTCTGATGATAATGCCGATATTACTGCTGAAGTTAAATCATACGAACCAAACGACTTTGGATTATATGATATGGCAGGAAACGTTGCTGAATGGGTAGCTGATGTTTATCGTCCAATTGTAGATGATGACTTTAACGACTTTAACTACTATCGTGGAAACGTTTATACTAAAAATGCTATAAATGAAGACGGAACAGTTAAAATAGTTACAACTAATGATATTGTGTACGACACATTAAGCAATGGTAAAATTGTAGCAAGAAATTTACCAGGAGACATTTTACAGGTTCCAATCACAGAAGAAGAAACCTATTTAAGAACAAACTTCGATTCTAGTGATAACAGAGACTTTAGAGATGGTGACAAACGTTCTTCCCGTTATTTTGGACAAACATTCAATGATGTGACTGAAAGTGATGAAGACGCCCAAACAAAAAAGATGTACCACGCACCTAAACATACTGTAACTACAGATTCTGCTGGTAACTTAATTAGAGAATACGACAAATCTAATTCTAAGACCTCTTTAATTAGTGACGAAGTTCGTGTTTATAAAGGAGGATCCTGGAGAGACAGAGAATACTGGTTAGATCCGTCTCAAAGACGTTACTTCCCACAGGATATGGCAACAGACTATATCGGATTCAGATGTGCAATGTCTAGAGTTGGTTCTAAAACCAAATCGAAGATAAAGACAAAACATTAATCGTTTTTTATTCATAAGTTTTAAAAAGGTGTTCATATTGAACACCTTTTTTTATTGCACTAAATTAGCCATTAGAAAACCAACTGCACAATACGTATTAAAGCAAACAAAATTTAAACCGGAATAGAATACACAATTACTTATAACCAGGAACTAACTTATAAGCAGTTTACAGTTCCTGATTATTTGAAAAAATGCGGTAGAATTCGCAGAAGATTCAACCACACAAGGCTGGATAGACTTAAAAGCACGTGATATTTCCACTAAAGATGTGGTTATAGGAATTGCCGCCTCGGGAAC
>NZ_JAENDK010000010.1:0-603 GCF_051172795.1 Formosa sp. S-31
TTGGTTAAGGCAATATGTACTAGTGTTGGTCCTAAAAACATACACAGTAAAGCGATGCCCATTTTCTTTAAACCTTCTACTAAAAGTGTTTTATTGGTGTGGGGTGTCTCTTCCATCTTGGTAGTTTGTTATGGCGTTACGAACCGATTTGTATTTTTTTAATAAAGTCTCCGCTTCGTTATAAGTAATGCCTAATTCAGAGATAATCATTTTCACGCCACGGTCTACTAATTTATCGTTGCTAAGCTGCATGTCGACCATTTTGTTGCCTTTAACTTTTCCTAACTGGATCATAGTGGCTGTCGAAATCATATTTAAAACCAACTTTTGAGCGGTTCCTGCTTTCATTCTGGAACTTCCCGTTACAAACTCAGGGCCAACTACCACTTCAATAGGATATTTAGCCGTAAGGGCTAAGGGACTGTTTTTATTGCAGGTGATACAACCTGTAATGATGTTGTTGTTATTACATTGTTCTAAAGCTTGAATAACATAAGGCGTTGTTCCCGAGGCGGCAATTCCTATAACCACATCTTTAGTGGAAATATCACGTGCTTTTAAGTCTATCCAGCCTTGTGTGGTTGAATCTTCTGCGAATTCTAC
>NZ_JAENDK010000011.1:0-683 GCF_051172795.1 Formosa sp. S-31
ACAGAAAGTATCACGGTAAGTCCATCAGAAACGACGACTTATACAGTAACAGTTTCCGAAGGTGATGTCAGTGCAACTGATGCTGTAACAGTAAATGTAACCGCTTTACCAGTAGCCGATGCAGGAAACAATCAGACCATAGAACAAGGTGAGAGCGTAACCTTAACCGCAACCGGAGGAACATCTTATAAGTGGAACACAGGTGAGACCACAGCCAGTATCACAGTAACACCAAATCAGACCAGAACCTATACCGTTGAAGTGTTTAATGACGGCGGTTGTTCGGATAGTGCTCAGGTAAGAGTAACAGTAAATATCCCAACAGTAGAAGTTGAAGCTGATGCCGGAGACGATCAGACGATCTGTGCAGGCGAGAGCGTAACTTTAACCGCAAGCGGAGGTTCAGCCTATGTTTGGAGTAACGGAGAAACAACAGAAAGTATCACAGTAAGTCCATCAGAAACGACGACTTATACAGTAACAGTTTCCGAAGGTGATGTCAGTGCAACTGACGATGTAACAGTAAACGTAACTGCCTTACCAGTGGCCGATGCAGGAACCAATCAGACCATAGAGCAAGGTGAGAGTGTAACCTTAACCGCAACCGGAGGAACATCTTATAAGTGGAATACAGGCGAGACTACAGCCAGTATTACGGTAACACCAAATCAGACAAGAACTTA
>NZ_JAENDK010000012.1:0-717 GCF_051172795.1 Formosa sp. S-31
AACGTGTTTGGCTATGGTTTCGTTGCGTGAAAATCCGGAAGGATTTTCCGCCGTAAACCGAAGATAGCAAATTAGCGAGGACTTTCCGAAAGGAAAGTCAGAAGCAATGAACTATAGCCGGTGTTGTACACTGGCTTTTATTAGTTTAATGATACATTATTAAATTCTGTGTTTTCATTAATTCCAATGTCATATAATTTTTCAATCTCATTTTCAATTTCATTTATTTTTTTCAAATCCAGATTTATGGAAGTTGAATACAGAAGTTCTGGTAAGTCACTTTTTTCATTATAAGTATTAAATATCAAGTTACCGTATTCGATATTTTCAAAAGTTCTAGTGTGTTCGAATCCTAAACTCAGTCTTTCGTGATATTCTGTTTTAAGATTAGTTTTGTAAATTCCAAAATCTCTATTATAGCTCAAAGATTTGGTATTGATAATCAAATTTTCTTTTCCAAATAAATTCCATAATAAGTAGCGAAATGGAATAAAAAAAATAAAAATTCCAAAAATAATTATACCAAAAACGGATTTAGGTTCATCTTTTATTGACAAGGTTGATGCAATGTAAATCAAAAACACAATTAAAGTCAGTACAATAATTGAAAGTAGGGTTTTCGCAATTGGATGAGATTTTACAAATAATGTCAGGTAAATATTTATTCCGTCACTATTTATTTCATATTCGTTCCTCATTTTTTAGCTTGTGTACAAC
>NZ_JAENDK010000013.1:0-1089 GCF_051172795.1 Formosa sp. S-31
AACTGTTACTGTATAAGTCGTCGTTTCTGATGGACTTACCGTGATACTTTCTGTCGTTTCTCCGTTGCTCCAGACATAAGCTGAACCTCCGCTTGCGGTTAAAGTTACGCTCTCGCCCGCACAGATGGTTTGATCATCTCCGGCATCGGCTACTACTTCAACTTTTGTTGCTTCTACAGTCACTTTTACCTGAGCACTATCTGAACAACCACCGTCGTTAAATACTTCAACGGTATACGTTCTGGTCTGATTTGGTGTTACCGTGATACTGGCTGTAGTCTCACCTGTATTCCACTTATAAGATGTTCCTCCTGTTGCAGTTAAGGTTACACTCTCGCCTTGTTCTATGGTCTGATTTGATCCGGCATCGGCCACTGGTAAAGCTGTTACATTTACTGTTACATCATCCGTTGCACTGACATCACCTTCGGAAACTGTTACTGTATAGGTTGTCGTTTCTGATGGACTTACCGTGATACTTTCTGTCGTTTCTCCATTACTCCAAACATAAGATGCACCTCCACTTGCGGTTAAAGTTACGCTCTCGCCTGCACAGATCGTCTGATCGTCTCCGGCATCGGCTGTGATTTCAACTTTAACTGCATTTACAGTCACTTTTACCTGAGCACTATCCGAACAACCGCCGTCATTGAATACTTCAACAGTATACGTTCTGGTCTGATTTGGTGTTACTGTGATACTGGCTGTAGTCTCACCTGTATTCCACTTATAAGATGTTCCTCCGGTTGCAGTTAAGGTTACACTCTCACCTTGTTCTATGGTCTGATTCGTTCCTGCATCGGCCACTGGTAAAGCAGTTACGTTTACCGTTACATCATCCGTTGCACTGACATCCCCTTCGGAAACTGTTACTGTATAGGTCGTCGTTTCTGATGGACTTACCGTGATACTTTCTGTCGTTTCTCCGTTGCTCCAGACATAGGCTGAACCTCCAGTTGCGGTTAAAGTTACGCTCTCACCCGCACAGATCGTCTGATCGTCTCCGGCATCAGCTTCTACTTCTACTGTTGGGATGTTTACTGTTACTCTTACCTGAGCTGTATCTGAACAACCGCCGTCATTGAATAC
>NZ_JAENDK010000015.1:0-2518 GCF_051172795.1 Formosa sp. S-31
CTGACTTTCCTTTCGGAAAGTCCTCGCTAATTTGCTATCTTCGGTTTACGGCGGAAAATCCTTCCGGATTTTCACGCAACGAAACCATAGCCAAACACGTTGGCAACAAGCTCAAAAATGAGGTTCCTAAAGAAAAATAGAACAAAAAATTGGATAATCAAACTATTCAAACTGACTGACCAAAATTCAGCGGAAACATTTGATATGGAATCCAAAATTATATTCTGCATTCAACAGATTGAAAAAATAACAAAGCTTACGGCAAAATCGTTCGACCTCAATTATCAATCAATTTACAAAACCAAAAGCAGCTTTGAAAAGGCATTAAAAACCAACAAGGAAAAAGTCTATTGCTTTGTAGATTTTAATTCAGAAAAAACCGATTCATATTTTTCGATTGATAATCAAATGTTGAACTTAACAGATAAACCTGAAAATTCAACAATCGACTTTTGCCTGCAAGTAAGCTCAAAATACTGTGACAAAAATTCGGTTTTAGAATTAAATAAAATTTTGATAGAAGGTTTAAGTTCCGATTATGGATATACAACACAACTTGACTCAAATTATGATTCTCTGACTGAAAGAAAAATTAAAAAAGGACTGTTTTCAACTTCAGTAAATATCTTAGAAAAAGACCACATTTGGACTTCAACTAAAATCAATATACTAAACGGAACATTAAAGAATTTATATCCAATAAACTATTTGAACGAATCACATTTATCAAATTCAGAACAAAAGAAGATTATTTCGGAATTTGGAAATTTAAGCGAAGTGAATAATCGGATTTACAAATGGAGTTTAACTGATTTAGAAATAGAGAAACTAAAAAAGTCAAAACGAACTGAATTGAAATTAGTTGAATAAAAGCCAGTTACCAACAAAGTGTAAAAATAATTGCTCGGTTCTAGCCTATTCGGAAAATCCTGCGGATTTTCCTCTGGTTCGTTCCATTTTTAGTAAGTTAGTTGCTTTCACACGCAACTATCCTTACACAAACCGTTGTAAAACATTAAAAAAAAAACCGATATGAAATTATTTAAATTAGTACTAATCCTGTTTTTTTCAGCTTCTTTGAACAGCTACTCTCAAGAAGAATTTAAGATCGACAAACGTACTCAAGAACAAAAAGAACATTCTATATCTGATATAGATGGGATTGGATTAGCCGATTTAGTTGAAATACTAAAATTCCAAGGAATAGAAATCAACAAATTTAAACTCGGGAAATTTGATAAACGTTATAAATTATATTTAGTTGCTGACGAATATCTAAATGGAGAAATGATTTCCTCCGACACTATCGCTAATCAAATGAACACTTATTATCATTTTGAATCTGACAAACCTTTTTATGATTTCATAGACCAAATTACAATAATCACTAAAGACTTTCCTAAAGAAAAGAAAAGTGAATTATCAATAAAAACATATGCTTTTTCAATGAATTGGTTTCTAGAAATGAAAAATACAGAAAAAGAAAATGCTCTATATTGGAGAAAATATACAGATACTAAATGGGAACTCAATAAAAAAACACCTTTACTTATACATGCTTCATCTTGGTTAGACGAAAAATATGGAGTAAGAAGATTTTGCGGAGTTCGTTATTTAAAGGAAAATGAAGAAGGGACAAATGAACTTTTAAAATATTCACCTAATTATGTTAAAATTTCATATATAGTATCTGAATAAAAAAACGTTTTACAACACCGTATAAAAAAAATTGCTAGTTTTATCCTAAACCAATGTCAGTTGCTCGTTTGCTAGCTTCTGATTTTCCTTCGGAAAATCCTCGCTCACAAACACGCAACTTTCCATACACAAACACGTTGTAGCACATTTGAGAAAAACCTATGAGATTAAAAAACAGCCTAATAATATTAATCAGTTTTCTCTGTTTCGGATGCAATTCGAATGAAACAGAAATGACGGAAACGGAACAGTTTTTAGCCAATAAATATAACGCAGAAAGAATTAGTCTTGACTTTAAAACTGTACAAACAAAAACCAACGGAAATATAACAGAAGATAGAAAATTTATATCTGTAGAAATTAAAAATCCTACCGATATTGAAAAAATTATGTCTGACAATAATTACTCTGATAAACGTGGATTAACAATAGCTAAATTTGTAATGGATTCTATTCAATTTGACGAAATACCATTTCAACCAAAAGAATTGCAAATTGACTTTATAAATAGAAATGAATTTTTTCTTTTAAGTAGTGAAAATAAAAAAACAATTAATTACGATTTGAACTAAAAAAACGGATAAATAAAACGTGCTACAACACCGTGTATAGCTCATTGCGGCAGGTGGTTAAAAAAATGAAAATTCTTACAAATTAATAACTACTAACACAGCGGAAAAAATGTAACTTTAAAACCGCAACAAACCATACACAAAACCGTTGTACACAAGCTAAAAAATGAGGAACGAATATGAAATAAATAGTGACGGAATAAATATTTACCTGACATTATTTGTAAAATCTCATCCAATTGCGAAAA
>NZ_JAENDK010000016.1:0-3425 GCF_051172795.1 Formosa sp. S-31
CTAATATTTTAACATATTGAAAAAGGACTCTTATGAGTCTTCTACACTAAAATTGAATATAAATTGTTTTGTATAATTCGTGTACTCTAAAAAAACAGGCGTACAATAAGCCTATGGGTTATTAGTACTACTCGGCTATGACATTACTGCCTTTACACCTATAGCCTATCAACGTGGTCATCTCCCACGACCCTTTAAAGAAATCTCATCTTGTGGTGGGTTTCGCGCTTATATGCTTTCAGCGCTTATCCCTTCCCAACGTAGCTACTCTGCAATGCCACTGGCGTGACAACAGATACACCAGAGGTTGGTCCAACTCGGTCCTCTCGTACTAGAGTCAGATCCACTCAAATTTCTAACGCCCACAGTAGATAGAGACCGAACTGTCTCACGACGTTCTGAACCCAGCTCGCGTGCCACTTTAATGGGCGAACAGCCCAACCCTTGGGACCTTCTCCAGCCCCAGGATGTGACGAGCCGACATCGAGGTGCCAAACCCCCCCGTCGATATGAGCTCTTGGGGGAGATCAGCCTGTTATCCCCGGCGTACCTTTTATCCTTTGAGCGATGGCCCTTCCATGCGGAACCACCGGATCACTATGCTCTACTTTCGTACCTGATCGACTTGTAGGTCTCTCAGTCAAGCTCCCTTATGCCATTGCACTCTACGCACGGTTACCAAGCGTGCTGAGGGAACCTTTAGAAGCCTCCGTTACTCTTTTGGAGGCGACCACCCCAGTCAAACTACCCACCAAGCACTGTCCCTTCATAAGAAGGTTAGACTCTAGATAAGCAAAGGGTGGTATTTCAACAATGACTCCACAACACCTGGCGATGCTGCTTCGAAGTCTCCCACCTATCCTACACATTACTTATCCAAAACCAATACTAAGCTATAGTAAAGGTGCACGGGGTCTTTTCGTCCCACTGCGGGTAATCGGCATCTTCACCGATACTACAATTTCACCGAGCTCATGGCTGAGACAGTGTCCAGATCGTTGCACCATTCGTGCAGGTCGGAACTTACCCGACAAGGAATTTCGCTACCTTAGGACCGTTATAGTTACGGCCGCCGTTTACTGGGGCTTCATTTTAGACCTTCGCATTACTGCTAAGCCCACCACTTAACCTTCCAGCACCGGGCAGGTGTCAGGCCATATACGTCATATTTCTATTTAGCATAGCCCTGTGTTTTTGATAAACAGTCGCCTGGACCTTTTCACTGCGGCCCTACCGAAGTAGGGCGACCTTTCTCCCGAAGTTACAGGTCTATTTTGCCTAGTTCCTTAGCCATGAATCTCTCGAGCTCCTTAGAATTCTCATCCCAACTACCTGTGTCGGTTTAGGGTACGGGCTGCTTCTTTCGCTTTTCTTGGAAGTCGCTTCTCTGGATTATCACCTTGTCCGTAGACTCAGTGTACTATCGCGGTGTTACCAGCCGCTTCAACGAACTATTCCGTCAGTTCGCACCAAATATACGCCTCCGTCACTTTTAGTAAGAGCAGGTACAGGAATATTAACCTGTTGTCCATCCACTACCCCTTTCGGGTTCGCGTTAGGTCCCGACTAACCCTCAGCTGATTAGCATAGCTGAGGAAACCTTAGTCTTTCGGAGTGCGGGTTTCTCGCCCGCATTATCGTTACTTATGCCTACATTTTCTTTTCTAATTAGTCCAGCATACCTCACAGTACACCTTCAACCCTATTAGAATGCTCCCCTACCAGTTATAATAAATTATAAATCCATAGCTTCGGTAGTATGTTTATGCCCGATTATTATCCATGCCGAACCGCTCGACTAGTGAGCTGTTACGCACTCTTTAAATGAATGGCTGCTTCCAAGCCAACATCCTAGCTGTCTAAGCAGTTCAACCGCGTTTTTTCAACTTAACATACATTTGGGGACCTTAGCTGATGGTCTGGGTTCTTTCCCTCTCGGACATGGACCTTAGCACCCATGCCCTCACTGCTGATAAACATTTTATAGCATTCGGAGTTTGTCAGGAATTGGTAGGCGGTGAAGCCCCCGCATCCAATCAGTAGCTCTACCTCTATAAAACTATTAATCAACGCTGCACCTAAATGCATTTCGGGGAGTACGAGCTATTTCCGAGTTTGATTGGCCTTTCACCCCTACCCACAGGTCATCCGAAGACTTTTCAACGTCAACCGGTTCGGTCCTCCACTGTATGTTACTACAGCTTCAACCTGCCCATGGGTAGATCACACGGTTTCGCGTCTACCACTACTAACTATAGCGCCCTATTCAGACTCGCTTTCGCTACGGATCCGGACCTGAAGTCCTTAACCTTGCTAGCAACGGTAACTCGTAGGCTCATTATGCAAAAGGCACGCCGTCACCACGAATGGCTCCGACCGCTTGTAAGCGTATGGTTTCAGGTTCTTTTTCACTCCCTTATTCAGGGTTCTTTTCACCTTTCCCTCACGGTACTAGTTCACTATCGGTCTCTCAGGAGTATTTAGCCTTAGCGGATGGTCCCGCCAAATTCACACAGGGTTTCACGTGCCCCGCGCTACTCAGGATACTGCTATCTTATTAGTCTTTACTTATACGGGACTATCACCCTCTTCGGTTTGTCTTTCCAAACAATTCTAATTCATCGTAACTCGAATATTGCAGTCCTACAACCCCAGTATTGCCGTAACAACACTGGTTTGGGCTAATCCGCGTTCGCTCGCCACTACTTACGGAATCACTTTTGTTTTCTTCTCCTCCGGGTACTTAGATGTTTCAGTTCTCCGGGTTTGCTTCCATTACTGGATGACATATCTTCAATATGCCGGGTTGCCCCATTCGGATATCTGCGGATCAATTTGTATGTGCCAATCCCCGCAGCTTTTCGCAGCTTATCACGTCCTTCTTCGCCTCTGAGAGCCTAGGCATTCCCCATACGCCCTTATTTAGCTTATTGTACTTTTTGCTTTTTTAATGAGTTTATAATTAATTAAAGGCTCGTGACCTTAATTAATTACGAATTATATTACTGTAATTATGTGTGTGCAACACATAATCACCTTTAATTCAATTTTTTATGTATCTTTTTCAATATGTCAATGAACGTCTCGTGAGTCACAACAGACAATAGATGCCTATCTTCCTCTACGCAATGCTTGAAATTATGATCTCAAGACATTGTCTTGTGGAGAATATCGGAGTCGAACCGATGACCTCCTGCGTGCAAGGCAGGCGCTCTAGCCAGCTGAGCTAATCCCCCAATTACTAGTCGTTAGTAATTAGTAGTTAGTAGTAAGTTAACTACTACTCTAGCTTCTAGAATTTCCTTTTTATTAATTTAGTAGTCTCAGGCAGACTCGAACTGCCGACCTCTACATTATCAGTGTAGCGCTCTAACCAGCTGAGCTATGAGACTCTACTTAATAGATCATTTTAAATTAACAGCTGA
>NZ_JAENDK010000017.1:0-134044 GCF_051172795.1 Formosa sp. S-31
ACGCCTTTTTTTGAAATTATTTTTAGTAACACTTAAAATCAAACAGTTAAGCAAAAAGAAAGTTTTGAATCGCCTTAATCAAGGGTATCTTATATATAATAGACGTCTTCCAGAAGAGGGCTCGCTGTTGTAAAAATGAAGTGGAATTACGAGATACTCTTTCTGATTTTTTTTTATTCCCCTTGGTAAGCTTTACTGTAAAAAACTAAAAAGCCCCATCAAAACAGATTTTGATGGGGCTTCTATATAAAGTTCGTTTATTTTAAACTAAGCTGCCGGAGCATCATCTGTCTGTTTTAAACGTTTTTTCTTTTCAGAAGCATCTAAACTATCATACATGATAGGCGTCGCTATAAATAAAGATGAATATGTACCTACTATTACACCTACTATTAATGCAAACATAAATCCTCTGATAGAATCTCCACCGAAAATAAAGATTGCTAATAACACTACCAAAGTAGTTAAAGAGGTATTTAATGTTCTACTAAGGGTACTACTTAAAGATACATTTACTACTTTATTTAAATTCCAGCTTGTGTGCTCGTGGAAGTATTCACGAATTCTATCGAATACTACTACGGTATCGTTTAACGAGTAACCGATAACTGTTAATATAGCCGCTATAAAGGCCTGATCGATTTCCATGTTGAACGGCATAAATTTATAAGTTAAAGAGAATACTCCTAAAACTATTAATACATCGTGGAATACCGCTGCAACAGCACCTAAAGAGTATTGCCATTTTTTGAAACGGAATAAGATATACAAGAACACTACTATTAAAGATCCTAAAACAGCCCAGAACGATTCTTTCTTAATGTCGTCTGCGATTGTTGGACTTACTTTATAGGATTTCATTAAGCCTACCGTTTTGTGTTCATTATCACTAATGAATTCATCATAAGAAATTCCTTCTAAATGCGGTTGTAATGCTTTATATAGTGATTCTCTTATTTCTTCATCAACCTCAGCGCTTGTTTCGTTTACTTTATACTTAGTTGTAATTTTAACCTGGTTTGAACTACCAAACGTCTTAGCATCTGCACTTCCGAAAGCATCGGTTAATGTCGGAACTAATTCTGAAGGACTTACGGCCTGAGAAAAACGCACCTGGTAATTTCTACCTCCAACGAAATCCACACCTTGATCCAATCCATTAGTCACTAAAGAAATAATACTAACTACAATTAAAGATCCGGATATAATATAAGCGATTTTACGCTTCTTAAGGAATTCGATATTAATGTTTCTAAACAGATTTTTAGTGATACCTGTAGAGAAATCTAATTGCCCTCCTTTATTAACATACCAGTCAATCAATAATCTTGTAATGAAGATTGCTGTAAATAAAGACGTAACAATACCTATTAATAAAGTAGTTGCGAAACCTTTGATAGGTCCTGTACCGAAAACAAATAAGATTAAAGCTGTTAAACCAGTAGTAATGTTAGCATCTAAAATTGAAGATAAAGCATTACTGAATCCATCCTGAATAGCTTCTCTCTGCCCTTTTCCATTTCCAATTTCTTCACGGATACGCTCATAAATTAACACGTTCGCATCAACAGACATACCAATGGTTAACACAATACCTGCAATACCAGGTAAAGTTAATACGGCACCTAATCCTGATAATACACCAAAAATTAAAATGATGTTTAAGATCATAGCTACATCAGCAAAAGCACCTGCTTTACCGTAGTAGAATACCATCCATATCAATACTAAAACTAAAGCGATAACGAAAGAAACTTTACCACTATCGATAGCTTCCTGACCTAAAGAAGGCCCTACAACTTCACTTTGAATAATATCTGCTGAAGCTGGTAATTTACCTGCACGTAATACATTGGCTAAATCCACCGCTTCGTTTAATGTAAAGTTTCCAGAAATTTCAGAGTTCCCTCCTGCGATTGGACCAGTTGTTACTCCTGGAGCAGAATACACGATATTATCTAAAACAATAGCAATCTGACTTCCCTGAGAATAGGCTTTACCAGTCATTTCTTCCCAAATCTTAGCACCTTTAGCATTCATTTGCATAGATACCGCTGGTTTACCTAACTGATCATACTGTTGTGTTGCATTAGTAATTACAGCTCCACTTAATGGCGGTACATTTTCTCTGTTTCCAATTAAAGCGTATAAGTCTACTAACTCACTATTCTTTTCCGGCATACCAAAAGCAAATTTAGCATAACGTTGCTCTACAGGCAATAAGGCTCTAACATCCGGACGGTTTAAATAATCTAATACCGTTTGCTTATCTTTCTCGTTAAATTTAGCAATTACTGGTCCTCCCTGGTAGCCTTGTCCAACTATTAAATCTAATAATGGATTTACAGCAACAGTTGTCGAATCTGTTTCAGCTTCACCTAATAATTCATCAATCTGAGAATCGCTTTCAGAACCTTCTGTATCTGCTAATTCTTCAGTAGATTCTTTCTTCGCATCTACCTCAGCTTTCAATACATTATTTGCCTGTACAATAAAAGGAATTAACTGCTCTCCTTTATAGGCATCCCAGAATTCTAACTGCGCAGTACTTTGTAATAATTTCTTAGCACGTTCTACATCTTTAACACCTGGTAACTCCACTAAGATACGACCAGACTCTCCTAAACGCTGAATGTTTGGAGACGTTACACCAAACTCGTCGATACGCTTACGTAAAACTTCGAATGCTGAAACAATAGACTCATCGATTTTTCTTGAAATGATAGGCTTCACCTGATCATCTGTCATATCGAAAGTAATTTCATCACTTAAAGAACGGTTAGCAAAAATATCAGGAGACGCTAATTTTGTATCACCTTTAATTTTATCGAATGCTACATAAAAATCTTCTAAATATGTATTCTGGCTATTTTTCTGTAATTCTGAAGCATCATCTAATGCTTTGTTAAATACAGGATCGTTGGTATGGTTAGCCAAACCTTTTAAAATGTCTTTTACAGAAACCTGTAAAATTACGTTTATCCCTCCCTTAAGGTCCAGACCAAGGTTCATAGCCTTATCCTTAACTTCGTTATAAGTGTAATCTGCTACACCTAAATTAAACACCTTTTCGTTAGCAAGCGAATCTAAATACTTGCGTTCCTTAACTGAATCACCATTTGCGAAAGCTTTAGCATCGTCTTCTACACTGTTTGCCTTAAACGTAAAAGACAACTGATAAAGACTTACCAAACCAAACAAAATAGCGAATAGTTTTACTAATCCTTTGTTTTGCATTTTTAATTATTTATTAGTCAAATTTGTTAATCCGGGAAAACACACGGATCCCGTATTTCGAGTTTTTATATACTTAATTGAAATTAAATAACTGCTTGTAAAAAAAGCCTTCTGTTATTTAAAAGGAAACTGAAGTTATCTAAGCTCTAGCTTACAAAACACTTCAATTTTATTTGAAGAATACCGATTTTATAATGTTTTAAAATCGTTTTACACTTGGGGCCCTGCCCGTACTTCCGGTATAGAATTGGACGTATTATCCAATGTTAGAGCAATACGCTTATGAAACTTATACGCCGTATGAATCTGTGTTTCGACAGCTTCTAGGTGAAACACCGTATTTAAAACATAATCGCAGGAATTAAAATAATGATCTTTCCCCGCTTTAATAACAACTGCAACCTTCCCCCTTTTATCAAAAGAAATATCATGGTTACTGTGTAGTTCGTTTACATCTAAATTACAGGCAACCTCATCATCCTCCGATGGATAGTTTATAGGTAACCGGTGCTTTTTTGAAGATTTCAGTTTTAAAACCAAAGCCTGATTTTCAGATAGTTTAGTTTTAATACTTTCTACATCCGTATCACTGTAATATGTTAATTTTATTTGACCTACTTCCTCAATCACCTTTAGGTTTTCTACACCTATACGCTCTAATTGAGATTTTACTAAAGCTACAGCCTGAGACGCTTGTTCTCCGGTATGGGTTTTATTTTCAAATTGAAAAACTATTTCCTGATTAGGCACAACACCCTGCTTCTTGCTGACCAAGCCACCAACTACAGTTAAGATGACAATTAATGTACTTAAGTACCATCTGGATTTTATGTTGCTATTTGTAATGTTTTTCAAAGCTTAATTTCTACACCCAATACTTGTTATTGAATATAATTCAAGTTACTTAGGGTATATTCGGCGCCAAATATAAAAAATAAATGCGTATTTAAAGAAGACAAATAGTTTATTTACAAGAATAAAAGCGGGGTTTTATGTTAAAAAATCTATAAAATAAAAAAAGCCACCTAAACACTCGATTCAGATGGCCTATATTTTAAAAGAATTTCAGACTAAACTTCTAATAATCCATTCGTTTTCTTAACACCTTCTGCACTCGCCTGCATATGTGCTTTCTCTGCATCGCTTAACGGAATATCTACTATTTTTTCGATACCGTTCTTTCCAAGAACTACAGGAACACCAATACAAATATCCTCTAATCCATATTCACCTTCTAATAAAGTAGAACAAGGGAAGATTTTCTTCTGATCGCAAGCTATAGCCTGTACTAATCCACTTACAGCAGCACCTGGAGCATACCAAGCTGAAGTACCTAACAACTTAGTTAAAGTAGCTCCACCTACTTTAGTATCTGCAGCAACTTGCTCTAAACGCTCTTCAGTTAAAAATTCTGAAACTTTAATACTGTTTCTTGTTGCATGGCTGATTAATGGCACCATACCTGTATCGCTATGTCCACCAATTACCATACCATCGATATCACTGATTGGAGCTTCTAAAGCTTCAGCTAATCTATATTTAAAACGAGCAGAATCTAAAGCTCCACCCATACCTATAATTCTGTTTTTTGGTAAACCAGTTGCCTTATGAGCTAAATATGTCATAGTATCCATTGGATTACTTACCACAATTAGTATCATATTCGGAGAGTGCTCTAATAAACTTGAAGCTACATTTTTCACGATTCCTGCGTTAATACCAATTAACTCTTCACGAGTCATACCTGGTTTACGAGGAATCCCAGAAGTGATTACACAAATATCACTATCTGCAGTTTTACTATAATCGTTAGTTACACCTGTAATTTTAGTGTCAAAACCATTTAAAGATGCACATTGCATTAAGTCCATAGCTTTACCTTCAGCAAAACCTTCTTTAATGTCTAATAATACAACTTCTGAAGCAAAGTTTTTTATCGCAATATATTCAGCACAACTAGCACCTACTGCTCCTGCTCCAACTACTGTTACTTTCATTATTTTAAATTTTTAAAATTAAATTTTTGTCCTAACAAATTTAACACATTTAATACAACTAAGCCTGTTATTTTAATATTTAATACCTACTTTTTAAAAGTATTTCTGCCCCTTTTAAAAGTTTAACAAATTCAAACCTTTTCGACCTAAAATCACTAAATTTTAAAAACAAAAAAACGCCTGAATTACTCATTCAGGCGTTTTTAATTTATCTGCTTTTCTTAACGAATTAAGCGTCTATATTGGCATAAACTGCGTTTTTCTCGATAAACTCTCTACGTGGCGGCACCTCATCTCCCATTAACATAGAGAAGATACGATCGGCCTCGCTACCGTTATCAATATTTACCTGTCTTAAGGTTCTGAATTCCGGATTCATAGTAGTATCCCACAACTGCTCGGCATTCATCTCTCCAAGACCTTTATAACGCTGTACTCCGGCAGCCCCTCCAAACTCTTCAATAATCTTATCGCGCTCAGCATCACTCCAGGCATATTGCTTCTTAGCTCCTTTTTTAACCAAATATAAAGGTGGTGTTGCTATATAAATATGACCGTTTTCGATAAGCTCCTTCATATATCTGAAAAAGAACGTTAAAATTAAAGTAGCAATATGGCTACCATCAATATCGGCATCACACATAATTACTACTTTATGATAACGCAATTTAGAAAGGTTTAGCGCCTTACTATCTTCTTCTGTTCCAATAGTAACACCAAGTGCGGTAAAAATATTCTTAATCTCTTCATTTTCGAAAACTTTATGCTGCATCGCTTTTTCAACATTCAGGATTTTACCTCGTAATGGTAAAATAGCCTGAAATGCACGATCACGTCCTTGTTTAGCCGTTCCACCTGCCGAATCTCCCTCGACAAGGAATACCTCACATTTTGCCGGATCCTGCTCGGAACAGTCACTTAATTTCCCAGGTAAACCACCAATACTCATTACCGTTTTACGCTGAACCATTTCACGCGCCTTTTGTGCTGCATGACGAGCCTGAGCTGCTAAAATGACTTTCTGAACAATAGTTTTGGCATCATCAGGGTGCTCTTCAAGATAATCAGTCAACATTTCTGAAACGGCCTGACTAACCGAAGCAGAAACTTCTCTGTTTCCTAATTTTGTTTTGGTCTGTCCTTCAAACTGAGGCTCTGCAACCTTAACAGAAATAATCGCTGTTAACCCTTCACGGAAATCGTCCCCGGAAATTTCAAACTTTAATTTATCTGTCAATCCAGAACTATCAGCATATTTCTTTAATGTATGCGTTAATCCACGTCTAAAACCTGACAAATGAGTTCCTCCTTCGTGCGTATTAATATTATTAACGTAAGAGTGTAAGTTTTCTGAATACGACGTATTATAAATCATAGCCACTTCCACAGGGATATCGTTTTTCTCCCCTTCGAAAGCTATAACTTCATTTATTAAAGGCTCACGGTTTCCATCTAAGAACTTTACAAATTCCTTTAAACCCTCTTCCGAATAAAATGTTTCTCCTTCAAACTCTCCATCCTCCTTTACCGCTCTTCTATCCGTAAGTGTTATAGAAATTCCTTTATTTAAGTAAGCCAGTTCTCGCATTCTACTTGCCAGAGTATCGTAGCTATACTCAAGTGTTTGAGTAAAGATTGTACCGTCTGGTTTAAACGTAACTACAGTACCTCGCTTATCGGTTTCACCAATAGACTTTACCGGATATAAAGATTTACCTCGTTCGTATTCCTGTTCCCAGATTGTACCATCTCTAAAAACCGTAGCTTTTAAATGATCTGATAATGCGTTAACACAACTAACCCCAACACCGTGAAGTCCACCTGATACCTTATAAGAATCCTTATCGAATTTACCTCCTGCACCGATTTTCGTCATTACAACTTCCAATGCAGAAATACCTTCTTTTTTATGAATATCTACTGGAATACCACGACCGTTATCTTCTGTCGTTATGGAGTTATCCTCGTTTATAGTGACTTTTATAGTATCGCAATGTCCGGCCAAAGCCTCATCAATAGAGTTATCTACAACTTCATATACTAAGTGATGTAACCCTCTTACACCAACATCTCCAATATACATGGAAGGACGCATTCTTACGTGCTCCATTCCTTCTAAAGCCTGTATACTGTCGGCCGAATAATTGTGTTTTTTAGCTTCTTCGCTCATAAAAAATTATATGTTATTCTTAAATAATCATCATAAAAAAATGCCAGGAACGGCATTCTTTTCAACTCTTACAAATATACGTTTTTTAAAGCGTATTTTAAAGTATTTTCTTAATGCAAGCACAAAATTATCAACATTTGTTAATTACTCAAAACACGCTTAAAACAGCTAAAAACCACCTTAAAACTTAAATTCGACATTTTTATAACATTGTTAAAACGCAAAAAACCTCAAAACTGCTAAGAAGCGAAATTTTGAGGTTTCTAAAAACAATAAATTATAAAATAACAATTAAAAATTAAGCTTTCACATAAGCATCTGTATGCACTTTAGCCACTGCTCTACCACTTGGGTCGTTCATATTTTTAAAGGCTTCATCCCACTCTAAGGCTATTTTTGTACTACAAGCCACACTAGCCTCCTGAGGCACACTTAAAGCCGCTGCATCGCTTGGAAAATGCTCTTCAAAAATTGAACGATAGTAATATTCTTCTTTATTTTGAGGCGTTTGTATCGGGAATCTGAAATGTGCATTTGCCAATTGCTCGTCTGACACTTCTTCATTTACCACCTCTTTCAAAGTATCTATCCAACTATAGCCAACTCCATCGCTAAATTGTTCCTTCTGTCTCCAAACTACACTTTCCGGTAACATATCTTCAAATGCCTTACGCACCACCCATTTTTCCATACGTTCACCGTTGATCATTTTATCTTGTGGATTAATACTCATAGCCACATCCATAAATTCCTTATCTAAAAACGGCACACGTCCTTCTATTCCCCAGGCGGCCAAACTTTTGTTTGCTCGTAAACAATCGTACATATGTAATTTGCTTAATTTACGAACTGTCTCTTCATGAAACTCCTGTGCATTAGGCGCTTTATGGAAATATAAGTACCCTCCAAACAGCTCATCTGCTCCTTCTCCCGACAGCACCATTTTAATCCCCATTGATTTAATAACACGAGCCATTAAATACATAGGCGTACTGGCACGGATTGTTGTGATATCATAAGTTTCAAGGTTATAAATCACATCTCTAATCGCATCCAGCCCTTCCTGAATTGTAAATTTAATTTCATGATGTACTGTACCAATATGGTCTGCTACTTTTTGCGCCGCTGCTAAATCCGGCGAGCCTTCCAGTCCTACAGAAAAAGAATGCAATTGCGGCCACCAGGCATCGGATGTATCATCACTTTCAATACGTTTCTGCGCATATTTTTTAGCTATAGCAGATGTTACAGAAGAATCCAGTCCTCCCGAAAGTAATACACCATAAGGCACATCACTCATTAACTGTCTGTGCACTGCAGCTTCAAGCGCTTCTTTTACAGCTGCTATACTGGTCTCATTTTCTTTTACAGCCTCGTATTCTGTCCAGTCTCTCACATACCATTTTACAAACTCACCATCTTTACTAGACATGTAATGCCCTGGAGGGAATAATTGAATTTTGGTACAGTAACCTTCCAAAGCCTTTAACTCAGATGCTACGTAGAAAGTACCATGCTGGTCCCAGCCAATATACAACGGAATAATTCCCATATGGTCGCGAGCAATAAAATACTCGTCTTTTTCAACATCGTAAATAGCAAAGCCAAAAATTCCGTTAAGATCATCTACAAAATCAACACCCTTTTCTTTATAAAGTGCTAAAATAACTTCGCAGTCTGATTGCGTTTGAAATTCATATTTTCCCTCAAACTGCTTACGAATATCACGATGGTTATAAATTTCGCCGTTCGCAGCTAAAACCAGGTTACCATCTTTACTAAATAAAGGCTGTTTTCCTGAAGCCGGATCTACAATAGCCAATCGTTCGTGAGCTAATATAGCTTTATCATTGCTATAAATTCCACTCCAGTCCGGTCCGCGATGACGCACCTTTTTAGACATTTCTAATATCTGAGGTCTTAAATCATCTGTCTTTTGTTTTATATCGAAAGCACACACTATTCCACACATAATCTATATATCTTTTAAATTTTATTTCAATTTTAATTACGAAGCAAATATTATATTTAGATTTAAATATAAAAACAATATTAATTAATTTGATTACAATTTAAAACTAAAAAATGTTATTTAAACAAAATATAAAATCAAACTTCTAAATTAATTCTCAATAATATTAAATATTTAAACTAAAACAAATTTCCTTGAGCTTTATTATCTTTAACCACATAATCAATATCAATTTTACAACAAATGAAGAAATTATTTAAAACCTCTGCCCTTTGCATCGCACTTGCTTTTGGCGTATGTTCAACAATTCAGGCACAGGATTTCAAAGGACTGGATAAAAGTCCGATGGATGCTTCTGCATTTCCGAGCAGCTACAAAGAAGCAAACAAAACCATTAAAGTCGTGTATAGCAGACCGCAATTAAACGGAAGAAATTTAAGTGATTTAGCTCCTGAAGGCAAAGTCTGGAGAACAGGAGCTAATGAAGCTACCGAAATAACGTTTTATAAATCGGTTACTTTTGGCGACAAAACCTTAAAGCCGGGATCGTATTCCTTATTTACAATTCCAGGCGATAAAACCTGGACTATTATTTTAAGCTCTGATGTTAATGTATGGGGTGCTTATTCTTATAACGAAGCTCATGATGTAGCTCGTGAGAATGGAATCGTATCGACAGACACCGAATCTGTTGAAGCCTTTTCAATCGCTTTTACCGGAGACGACAAAAATCCAATTATGCATTTAGCCTGGGGTACAACTCGCGTTCAGGTACCTTTTAAACTATAAAATGAAAGACCTCAAAACAAAAAAGCCGCTTTTTAAAAGCGGCTTTTTTGTTGATATATTATTCTATATTAAGGAATATTCAAATATTTATGCGTTTGCAAAGACACCTTCCATTTTGGATTAGCCATAACGTAATCTACAATTTCAGGAATAACTTTATCGCGCTTACTCCACTCGGGCTGTAAATATAAAATACAATCTTTACCCACTTTAGCCGCTTGTTCTTCAGCAAATCTAAAATCGTCCTTATTGTAAATAATTACCTTTAACTCATTAGCCTTAGCGGACACTTCAGCTGTTGGCAGTTTTAGTTTTTTTGGTGACAAACAAATCCAGTCCCATGTTCCTGTTAATGGATATGCTCCCGAAGTTTCTATATGCGTTTGCAAACCTTTTGCTTTTAACTGCGTAGTTAAGGCCGTCATATCCCAGGTTAAAGGCTCTCCTCCTGTAACTACTATAGTATTACTATGAAGCGCTGCTTTTTCGACAATTTTAGACGTTTCTGTAGGCGGATGTAATTCTGCATCCCAACTCTCCTTCACATCACACCAGTGACATCCTACATCGCAACCACCCACACGAATAAAATAGGCAGCTGTTCCTTTATGATACCCTTCCCCTTGAATAGTATAAAACTCTTCCATTAAAGGCAACATTTCACCTTTATTTACCAACTCTTGAATCTCTTGTTTCATAGTGTGCAAAGATAGTTTACAGTTTCAAGTTTGCCCATAAAATGTTTAAAAGATTTACAGGCTATTAGACCAAGATTACTATTTTTATAGAAAAATCGATAATTATGAGTAATAGCGAGGCTTTTTTTGAGGAAATCACTCAGGGAAACACATTTAAAGGCGACTTTATAACACTTGGCTCGGCCATGTTAAACGAACAACCTTTAAAAAATGCATTTGTAAATATTCCTCTAAAAACCTTAAACCGACACGGTTTAATTGCCGGAGCTACCGGCACAGGAAAAACGAAAACCCTACAGGTTATAGCAGAAAATCTCTCAGAAAAAGGCATCCCGGTGTTACTTATGGACATTAAAGGCGATTTAAGCGGTCTGGCACAACCAGGGACTACAAACTCTAAAATTGAAGAACGCCACAACAAAATAGGCTTACCCTTTAACCCTAAAAATTTCCCGGTAGACATTCTTACTTTATCAGACCAGGATGGCGTAAGACTTCGCGCTACAGTAAGTGAATTCGGTCCGGTTTTATTATCGAGAATTTTAGACCTCAGCGACACCCAGTCGGGTATTGTTTCGGTAATTTTTAAATATTGCGACGACAACAAACTGCCTTTACTCGACTTAAAAGACTTTAAAAAAATATTACAATTTGCAACTCAGGAAGGTAAAGAGGAATTTGAAGATGCCTATGGCCGAATTTCAACAGCCTCTACCGGAGCTATTCTTAGAAAAGTAGTGGAATTGGAACAACAGGGAGCCGATTTATTCTTTGGCGAAACCTCTTTTGATGTTCAGGACCTATTGAGAATTAACGAAAATGGTCTTGGTTACATAAGCATTCTCAGATTAACAGATATTCAGGATCGCCCTAAACTTTTCTCAACATTTATGCTTAGCCTTTTAGCCGAGATATACACCACTTTTCCGGAGCAAGGTGACAGCGACAGACCTGAACTTATCTTATTTATAGATGAAGCCCACCTTATTTTCAAAGAAGCATCTAAAGCACTGCTTGATCAGATTGAAAATATAGTAAAACTGATACGCAGCAAAGGGGTTGGCCTTTATTTTGTAACCCAAAATCCAACCGATATTTCCGAAGCTGTATTAAGCCAGCTTGGTTTAAAAGTACAACATGCCTTACGTGCCTTTACCGCTAAAGACCGTAAAGCAATAAAACTTACAGCACAAAATTACCCTGATTCTGAATATTACGATACCGAAGACGTATTAACATCTTTAGGCACCGGAGAAGCTCTAGTTTCTGCCTTGGATGAAAAAGGTCGCCCGACACCACTGGCAGCAACAATGATGCGTGCCCCCATGAGTAGAATGGACGTTTTAACCGATAGTGAATTAATTCAGCTAATATCAAATTCCAAACTGGTAAAAAAATACAACCAGACTATAGACCGTGAAAGTGCCTACGAACTTTTAAACCAGAAAATTGAACGTATTGAAGCTGAACAGGAGAAGGAAAAGACAGCAAAAAAAACCAGCTCCACCCGCCGAAAAAGCACTGCCATGCATCCTGTAGTAAAAGTACTAACCAGCGCAACATTTATAAGAAGTGTCTTTGGAATATTAAACAAAGTGATGAAAAAATAACTATTTTCACACCCTCAAAACAAAACAACAAACAATTATTTTCTATAATGAAAAAATCTATCTTAAGTGCAGCTGCACTAGGTTTACTTCTTTTTAACTGTAGCACAAGCCCTGATCCGTTTTTAATTCAAAAAGACAGCATTGGCGAATTAACTACAACAACGCAGGTAAAAGATCTTGAAACCGTTTTTAAAAACGACTCTATAGTACAATACAAGCCGGGAAGTCCGTTTACAGGAAGTATACACGAAATTGAGGTTTTTGAAAAAGGAGGAAAAAAACTCTTAACGCTTACCCCTAGTAAACTTCAGGATTCTACAGCTGTAATTAAAACTGTACAGGTTTTAGATTCCAGATACAAAACAGATACAGACCTATCTACATTAAGTACCTTCAAGGATATTGTAGATCACTATAAAATTTCGAGTATAGACAACTTAATCAATTCGATAGTGGTATCTGTAGACGAATTAAATGCCTCTTTTACCATAGACAAAATGGAATTGCCATCGAACTTAAGATTCGACATGAATTTACATATTGAGGCGTCTCAGATTCCAGACAATGCTAATATAAAATACTATTTCCTAAACTGGTAATATTAAAGGCCTATGAAAACTTCACTTGTCTCCAGACTTCTTGTATTTATTGCTCGTAAACGCCTCGAGACAAGTGAAACTGTTTCTCAACCTACACTTAAACAGGTTGTCCCTTTAGTACGTTCTCTACAGGTAGAACTTAGTCACGCTATTAAAGAATACGTTTTAATTATAATTGGTGTATTTTCTGCCGGTTTCGGCCTTAAAGGATTTTTACTTCCAAACCGATTTATTGACGGTGGAGCTACAGGTATTTCTTTGTTACTGGAACATTTAAGCCATATTTCATTAAGTTATCTGCTTATTATTGTAAACCTCCCCTTTTTAATATTGGGAGCCAAAACTTACAGCTTAAAATTTGCTCTAAAAAGTATAGCCGCAATTACACTGCTGGCTTTTGTAGTACATTATGTGGAGTATCCTACAATTACAGAAGATAAATTATTGATATCCGTTTTTGGAGGATTCTTTTTAGGATTAGGTATAGGTATGGCCATGAGAGGCGGCAGTGTTATTGATGGCACAGAGGTTCTTGCACTTTTCTTAAGTAGAAAATTATCTATAACTGTAGGAGATGTTTTACTTTTAATAAATATTATTATATTTTCATTCGGAGCTTATATTCTATCTATTGAAACAGCATTGTACGCCATCCTAACTTATATGTCGGCCGCTAAAACTGTCGATTTTGTTGTTGATGGTGTAGAAGAATATGTAGGAGTTACCATTATTTCGGATAAGCATGAAGACATCAGACTTATGGTAACAGAAAAATTACGACGGGCCTGTACCATCTATTCAGGAAAAGGTGGGTATCAGGAAAATGTAATTAAAGAAAAGGATATTATTTTTACCGTGGTTACACGCCTAGAATTAGCCAAACTGGAAACCGAAATAGATAAGATAGACCGAAATGCCTTTATTATTATGGGTCTTGTAAAAGATTTAAGAGGCGGAATGATAAAAAGAAAACCTCTTAAATAATCGCCCATGAAAAAATTTACCATTCAAAACAATCCGTTTATAGTACCTACTACAGATGGTAAAACCATAAAAGAGCATTTTGGACTTGCCAGTACAGGCGACTCCAACATTAGCATAGCTTATATGGTAGCCCCTCCCGGATGGAGCGAACCTTTCCAAACTCCTGAATTTGATGAATTCACCTTTATTATTGAAGGAAAAAAACAATTTATAATAGAAGGCGAAACCGTGGTTCTCGAAGCCGGACAATCTATCAAAATAGAAAAACACACGCGAGTACAATATTCAAACCCTTTTAACGAAGCCTGTACATATCTCGCTATTTGCACCCCTGCTTTTTCTATGAATATGGTAAACCGAGAAGCCGAATGAAAAACATCGTAGTAAAAACAGTGGGCAGTTACATTAATGTTTTAGGCTACATTTCCAAACAATATGCTGCAGGAAAGGCCTTAAAGTTATTTACCAAACCCCGAAAAGGCAAAATCACAGAGGAGCAGGCTAGCTTCCTAAACACTGCCTTTACAGAAGAATTCAGTTATAAAGACACCCCTATAATGACGTATCGCTGGCCAGGGCATAAAGAGACCATCTTGCTGGCACACGGATGGGAAAGTAATTCTTCGCGCTGGCAATATTTAATCTGCGATTTAAAACAAAAGGGCTACACTATAGTAGCTTTAGACGCTCCCGGGCACGGCAATTCCGGGAATACCTATTTTAACGCTTTACTTTACGCCGAATTTATACATGTAGTATCCAAACGCTTTAGTCCGGAAATTATCATAGCGCATTCCGTAGGCGGTATGGCTGCTACTGTATTTCAGAAAAAATATCAGATAAAATCAGTTCAAAAGCTAATATTGCTCGGGGCGCCTTCAGAATTCAAAGACATTATTAGTCGTTATGTCGATTTACTTGGATATAATAATCGCGTCTCCAATCAACTTAATATAACTATCGAAAAACGTTTCGGCACCAAACCCGAGCAATTTTCTACAGCAAAACTCCTTAAAGACATTACAACCAAAGGGCTTATAATTCATGACAAACAAGATCCTGTGATTCCCTATGAGGATGCCCTCTTAATTCAGGATGAATTTAAAAACAGTACCTTAATTACAACCGAAGGTTTAGGCCATTCCTTAAAAGATAATTCAATAATAGAGCACATCAATCAATTCCTTGAAGCCTAAACTTATCGTATATTTGCGGCATGGAAACAGAATTAAAACGCATTAATAAATTTTTAAGCGAAGTAGGTTACTGCTCGCGCAGAGAAGCCGATAAACTTATAGAAGCAGGACGGGTAACTATTAACGGCGCAATTCCAGAAATGGGGACCAAGGTTAGTCCTACTGACCTTGTTGCTGTAGACGGAAAACCAGTAAACAATACCAAGGAAAAATTTGTGTATTTAGCGTTTAACAAGCCTGTTGGCATTGTCTGCACCACCGACACTAAAGTGGAAAAGGACAATATTATAGATTTTTTAAATTATCCAAAGCGTATTTTTCCTATTGGCCGTTTAGATAAACCCAGTGAAGGTCTTATTTTTTTAACTGATGATGGCGACATTGTAAACAAGATACTTCGCGCCAGTAATAATCATGAAAAGGAATATATAGTTACTGTAGATAAGCCTATTTCTCAGACCTTTATTGAGCGCATGGCAGGCGGTATTTATCTTGAAGATTTAAAAAAGACCACCAATAAATGTAAGGTGGAAAAACTGAGCACTTTTGAATTTAGAATTGTTTTAACTCAGGGATTAAACCGACAAATTCGTCGTATGTGCGCCTTTTTAAATTATGAAGTGCAAACCTTAAAACGCGTGCGTATTATGAATATTAAACTGGATGTCCCGGTGGGAGAATATCGGGAATTTACAGACGCTGAATTTAAAGAACTGCAAGTTTTAATCGAGGACTCAAAAAAAACTTTCGTACCAAAAAATCGTCCATCCAGAAGACAGAAACATTAATTACTATATTCTAAATTGGTAGACAGTGCAAACTTCACTAGTTCACCAATAGTATTCAGACCAAGTTTTTTCTTTATATTTTTCTTGTGCTTATCAACCGTATGCTGAGAAATATTCAGGCTACTGGCTATTTCTTTACTGGTTTTGCCCGAGGCTAATACAATTAAAACTTCCTTTTCCCGACAGGTTAGTTCTGTAAGCTTTTTATCATTTTCAATACTAACTGGTATATTTTTTTCCTGTCTTTTAAAGTTTAATACAGCCAGATCCAGAGTAACCTGTAACTGAGATTCATTAAAAGGCTTTAATAAATATGCATAAGGCAGGGTTTGCTTTGCCCTATTCATTATCTCTGAATTTTCGTAAGCCGTTAAATACACCACAGGCACAGCATAAGCTTTAAGTAATTCTTCTATAATTTCTATTCCATCCATACTGGTATTTAAATTTACATCGCAAATCACAACATCTATGGTTTGCGTATTATAAACCTCTGAGGCCGATTCATAATCACTTACCGTAAATACGCAGCTTGCTTTGTTGCGTTCCAAAGACTTTTTTATGTCCATTGCGACAATAAATTCGTCTTCGATTAATAAAATATTTTTCATAGCAATTTATATAGGTTAACAGGTTATCGTTATAACATTAGTAACCCCGTTGTTTACCGAGGTTTCCAATTGAGCATGCATCTGACTTACCATAGCATTTACCAGGTCCAGTCCCAATGACTTTTCGCCAACAGCGTGTAAAGCATAGCCTTTTCCATTATCGGATATCTCTATAATGGTGTCATTATTTTCTCTTTTACAGCCTATTTCCAAAACATTGCCCTTACTACTGTCTTCAAAGGCATATTTATAGGTGTTAGTTATTAGTTCGTTTACAATTAAACCTAAAAGTGTCGTATTTAGCTCACAGATGCACGGTTCCAGATTAAATTTTATCTGAAATTTTGCAGTTTCCTGATCGGATAAAAAACTTAACACTTTTAAGGAGAACTCTTTTAAAAACTTCGAAACATCCAATTTGCCTTCAACTGCAGTTAAATCATTTTGAATATAAGCAATAGTTAAAATCCTGTTTTTAGCTATATTTAAAATATCCTTAACCTGCTTATCATCCACATTATTCGCCTGCATATTTAAAAGGCTAGAAATAATCTGAAGGTTATTTTTAACCCGGTGATGCAATTCCTTCATTAAAAACTCTATGTTTTCCTTCTGCGCTTTTGCGATAGTATTCGATTCATTTAAAGCTCTGTTTTTCTCACTCAAATCCCTTGTTCGGGCCGCTACAATATTTTCCAGCTTAATTTTATCGTGTTTTAATTTAGAGGTCTTGTATTTATAAAACACAAAACTGGAAAACAAAACCAGTCCGGCTATAAGCACCTTAAACCAAGTGGTCTGATACCAAGGCGGAACAATAATTAAGGTTACTTTTCGTATGTTTGGACTCCACTCCCCCACATCGTTAGATGCCTTAATTTTTAAATTATAGGTTCCCGGATTTAAATTTGTATAAGTGACATTATTTTTCTTTGAAACCGGACTCCATTCGTCATCAAAATTTTCAAGTTTGTAGGTGTAGAGGCACTTTTGCGGATTCAGGTAATTTATTGCAGAGAAATTAAACGTTAATACGTTTTCATTACTATTAAAAGTGAGTGTATCCTGAAACATTTCGTTTCGCTCAACGGGCTTGTTAAACAACTCAACAGTTTCCAGATACACTTCGGGAAGATGAGGATTATCTACAATTTTCTCAGGATTAATAATATTAAACCCATTAATTCCTCCGAAATACAAATTCCCCTGTTCATCTTTATAAGACGACTTGGCATTAAATTCGTTATCCTGTAACCCATCTTCCTTTGTATAATTTTTAAATGTTTTTAATTCCTGATCAAACACAGACAGCCCATAATTGGTATTCATCCAAACCCTGTTACTAGTATCAAATAAAATACCATAAACAAAATCGTTAGGAAACCCCTTTTGCTTATAATACTGTTCTGTTTTCTGGGTAGCTGAATTTATGCAGGTTAGCCCGGAACTTGTACCTACCCAAATATTCCCGGTTTTATCTTCCTGCAGGGAAAACACACGATTATTGGTTAAATTATTCCCAACCTCAGCTTCAGCCAGAAAGACTTTAATGGTATTAGATGGCGAAATTCTATAAAGCCCTTCATCTGTACCCAACCATATATTATGTTTAGAATCTATTAAAGACACTCTGGCTCTGTTAATTTGTTTCCCGTTAAGCAAAACAGGAGAAAATTTTTCGGTTTGAGTATCGAATTCAGCTATACCGCCAGCCCAGGTACACACCCATAATTTATTTTCAGAAATAGGCAAAATTTCCAACACTTCATTATCTGGCAAACTATTAATACTATCCTTGTGTTTCCATTGTTTAAACACATCCAAACTATCATTATACTTCATAAGGCCTTCCGTGATACTTCCGGCCCAAAGTGTTCCATTTAAATCCTTACAAAACTCATAGGTTATACCGCCTTTCCCTGTATCATATAATTTATAAGTGTCATTCGCCAAATTATATTTTACCGTACCAGCGTACGTTCCCAGCCATAATATAGTATCATTACTCTTATACATAGGAAAAATACTTATGCGCTGATCGTTGTATATTTCAGGTAAATTCAAAGAATGACTTTTAAACTTATTCTGATATTTATTAAAATGAAACAGTCCTTCTCCTTCTGTACCAAACCAGATATTCCCCTTGTTATCGCCGATAATCTGAGACACGGGTAATACAGTGTAAATTTTATTATCCCTGTCATTTTTCAGCACTAATTGCTCTGACAGATCTGTAACCGAATTATATTTTAAAACCCCGCTATGCGTATATAATAAAAATTCAAACTCATTTAATTTATAAAATCCGTCAACAGAAACCGCGACACTGGTTTTTGTTACTTTATTGGATAATTTATTATATATATACACACCTTCGCCCGTGCCGATATAAATGTGATCGTTACTATCTAAAAAACAATTTACTGCAGAAGATTTCACAGTCGTTAATTCTTGCAGTTTTTTTGACTTCAGATTAAATTGTATTACACCCGAACTTGAAGTGGCCAACCAGTAATTTTCATCATCGATTTTTAAGACATCCTCAACTTTATCTTCAGAATCTCCTCCCTGGAGTTTTAGTATTTCATAAGTTTTCTTTAGACGATTAAAAAGTATGAAATGGTTTCTAACAGAAAACAACAAATAGCTTTTATTAACGACAAAGAGTTTATAGCCTAAGTTTAAATCTCTGGATGCCTCATCGGGAAGAATGCTGAAAAATTCATTTTTACTGCGCTTATAACCAATAATACCTTTGGAGTTCGTGCCTATCCACAGTGTATCGTTAACAGAAAGGAGTCCACGAATATGATCGTCTGGAATAGCCTTCTGATCTTTTGGATTTGCTATATAGTTTTTAAAATCATAACCATTAAACCGGTGTAAACCGTCTTCTGTGCCCACCCACAAATATCCCATATCATCTAAGGCCAGTACTTTTGTATTAAGTTGCAAAAGCCCTTTTTCCTGCCCTAAATAATTGACCTGCAATACTTCAGTTGTTTGCGATTGCGCATTAATAACCCAAAACAGGATTACCAATACAACTTGTATCGTTTTCAATTGTTGGTTAATTTAGCTTAGTTGGTGTATTAAAGCTAAACAATATATTGTAAAATCAAAATTTTTGAAAAAAATAAGCCCAATTCTAAGTTTAGAATTGGGCTTACATAAATTATAAAAAACAGTATACTAAACTGTTCCGTTTTTTCTATGACGTTCGCAGGCTAACAAGGTATTTTTTAACAACATCGCGATAGTCATTGGTCCAACACCTCCAGGAACCGGAGTAATATAACTTGCTTTTTTACTTACGTTTTCAAAATCTACATCACCAGTAATTTTATACCCCTTTTCTGTAGAGTCATCTGGCACACGAGTAATCCCAACGTCAATAATTACAGCATCATCTTTAACCATTTCGGCTTTAAGGAAATTAGGCACTCCTAATGCAGAAATTATAATATCTGCCTGAGATGTAATTTGAGTAATATTTTTAGTATGACTATGAGTTAAGGTTACGGTTGAATTTCCTGGAAATCCTTTTCTTCCCATTAAAATACTCATTGGACGACCTACAATATGAGAACGTCCTATAACCACTGTATGCTTCCCTTTTGTCTCTACTCCATAACGGTCTAATAATTCTAAAATACCAAATGGCGTAGCAGGAATAAACGTAGTCATATCCAAGGCCATTTTACCAAAGTTTGCCGGGTGAAATCCATCAACATCCTTATCCGGGTTTACAGCCAGCAACACTTTTTGCTCATTAATTTGCTCTGGTAAAGGCAATTGCACGATAAAACCATCAATATTAGGATCTTCATTCAATTCGTTTATTTTATCTAATAACTCAACTTCGCTTGTTGTGTTAGACATTTTAACTAAAGTAGATTCAAACCCTACGCGCTCGCAGGCCTTAACTTTACTTCCTACATACGTTAAACTAGCACCGTCGTTACCTACAATAATTGCAGCTAAATGTGGAACTTTTTCCCCTTTAGCTTTCATTTTTTTTACTTGCTCGGTAATTTCGTCTTTAATATCGTTACTAACTTTTTTCCCGTCTAAAATAGTCATCTTACTTATTTTAATGTATTAGATTTTATTGAATTAACGCATGTTTTTCATGGCCTGCATCATGCGCTTACCACCGCCTCCTTGCATCATTTTCATCATTTTACTCATCTGGTCGAACTGCTTCAGCAACTGATTTACCTGTTGTACAGAAGTTCCAGATCCTTTCCCTATACGCTTCTTTCTGCTGGCATTTATAATAGCAGGTTTTGTACGCTCATCCGGAGTCATAGAATGTATTATTGCTTCTATATGTTTAAAGGCATCATCATCAATATCGATATCTTTTAACATTTTTCCTGCTCCAGGAATCATTCCAATAAGGTCTTTCATATTCCCCATTTTCTTGATTTGCTGAATTTGATTTAAAAAATCATCAAAGCCAAACTGGTTCTTAGCAATTTTCTTCTGAAGTTTTCTGGCTTCCTCTTCATCAAACTGCTCCTGAGCACGTTCAACAAGAGACACTACATCTCCCATACCAAGAATACGATCGGCCATACGAGAAGGATAGAATACATCTATGGCTTCCATTTTCTCACCGGTCCCAATAAACTTAATTGGTTTATCCACTACCGATTTGATAGAAATCGCAGCTCCACCGCGAGTATCACCATCTAACTTGGTAAGAATAACACCATCAAAATTCAAGACATCGTTAAAGGCCTTAGCTGTGTTAACAGCATCCTGCCCAGTCATCGAGTCTACCACAAACAATGTTTCCTGTGGTTTAATGGCATTATGAATATTAGATATTTCGGTCATCATTGCTTCGTCTACAGCCAAACGACCAGCAGTATCTATAATTACCACATTATGTCCATTAGCTTTGGCATGAGCGATACCTGCCTGTGCAATTGCAACGGGGTCATTATTATCTTTATCACTATAAACATCAACCTTTATCTGATCACCTACCACATGCAACTGATCAATCGCCGCCGGACGGTAGACATCACAGGCTACTAATAAAGGTTTCTTTGTTTTTTTTGTCTTAAGGTAGTTGGCTAATTTACCGGAAAAAGTTGTCTTACCAGATCCCTGTAAACCAGACATTAAAATAACACTAGGTGTTCCAGACAAATTAATTCCTGCGGCATCTCCTCCCATTAACTCGGTTAATTCGTCTTTAACGATTTTAACCATTAATTGTCCTGGCTGTAAAGCAGTTAAAACGTCTTGTCCAAGAGCTTTTTCTTTTACCCTATTCGTAAATTCTTTAGCTATCTTAAAGTTAACATCGGCATCAAGCAAAGCCCGTCTAACTTCTTTTAAAGTTTCGGCAACATTTACTTCGGTAATACTTCCATGTCCTTTAAGAACGTGTAACGCTTTATCTAACTTATCACTTAAATTATTAAACATAAACTTTCATCGAATTTTAAGAAATGCAAATTTAATGATTTGAAGTGTATTAACGAAGTATTAAAAAAAATATGTGAAAGGAATTTCTTTAATTTAAAGAAGAAGATCGCAAAATTCCCTAAAAGCTTAATTAAAAGAATTCGCTGTACTGCATAACCCTAAAATCGAAAGTTGTAAATTTAGGATTGGATTGTTTTAACTGTTTGTATAAGTCCATACTACCAACAGCTCTGTTCGCTGCTCCTGACGGCGCTGTTAATGATACGGTTTTTATTATCCGGTTATCCATGAGAAACTGATGAATACGAGGCACCTCGCCAGAAATTAACTTTAAAGACAGGTTATTTTCCTTTAAATGCTTTCTAAACAAATATTCCGGACCATTTTTGCTATTTCCACCAGTAAATAAAAGTGTATCAATTCTCGGGTATTGTTTTAAATATCCTACAAGGTCTCTTAATTTCACATCCTGCATTCCCAAATCGGAGGCATCAATTTTATCGCGATAACATAATTCCACGATATCGCAAACTCCAATATTTCTGGAATTCAAAAACGCCTTTCTTTCCTGTATTGCGCTTTCGGTAGTTTCAAATTTTAAACCCAGATTAAAAATAGTATTTAATATAGGCCATAACTGCCCGTCTATACTGCCGTAGCAAAAATCAACATCGCCAGCCTTAAATTCTCCCTGACTGAATCGTGGCGGAGGCAAAGTTCCAACGATAAGCTTAGTGGTGTGTTCATGTATAAAAGGCGGATAAGGATGTTTATGCAGAAACATAAAATTTTGAGATTTCTTTTAAAATTAGTACTTTAAAACAAAAACCATGGGCAAAGGCGATAAAAAAACAAAACGCGGTAAAATTTACAGAGGTACATATGGAGTAACCCGACCAAGAGTAAAAAAGAAAGTAAAACCGGAAACAAAAATCAATATAAACAAGGATGATATAGTCTCAAAATAATTACTGCTTGTAGCGCTCTCCTATTTTCTTTCCGATTAAATATGCCGAAATTATTGCAAATACAATTATAAACAGTGTAGCAAACACATAAAGTGTATATAACACCACATTGTCTTTGGAAGTAAAACAAAATCCTGTAAACAAACACGCTTCAAGTGTTTGTTTAGAACTAAGCGTAAGTATCACACTAATAAGCAACATTACAAATATTGCCGAAAGTATGTAATACCCGGTATAATTTCTAGGTTGTTTTCCTGTAGGCTTAAAACGGTCTCGCTGATCTTTAGAGCGTTTATTATCTTGTAAAGACCAACTCTGTTTCTGTTGAGAGTTGCTCATCGTATCTGTAATTTTCGTAATTAAATCCTTTTAAATCGTCTATAGTCTGGGCATTAGTATCTACAACATAACGCGCCATATAGCCTCTGGCCAACTTGGCATACGTCATTACTATTTTATACTCGCCGTTTTTAAACTCTTTAAAGGTAGCTGTAACAACCGGCACTTTTAAAGCTTTAACATCTACCGCTTTAAAATACTCGTTACTTGCTAAATTTAAAAACAACTCGCCATCTTCTAACTCCTCATTTAAAGCTTTAACTATAGACTTTTTCCAGAATTCGTATAAATTTTTCTTTGTCCCTACAGGCAATTTAGTTCCCATTTCCAGACGATATGGCTGGATCAAATCGAAAGGCTTTAAAATACCATACAATCCGGAAAGTATACGCACCGAATTTTGAAGTGTTCCTAATTTATCTTCGGGAATAGAATATGCATCCAGACCACGATACACATCACCGCTAAATGCATAAACGGCTTGCCTGGCATTGTCTTTTGTGAAAGGCAAACTCCAGTCCTGATTACGCTCGTAATTTAACTGTCCCAGCGCATCTGAAATATGCATTAACTTCGATAAACTTTTAGCCGATTTCTTTTTAATTACCTTATTTAATCGTTCTGCCTCTTTTAAGAAAACAGCTTCGGTCGATGCCTCTGTTGGTAAGGTGCTTTCGTAATCTAAAGATTTTGCCGGAGATAATACTAATTTCATTTATGTCGGATTTTATATTCGATATGTAATTAAATATTTGCTTTTACATTTACAAAACTACAAATGACACCACTTTTAAACTATTGTTATAAACTGTTGTTATCTATATTTAAATAAAAATTCTTTATTCTTCTGTCGCATCCACATCCTGATGCTTCACATAGTTTCGCCACTTCTCGATACATTGTACCATATCTTCAGGGATTTCCGAATTGAATCGCATAAACTCTTTTGTGCGCGGATGTTCGAATCCTAAGGTCTTCGCATGAAGTGCCTGTCTTGGCAGCACCTTAAAACAATTATCTACAAATTGTTTGTATTTGGTAAACGTGGTGCCTTTTAATATTTTTTCGCCACCGTAACGCTCGTCATTAAACAAGGTATGTCCAATGTGCTTCATATGCACACGAATCTGATGCGTACGTCCGGTTTCCAGTTTACAAGACACGAGAGTAACATAACCTAAACGTTCGATAACTTTATAATGCGTAACAGCTGGTTTTCCTTTGTCTGCATCTTCTCCTAAAAACACGGTATTCTGAAGTCGATTTTTAGGATGCCTACCTATATTTCCTTCAACAGTCCCTTCATCATCTTCCATATTGCCCCAAACGATTGCCACGTATTCGCGTTCGGATGTTTTTTCAGCAAACTGAAAAGACAAATTCGCCATAGCCTCTTCGGTTTTCGCTACTACCAAAAGACCGCTGGTATCTTTATCTATCCTGTGTACTAGCCCAGGTCTTCCAGAGGAATTCTCAGGCAAATTATCAAAATGATATATTAATGCATTTATTAAGGTTCCCGAATAGTTTCCGTGTCCGGGATGCACTACCATGCCCGCCGGTTTATTCACGACCAAAACATCATCGTCTTCATAAACAATATCAATAGGGATATTTTCTCCTACCAGTAAGTTCTCGTAAGGCGGATGAGCGAACAACACTTTTATTTCGTCGTTAGCCTTAACTTTATAATTGGATTTAACAGGAATTCCGTTTACATAAATATTTCCCAGTTTAGCCGCTGCCTGAATTTTGTTGCGTGTAGCATTTTCTACAAAATTCATTAAATATTTATCTATCCTTAACGGAGATTGTCCCTTATCGGCTGTAAAAGCATAATGCTCGTATAATTCGTCTTCCGACTCTTCTGTTTCTGGTGTGTAATCACTCATAATTATTCTCCTGGTCTGTTTCCGTTACCCAATATTAAGTCGATTTTAGAAGTTTTTGGCAACATATCTCCGGGTTTAATCTCCTTGCCTTCATGGGTCATTTTTAAGACCATATCTTTACCAATATTATCCACATAATCTACCTTTCCTACCGCAAAACCAAGCGCTTCCAACGTTGGCTTAGCTTGTCTAAAAGTACGCTCTTCCAATTCCGGAACTAATACTTTTCTATAACCGGACGGATTAAGTGTTATGTAAATTTTCCGATCTTCTTTAACTTTAAAACCTGGTTTCGGATCCTGTTCTATCACCGAGAACTTTGGGTAATCCGGGTTAAAATTCGCTGAATCCTGTATTTGAAGTACCAGATGATTGTGTTCCAGTTCCATTTTAGCCATATCTATAGACTTTCCTGTAAGATCAGGAACCGTTTCAAACTCTCCATGATTTGTAGTTGCATCCAGCCAACGCAACATTAAATAACTCACTACAAAAACAGCCACAACGGCTAATAATACATTTAAAAAAAAAGTTTTACTGGTAAGAAATTTTATAAGACTCATGTATGCTAATTTGTCAAGCAAAGATATAAAAACCGTTCTGTTTTTACTTTTGATTAATTAATGATATTTTAGCTTAACGATTTTTTCCATCGTTTCTTATGGTTATGAAAAAAAATATCGCCATCATCATGGGTGGTTATTCCAGTGAATTTGAGATTTCTTTAAAAAGCGGAAATGTTGTCTATCAATCTCTTGACGCTACAAAATACAATGCATACCGCATACACATTTTTAAAGACAAATGGGTGTATGTTGATGATACCGACAATGAATTTCCAATAGATAAAAACGACTTTTCAGTCGAAATAGACGGAAATAAAATAACTTTCGATTGTGTTTTTAATGCTATTCATGGTACACCAGGCGAAGACGGTTTTATGCAAGGCTATTTGGAGTTGCTAAATATACCCCATACCAGCTGTAACATGTATCAGGCAGGCATAACCTTTAACAAGCGGGATTTATTAAGCATTTTAAAACCTTACGGAATTAAAACAGCTGAGTCTTATTTCCTGAATTTGGGAGACGCTATTAACGAAGATGCCATAGTAGAAAAAGTGGGACTACCTTGCTTTGTAAAGGCGAATAAAGCTGGCAGCAGCTTTGGTGTTTCTAAAGTGTACAAAAAAGAAGACTTAACTGAAGCCATAAACATTGCATTTAAAGAAGACGACGAAATTATTATTGAATCGTTTTTAGACGGTACAGAAGTTTCTGTAGGCGTTATTACATACAAAGGAGAAACCAAAGTTTTACCTATTACTGAAATTGTTAGCGAAAACGACTTTTTTGATTATAAAGCAAAATATTTAGGCCAATCGCAGGAAATCACTCCGGCTCGATTAACCAAAGACCAAGAAGACAAAGTGAATACCATTGCTAAAAAAGTTTACGAGGTATTAAAAATGAAAGGCTTTTCCAGAAGTGAATATATTTTTAAAGACGGAGAACCGCATTTACTGGAAATGAATACCATTCCAGGAATGACCAAAGAAAGTATATTACCGCAACAGGCCGCTGCTGCTGGCATTTCACTTACTGATTTATTTGACAGCGCTATTGAAGAAGCTTTAAAATAAAAGCAGTAATTTTACAGTATGAAACGAGCTATATTTCCCGGGTCTTTCGATCCGATAACCCTAGGACATTACGACATCATTAAACGCGGTATTAAACTGTTTGATGAAGTTGTAGTTGCCATAGGTATAAATTCCGATAAAAATTACATGTTCTCCATAGAAGAACGCAAACAATTTATTGAAGAATCCTTTAAAGACGACCCTAAAGTTAAAGTTGTAACTTATCACGGATTAACTGTAGATTTTTGTAAAGAAATTGAAGCACCTTTCATCTTACGTGGTCTTAGAAATCCTGCCGATTTCGAATTTGAAAAAGCCATTGCCCATACCAATCGTAAACTGGCAGAAATTGAAACCGTATTCCTTTTAACCGCAGCCAGAACCTCATATATAAGTTCGAGTATTGTACGTGATGTAATACGAAATAATGGAGATTACAAAGTACTGGTTCCCGAAAGTGTAAACATAAAAAAGGCTCTGTAACAGAGCCTTTTCTTTTAAAATTTATATTCTGAAAGTGGTTTAGGAAACTTTTCAGGATCAGCCGCCAGATGGTAACGCGGATCGTGTACATCCTCTACAATCACCTCTCTAAACTTAGGATTCGCCTTATACATTAAAGTTTTACAATCCTCGCTTAAATGCTTTAACTTAATGCTTTTCCCCTGCTCCTCATACTTATTTACAATATTAGTAATTGCTTCTAAAGCAGAATGATCGCTTACTCTGGATTCCACAAAATCTATAATTACTTCATCCGGATCATTTTTAATATCAAACTTCTCATTAAAAGCTGTTATCGAACCAAAAAACAAAGGCCCCCAGATTTCGTAAGTCTTAACCTTTCCATCTTCAGAAAAACGCTTTCTAGCGCGAATCTTTTTAGCATTTTCCCAGGCGAAAGCTAAAGCCGATATAATTACCCCCACAAAAACTGCTATAGCTAAGTCGTAAATTACAGTAACTGCAGATACAATAACCAATACAACGGCATCTGCCACAGGAATTTTTCTGATAATTCTAAAACTGGACCAGGCAAAAGTTTCAATTACCATCATAAACATAACCCCTACTAAAGCTGCAATCGGAACCTGTTCAATATACTTATCGGTAAACAGAATAAATGTAAGCAAGGTTACCGCCATCATTACGCCAGATAATCGACCACGTCCTCCCGCATTAATATTAATTACGGTCTGCCCAATCATTCCACAACCACCGGTTCCTCCAAATAAACCACTAAGCATATTTCCTGCACCCTGAGCAATACATTCTCTGTTTCCGTTACCACGGGTTTCAGTTAATTCATCCACAAGATTCATCGTCATTAAAGACTCAATTAAACCTACCGAAGCCGCTAAAAATGCATATGGTAAAATAAATTTTAGGGTATCAAAATTAAATGGCAGATTTTGCCATAACTCTAAATTCGGTGTCGGGAATTCTCCTTTTAAGCCAGTACCTCCGCCTTCAATTATATAGGACCCAACGGTACTAACATCTAAACTGCCAAAAACGGTTACACCTGTAGTTACCAAAATGGCTGTAAGTGCCGCCGGTATTTTAGTTGTAATTCTGGGTAGCAACCAGATTATTCCCATAGTTAAAGCTACGAGCCCTATCATAGTATACAATTCGGCACCCTCCATAGGTATATTTATATAGCTTTTTACACCTTCGGCCGTAATTTCAAGCTTCTTATGGGAAAACATTTTAACCTGAGCCAGAAAAATAACGATAGCCAGACCGTTTACAAAACCCAACATTACTGGATGCGGAATTAATCTTACAAACCGCCCCAGCTTAAATACTCCTGCTCCTATCTGGATAACCCCCATTAAAATAACGGCTGCCAGAAGGTAAAAATATCCCATGTTTTCAATTGGAGTATCAAACAACATTCCTTTAGTATGACCTTCGGAAATTAAATGCACGAAAATTACGGCAACAGCTCCGGCTGCCCCGGAAATTAACCCTGGACGTCCTCCGAAAATCGCAGTGATTAACCCAATAATAAATGCACCTGATAAAGCAACTAAAGGATCTATCTGAGCCACAAAGGCAAAAGCCACTACTTCGGGTATCATAGCCAGAGATACTGTAATCCCTGCTAGCACATCATCTTTTGGATTGGGTGTAATTTTCCTTATAAAATCTGTCATGTCACTTAATTTTTAAGGGGCAAAAATACAGTTAAAATGACGACTCACAAGTTCTTAAACTAATAATTTCATTATGTTTGAAGCAAAAACACCAGCTATGAAACTTTTTAAACCTACCTTATTCCTTCTGCTCTTCATCTGCAATCTACAGGCGCAAAATCAAAAGTTGTTTTTAACACATTTTGAAAAAAGCAACGGCATGGAAACGGCGACATATCCTGAGGTTATTCAATACTACAAAGATTTGGCATCCAGTTTTCCCATAATTTCGATTCAGGAAATTGGAGATACCGACGCCGGACTTCCATTACACATTGTCACCTTGAATCCGGATAAAAATTTCGACTTTTCAACCATAAGAAAAGACAAACGCATACTTTTAATTAACAATGGCATTCATCCTGGTGAAAGCGATGGCATAGATGCTACTATGATGTTATATCGAGATATAGCACAAGGTAAACTTGCACTACCAAAACACACAGTATTAGTAACAATTCCGGTTTACAATATCGGAGGAAGCTTAAATCGAAATTCAACCACAAGAACTAATCAAAACGGGCCGGAAGAATATGGTTTTAGAGGAAATGCCCGAAATTACGACCTGAACCGAGATTTTATTAAAAGCGACACTAAAAATGCCAGAACCTTTGCTCAAATCTTTCATTTGGTACAACCCGACGTCTTTATAGATAACCATGTTAGCAATGGCGCCGATTACCAATACACTTTAACACATTTATTCACCCAACACAATAAACTTGGAGGTGAACTGGGCAATTACCTACACAACAATATGATGCCCGAATTAGTAAACGACTTAGCTAAAAAAGATTGGGATACTACGCCATACGTGAACGTTTTTAATCAGGTTCCTGAGACAGGATTTAGCCAGTTTATAGATCATCCAAGATATTCTACTGGCTACACCACATTATTCAACACGCTGGGCATGATGGTAGAAACACATATGTTAAAGCCATACAAACCCCGAGTAGAAGGTACTTACGAGCTTATGAAAAGCATGATTATGCTAATTGAAAAAGATTACAAAACCATAAAAAAACTAAGAGATGCTGCAAATACGTCTTATTTGACAGCAAAAACCTATCCACTTAACTGGATTGTGGACACTACAAAATCAACGACATTTCAATTTAAAGGATTTGAAGGCGAATACATAGACAGTGATGTTACGGGCTTAAAGCGCTTAAAATACGACAGAACCAAACCTTTTACCAAACCGGTAACCTATCAGAATTATTATAAAGCAACTACTAAAATCGGCATCCCTAAAGCCTATATTATCCCTCAAGGCTGGTTTTCCGTTATCGAATTACTAAAACTAAACCATGTTGAGATGTCTCGTCTGGAAACCGACAAAAGTTTTACTGTTGAAACATATAGGATAGATGATTTCGACAATAGAAAATCTGCTTACGAAGGTCATTACCTGCATTCAAACACAACAGTAACTTCTTCTATTGAAACGCGCCAATTTAGAGCTGGCGATTATTATATTGAAACCCGCCAACCTGCAATTAGATACCTTTTGGAAACTTTAGAACCTCAAGCGGTAGATTCCTTTTTTAACTGGAATTTCTTCGATACTATTCTACAACAAAAAGAAGGTTTTTCCCCCTATGTCTGGGAAGACATTGCTTTGCAATTGCTAGAAGAAAACCCGGATTTAAAACAGGAATTCGAAGCTAAAAAGCAATCAGATTCAGATTTTTCAAAGAACTGGTACGCCCAGCTAGACTGGATACACAAGCAAAGTAGCCACTATGAAAAAGCACATTTAACCTACCCTGTTTATCGCGTAAAATAACATTAAAAAAAGAAGTAACCTCGTGTAAAACATATTTAAAAATAGTATACTTTTGATTAAATTTTTTATCGCTATGCAGCGTCTTTAATGAACAAATATATTGTTGTCAATCAACCTGAAAAATGGAATTTTTCGATTGAGAATATTAAAGTAATTTCTTCACAAGAATACCTTACAAACCCAGAATTTTCATTAGTAAAAAAAGCCAGAATTTTTAATCTGTGTAAAGATTATTCGTATCAGTCTAAAGGATACTATGTATCACTTTTAGCCGAAGCGCGAGGCCATTTACCAATACCAACAGTAAAAAATATTGTCGACTTAAAAGCCTTGAAACTGGTTAGAATCGTGTCAGATGAATTTGACGACATTATTCAACAAAGTTTAAAGAACATAAAATCGCAGGATTTTACCTTAAGTATTTACTTTGGCCAAAATGTAGCTCAGAAGTATAAAGAACTCAGCCTGCTGTTTTACAAACATTTTCAGGTACCGTTTTTACGTGTAAAATTTAACCATACTACAAAATGGAATATTCAAAGCATTAAAGCCATTTCGGAATCTGAAATTCCTGCTGAACACTTGGAAAGCGTACAGCAATTTGCGAATCAATATTTTGCAAAAAAGCGTTATGACTTTCCAAAATTAAGCAAAAGCGATTTCGATCTGGCCATTTTAGTTAATACAAAAGATCCGGCACCTCCAAGCAACTCTAAAGCTTTAAAAAAGTTTATTGAGCAAGCAGAAAAGATGAACATTTATGCAGAGATAATCGAACCTAAAGATTTATCGAGACTGTCATCCTTCGATGCTTTATTTATAAGACAAAGTACCGAGGTAAACAACGAAGCGTATGCTTTTGCCAGAAAAGCGCAACAGGAAGGTCTTGCCATTATAGATTATCCAGATGCTATTTTAAAATGTTGCAATAAAGTTTATATGGCAGAAGCCTTGGAAAACGCTAACATAAAAACACCTAAAACGCTTATAGTCCACAAAGACAATAAACATCTGGTTTTAGCTGAAGTTGGATTACCTTGTGTTTTAAAAGCTCCAGATTCCACATTCTCGTTTGGAGTAAAAAAAGCGAAGACCGAAACAGAATACCAAAAGATCATTTCTGAAATGCTAAAAGAATCAGATCTTATAATAGCTCAGGAATTTTGCCCTTCAGATTACGACTGGCGTATAGGAATACTGGACAATAAACCCTTTTATGCCTGTAAATATTACATGGCCAAAGGACACTGGCAAATCTACAACTGGAATGCTAAACGCAAAAACGACCAGGATGGAGACGCTGAATGCCTACCCATAGATAGTGTTCCAAAATCTGTTTTAAAAATGGCCGTAAAGTCATCTAGACTTATGGGCAAAGGTCTCTATGGCATAGACATTAAAGTTGTAAACAACTCTCCAATGGTTATCGAAATTAACGACAACCCAAATATCGATTATGGTGTAGAAGACCTGTATTATGGAGACACAGTCTACACCGAAATTTTATCTGCTTTAAAAAAACGATTAGATTAAAATGAATAAAAAATATCATCTTTTTGATGTTTATGGTATTGAACTGGAGTATATGCTGGTTAACAATACCAACCTAAAAATAGCCCCGATAGTAGACAGTCTTCTAACCAAAAAGAAAGGCAAACTAACCTCCGATATCGACAATGGAAAAATAGCGTGGAGTAACGAATTAGTGGCTCATGTTGTGGAACTAAAAACGAAAGGACCAAGTAAGGATTTAAATGGTCTCGCCGATTTATTTCATAAAAACATAAAGGAAATAAATGCGCTGTTAAAGCCAATGAATGCAAAACTCTTGCCTGGTGCGGCACATCCGTTCATGAATCCTGTTACAGAAACCCAGATCTGGAAACATAGTTACAGTGAAGTTTATGAACTTTATAACCGAATTTTCAATTGTAAAAACCACGGCTGGAGCAATGTGCAGAGCGTACATATAAACCTGCCGTTTTTTGATGACAAAGAATTTGAAAAACTACATGCTGCTATAAGACTCATACTCCCGTTAATTCCGGGATTAAGTGCCAGTTCTCCTATTCTTGAAGGAAAAAAAACCGGGTATAAAGATACGCGACTGGAATATTATAAAACCAACCAAAAGGAAATACCTGAACTTACCGGCCTGGTAATCCCAGAACGGGCTTTTACTAAACTAGATTATTATGCGACTATTTTCGAGCCTATAAAAAAGGCCATAAAACCGGTCGACACCCATAATATTCTGGACCATCACTTTTTAAACTCTCGTGGCGCCATTGCCCGATTCGACAGAAATGCCATTGAAATCAGATTGGTAGATATTCAGGAATGCCCAAAAGCCGATATGGCAATTTGTGTTTTAATTATTGAAGCCATAAAATTATTAGTCAACAAAAAATTAGCCTCTTTAGCCAGTCAGAAACGCTGGGTTAAAGATGATCTGTTTGAAATTTTAAACCGTGCAATTAAAAATGGTGAAACTGCAGTCATTGAAAATACGGACTACTTAAATGTATTCCATATAGACGCTCCTTGTTCCATTCAAGATGTTTGGAAACACTTATATGCTTTAGCTAAACCGAATATTCATAAATCACACCATATCACCTTAGAAACTATTCTAAACGAGGGGACGCTGGCGACAAGAATTGAAAATGCTCTGAACGACGATTTATCTGAAGCGAACATCCTAAAAGCTTACAAGGCTTTAGCCGATTGTCTGGAAAATAACGAACTATTCTTAAAATGAAACTGGTATTAACCTGCGAACATGGCGGCTGCAATATTCCCGGCCGCTTCGCTTATCTATTTGATCAAGCAGGGGACATACTACAATCGCACCGCGGATACGACATGGGCGCCTTAGACCTTTTTGAATACTTAAAACCTCTATCTGAATTTTCTAAATATAGCGAAACCTCTCGTCTGTTAATAGAACTAAACAGATCTTTACATCATAAAAATTTGTTTTCTGAATTTACTAAACCACTATCAAAATCAGACAAATCAGAATTAATTCTTACATATTATAATAGTTACAGAAATAGTATTGAAGACTATATATCTGAAGAAATACAACAAGGTAATTCTATCCTGCATATTTCAGTCCATAGCTTTACTCCAATACTAAACAATAACTTTAGAAATTGTGATGTCGGTCTTTTATATGCCCCTGAAAAAACAAACGAATCACTTTTTTGTAAAACGCTAAAAACGAACTTAACACTTATAAACCCAGAACTAAAAGTCCGTTATAATTATCCATATCTTGGAACCGCAGATGGATTTACAACTTACCTGCGCAAAACTTTTAAAACTAATTATTCGGGAATAGAATTAGAAGTAAATCAGAAATTTGTCTTACAAAATAAAATGCCCATTACACTGAAGCAGTATATTTACAAGGCCTTACAAGCCTGTTTATCTAGATAAGCAAACGAATATTTGCGTACGAATTCTCTAAAGCCTGAACGGCCTGAACCTCGTCTAGCCATTCTACTTTCGTAATACCTTCGTTAATTTGCGGCCATAAATTACCCGAAAACGTTGTGGTCATTTCAAACCAGTAGGTGACTTTGATTTTATATTTTCCGTTGCGTTTAAAAATATGATATGTCGTCTCTAAAGGCTTTGTTATTTTAAGACCTTTTACTCCGGTTTCTTCTTCAACTTCCCTAATCGAAGTTTCTTCTATACTTTCTTTAGCTTCGGCTTTTCCTTTTGGCAAATCCCATTTATCATTTCTGTATATAAAAAGAATCTGACCGTTTTTATTGTATACCTTCCCACCTCCGGCTTCCACCACAGGTAATTTTTTAAGAAATTTCTTTAACAGCTTGTCTTCATTCTTATGAATTAATCGTACCTCCTTTAACGAAGTATTATTTAATTCTTTTATAACTTTTCCCAGCTGGACTGTATCTAACAGGTAGTTTTTAAAATAGGTTTCCTGCTCGACCTTTGTAGTTAAAATTATAGGTTTATCGTTGACAAATACTTTATACATCGTAAAAAATCCACTATTAACACGGTAAAAGTATCAATTTTTCGAGGAAACGTGTTAACTTTAAAAAAATAATTTTAATACTTTTTACTATTACATAAATTTAAATTTATGTGTAGTTTTGCTACTATGATTTTTAATAAACATACCGCTCGAAAAACTGCTGAAATTTTATTGCAGGTAAATGCTATAAAATTAAGCCCAAGTGCTCCATTTACATGGGCATCTGGATGGAAATCACCAATTTACTGTGATAACAGAATCGTATTATCATTTCCTCCAATTAGAAATTACATTCGCGAAACTATGGCTAAGCATATTGAAAAACAATATGGAAAACCAGACGTTATAGCAGGTGTTGCAACTGGAGCAATAGGCATTGGCATGTTAGTTGCCGAATACCTTGGTGTTCCATTTATTTATGTTAGACCGGAAGCAAAAGGCCATGGTCGCAAGAATCAAATTGAAGGATTTTATCAAAAAGGTCAGAACGTTGTGGTTGTAGAAGATCTTATAAGCACAGGAAAAAGTAGCCTTAACGCTGTAAAAGCATTAAAAGACGAACAACTTAACGTAAAAGGCATGATTGCTATTTTCTCTTACGGCTTTAATGTTGCCAACGAGAATTTCGCCGATGCCAATGTTACCTTACACACTTTAAGTAACTACGACAGCTTATTGGAGCAGGCTGTAGAAACCAATTATATCTCACAATCTGAAATGCAAACTCTGGCAGATTGGAATGCTAACCCAAGCGAATGGAACGCTATTTGATATATTGAGTAAAAACAAAAAATCATGAATTTAGAATCCCCAAAAGTTTCAATAAGTAAATCATCTCAGGATATTTACAATTTCTTATCGGATGTAAAAAACTTTGAAAAGCTAATGCCTGAAAACATTAGTAAGTTTGAATTATTAGAAGACGATAAATTTCTGTTTGCTTTAAAAGGCATGCCGGAAATTATTCTGAAAAAGAAAGAAGTTACTCCACCTAACAAAATTGTTTTAGGTGCTGCAGGAGGAAAAATGGATTTTTCTCTAACAGGGAATATAATAGATACAACAGAAGGTAAAAGTGAAGTACAGTTAAAATTTGAAGGCGACTTTAACCCTATGATGGCTATGATGGTTAAAGGACCTATCTCAAAATTTTTAGAGACTTTAGTAAATAAAATGCCGGAAGCACTTTAATACATTAAAGTCAATTCTTTTAACTCGAATTCCTTAATAACCTGGTCTTCTAATAGAACCTGTAAACTTCCAGATTCACTTACTCCTTTAATAATACCAACAAACATAGAACCTTCAGCATTTTTAAATGTTGAAGGTTTATTTTTTTTAAACAATACGCGTTCATATTCCATTTTAATAAGCTCGTATTGTTCATTCTCCAGGATAGAAAAAGTTTCTTTAAGTTCTACTAAAACATACTGCAGCACTTCATCCAGTTCATAATGCACACCTATGGTATTAATTATGGAATTAGCCTTTGGTAAATTAGAAAAGTCAGTCTGATTAACATTAATGCCCATTCCTAAAATGGTATCCCGCAGTCCACCTTGCTTTATAACATTTTCAATTAAAACCCCACAAAGCTTTTTATTTTCTGACAAAATGTCGTTTGGCCATTTAATTCTTACTTTTGGCAACATCATTTTTTTAAAAGCTTTGTATATAGCTATAGCAGTTGCCATACTTATATAAAAATGTCTTTCCAAAGGCAGAAAAGCGACATCCTTAAACACGCTAAACATAAGGTTTTTAGATGGTTCAGACTCCCAGACCGTCCCCATTTGTCCTCGCCCCAAATACTGATGTTTAGCGGTAACTACCGTATAATCCGGCAATAATTCACAACTACTTAATTGTTTTAAAAACGTATTTGTAGAATCGATGGCATCAAGTTTGATTATACGCATTTATATTATTTATATTAGCAGGATAAAAACTTCTGTAAAATTTAAAGTATAAAGAACTAAAAAATAATAACTTTGTACAAATTAATTCAAATTAATGGCGAAAGAAAACACAAATGCAGACCTACTAATTGCAACTATACTTAGTGGAATTGAAGATGTTAAGGGTAAAGAAATAAACCTTCTTGATTTACGTGAAATTGAAAATACGGTTTGCGACTATTTTATAGTTTGTGAAGGAAGTTCTAACACTCAGGTTAATGCCATTGTAAACGCGGTTCAGAAAAAAGTAAGTAAAGAACTTAAAGATAAACCTTGGCACGTAGAAGGTCAGGATAATGCTGAATGGGTTCTAATTGACTACGTTAATGTAGTGGTTCACGTTTTTCAAAAACACATTCGCGAATATTACGATATAGAAAGCCTGTGGGGAGACGCAAAAACAACTATAATTGAAACAAATTATTAATATTTTTTAATGGCAAAAAACAACAAAACTCCAAATAAAAAGCCGAAATTAAATCCGTACTGGATTTACGGCGCATTAATTGCATTTTTTATAGCAACACAACTGTTTAACAGTAGTAGTTTACAAGATGCAAATTCTACTACGCCATCTCAATTTATGAAATATCTTGAAGATGGAGATGTTCAAACTGTTGAAATTGTAAACAAAAGAGAAGCTAAAGTTTATCTTACCGATGAAGCTTTAAAAAAGGAAGAGCATAAAAAATCGAAGCCTTCTACCTTACTTCCATCAACGACAAGATTACCTAATTATTCTTTTGAATTCGGAGACCTTCAGAATTTCGAAAATCAGTTACATTCCACGATTCAGGAGAAAGATTTAAAAACAACAATAAACTACAAAACAGAACAAAACCTTTGGGGTGATTTTCTGATTGGTATATTACCATTTATCTTATTAATTGGAGTTTGGATTTTCATTATGAGAAGAATGTCTGGAGGTGCCGGTGGAGGTGCTGGCGGACAAATATTCAATATAGGAAAGTCTAAAGCCAAGCTTTTCGACCAAAATACAGACGTTAAAACATCGTTTAAAGATGTAGCCGGTTTAGAGGGGGCTAAAGAAGAAATCCAGGAAATTGTAGATTTCCTTAAAAACCCTGAAAAATATACTTCTCTTGGAGGTAAAATTCCTAAGGGTGCTTTATTAGTAGGCCCTCCAGGAACAGGTAAAACACTTTTAGCTAAAGCCGTTGCCGGTGAAGCTAAAGTGCCTTTCTTTTCACTTTCAGGATCAGATTTCGTGGAAATGTTTGTTGGTGTAGGAGCCTCTCGTGTTAGAGATCTATTTAAACAAGCCAAGGAAAAATCGCCTTCTATTATCTTTATCGATGAAATTGATGCTATTGGTAGAGCAAGAGGTAAAAGTAATTTCTCAGGATCGAACGACGAAAGAGAAAACACCTTAAACCAATTATTAACGGAAATGGATGGTTTTGGAACTAACACTAATGTTATTGTACTTGCCGCAACCAACAGAGCCGATGTTCTGGATAGCGCTTTAATGCGTGCCGGTCGTTTTGACCGTCAGATTTTTGTTGATCTTCCTGATTTAAGAGAACGTAAAGAGATTTTTGAGGTACACCTAAAACCTATCAAAAAATCTGAAAGTTTAGACACTGATTTTCTTGCAAAACAAACTCCGGGATTCTCGGGTGCAGATATTGCCAACGTATGTAACGAAGCCGCATTAATTGCAGCAAGACAAGGTAAAAAGGCTGTAGACAAACAAGACTTCCTGGATGCGGTAGACCGTATAGTGGGAGGTTTAGAAAAGAAAAACAAAATTATTACACCTAGTGAAAAGAAAGCCGTGGCTTATCACGAAGCCGGACATGCCACTGTTAGCTGGATGTTGGAACACGCTGCACCACTAGTTAAGGTAACCATAGTACCACGCGGACGATCCTTAGGAGCAGCCTGGTATTTACCGGAAGAACGCTTAATTGTAAGACCAGAACAAATGCTGGATGAAATGTGTGCTGCTTTAGGTGGTCGTGCTGCCGAGCAAGTCATTTTCAATAAAATATCTACCGGAGCTCTTAGCGATTTGGAAAAAGTAACCAAACAGGCCAGAGCCATGGTAACAGTTTATGGGTTAAGTGATAAAGTTGGAAATTTAACCTATTACGATTCTTCAAGCCAAAACGAATACGGATTCACAAAACCTTATAGTGAAAAAACAGCTGAACTTATCGATAAGGAAATTTCAGATATTATTGAAGAACAATATGTAAGAGCTGTTAAACTTCTGGAAGATAATAAAGATAAACTTACAGAATTAGCAGAAGTACTATTAGAGAAAGAAGTTATCTTTAAGGATAACCTAGAAAAAATATTTGGTAAACGCGCTTTCGGAACAGAAGAAAAAACGTTGTTAGACCAATAAAATTATTTAAAGTAAGTATCGCTTACTTATACTAAAAATCTTAAATTAACCCTCGGGTTAGTTTAAGATTTTTTATCTTTGAAAAAACCTGATTAAATCAAGATTAATAGCGAATGTCTTAATGAGTCTATTTAGAAAACTTTTCGGATCCAAATCTAACAAAGAAGAAGAGGAAATACAATCTGAAGACAGAGGCAAATATATGCCAGATATAAAATTACCAATTGACGAACGGTTTACTATAAACTTTAAAGCCAATGGTGGTAAATTTTTATATTGCGAAAATATAGATGAAGTTTTTGAAACTCTGGATCATATCATAGAAGAAAATAGTTGGGAAAACGAAAAAATTTTAATTCTGGATCAGGATTTAAAAAAACGTTTTGCCTCTTCCAGTTTAAATATTGCCAGTCCGAATGCAACAGATGCCACTTATTTTTTAACAAGTTGTGAAAACCTGATTGCAGATGACGGTTCTCTGTTAATTACATCTAAACAAATAGCAGAAAAAAAACTGGCCGATTTACCTGATAACTTTATAGTCTTTGCCACTACAAGTAAAATTGTTGAAAATATAAGCGAAGGGCTTAGAGGAATAAAATCTAAAAACACGCAAAAAATACCTACCAACATTACTACAATAAAACATTTTAAATCTGTTGATGAAAAAGATTTTATGACCTATGGTAGTAGTTCAAAAAACTTATATTTGCTGCTTTTAGAAGACCTCTAGCATGAAAGAAATACTTACCAGATCTATTTTTGGTTTACTTTATATTACTTTATTAATTGTTTCGCTTTTTAACGAACAGGCACTCACATTGTTATTCTTTATTTTCGGACTTATTTGTGTTGCCGAATTTAAAAAACTCATTGAATTCAGAGGCTTTGCGCCGTTTTTAATATTTATAGTTATTTATCTGGTATTCGGGCTTTGGCACATTGTCTCGCCAGAAGTTAAAGGTATAAACGAAGCATCTCAAATTTTATTGGTTCTTTCCATCTTTATAGAACTGTTCCTTATCAAGGACTTGTTTTCTAAAAAAGCAATCCCTATTTTTAAGTTTAAACGCTTTTTATTAACCTCTTTTTATTTATCAAGCGCTTTTGTATTTCTAATACTGATTGCAAAATTTGAAAATGCCTACCACCCTTCTATTCTACTGGGCTCTTTTATTTTAGTATGGGTAAACGACACCTTTGCGTTCTTAGTGGGTAAAAATTTTGGACGTCAGAAATTATTTGAAAAAATTTCACCCAAAAAAACTGTTGAAGGTTTTATAGGAGGCTTATTTTTTTCGTGCATTGCAAGTTATTTTATTGCTACCTTTACCGAAACTTTAAACTTTAATCAGTGGCTTATTTTAGCTATTATAATTAGTGTTTTTGGAACGCTTGGCGATTTAATCGAATCTAAATTTAAACGTCAGGTAAATGCAAAGGATAGTGGTATTATAATGCCTGGTCACGGCGGACTTCTTGACCGATTAGATAGTATTATCTTTGCAGCTCCTTTTATTTATTTGTTTTTAAGAATATTAAATTATGTTTCATAAAGAAGGATTTAAAATTATACTAATAACATTCGTATTAGTTATTGCCTCATTTTTAGTAATAGACCAGTTTGTTTCTATAAACTGGTTAAGAAATATGTTATTTTTCACACTGTTTGTGTTCTTAATTTTAATTCTTCAGTTTTTTAGAAACCCGAAACGTAAAGGAACATTAAACGATAATCATGTTCTATCTCCAGTGGATGGAAAAGTGGTCGTTATTGAAGAAGTTTTCGAAAAAGAATATTTTAAGGAAAAACGCTTACAGGTAAGTGTTTTTATGTCGCCAATAAACGTTCACGTTACCCGTTACCCAATAGGAGGTGAAGTAGTTTTCAGTAAATACCATCCAGGAAAATACCTCGTAGCCTGGCATCCTAAAGCCAGCGAAGAAAACGAACGCACAACCGTAGTTGTACAAAATAAAGCTTTTGGCAAGGTACTTCACCGACAAATTGCGGGTGCTTTAGCCAAACGCATTGTTAATTATGCTAAAGTTGGAGATCAGGTAACACAGGCAAGTGATTCTGGCTTTATTAAATTTGGTTCGAGGGTTGATTTATTTTTACCTTTAGGTACCGATGTAAAAGTTAAACTTAACGATAAAGTTAAGGGTGGAGAAAGTATTATAGCGGAATTATAATATTATAACATGACTTCTGAAGAATTGGATGCAGCTTTTAAAGATGCTGTAGAACGCATCAATAATCTTCCCGGACCTTTCCCGGCCGACTTCCTTTTGCGTTTATATGCCTATTATAAAAAAGCTACAAACGATTATAGTAAACCAAGTGGAGGTAAAGCTATAATTAATGCTTTTAAAACTAATGCCCTATTCCAGGTAGAAGATATTTCTGAAGACGAAGCTAAGCGTATATATATTGATCTGGTAAATAATTATTTCTTATACAGAAAATAAGTCTATTCTCCGTATAAGAAATAATCACATTTTTAATCTCACTTTATTTTACTTTAAAACAAAGTCTAAAGGCACTCCTGTTGCACTATTTGGAAAACTAATGCCTAACAATCCAGACATTGTTGGAGCGATATCAATAATTCTTGTTTTCTGTAATGTACTTCCATGTTTTATTCCTTTACCAAAAAACAATAACGGTACATGAGTGTCGTAATTTAAACCTGAACCATGTGTAGAGCCTTTTTTACCATAAGAAATAACAGCAGGAACAAATTCGTATAAAACATCTCCAGAACGTTTTAAATTATATCCGTTTTCTAACAGTTCTTCTACACCGGAATTAAAGGTGGCATTTGCTATAGTTGCAGCTGCGTATACTTTATCAATAAATTCATATGACTGTAATTCCATTACTATAGCATGCTGTACACTTGCAAGGTCCAGACCTAATTGCTTAATTTTATCTCGATTTAAAAAGATTTGATTATTGCTAATATTTTCAATTAAATCTGAAGCCAGATAACGCTTTACCATAAAGTCATTTAATTGCGATTTAAATGCTTTCTTTCCAAAATAACCGGCAGGGATTTTTTGAGTTTCCAGGTAAGCTGGCACGTCTACGGCTCCATGATCTGCCGTTAAAAACACGGTATACTCTCCTGCTCCAACTTCCTTATCTAAAAATTTTAGTAAACGCTCCAAGTCTTTATCCAGACGGATATAAGTATCTTCAACTTCTTTTGAATTCACACCAAAATTATGGCCCACATAGTCTGTACTGGAAAAACTTACTGTTAAAACATCAGTAATTTCATCTGCTCCTAATTTTTCGCCCTTTACAGCTTCCATGGTAAAGTCTACAACTATAGAATTTCCATAAGGCGTCGTTTTTAAAATATCATAGCCATCATTTTCCTTACTTAAAGACTTTAAATCGTATGGAAAAGTTGCTGTTTCCTTTCCTGTGAAACCTTCTTCAAAATCATTTAGATCAGAACCACTTTCGGTATAATTCTTAATATTATACAACGTATTCCAATCTTTCAAATAAGACTTTACGGTTTTAGACTTATTAAAATTGCTTACCCATTTTGGTAAAGCTTCCTGATAAAATGTACTGGAAATAAAAACGCCTTCATCCTTACCATGAAACCAGTATGCGGCATTTGCAGTATGCCCTGCAGGTAAAATTGCGCCTCTATCTTTTATAGAAATTCCTATAGTTTTTCCTTTATTTTGAGTAAAAAGTCTGTTTTCATCTGCAAAAGTAGTAGCTAACATACGATGCGGCGACATTTTGCCGGCGTCAGATGTAGACCCAACAGTTTTTACTTTTGCATCTCCTGCACAATATACGTAGTCCTTTATTGATTTGTCGTACCAGTCGTTCCCGATAATACCATGGTTTTTAGGGGTTGTACCAGTGTAAACAGAGGCATGCCCCGGAGCTGTTTTTGTTGGTATGTAATTAAAGTGATTGTTTTTACAGTTAAAACCTTCGTTTATTAAGCGTTTAAAACCGCCTTCTCCATATTGATTATAAAATCGGGTTAAATAATCATAACGCATTTGATCTACAACAATACCAACAACTAATTTCGGTTTTACGTAGATATTTTCTTGGGATTGAAATTGAACATCTTCTTGGCCGTTAACAGAAAAACTAAAAGTAAATAGAATTAAAAATAAGATTGAATATTTCATTAGGTGTAAATTATTAAAACAGTAAAAATACAACTTTTAAAATCCTTCTTATTTTAATTAATCATTAAATAAGTAATAGTATTTTTTTACTTTAGCAACTAGAATTTACTATATGAGTTATCTTCACAACATAGGTGCTTACACCTTAATGATTATACAGATTTTTAAAAAACCGACTAAGTGGTCGGTAATGAAAAAACTCATTTTAAAAGATATAGACGATTTAATAATTGGTTCTTTAGGCATTGTTGCATTTATTTCCTTTTTTGTTGGAAGTGTAGTTACTATACAAACGGCTCTTAACATGGACAACCCTCTAGTGCCCAAATCTCTAATAGGTTTTGCAACACGCCAATCGGTAATTTTAGAATTTGCTCCTACCTTTATGTCTGTAATCATGGCAGGAAAAGTAGGTTCATTTATAACATCCAGTATTGGAACCATGCGTGTTACAGAACAGATTGATGCCTTAGAAGTTATGGGTATTAATGGAATAAACTACTTAGTATTCCCTAAATTAATAGCTTTATTACTATATCCGTTTTTGATTTCCATATCTATGTTTCTGGGTATTTTAGGTGGATTAGCAGCCTGTTATTTCGGAGAATTCGCTACAGTAAATGATTACCTAACAGGTTTAAAGGAAGACTTTATTCCGTATCATATTGTTTATGCCTTCATAAAAACATTCGGGTTTGCCTTTTTACTTGCTACTATCCCGTCTTTCCATGGTTTTTACATGAAAGGAGGCGCTTTAGATGTTGGTAAGGCCAGTACCGTATCCTTTGTTTGGACGAGTGTAGCCATAATTGCACTTAACTTTGTTTTAACCCAAGTACTTTTAAGCTGATGATTGAAGTTAAAGATTTACATAAATCGTTTGGAGATGCTCATATTCTTAAGGGAATAAGCACCACTTTCGACAAAGGAATTACAAATTTAATTATTGGACAAAGTGGATCTGGTAAAACGGTATTTTTAAAATGCCTACTGGGATTATTCGAATACGAAAGTGGAAGCATCTCTTACGAAGGACGTGTTTTCTCAAATCTATCTGAAGATCAAAAAAGAGATCTACGTGCTGAAATAGGTATGGTTTTTCAAGGAAGTGCTTTATTCGATTCGATGACTATAGCAGAAAATGTAAAGTTCCCGTTACGCATGTTTACAAAACAAAGCAACAGTGAAATGGACGACCGGGTAAACTTCGTTCTAAAACGGGTTAATCTTGAAAATGCGCATAAAAAATTACCGTCTGAAGCCTCAGGAGGAATGCAAAAGCGTGTTGCCATTGCGAGAGCGATAGTAAACAATCCTAAATATTTGTTCTGTGACGAGCCAAACTCTGGTCTGGATCCTAAAACAGCTATCGTAATCGATAATCTGATTCAGGAAATTACAGACGAATACAATATTACAACCGTAATCAACACACATGATATGAATTCTGTAATGGAAATTGGTGAAAAAATTGTATTCTTAAAAGATGGTCTTAAAGCTTGGGAAGGCTCTAATAAAACCATTTTTAAAACTGATAACGAGGTGGTAACTGACTTTGTATATTCGTCTGAATTATTCAAGAAAGTACGTAAAATGTACCTGGAAGAAAACCAGTAAATTTAATTCGATACTTGTTTAACAACCAAGGTATCTAATTTCAACTTATACTTTAACCACTTTTCCAGAGTTTCTTTTTGATCCTGAATTTCAGATTTCTTCAACTTGGCATCCTTTTTCCAACGTACCGCAAAAACAGGGACTGTATCCGTCTTTTCAAAATTTGAAGTTATTACAGGCGAGTAACTAAACTGATCCAGATTCTTATAATTTATATGAACTTCTTTCATAACCTCTTCAAAAGGAATAGTCTTTTTCTCCAGATATTGCAATTGAGCCAGTTTACTTTCTAAAAATGAAATTTTCTGACTTTGAGATAATAAATCTAACGAATCACGAGATCTCAATTGCTCCATATACTTTACATGATCAAAATCTGATCGCGTTTGATTCACTACAAATTTCGCATTTTTTAAAGCTGGATAAGCTTGCATACGTGCTTTAAGTAAATCAATAGTTTCATCAGGAATATAGCTTAAACCATAAGTGTTAAACTGTATAAAAGATTCCTCCTTTTTAGTAGAATACTTAAAAACCACATTTTTCTTTACATATTCATATTGCGGTAAACCCTTTAATTCTTCATCCAAATAAGATTGCACTTCTCTGTTAAAATTACTCTCCTTTAAAACGTCTATAAACGTCCATATTGCAGGTATCATAGCAACTATGGCCAAAATAGATGCTATTTGAGATATACGTTTCCTCTTTTGAGAATTTACGTATTTTATCATTGGAAAGCGTAAAATCTTAAGAGCTACAAAAGTAGCTAAGGCAATAAAAATCGTGTTGATTATAAACAGGTAAAACGCCCCTGATGCATAACGGATCCCTTTTGAAAAATCGTCTAAGGATACAGCTAATCCATAACCTACTGTACATAAAGGCGGCATTAAGGCTGTAGCAATAGCAACTCCAAAAATTACCGAAGCAATTGTTCCTTTTTTAGTCCGTGCTATTATAAGGGCTGCTCCACCAAAAAAAGCAATTAATACATCACGAATATCTGGTTTGGTACGCGCTAATAATTCTGAAGATTCTATTTGAAGTGGAAAAAACTTATAAAAAAAGAATGCAGTAAGTACACTCAAAAAAATCATTACACCGAAATTAACAAGCGATTTTCTTAAGGTATCAATATCGTTAATGGCTACTGAAAGCCCAATGCCTAAAATAGGCCCCATTAAAGGAGAAATTAACATGGCTCCAATAACTACTGCAGTCGAATTGGCATTTAATCCAATAGAGGCCACAAAAATAGAACAGATAAGAATCCATGCTGTTGCTCCTTTAAACGGAATATCTCCTTTTATGGCATCGATAGTAGCCTGTTGATCGGTATCCTGTCTAAAATCAAGAAGATCAGAAAGAAAGGTCTTTATACTTACTAAAAGTCCTTTCGCTTCTTCTTTTATGGCTTCTTTGGAATCTTCTACGGCTGCATCCTTAGCTTCTGCAGCCGCCTGATCTTGCTTTTTTGCTTCTTCTTCAGAAAAATTAAACTTGTTTTCGGTCATATTTAACTGTAGTTCTCCCCAAAGGTGTCTACAACTTTGCTTCGAACCTGCTTTATTTCTTGTTCTTTATCTTTCGGAAAGATAAGCAAAACTTCGTCTTTATCAATAATTATATAATCGTTTAAACCTTCAACAACAACAATTTTATTGTCTTTAGTTCTAATCATATTCCCTTGAGCATCTTCTACCAAAGTTCTGGCATTTACCACCGCATTATTATTGGTATCCTTGTCCAATTTATCGTAAAGACTTCCCCAGGTCCCTAAATCGTTCCAATCGAATTCTGCCGGTAAAACATAAACATTATCTGAACATTCCATAATGGCATAATCCACAGAAATGTTTTCTGCTTTACCATAATTTTCCTGAATAAAACCATGTTCTTCTTGAGTATTGTAAGCAACATTCCCTTTTTCGAATAAATGATATAATTCTGGCTGATTGTCTTTAAAAGCTTTTAATACGCTGGCTGCGCTCCACATAAAAATCCCCGCATTCCAAACAAAGTTACCCTGCTTAATAAATGATTTAGCCGTTTCGTAATCCGGTTTTTCTCTAAACTGTTTTACCGATTTTATGTCATGCTCAGATTCAGTATCATATTCAATATAACCATAGCCTGTATTGGGGAACGTTGGCTGAATACCCAGTGTCATTAAAGCATCGTTAGCTTTACAAAATTCGAATGCTGATAAGACATTTTTAGAAAAAGCTGTTTCATCCTCTATCCAATGGTCACTAGGGGCTACTAACATTAAGGCATCCGGGTTTTCTTTTTGAATCTTTAAAGCTGCATATAAAATACACGGTGCTGTATTACGCATAGCCGGTTCTAAAACCACCTGATTTTGCTGAATTTCCGGTAATTGTTCTAAAACAAGATCATTATAAGCCTCATTAGTCAGAATATAAATATTTTCCTGCGGAATAAATTTATTAAGTCGATGAAAGGTTTTCTGTATTAAGGTTTCTCCCGTACCTAACATATCGTGGAATTGTTTTGGAAACTGATTTGTGCTAACAGGCCAAAATCTGGAACCTACTCCACCAGCCATAATTATGGCATAATAATTCTTGTTCATAGCGATTGTTTTTTTTAAATAATTTCTATTTCAACGTTAGGATTAAACAGGTAAATTTTTCCCGTATTAAGTTCCACACATTCAATTCTTTTTACACGTTTTTTTATTTTTTTAAACTGTCTGCCATTATAAATTTGAAAACAACTTCCTTCCGGAGCTTCAAAAACATATGTTTTTTTATCTGTACCGACATCAAATTGCTTCAGTGCAAACGCCAGAGCTGTATCGGTATCGCTTGTGGCTTTCGGATTTTTAAAATGATTGGCTAACAGTGGCAATAAATCATAAGGAAACACATCCGGATTTAAAAATGGCAACATTAAATGCTGAAACGTTCGCTTCCACTCTTTACCATGAGGTTTAATATTTTTTCCGTATTTGGAAAAAGCCTCAAAGTGCGCTATTTCATGTATTAATGTCAATAAAAACCGATACGGATTTAAATTTGAATTTACCGTAATCTGATGTTTCCCGTTCGGCAATCTCCTATAATCTCCATGTCTGGTTTTACGTTCCTGCTTAACAATAACGGTTAAATTGTCATGCTTTAATAAATTTAAAACCTCACTTACAGCAGATTCCGGAATGTATGATTTTAGGTTGGTATGCATTAAAACAAAAGTAAAATATTCTAAGTTATTAGCAATATTATTATTTGTTTAAGCCATTAAATAATATAAGTAAATTAATCGCGTATTAACGGCATAGTGGAACATCTTAAAAGCCCCTCCTGCTTTGAAATTTCGGCATAAGGCACTTCTTCAACAGTAAAACCTTGTGCTCTTAACCAATCATTCAACCGCGTAAAATTCTCTTCGGAAATCACTACATTTTCATCTATAGAAAACACATTACTGTTCATTTGATACATTTCTTCTCTAGTAATATGAAATACATTCTGTTCTCCATATAAATCGATTAAAAACTGATATTCACTTTCCTCCTTAAACCCGCCTTTGTAAATTATTGCCTTATCTTTTCCTACAGGCTGAAAGCAACAATCTAAATGCAGTGCATTATCCCTTGGCTCTGTTTTTGATTTCACCAAATCGAAATCCTTGACAATTTTATTTGGAAAAAGTGCCTTAATAAAAGCCACTCCCTGTGCATTTGTTCTTGCAGTAATATGGTCGGCATAATCACTTCCGCGATACGTACCAATAAAAATATAGTCATTCCAAAGCATTACATCACCACCTTCTATATGCACTTCTTTAGGTGGTTTAATGATTTTTTCAGGATTAATCTGAGCCAGGACCTGGTCGAGAGCCTCTAATTCCTGTTCTCTATCTGGTAGAATATTAGCCTCTATAAAACAATCATCGATAACGAATGCAATATCTCTTGCAAAAATCTGGTTATAATCCGGAATAATTTTTGGTCTGAAAACCTGCACATTATATTTCTCGAAAACTTTAGCTATAGCATCCATTTCTTTAACCATATCTTCCTCTGAAGGGTAGGTTCCTGCCTTGATATGCTCTATTGATTTTGGATCGTAAGCCTCATGAACAGCAGGAATTGGACCATTACTGGTCGCAGTTCCTAATACAACGGCTCTTAACCGAGAAGTCTCATTTTTAACATTTAATGCTAACATAACATCTAATAAAAAATGTCATTTTAATCAGTTTTCCACGAAACATTTATCGCGTTAAACAATTAAAATGACATTAGGTTTTAACTCTTCTTAATTCAGCAACTACCTTTTATCCACTTCTACAAATGGTCTTAAAGTAGCTCCTGTATATAATTGACGTGGACGTCCAATTGGTTCTTTACGTAAACGCATTTCTCTATATTGAGCAATCCAACCTGGTAAACGTCCAATAGCAAACATTACTGTAAACATTTCAGTTGGAATTCCCATAGCTCTGTAAATTATACCTGAGTAGAAGTCTACGTTTGGATATAATTTTCTTTCCACGAAGTATGGATCTTCTAAAGCTTCCTTTTCTAAACTTTTAGCAATATCTAAAATCGGATCTTCAATACCTAAATCATTTAATACCTGATCTGCTGCTTGTTTAATTATTTTAGCACGAGGATCGAAATTTTTGTACACACGATGACCGAATCCCATTAATCTGAATGGATCATTTTTATCCTTAGCCTTAGCCATGTATTTCTTAGTGTCTCCACCATCAGCCTCTATAGCCTGAAGCATTTCTAAAACAGCTTGATTTGCACCTCCGTGAAGTGGTCCCCATAAGGCAGAGATTCCAGCAGAAATTGAAGCAAACAAACCTGCATGTGCTGACCCCACAATACGTACTGTAGATGTTGAACAGTTTTGTTCGTGGTCGGCATGCAAAATTAATAACTTATCTAAAGCATCAATAAAAATCTGATTCTGCTTATATTCTGCATTGGGCTTTTTAAACATCATTTTTAAGATGTTCTCTACATACCCTATAGAATCATCTCCGTAATCTAAAGGTAAGCCCTGCTTTTTACGCATAGTCCATGCCACTAAAACCGGCATTTTACCTAAAATTTTAACTACGGAATTATACATATCCACATCCGACTCCACATTTACTACAGACGGGTTAAATGCCGTTAAGGCACTTGTTAATGATGAAATAATTCCCATTGGATGTGCTGTCTTTGGAAAAGCTTCCAAAATCTTTTTTACATCTTCGTCAACTACAGACTGAGCTCTGATGTCGTCGTGGAATTTATCGTTTTGTTCTTTTGTTGGTAACTCTCCAAAAATTAATAAATATGCTACTTCAAGAAAATCTACTTTTTGTGCTAATTCTTCAATGGCATATCCTCGATACCTTAAAATTCCTTTTTCTCCATCTAAAAAGGTTATAGCACTTTCACAAGATCCTGTATTTTTAAATCCGGAGTCTAAGGTTATAACTCCTTCTGTTGCTGCCCTTAAATTACTGATATCGATTGCGACTTCATTTTCAGTTCCAGTAATTAATGGAAAATCATATTTCTTTCCATCTATCTCTAACGTAGCTGTTTTTGACATATTTATTTTGATTCTATTTTTTATTTTTTTTTGCTGCTCGCTAAAGTACAAAAACTCTTAGGATTTTTAAAGGTAATAAATAAAGGTTTTGCCAAATTTTTCACAAAAAAAATGGCGATTGTTTAATTTAACAATCGCCATTTTAAACTATTTTAACAGATTAGAACTTGAACGCTTTTCCTTGCGGATAATAAGCGATATCTCCTAATTCTTCTTCAATACGTAATAATTGATTGTATTTTGCCATACGATCACTTCTTGAAGCTGAACCTGTTTTAATCTGACCTGTATTTAAAGCTACTGCTAAATCTGCAATAGTATTGTCTTCAGTTTCACCAGAACGGTGAGACATTACAGAAGTATACCCTGCATTTTTAGCCATATTTACAGCTGCAATAGTTTCTGTTAAAGAACCTATCTGATTTACTTTAATAAGAATAGAATTTGCAATTCCTTTTTCTATACCTGTTTCTAAACGCTCTACATTGGTTACAAATAAATCGTCACCTACTAACTGTACTTTGTCACCAACTTTTTCAGTTAAATATTTCCAACCTTCCCAGTCGTTTTCATCCATGCCATCTTCAATAGAAATAATAGGATATTTAGCAACTAATTCAGCTAAATAATCGGCTTGTTCTTCAGAAGTTCTTACCACTCCTTTATCACCTTCAAATTTAGTGTAATCGTACTTTCCATCCACATAGAATTCAGCAGAAGCACAGTCTAAAGCAATCATAACTTCATCACCAAACTTATAACCTGCTTTTTCAACAGCTTTCTGGATAGACTCGATAGCATCTTCTGTACCATCTAAAGTTGGAGCAAATCCACCTTCGTCACCTACAGCAGTACTTAAACCTCTGTCGTGTAATACTTTTTTAAGGTTATGGAAAATTTCAGTTCCCATTTGCATAGCATGTGTAAAGTTTTTTGCTTTAACAGGCATGATCATGAACTCCTGAAATGCGATAGGCGCATCGGAGTGAGAACCTCCATTAATAATATTCATCATAGGCACTGGTAAGGTATTCGCAGAAACCCCACCAACATAACGGTAAAGTGGCACACCTAATTCGAATGCTGCTGCTTTAGCAACAGCTAAAGACACTCCTAAGATAGCGTTAGCACCTAATTTAGATTTGTTTGGAGTACCATCTAAATCAATCATTATCTGATCAATTTTATTTTGTTCGAAAACAGATATTCCTAATAATTCCTGAGCGATAATGGTATTCACATTGTCTACAGCCTTAGAAACACCTTTCCCCATGTAAGTGTCGCCACCATCTCTTAATTCTACTGCCTCATGCTCACCAGTAGATGCTCCTGAAGGAACAGCCGCTCTACCTAAAGCACCATTTTCTGTAAGTACATCTACCTCTACTGTCGGATTACCACGCGAATCTAAAATTTGTCTTGCATGAATATTGATTATTATGCTCATTGTATTAATATTTAAATTATTATTTTTTCAATTTATCAGTACTAAATTACGAAAATGATATTCGAAATTTTAACAATTAAACGGATATTTCTTCAATATTTTCACTACATTGTTTTCGTAACAAAAAATCCCAAAAAAAAGCAATTTTTTTTGGGATTTTTATCATCTTATTTTTTGATATTTTCGATAAAATCATCGAATAAATAATCGGCATCATGTGGTCCAGGACTAGCCTCCGGGTGGTATTGAACCGAAAAACAATTTTTATTTTTCATTCTTAAACCAGCTACCGTTCCATCATTTAAATGTAGATGTGTAACCTCTAATTCCGGATGCGCTTCCACCTGTTCTCTGTTTACAGCAAAACCGTGGTTTTGAGAAGTAATTTCACCTTTTCCTGTAAGTAAGTTTTTTACCGGGTGGTTAATACCTCTATGCCCATTATGCATTTTATATGTAGACACGCCATTTGCTAAAGCAATTACCTGATGTCCTAAACAAATACCAAATACAGGAAGGTTTCTATCTATAATTTCTTTAGCTACAGCCTGGGCTTCTACTAATGGCTCAGGATCACCAGGACCGTTAGACAAGAAATATCCATCAGGATTCCAAGCAGCCAATTCGTCAAAAGTAGAATTATATGGGAACACTTTTATATAAGCCCCTCGTTTTGCAAGATTTCTAAGGATATTCTTTTTAATACCTAAATCTAGTGCTGCAATCTTAATGGAGGCAGATTCTTCTCCAACAAAATAAGGTTCTTTAGTAGATACTTTAGACGCCAATTCCAAACCATTCATATCCGGAATGTCGTTTAATTGCTTTTTCAGCACTTCAATATTATCAACCTCTGTAGAAATAACAGCATTCATAGCACCATTATCTCTTATATAGCTAACTAAAGCTCTGGTATCCACATCGGAAATAGCAAATAGATTATTTTTTTCCAGGAAATCTTCTAAGCTAGAATCAGCTCTATCTCTAGAAAAATCGTAACTAAAATTCTTAACTATTAAACCAGCGATTTTAACACCATCTGATTCCACTTCCTCACTTTGGGTACCGTAATTACCAATATGTGCATTGGTAGCTACCATAATTTGTCCGAAATAAGACGGATCTGTAAAAATTTCCTGGTATCCAGTCATTCCTGTATTGAAACAAACTTCACCAAATGCAGTTCCTTCCTTTCCTCCAACAGATTTACCATAAAATATAGTACCATCTGCTAATAACACAACTGCTTGTTTCTTCTTTTGATATTTCATATTTAAAACGCGTTACAGAATTGTAATGATTTTTTTCGTTTAAAAATTTCGTGCAAATATAAAAAAAAGGCCACCTTAATTAGGGTAGCCTTTTAATATTTATAAATGAACTTTCATTTATTCTTCTTCGTTAGAAGCTTTTGTTTCTTCAACAGCCGGAGCAGCAGGTTGAGCAGCTTTAGAACCACCTCTTCTACTTCTACGTGTTGTTTTCTTTTCAGCTTTACCAGCGTTATAGATTTCGTTGTAATCAACTAGCTCTATCATTGCCATATCAGCGTTATCTCCTAAACGATTACCAAGTTTAATGATACGTGTGTATCCTCCTGGTCTATCACCTACTTTTGTAGCAACATCTCTGAATAATTCAGTAACTGCTTCCTTTTGTCTTAACTTACTAAAAACAATACGTCTGTTGTGAGTCGTATCTTCTTTAGATTTGGTTACTAAAGGCTCTACAAATTGTTTTAAAGCTTTAGCTTTAGCTACGGTAGTATTAATACGTTTGTGCTCGATTAAAGAACAAGCCATATTAGCTAACATTGCCTTTCTATGCGCTGTCTTTCTACCTAAGTGATTTACTTTTTTTCCGTGTCTCATGACATTTGTGTTTAACCATCATCTTGCTTCAACCCACTATTGAGGAGCAAATTATGACAGAATTAATCTTTATCTAATTTGTATTTTGATAAATCCATACCGAAATTAAGACCTTTAACGTTTACAAGTTCTTCTAACTCTGTTAAAGATTTTTTACCGAAATTACGGAACTTCATTAAATCATTTTTGTTGAATGATACTAAGTCTCCTAAAGTATCAACCTCTGCTGCCTTTAAACAGTTTAGTGCACGAACCGAAAGATCCATATCTACTAACTTCGTTTTAAGCAACTGTCTCATGTGAAGCGATTCTTCATCATAAGTTTCAGTTTGCGCTATCTCATCCGCCTCTAAAGTTATACGCTCATCAGAGAATAACATAAAGTGGTGAATTAAAGTTTTAGCCGCTTCTGTTAAAGCATCTTGTGGTGTAATAGAACCATCAGACTGGATTTCGAAAACTAACTTTTCGTAATCTGTTTTTTGCTCTACACGATAATTTTCAATGCTATACTTAACATTTTTAATTGGCGTGTAAATCGAGTCTGTAAAAATAGTTCCAACTGGTGCAGTAGCTTTTTTATTTTCTTCTGCAGGAACATATCCTCTACCTTTTTCAATGGTAATCTCCATATTTACACTTACTTTAGGATCTAAGTTACAGATAACTAAATCTGAATTTAACACTTGGAAGCCTGAAATAAATTTCTGGAAATCACCAGCTTTAATTTGTTCTTGACCAGAAATAGAAATAGAAACAGATTCGTTATCTACATCTTCTATTTGTCTTTTAAAACGTACTTGTTTTAAATTTAAAATAATTTCTGTTACGTCTTCTACAACACCAGGAATTGTTGAGAATTCATGATCCACCCCTTCAATTCTAACCGATGTAATTGCAAATCCTTCTAAAGACGATAATAATACACGTCTTAATGCGTTTCCAATTGTTAATCCGTAACCAGGTTCTAAAGGTCTAAATTCAAATTTACCTTCAAAATCTGTAGAATCAATCATGATTACTTTGTCGGGCTTCTGAAAATTAAATACTGCCATGCTTTTGTTCTTCGTTTTAATTGTTATTAGGTTGCGCGGTTTATAAGTTTGAAGAAGTACGAATAAACCCTTTGGCCCAATACCAATGTTGTTAATTTATTATTTAGAGTATAATTCGACGATGAATTGCTCGTTAATGTTTTCTGGAATCTGAATTCTAGCAGGAACAGAAACATAAGTTCCTTCTTTCTTCTCATCATTCCAAGTAATCCACTCGTATACTTGACTAGAGTTAGATAAAGATCTCTCAATAGCATCAAGGGATTTAGATTTTTCTCTTACAGCCACTACATCACCAGCTTTTAATTGGTAAGAAGGAATATTAACTACTTCTCCGTTTACTGTAATGTGTCTGTGAGATACTAATTGTCTAGCACCGCTTCTAGAAGGAGAAATTCCCATTCTGTAAACCACGTTATCTAATCTAGACTCACATAATTGTAACAACACTTCACCAGTAATACCTTGTGCAGCTGTTGCTTTTTTAAATAAACCTCTGAATTGACGCTCTAATATACCATAAGTATATTTTGCTTTTTGTTTCTCCATTAACTGGATAGCGTATTCAGATTTTTTACCACGACGCTTGTTAGCACCATGTTGACCTGGAGGATAATTTCTTTTCTCGAAAGACTTATCGTCTCCAAAAATAGCTTCACCAAACTTACGAGCTATTTTAGTTTTAGGACCAGTATATCTTGCCATTTTAAAATTAATTTTAAGAGTGATTATGAATTAAGGTCTTAATCTTATCCTTCGATAATCGTTAATCTCTTGTTATACTTGTTGTTATATTTTTTCAGTGTGCAAATGTACATATAAAAAAAATTAATACCAACTGTAAAATACAGCTGATATTAATTTTTTTATCTGAAAGTGAGTAAATTATACTCTTCTACGTTTTGGAGGACGACATCCGTTATGTGGTAATGGAGTAACATCGATGATTTCAGTTACTTCGATACCTGCATTGTGAATAGAACGGATAGCAGATTCTCTACCGTTTCCTGGTCCTTTAACATAAACTTTTACCTTTTTAAGACCAGCCTCTTGTGCAACTGCTGCTGCATCTTCTGCTGCTAATTGTGCTGCATAAGGCGTGTTCTTTTTAGATCCTCTAAATCCCATTTTACCAGCAGAAGACCAAGAAATAACGTCTCCTTTTTTGTTGGTAAGAGAAATAATAATGTTGTTAAAAGAAGCGGTAACGTGAGCTTCTCCAACAGAGTCTACTATAACTTTACGTTTTTTAGTACTCTTTGTATTTGATTTTGCCATATTATTTTAGTTTCTAGTTGTTAGTTGTTAGTGATAGAATCCTAAACTTTTCAATTTCAAACAGATTCATCTAACAGCTAAATACTAATGACTTAATTATTTAGTTGCTTTCTTCTTGTTAGCAACTGTTTTTCTTCTACCTTTTCTTGTTCTAGAGTTGTTTTTTGTACGTTGCCCTCTTAATGGAAGACCAGCTCTATGACGAATACCTCTGTAACATCCTATATCCATTAAACGTTTAATGCTTAATTGAGTTTCAGAACGTAATTCACCTTCAATAGTATAAGAAGATACAGCCTCACGAATATTACCAATTTGGTCGTCTGTCCAGTCTTGTACTTTAGTGTTTTCGTCAACCTTAGCTGTTGCCAAAATTTCTTTCGCTCTACTTTTACCTACTCCGTAGATATAAGTTAAAGAGATAACTCCTCTTTTGTTTTTTGGTATGTCTACACCTGCAATTCTTGCCATAACTACCCTTGTCTTTGTTTGAATCTAGGATTCTTTTTGTTAATTACGTAAAGTCTACCTTTTCTACGCACGATTTTACAATCTGCGCTTCTTTTTTTAACTGATGCTCTTACTTTCATCGTATTAGTATCTATAAGTTATTCTAGCCTTAGTTAAATCGTAAGGACTCATTTCTAATTTTACTTTATCTCCTGGTAATAATTTAATATAATGCATACGCATTTTACCAGATATATGTGCTGTCACAATGTGACCATTTTCTAACTCAACACGAAACATAGCATTAGAAAGTGCTTCTATAATTGTTCCGTCTTGTTCTATTGCTGCTTGTTTTGCCATTGTAATATAATAATTAAGCTACTGCTTTTCTATTTTTACCAGTTTTCATCAAGCCATCATAGTGTCTGTTCAACAAGTAAGAATTTACCTGTTGCATCGTGTCGATTGCAACTCCTACCAAAATTAATAGTGATGTACCACCAAAAAATAAGGCCCAACCCGATTGTACGTTCATTAACTTTACAATAACTGCTGGGAACACAGCAATAATAGCTAGGAAAATAGAACCCGGTAATGTTATTTGCGACATTATTTTATCTAAGTATTCCGAAGTTTCAGATCCTGGACGAACACCAGGAATGAAACCTCCACTACGTTTTAAATCGTCAGCCATTTTGTTCGTAGGAACTGTAATAGCCGTATAGAAATACGTGAATACGATAATTAATAACGCAAATAATAAATTATACCAAAATCCGAATATATCAGAAAATTGAGTTTGTAACCATTGCCCTGCAGCAGAATCTTTCATGAAAGAAGTTCCACCTATTAAACCAGGTACAAACATAATAGCTTGAGCAAAAATAATTGGCATTACTCCAGAAGCGTTAAGTTTTAATGGAATGTATTGTCTAGATCCCATAATGTTTTTCTCATATCCTCCGGAAGCAGTACGTCTTGCATATTGTACAGCGATTTTTCTAACCGCCATAATAAGCATAATCGATGCAAATATAATTACAAACCACAACACTAATTCAATAAGGATTAACATCACGTTATTCCCCTCTAATCTAGATGCTGCGTTTTGGAAAAATGATAAAGGTAAACGAGCTATAATACCCACCATAATTAATAATGATATACCATTACCAATTCCTTTATCTGTTATTTTTTCACCTAACCACATTGCAAAGATACAACCTGTTACCAGAATGATAATAGAAGAAAAGTAAAACAAACCACCCTGTCCTAATAAAAAGGCACTTTGAGGAATCCCTAAACTTGGTAAACTCGCTAAATATCCTGGTGCCTGCACCAAACAGATAGCAATGGTTAACCAACGTGTAATTTGATTAATTTTCTTCTGCCCACTTGCACCTTCTTTTTGTAATTTTTGCAAGTAAGGGATAGCAATCCCCATTAATTGCACCACAATAGAGGCAGAAATGTAAGGCATAATACCTAAGGCAAATATTGATGCATTAGCAAAAGCACCACCGGTAAATGCGTTTAACAAACCTAATAATCCAGAATCTGTATTACTTTGTAAGGCTTCCAATTGTGCCGCATCTATTCCTGGTAAAACTACCTGTGCACCAAACCGATAAACTAATAATAAACCAACAGTTAAGATGATTCTATTTCTTAGTTCTTCTATTTTCCAAACATTCTTTAACGTTTCTATAAATTTCATGCTCTATTACGTGTGATTATAAAGTTACAGCTTCTCCTCCTGCCGCTTCAATTGCAGCTTTTGCTGAAGCAGTAAATTTATGAGCAGTTACTTTTAATTTTGCTTTTAGTTCACCTCTACCTAAAACTTTAACTAGATCGTTCTTTCCAGTTACACCTAAAGATAATAAAGTGTCTAAATCTACTGTGTCTTGTATTTTCTTGTCATCAACCAATTGTTGTAAAGTATCTAAGTTTACACCTTGATATTCTACACGGTTAATGTTAGTAAAACCAAATTTAGGAACACGTCTTTGAAGTGGCATTTGCCCACCTTCGAATCCGATTTTCTTAGAATATCCAGAACGAGATTTAGCTCCTTTGTGTCCACGTGTAGCGGTACCACCTTTTCCAGAACCTTCTCCACGTCCTATTCTTTTCCCTTGGCTTTTAACTGAACCTTCTGCAGGTTTTAAATTACTTAAATCCATTTCTCAGTTTTATTATTTAGTTTCTTCAACAGAAACTAAGTGTTCTACTTTAGCAACCATACCAAGAATATTTGGTGTAGCTTCGTGCTCTACAACTTGCCCAATTCGTTTAAGACCTAAAGCTTCTAAAGTTCTTTTCTGTCTTTGTGTACGATTAATTGCGCTTTTAACTTTTGTTACTTTAATCTTTGCCATCTCTCTTGCTTTTAACCTTTAAAAACTTTCTCTAATGAAATGCCTCTTTCACGAGCAATCGATTCTGCACTTCTTAATTGTAATAATGCATCAAAAGTTGCTTTTACAACGTTGTGAGGGTTTGATGAACCTTGAGATTTAGATAATACATCGTGTACTCCTACTGCTTCTAACACTGTTCTCACAGCACCACCAGCGATAACTCCTGTACCAGGAGCTGCAGGAATGATGTTTACTCTTGCTCCACCAAATTTTCCTTTTTGTTCGTGTGGCAAGGTACGCTTTACGATTGGAATACGCACTAAATTTTTCTTTGCATCTTCTACAGCCTTAGCAATAGCACTTGCAACATCTTTAGACTTTCCTAAACCGTGACCTACAACACCTGCTTCATCACCAACCACTACGATTGCCGAAAAACCAAATGCTCTACCACCTTTAGTTACTTTTGTAACTCTTTGTACACCAACTAAACGATCTTTAAGATCTAATCCACTTGGTTTTACTAGCTCTGCGCTTTTGTATTTTTGATACATAATTTCTTAGAATTTAAGTCCTGCTTCTCTAGCTCCGTCAGCTAATGATTTTACTCTACCATGATATAAGTATCCACCTCTATCAAAAGAGATAGTATCTACACCAGCTTTTAAAGCTTTTTCAGCTACAGATTTTCCTACTAAAGTAGCAATCTCTGATTTGGTTCCTTTTGCAGCACTAATGTCTTTATCTCTAGAAGATGCTGAACTGATAGTTTTACCAGTAACATCATCAACTATTTGAGCATAAATTTCTTTATTACTTCTAAAAACAGATAATCTTGGTCTAGCTTCTGTACCAGAAACTACTTTACGTACTCTGCTTTTAATTCTTAATCGTCTTTCGTTTTTTGTTAACGCCATAACTTATAAATTATTAAGCTGATTTACCTGCTTTTCTTCTTAAAATTTCTCCTACAAACTTAATACCTTTTCCTTTATAAGGTTCTGGTCTTCTAAAATCACGGATTTTAGCAGCTACTTGTCCAACAAGTTGCTTATCGTGTGATGATAGTTTAATTATAGGGTTCTTACCTTTCTCTGATACCGTCTCAACTTTTACTTCTGGAGCAATGTCTAACACGATATTGTGAGAAAATCCTAATGCCATATCAAGTTTTTGACCTTGATTTGTAGCTCTATATCCAACACCAACTAATTCTAACTCTTTAGTCCATCCTTTAGTAACACCTTCAATCATATTGTTTATAAGTGCTCTGTAAAGTCCGTGTTTAGATTTTTCTTCTTTTTTATCAGAAGAACGTTCAACTATAACATTTGCGTCTTCAACTTTAATTGCAACATCAGAAAAATCCTGAGTTAACTCTCCTAATTTTCCTTTTACTGTTACAACATTATCTTTAACATCAACTGTAACTCCTTCTGGAATTGCCACTGGGCTCTTACCTATTCTTGACATAATCTTATAGTCTTTAAATTAGTAAACGTAACATAATACTTCGCCACCTACATTTTCCGCCTGAGCTTGTTTACCTGTCATTACTCCATGAGAAGTAGAAACAATGGCAATACCAAGACCATTTAAAATTCTAGGTAGTTCTGATGAACTAGCATACTTACGTAAACCTGGTTTACTGATTCTTTGAATCTTTTTAATAACCGGTTCTTTCGTTTCTTTATTGTACTTAAGAGCAATTTTAATTGTTCCCTGTACAGTAGAATCATCGAATTTGTAACTTAAAATATATCCTTGCTCGAATAATATTTTTGTGATTTCTTTTTTCAAGTTAGATGCAGGAATCTCTACCACTCTGTGGTTAGCACGCACTGCGTTTCTAATTCTTGTAAGATAATCCGCTATTGGATCTGTATACATATGTATTAATTTGCGGTTTTGGTTTTCGAATATGACTTCGAACCTGAAACCAATTTATAATTATTTTTTTACCAGCTTGCTTTTTTAACACCTGGAATAAGACCGTTATTTGCCATTTCTCTGAATAATACACGAGAAATACCAAATGTACGCATATACCCTTTAGGTCTTCCTGTTAATTTACATCTGTTGTGCATACGAACAGGAGAAGCGTTTTTTGGTAACTTTTGTAATGCTTCGTAATCTCCAGCTTCTTTTAAAGCTTTACGTTTCTCAGCATACTTAGCTACAGTTTTCGCTCTTTTTACCTCACGGGCTTTCATTGATTCTTTAGCCATATCTTAATTCTTTTGAAATGGTAAACCTAATTCAGTTAATAATGATTTTGCTTCTTTATCAGTTTCAGCAGAAGTTACAAATGTAATATCCATTCCTGTAATTTTGTTTACCTTATCGATATCAATTTCAGGGAAGATAATTTGTTCAGTAATTCCTAAGTTGTAATTACCTCTTCCGTCGAATCCTGTAGCTTTAATTCCATTAAAATCTCTTACACGTGGTAAGGCTGAAGTAACCAAACGATCTAAAAATTCGTACATTCTTTCGCCACGTAAAGTAACTTTAGCCCCAATTGGCATTCCTTTACGTAATTTAAACGATGCAACGTCTTTTTTAGACATTGTTGCTATAGCTTTTTGTCCAGATATCGTAGTTAATTCCTCTACTGCGTAGTCTACTAACTTTTTGTCTGCAACAGCAGCTCCTACACCTTTAGATATTACTATCTTTTCCAGTTTAGGAACCTGCATTACATTCTGATATCCAAATTCTTCTGTAAGAGCTGCAATTACTCTGCTTTTATACTCTTCTTTAAGTCTCGGTGAATATGCCATAACTATATTACTTCATTAGATTTTTTAGAAAATCTCACTTTCTTATCGCCTTCCATTCTGTATCCAACACGAGTTGTTTCACCTTTAGCGGTTAACAACGATAAGTTTGAAATTTGAATAGGAGCTTCCTTTTCTACGATTCCGCCTTGAGGGTTTTGTGCACTTGGTTTAGTATGTTTCTTAACCAAGTTTACACCCTCAACAATCGCTTTGTTCTTATCGATTAATACTTTAAGTACTTTTCCTTCAGATCCTTTGTGATCTCCAGCTATTACTTTAACAGTATCTCCTGATTTTATTTTAAGCTTTGTCATCTTATAAGTCATTAAAGCACTTCAGGTGCTAATGATACAATTTTCATGAATTGTTTATCACGAAGTTCTCTTGCAACAGGTCCGAATACACGTGTACCTCTCATTTCACCCGCTGGGTTTAATAATACACAAGCATTGTCGTCGAATCTAATATAAGATCCGTCTGGACGTCTTACTTCTTTTACAGTACGTACTACAACTGCAGTAGAAACAGCACCTTTTTTAACGTTACCGTTAGGTGTTGCGTCTTTTACAGAAACAACTATTTTGTCTCCTACAGAAGCATATCTTCTTTTAGTACCACCTAGAACACGTATTGTTAATACTTCTTTTGCTCCAGTGTTATCGGCTACTTTTAATCTTGATTCTTGTTGTACCATAATTACTTCGCTCTTTCAATTATTTCAACTAGTCTCCAACATTTAGATTTACTTAAAGGTCGTGTTTCCATGATCTTTACAGTATCTCCGATGTTACAATCGTTAGTCTCGTCGTGTGCAACGTATTTCTTAGTTTTTAACACGAACTTACCATACATAGGGTGCTTTACTTTTTTAACTTCAGAAACCACAATAGACTTCTGCATTTTGTTACTAGTAACTATTCCTATACGTTCTTTTCTTAAATTTCTTTTTTCCATCTTTCAGCAGAATTATTGTAATTCTCTTTTAGTTAATTCAGTCGCAATTCTAGCAACATCACGTCTTAACGCACGTAACTGAATTGGATTTTCTAAAGGAGATATTGCATGTGCCATTTTCAGGTCTGAATAACTCTTTTTTGTCTCACCAAGTTTCTCTTGTAACTCAGCTGTAGATAATTCTTTAATTTCTGATTGTTTCATAACATCAAATAAATTATGCTTCGTAATCTCTAGCGATAACAAACTTAGTTTTAACTGGTAATTTCTGAGCGGCTAAACGTAATGCTTCTTTAGCAATTTCTAACGGCACTCCTCCTACTTCGAAAAGTACTCTACCAGGTTTTACAACAGCTGCCCAATATTCAACGGCACCTTTACCTTTACCCATACGTACTTCAAGAGGTTTCTTTGTGATAGGCTTATCTGGAAATATTTTAATCCAAAGTTGTCCTTCTCTCTTCATGTAACGTGTAGCAGCGATACGTGCAGCTTCTATTTGACGCGATGTTAAAAAATTCGAATCAAGTGATTTTATCCCAAAAGTTCCGTTTGAAAGTTGGTGCCCTCTTTGAGAGTTCCCTTTCATACGTCCTTTTTGTTGTTTACGAAATTTTGTTCTTTTAGGCTGTAACATTTTTCTTTACTTTAAAAAATTACTTTCTACGACGAGGTTTATTGTTTCCTCCTCGTGTTCCACCTTTTCCTTGCTTCTTAGACAATCCAACAAGCGGAGAAAGCTCTCTTTTACCATATACTTCACCTTTCATGATCCATACTTTAACACCTAATCTACCATAAGTAGTATGTGCCTCAACTAAAGCATAATCAATATCGGCTCTAAATGTAGATAATGGAATACGTCCTTCTTTATAGTGCTCGCTACGTGCCATTTCAGCTCCGTTTAAACGACCACTAATCTGAACTTTAATTCCTTCTGCATTCATACGCATTGTAGCAGCGATAGCCATCTTAATTGCACGTCTGTAAGAGATACGATTCTCAATTTGACGAGCAATACTAGATCCTACTAAAAATGCATCAAGCTCTGGTCTTTTAATTTCAAATATGTTAATTTGAACTTCTTTACCTGTAATTTTCTTAAGTTCTTCTTTTAACTTGTCTACCTCTTGACCACCTTTACCGATAATAATACCAGGTCTAGCAGTAGTGATAGTAACGGTTACAAGCTTTAAAGTTCTTTCGATAATTACTCTAGAAACACTAGCTTTAGATAGACGTGCGTGAACGTACTTTCTGATCTTATCGTCTTCGGCTAATTTATCGCCATAATCGTTTCCTCCGTACCAGTTAGATTCCCATCCTCTGATAATTCCTAAGCGATTTCCGATTGGATTTGTTTTTTGTCCCATACCTCTAATTAAGCTTGTGTGTTATTGTTAGCTCCTACCACGATAGTTACGTGGTTAGAACGTTTTCTAATTCTGTGCGCACGACCTTGAGGAGCTGGACGTAATCTCTTTAACATAGATCCGCCATCTACTCTAATCTCTTTTACTATTAATTCAGCATCTTCAATACTTGCATCTTCATTTTTAGCTTGCCAGTTTGCAATTGCAGACAATAACAATTTCTCTAAACGGTTAGATGCTTCTTTTTGGCTGAATTTTAAAATATTAAGCGCCTTTTCTACCTTTTCGCCTCTTACTAAATCGGCTACTAAGCGCATTTTTCTTGGTGACGTAGGACAGTTATTAAGTTTAGCAAAAGCAATTTGCTTTTTTTCTTCCTTAATAGCCTCTGCCATTTGTTTTTTACGACTTCCCATAGCTTACTACTTTTTACCTTTGTTTTTAGCACCAGCGTGACCTCTAAATGATCTTGTTGGTGAAAATTCTCCTAATTTATGTCCTACCATGTTTTCAGTAACATATACTGGAACAAATTGGCGTCCGTTATGTACTGCTATAGTTTGTCCAACGAAATCCGGAGTAATCATAGAGGCTCTAGACCACGTTTTGATTACTGTCTTCTTTCCGCCTTCAACATTTTCTTGAACTCTCTTATCTAATTTATAATGAACGTAAGGTCCTTTTTTTAATGATCTTGCCATGTCTTATTTCTTTCTACGTTCTACAATATACTTATTACTCGCTTTTGTCTTAGAACGGGTTCTGTAACCTTTAGCTGGTAAACCTTTTCTAGAACGTGGGTGTCCTCCAGAAGCACGACCTTCACCACCACCCATTGGGTGATCAATTGGGTTCATTACTACTGGTCTTGTACGAGGTCTTCTACCTAACCATCTGCTTCTACCTGCTTTACCAGATACTAATAACTGATGATCTGAGTTAGACACAACACCTATTGTAGCCATACAGTTTGCTAAAACTAATCTAGTTTCACCTGATGGAAGTTTAATTGTTGCAAATTTACCATCTCTTGCCATTAACTGAGCAAAAGCACCAGCACTACGAGCCATTACCGCTCCCTGTCCTGGACGTAACTCCACACAAGAAATAATTGTTCCTAAAGGAATCTGACTTAATGGCATTGCATTTCCAATTTCAGGAGCGATACCTTCTTGCCCAGATACTACAGTTTGACCAACTTGTAAACCATTTTGAGCAATGATGTATGCTTTCTCTCCGTCTTGGTAATTCAATAACGCAATAAAAGCTGTTCTGTTTGGATCGTACTGAATCGACTTAACTTCAGCTGGAATTCCAGCTTTAGCTCTTTTAAAATCGATAATACGATACCTTTTCTTATGACCACCACCAATATAGCGCATGGTCATTTTTCCTTGACTGTTTCTACCACCAGACCTTTTCTTCGGAGCTAATAAACTTTTCTCCGGCTTATCAGTAGAAATGGCGTCAAATCCATTTACTACTCTAAAACGCTGTCCTGGTGTGATCGGTTTTAATTTTCTTACTGACATTTTTGTCTAATTACATGTTACTGTATAAATCAATCACTTCACCTTCCGCCAGTTGTACAATTGCTTTTTTAACAGCATTTGTTTTACCATGTTGAATACCCGTTTTTGTAAAACGTGTTCTTCTTTCTGGACGGACATTTATTGTACGAACTTTTTCAACAGAAACGCCATAAGCAGCTTCTACTGCTTTTTTAATTTCTACCTTGTTCGCCTTAGTATTAACCACAAAGCTATAGCAGTTGTTTAACTCGCTATTTGTAGTCGCTTTTTCTGTGATAATAGGTTTAATTAAGATACTCATCGCTTCCTTATTTACTTAAATTCGTTTCAATTCCTTCTAAAGAACTCTCTAAAAGCACAACTTTATTTGCATTTAAAATTCTATAAGTGCTTAATTCTGAGTTAGTTACAACTTCAGAGCCTTTTAAATTGCGCGATGACAAATATACATTATTATTTGATGCACCCAACACAAATAGAGATTTTTTATCTTGTAAGTCTAAAGCTTTCAACACACTAGTGAAATTTTTAGTCTTTGGAGTATCGAAATTAAAGTCTTCTAAAACTACTATTGAAGCTTCGTTTGCTTTAATTGATAATGCCGATCTACGAGCTAAACGCTTAAGGCCTTTGTTTAATTTGAAGCTATAATTTCTTGGTCTTGGTCCAAACATACGTCCACCACCAACAAATACTCCAGACTTAATACTACCTGCTCTAGCTGTACCAGTTCCTTTTTGCTTTTTAATCTTGCGAGTAGAACCAGCAATCTCACCACGCTCTTTAGCTTTGTGAGTTCCTTGTCTTTGGTTTGCTAAATATTGTTTAACATCCAAATACACAGCATGATTATTAGGCTCTATAGCGAATACTGAATCAGAAAGCTCTACTTGTCTTCCAGTATCTTTTCCGTTAATATCTAAAACTGCTACTTTCATTACTTCTCAATGATTACATAAGAATTTTTATGTCCAGGAACACATCCTTTAACAACAAGTAAGTTCTTTTCAGCAACTACTTTTAAAACTCTTAAATTTTCAACTTTAACTCTGTCGGTTCCCATTCTTCCGGCCATTTTCATGCCTTTAAATACTCTTGCAGGATAAGATGCTGCTCCAATAGAACCTGGCGCTCTTAAACGGTTATGCTGACCGTGAGTTGCCTGACCAACACCACCAAAACCGTGACGTTTTACAACTCCTTGGTAACCTTTACCTTTAGAGGTACCAGCGATATCAACAAATTCACCTTCTATAAAGTGCTCTACGGTGATTGCATCACCTAATTTGTACTCCTTATCAAAACCTTTAAACTCAGCGATTTTGCGTTTTACAGAAGTTCCTGCTTTTTTAGCGTGACCTAAGTCCGCTTTAGTAGCACTTTTTTCTGTCGCGTCATCGAAACCAAGTTGTAGCGCTTCATACCCGTCTACTTCTTCAGTTCTGACTTGGGTAACGATACATGGTCCAGCTTCAATTACTGTACATGGAATGTTTTTTCCATTTTCATCGAAAATGCTGGTCATACCGATTTTTTTTCCAATTAACCCAGACATAATTATTAATTTATTTATTAGTATTTATTTATAAAAAAATTCAGGGTCAAAACACGTTCAACCCTGAATGTATTTTTACCGTTTTTCCCTCGCTCGCAGCTCAGGACATGTTATTGAAACCTCGTTTCTGTAAGCCGTACTTACACTTTAATTTCTACTTCAACACCGCTTGGTAATTCAAGCTTCATTAAAGCATCGATAGTCTTTGATGAAGAGCTATAAATATCAAGTAATCTCTTATAAGAACTTAATTGAAATTGCTCTCTAGACTTTTTGTTAACGTGTGGAGAACGTAATACAGTGAAAATTTTCTTGTGTGTTGGTAATGGAATTGGCCCAGTTACTACAGCACCTGTACTTTTTACAGTTTTTACAATCTTATCTGCAGACTTATCTACTAAATTGTGATCGTAAGATTTTAATTTTATTCTGATTTTTTGACTCATTTTCTTAAGATTTAAGCTTCAGCACCTTTAGCTGCTTTAATAACTTCTTCTGAAATATTTTGAGGTGTTTCAGCATAGTGTGAAAACTCCATTGTAGATGTTGCACGACCAGAAGATAATGTTCTTAATGTAGTTACATAACCAAACATTTCTGATAATGGTACAATAGCTTTAACAACTTTTGCACCTGCTCTGTCGCTCATATCACTTACTTGACCTCTTCTTCTATTTAAATCTCCTACAATGTCACCCATGTTTTCTTCCGGAGTAATAACTTCCAGTTTCATCATTGGCTCCATGATCACCGCTTTCGCAGCTTTTGCAGCAGCTTTAAATCCTAATTTCGCAGCTAATTCGAACGATAACTGATCCGAATCCACATCATGGTAAGAACCGTCTGTTAATGTTACTTTCATAGCATCAACTTCGTATCCTGCTAACGGACCATTCTTCATAGCTTCTTTGAATCCTTTTTCAATTGAAGGGATAAATTCTTTAGGAACGTTACCACCTTTAATTTCTGAAACGAATTCTAAACCAGTTTTACCTTCTTCAGCAGGCTCAAGAGTAAATACGATATCCGCGAATTTACCACGTCCACCAGATTGTTTCTTATAAACTTCTCTGTGTTCTGCACGACGCGTAATAGCTTCTTTGTACTCTACCTGAGGAGCTCCTTGGTTTACTTCTACCTTGAACTCACGCTTAAGACGGTCAACAATAATATCTAAGTGAAGCTCACCCATACCAGAAATAATAGTCTGACCTGAAGCTTCGTCTGTTCTAGCTGTAAATGTTGGATCTTCTTCAGCTAATTTAGCTAAAGCCATACCCATTTTATCAACGTCAGCCTTAGTTTTAGGCTCAACAGCGATACCGATTACAGGATCTGGGAACTCCATAGATTCTAATACTATAGGGTGTTTTTCATCAGTCATGGTATCACCAGTCTTAATATCTTTAAACCCTACAGCTGCTCCAATATCTCCAGCTTCGATAAATTCGATAGCATTTTGTTTGTTAGAGTGCATTTGGTAAATACGAGAGATACGCTCTTTTTTACCTGAACGGTTGTTTAAGATATAAGATCCTGCATCTAAACGTCCTGAATATGCACGGAAGAATGCTAAACGCCCTACGAAAGGATCGGTAGCAATTTTAAATGCTAATGCAGAGAACGGTGCATCTACAGAAGGCTTACGAGTCTCTTCAGCCCCTGTATCTGGGTTAGTACCTACAATGTTATCTCTATCTAATGGAGAAGGTAAATAACGACATACAGCATCTAATAAGAACTGTACTCCTTTATTTTTAAATGAAGAACCACAAACCATAGGAATGATAGCCATATCCATTACAGCAGCTCTAAGTGCAGCGTGCACTTCTTCTTCTGTAATAGAATCTTCATCTTCCATGAATTTTTCTAATAAGTTCTCGTCGTAAGATGCTACTTCCTCAATTAAAAGCGCACGGTACTTACGAGCTTCTTCTTTCATATCTTCTGGAATCTCAACAACATCGAAAGTAGATCCGAAGTTATCATCATGCCATATGATAGCTCTGTTCTTAACTAAGTCAACGATACCTTTAAAATCAGCTTCATCACCAATGTTTAACACGATTGGCACTGCGTTAGATTTTAACATATCTTTTACCTGCTGACAAACAGCTAAGAAGTTAGACCCTTGACGGTCCATTTTGTTTACGAATCCAATACGTGGCACTTTATAGTTATCTGCAAGTCTCCAGTTAGTTTCAGACTGAGGCTCAACACCATCAACCGCACTAAATAAGAATACTAAACCATCTAATACACGTAAAGAACGGTTTACCTCTACTGTAAAGTCAACGTGACCAGGAGTATCGATAATATTAAAGTGGTAATCCTTAGCCTCAGGCGTTGGAACACCATTTTCTTTAGGGAAAGTCCAGTCACAAGTTGTAGCTGCAGACGTAATAGTAATACCACGCTCTGCTTCTTGCTCCATCCAGTCCATTGTAGAAGCTCCATCGTGAACTTCTCCAATTTTATGAGACACCCCTGTATAAAAAAGAATACGCTCTGTTGTTGTTGTTTTACCAGCATCAATGTGAGCAGCAATTCCTATGTTTCTTGTTAAATTTAAATCTCTTGCCATGTTACTAGAATCTAAAGTGTGAGAATGCTTTGTTTGCTTCCGCCATCTTATGAGTATCAACTCTTTTCTTAACAGCAGCTCCTTCTTCTTTAGCAGCAGCTAAAATCTCTGATGCTAATCTTTGCGCCATAGATTTTTCGTTTCTCTTACGAGAGTAGCTAATTAACCACTTCATAGCTGTAGAAACCTTTCTATCTGGACGTATTTGCATTGGAATCTGGAATGTTGCACCACCCACACGACGACTACGTACTTCTACGTGAGGCATAACGTTAGATAAAGCATCTTTCCAAGTTTCTAAAGCAGTTTTCTCGTCGTCTGTTTTCTTTTGCTCTACGATATCTATAGCATCATAAAACACTTTAAAAGCCACAGACTTCTTACCATCCCACATCATCATGTTAACAAAACGCGTTACTAACTGATCGTTAAATCGCGGATCTGGCAAAAGCGGTCTTTTTTTCGCTTGTCTTTTTCTCATTTCTTTTCTTTAAAAGATTTTTAATTACTTCTTAGGGCGTTTTGCACCATACTTAGATCTACGTTGTGTTCTACCTGCAACACCTGCTGTGTCTAAAGCACCACGAACGATGTGATATCTAACTCCTGGTAAATCTTTTACCCTTCCACCTCTAACCAATACTATCGAGTGCTCTTGTAAATTGTGACCTTCACCAGGGATGTAAGCATTCACTTCATTACCATTTGTTAATCTAACCCTTGCAACTTTACGCATTGCAGAGTTAGGTTTCTTAGGTGTAGTAGTGTAAACACGCGTACAAACTCCTCGTCTTTGAGGGCACGAATCTAAAGCAGCCGATTTACTCTTCTTGGTTATTTTGGCTCTTCCTTTTCGTACTAATTGTGAAATTGTTGGCATATTTTTCTATAAAATTTATAAAATACCTCTTCTTAGAGGGCTGCAAATGTATGAATTAAATTTAATTTTTCAAACCCTAATAGATTAATTTTCAATAGAATTTAAAAATTTAATTAGCCTTTATATTTTAGCAGACCTTTTTCCGTTAGTTTTACAACTTTAAAGACCAGCCAATCTTGTATCAGAAATTTATATTATTAATCCTACTGTCATTTATTTTACTTCCTACTTATGGCCAAAACATTCATTTACAGGTCATAGGACAAACTGATACTGAAACCAAAACAATTTCTGAAGCAGAATACAAATCTACACACCTAAACTACCAGTCTGTTTTATCCGAACTGGATTCGCTTAGCTCCAGATTACAAAAACAGGGTTACATTAACCACTCCACTACTACCATATCCCGAATTAACGACAGCACCATAAATGCTTCAATTTATCTGAATCAAAAATTCGAGACCATAAAAATTTATTACAATCCGGAATCCATTTCTAAAAACATCATTAAACAAATAACAGAAGAAAGTTATAACGATTACTTCATACTCTCTTTTCCTTTAATCGAAGAAAAACTCAACCGGCTCAATCTTATATTATCGCAATCGGGGCAACCTTTTACAAAAACGAAATTATCTGAACTTCAGATTGAAGACCACTTTTTAAAATGCAATCTCATCGTTTACCAAAACGATACTCCAAGACAAATTGATAAGATTATAATAAAAGGCTACCCAAAATTTCCGGAGAAGTTTTTAAAGTATCAGGCTAAAATAAAAACAGGAAGCACGCTAAACATTACAGAAATAACTCAAAAATCAAAAAATCTAAATGAGCTGAGTTTCGTTAATCAGATTCGAGCCCCTGAACTCTTATTCACTAAAGATTCCACCATACTATATATATATGTAGAAAAACAAAAAAACAACACGTTCGACGGTTACTTAGGTTTTACAACAAACGAAAACACCAATAAACTGGAATTTAGTGGCTATTTAAATCTTGGTCTGCAAAACAATTTAAATTTCGGCGAATCACTGAGACTAAAATATCGCAGCGACGAAAACAGCCAGAGAAACTTCAATTTAAAATTAGACATACCATATATATTTAAATCACCAATAGGCACACAACTGGAACTGAATATTTTTAAAAAAGACACGACTTTCACTACTGTAGACCAGACTTTAAAATTCTATTATCAATTTAACACCAAACACCGTTTATATTTAGGCCTAAACAAATCCTCTTCCAACAATCTTTTAGAAACATCAACGTCACAAATAGAAGACTTTAACAAAACACGCTTTACCTCGCAATACATTTACCAGAAAAACAGTAACTCGGAACAGCGACTCATTCCCATTAAAACATATCTCGATTTTGAATTCGGCACAGGTAAGCGTAGCATCAGCAACACTTCAGAAAATCAACATATAATTCAAGGCACAGCCTACAACTCATTTTACCTCAATCCTAAAAACAGCATATTCACCCAGGTTAGTGGAGCAGCTTTAATTTCCGACAATTATTTTGAAAACGAACTCTTCCGTTTTGGAGGAATAAACTCTATAAGAGGCATCGAAGAGAACAGTTTAAGTGCAACTTTATTTAGTGTTTTGAATTTGGAATATCGATTAAAGTTAAAAAACGATCTCATTTTACATTCAATAACCGATTTTGCATATCTGGAAAACAAAATTTATTCACAAAAAGAGAAAATTTTCAGCTTCGGAGTCGGTTTTATGATTTTAACAAAAGCAGGACTACTAAAATTTGATTATGCTAATAGCAAACCTGAAAACACTCCCTTCAATATCAGTAACTCAAAAATACACCTAAGTTTAACAAATTATTTTTAGCATTTTACTCTATTTACTGACATATTTCAATCGTTTTAACAAAAACACTGATTATAACATATTGTTTATTTAACAAATTTTTATGACTTTTAAGCCAGACTAATTTAAATAATCAAATATGAAAACAAAGTTTAGTGGAATGCTAACGCTACTCCTGGCGTTAGTTGTGCAACTTTCGTTTGCGCAAGACAAAACCATTACAGGAACAGTATCCGACGAAAGTGGATTACCAATTCCTGGGGTTAACATTATTGTCAAAGGTACTACACATGGTACGCAGACCGATTTCGACGGAAATTATTCCTTAACTGCAAACACCGGAGATGTATTATCTTACTCTTTTGTTGGTTACAAAACCAAAGACGTTAAAATTGAATCCTCTTCTTCAGTTAACGTTACACTTAGTGAAGACCTAGCCCAGTTAGACGAAGTTGTAGTAACCGCTCTGGGTATTAAAAGGGACAAAAAAGCCTTAGGGTATTCCCAACAATCTGTAGATGCAGAAGAACTACAAAAAGGAAAACAACAAGACATTAACAACGCTTTAGCTGGTAAAGTTGCCGGTGTGCAAATTGTTGGTCAGTCCTCTTCTACCTTCGACAACTCCTCTATTAAATTAAGAGGTGAAACCGGAGTGCTTTATGTAGTAGACGGTGTACAGGTGTACTCTATCAGCGACATTAACCCGGCTAACATCGAAGACATGTCGGTATTAAAAGGAGCTTCTGCAACAGCAATTTACGGTCCGGAAGGTCGTAATGGGGTTATCATTATAACCACATCCACCGCGAAAAAAGGTAAAGCCAGCTTTACTTTAGACTACACCACAACAGCAAACACTTTAGCCGCTTTACCAGATTATCAGGATGAGTATGGTGGTGGTTACAGCCAAACGTTTAACACATTTTCTTACGACCCATCGGTAGACCCTGCATCATGGGCCTCTTTCGACGGTGATTTATATCCAGACTACTGGGCTGATGAATCCTGGGGACCTAAATTAGATGGGCAGTTAGTAAGACACTGGGATTCCTGGACCGAAGGCACAGAGCACTTTGGCGAATTACGCCCTTGGGTGAAAACAAGCAGCGACATAAGTGATTTCTATAAAACAGCATTCACAAACAACACATCCTTGTCTTTCGCTAAAGCCGATGATGACTATAGCATCAGATCTTCTATTGGCTTAGTTGATGAGAATGGTATTGTACCAAACTCAAACAGAAAAACCATAAACTTCGCCATTAACAGCACATTTAAAGTGTCTGAAAAATTTGAATTAGCAACGGTAGTAAACTACCAGGACAGAACTACGTTAAACAACCCAACTCAGGGCTACGGAAACATTGGATCTAACTTTAACCAGTGGTGGCAAAGACAACTTGAAGTAGACCGTTTAAAAGATTACGAACAAAACGGACAAATCTTATCCTGGAACATCAGAGGCCCTAGAGATGCCAGACCATTATATTGGGACTCTCCTTACTTCCATGCTTATGAAAACTTAAAGCACGACGAAAAAAACAGTGCTTTTGGTAAAATTGGCGGAACCTATACTTTTAATGACCACTTTAGCGTAATGGGAGAGGTAAGATCTACTTTTAACTCGTATTCCGGAGACGACAGAGGTACTACTAAAAGTTCTTTAGACATTCCTTACTATTGGGAATACCAATACAGAAATACCAAAGAACACTATTTTGGTATGGCAAACTACACCGATGCGTTTTTCGATGAGACTTTCGACTTAAATGTAAGTTTGGGAGGGGAAATCGTGAGCAATGCGTACAAATACTCTGAATCTTCTACTAACGGAGGTTTATCGATTCCTGAATTTTACAACCTTGCAGGTTCTGTAGATGCGCCATCAACATCAACAACACTAAGAGAAAGCAAAACCAGAGGTGCCTTTATAAAAGCATCTGTTGGATTTAAAGATTTCTTATACTTAGACGGTGCTTACCGTTGGGACTGGTCTTCTACTGCTGCCCCAGACGACAACCGCGTAGAAACATTTGGAGTATCCACCAGTATTTTAGCACACGAGTTATTCCCGCAAAACGAAGTAATTACTTTTGCCAAATTTAGAGCCGGTTACGCAAGTGCACCTTATTTCCCGGATCCATACCAGATTAGCCAGACCTATACCCCTGGAGAATTATACCAAGGTTACGGAACCTTAACTGTACCAAACACACAAAGTAACAGTTTATTGGTTGGTGGTACCAGAAACGAATTTGAAGCCGGTGCAGAATTTATGTTTGTTAAGAACAGAATTGGTTTAGAATTAACTTATTTCGACAGAAAAGACAAAGACTTACCTACCAGTGTATCATTGGATGGTTCTACAGGATACACAGGGATTACAGTTAACTCCGGACAAACAACTTCTAAAGGTATTGAAGTTGCCTTACACGGAACAATAATCCAGTCTAACGATTTCTCGTGGGATTTAAATGTAAACTTCGCAACCTTAGAGAAAAATGTTGATGAGATCTACGGAGATGTAACATCTTACGACATCAGCACCTATACCTCGAACATGAAGCTTCAGGCTCGTGTTGGTGAAGAATACGGATTATATTATGGTACAGGATTCGCTCACCATACAGATGGTAGCGTGATTTACACCAGTTCAGACAAATTCGCCATTCAAAGCAATAAGAAGTTAGGAAGTTTACTTCCTGATTACACTGGTGGTATCTCAACAACCTTCCGTTACAAAAACTTAGATTTATTCTTAGGCTTCGACGGACAAAAAGGTGGCAAATACTACTCCAGAACCGAGCGTTATATGGATCACTCTGGTTTAACAGATTATACAGCCGGATTAAACGACAAAGGAAACCCTAAAAGAGATCCGGTATCAGAAGGTGGTGGTGTACACATCGTAGGGGTATTACAAACCGGAACAGACGACGAAGGTAACCCAATCTCTGACGGAACAGTAGTAGATAAATATGTAGATGCTCAGGATTACTTTAACTCTGGAAACCTTGGTAACATTTACGAAAACAACTTACACGACGCTACCTATTTCAAATTAAGAACCATTAAATTAACCTATACCTTTGGTGAGGATTTTGTTAGCAAAGTAGGCATGACAAATGCGCAATTATCTTTCTTAGCCAATAACGTTTGGTTAATCTATTCTGACTTAAACTGGGTTGACCCATCAGAATTAGAGAAAAGAGACGATGTAAACTGGGCGGAAGCAGGTACATTACCAATGACATCTTCGTATGGTTTAAACTTAAAACTAACATTTTAATACAAGAAAAACATGATCAATATATTTAAAAAGACTGTCCTACTTCTTGGTATAGCATCAATCTTTAGTTCATGTGAAACTGTAGATTTTGGCGACACCAATGATAATCCAAACGGACCAACAGCTGCGGTAACGTCTCAGTTACTAACACAGGCAGAAAAGACGATTTCGTCTATCGGAACCGATATGTCGGGAATCCTGTTCACTCAACAACTTACTGAAGGACAATATCCAGGACAATCCAGATATGCCACTTTAACTTATAGCTATAACAGTTATTACACAAGTGCTGTTACAGATTTAAATGAAATTATTAAATTAAATGAAGACCCATCTACGATGGATGCTGCTGCAGCTTATGGTAATAACGACAACCAGATTGCCACAGCAAAAATCATCCGAGCCTTCATTCTTCAGTTTATGACAGATAGTTGGGGTGCCTTACCATGGGAAGAAGCCTTCCAGGGCATTGACAACCCTTCACCTAAATTTAATACTCAGGAAGAGCTATACAATATCATTTTTGATGAAATTGAAGACGCTCTGGCCTTAATTAACCCCTCTGCCACAGGACCTCAAGGCGATGTATTATTTGGAGGAGACATGAGTCGCTGGACAATATTTGCCAACTCTTTAAAAATGACAGCTGCTTTAAGAATTTCAGACGTAAGCCCAACCTTAGCTAAATCTAAATTCGAAGAAGCTGTAAGTTCAGGAAACTATATTAAAACCAACAGCGACAATATAGAATTCCCTTACGGTGCAGATGACGCCAGTGATAGCCCATGGCAGGACAGATTCGAATCTCGTGTAGATTACATCTTATCTGAAACCATGATGGAATCCTTACGTTCTAACTTAGACCCTAGATTATTTAAATATGCAGAACCTGCAGCCGACTCGATTATAAGCAACCCTAAATTCCCTGGAGGAATAGATGCTGCTTATGTAGGAGCACCACATGGTAAAGTAAATGGTAACACACCTGACTACTCTTACCCTACTGCTACTATTATTTACGATCCTGTTTATGCAACACCTATCTACACAGCTGCCCAAATGAAATTATCTATGGCAGAAGCCGCTTTAAAAGGCTGGAGTGTTGGCGCTACAACCGGAGAGTTATTTGCGGAAGGTATTGAAGCTTCTATGGAATACTGGGGTGTAGACAGCGCAGACATCAGCTCGTACTTAAGCGCACATACATCTACTACTATAGAAGATATCGCTTACGAAAAGTGGATTGCATTATATTTAAACGGACAGGAAGCCTGGTCTGAATGGAGACGTTTAGATTATCCGGTTTTAATTCCTTCAGAATATGCGGGAGATCCTAGAATTCCGGTAAGACTAGCTTACGATTCTTCTGTGGAAGATAACAACAAAGCTAATTACGACGCAATTATAGCTACACAAGGCATAGATGATTTACATACTAAGCTTTGGTGGGACGTTAACTAAATTTTTTATTTAATTTATGATTTAGTCACCCGAGCCACCCGCATATGCGGGTGGCTTTTTTATGTAAAAACCGAATAAACAGTCAGCAAAACGGAACTAAAACCACCTTTAATACCAGTTGAAAACCTAAGAAATATAAAATTTAACATTGGGAATTTCAAAATTATCGTATTACTCTACCTTCCCCAAGCCTTTGCGATATAATCAAAAATCACATTGTGAAATTTACATTCTGACAATATTACCAAACAAGTAGAAGCTACAAATAATAAGTATTTAAAAATACCTGCAGAAAGCTGAAATTATTTCTAAGAAAAATGATGTTTTCATGCTATTAATTCAATTACTAGAAAAAAATTTTAACCTTTTATTATTGTTTAATTAACTTTTTATTTTGACTTTTGGCTTGACTAATTCAAATAAATTATAAAATGAAAACAAAGTTTAGTGGAATGCTAACGCTATTCCTAGCGTTTGTTGTGCAACTAACGTTCGCACAAGAAAAGACAATTTCAGGGACTGTTTCCGACGTAAGTGGACTCCCTCTCCCTGGAGTTAACATTATTGTGAAAGGAACAACTCACGGTACCCAAACAGATTTCGACGGAAATTACTCCTTATCTGTTAATACAGGCGATATTGTTTCTTTTTCCTTTATAGGATATAAAACTTTAGATGTAACCGTAGGGGCATCTAGCACTGTTAATGCTACTTTAACAGAAGATTTAGCCGAGTTAGACGAAGTAGTAGTAACAGCTCTTGGTATTAAAAGAGAGAAAAAAGCACTGGGATATGCCTCTCAAGAAGTAGAAGGTGACGCGGTTTCAACTGTAAAATCTCAAAACTTCGTTAACTCACTTTCTGGTAAGGTTGCTGGTTTAAACGTTAAACCTTCAGGAACTATTGGTGGTTCAACCAACGTTGTAATTAGAGGTAACAGTTCTGTTGCTGGTAACAACCAGGCTTTATTCGTAGTTGATGGTATTCCAATCGACAACGGAAACTCAAACACTTCTGGACAGCAAACTGGTCGTGGTGGTTACGATTATGGTAACGCTGCTTCGGACATTAACCCTGATGATATCGAATCGATAAACGTATTAAAAGGTGCTGCTGCATCTGCGCTTTACGGTTCTAGAGCTTCTAACGGGGTTATCATGATTACAACTAAGAAAGGTAAAAAGCAAAAAGGTATTGGAATTACTGTAAATTCGAGTGTAATGTTAGGTGCTCCTGACAAAGAAACTTTACCTACTTATCAAAAGAAATACGGTGCTGGTTACGGACCTTATTACGACAGTGCTGACGGTTATTTTAACTTAGCCGATATTAACGGTGATGGTATTTTAGATGAAACAGTACCGTTTACTGAAGATGCATCTTATGGTGCTGCATTCGACCCTAACAGATTAATATACCAATGGAATTCTATTTATCCAGAATTAGATAGTTACCAAGTAGCTACACCTTGGAAATATGCTGACAACGATGCCAACTCTGTTTGGACAACTTCTGCGACTTTAATCAACTCTGTTGATTTATCTGGAGGTTCTGATAAAGGCGTATTTCGTTTAGGATACACAAACATGGATCAGACAGGTAACTTACCTAATGCGCATATTAAAAGAAACTCTATTAACTTCAACGGTTCGTTAAATTTAACAGAAAAACTAACCGCATCTACAAGTTTTAACTTTACTAAAACAGATGGTAAAGGCCGTTATGGTACAGGTTATGATTCTAAAAACCCAATGCAACAGTTTAGACAATGGTTCCAGACTAACGTTGACTTAGAAGAGCAAAGACAAGCTTACTTATTAACAGGTCAAAACATTACTTGGAATACAAATAGTCACACAGACAGATCTCCAATTTACTCAGACAACTTCTACTTCACTCGTTTCGAGAATTATGAAACAGATACACGTAACAGATACTGGGGTAATGTTGCTTTAGATTATCAAATTACGGATTGGGTGAGCGTTTTAGGTCGTTTCTCTTTCGATACTTATGCGGGTCTACAAGAAGAAAGAACCGCTGTTGGATCTGTTGATGTATCACAATACTCTCGTTATAACAATAACGTAGCAGAATACAACTGGGATGTTATTTTAACATTCAACAAAGATTTAACAGACAAGTTAAACCTTTCTGGTTTATTAGGATTCAACCAAAGAAGAAACGATTGGAGCACTATTTATGCACAAACAAATGGGGGATTAAACTTACCAGGTCTGTATGCATTATCTAACAGTGCCAGCCCTTTAGAGGCCCCAACCGAATATGAAGCTACCAAAATGGTAGACGGAGAATATGGTCAGGTAAGTTTAGGATATGATGATTTCTTATATGTAGAAGGTACTTTTAGAACAGACCGTTCTTCTGCCCTTCCTAAAAGTAATAATCGCTACTCTTACTGGTCTGCTACAGGATCGTTCATTTTTTCTGAATTAATCAACTCAGATTGGTTAACTTTCGGTAAGGTTAGAGGAAACTACGGTAAAGTAGGTAACGATACTTCTCCTTACAGAGTTTACAATACTTACGCTATCGGAACTCCTTTTAATGGAGGTATAGCAACAAACCCAAGTGCTCGTGCAAACAACGACCTTTTACCTGAAGAACAAACTAACTGGGAAGTTGGTTTAGAAATGCAATTCTTTAACAAGCGTTTTGGTTTCGACGTATCTTATTACGATGCTCTTAACGAAAACCAAATTACTAGCGTACCATTATCGAATGCGACTGGATATACCTCTGCTTTACTTAACGCAGGTACGATCTCTAACAAAGGATGGGAAGTATCTTTAAATGTAAATCCAATTCGTACAGCTGACTTTTCTTGGGATATGAATGTTAACTGGTCTAAGAACGAAAGTTTAGTTGAAGAATTAACAGACGGAATTGACAACTTAGTTTTAGCATCTTTACAAGGAGGTGTATCTATAAACGCAACTCCAGGTGAGCCTTATGGTACAATTAGAGGACGTGATTTAGTTTACAGTACAGATGGTCAACCAATTGTTGGTTCTAACGGATATTACTTAAGAACTGGTGACAGTAATAATGTAATTGGAGATATTAACCCAGACTGGAAAGCTGGTTTATTCAACAGTTTCAACTATAAAAACTTTACACTTAGCTTCTTAATCGACATGCAAAAAGGTGGTAGTGTATTCTCTTTAGATACTTATTACGGATACGCAACAGGTATGTATGATTTTACTGCTGGAACTAACGACTTAGGAAATCCTGTTAGAAATTCTTTAGCTGATGGAGGTGGAGTTATCTTACCTGGTGTAGTTCAAACAGGAACTGATGCTGATGGCAACCCTATTTCTGACGGTACTCCAAACAGCACTAGAGCAAGCGCTAGTACTTATGCTAACCCTTGGGGTTATGCTAGAGCAGCTGCATCACAACACGTATACGATGCTGGCTATGTTAAATTAAGAGAGGCTACTATTAGCTATAGCTTAAAAGATCTAGATAGATTACCGTTTAACGCAGTAACGTTCTCCTTAATTGGTAGAAACTTATGGATTATCGACAAGGACGTACCATTCTCTGATCCTGAAGCAGGATTAAGCTCAGGAAACGTTCAAGGATACCAATCAGGTGCTTACCCTGCAATTAGAGAAATTGGTGCAAGTGTTAAATTACAGTTCTAAAAACAGAAAATATCATGAAAAAAATATTAATTACAGCTTTATCTTTTGTAGTGCTCTCATCATGTATGTCTGATGACAAATACGATGACTACAATAGAGACCCTAAAAACCCAACTCAGGTAGAAGCAGATTTCTTATTTAATGCTGCCACCAAGAGTTTATTTGATCAAATGACAAGTACAAACGTAAACAGTAACGTTTACCGTTTATTAGCTCAGTACTGGACACAAACTACTTACATCGATGAATCAAACTTCGATTTAAATAACAGAAACATTCCTCAAAATCACTGGTCTGAAATGTACAGAGATGTACTTTTAGATTTAGACACAGCAAAAGAAAATGTTATTGCTGACGCAGAATTAACTCAAGGAGAAAAAGATGCAAGACTAGCACAAATTGAAGTTTTAGCCGTGTACACTTGGCAACAAATGGTTGACTCTTTTGGAGACATCCCTTATAGCCAAGCGTTAAATGCATCAGAATACACTTTACCTGTATATGATGATGCTGCAACTATTTATGAAGATTTAGTGTCTCGTATTAATGCAGCTATCCCGAACTTAACAGGTTCTGGATTTGGAACTGACAACATTTATGGTGGCGATATTTCTGCCTGGGCTAAATTTGCCAACTCCTTAAAATTAAGAATTGGTATGCGTGTAGCTGACGCTCCTGGAATGGCATCTTTATCTCAATCTGCAGTAGAATCTGCTGTGGCTGCAGGAGTTTTTACTTCTAACGACGATAATGCGACAATAGCATATGCTGCTACGACCCCAAACACTAACCCTTTATGGGTAGATTTAGTACAATCTGGTCGTTCTGACTTTGTTGCTGCTAACACTGTAGTAGATATTATGAACACATTAGAAGACCCTAGACGTGATGTATATTTCGATCAGAATCTTGACGGAGATTACGTAGGTGGACCTTACGGAGACAACAACAGTTTTTCTAACTACACTCATATTGGTGCCTTAATGCACCAACCAGAATTTAGAGGTGTATTATTAGATTTTGCTGAAGTATCTTTCTTCTTAGCTGACGCTTCTGAAAGAGGTTACAATGTTGGTGGTACCGCTGCAGAGCACTACAACAATGCTATTACAGCTTCTTTCGAAGACTGGGGCGTAGATGGCGCTGCTGCATATTTATCTAAATCTGATGTAGCCTATAGTTCTGCTGCTGGAGACTGGAAAACTAAAATTGGTAGACAATTTTGGTTAGCAATGTACAACAGAGGTTTTGAAGGGTGGACCGCTTGGAGAACTTACGATACCCCTGCTTTAAACGTACCTGTTAACACTGGTAATGCTGTACCTTTCAGATACACTTACCCGGTTAATGAACAAAACTTAAATGAAACAAATTGGAATGCAGCGGCAACTGCCATAGGTGGTGATGCGCAATCAACCAAATTATTCTGGGATGTAAACTAGTACTACTTACAATCTCTTTACTCTAAAAAACTCCTAAACGCTCTGTTTAGGAGTTTTTTTTTGGTCAATTTTAAATACACATAAGTCATTAAAATTATTAACAATGTTAATTTTTTAAGAACTAAACTTGTCTATTTTTCGCTAAAAGCCACTATTCATGGACTATTAGCGCAAATTTTCGCTAGATATTATTGTTTTTTTAACTTTAATTTAAGATTTTTGGCTCAGACTAATTCAAATAAAATAAAATGAAAACAAAGTTTAGTGGAATTCTAACGCTATTCCTAGCGTTTGCCGTGCAATTAACGTTTGCACAACAAAAAACAATTTCAGGGACGATATCCGACGAAAGCGGATTACCGCTTCCTGGAGTTAACATTATCTTAAAAGGATCTACTCAAGGTACGCAATCAGATTTTGATGGAAACTACTCTATCTCGGCGTCGACAGGAGATATTCTTTCTTTCTCTTTTGTAGGGTACAAAACACAGGAAATTACTGTTGGTACATCAACAACTATCAGTCTTACACTTATGGAAGACTTAGCAGAGTTAGACGAGGTGTTAATTGTAGGTTATGGTACTTCAACTAAACAATCCTTTGCGGGTACCGCTAAAACAGTTAAAGCTGAAAACTTAGAAATTAAAAACGTATCAAACGTTACTCAAGCTTTAACCGGAGAGGTTGCCGGGGTTACGGTAATTAACACTTCCGGACAACCTGGAACAACTTCTACTATACGTATTCGTGGTTACGGATCTGTAAACGGTAGTCGTGACCCTCTTTATGTAGTGGACGGAGTGCCTTTACAAGGCGATATAACCTCTAACGGATACTTAAACTCTATTAACCCTGCAGATATTAAAAGTACTACCGTATTAAAAGATGCAACGGCAACGGCTATCTACGGTTCTCGTGGAGCAAACGGAGTAATTGTAATTACTACTAAAACGGGAACAGCTAATGCTTCTTATGTAGAATTCGATGTAAAATCAGGGGTTAATACACAAATGATTCCCCGTTATAATGTAATAACTTCACCAGAAGAATATATTGGTTATGTATGGGAAGGTATCTATAACCGTGGGGTAATTTCAGGAAGTGCGGATCCTGTTACTTATGCCAATGATAGGTTATTTACAACCAACTATGTTGCTCCTGGTTATAACATGTGGAATGCTAATGCATCACAATTAATCGACCCAAACACTAGAATGGTTAGAGATGGTGTAACAAGACGTTATTCGCCTGAACTATACAAAGATGAAGCATTCGATTCTTCTATAAGAAATGAAGGAAGTGTTCGTATGGGTGGTGGAAGTGAAAAGTCTAAATACTTCTTCTCTTTAGGATATTTAAATGATGATGGTTATGCTAAAAACACCAGCTACGATCGTTACTCTACGCGTTTAAATGTAAACTCAGAAGTAAAAAAATGGTTAGAAGTAGGTGCTAATTTGGGTTACTCTTATTCTGAAAGTTTAAATAACGGACAAACAGTAGGGTCTGAAAACGTATTTGAATTTGCCGATAAAATGGCCCCTATTTTCCCTGTGTATTTAAGAGACGACAGTGGTAATTTGGTAGCCGACCCTATTTTTGGAGGGTATCAATACGATTATGGAACTGTATCTGGTTTCCGTGACCGTCCAAACGCAAATAACTTAAACCCGATAGGATCTGCCGTATATGATTACAGAGGTTTTAAAAGACATGATTTCAACGGAAATATTGATTTCAACATCCATTTAACTGATAACTTAAACGTAGAAGTGAGATACGGAACGCAATACTCTATGGAGCGCTATAAAGACTATGGAAACCCGTTTTATGGTACTGCTGTAGGTGACGGTGGTAACTTATATTCTAGAGACAGAGAACGTTTAGGTTCTAACTTCCAACAGTTATTACGTTACAACAACAAATTTGGAGAACACTCTTTAGAAGTATTAGCAGCACACGAAAACAATGACTTTACTTTTAGAGAAAATACAACTTATAAAGGAAAAGTAGTTTTAGACGGTTTATTAGAGCAAGACAACTTTGTAAACAACTTATCTCCTGCTACAGGATTTAGTGAAGGTTACTCTATTGAATCATACTTTTCACAATTAAATTACAATTACGCAGATAAGTACTATTTAACGGCTTCTGTTCGTCGCGATGGTTCTTCAAGGTTTGTAAACGATAAATGGGGTACTTTTGGTTCTGTTGGTGGAGCTTGGGTAATCTCTAACGAAGACTTTTTAGCTGGTAACAGCGTACTTTCCTTCTTAAAACTTAAAGCGTCTTATGGTATAACTGGAGATCAAGCAGGTGTAGGTTACTATTCTGGATACGACACGTTTAACAGTGGTATTTTAGGTGGTGAAATTTCGATTTCTGCTGCCGATAACGGTAACCCTGATTTAACATGGGAAACGTCTAAAATGTTCCAGACTGGAGTTGAACTGTCTTTAGGTTCATTCTTAGATGTAAACGTAGATTACTATAATAAACTAACAGACAACTTAATTTTCGAACGTCGTGTTGGACCTTCTCAAGGTATTGCTATAATCACTGTAAACGACGGTGAGTTACAAAACCACGGTATCGAATTTGATATCACTGGTCACCTATTCAACACTAAAAACTTTAAATTAGATTTAGGTTTCAACGGTGAGTTTATTAAGAACGAAATAAAAACCATGCCACTTGAACCATCTACAGGATTACCTAGAATCTTAGATACCTCTGCAGGAGATTATGCATACTCTAAAGGAAGTTCTATCTACGACTTTTACTTACGTGAGTGGGCTGGTGTAGATCCATCTGATGGTGCACCAATGTGGTACCAATACTTCGATGATGCTAACGGAAACGGAATTTTAGATAATGGCGAAACAGGAATTACTTCTTTAACTCCATATTTAAATGAGACTCCGGATGCTAATATTGAAAAGCGTATTACAAAAACCTACGCTAACGCAACAGATAAATATGTTGGTAAATCTGGAATTCCAGATTTAAGAGGGGCTTTCCGCTTAAATGGTGAATTAGGAGCGTTTAACTTTTCTACGCAATTTACTTACAGTATTGGAGGTTATGCTATAGACTATCAATACGGAGAATTAATGAGTGATCGTTTTGGAGCTGTTGGAAACAACTATCATAAGGATATAGCTAACAGATGGCAACAACCAGGCGACATTACTAATGTACCTCGTTTAGCTGATGGAATAGATCAAAATAGTACAGCGACTTCTACAAGATTCCTAACTAAAACAGACTATTTCGCTCTAAACAATGCTATGGTTGGATACACTATCCCTGCAAAACATTTAGAAAACACACCATTAAGCTTAGTAAACATCTGGGCTTCTGGAGACAACCTATTTATGAAAACTGCTCGTGAAGGTTTTAACCCAACCACATCTGAAAGCGGTAATTCAGGACGTAGATTATACGCCCCTTTAACTACATTTACTTTAGGAGTAAGAGTTAAATTTTAATACGATTAGACATGAAAAACATATTTAAATATACACTACTTGCAGCAACTTCAATATTTACAGTTAGCTGTGGTGACGATTACCTAGAAAAATTACCTTCGGAGGTTTTAACTACATCTCAAATTGGAGAAGCTGCTTCGAGAAACCCAGATGTTATTGCCGGTACCATGAACGGTATCTATGCCTTAATGTTTGAAACCGAAACAGGAGGAACAACTGGTCACGATGATTTTGGACAAAAAGGATACGATCTTTTTGCTGACTTTTTATCAAGCGATGTAGCCTTATCTGTTAGTACTTACGGTTGGTACCGTGCCAGTATTACAGAGTATCAGTGTACACAGGATTTTACCTTTACAGATAACTATCAGGTATGGAGATACTACTACCGTATCATCCGTTCTGCCAACACTGTTATCGACGCTTTAGGGGGTAACGATGTAACGCCTGAATTAGCAGAAAACAAATACATTATGGGGCAAGCAAAAGCAATTCGCGCACATTCGTATTTTTATTTAACTCAATACTTCCAAAAAACCTATAATCCTAGCGAAGAAATCTTACCGCTTTACGACGACTTATTAGATCAGAACGGCCCTAAAGTTGCTGCTTCAGAAATCTACGGTTTAATAGAAAGTGATTTATTAGCCGCTATCGATTTATTAGATGGTTTTGGAAGAAGTGCTAAGAGCCAGATTAACCAAGATGTTGCTAAAGGAATTTTAGCTTACGTTTATGGTGCCATGGGAAGAGATCAAGAAGTAAAGACTTTAACCGATGAAGTAATTAACGGTAGTGCTTTCCCTATTATGACTGAAGATGAAGTATTAGGAGGATTTAATAGCGTTAATACTCCTGGATGGATGTGGGGTGTAGACATTACTTCTGACAACGAAATTGGCTTAGTATCTTGGTGGGGACAAATGGATTATTTCTCATACAGTTACGCAGGTTATGGCGATTCTAAAGCCATAGATTCAGATTTATATGCTGAAATTCCAGATGACGATGTTAGAAAACTTCAATTCGAATCAGACCCAGGAGCTGGTAACCAGTATTTACAGCCATTGTATAAATTTTACGATGCTGCCAGAGTTCCACTTGGAGCAAGCACAATTACTACATCCGATTTAGTCTACATGAGAATTGCCGAGATGTATATTTTAAATGCTGAAGCTTCTGCTAAAGTTGGAGATGAAGGTTCTGCCAAAACAAGTTTAAAAGCTCTTTTGGCACTGAGAATACCAGACACGTCTTATATTGATGGACTTACTGGTCAAGCGTTATTAAACGAAATTTACTTACAATCAAGAATCGAATTCTGGGGAGAAGGAAAAGCATACTTAGCTATGAAACGTAACAAGCGTTCTGTGACTAGAGGATCTAATCATTTATCTTTTGTAGGAGAAACAATTTCTTACGACGATGAGCGTATGACTTTTGAAATTCCAGAATCTGAAATATTGAATAACCCATTTTTAAACAGTCAGAATGACTAAGGTCATCTACTGCTAAATACAAAATTGATTTTTATGAAAAAATTAGCACGTATATTTTTAATAGCCACAATGGTTTTCTCATTAACCAATTGTGAGGACACTTATGTACCAGAACTTAATTACGTGACATTTGAAGTTGACCCTCCTCTTGTTTCTGTATTAAAAGAATCTGCGACTTCTATAGACCTTGCTGTATATTCAAGCAAAGTACTAGGTAGTGATAGAACTTTTGATATAATAATTAATGAAGGTACGTCATTAAATCCTGCATCTTACAATGTCCCTTCTACTGTTACCATCCCTGCGAACACCAATGAGGGTATAATTACAGTAACTTTTTCTGATGATAATTTAGGAGAAAGCTTAGAGACATTAGTACTAGATCTTAACGTAGAAGGAGAAAATATTTATAGCGGAAACTCTATTTCGGTAGATGTACAAAAAAAATGTCCATTAGATGGTATAGAAGCTTTAGCAGGAACTTACGCTGTAACCTTTAACGCTAGTGGTTATGACAATGGCTTTACAGCGACTGTTAACGATGATTCTAGTTTAGTAATTGATGGGCTAAGTCAGGATTTTATTACTTATTTCTGGGCGGAGCCAGTTGTTTCCGGAGGAAAATTCACTATGAATGTAAATTTGGAAACGGGAGCTATAGAAATTCCTAGACAGTATATTTATACAACAACATACGAAGGAGCGGAATATCAATATGAAATTGAGGGTTCTGGAAAATGGTCTAATTGTGGTAACAAACCTACAATGACCTTAGAGTATGACATTTATTACCCAGGTGACTCTGAAGGATTAGGCGAAACATATTCGGGATACCTTACTAATGGATATTTAGGAGGAACTTTTACTTTAGAATAAATTTAACTCATACTTTTCACAAAAAACCACCTCAATTGAGGTGGTTTTTTTATACCTGTACTTTAAGCAATCAAACATTTTATATTGTACTTTTGTGACCATGGAAAAAGACACTCAGATTTTTGGAATACGCGCGGTAATAGAAGCCATTCAGTCGGGAGAAAACATCGACAAGATTTTTGTACAAAAAGGCCTTAAAGGCGATTTATTTCACGAATTAGAACAAGTACTTCGTAAACACCGCTTAAATGTGTCTTATGTTCCGCTAGAAAAACTTAATAAACTAAGTTCTAAAAACCACCAGGGCGTGGTAGCACAGATTGCCCCTATCACTTTCTACGATTTGGAAGAACTCGTAACACAAGTTATGGAGTCCGGCAAAACACCGCTTTTTTTACTATTGGATCAATTAAGTGACGTACGTAATTTCGGCGCCATAATCCGAACCGCTGAATGTACTGGAGTAGACGGAATTATTATTCAGAAGAAAGGTGGAGCTCCGGTAAACGGAGATACGATAAAAACCAGTGCCGGTGCTGTTTTTAAAATGCCAATTTGCAAAGTAGATCATATTAAAGACGCCCTGTTTTACATGCAGGCTTCCGGTATAAAAGTAATTGCTGCTACCGAGAAGACAGACGATTTAATTTACGACGTATCTTTTAACGAACCGTGTGCCATAATTATGGGATCGGAAGGCAAAGGGATTAACCCTTCTGTACTTAAATTGGTAGATGCTAAGGCAAAATTACCTTTACTTGGAGAGATTGGTTCCTTAAATGTATCTGTTGCCTGTGGTGCCTTTTTATACGAAGCTTTAAGACAACGCCTTTAATCCTTCTTATCGCTTGGTTTAAAGATGTAGCTGATGTGAGGTCCTTTCGTCGCCGTGGTATGAAAGTCTGAGACTGAATCTTCGGCTTCCTCCTGCTCCTGTTCCGGTAAATGTTCTATAAAATTACCATCGGCATCAAAATGTCTTAAAAAAGCATCGTCCTCCTCGTTATAATCTTCTTTTTCCCAGGCATATTTTTTAGGTTTGGCGATATCTCTTTTAAAAATAACAGCGAAAATGAAACCGGTTATCAATCCTGCTAAATGACCTTCCCAGGACATACCTTCTTTTACAGGTAATACATACCAGACCATACTACCATATAAAAATATAACTAAAAGAGAAAGGGCTATTAGCCGGAAATGCTTTGCAAAAATGCCCTTAAAAAAAATAAAACTAAACAGGACATAAATCACTCCACTAGCCCCAATATGATACGATGGTCGGCCTATACACCAGGTTAAAAACCCAGAAAGCAAAATACCGTACCCCAACACTTTCCACGCTATAGGACGGTAAAAATAAAACAAGGCCATACTTAAAACCAGTAAGGGAATTGTATTATGATATAAATGGGTAATATCGGAATGAATAAAAGGGCTAAACACGATGCCCTGTAACCCTGTAAAAGTCCTTGGAAAAATACCGTGAGAGTTAAAGGATAAGTTAGTTTCAATTTCAAACCAGAACACATACCAGATTACCAGTACAAAAGCTAGAGGATATGCCAGTACCCCATTAGAAAAATTAAACTGTTCTGCTTCCGATTTATGTTCCATTACTATTAATCTGCAAATTGTAAACCAATATAACTATAACTGATAATATGTCAGTCGTTAATTGTTTTATAAGAACTAAAAAATACAGTAATTTTACAGCATGAGCGCACCATTAGCAGAACGATTAAGACCACAGAATTTAGACGACTACGTAAGCCAGACCCATTTGGTAGGCCCAACGGGACCTCTACGGATTCAATTAAAACAAGGATTAATTTCCTCTATGATTTTCTGGGGACCACCAGGTACTGGTAAAACAACACTGGCCAATATTATAGCCAATTTATCAGGGCGTCCCTTTTACACGCTTAGCGCCATAAATTCGGGAGTTAAAGACATCCGAGAAGTTATAGACAAGGCTAAAGGCAGTGGCGGATTATTTACCACTAAAAATCCCATTTTGTTTATAGATGAGATTCACCGCTTTAGTAAATCGCAGCAGGATTCGTTATTACAGGCTGTAGAAAAAGGCTGGGTGACGTTAATCGGGGCAACAACAGAAAACCCGAGTTTTGAAGTTATCCCCGCCCTACTCTCACGCTGTCAGGTTTATATTCTTAAACCTTTTGAAAAAGTACATCTGGAGCAATTGTTAAAACGTGCTATTGAAACTGACGCCGCTTTAATTAAAAAAAATATAACGCTGAAAGAAACCTCAGCACTATTGCGTTTATCCGGAGGTGATGCCCGAAAACTTCTCAATATATTCGAATTATTAATCAACACCTTCGAAACAGATGACATAGTAATTACCGATGAGATAGTACTTGAAAAAATACAGAACAACACAGCGCGATATGATAAGACCGGAGAGCAACACTACGATATCATTTCCGCTTTTATTAAATCTATCCGCGGAAGCGACCCCAATGGTGCGGTATATTGGCTGGCACGCATGATTGAAGGTGGTGAAGATGTAAAATTCATTGCAAGGCGCCTGTTAATTCTTGCCAGTGAAGATATTGGAAATGCAAATCCTACAGCACTTATCATGGCAAACAATACGTTTCAGGCTGTGTCTGCCATAGGTTACCCGGAATCCAGAATAACACTAAGCCAGTGCACTATTTATCTGGCCTGTTCTCCTAAAAGTAATTCGGCTTATGAAGCTATTGGCAAAGCTCAACAGCTGGTAAAAGCCACAGGAGACCTTTCGGTACCCTTACATATTAGAAATGCGCCTACCAAACTCATGAAAGATTTAGGTTATGGCGAAGATTATAAATATGCGCACAGCTACGAAAACAACTTTGCTATTCAGGAATTCTTACCAGATGAAATAAAAAACACCAGACTGTATGAGCCTGGTGCTAATTCAAGAGAACATTCCCATCGCGACTTTTTAAAGCAACGCTGGAAAGGCAAATATGGTTATTAAATTAAAATTTAATGTTTAAGGTTTCCTGTTTTAACTGCGTGCCTTCGTAATATTCAACAATCCACGATTCCCCATTTTTATAAACAATAGCCTGTTTCCCCTCTACAAAATAAACATGTTTAAGTCCGGATTGTTTTAATTTATACACTACTTTAGGAGTGCTATCAACTAACTGATACCCTTGAGGTATCGCTTGCGCATATAAAACAGTGCCAGATGCTACCGAAACTGCAGCTGGAGCAGTTTGTATCTGAGCATCCGTTGCTTCATGAAGTTCTTCTGCCACCACAGGAGTCACTGGCACTACTGCAGAGCTTGCTACCGGAGCAACTGTTGCTGCTGTTGTGCCTTCGAACTTATAATTTAACGCTTCAAAAGATTCAAACGCTTCCCGCAATGCCACCTGATAGGCTTTCTGGTATTCCTTTTCTTTAGTTGTTCCTGTATTAGAAACATAAACCACCTGATTTTTGCAGTCTTTAAGCTGTACCTTTAGTTTTGTGGTAAATAAACTGGACTCATTTATAACATCCGATCTTAAAGCCAGACAGCCGTTTGAATTTAAATCGGCTGGAATATCCTCACCTTCCATAATGGCTGTAAATCCATATTTATCGAATAAAAATTTAGTAAGCGCATTCATATTATACTTATTCGGCTCCTTTAAGAATTCAAAGGTTTCCGGGACAATTACATATTTATACTGATTTAAGTTGGTCTGTGCGATACTGGTAAAACACAGAGTAAAACAGATTAGAAAACAAAGTCTTTTCATGATGAAATTTTGATTTTAGTAAATATAATGAGATTTATAAGAAATTTTTAATATCGATAAGCTTATTAATTTGAGGTACATTCTCGGCGTTTGCATTCGCATTCACGTTAAAATAAATCACTTCAAACCCTACAGATTTTGCCCCCAGTATATCGGCTTCAAAATCATCGCCAATCATGACACTTTTATGCACTTCTGTCCGGGCTTGTTTTAATGCGAAATTAAAAATATCGCGATGAGGCTTTTTAACACCAGCCTGTTCGGAATTAGTTATCGTTTTAAAATAATGCATAATATTAGCACCTTCTAATTTTGAGCTTTGCACCTCTTCGAAACCATTGGTAATAATGTGCAGATTATAACGTGCCTGTAAATAATCAAGAACCGTAACAGTATCTTCAAACAAAAAATTGAAGCTTGTTAAATGCTGAATATAATCTTCGGAAAGCCTGTAAATAAGATCGTCGGACACACTTAAATTCATAGCTTTAAACGTATCGTTCAATCTGCCGTAACGTAGGTCTTCTTTATTCACTTCACCCTGGCGGTATTGTTTCCAATACGATAAATTTATAGGCTTATAATGCTTTAAAAAATAATCGGTCTCCACTTCAATTTCATTGAGCTCAAATATTTTTTTAAAAGTCAAAGCTGAATTTTTCTCAAAATCCCAAAGGGTATGGTCCAGATCAAAAAAGACATCTGTTATCTGCGTGTTATTCATCTACCGAATCTAAAATTAGGTTAAATAATTCTTTAAAATGTTTCCAGCGTCCCAATCCGCTAAACGTATAATTATGAAATACCGGAATAAATTCGCCATTCACCTTTTTAATTTCAGCTATCATACGCTGCACCGTTTCTTTCTTATCAAGTAAAGACTTATGTTTTAAAAGCGCATAGTCTATCGCGTGATACGAGTTAATTTTTAATGGTGTCTGCACTTCGTAATCCAGATCGTAAAAAAAGAATGGCGTACAGGTTCCTGCTCTAAACCCGATATGGTTTACGTACCCCATTGTATAATCTTCCTTGACTTCCAGTTCCATTAAATTCCTGTAAAATTCTGGTAAATTCAATTTGGAATACGAATTTCTGGAAGCGACCAGCGACGTGTTAATTATGCCTTCCATCCTTAGCTTTTCCTTCTTTAATATGGTTTCATCTTCAATGCCAAAATAAGATACTTTAAGTCCCACTTTACAGTAATCGGCCATAGACTTTATGAGTGACACGTAATCTTTTCTATGTACACTTACCCCTTTATCGTAAGTAGAATAATCGCCAATTAAAAAAAATAACTGAAACTTAAACCGGCTCTGTTTCTGCTTATTAATGATATACTTAAAATTATCGTAGGGATCTCGCTGAAATCCTAATAACACCATAATGCGGTAATAATTTCGCTTAAGCCGCAAGCCCAGAACATCCTTAATAGATGCCCCGATAGTACGCATTAAACCTTTTAACCTGAAATTATACGGCGATGGCACATCAATTACAGGTTTTATCCTGTATTCCCGCTCCGGGAACTGAAATTCCGGATGAAACTCCTCTAACACGGCTTTAAATTTATACGCCCAGATATCAACTACCGGCTGGTCCAGAAACTTATATTTATAAGCCAGACTTTCGGTGGCGACATACCTACCGTACTCATCCTTTACATGCGGCAAATATTCTTCGTAACGACTCAGCAAATAAAATGAAGCTGCAAATATATCGTAGGGTAAAACACTTTTATCGCTACTAAAAAAGAAACATTTTGTGTCTTCCCAGTTTTGAACGTTTATATCGACATCGGATAACCCTTGTTCGAAAAGTAAATCATGACTTCTAATAAACATCTCGTCTCCAAGAGGCTGTTTGGTGTATGACATTTTAAGAGAATCATGGGCTATAAACTCTTCGATTACCGAAGTAAAAGACACCGGTACTCGTAAAATCCGTTTACAAATATGATTAAAAGTAAAACGTAATCGCGGTGTTATTTTATGAGTATATACTAGAAGCACAAATAGAATTTAAAGCAATAAAAGTAATGAATAATACGATTAAGAAAGCTCCTAACCTCAACTATCTTCATAACAAACCTAAGAGCGTTTACATCTCGAAACGTGTTCAGAAATCACAATATCGCTTCATCAGCAAAACTAAAATACCGATGTTCTGTAATAATAACGTGATCTAAGACCTTAATATCTAAACTTAAAGCGGCCGTTTTTAATTTTTGAGTAATCTGCTTATCAGCCGTACTGGGTTTTAAAGTCCCCGACGGATGATTATGAATTAATATAAGTGCCGTCGCCCCAACTTCCAAAGCCATTTTTAATGTCAGCCGCACATCTACCAAAGTACCTGTAATCCCGCCTTTACTTAATTGTTCTTTTCTAATTACAGCATTGGAGTTATTTAAATACAAAATCCAGAATTCTTCATGTGGCAATTCTCCCAAAACGGGCTGCATCAATTCGAAAACACTGTTTGAAGATGTAATTTTACTCCGGTCAATAATATCTTCGCCACGTCGTCTGCGTCCTAATTCCATGGCAGCTTTTATACTTATCGCTTTGGCTTCTCCTATCCCATTAAACGTCATTAATTGTTTTATGGACAATTTCCCTAAAGCGCTTAAATTATTATCTACACTGGCCAAAATGCGTTTACACAATCCAACAGCACTTTCGGTTCTGTTTCCCGATCCTATTAAAATGGCTAGCAACTCGGCATCGCTTAGTGCTGCCTGACCTTTATACAACAGTTTTTCCCGAGGCTGATCGTCCTGAGACCAATGCTTGATTGTAAAGGGGATTTTCTTTTCTGACATATGATAAATATAATTATTGTAAATTTCAGAAGCAATTAAATCAGGGCTTTATGGAATCTTTATTCAACAATGCAACCTACGAAACAATAACCAGCCGAATTTTAAAACTATCTGAAAACGATATGCCGTTATGGGGAAAAATGAGTGTAGGACAAATGCTAAAACATTGTCAGGGACCTTTGGATGTCGCTTTGCAGAATATTTCGCTAAACACAAATATTGGCCGGTTTCGAAAACTTATGCTTAAACTTTATAAACCTTTATTGTATAACGACACGCCCTGGAAAAAAAGCATTCCTACCTCTAAAGAATTTATAGTAGATTACCCTGTCGATTTTAAAACGGAACAGGACACCTTACTGCAATTAATTAAAGACTTTAAACAACTGGATAATGAAGTCCGTTTACCTGTTCATCCGCTGTTTGGTACTTTTACAAAAGCCCAGTGGGGCCAAATGGAATACAAACATCTGGATCATCATTTAAAACAGTTTGGCGTATAATTTTAAAACATACTATTTTGAGTTACCCACCTAAAATATATCAGGAACCTTCTAAATCGGTTATGTTAGAGGTTATAAAACACTACCCTTTGGCAACCTTAATTTCTGTAAAAGAACATTTTCCTATTATTACTCATATTCCCTTAATTTACGATAACGGCAAACTCATAGGCCATATTGATAAGTTTAACCCTCAGGCCGACCTCTTAAGAAATGGTCGCCCTGTTACCGCTATTTTTTCTGGTCCTGACTGTTATATTTCCCCCAGTTTATTTGATGGTTCTCAACTCCCGACCTGGAATTACATAAAAGTACACATTCAGGGAAAAGCCATAGCCATAAACGATGCACTACACATAAAAGAAACTATGGTAGCCATGACAGAATCTCTGGAACACCCTGAACATCTGTATCGTTTAACTATGGACAACACTAAAATGGAACAGTTTATTAATTATGTAGTTGGTTTTGAAATTGAAATTACAAACTGGGAAGGTAAATTTAAAGTCTCTCAAGACAAAACTGAAGGAGAACAACAGATTGCCAAAGAAGCCTTAATTGCATCCCGAAGTAAAAATCAGGCTATTTTAATAGATAAAATTATCTCTTAATACAGCATAAAAAACTGTATCTTTATAGTATATCCCATGTCTTTAGTCAGTACATAATGAAACTTAAAATACATTTTACAACACTTATTATTTGGTTTATTTGTTTATCTGCCTCTCCACTAATTCATGCCCAGATTACAGATTTAACAAGCGACATCGAAGTTTTACAAGACACCATTGCAGAACAGCCAAAAGCCATTCCTTTAATTAATATTGTTCGTGAAATTGAAGCCACGAATAGTAACTTAAAACTAACATCCCGAAAAATAAACCGGTCGCCAGACATACAAAAAATAGACTCTTTATTACCTATTTATGCCAAATTTCTAAAAACCGAAGGGGATTTGGTAGAGCACTTTATGCAAGCCAATCCTAATATCCAGAAAATAAATAGTGCAACGGTTAAATGGAACGGCTATTTAAACTATTTAAACCAATGGATGGATCGGATAAACGATCAGGAGGAACGTAATGCCATACTTATAGAAGGTATTATTTTTAAAGATAAAGTCTGGAAATTAAGTTATGCCAATGCCGTAGAACAGGAGGCTCCTAAAGAAGTGCTATCTGCCATAAAACAGACAATGGATGATGTTGAAAACACGAAAAATATCATTTTAAAAAACAATAATTACTACATAAGGTTGGAAACCCGAATTAGCACTCAGACTAATTATGTCGAGGATATTATTGAAGACTTAATTGCTCTAAAAAATTCAGAAGTTTACGATTTATTTCATTTAAGACACTCACCTATCTGGAAAACCTCTTTTAAGAAAACCAAAAAAGAAATCAAAGAAAAAGAGCAGGTACAGGCCCTTGATGGTCGTGGTGTTGGGTTATATAAATTAGCTGATAATCAAAAAGGCAACATAATTTTCTTTCTCATTTTTGTTGGCCTAATTTTTACAACATTACGATATTTTAAACGTGGCTTTTTAAAGTACCCTTATGATGAAAGCCGTAACGATTCAGAAGCTGTTATTGTTGCTAAAAACCTTATCCTGAATCAAAATACATTAAGTATAATATTTCTGTCGTTATTCTTTGCAAAATTCTTCTTTTCTAACCTACCTAAGCTGTTGGGAGACATCATTACATTCTCGGCTATTGTAGTATCCATTCCTATAATAATGCCTATAATGTCTAAAAGATTTAAAAACATTTTATATTGTGTTCCTCTCTTTTACATTCTTAATTCTGCAAAGACATATATTTGGTTTTCCTCATTAAGTTACAGACTTTACATTTTAGTTGAAGCTGCTGTCGTTATTATTATTTTATACTATTTTACAAGACCATTTTTTAAAACTATTAAGCAGTTTACTTCCGGGTTCAACTGGCTTTTAATCCGCTTAACTCCCGCTATATATGTATTAAGTTTAATATCGATAGTGTCCAATATTTTAGGCTATACCAACTTAACCGATATTACGCTTAAAATAAGTACCCAAAGTGGTATAATTACTATAATATTTTACTGTTTAGCCATTGTTATTAATGGTATTGCATTAAGTATTATCCACAGACATTTTACCGTAAAGACCTCTTACAATGCATTTGAAAGAACGAAAACTGAAAACCGCGTTCTAAAGATTGTTAGAATTACAATGTATTTTCTCTGGGGATTCTTCTTCCTTGCAATGATTGACTTTCTACGACCGCTTTTACTTTACTTAAGCGATACATTTACAGAACCGTATAAAATAGGAAATCTCACATTCACAATTGGTGCTGTATTATCTTTTATCATTACCTTAATCATCTCGTTTGCTTTAACTCGACTCGTATCATTCTTAATTAATGATGATGATGGCGTACTGCGTTTTTTCAGACTCCCAAAGGGTATTCCTGCAGCGGTTTCATTGGTAATTAGATACTTTATTATAGGTTTCGGTATTATACTCGCTCTTTCTGCTCTCGGTGTCGATTTAAGCAAATTTAATCTTATGGCCGGAGCTCTTGGTTTAGGTATTGGTTTTGGTTTACAAAATATTGTATCAAATTTTATTTCTGGACTCATTTTAGTATTCGAACGTCCAATATTACCAGGTGATACTGTTGAAGTTAATAATCTTCTTGGAACAGTAAATCACATAGGAGTTAGAGCCTCCAATATAAGTACTTTTGATGGTGCCGAAGTGGTCGTACCAAATAACAACCTTATTTCTAACGATCTTATCAACTGGACCCTTTCCAACAACACCAAAAGGGTAGAAATACTTATTGGCACTACTTACGATTCCGATCCTAACGAAATTCTTAAAATTTTAACCGAAGTCGCTACTGAATGCCAGTACACATTAAAAGAACCTAAACCGGTTGCTTTATTTAACGATTTTGGAGACAGCTCCCTAAACTTTCGCTTACTGTTTTGGGTACATTACGAAGTAGGATTACAATCAAAAAGTGATGTTTCGATAGCTATTTATAATCGCTTTAAAGCTGAAGGCATTGAAATTCCATTCCCGCAACGCGATTTAAATATCAAAAACGTACCGGAAAATTTCGAATTGCCTGTACAAGCATCTTCGGTAAAGCCTAATGAAAAAGTTATTTCTAAAAATACAGAAAAACCTTTAATAGAACCTTTGGAAACCGATATCAATTCGAAAGGCTCCTCTGCTGAAACACCGGATGACGGTCCTGTTAAATAGAAACAAAAAAGCGTTCTTATATTTTATTTAAGAACGCTTTTTTATTGTATCAGAATACTAATGCTTATTGAATTAAAGTTTTTACCTCATCGAAATTTAAACCACCGTAATTTCCGGAACTCATTAACAGGAGTGATTTATTCTTAAAATCCTGAGCGAATAAAAACGCTTTAAAATCATCCGGATTGGTGTAAATTAATAAATCATCCCTTTCAAAAGCCTGAGCAATCTGCTCTTTAGTTACCACATCTAATTTTTTAATTTCCACAGCATGCGGCGAATAAAACACAACTGCCACATCGGCGGCATCCAGTGTACTTTTATATTCCTTAAGAAAATCCGCATTTAAGCTGCTGTAGGTATGTAGTTCCAGACAGGCCACTAAAGTACGATTCTCAAACTGTTGCTTTACTGCATTCGTAGTTGCCTGTACTTTACTTGGTGAATGTGCAAAATCCTTATAAGCTACACTAGTATTACTTTCAGCTATTTTTTCAAGTCGCTTACTCGCGCCTTTAAACGTAGCTATAGCCTCGTAAAAATCGTCTTCATCAACCCCCATATGTTGACAAATCCACTTTGCGCCAGCTAAATTATTTAAATTATGAGCCCCGAAAACTTCTATCGGCAAAGGCCCTTCCGGAGTTTCCAGTAAGGTTTCTCCATCTTCCACAGTATACTCTGGGGTTGTATACGGCAATTTTCTAATGGTATTTGCAGACGCCCCTACCACACGTGTTACCGCTTCATCTTCGGCATTATACGTTATGCTTCCGCCTTTTACAATGCTATCAACAAAAATACTGAATTGCTCTTCGTAATTTTCGTAAGTAGGGAACACATTAATATGATCCCAGGCAATACCGCTTAATAAGGCTATATTGGGTTTATACAAGTGAAATTTAGGTCGTCTGTCTATTGGTGAGCTCAAATACTCATCGCCTTCCAGAACAATAAAATCGTTCTCTTCGGTTAGTTTTACCATAACATCAAAACCATCCAACTGTGCGCCCACCATAAAATCGACTTCCCGCTCATGATAATTCATAACATGCAGAATCATAGATGTTATTGTAGTTTTACCGTGACTTCCGCCAATTACTACGCGCGTTTTATGTTTGGACTGCTCGTACAAAAATTCAGGATACGAATATATTTTAAGCCCTAATTCCTGGGCCTTCAACAATTCCGGATTATCGGCTTTGGCATGCATTCCCAGAACCACAGCGTCTAAACTACTATTAATTTTCTCTGGAAACCAACCAAACGCCTCGGGTAATAACCCTTTGGATTTTAATCTTGATTTTGAAGGTTCAAAAATTTCGTCGTCACTTCCTGTTACCTGATATCCTTTTTGCTGTAAAGCCAGTGCCAGATTATGCATAGCACTCCCTCCAATGGCTATAAAATGTACGTTCATAAACTTAATTTGAAGACTGTAAAGATACAGGTTTTGGAAGGTTTTGCCATAGGATTATTGGCTAATATCATCTAGCATATTTTGTAGCGCTTCGGACTTTAAAGTTCTGAGTCCTGTTTGTAAAACAGCTTTAGCCTTTTCCTTTTTACCTGCTCTAATATACAAATTGGCTAATTCCCTATAACAGGTTTCAGACCCTCCAATTTGCACTGCTTTTTTGAAATAAAATTCAGCCTCTTCAAAATTATGCTGTTCGTCAAATATATACCCCTTGGCGAGGCAGCCATCTACTTCCGATAAGGTTTCTAATTCATCTGCATAACGTAAAGCCTTAGAAGTACTACCTCCGAGAATAAAAGGAAGTTTCGTATAAATTTTCACCAAAGCCCAACGTGCATCGATGTGGTTTACATCCAAATTTGTCGCATTTAAAAACGCCGTCTTCGCTTCGAGAACCAAAGGCAAGGCTTCCCATTTACTCACAGTTAGCGCCTTCATAGCCAATGCTCCGCCGTATTTATATTGAAAAATTGCCTGTTTCGGCTGTAAATCGACCAATTCTCTGTATTTAGGAATTGCCTCGTCCCATAATTCTAAATGCGCATAAGCATCGGCAATTAATTCCAATCCCTCCAGATCTGCAGATTGCTGTTTAAGGTAGGGATTTAAAACTGCGACAACCCGAGAAAATTCTTTCGCCTTAAAGTGATTTTGAGCCTCTACTACAGCGGCCTGAGCATAAAGGCACTCGCAAAAGAAAATACATTGAATTAAAATACTCCAACTGAAAAGTCGCATAATTAAAGGCTGATAATTAACTGTGAACTACGAATTTAAAACAGTAATATACTAAAAATGCCTTCTGTAAAGAAGGCATTTAAATTATTGTATACGGATATTTTATTTTTTACGCATATAAACACTTACAGGAACACCTTTAAAATCGAAGTGCTCTCTTAATTTATTCTCCAGAAAACGCTTATAAGGATCTTTAACGTATTGCGGCAAATTACAGAAAAATGCAAACTGCGGCTGTGGTGTTGGCAATTGGGTAATAAATTTAATTTTCACAAATTTACCCTTATATGCTGGTGGTGGATAATGATCTATAATAGGTAATAAGACCTCGTTTAATTCACTCGTCTTTATCTTTTTTGCTCTATTGTTATAAACCTCAACAGCTGTCTCTATCGCTTTAAAAATACGTTGTTTGTTTAATGCCGACATAAATACAATTGGCACATCGGTAAAAGGCTCGATTTGTTTTTTGATAAGGCGTTCGAATTCCTTTGCTGAATTCGTATCCTTTTCTACAAGGTCCCATTTATTTACTAGAATAACTATCCCTTTACGGTTACGTTCCGCCAGCCAGAAGATATTCTGAACCTGTCCGTCAAAACCACGAGTGGCATCAAAAACCACCAGACACACATCGCTGTGTTCGATAGCTCTAACACTACGCATGACAGAATAAAACTCTAAATCTTCCTTAACTCTAGACTTACGACGAATTCCAGCTGTATCTACCAGATTAAACTCAAATCCGAAACGGTTATATTTGGTATCAATTGCGTCTCTGGTTGTCCCCGCGATATCGGTAACAATATAACGATCCTCTCCAATAAGCGCATTAATAAAAGAAGATTTCCCTGCATTAGGACGACCTACAACAGCAAAACGAGGCAATTCAGATTCCTCTGCTTCATTTTCGTCTGGTTCAGGTAATGCTTCTACTAAAGCATCCAGTAAATCTCCTGTACCACTACCGTTTATACTGGCTATTGTGTAATACTCACCAAGACCTAATGCATAAAATTCAACCGCATCTTCGGCACGCTTACCATTATCGACTTTATTAACCACCAGAAATACCGGTTTTTTAACACGACGTAACAACTTAGCTACATCTTCGTCCATACCGGTTACTCCAGATTCTACATCTACCATAAAAATGATAGCATCGGCCTCATCTATAGCAAGTTCTACCTGCTTATCAATCTCTGCTTCAAAAATATCATCACTCCCTTTTACATAACCTCCGGTATCTATTAATGAAAATTCTCTTCCGTTCCAGTCTGTCTTACCGTAATGTCTGTCTCGTGTAACCCCGCTTACTGCATCTACTATGGCTTCTCGTCTTTGGATTAAACGATTAAAAAATGTTGACTTTCCAACATTTGGTCTTCCTACTATGGCTACTATATTACTCATACACTTTTAATTGTCTGCAAAGGTAGTGTTTAGATTTTTAAGAAAAAACTGTATTTTAACACATTATTTATAGCGCTATAAAAAACATGATTTTAGATAACGAAATTATTCTCAGACCACGGTTTATCATGGAATTAAAACATTCTAACCAAGAGGTTTTACAGGCTTTCGAAACAGCTAAAACCACACAGAATGAATTTATAATTTCACGAGTAGACGATCATGTTTTTATAAGATTGCCAAAACACAAACAACAGTTCTGGTCGCCACAACTTCATTTAGAAATTAACGAAATTGATACTTCCTCCAGTAAATTACACGGCCTGTTTGGCCCAAACCCAACCGTGTGGACTCTTTTTATGTTTTCTCATTTTATAGTAGCTCTAATCTTTACCTGCTTTGCCATATGGGCGTATTCCAACTGGGCGCTAGAAAACAATTACACCCTGCAAATCGCGGGGTGTATTAGTATGATTGTTTTGTGGTTTGTACTTTATTTTATAGGTCGCGCCGGGCGTTATAAAGGCAAAAAAGACATGCAAAGATTGCATAACTTTATGCTGACCACATTACATTTAAAATGATTTACTTTTGATTATAACCAAATCGACGAAGCTGATTGGTATTAGATCTCCAGTTCTTATTCACCTTTACATAAAGTTCCAGATGAATTTGTTTTCCGAAAAACTGTTCCAGATCCTTTCGGGCTTCTACACCAACGCGTTTTAAAGCGGCTCCTTTATGACCGATGATAATCCCTTTTTGTGTATCGCGTTCTACCATAATAACCGAGCGCACACGAATAATGTCTTCTTCTTCTAAAAACTCTTCCGTATCGACCTCTACTGCATATGGAATTTCCTTTTTATAATGCAGTAAAATCTTCTCCCGAATCGTTTCATTAATAAAAAAGCGCTCCGGCTTATCGGTTAACTGATCTTTAGGGTAAAACGGAGGCGAATCTGGCAGTAATTCAATAATTCGGTTAAACACCTCAGGAATATTAAATCCTTCTAAAGCTGAAATTGGAAAAATCTCGGCATTAGGCACCTTGCTACTCCAAAGTTCCACCTGAGCTTCCAATTGTTCCTGATCTGATTTATCTATTTTATTTAATAGCAGTAAAACAGGAATATCTGCATTAGTAATTTTATTAAAAAATGCTTCGTCTTTTAACTCGGTTTCACCTATTTCTACCATATAAACCAGAACATCTGCATCTTCAAAAGCCGATTTCACAAAGTCCATCATAGACGATTGCAGTTCGTAAGCCGGTTTTATAATTCCTGGAGTATCCGATAAAATTACCTGAAAATCATCTCCATTAACTATACCAAGAATACGGTGACGCGTAGTCTGCGCTTTAGATGTGATAATCGATAATTTTTCACCAACAAAAGCATTCATCAAGGTAGACTTACCTACATTAGGATTTCCGATTATATTTACAAAACCTGCTTTATGACTCATATCTTACTGCATTTATATACTGCAAAGTTACAACCTTGAACGCTTAATTCCGATTTAACTTTTACAATAGTTTATTTTGATATCATTTTAATATACATCTGCTCCACTTTAGTTCTTGCCCAGGGTGTCTTTCTTAAAAACTTTAAACTGGATTTTACAGATGGATCGTGGGTAAAACAGCGTATATTTATTGTATACCCCATATATTCCCAACCATAATGTGCTTCGAGCGCTATAACAATCTGCTCTAATGTTACTCCATGAAGGGGATTATTAGGTTGACTACTCATTATTTTAATACCTTCTTTTTTTAGTTTTACGCTTTTCTGAACCGTTTTTAGGCGCTCTATCTGAATTACGTTTCCCTCCGGATCGGCCACTTCCAGATCTTGATTGTTGCTGACGCTTAATAGGTTCGGTAGACGCATTAGGGTCTGGTTCAAATCCTTCCAGTAATTCTGAAGGAATTGTCATTCCTATTAACTTTTGTATATCTCGTAAAAAAGTAGTTTCATCCGGACTCACAAGAGACATTGCTTCTCCACTGGCCCCTGCACGACCTGTTCTACCTATACGATGCACATAATCTTCGGGAATATTAGGTATTTCGAAATTTATAACATGCGGCAATAAAGGAATATCTAAGCCACGTGCTGCAATATCTGTAGCTACCATAACCCGTATACTTCCATCTTTAAATCCGGATAAAGCTTTTGTTCGCGCGCCCTGACTTTTGTTACCATGAATAGCTGCTGCTGTTATACCTCCCGCCATCATTTTCTTGGTTAAATTGTTAGCACCGTGTTTGGTTCTTGTAAAAACCAGTACCTGTTTCCATTTACCCTCAGTAATTAATTTAATAATCAATTCGGTTTTCTTGGCTTTATCAACACGAATCACTTTTTGCTTAATAACCTCTACAGTTGTATTTTCCGGAGTAGCCTCAACCATAACAGGATGATTTAAAATGCCGTGAGCCAGTTTTTTAATCTCTTTAGAAAATGTAGCCGAAAACATTAAATTCTGACGTTTTGCCGGTATCAGTTTTATGACTTTTTCGATATCTCGCACAAAACCCATATCAAGCATACGATCGGCTTCATCTAACACAAAAAGCTCTACTTTATTAAGTGATAGTAATCCCTGATTACATAAATCCAACAATCTACCTGGTGTTGCCACCAACACATCTACCCCCTGACGAAGCTTTGAAACCTGAGGATTCTGATTAACCCCACCAAAAATAACAGCCGATTTTAAATCTAAAAATGAACTGTAATCTTTTACATTATCAAAAATCTGAGCCGCAAGTTCGCGCGTTGGTGTTAGTATTAATGCTCTAACAGGTCTCCTTCTCTGTATAGCGCCCTGCGATAATATTTGTAGTAATGGCAACGTAAAGCCTGCCGTTTTTCCAGTACCGGTCTGGGCAGATGCCAACACATCTCTCCCTTCTAAAATAGGAGGGATTGCTTTTTCTTGAATTGGAGATGGAGATGAATATCCTTTTTTATTGATTGCTCTCAATAAGGCTTCAGATAGGCCTAAAGAATTAAATGACATAAATTAAATTTGTACAAAATGACAAATCTTAAAAAATGTCATTCTTTTTGAAGCATCAAAAGTACACTTAATTTTCTCGCTAATCGGTAGTTTTTTAATTTGTTAACACCCGCAGCCAGTTTAAATCACGTTTTAATGCTTTAAACTTACCTTTTCTTTATCAACCTATAAATTAATCGTAAATTTGCACGTCCGTTTTTTACAGGATCATTTAATAATAAAAAAGGATGACAAGTTTAATTCAAAAATACAATATTCCAGGCCCGAGATATACCAGTTACCCTACAGTTCCCTATTGGGATGCAGACGGTATTAGTATGCATCAATGGATTAATACATTAAAAAAATCTTTTCAGGAATCTAACGCTACAGAAGGCATCAGTTTATATATTCATTTACCCTTCTGCGAAAGCTTATGTACCTTTTGTGCCTGCCACAAACGCATAACCAAACAGCACAGTGTCGAAGCGCCTTACATTAAAATGCTACTTAAAGAATGGAAAATGTATTGCGATGTGCTGGAAGACAAACCCCGAATTAAAGAAATTCATCTGGGAGGCGGAACACCAACTTTCTTTTCGGCAGAGCACCTTGAAATCCTGATAAACGGTATTTTTGAAATAGCAGAAAAAGCAGATGATTTTGAATTCAGCTTCGAAGGACACCCTAATTTCACAACCAAAGAACAACTTGAAACCTTATATAATTTAGGATTTAAGCGCAACAGCTTTGGAATACAGGACTACGACCCTACGGTACAAAAAGCCATTCATCGGGTTCAGGATTTTGAAACTGTAAAACGCGTAACCGAAGACTCCAGAGCCATTGGTTACGACTCTGTGAGTCATGATTTAATATTTGGCCTACCATTTCAGAACGAAGACAGTATTCGAGATACTATAAAAAAAACGGTCGCTTTAAAACCAGACCGCATTGCCTATTACAGTTATGCGCATGTGCCATGGATTAAGGGTAATGGTCAACGCGGGTTTAAAGAGGAAGATCTGCCTAAGGACGCCGAAAAAAGACATCTGTACGAATTAGGAAAACAGCTCTTTTTCGATGCAGGTTATGTAGAAATAGGAATGGATCATTTTGCCCTGCCTACAGACAGTATGCACATTGCAATGACAAAAAACCAGCTTCACCGAAACTTTATGGGCTACACATCTGGAAAAACACAACTCATGATTGGTTTAGGTGTATCGTCAATCAGTGATTCCTGGTATAGTTTTGCTCAGAATGAAAAACATCTGGACGATTATTACGCACGAATTGAAGCTGGCGAATTACCCATTTTTAAAGGCCATTTACTATCTGAAAAAGATTTAATTATAAGAAAACACATTTTAAATATTATGTGTAATCTGGAAACTTCATGGAAAGATGCTGGAATGCACATAGAAGAACTACCTTTGATTTTAGAGCATTTAAAAGAAATGGAAGCCGATGGTTTATTACACATTTCTGACGACAGCTTAAAGGTAAATGAAGAAGGACGCATGTTTATTAGAAACATTTGCATGGCATTCGATTTGAAACTTCTGGAAAGCAAACCGGAAACCCGAATATTTTCGATGACTATCTAAAAGTTCATAACATTAAAAACAAAAAAAGGGAAGCTAATAGCTTCCCTTTTTTTATATTTTAAATTCTGTATCGATTAACTCCAGAATAAACTGTAAAGCATTACCAGAATAATCATGACAGCAAATGCTCCAATATTAAATACTGGTCCTGTTTTAAACAGAGATTTTGATAAAGGGATACCTTTTTCATCATCAGCACCTTGATGCTGCATTAAACTCACAATTACAATAACTATAATGGTTAAAATTAAAGTATACCCCATCTGATCCATAAACGGAACATCTACAAATATCGGACTAGTAGACCAGCCTTTAGGAGCTACTTTAAAATACATGGCAATAGGAATAGATACTAAAGCACCTACTATAGCTGCTTTATTGGTCGTTTTCTTCCAGAATAATCCTAATAAAAATACCGCTAAAATTCCAGGACTTACAACTCCTGTATACTCCTGAATAAACTGAAATGCCTGATCGATACCTCCCAATAAAGGTGCCATAATACAAGCCACTATTAAGGCAACAGCTGCAGAGATTCGTCCCATATTTACAGTCTGTTTTGTATTAGCTTCTTTATTAATATACTGTTTATAAATATCCATTGTAAAAATCGTTGACGTTGAATTTAGCATAGAAGCTAAAGACGATACGATGGCTGCTGCTAAAGCTGCAAAAGCCACACCTTTAAGTCCGGTTGGCAAAAATTGCAACAACCAAGGATAAGCTTTATCGGCTTGATCTACAGATGGTAAGTTTTTCAAACCAGCCTCACCTAAACTTCCTAATATTTCAGGATTATTAACCATTACATAAGCCGCAATTCCAGGAATTACAACTATTAAAGGAATAACTAGTTTTAAAAATGCCGCCAATAAAATTCCTTTTTGAGCTTCTCTTAAAGATTTAGCTGCAAGCGTTCTCTGGATAATATACTGATTGAATCCCCAGTAGTACAAATTGGCAACCCACATACCTCCTACTAAAACCCCAATACCTGGTAAGTTTTTATACTCCGGATTAGATTCATCTAAGATCATGGCAAAGCGCTCAGGCACCGCTTCGTAAACTGTTTTTACTCCTGCAATCATCCCCTCGCCTCCAGACACGGTATTAAGTGCTAAATAGGTAGTCGCCAGACCTCCTAACACTAAAAACACCACTTGTATAACATCGGTCCAGGCTACAGCCGATAGACCACCGTATAAGGAATAAGCCGCAGCGAAAAGCGCTAAACCTATAACCCCGTACATCATTGGAATTCCCATAATTGTCTCCAAAGCCAAAGATCCTAAGTACAATACAGAAGCCAGGTTAACAAAAACGTACAAGGCGATCCAGAATACAGCCAAAATGGTCTTCAGATTTGTTGAATATCGTTTTTCTACGAATTCAGGAATAGTATACAACCCTTTATCTATAAAAATTGGAAGGAAAAATTTCCCCACGATTAATAAGGTTAAAGCCGCCATCCACTCGTAGGATGCAATAGCAAGCCCGGAAGCAAATCCGGAGCCGGACATGCCTATAAATTGTTCTGCTGAAATATTTGCCGCAATTAAAGAGGCTCCAATAGCCCACCATGGTAAAGATTTTCCCGCTAAAAAGTAATCTTCAGCGTTTTTTTCATGACCTTTTTTATCGCGCGACATCCATAGTCCTACCCCTAAAATCAGGATGGCATAGGCCACGAAAATAAAATAGTCTAAAAATTCAAATTGAGTTGTCATAGTCTTAGTTAGTTAGATTTTTAATGAGACATGGTAAATATAGGAAATTCTCACAAAGATTTATCCTTACACCTAAAACTATATAGCACTTATTACATGTAGTATTTCAACAAACATTCAAAATTATTTTAGGTTCAAAACAGCAGTCAGCACAGATAGATATTTCACCGAAAGCAAAATTTCTGTAATTCAATATTTTACCAAAATAAAAATTAAGTATTCACTTACTTTTTATAAGATTATATAATAAAGTTTTCGCATATTTATATAACAACTAGCAACACCGTTAAACGCGGTAATTATAAAAATTAATCTTTAAAACCAACTTTATGAAAAAATTAGTAGCAGAATGTATTGGCACGATGTGGCTCGTTCTTGGCGGTTGTGGTAGCGCTGTGCTAGCCGCCGGCTATCCGGAATTAGGTATTGGCTTTGTTGGCGTAGCTATGGCTTTTGGTCTTACTGTTCTTACCATGGCCTATGCCATTGGCCACATTTCGGGATGCCATTTAAATCCGGCCGTTTCTATTGGACTGGCTATAGGCGGGCGTTTCGACAAAAAAGAATTAATTCCTTATATCATTGCACAGGTACTTGGAGGTATTGTGGGAGCCGGAATTTTATACCTGATAGCGTCTGGAAAATCTGGTTTCGAACTGGGGAGTTTTGCTGCAAATGGTTATGGCGCACATTCTCCCGACGGCTACAATGTAACCGCAGCATTTATTACCGAAACTGTTATGACCTTTGCCTTCTTGATAATTATTCTGGGAGCTACACATTCTAAAGCCCCAAAAGGTTTTGGAGGTCTGGCAATTGGATTGGGATTAACACTTATTCATTTAATAAGTATTCCGGTAACAAACACCTCTGTAAACCCGGCAAGAAGTACCAGCCAGGCATTATTTGTGGGTGATTGGGCCTTAGGTCAATTATGGTTATTCTGGCTAGCCCCTATACTTGGAGCTGTCCTTGCCGGCATAGTTTACAAATACCTTTCACCAGAAGGAGCCTGATTCTTACATTTAGTCGATTAACATTTGATAGAAACCTGTTTTTCACTAACTTAGATTAAACTCTAAAACCAAAACCTATGAGAAATCTTCTTTGGCTTGTAGCCGCAGTTTGTATTGTAATCTGGCTTTTAGGATTACTGGGCATAGTTCCTGGATTAGCCACCAGTAGCTTGATTCATATTCTACTTGTAATTGCAATTATTGTAATTCTTTACAATATAATTTCAGGACGAAAACCTTTATAGTAAGATTTATTTAAAATATCACCATCCACTTTTAATGATTTTTGGTCATTTAAAAGTGGATTTTTAATTTTATTAATTACTATTTCAACTTATAACCTCCACTTATGGGAAAGCAAATTGAATATATACCAGAGCATATACAACAATTTATTAAAAAACAGCATATCTTTTTTGTCGGCACGGCAGCAAAAGATGGACGTGTAAATGTTTCTCCAAAAGGCACCGATAGTTTTAGAGTGATTAATAAAAATAAAATTATTTGGCTGAATTTAACCGGAAGTGGTAATGAAACCGCTGCTCATCTGTTACAAGACAACAGAATGACTATTATGTTTTGTGCATTCGATGGTAAACCATTAATCTTAAGACTCTATGGTACAGCAAAAATATTCCACCAAAGAGACGAGCAGTTTAAAAACTACAGCTCCTGCTTCCCTGATAATATTGGATCCAGACAGATTATAGAAATGGATGTTGATCTGGTACAGACCTCCTGCGGATTTGGAGTTCCATTAATGGATTTCAAACAGGATCGTACAATGCTGAACGACTGGGCTACACAAAAAGGAAAACAAGGTATTGAAAACTACTGGCAGGAAAAAAACACCAAAAGCATTGATGGTTTTAACACGAACATACTATAATTCCATTTGTTATAACTCCAAAATATAAAGACCTTTACAAGACAATTACCCAGGACTCCAATTACATGAATACAACCCGACATATTGCTTTTCACAGTGCCAACCGCAACACCATAAATCAATTTTTAGACTATCTCACAAAAAATTCTCATTCCGATTTTTCTGAATTCAGAAATAAAAAAGCGGCCTATTTTTCGAATACCACTTTAAATGAATTTATTAAGGAAGAATTATTACACGACGATTTCACCTTAACTTCAGAGAGCCATCGTAAACTATTAACACTATCCAGTGGCGAACGTAAAAAAGCGCTTTTGAAATACTTAATAGCTCGAAATCCCGAATATTTAATACTGGAAAACCCGTTCGATGCTCTGGATTCAGGAAGTGTAACAGCTTTAAAAGAAGAGCTGATTAAACGCTCTGAAAATTTACCTATCATTCAAATTTTCAGCAGAAATGAAGATATCCTCCCTTTTATAAATCAAATTCTGACATTAAAAAATGACGTGTATTCCTGTGTGCCTAAATCCGACTATTTAAAAAAGGAACACCTGGCACCTCATTTTATTTTAAACACAAACATCCCTGAACCACTAAAAGCAAAAAAAAACTACGGATCACCTTTAATTGCCTTCCGCAATGTAAATGTAAGTTACAATGGGACCCCTATTTTAAAGCATATAAACTGGGAGATAAATGCAGGAGAATTCTGGGAATTAAAAGGCGAAAACGGTTCTGGAAAATCCACCCTTGTCACCATGATGATTGGAGACAACCCGAAAGGATACGGTCAGGATTTGTTTATTTTTGGAAATAAAAGAGGCTCGGGAGAAACGGTTTGGGACATTAAACAAAAGCTGGGATATTTTACATCGAGTATGATGGATTTATTTAACGGGCACCATACCGCAATTAATATGGTTATCTCCGGACTTAAAGACAGTATAGGGCTATATCAAATTCCTACTGATCTTGAAACAGATTTAGCCAGGCAATGGTTAAAACTTATCGGACTTCAAAATTTAGAACAAACCAATTATTATTATTTATCGGAAACCCAAAAGCGCCTGATTTTAATTTGCCGCGCCATGATTAAGCATCCGCCATTATTAATTCTGGACGAACCTACGATGGGTTTAGACGATTACGGCGCTTCTATTTTTATAAGTCTGGTAAACAAAATTGCACATACTACCAATACTGCTATTTTATATGTATCTCACCGCCATGAAACCGAATTAACGCCTACCCATATTTTCAAACTGGACAAAACCCCCGAAGGCTCTTCAGGTATAGTTATGCAGAACTAAGCGTATTTTTATCTTAAAAGAAATGCTAATTTTTTTAGTCTTATTTCAAAAAACTGTACCTTTGTACTCCTGTTTAGGACACCCTTTTTAACGGGGTAAAACAGTATTTATATAGAATTGAATATCATGAAATTACTTCTTATCACATTAGTTTTATTAGGACTTGGAGTTGCAGGAATTGCCATTAAAATCTGGGCAAAAAAAGATGGTAAATTTGCAGGAACCTGCGCGAGCCAAAACCCGATGTTAAACGAAAGTGGCGAAGCTTGTGGCTTTTGCGGAAAAACACCAGATCAATTTAAAGACTGTAGCGAACCTCAACATTCTTAAGCCCCTACATGATTGCACTCGACATTATTTTCTACGTTTTCGTAGGAATTGTCCTCGTACAGCTTTTTTATTATTTAGTTGTTCTTAGAGTATTTGCCTTTCTTAGTCCACAAAACCAACACAGTAACACCATTCCAGTTTCTGTAATTGTTTGTGCTAAAAATGAGGCCGAAAACCTAAAAGCTTTTCTACCGGCTATACTTAATCAGGATTACCCCAACTATCAGGTTGTTTTAATTAACGACGCCTCTCACGACGATACTTTAGAGGTTATAGAGCATTATGCAGAGCTTTACCCGAAGATTAAAATTGTAAATGTTAAGAATACGGAGGCGTTTTGGGCCAATAAAAAATATGCTTTAACCTTAGGTATCAAAGCAGCTAAACACAACCATTTATTATTTACCGATGCTGACTGCAAACCGGTTTCAAGCTCATGGATTTCGGAAATGAGTGCGCAATTTAATGGCAATACGGCGATAGTTCTAGGTTACGGCGCCTACGCAAAAATTAAAAAATCATTCTTAAATAAATTAATTCGTTTCGAAACCGTTTTAACAGCCTCTCAATATTTTTCGTACGCAAAACTGGGCATGCCTTATATGGGTGTTGGGCGCAATCTCGCCTATACAAAACCCCTGTTTTTTGAAGCTAACGGTTTTATCAGCCATATGAATGTACGTTCCGGAGACGACGACTTGTTTGTTAACCAGATGGCAACATCTAAAAACACAGCCATTTGCCACGCTCCTGACAGCTTTACCGAATCATTACCAAAACAAAGTTATAAGGCCTGGATCAACCAGAAACGCCGCCACGTCACCACGGCAAAACATTACAAAGCCTATCAAAAATTTATTCTGGGTGCCTTTTATACCACTCAGCTTTTATTCTGGATACTGGCATTAACATTAATTACCCTGCTTTACAACTGGCCTGTAGTTACTGCACTAATTGCAATAAGAATATTCACTCAGTGGATTGTACTGGGAAAAACAGCCAAAAAATTAAAAGAAAACGACTTAATTTATATCATTCCGCTATTAGAAGTCTTTTTAATTGTTTCGCAATTAACTATATTTATATCTAATTCCATTTCAAAACCCAATTCTTGGAAATAGAAGACGCTATTAAAAAAGCTAAAGAAAACGACCAAAAGGCGTTTAATTTCTTGTTAGACACCTACTGGGAGGACGTTTATGGCTTTCAGCTAAAACGTATCGGCAACGAAAATGATGCCGAAGACATTACCATCCAGACCTTTTCTAAGGCTTTCGACAAAATACATACTTACAATAGTGATTACGTATTTAAAACCTGGCTCATTGCCATATCTAAAAATCTTCATATCGATTTACTTCGAAAAGAAAAAAGTTCTATTAAACAACAAATATCGAATGAAGACAGCGACACCATAAATCAGGTCCTGGACGCTTCTCCTTCACCAGAAGATAAAATTATTACAGACCAGAATCTGGCTAAACTCCTGCGGGATATAAAAAAATTAAAACCGCATTACCAGGAAATTATTAATTTACGTTACTTTCAGGAGTTATCTTATAAAGAAATTTCTGAAGAATTGAAAGAACCCATAAACAACGTAAAAGTAAAATTATTACGCGCTAAAAAGCTACTTTCCGCTATTATTCAAAATGAATAATGTATTAAAAAAACTAGGTCCGGGTTTATTATTTGCCGGTGCAGCTGTTGGCGTATCCCATCTGGTACAGTCAACAAGAGCTGGTGCTGATTTTGGATTAGGATTGGTTTGGGTATTACTGGCTGTCCACGTGTTTAAATATCCGTTTTTTCAATTTGGTCCGCGTTATGCTGCAGCTACGGGAGAAAGCCTACTGGACGGGTATAAAAAGTTAGGCAAAGTATTTATAGTACTCTACTTCATTATCACTTTCGCTACCATGTTTACCATACAAACGGCTGTTACCATAGTTACGGCAGGAATTGCTTCTGCTGTTTTTAAAAGCACACTTTCCCTGCAGTTCTGGACGGCGATAATTACCGGCTTATGTCTGCTTATTCTCCTAATAGGAAAATATAAGTTGTTAGACACCTTAATGAAGGTAATAATTATCACCCTAAGCATAAGCACCATAATTGCCGTAAGTGTAGCTATTCCTTCAACAACTTCAGACACTTTAGACTTCCATCAGATATTACCCGACACAAAAACAGGTATTGCTTTTTTAATTGCATTTATGGGATGGATGCCTGCCCCCTTGGATGTCTCGGTATGGCAATCGTTATGGACCGTAGAAAAATCGAAAACCACAGAAAGATTAACTCCGAAAACAGCGTTGTTCGATTTCAATATCGGTTATTTTGCTACTATCTTTTTAGGTTTAGGTTTTATGTGTTTGGGCTACCTTGTTATGTTTAACAGCAACGAAACCTTTAGCGGAAGCGCTGCCATATTTGCCAGTCAGTTCATACAACTGTACACCGCTCATTTAGGAAACTGGACCTACATTATCATAGGCATTGCAGCCCTAACTACCATGTTCAGTACCACGCTAACAACTATGGATGCCTCTCCGAGATCCATGACAAAAAGTACGGAGCTACTCTTTAATTCCAACCAAAAATACGGGTATTATTCATGGATGCTCTTTTTAAGTTTTGGCACTGCCTTTATTTTTTACTTTTTAAATTCAGAAATGGCTTTTCTTATAAAAACGGCCACCATAATATCTTTTTTAACAGCACCATTTTATGCCATTACTAATTACATTTTAATAAGTAGCAAACACACGCCTAAAGCCTGGCATCCATCCAAATCGATGCACATTCTAAGCTGGCTAGGCATTGCCTTTTTAATAAGTTTCAGCATTTGGTATCTTAACTCCTTATAATGCTTATTTAATTTAATACTTTGTATCTTTGCAGTCTGAAAATTGACAATTCATGAATACAGATACAGTTTCAAACATTCTACCGGAACGCCAACCTAAACCAAAATGGTTACGTGTAAAATTACCAACGGGGAAAAAATACACCGAATTAAGAGGACTTGTAGACAAATACAGTTTAAATACTATTTGTACCTCAGGGAGTTGTCCTAATATGGGAGAATGCTGGGGCGAAGGAACTGCTACCTTTATGATTTTAGGTAATGTTTGTACGCGTTCCTGCGGATTCTGCGGCGTAAAAACCGGACGTCCTGAAACTGTAGACTGGGATGAACCTGAAAAAGTAGCCCGCTCTATAAAAATCATGAAAATTAAACATGCCGTACTTACCAGTGTGGATCGTGATGATTTAAAAGATATGGGAAGTATCATGTGGGCAGAAACGGTTAAAGCCGTTAGACGTATGAATCCGGAAACTACCCTAGAGACTCTAATTCCAGATTTTCAAGGTATTGAATCACATTTAGATCGTATTATAGAAGTTGCTCCAGAGGTTGTATCTCATAATATTGAAACTGTAAGACGATTAACTCGCGAAGTTCGTATTCAGGCAAAATACGATAGAAGTATGGCTGTATTAAAATATTTAAAATCTCAGGGTCAACGTCGTACAAAATCAGGAATCATGTTAGGTTTAGGAGAAACGCGCGAAGAAGTTATTGAAACCCTTCACGATTTAAAAGCCAATGATGTAGACGTTGTAACTATTGGTCAATATTTACAGCCAAGCAAGAAACATTTACCTGTACAGCAGTTTATAACTCCGGATCAGTTTGCAGAATATGAGCAAATTGGACTGGAATTAGGATTCAGACACGTAGAAAGTAGCGCCTTAGTGCGTTCCTCTTACAAGGCACAGAAACATATTAACTAATGATTAATGTAGCTATTAACGGGTTTGGCCGCATAGGCCGCCGGGTCTTTAGATTACTTCAGGACCGCCCGTTTATTAATGTGGTTGCAATTAACGATTTGGCCGATGCCCGTACCCTAAGCCATCTGCTAAAATACGATAGCATACATGGTGTTTTTCCACACAACGTCACTTACGATACTTCCAATATTATTGTAAACGACATTAAAATTCCATTACTAAACGCCAGTCACCCTGAAGCTTGTAACTGGAAACCATATCATGTAGATTTTGTGATTGAATCTACCGGTAAATTCAAAACAAAAACACAGCTACAACACCATATCTGCAACGGGGCGAAACGTGTAATATTAAGCGTTCCCCCTACCGACGAGGATATTAAAACCATAGTTTTAGGCGTAAACGACCATATTATAGATGGTACAGAAACTATTGTATCTAATGCCTCCTGCACCACTAATAATGCAGCCCCAATGATGGCTATAATCAAGGATAACTTTGGTATAGATCAGGCATATATTACAACAATACATTCCTACACTACAGACCAGAGCTTACACGACCAGCCACACCCAGACTTAAGACGCGCGAGAGCTGCCGGACAATCTATAGTTCCTACCACTACAGGAGCCGCAAAAGCACTTACCAAAATTTTCCCGGAATTATCTAATGTTATAGGAGGTTGCGGTATTCGTGTTCCCGTACCTAATGGTTCACTTACCGATATTACTTTTAATGTTAAAAAAGATGTTTCTATAGAAATCATTAATCAGGCATTTAAAACTGCTGCCGAAACACAATTTAATGGCATACTGGAATACACAGAAGACCCTATTGTTTCCATTGATATTGTCGGAAATCCACACTCCTGTATATTCGATTCTCAAATGACTTCGGTTATAGGAAATATGGTAAAAATAATAGGCTGGTACGATAACGAAACTGGCTATTCCAACAGAATTATTGATTTATTATGCAAATTATCGGAAAAAATGTAACTTTTATCGAGTAAAAAGTTATATTTACAGACGTAAGTCAACCGAATTATAATGCCTAATATTAAAAAATACATATCGGGTGTATTCTTGTTTTTAGTAATTTGTGTGCAAGCGCAGAACACTTTAAAAAACGATCCTGAAACCCTTCAGAACACGATAGACTATCGTATTACCCAAGCGCAATACGACTTAGACAACAATAATTATTATCCGGCTAAGAAAAAACTGGAAAGCGCCTTATTATTAGCCGAAAAGTTAGATAATAAAAAAAGTATTGGGCTTATTTATTCTAAAATCGGGAAGTTGGAATTCATTATAGAAGAACCCGAAGAAGCCATTAAATCGCTCACCAAGGCTATAGAAGTACAACGTTTTGCAAAAGACAATGTTAACATAGCCGAGACTTACAAAACCTTAGGAAATGTATTTTATTCCTTAAAAGATTACGATCAGGCTCTAATTTATTACCGCTCCTCTTTAACTTTATTTGAACAGGAGGATTTAAACGAATTTGCAGCCGAAGTATTATTAAACGAAGGAAAAACCTACCTAAGTTTAAAACAGTATCGAAAAGCAAGAGAACGCATAGAAAAATCTCTGGCGATAAGTCAGCGTTACGAACTTAAGAAAATAAAGAGTAGCGCCTTAATTTATCAGGCCAGTGTTTACGCCCATTTAGAAGACAATGAAGCCGCTCTGAAACTGGGGAATCGAGGTCTTCAAATTGCAGAAAAAAATAACTACACCGATATTCTGAATGAAGGCTATTTTATTGTAAGTGGCCTATATGAAAAGTTAGGTAATTACAAACAGTCTAACGAATACTTAAAAAACCACATTAAACTATCGGAAACCTTACTGGCCGTAAAACGAAAAAACCTGTCTCCGGATAAACGCGAACAGTTTTTAATAGACAACCAGACTGAATTTCAGAAAGAAAAAGAAGCCGATTTAGAAAAATTAAAAGTTGACAAAAGCCTAAATAAACTGGCTACGATTTTGAGTATCGCCTTAATTACCATCCTCTCGCTTTTAACCTTATCGTTGTACAAAAACAACAACATCAGGTTAAAAACCAATAATATGCTGCACAAAAAAAACAGCGAATTAATACTAGCCAAAGAAAAAGCAGAACTGGCATCGAAAACCAAAGCCAACTTTTTATCTACCGTAACGCACGAATTGCGAACACCGCTGTATGCCGTTACTGGACTTACCAACATGCTACTGGATGAAAACCCGAAGCCAGATCAGATTCAGCATTTAAAATCCTTGAAATTCTCCGGGGACTACCTATTAACCTTTATTAACGACATTCTTCAGATTAATAAAATTGAAGCGAATAAGGTTGGGGTTGAACTAGAAGTTTTCGACCTAAAAAAGAAGATTTCTAATGTTATTGCGGCTTTAAACAATTCGGCCGAAGACAATAATATTAAACTTCATTTTGAATACGACACCGATTTACCATTAAACTTTAACGGCGATCAGTTAAAAATTTCTCAGATCCTGATTAACCTTATCGGAAACTCGATTAAGTTTACTAAAGATGGTGACATCTGGGTTCGCGTTTGTAAAATATCCGACAAAAACGATGTCTTTAACGTACGTTTTGAAATTGAAGATAATGGTATTGGTATTACCGAAGAGAAACAAAAACACATGTTTGAAAGTTTCTCCCAGGGCTCAATTCAAATTAACAGAAAATATGGCGGTACAGGTTTAGGACTTTCCATTGTAAAAGGATTAATCGAGATTCTTAATGGAAAAATTTACCTTAAAAGTGAATTAAATAAAGGCACTACCTTCTTTTTCGAAATACCATTAATACACTCCACCAAAGTAATTGAAGACAAAAAGACCAGTTACTTTAAAGGGGTAAACGAAATGGAATTGAGTAATATTAAAATTCTTGTGGTTGAGGACAACAAAATAAACCAGATGATTACCAAAAAAATTCTGGCTAAAATGAAACTGAACTGCGATGTGGTAGATAATGGTGAAGAAGCTGTAGACCGCGTTAAAAACAACCATTACGATGTTGTATTAATGGACATCCATATGCCTGGTATAAGTGGTATAGAAGCTACAAAGATTATAAGAACCTTCGACAGAGAACTTAATATCTTTGCTTTAACGGCCGTTACTATAGAAGATAAAATGCAGGAGTTTGAAGAAGCCGGTTTCGACGACATCATTTCAAAACCATTCAAACAGGAAGATTTCGAGAAAAAATTATTCAGAGCTGTAATGAGCAACAAAAGTGCATCTTAAGCTGGTAAACCTGCAAATTGCAATACCGCCGCATTAAATTGTTCCGGTTTATCTATTACAGCTTCTATGCTCAGATAATACAATTTATTTTCTAAAGATGGATACTGCATTAAACGCATATAATCTTTTTCGGTAGTAACAATAAAGTCTAAAGCGTCAAACGTACTAATGTCTTCCGCTGTAAAATGATAATGATCTTTAAAATTCAGATGATTAAATTCTAAATGCTGCTCTTTTAAAAATTCAACTAAAGGCGTCGGATTTGCAATTCCTGTAATTAAAGTGAATTTAGGCAGACTTAACAAAGGCAATTGTTTACCTTTCGACACCACCTCATCGGCGTATTTAATACGACTAAAAAAGACCTGCTGTTCTGTTTCAGGGTTAATAGTCTGTACAATACTATTTTTCTCAGCTTCATCTAAATACTCCGGACATTTGGTGACCACAATTAACTGTGCCCGCTTAGCTCCGCTTTTTGGTTCTCTTAAATCTCCTGTAGGCAGAACAAAATCTGAAGTATACAAATTGCTATAAGTTGTTAGTAAAATATTTAAACCAGCCTGCACCTTACGATGCTGAAACGCATCGTCTAGCAAAATAACATCCGGCTTAGGTCTCAACTGCATTAATTTCGCAATGCCCTCCCTCCTGTTCGCATCCACTGCAACCGTAATTTTATTTTTAAATTTAGTATAGAACTGAAATGGTTCATCTCCCAGCTCTTCAACAGTAATATCCATTTTCCCGATTTGGAATCCTTCACTTTTACGCTTATAACCACGACTAAGTGTGGCTACATGAAACTGCGGACTTAAAAGCTTTATTAAATATTCAATCATTGGAGTTTTTCCTGTGCCTCCCACACTTAGATTCCCGACGCAAATTACCGGAAAATCATAAGCTGTAGAATCTAAAATTCCCATATCGAACCCTTTGTTTCGCAACCAGGTTATACAGTGATAAATGGGCACTATAGGAAAGAAGATGTATCTCAATAATTTCATGGTAACGAAAGTAAATATTTTATCTTTGTTTTAAACTTAATACCAAAGATATTATGATAATTCAAGACGTGATTAACCACCTTGAAGACTTTGCTCCACTACAATATGCTGAAGATTTTGACAATGTTGGCTTGCTTGTTGGAGACAAAAACACCTCTCTAACCGGAGTTTTGATTACTCTCGACACTCTAGAAGCTGTTGTAGACGAAGCCATAGAAACCAAATGCAATCTTATTATAAGCTTTCACCCTATTATATTTAAAGGGCTTAAAAGCATAACAGGCAAGAACTATGTGGAACGCGTAGTGTTAAAAGCCATAAAACACGACATTGCAATTTACGCCATACACACTGCTTTAGACAACCATATTGAAGGTGTAAACGACATGATATGCAATCAACTGGAATTAATTAACAAAAGCATATTAATCCCTCAAAATGGTACGATAAAAAAACTAACGACTTACGTACCTCAGGCAGAAGCAGAAACCCTTAGAAACGCTTTGTTTGATGCCGGTGCCGGACAAATAGGTAATTATTCCGATTGTAGTTTTAACCTGGAAGGCACAGGCACCTTTAACGGCAACAGCAACTCTAATCCTACAAAGGGCAAAAAAGGGTCTATACATTACGAAGCCGAAACCAAAATTACCGTAACCTACGCCAAACATTTGGAATCTAAAATTCTAAAGGCCCTGTTCAGCACCCATTCGTACGAAGAAGTAGCTTATGAAATTCTTTCTTTGGAGAACCAGAATCAGAATATCGGTATGGGCATGCTGGGCGAGTTACCTCAAACTATGGAAGAAACCGAATTTTTAAACTATGTAAAAACAAAAATGAATACAGCCTGTATTCGCCACAGTGCATTGCTTGGAAAACCGGTTAAAAAAGTTGCTGTTTTAGGCGGATCTGGAAGTTTTGCCATCTCTAATGCAAAACGAGCCGGTGCAGATGCATTTATTACAGCCGATTTAAAATATCACGATTTTTTCTCGGCAGAAAATGAAATAATTTTAACCGATATCGGACATTTTGAAAGTGAGCAGTTTACAAAAAACGGTTTAGTAGCACATCTTACAAAAAAAATTACTAATTTTGCAATCGTTTTATCAAAGACCGATACAAACCCTGTTAAGTATTTTTAAAGTATGGCAAAAAGTAAAGAAGTTACTGTAGAAGAACGTTTAAGAGCTTTATACGATCTACAACTTATTGATTCTAGAATCGATGAAATTAGAAACGTTCGCGGAGAACTACCATTAGAGGTGCGTGATTTAGAAGATGAAGTTGCTGGACTACAAACAAGACTTGAAAAATTAGATGCTAGTCTTGAAACTCTGGATGATGAGATTAAGGCTAAGAAAAATTTAATTGAAGAAGCTAAGTCTTTAATTAAAAAATACAGTGAACAACAAAAGAATGTTAGAAATAACAGAGAATACAATTCACTAACAAAAGAAATCGAATTTCAGGATTTAGAAATTCAATTGGCTGAAAAGCACATTAAAGAATTTAAAGTGCAAATTGAGCAGAAAAAAGAAGTTATAGCTCAAACTAAAGAACGTTCTAAAGAACGTCAGTCTCACTTAAAACACAAAAAAGGCGAATTAGATGCTATTTTAGCTGAAACTGAAAAAGAAGAATTAGCATTAATTCAAAAATCTGAAGAGTATAAAACCTTAATAGAAGAACGCTTGGTTACGGCCTATACAAGAATTCGTAACAACGTTAAAAACGGTTTAGCTGTTGTTGCTATTGAAAGAGGTGCTTCTGGAGGTTCATTCTTTACAATTCCACCACAAATTCAAATGGAAATTGCGTCTCGTAAAAAAATCATTACAGATGAGCACAGTGGAAGAATATTAGTTGACGAAGCTTTAGCTAATGAACAAAAAGAGAAAATGGAAAAACTATTTGCTAAGTTTTAATTCATTAACACATACTTAAAAAACGTCCTTCAATATTGAAGGACGTTTTTTTTACGCCAATATTAAACACGAAACATTGTATCTTCGCTATATGAAAACAGTAGATTTTATAGTTGTAGGCTGCGGCCTTGCCGGCATAAGTTTTATAGAGCAATTAAAGACTAATAACAAATCAGTATTAGTGTTCGATAATGCTTCCCAGCAATCTTCTACAGTAGCAGGTGGCTTATACAATCCAGTCGTTTTAAAACGATTTACCTCTGTGTGGAAAAGTAAAGAACAACTGGAATTAGCCTTACCATTTTATCATAGTCTGGAAGATAAACTCCAGGTGAAATTAGATTATAAAATTCCTGTTTTACGCCGCTTTACTTCTTCTGAAGAACAGAATGACTGGTTTGCAGCTTCCGATCGTCCTCAGGTAGGCGAATTTCTTTCAACCAAAATCGTTAAAAACACCAACCCGCATATTGATGCGGCATATGGATTAGGAGAAGTATTACATACCGGACGCATAGATACAGGACAGCTTATTACAAGTTATATTAGCTATCTAAAAACCACCAATGAGTTTAGCGCTGAAGGCTTCGATTACGACGCATTAAAAATTACAGAATCAGGTTTTCGCTATCAGAATGTACTTGCCAAACACATTGTCTTTGCTGAAGGTTTTGGAGTAAAACGAAACCCATACTTCAACACTTTACCATTAAACGGAACCAAAGGGGAACTTATAACGATAAAAGCACCCGATTTAAAGCTCGATTACATTTTAAAATCCAGTGCCTTTTTAATTCCGATGGAGAATGATGTGTACTGGGTAGGCGCCACCTACGAATGGAACGATAAAACCAATAGCATTACCGAAAAAGCGAAAGATGAATTACTGTCTAAAATAAAAATGTTTATTACCTGCGATTTCAAAGTTATAAATCAGGTGGCTGGAATCCGTCCAACAGTTAAAGACCGCAGGCCTTTAGTTGGCGAGCATCCGGAGTATAAAAACATGTATGTATTAAACGGCCTGGGCACCCGAGGTGTTATGATTGCTCCTTATGTATCTGAAAAATTATTCAATTATATAGAACATGGCCAGACTCTGGATTCTGAAATAGATATCAGACGGTTTAATTCAAATTAAGATTTATCCTTTACCAGATTAGGATCGTAAGACATGAAAAAGTTAATCCAGATATTACGAGACCAGCGCATAATAATAGGCATAAACACTATAAGCGTACCAACAATAGCTATAAAAGAAGTCATTAAATCGGTCCCGAAAAATAAAAAACTAATAATAAACGCCGCTACCGCAAAAGCAATGCCCACAGCATAACTTACATACATGGCACCATAAAAGAAAGAGGGCTCTATTCGGTATTTAGTATGACAATGCGAGCAGGTATCGTGAATTTTCAAGGTATCTCCCAACACATAAGGATTCTTATTTACATACATAGATTCCTGATGACATTTTGGACAAGCTCCCGTGAAAATACTATATAGTTTCGATCCTTTTTTAAACATTTTATTTAATGTATTTTTGCGACTTATTTCTAATACAAACTTAAGATTTTAAAAGCTAAAGTTTGGTAACTTTCGTAACAAAACTATGCTTAACATACATAACTTATCGATATCATTTCAAGGCGAATATTTATTCGAAGAAATTACCTTTAAACTCAGTCAGGGCGACCGTGTGGGCTTAATTGGTAAAAATGGCGCAGGAAAATCGACCATGTTAAAAATTTTATCCAGAGATTTACAACCAGATTCCGGACAGATTTCTGCTGACAAAGATTTAAAAATAGGTTTTTTGAGACAGGATATCGATTTTGTTTTAGGCCGTACCGTTCTGGAAGAAGCTTATCAGGCCTTTACCGAAATTAAGGCTCTGGAAGCTAAAATGGAACATATAAACGAGCAGCTTGCCGAGCGTACCGATTACGAAAGTGAAGCTTACCACCAGTTAATGATCGACTTAAATGATGTTCAGCATCAGTACGAAATTATTGGAGGATATAATTATCAGGGGAATACAGAACGTATCCTTTTAGGTTTAGGATTTCAACGTGAAGATTTCGAAAAACTTACTGATACCTTTTCCGGAGGTTGGCGTATGCGGATTGAACTGGCAAAACTTTTACTTCAGGACAACGACATTTTATTACTGGATGAGCCTACAAACCACCTGGATATTGAATCGATAATCTGGCTGGAAGGCTTTTTAAAAAATTATTCGGGAGCCGTGGCCATTGTGTCGCACGACAAAATGTTTTTAGATAACGTCACCAACCGCACCATTGAAATTTCTCTGGGTCGCATTTACGATTACCCGAAACCATACTCTAAATTCTTAGTCTTACGAAAAGAAATAAGAGAACAGCAATTAGCCTCTCAAAAAAATCAGCAAAAGCAGATTGAACAAACAGAAAAATTAATAGAAAAGTTCAGAGCCAAAGCATCTAAAGCTACTATGGCTCAGTCTTTAATTAAGAAACTGGACAAAATAGACCGTATAGAAGTAGACGAAGACGATAACAGCGTCATGACCTTAAATTTCCCCGTATCCATTACACCAGGGAAAGTGGTTGTAGAAGCCGAAAACATAGTAAAAACCTATGGCAGTAAAAATGTGCTTCAAAACATTAGTCTGCATGTAGAACGCGATAGTAAAACTGCTTTTGTTGGACAAAACGGACAGGGAAAATCGACACTGGCTAAAATTATTGTGGGTGAGTTAAAACACGAGGGGCATTTAAAACTCGGGCATAATGTACAGATAGGTTATTTTGCTCAGAATCAGGCCGAGTATCTGGACGGAAATAAAACGGTTTTAGACACTATGATTGATGCAGCCAACGAGACTAACCGTAGTAAAGTACGGGATATCCTGGGCTCCTTTTTATTCAGAGGTGAAGAGGCAGACAAATATGTTCGTGTGCTTTCCGGTGGTGAAAGAAACCGTTTGGCACTCGCTAAACTAATGTTACAGCCCTTTAATGTTCTTGTAATGGACGAACCTACCAACCACCTGGATATTAAATCGAAAAACGTTTTAAAGGAAGCCTTAAAGCGCTTTGAAGGCACCTTATTATTAGTATCGCACGACAGGGATTTTCTTCAGAATTTAACCGATAAGGTTATCGAATTTAAAGACCATAAAATTAAGGAGTATTTAGGAGATATCGACTTTTATCTCGAACAACGAAATGTTGAGAACTTAAGAGAAGTAGAAAAGCGTGAAGTCATTAAAAACGAACCTAAAACTAAAAAAACAGCTTCTTACGAAGATCAGAAAAAATTAAAGTCCTTAAACAATAAATTAAGTAAGATTGAATCTCAGATTAACGATCTGGAAAAAGACATTAAAAAATTAGATGAAGATCTGGCTAAAAACCACGATGAATTAATTGCCAAACCAGACTTTTTTGAAAAGTACAACAACAAAAAAACAAAACTGTCTGCCCTTATGGAAGATTGGGAAAATGTGCAACTCGAAATAGAAGAATTGGAGAACTAAATTAATTCAGACGTGTATTTCGTCGAATAAATTTGAATTTAAACTGGTTTTTTGTTAATATTGAAATATGATATCCTCAAATCTATTTCAATTATGAAAACCTTAAAGCTAGCCACTCTTTTATTTTTTACGACCTTATTCACCTTTGCCGGTATTCCATTCGAAGAAAAAAAGGCTTTGGTTAATTTATATTATGCTACCGATGGCGAACATTGGAAAATTCCATGGAATCTGGATGCGCCAATAGAAACCTGGCATGGTGTAAAAATTAGCGACGACCATGTTGTTGCTCTTATTTTACCAAGCAACAATCTTAGAGGCGAAATAACTTCCAGCATAAGCGACTTAAGATATTTAAAAACGCTTAATTTGGCTTCTAACCAATTAAGCGGACACATTCCTAGATCTATTGGGGAGTTAAGAGATCTGGTATCCTTAGAGTTATTCATGAACAACTTTGTCGGTTTTTTACCGGTAGAAATTGGTAATCTTGAGCAACTGGAATTCCTGAGTTTATATCACAACAAATTCCAGGGTAACATCCCTTCTACTTTCGAAAATTTAAAGAATCTGGAAATTTTACAATTAGGGAATAACAACTTCTCGGGACAATTTCCGGATCATTTATGTAAACTAGAAAACCTGGAACACCTGAGTTTATCCGACAATCATTTTGAAGGCGAAATTCCGGCTCAGATAAGTGAATTATCAAAATTAGAAGAGCTTGTTATGTCAGACAACAAGTTTACAGGTTTCCTTCCTAAAGAATTAGGAAAACTATCTAAACTTAATATTTTAATGGTGAAGAATAACAAGTTTAATAAAGACTATAAAAACTTTACCAATCGCATGCCTAAAAACTATTTAAATTTTGATATGGGCACGGTGGTTACTGATAACGATTAGTAATTAGATATACATATTTTAGTAAATTAAGGGCATGTTAGAATATTTTTTTACATGCCCTTACTGTTGGGAAACGATTTCAATGTTACTCGATTCTGGTGTTCCATCGCAGCAATATATTGAAGATTGCGAGGTCTGGTGTAACCCCATTGAAGTTATTGTAAATTTTAACAACGGCAAACTTACACATTTTCAGGCTAATAAAAATTAATCAATAATTTCTTTAAAATAATGCTTGTAATATCTAAAAACCATTGTATATTTGCACCACAATATCGCGGGATAGAGCAGTAGGTAGCTCGTCGGGCTCATAACCCGAAGGTCACTGGTTCGAGTCCAGTTCCCGCTACAAAGGACAAAAATCAAGTATAACAAACGGTTTGGGGTTGCCAAACCGTTTTTTTATGCCTAATTTTACCGACCTTGTCAACAATGCATATGAAAGTGCATATGGAAATGCATATGATTTGTCCTTGAAAAAAAAGTATTCTAAACCCAAAATTTACACAGCTAAAGGCGACCTCAACAAAAGGTGGTATGTCTATTTTTCTTACCGAGATCCGAAGTCTGGGAAGCTCAAAATGCAAACCCCGTTTTATGGTAATGCAAATCAACATAAGACCAAGGAAGAACGCTTAGCAGCTTTAGGGATTTACAGCAAAATTATAAGTCAACTTTTGTCGGAAGGATACAATCCTTATGAGGATAATACCGAGCGTTTCTATGCGAGCGAAGAGGGCAAAGAAGCTGTAGTAAATAAAGAGCCAGTACAAGATGCGAAAGAGGAAACTGTGAAAATTGTTCCAAAAGTAGAAGTGTCACAAGAATCTAAAGAGACCGAAATAGGGGAGGGATTCATAGAGGCCCTTGATTTTGATCTGAACCTAAAGAAGCGTTTGCTTCGTGAGAGTAGTTTGAGGTCTTACGAGAACCATCTGAGTGTGTTCAGGAGATGGATTGAGGAGAACCATCCCAAACTCAAATATATTGCTCAACTTGATAAGAAGGTTGTTTTGGAGTTTTTGAATGATGTCTTGGATAGAACCTCTGCAAGGAACTATAACAATTACAGGGCGAGTTTGAGCAGTATGATGGGAACTCTTGAAAGCAACGATAAGGTTACAAGCAATTTTGTTAAGAACATCAAAAAGCTCAAAACAGACCCCAAAAGGAACAAAACCTATAGCAGGGAAGAACAGGAGCGGATATTCCAATATCTTGAAGACAACGATCCATTGCTGCTCCATTTTATCAAGTTTGTTTCCTATAGTTTTATGCGTCCAATAGAGGTGTGCAGATTAAAAGTTGGTGATCTTGACCTAAAGAACAAGACCCTTAGCTTTAAGGCCAAAAACAGTCCCTTAAAAACAAAGATTATCCCTGATATACTTATTGATGAACTGCCTGACCTTTCCAGTCTAAAAAAGAAGGATTCACTGTTTACTCCCAATGGGATGGGAGGTGTTTGGGATATCACTCCCGACCAAAAGAGAGGTTATTTTACCAAACGCTTCAAGAAAGTGGTAAAGGATGAGTTTGGTTTTGATGAAGACTACGGAATCTATAGCTTCAGGCATACCTTTTTTACGAAACTATACAGACAAATGTCCCAAAAGACAAATCCACATACTGCAAAGGGGAATCTAATGTTGATTACAGGGCATACCTCTATGGCTGCCCTTGAAAAATATTTAAGGGATATTGATGCCGAACTGCCAAGTGATTATTCAGAAATATTAAAGAATTAAAAATGCCTAATGTACAGTCTATGGAAGAGATTCTTTTGGATCTAGGAAAAAATCTTCTAAGGTCTTTGGTGTTTTATTTGCCCAAAAACCTCTCGGAGTATTTGGATGAAGAAGGAAAGGGACTTTGGGAAGAACATGCCAATAAATTGGTCTTGATAGAAAACAATGGGGCGAACTATTTTGTAGAAGATAAACTGGCCTGTCACCACATCATGTCCAAATCCATGTTGCTCAGTGATAATCTGTTCAAGTTAATGGAGCTGAAAGGTGATATAAAAGAAGAGAGTCTGGGCTATCTTTTGAAGAAGTACGGTCAACAGGTGGAGGGCTGTGTGTTGATGAGCCAATGGTTTCTTGACAATTGGCAGCGTGACATCCCTGAAATTACAAAGGATCAACAGAGGGCGATAGCATTTCAGCTAAAAAGTTTTAAGGAGCATTTTGAGGAGTTCAAATCGCATTTTGGAAACTATGTTTTGGAGAAGAATGATATAAATGAACTTCGTCGTGAGGCTATAGAGAGGTGGAAAGAACAATTGGTTCAAATCAAAGCGCCAATTGTTGTTCCCGCACTGCCTCAAAAGGAACCAGAGAAAGTCACCAAAAATGATGAGAGGAAACAGCGTTTGGATAAGGTGAAAGAGCGAGCAATGAAAAATGCAAAGGAACAGATACTCACACAAATCTTCAAAGTTAATTTTAGGAAGGATACAACCGATATACCCAATTAAGATATATGGCTAAAAAGAAAAAGATTCAAAATGAAGAAGAAAGCTTGAATTTTAGAATTCCAAAAGAACTCAAGGCGACAATAGTATCACGAGCTGAAAAGCGTAATATCACCGTTTCCAAATATGTTAGGGAGGTTTTACAGCAGGTTCATGATGGAACCTATTGTGAAGAGGAGTTTGGGAAATTTGAGCGTGAAGATTTTCTGTTTTCAAAGGAATTCATTCAGTTGATCATTTGGATGTATAGCTTACGTAGTGATAGGAGCGTAAAGGAAAATCGGGAGCAAGTTGAAAAGTATATTGCCACGTTAAAGAAAGTTGGTGATTATGTATCCGATGAATTGAGTGCGGAATTCGATAAGGTATTGCTAGAACTTTTGGAACTTAAAAAGAAAGACACTTGGACTTATCAAAACTATTATTTTTCGGACTCGGGGTCTAATTCAAGTAAATTTAATTTTAGTGTGTTGGAATCCTTTTTCTTAAACGAGGGATGGATAAGATCCTTCACCATCGATATAAGTAGAAGCTAAATTTTGCTTCAGTTTTTTTTGTGATAATTACCCTGATAATTTTGTGATATTTTTTTATCACAAAATTATTTTCTATTTCACAAATCATTAAACACCCTTTAAAACCCTTGTAAAACAGCTAAAATTCGCTATCAACGTTTAAAAATGAACTATTGCAACAGTTCATCTTTTTTGTGATACAGGCATCCCTCTATTTATATTCACAGCTACGCATGAAATACTACTTGGTGTCGTGTTAGACTGGATCATTATTTCCGCTGTTCATGATTCCCGTTCTATCCTGCACAGTAAGTTTTTCAGCTCAAATTAGCTTGTACACAACTATGGATTCTCGTTTCAAAGTTTATTGTCCTTCATACAAAAGCACGTTCCACAAATCGTTTTAGCTATTCCTCTCGCTAAGAGCATTTCTGAATTCCTAAATACTAGATATCAAGCCTTAAACACACCTAAAACAGAAGGAATTGCTTCTTGTTTAGAAACTCCTTTCCTTAATTAATAGTATCCGAATACTACTCCTCTATTATTTATTCTAGTTACTTTAACACAATCTCCACCTTTGCTAGGTCTAAAACACCAATTATTCACATAAATACCTTACTATTTTTACGGTATATCCTTAATCCTAAATAATCTTAAAAAGCTTAATTTAGTCAACCTAAAAAAAATCACATCTTAATTGGTTGGCAGAATTCACCTTTAACTAAACTACTAGAAACTAAAATCCCCATTTACTATTACTCTAATATGAAACTAAAACTAAAATCCATTATCCATGTTGTGGCTTGTATAATAACTAATACGCTCTTTTCTCAAAACTTAGAAGTTAGTTATCAAATTCAAGATTCTATATTAGAACTTAAACACAAAAATTTAGATAACTATCCTGTTCAAATACTCGACCCTTTTAAAGTAAAACCAGGAACTGTCTTTCATTTTGGTTTACTCTATAAACATAACATGTATTCTTTACCTCCAGGCGCAATATACAATATGCAAAATGAGAGATTTTTAACCATAAAAGAGAATCAAACATTAATACTAAGAGCCAATTTCAAAGAAATATTACAATCTATAACTAATGAAAATAATGAAAACGAAAGACTGAACTTCGATGAAATTTTAGCTATTCTCGCTCACAAAAATTATAGATACTTTAATTTTTCATATTACTTATATTATAAATCAATTTCTGGAGATATTTTGAATAAAAATTATGTATTGGAATCAATAATACAGTAAACACCACAATAATAATTTTCTATAAACGCCATAGGTTACATTTAATACTTATAAGTTTTACCTATATCAACAGAAACAAAAAAAACAAACTAACTAGTGTGTTGATACACCTATTACAAACAATTAAAACAAAACTATAAATGAATAAAAAACAGGCAATTATTACTCTTATTTACATTCTTTCATTTTCAGCTATTTCTTATAAGTATTTGGATGTATTCATTACTGAAATATTGTATGCATCCTCCAAACCGGATGGAATTTACCCCAATTAAAACATTTCTAAATTCAGCTCATAATGTACATTTCGACCAGAGCCAATAGAAAATAAGGCACGTTTTTCAACTAAATCTTGTAAATCTCTTGTAGCTGTTGCTTTAGAGGTTTTTGTTAGAGCAATGTATTTTTTAGCAGTCATTCCCCCTTTAAAACCTTCAATTCCATAATCAAGCATTTTATTTAAGACTTTTAGCTGTCTTTCGTTAATTTGATCTCTAATCTGACCCAAAAGTTTTGATTTCTTTAAAGTAAATCTAATTATTGTTTTAGCTTGTTTCTGAGCTTTTAAAATGGTGGATGAAAAATAATGTATCCAAGAGGTTATTTCTAACCCTTTTTGAGCCTGTTTGAGTGCATCATAATAAGCCTGTTTGTCTTGATCAATTACCGTTGATAGACTCAATATTATTGGACGCTTCATAGATTCAGAAAGACATTTTTCTGCTAGCGCCCGACCAATACGTCCGTTTCCATCTTCAAACGGATGGATAGATTCAAAATATAGGTGAGTAATTGCAGTTTTTATTAATATATCTTTTATATCCTGAGGGGTAACCTTATAGCTGTTATACCATTCTACAAATTGAGACATTTCGCTAGGAAGATTTATAGAAGCAGGAGCTTCAAAGTGTATGATTTCTTTACCATACCTTCCAGAAATAATTACCATTGGTTCTATGCCTTGTCTATACGAACCACTATTTATAAAGCGAGCGGTTTTAAATAAAATATCGTGCCATTGTTTAATTAGAGTTTCACTAAGAGTAGAGGCATAATTTTCTCGAATTTCTACCATTAATTCAGAAATTCCTTTGGCTGATTGGTCCTTTATTTGAAAAATATTTTTGTGTAAGCCTAATCGTAGTTTTATTGAAGACATTATATCTTGTCTGCTATGATACTCCCCTTCTATTTCTGAGGTTTTTATTGCTTCATCAATCATAAATTGAATTATGGTTTCTTGTTGAAACTCTAGCGGCAAACCATCAATTAACCCTTTTACTTCACCTGTTTCTAATGCAAATTCTAAAACAATGTCATCTATCACGGATGAGTCGTATTTAAAATTAGGCCAATTTTTATGTTGCCAATTATAATTCATGAGCCGATTACTACTTGTTATCGGCTCAAATATACCAAATATATTGATTTGATTATTTTTTTTAATTGGCTCAAAATTGTTCCTAACACTTATTGGATAGGGCGAACAAACTGAGTCACCCGCAGCGGAAAAAACTGAGCATAATGAAATTTGCCTCCCCTTTTTAATAATACTTCATGTCTTATCGCAGACTGGATGATTATTTCCGCTGTTTATGGTTCAGGTTCCCGGACTATCCACTCCGACCCCAACATAACGAAAGATAAAGGCCCCAAATATTAAAAACAGATTGAGGTCCTTTCCTTTCTATCCGTGTACAAACGTTTACAAACGCTTACAAATATTTACAAACGAATACAAATACTTAACAACCAACTAGCTATTGAATTACATGTAAATTACACAATAATTCAATAAACATGTCATTAAAACTTCATATTACATTAAGACATCTTCTCATAGATGACACTCAACAAATTGGACTTAAATTTTATGCCAACTCGACATTGCAAATTTTAATCAAGGAACTGGAAGACGTAAAATGGAGTAAAGAGTTTACTATGTTTTACATTCCAAACACCAGACACAATCTAAATGCAATTTTTAAATTATTTAAAGGTGTAGCCTGGATAGATACCAAATACTTTTTTGAAAAAACTAGAGCTAAAGAACTGGATGAGATATTTGACGCAAGGTGGGTCTACACAAGGAAACGACATCCGGACTATAAATTTTGTCCTGAGAACTACTTACAAAAATTAGAGTTAAAAAAATACGCAAACAATACTGTTAAAACCTATGTTTCCTGCTTCGAATGTTTTATAAACTATTACAACAAGCAAGATATTAACCACCTAGATGAAAATGACATTAGAAATTATTTAGAATTTCTAGTCAAAACCAATCGATCAGACAGCTACATAAATCAAGCAGTTAACAGTATTAAATTTTATTACGAAACTGTCTTAGGACTTCCAAACAGATTTTACAGTATAGAACGTCCAAGAAAATCAATAAAACTCCCTACAGTACTTTCAAAAGATGACGTTTTCTCGATCATTTCTTGTGCCAATAACCTAAAACACAAATGCATTATAGCCCTACTCTACTCTGCCGGACTAAGACGTTCTGAACTACTGAATTTAAAACTTACCGACATTGAAAGTAACCGAATGCTAATTAAAGTCAGAGATGCTAAAGGCAATAAGGACAGGTACACCATTTTATCTAAAAAAATGTTAAAAGACTTAAGAGAATATTATAGACAATATAGACCTAAAAATTATTTATTTGAAGGCCAAACCAAAGAACAATATAGCGCTAATAGCGTAGGCAAAGTTGTTAGTAATACTGCCAAACAAGCAGGTATAAAAATTCCAGTTTCATCACACACGCTTCGTCATAGTTTTGCTACTCATCTCTTAGAAGCTGGTACTGACATAAGATATATACAACTTTTACTTGGACATAACTCCACTAAAACAACTGAGATATATACTCATGTAGCCAAAAACAGTTTCTCCGCAATAAAAAACCCTTTAGACATGTAAGTATTTGCTTATATTTGAGTGGATATATAATAGAAATAAACACACCAGTGTGTTTATCCACATGTTGTACACAAGCTAAAAAATGAGGAACGAATATGAAATAAATAGTGACGGAATAAATATTTACCTGACATTATTTGTAAAATCTCATCCAATTGCGAAAA